>CAVOZW010000007.1:0-352843 GCA_963701385.1 uncultured delta proteobacterium
ACAGGTATCACAACATTTTATCTTGCTGGAACAATAGATTTCTGGCAGTATTTTCGAAAGGATGGAGGGGCATGATACTCTCCAACTATCAAAGGTTCATAGTATTTATTTAGTCTTCTGACCATATATTGCCTTTTTTTAAAAGGATAGCTTTACAGCGGTGTTGAAATCGGACTTGTATACTCAAAATTTTAGTTAGCAGTAGTCGAACAATAAGAGCATTCACTTTTTGGAGGTTGATATGGATAACGATCTCAAACAAATGAATCGAGAAGAGTTAATTGAAGAGGTAAAAAATCTTCGGAATGGTATTCGTCGGCATAGAGATTGTACGGGTCACAATCTCTGTTGGTATCACCCGGGCCTATGGAGTCTACTACCTGATAAGACGGATCCACTTCCTTCTGTCCCCGATTGGCCGAAATTTATGGAGGGATGTGTCCGCTACCGGCAGTCCTTGGATAGGCAAGCACCGAATGCACCTCAAACAAACAAGTCTTTTGAAGAGTAGACATCGTAGTTGCTGACTTTTTACACTAAAGGCTGTATTCAATAATTCCGAGATTAGTGATATATAGCATATCTGCTATTGGAATTAAATGGTACTAATCTCCGAGACTGTCGAAAAAGGTCAGCTCAACCATTCTGTATAGGACAAAAAAAAACACCTAAAAACTATTGACATAACCTGATGTTGCTTCATAAATGTGTGGTTATTAGCACCAGAAACAAGAAATAAGGAGGCGTTTTATGGAATCCAAAAGAGTAAAAGAAATGATGATTCCGCTTGCAGAATATGCGACAGTTTCCGAAGAGGCTAATTTACTAGAAGCGGTCATGGCCCTTGATAGTGCACAGGCGGGATTTGATCAATCACGTTACCGACACCGCGCAATCCTTGTGCTTGATCAAAATGGCCATATTGTCGGTAAGGTGAGCCAGCATGATATTCTTATAGCTCTGGAACTAAATTACAAAAAAATAGAAGCAAATGAAAAGGGTGCCTTAAGCCGTTTCGGATTAAGCAGTATGTTTATCAAATATACGATGAAGGAATACAACCTTTGGGATAAACCGCTCGACCATCTTTGCAAAAAGGCAATGCAAAGAAATGTCAAAGAATTTATGTATACTCCAACGGAGGGAGAATTTATAGATGAAAATGAGACTATGAATAATGCTGTCCATAAACTGATCATCGGTAAGCACCATTCATTGCTGGTAACCAAGAGAGGAAAAATAGCCGGTGTTCTAAGGTTATCTGATGTTTTTGAAAAAGTTACCGATTTATTAAAGGAATGTTGAGGTTTTTTTTACTCCAAACGGAGATACCGAAAACTATCTATAGCCAACTACCGATTCTTCCAACAATGTTGCAGTTATCAGAGGCCCGAAAAACCACCGGTTTGCGATTATAATCACCACCGACCATATCTTGCATTTATAGGGTCTCACATGATACCGTGGGCATAACCAGATGGTATCTGACATTTTTACGGATTATCGGATAGTTGCACTTGTCTCCATCAATCACCGGTTGCTCTAAAATTGGGATACCGACATGATATCCCTAAACAATAACCTTGAAACAGCTAATTTCTTGACCCTCCCATCCAATTTATGTATTGATCTTATAACACACTTGAATCACACCTGATCTGACGCTGGGTTCCATAAAACATTCTTGAGCTGGTACCATTCTCTATCTGACAGTACCTTTCTAAGACGTATCATCTTCTTTCAACCACAAACCAGAAGGTGATCCACATGCCCAACAAACAACAGATTATCAGAAAACTTAGAGCCATCCTCAGCGCCGATGTCAAAGGGTATAGCCTCCTCATGGCAGATGATGAGGTTCATACAATCCAGACACTAAAGACGTACCGACAAATCATGTTCGATCTCATCAAACAAAATTCTGGACGTGTGGTAGATAATCCAGGTGATAACCTCTTGGCTGAGTTCTCCAGTGCTGTGAATGCCGTAGAATGTGCCATAAAGATCCAGAGCAAACTGAAGAAAGAGAATGCAAAGTTTGTTGAGGACAGGAGACTTGAGTTCCGCATCGGTGTTAACATCGGTGACGTGGTGCAGGATGAAGATCGAATATACGGAAGTGGTGTAAATGTTGCTGCAAGAATTGAGGGGATAGCTGATCCGGGTGGTATCTGTATTTCTCGCAATGCATATGACCATGTAAAGAACAAACTCGAATTGGGATTTGAGTACCTTGGTGAACATGAGGTTAAAAACATCAAAGAACCCGTTAGGGTGTACAAGGTTCTGATGAACTCTGATCCACCGAAACTTCTGGTTGAGGAGCAACTTGAGCTGCCGGACAAACCTTCTATAGCCGTTTTACCATTCACAAACATGAGTGGAGACCCTTCCCAAGAGTATTTCTCAGACGGACTGACGGAGCAGATCATCAACGGCCTGTGCAAGGTATCCAACCTGTTCGTCATCGCAAGGAACTCTTCGTTTGCATACAAAGGTAAATCTGTAAGTGTCAAACAGATCGCAAAGGAACTCGGTGTCAGATACATCCTTGAGGGAAGTGTGCAGAGGGCTGGCATTCGTGTTCGGATCACAGCACAACTGATAGATGCTACGACTGATTACCACATGTGGTCAGAAAACTACGATCGTGATCTGTCTGATATTTTTGCTCTTCAAGATGAAATTGCATTAAAACTCATAGAGACCATGGAAATAAAGCTGACCATGGGAGAACAAGCTCGACTATGGGCAGGAGGTACAACAAATATTCAGGCATATGATAAGTATGTGCGAGGAAGTGAGTGCTTTATTCAGATCAACCAAAAAGATAATAAACAGGCCCAGAGATTTTTTAACGAGGCTATCAACATCGATAAGGCTTATGCTCTACCTTACGCCCTATTAGGTTACACACATTTGTGTGATCTCCTTTTTGGATGGAGTAAGTCTTCAATAAAATCCTTTGAGGAAGCCGAAATAAATGTCGATAAAGCCCTTGATCTGAACGATTCTCTTGATTTAGCCCATAGCCTATTGGGCTGGATTTATCTATTCAAGAGACAGCATGACGAAGCAATTAAAGAAGGAGAGCGAGCTATTGAGCTTAACCCTAATGGGGCTGAATCCCACACCCAATTGGCATTTATCCTTTGTTTGTCAGATGAAACAGAATTAGCTATCAAATTGCTCAAAAGGGCATTTCGGCTCAATCCAATTCCATTAACAAGTTATTATATGTATCTGGCAATGGCTTACCGAATTAATGGGCAATATGAGAAAGCAATAGTGTTGGCTAAAAAAGGTCTTAGTGTCCACAGCCCTGATCAGTTAACTCCAAATCTTACATTGGCTGCTTCTTACATCTCTTTAAACCGTACCGATGAAGCCCGCAACGCTGTGAAGGAAGTCCTGAGAATAAATCCGAATTTCTCTCTTGAATATTTTGGAATGATGCTTCCATATAAACAGAAGGAATCTTTGGATAAATATATCGATGCCCTCCGCAAGGCAGGTTTACCCGATTAGATATCACAGGGGGAATGCCACATATCAAAAACTATTAGGGGACTCAAAAAAGTGCAATACCTCCAACAAAAACAAGGTTATCAAGCACCCTAAATATTACCGGTGTGCGAAAATAATCGCAACTGACCGTTTCTTGCGTTGGCGAGCCTTTTCGTGATACCTTGTGCATGACCAAATGGTATCGGCAATATTTCTATAAATTTCATTAACTAAGATGTTCTCCATATGAACGAAACCGCTTACGCGGTAGCTAATTCGCAGCATTGGAGCGGCTTTGAATTATAAGTTTGATTTTTCTTTTTCGTCATTTTTTTTAAAATAATCCAGTGGATCACCGGATTTTCTTCTTTATTTTTCATCCAGCCTATGCAATATTTGTTATTGTAATTATTATGAAAAATAGAAAGTCGATACTCTACCCATATAGCAGGTTTCATGCCAGAATGAACGGCGGCTTCGCACATATGTGTTTTATCCATAATCCCGCGACCAATTATTAAAGTAAGCGCATTTAAATTTAGGCTGTAACTTCAACAGAAGTTTCGGCTTTTTTTAGGGCGGGACTATTGATAAAACTCTAATTATATATCAAAGATTGAGGCTTCCGAGGTATAAATAAAAATATCTGTACTCAATAACATGCCTGTCCATTCATTTAATCCCACCTTTCTTTATAGATCGTCTCAAAGATAAAATATAAACAGCAACTTGACAATGCTACATTGTGGTGCTTAAATTGTGCGTTATAAACACAATAAAATTTAGCCTTTTCCATTAAGAATCTATTTTTATGGCTTATATATTCATTGACTTTAGATATTTTATTCTCTCAGTCATCAGATCATAGAGAGGAGAAAGACCTTGCATAGCAGGGTACCTTAAATTATTCTCAATAAATCAAAATATGACACAGCACTGGTATAATGGTAAATATTTTGAACTATTGATTATTAAAACTGATCATTTAATCCATCTGGCCAAATTAGATGCCAAACTCAAAATATGGAAGGTAATATGGCTGTCGAAGTCTTAATCAAAAGGAAGATAAAGCAAGGCGGGAATGCAAAAAAATTGGTTCCTTTAATCTTGCAGATGCGGGCACTTGCGCTGAGCCAGCCCGGATATATTTCCGGTAAGACCTTATGTGATTTAGAACATCCCGGCGATTGTTTGGTAATCAGTATGTGGGAAACTATAGATGACTGGAATAGATGGAAACAGAGTAAAGAAAGAACCCATATTGAGAATAGAATTGAAGCTTTAACTGGCGAGGAAACCCACTACAATATTTATGCACCGATGACGGCAAGTTAGACTATTGATAATTACCTTAGAGGAATGAAATCCTTATTATTATCTTCAATCGTGCTGATAATGGGACGTGAGTGTCACACAGAAAACCAAAATTACTGAAGTAGAAAGGTCCAAAATGCCAAATAACCATCCAACGCTATTTGAACGAATTGGCGGGAAACAAATGATCGCTGAGGTTGTTGATGACTTTTATGATCGTGTATTTGCCGACCCTGAACTGAAGCCGTTTTTTAAAAATACCTCTATTGATAAGCAGACGGAGCATGCAACAAGAGTTCTTTGGTGCGGCTCTTGATGGCCCTATCACTTATACGGGTAGACCCCTTAGCCATGTCCACCATGGCAGAGGCATAACTAAACACCACTTTACTCTTTTCGTTAACCATCTCCTTGATACACTTCGAGATCGCGGAATTAACGACCAAGACGTTACTGATATAATCAACAGAATTAGTACTTACGCTAATGAAATCACTGGAGATATTAGTTCGGCCGGTTAAATGGTAATGAATTGATGATGAAAATATCCAGAGCAATTCATGTTGCTCCCTGCAATAAATCAGCCCCTTAACAATGCAGACAGCTCCAACATATCGCCATCCGCCATCTTATTGATAAAAAAAAGAAATGCCGGAAAGTTGTCGTTGTGATATTATCGTTCAGGCTGATGACGGTGATTTGTGATACCATCATGGGCGCCTTCAGAAAAGAAGGTCAACATAGTCTGAGGTTTCAGTAGCCGATCACCGTTTTGCCAAATCCTGTGACAAGAGAATAAGATCGATAATGACAATATGCACTGAACTGAAAATTGCTGAAAATTATTAACATATCACATCGAATCATCTTTTCGAATCAGCATAAACATACCAGGCAGCAAGCATTTTGATGTCATTAATTGTCCTGAACAGAACTTGAGTTGACAGCGGTCAGAACCTTCTGGATGTCAACTACAGTTAAGCTGCCATCTTTTGTTCCAGGTTCTTTTCGTTAAAGAGTTGCTCGGCCATTTATCTTTCATCTTTTGAATCATGTTTTGAATATTAAATGCCATTTAGTACCTCCTTTTTATCTGTCCTACGGGATACTATAGGTACATTATCAAAAAAAAGCATGGGAAGTTATTCGGTACCTCGTAGCTTCCCCCTTGAGTCAGTTTTGGGGGAGAGGTGGGGGAGAGAAACAGGTCAAAACAAATAAAGGGTTTACAGCGTTTGCCGTAAACCCTTTATTTATGTGGTGCCGAGGGACAGAATCGAACTGCCGACACGGGGATTTTCAGTCCCCTGCTCTACCGACTGAGCTACCTCGGCATGACCCCAATTAGACTGGTATACGTATTAAAGGGGCTGCAAATTGTCAAGATATTTTTGAAGTGGGTTCAAAACATTCCCTCGAGCTCAATCTCTGTGTTGAAGCGAGGTGTTCAATCCTCAAAATACAAAATGCATTCCTGCGGTTAAACACCTCGCCTCGCCTTGACCTTAAGCCTGATTGAACATTTTGAACCCACTTCAAAGACATTTTTTTTAGTTATGGAGGTTCTCTCCTTCTATGCCTATACAGCGCATTGGTTGCTTGCCAATTTCCCGGGAAAAATGCTCTCTTCGTTTGAAGCCCCCCACCGGATGTGAAGCACTGCCGAACAGCAGAATCTACGGGAAATGCGCTCGCTGCCCCGGTTCAATTCCCCCCCATATCCCCAAAAAGATACTGCATCAGGGTACAGACCGAGAGAGCCGCGGTATCGGCTTTTAATACCCTGGGCCCCAGGCTGACACTTTGATAACCAAGAGAAACGGCTTTCTCGATTTCGGCCTCTGAAAAACCGCCCTCCGATCCTATGACGGTAAAAACGCGATGACGCCTTCCTGGTTCAGGGTCCAATACCTCGCGCAGGGACCGGGTCTCTTCTTCCCAGAAAATCAGTTTGACATCATCTTTTCTTCCCATTTCCAGGGCTTCTTCAAAGGATACTATTTCACCGATTTCGGTCAGCCAGCTCCTTTGGCACTGTTTCAGGGACTCGATGACGATGGCCCGCCACCTTTCCAGCCGGCCGGATGACTTTTCTTTTCCAGGCACCGGGATTGTGCGCTCGGAATAGAAAGGGACCCATCGCGTGATGCCCAGTTCGGTGATATGCCGGGCCAGCGTGTCCATCTTTTTACCTTTCAGCAGGGCCTGGGCTAAGGTGATGGTTACCGGGGAGTCCTTGCCCGTGTGAATTCTTTTGACAGTTTCAACCCTGATCTTTTCAGGTGAAACGGCCCTGATTTCTGCTTCATACTCGTTGCCCAGGCCATCAAAGACCACCAGCATATCACCGGGCTTCATCCGCAGGACAGAACGGATATGACGTGCATCTGTACCGGCAATAATACCGGTCTGACCAATCTCGGCCTTGTTTTGCCAAAAAAAACGTCTCATATTGAATCTCCCCCTGCTTAGGCTTCGAGTACCTTCACCGCTCCCCCTTTGCGGGCTGGGTTATCCCCATAGTTGCATAAACAACATGGCAAAGCATAGATTATGAGTTGTTATTATATGCAATATCGTAGAGATAGCGCCATTGCCTGGATATTCCCCCAGGTGAATTCCAAGGATGGTGACTTTTTTGCCATGTTGTTTACCCTTGCGGGAAAGCCGGAGAACTCCAGATTCTGCGTTGCTGAGGGTTCGAATCAGTCTTCGCTCTTCGAGCTACGCCCCGACAAGGTAAAAAACTACGACTTCACCCTCAGGCGTCTTGACTCTGAAGCCCTCCGGCTTTTACAACGATAGGGTTATGTGGAGCGATTTTGACGGAAAACAGCTTTGCTTGTTTCCATCCTCATGAACCCGCATGGTTACTGCCTTATCACAAATACTCAAAATATCAAATATATTGACACTCTATACACCTTATGATACGTTCCACAGGATATATTTGTCCAAATTCTGCACCATGGGTAACCGTCCTGACGGCCTTTTGATTGATCCAAACACGGGGGATGACATGGTAGATAAAGACGATCTCTTCGAGGAGGAAGATGGTAAGGATCCTCAAGATCATGGCGAAGATGAACCTTCTTCCGACGAAAACGACGATATCTTGGAGCTTTTAGATGTGGTCGAAACGCCCGATGATACTCTCGAGGAAGACATCATCGAGCTCGAGGAAATAGTCGAAGAGACTGACGACGAGATCATAGCGCTGACAGAAGAGACCGAATCGTCGGATGCTGACGATGAGATCCTTGATCTGACCGAAATTGTGACCGAAAGTGAAACTGAGGAAGAAGGCGATTTTTTAGACCTCACCGAAGTTGCCCAAGCGCATGGCCCCGACGTTTTCGAAAGCACCCAGGAGATGAAGACACCCGATGTCGACGATGACATTATCGATCTCACTGAGCCCGTAAGCGAGGCGGAGCCGGATGACGAGGCCATCGATCTTTTGGATACCGCTGAAACGAGCGCCGAGGATTTTGCCCAAGCGCATGACCCCGACGTCTTTGAAAGCACCCAGGAGATGGAAACACCCGATGTCGACGATGACATTATCGATCTCAGTGAGCCCGTAAGCGAGGCGGAGCCGGATGACGAGGCCATCGATCTTTTGGATACCGCTGAAACGAGCGCCGAGGATTTTGCCCAAGCGCATGGCCCCGACGTCTTTGAAAGCACCCAGGAGATGGAAACACCCGATGTCGACGATGACATTATCGATCTCACTGAGCCCGTAAGCGAGGCGGAGCCGGATGACGAGGCCATCGATCTTTTGGATACCGCTGAAACGAGCGCCGAGGATTTTGCCCAAGCGCATGGCCCCGACGTCTTTGAAAGCACCCAGGAGATGGAAACACCCGGGGTCGACGATGACATTATCGATCTCACTGAGCCCGTAAGCGAGGTGGAGCCGGATGACGAGGCCATCGATCTTTTGGATACCGCTGAAACGAGCGCCGAGGATTTTGCCCAAGCGCATGGCCCCGACGTCTTTGAAAGCACCCAGGAGATGGAAACACCCGGGGTCGACGATGACATTATCGATCTCACTGAGCCCGTAAGCGAGGACGAAACGGATGACGAGGCTTTTGACCTATTGGACACGGTTGAGATGACGGATGCCTTGCCCGACGATGAAACCGAACAGGAAATCATGGATCTGACTGAGCCGGTTGAACCCATGGAAGCTGTTCATGAGCAACACGCGGCGGAAACCGATAGGGGTCGTGCCTCGGGATACGAAGAAGACAAAGAACTTTTGGAACTCATTGATGATATCCAGGCAACCCTCAACGCGGAACCCGCAGCCGCCCATGTCGGCGAACGACCAGAGACAGCCGAAGCAGATGACGCCATGGACACGGACGCCCGTAAAGATGAGGCAGCGTCCTACAAATTTCTCGATGACGACGAATTCATGGAAGACGATGATATTCCTGAATCTGAAACCGAATTTGTCGATCATCTCGGCATCGACCTCACATCGGAAATAGAAAGGAAAGCGCTGGAAGAGATGGAAGAAGCTGCCATGGAAGATGTAAAACCGACCGAAGGAATGGATTCAGCCATGGCACCGCATACCCTGGAGACTGCCGTTAAACAAGCCCTTACCGACATGCTGGCAGACGAGAACAATCCGCTGACCAAGGCCATTGAAAATGCGGTCAAAAAAGCCTTGGGTCAAGGGTGAGACAACTAGCCCCAAGTTGAGCAATAGCTATTTTGAATGATTTAATGGCGTTCTGCGGGCACAAACGAAGAATGCAGCCAAACATCGATACACTGGGGATTATTTCTAATCCCCTTTTCACTTTTGATAAGGGAGTAAGGTATGAGTTCGCGTTCAATTGACAAAGGGTATGAACCCCGGGAGGTGGAAAAACGCTGGTACAGCTACTGGGAGGAAAAACGTCTTTTTTCAGCAGACGAAACCAGCGACAAACCGAGTTATTCCATTGTCATCCCGCCCCCCAATGTTACAGGCGTGCTCCACATGGGGCATGCATTGAACAATACCATGCAGGATATTCTCTGCCGCTACAGACGATTGAGAGGCGACAATGTGCTGTGGATGCCCGGAACGGACCACGCCGGTATCGCCACCCAAAATGTGGTCGAGAAAAAACTGGCCGCCGAGGGGCTGGATCGTCACCAGGTGGGCAGGGAAAATTTCATAGCGGCCGTATGGGAATGGCGCAAGGAATATGGAAGCGCCATCATCAACCAGCTCAAACGGCTGGGGGCCTCCTGTGATTGGGAGCGGGAACGCTTTACCATGGACGAGGGCTTGTCCCTCGCCGTGAGAAAAGTTTTTGTTCAACTGTACGAAGAGGGCCTCATTTATCGCGGCGATTATATCATCAACTGGTGCCATCGGTGCCACACGGCACTGAGTGATCTCGAGGTGGAACACGAAGACATCGACGGGCACCTCTACCACTTCCGCTATCCCTATGAAAAGGGGGACGGCAGCATCATCATTGCAACCACCCGGCCGGAAACCATGCTGGGGGACACGGCCGTAGCCGTAAACCCTGATGACGAGAGGTACCTGCACCTTGACGCTGCAAACGTGATACTGCCCCTCATGAACCGGGTCATCCCCATAATCAGGGATTCCTATGTGGACATGTCATTCGGAACCGGCGCTCTCAAAATCACACCCGCTCACGATCCCAATGACTTTGACATCGGCGAAAAGCACAACCTGCCAAGCGTCAAGGTTATTGGAGACGACGGCTTCATGACCGCAGAAGCGGGTCGTTTTGAAGGTATGGACCGCTTTGTATGCAGGGACGCCGTCGTAGCGGCACTGCAGACAGAAGGCCTCGTAGAAAAAATCGAACCCCATCCGCACAGCGTCGGACATTGCTATCGCTGCAAAACCATTGTGGAACCGAACCTGTCCCGGCAGTGGTTTGTCAAGGCAAAACCTCTGGCTGAGAAAGCCATCCAAGCCGTGGACACCGGAAAGACCCGGATTATACCCGAAACCTGGAAGAAAACCTATTACGAATGGATGTACAACATCAAGGACTGGTGTATCTCCAGACAGATCTGGTGGGGTCACCAGATCCCTGCTTGGTCCTGTGAAGACTGTGAGGAGATCGCCGTTGCCATGGAGGCGCCGGCCACCTGCCCTGCTTGCGGAAGTAAAAAACTGGTCAGAGAAACCGATGTCCTGGATACCTGGTTCAGTTCCGCGCTCTGGCCCTTCTCTACCATGGGGTGGCCGGAACAGACCCCTCTCTTGAAAACATTCTATCCCACATCGGTCCTGATAACGGGCTTTGATATCCTCTTTTTCTGGGTGTCCCGAATGATGATGATGGGAATCCACTTCATGAAAGACATCCCCTTTCAAGATGTGTATGTTCATGCCCTGGTTCGCGACGAACAGGGCATGAAAATGAGCAAATCAAAGGGCAACGTCATCGATCCGCTCAGTATCATCGACCAGTACGGCACCGATGCCTTCAGGTTTACCCTGGCCGCTTTTGCCGCCCAGGGGCGCGATGTCAGGATGTCTGAAAAGCGTGTGGAGGGTTACCGGCATTTTGTGAATAAACTATGGAATGCAGCACGATTTGCCCTGATGCACCTGGACGAAAGCCACACGGGCATGACCAAACAAGCCCTTTGCCTCCCGGATAGATGGATCCTGTCCCGACTCAGCCGGGTAACGGACGCTGTTGCAGAAGCGCTAGATCAGTACCGCTTCAATGATGCCGCCAGCGTGGTTTATCAGTTCGTCTGGCATGAACTCTGCGACTGGTACCTGGAAACCATCAAGCCAACACTTTATGGAAAGAAAGGCGAAGAAAGCAAACGTGCAACCCTGACCGTTCTGTGGCGCGTCTTTCATGACACCTTGATCCTCCTGCACCCCTTCATGCCATTTGTTACCGAAGAACTCTGGCATAAATATCCCGGAACAGAGGGTTCCATCATGAAAACCGTCTACCCGTCCGATTCGGCCGAGAAGGCGGCCGTCCGACACGATCCGAATGCTGAAAACGCCATGACCGTGATGATGGACATCATCACCGCCGTTCGAAATATCCGCGGCGAAATGAACATATCACCGTCGCAATCTCTGGCTGTGGTGCTCCAGTCCCCGGACCAGGCCACACGCAGCATGATAGACCAGCAACAGGATGTGATTCTTGATCTGGCCAGACTCCAAACCTTGTCTATTCAATCACCCGGCAGCAAACCCAAGGCCTCTGCAACCGCCATTGTGGGCGATGCCACCCTCTTTGTCTTTCTGGAAGGTATTGTCGACTTCGAAAAAGAGGAACAGCGCCTGGAAAAAGAGATTGCCAAGCTCAGCAAGGAGTTGTCGACGGTCTCCAGTAAATTGAAAAACAAAGGTTTTATGAGCAAGGCCCCCGAAGAGATTGTCGACAAGGTTCGTGAAAAATACGACACGCTTCAGGAAAAGAAAGCCAGGCTGCATTCGAATCTCGAGAAGATCAGGACTTACGTCCGAGGATAAACCATGCAAACACAAACTGTCACAGCGCTGATTCAATCAGCCTTGAACGAGGATATCGGTTCCGGTGACATTACCACCGACAATCTGATTGATCCGAAACTGACCGGCAGGAGCGTTCTCATCGCCAAGGAACCCCTGGTGCTGGCGGGGATGGATATCGCCAGGCAGGTGTTTCAGAATCTCGATGCCAGCATCGAATTTAAGGCCTTATTATCGGATGGAGACACGGCAGATACCAATGAATCCTTGGCGCACATCCAGGGGAATCTGGCAGCGCTTTTAAAAGGAGAGAGAACCGCCTTGAATTTTCTGCAGCGTCTTTCCGGCATCGCAACCAACGTCGCCGCCTACGTGCGCTTGCTCGAGGGAACGTCGGTTCGGCTTGTGGACACGCGTAAGACAACACCCGGGTGGCGTGTTCTGGAAAAATATGCCGTTCGTGTGGGGGGTGCGCACAATCACCGAATGGGCCTCTATGACGGCGTCCTCATCAAAGACAACCACATTGCCGCTTTCGGCGGTGTCGCCAGATCCATTGTGCACATCCGCAAGCAGGTGTCTCACCTGGTCAAAATCGAAGTGGAAGCGTCCACGCTGGTCGAGGTCGAGGAAGCGCTCCAGGCCGGCGTCGATGTCATCATGTTGGACAACATGCCCCTGGAGGATGTCAAGACGGCCGTAACGATGATTCAGCATGCCGCTCTCGTGGAAGTGTCCGGAAACGTTACCCGGGCCGGACTGCCGGCTCTGGCCGGCACGGGTGTGGATATCATCTCCATCGGCGCCCTGACCCATGGGGCAAGATCGGTGGACATCAGTATGCGAATAAATGTTTGACGCCTTTTCCATGGAAGGCGTCAAACATTTATCAAACGCGGCTGCGCCGCTTTTTATTTACAAACCATCTCAGTATCCAACGCATTGTGGCTGCAGCAATTTCAATTTGTGTGATTATCGTAATTCGAGGCGGAGGGTTCAAGGGGCCAAGGGTGATACAAGGGTTCGAGGGTCGCCTTTGGCATCTTGCTATCAGCGACCTAATCGCCTACAGCCTAAATCCCTAAAAACCTTTTATTTATAAAATGATCCCCATTCGCGACACCAATCCTTCAAAAAATTTCCCGGTGGTCAACACGGCTCTCATAGGCATCAATGTGGTGGTGTTTCTCCTTCAGATGTCCCTGGGAAACGAAATGGATCGATTCGTCTATACTTACGGGCTGGTTCCGGCCCGCTACTCCATCTCTCACGTCAGCGCCTATTTCACGCCTTTCCAACAGGTCTTTTCCTTCATTTCCTTTATGTTTCTTCACGGCGGTTTTTTGCACCTTTTGGGAAACATGTGGTCTCTTTATATTTTCGGCGACAATGTCGAAGATCGTTTAGGACCCTTTCGGTATCTATTGTTCTACCTCCTGTGCGGCCTCGCATCAGGATTGTCGCATATGTTTCTGAACATGAATTCGACCATTCCCACCATCGGCGCCAGTGGTGCCATTGCCGGTGTCATGGGTGCTTATCTCATTCTGCACCCCGGATCCAGGATCCTGACCTTGATTCCCATTCTCATTTTTCCCTGGTTCGTGGAGATTCCTGCCTTTTTCTTCATCGGCTTCTGGTTCCTACTTCAACTGTTGAATGCGGCCAGCAGTCATGGCGGCGGTGCAGGCATTGCCTGGTGGGCCCATATCGGGGGCTTTTTGTTCGGCATCGTTTTATTAAAATTGGCCTTGATGTTGCCTTCGATGGGGGTTACCAGAAAAATCAGTCCCGTGACAGCCAGAAAAAGAACGTCTCACCTGCAGGTCATTCGACCGGGTGGTCCGGTCGATGATCCCAATCTCTTCGGGACCCTCGTTATCTCACCGTTGGAAGCACGACTGGGCTCCAGAAAACTCGTCAACATTCCCTGGGGCTTTCAGAAACGGCTTATAAACGTTGCCGTGCCCTCCGGCATCCAGGAGGGACAACAGCTCAAGCTCAAATCTCTGGGGAAGCTGACGCCGAAGGGCGGGCGGGGGGATTTGTTCTTGAAGGTGCGGATTAAATAGGTGGTTAGGTGGATAGACTGTTAGGCGGTTAGGCGGTTAGGGTGTTAGGAAGTGTTCATCCATACATGGTCTTTTCACGCCCTGCCGGTGTTGGGCGCCATGATTTAACTCCTCAAAATAGCTCGCTATTCCTCCGGGTTAAATCTGACGCCCGCCTTGTCAGAACGCGAAAATCCTTATTTCTGAACGGACACTAGGAAGGCGTTATTGGAGGAAAACGTGAGGGGCCATACGAAACTTAGAGCGTTTGAACTGGCTGACGAGTTCGCGAAATGAATCATCCCCGGCGCTTTGCGAACTCGCCCTAAGGCCTTCTAACATCAGCGCTGGCCATAGTTAAAATCGTAAATCTGCAAAGGCACTTATAATAAATCATAAATAACAATCACTTGAATCCTTGAATCCTTGAATCCTTGGACCCTCTTCTCCAACCAATTTGGAGAAGACCCTTACGGGTTAACTTCACAGATGAGAAGAGTGGCTGTTTCGGTTCCATAGCCTAAAAACCTATCATGGCCTAACCAGCCTGCGCGAGAAGAACCGAGACCTTGTCCCGGCCGCCTTCCTTCGAGCCATACAATGCCTTGTCAGCCCTTTGGATAAAGACTGTCAGGTCTTCCGGCGGGCTGTATGTGGTCATACCGATACTGATGGTAATGGACACCTCTTCTCCCGGCTTGGGAGTAAAGACGATCTCTTTAACCGCTTTTCGAATTCTTTGTGCAACCGTGAGGGCTTCCTCGCTAGCGGTTTCGGGAAGAATGACGGTAAATTCCTCGCCCCCGTAACGGTAGGCCGAGTCCATTTTGCGCAGCAGAAGTCTGATCACCTGCCCGAGTCGCACCAGGACCGTGTCTCCCTCGAGGTGGCCGTAACTGTCGTTGTAGTCCTTGAAATGGTCGATATCCAGAATCAACATGGAAAGCGGGTGGTTGTAGCGCTTCGATCGGTCGACTTCAGTTTTTAAGAGATTGTAGAAATGCCTTGAATTGTAAAGATTGGTCAGACCGTCTGTGATGGACAGCTTCTTGAGCTTTTCGAGCATCTGTAAACGTTCGTTTGTCAGCTTGCGCTCTTTCAAGACCCGCTTCAGCCTGAGGATCAATTCTTCAAAGCGCACCGGTTTGAATACCAGGTCGCTGGCACCCTTGCTGATGGCTTCTTCATAAGAGTAGTCGCCGGAGTAGCCCGTCAGAACGATGACATCGATATTGTAATCTTTCTTAATGGTGTCCGTAAGTTCAAGGCCATCCATTCCTGGAAGCATGATATCCGTAATAACGACGTCGACCTGACGTTCCTCAAGTATTGCCAGCGCCTCTTCTGCACTGGCAGCCGTAAAGGTCCTGAATCCAGACACCGTTAGGAATTCCTGCATGGACACGCGAATGCCTTCTTCGTCATCGACTATCAGTATGTCCGCTTCCACGAATTTGCGCTTCCTTTTTTCTGTCGAACCGGGTATTGAAGCGTTTGGTTGACAGGAATGGCATATAATTGCTAAGTAGTTTGATTCTAAATATTTGTTTCAAAAGTAAGCTATGATATCCGGATAAAAATTGACTGTCAACGGGCAATAAAATTGATTCGATTGAAGTTCGTGGGTTTAAAAAAGTAAATTCGATTTTGCATAACAGCTTATATTAATATGAGATGATGACAACCGCTTTAATACATTGATCAGCAACTGTATTCTGACATGAAAAATATTCGAAATTTCAGTATCATTGCCCATATCGACCATGGCAAATCCACCCTGTGTGACCGCTTCATTCAATTTACGGATATGGTCTCGGAACGGGATTTCCAGGATCAGATCCTGGACACCATGGACATTGAAAGAGAGCGGGGCATTACCATCAAAAGCCAGACCATCTGTCTGCCTTACACCGCCAAAGACGGTCGCACCTACTATCTCAACCTGATCGACACGCCCGGGCACGTGGATTTCACCTATGAAGTTTCCAGAGCCCTGAAATCCTGTGAGGGCGCTTTACTGCTCGTCGATGCAAGCCAGGGAGTCGAGGCCCAAACCCTTGCGAACCTGTATCTTGCCATGGAGCACAATCTGGCGATTATCCCCGTCATCAACAAGATAGATTTGCCGTCCGCCGATATCGAAAGGGTCATGATACAGATAGAGGAAGACCTCGGCCTGGACCCCGAGACTGCCATCCAGGTTTCGGCAAAAGAAGGCACCGGCATCGAGGCCCTGCTCGAAAGAATCGTTCAGAAACTGCCGTATCCCGTCGGGGATGCCGACGCTCCCTTAAAAGGCCTCATATTCGACTCCCACTATGACCCGTTCAGAGGAACCATCGTTCATTTTCGACTATTTCAAGGAACCATCAAGCCGGGAGACCGTATCAAGTTCATGTCCAACAATGCCGTCTACAAGGTCGAGGAGGTCGGGCTCTTTCAAATTGTCCGGGTTCCCCAGAAGCAATTGACCGCCGGTCAGGTCGGATACATGATTGCCGGCATAAAAACGGTCAGCGACACGCGTTGCGGGGATACCGTCACCTTGAGGGACCGTCCCTGCGACGCCTCCCACTCCGGATTTAAAGAAGCCAAACCGGTTGTTTTTTCATCCATCTACCCGGTGGCTTCGGATGGATATGGGGATCTGGCCATGGCGCTTGAAAAACTGAAGTTGAACGACGCATCGCTGGTCTACGAGAAAGATTCATCCGTGGCGCTTGGGTTCGGCTTCCGGTGCGGTTTTCTGGGGCTCCTGCACCTGGAGGTCGTACAGGAGCGGCTCGAGCGGGAATATGATCTGTCCCTGATCCTGACCGCTCCGTCGGTGCGCTATATCCTTATTCTGAACGACGGAAGCGAGCTTGTCATTGACAACCCGGCCCTGTACCCGGACCCCACAACCATCGAGAAAACCAAGGAGCCGTTTATCCGCGCATCCATCATGGTGCCGGACCGATATATGGGCGCCGTCATGAAACTCTGTCTTGACCGCCGGGGCATCAACAAAAATTACCAGTACCTGACCAGCAATCGCCTGGAAATGGTATTCGAACTCCCCCTGTCGGAAGTGATCTTCGATTTCTATGACAAGCTGAAATCCGTGACCCAGGGGTACGGCTCCTTCGACTACGAGATCATCGACTACCGGTTGACCGAGATGGTCAAGTTGGACATCCTCATCAACGGCGAACGCGTGGATGCCCTGTCGCAACTGGTTCACAAGGACCGAGCCGAGGAACGCGGCCGGCATGCCTGCACCCAGCTCAGAGAGGAAATTCCGAGACAGATGTTCAAAATCGCGATTCAAGGCGCCATCGGCGGGAAAATTATCGCCCGCAAAACCGTCTCGCCCTTTCGCAAAGACGTGACCGCCAAGTGCTATGGCGGAGACATTTCCCGCAAACGAAAACTTTTGGAAAAACAGAAAAAAGGCAAAAAGCGTATGAAAATGGTCGGCAAGGTTATGATCCCGCAGTCTGCCTTTTTGTCGGTACTCAAGACGGATAGCGATTAAAAGCGGTATTAGGTTTTAGGTCAGCACCGGGCTATCCCCTGTGAGCAACAAAAATATCGGTCGCAGGCTAAATGACGCCCAAGGCGAATGTGTCTGAGGCACACGGAGGTGATATGGGCAAAACCATAGCTGAAAAGATTTTTGATTCCCATCGCATCGACAACCCACATGGCGATGTCCACATCATCCGCCTCGATGCCGTCTTTTGCCATGAGATTACGACACCCATGGCCATCAACGACCTCGTTAAAAGGGGCAAAGACAACGTCTTTGATCCGAATAAAATCAAGGTGGTGATCGATCATGTTTCCCCGGCCAAAGATTCAAAGACAGCCCTCCAGGGAAAAACCCTCAGAGACTGGGCCCGCCGCCACCATATAAGCGATTTTTTTGATATCGGCCGCAACGGCATCTGCCATGCGTTGTTTCCGGAAAAGGGCTTTGTTCGCCCTGGGTTCACCATCATCATGGGAGATTCCCACACCTGCACCCATGGTGCTTTTGGTGCATTTGCAGCCGGTGTTGGGACAACGGATCTGGAGGTGGGTATCCTCAAGGGAATCTGCGCCTTCCGCTATCCCAAGACCATCAAAATCGAGATCACCGGCAAGCTGAAACCCGGCGTCTTTGCCAAAGACGTGATTCTGCACATCATCGGGCAGATCGGTGTCGACGGCGCCACCGACTAGAATCATCGAATTTGCGGGACCGGCTGTTGACGAAATGGATATGGCCGCCAGAATGACTCTGTGTAACATGGCCATCGAGGCAGGCGGCACCAGCGGCATCTGTTGCCCGGATATGCATACCGTCGATTACCTCTGGCCCCATATTCAAACGGAATACAGCTCCAGGGAGGCCGCTCTCGAGGCATTTAAGCCACTCGTATCGGACCCGGATGCCGATTATGACGCCGTCATGACCATCGACATCAGTGAACTGACACCCATGGTAACCCATGGATTCCGGCCGGACAATGTCAAGCCGGTACAAGATATGCTGGGCACGGTGGTGGATCAGGTCTATATCGGGTCCTGCACCAATGGCCGGATCGAAGATCTTCAGGCAGCGGCGCAGGCATTGGGGGGCAACAAAATCAGTGAACGGGTCCGGGCCATCCTGTCCCCGGCAACCCCGGAAGTCTATCAAAAAGCGCTCGATCAGGGACTCATCAAGATATTCATGGAGGCCGGCTTCTGTGTTACCAACCCCACCTGCGGGGCCTGCCTGGGAATGAGCAACGGCGTGCTGGCGGAAGGCGAAGTCTGTGCGTCCACCACCAATCGAAACTTCAACGGCAGGATGGGCAAAGGCGGTCGAATCCACCTGATGAGCCCGGCCACAGCGGCCGCAACGGCGATTGCCGGCCACATCACCAACTCGAAGCTGTTTGAAGCCTAAACCAAAAGAGACGACATATGAAGTCATTTAATGGAAAGGTTCTTTTTCTCGACCGATCGGATATCAACACCGATGAGATCATCCCGGCTAAATATTTAACCGAAATTTCCAAAGAGGCGCTCAAACCCCATCTGCTGGAAGATTTGAATCTTGAAGAAATTAGGCCCGAAAAAGACATTGCAGACAAGAACGTTATCGTGACCCGGTCCAATTTCGGCTGTGGGTCTTCGAGAGAACATGCACCCTGGGCCCTGGAGGTCAACGGCATCCACCTGGTGATTGCCGAAAGCTTCGCCCGAATCTTCCGGCAAAACATGTTCAACTGCGGCATGATGGCCATAGCACTTCCATCGGAAACCATCGCCCGGCTTTTTTCCGAATTTTCAGGCTCGGAAACCACCCTCGAAACCGATTTTAATCAACATATTTTTATTTTCAAATCCGACCACCACGAAGAACGCGTACCCTTCAACCTGACCGAGTTCGACCGTGAACTGGTCGAGATGGGCGGGTGGGTGGCATATGCGGACGGAAGATACTGACCCAAGAGTGCAAAGGTATCGAAGGATTTGCCCCTGAACCATTGCCCATCCCCAAACTGGGCATCCCTTCCGGACACGTCGTTCATGACGCAGAACCCGGCCACATGATCATAAGCGTCTGCTGCCGGTATCGCTTTGCCGTACCCTCATCAGTCACCTGGCTTGCTTTGGCCAACCATCCATCACTAAAAAAAACATGTCCGATATCGGGCATGTCAGGAAAATGTTTTCGCAAATCGACCACACGGTCCCCTTTCAAGATACCAGGACGCTCTTTGCCTTTCAGCCCTGAGGGGGATCCGCACCTGCATCCCGTTGTCCGTCCTGGTAACGCTTTTCCCCATACCAGTTTACCTGACGGATGATACCCCGTATCATACTGACCTCCCTGGCCCGTAACTGCAAGCGGGTAAAAAAACGGCGCAAGCTGCTTAAGAAGTGATCTGGATTTTCAGCGTTGATATAGCTGATCCGAACCAGGATTTCCTTGAGCTGCTCGTACATGCCGTCGAGTTCGTGCCGGTTGGCAAGCCTGGGCGTAAAAGCAGCCGGCTGGGCCTGTCGAGAGCGAAACAATGCATAGGATACGACCATGACGGCCTGGGCCAGATTCAGGGATGAAAATTCAGACGTGGGGATATTTACCAGCGCGTGACAGAGCCGCGTATCCTCATTGGAAAGGCCCCTGTCCTCCGGTCCAAAAAGAATCGCCACTTGGTTGGCCTGGGAGATGGGTATCAACTGACTGGCCAGTTTTTCAGGTGTCTGGATGACCTGCCGATGCTTGCCGAGGCGGGCGGTGGTGCCGACCACAAACTGACAGGGTGCCAGCGCCTCTTGCAAGTCGTCATATGTCCGACAACTTTCGATGATATCCGCCGCAACGTGGGTGGCCAGTTTGAAGGCTCGCGAAAGATCGAAATTTTCCGGATCTACCACCGAAAGCCGGCTGAGTCCCATATTTCTCATAGCCCTGGCCGCCGATCCAATATTTTCGGGGTACCGGGGTTGCATCAGCACGATATGGATGTTGTCCATGTTGATACGGGCGGTCATGCTTAATATCCGCAAATTGCTGGGTTCAGCGATCACGAACAGACCAATCCGCTGTCGCTGTATGAACGCGCCATCGAATCACTCATTTCGCCCTATCAAGATCTCGGCCCATCTCTTCGGGAAAAATCGCTCAGTTCAGGTACTTTCTTATCCCCTTGCACGATCTTATGAAATACAAATCTAAAAGCGCCTAGCGGTCTAGCTCATGATCTCAAGGCGATTAAAAAAATAGTTGATCTCAAGCTCGGCGGTTTCGGGCGCATCCGAACCGTGCACGACATTTTTCTCGATGTCGCTGGCAAAATCTCTTCGAATGGTCCCCTCTTTTGCATCCTTATAATTGGTGGCCCCCATGAGAGAACGATAGCGCTTGATAACATCGTGGCCTTCCAGCACCATGGCAACTGCCGGACCGGAGGACATGAATGCACACAGGCTGCTAAAAAACGGTCTTTCCTTGTGAACGGCATAAAATCCCTCAGCCTGGGATCTGGACATGTGCAGCATTTTCATCGCTATGATACGGATCTCGTTACGCTCGAGTCGTTTGATCACTTCCCCCATCAGCCCACGACCGACGGCATCCGGCTTGATAATTGACAGCGTTCTTTCCATCTTGCGGTTCCTTTCTGCTTGGTTGATGCCTAAAATATTTCGTTTTTTGGGGCCGCCCTGCGATCAAGGGATCTGCATCTGCACGGCAAGTTCCTATAACCCATCCAAAGGGTTCATGGCAATCTATTTCCTCTGATCTTTGTGTTTGACATTGTGTGTCGGTGTATTAGTATGCTTGTTTTACATTTCATCTGTTCATACATTGCATGATAACAACCCTCTAAAACAGGGAAAGGAAAATCACTATGGAGCCCATTGCGTTGTCGGTCGAGAAATTCATTGCCGAACAGCAGGCGATCACCCAAAAGAAGGTGCCGGCCGCCAGGTTGAAAGAAAGCGCTTCCGTTCCGGTCATTACCGTGTGTAGTGAGCCGGGAAGCGGTGGCCGCCTGATTGCCGACGAGCTTGCGAAACGCTTACAGTTCCAACTCTTCGACAAGAATATTCTCGTGACGATGGCCAATATCGCTGCCGTTGAAAGCCAGTCCCTGGACACCATAGAGCAGCAACGGCCCTCCGGAGTCCAAGATTTTATCACCTCGCTTGTGGACAAGAATTATGTTTACACGGGTGACTACGTGAGTTTTCTTAAACAGGAAATCGAAATTGTTGGAAAAATAGGGCAAGGCGTCATCGTCGGACGCGGGGCCAATTTTATTCTTCCACCCAAAGATAGATTCAGTGTCCGTGTCGTTGCCCCTCTGGATATCCGGGTCAGAAATGTTTCGTTCAAAAATGCCGTTACGCTGGCCGAGGCCAAGAAGCGGATTAAAAACCGTGAAAAGCGGCGCAGAACATTTATTCGTGAAACGTTTCATGAGGATATTGCCGATATCATGCACTACGATTTGATCATCAACACGGCACGCATGGATCTCGAGACAGCGGTAAGTTCCGTTATCGGCGCCATTGTCGGCGCCCAGGCACATAGAACATTCGAAAAAGAAACTTCCTACATTCTCAAGGACAAAAGGTAAGGCATTGAAATTCAATCCCTGGTTGGTATTGTTCATATTGGGACCCGCTGCGGCCTGGGCGTCCGAGGGTTCTTCGGTCGCAGTAGTTACGGACTTTACAACCTCTAGCTACGGATATCTGGGCTTGCTTTTGTTCATCCTGGCTTACACGCTGGTCACCATGGAAAACAGGTTGGAAATGAGGAAGAGCAAACCCGTGCTTTTTGCAGCGGGTCTCATCTGGATCCTGGTGGCCCTGGCTTATGCCGGTATCGGCGACACCCATACAGCCCACACGGCCATCAAGGCCAGTCTGTTGGAATACGCGGAGCTGTTTCTGTTTCTCCTGGCGGCCATGACCTACATCAATGCCCTCGAAGAAAGAAATGTCTTTCAATCGCTGCGTGCACATCTGGTCTCCCGCGGCTACTCGTTAAAAGCGATCTTCTGGATCACCGGCGGTCTTTCATTCTGCATCTCTCCTGTGGCCGACAACTTGACCACGGCCCTGCTCATGGGAGCGGTGATCATGGCCGTCGGGGGGAACAACAAGGCCTTTATCGCCATCGCATGCATCAATGTCATCGTGGCCGCCAATGCGGGCGGCGCCTTTTCTCCGTTCGGCGACATCACCACCCTCATGGTGTGGCAGAAGGGAAAGCTCGAATTTTCCCGGTTTTTTCTCCTCATGCTGCCGTCCCTCGTCAACTGGCTGATTCCGGCTTTCCTGATGAGCTTTGCCGTGGAATCCGCCACGCCGAGCGTCACCGACGAAAAGGTCTCCATGAAAAAGGGCGCGCGTCGGATCATGGGTCTCTTTTTATTGACCATCGTCACGGCCGTAAGCTTTCACAACTTTCTGAACCTGCCGCCGGCCGCCGGTATGATGTTGGGCCTCGGGTACCTGGGACTCTTTTCTTTTTTCCTGAAAAAGATGGAAGGCGTCGATGAGCGCTTCGACAGTATACTCGGCACACGATCCCACGAGAACTTGCATCCGATCTACAAACTGGTGCAGCAGCGAAACAACCTGGCGACCTATATCGACGAATTTCCAGATCCCACCTTCATGATCGACAGCGATCACCTGGTGACGCAATGGAACCCGGCCATGGAAAAACTTTCCGGCGTAAAGGCCAAGGATGTGATTGGAACCAGTCGCCACTGGTACCCTTTTTATCGCCGGGAACGCCTGGTGCTCGCCGACCTCGTTCTTGAAAATTTTTCCAAGGAGCAAATCGGTCGGCACTATCATGGCCATCACCAGCCCATTGCCCGTATGAAACATGCCTACGAAGCGGCCGCGTTTTTTCCCGATCTTGCCGAGGGCGCCAAATGGCTGTCCATTGCGGCCGCGCTGGTAAAGGACGACGATGAAAACATCATCGGGGTCGTGGAGACACTCCGCGATCACACCGAACAAAAGCAAAAGACATCCCATTTCGATATCATGAAACGGATTGCCCGGGCAGAGTGGGATACGCTGCTCTTTTTTTACGGTGTGATTCTGTGCGTGGGCGGTCTGGCGCAGTTCGGTTACCTGGGCTTGGTTTCAGGCTATCTATATACGGACCTGGGCGCTACCACCGCCAACACCCTCGTGGGCCTGATTTCCGCGGTCATCGACAACATCCCCGTCATGCTGGCCGTATTGATGATGGACCCGGCTATGCCGGATGGTCAATGGCTGCTGGTCACACTCACCGCAGGGACCGGCGGCAGCCTGCTCGCCATTGGTTCTGCGGCCGGCGTTGCCTTGATGGGATCCGCCCGGGGAATTTACACCTTTGGGAGCCATCTGAAGTGGGCCCCGGCCATTGCCGCCGGTTATGCAGCCAGTATTGCCTGCCATATGCTCATCAACGGCAAACTTTTTTAATGGATGGTTCAATAACATAAATATCTTCAACACAAGGTGGGTCGAAAAATGCCGATATACGAATTTTTTTGCCACGACTGCAACACGATTTTCAATTTTTTTTCTCCTACCGTGAATACCACAAAGTTACCCAAATGCCCCAGGTGTAAAAAAAAGCTGTCCAGGCAGGTATCGCGATTCGCGTTCACCGGCAAGGCCAAAGAAGCCGGTGATATGGATGACCTCCCTATCGATGAGAGCAAGATGGAACAGGCCATGAGCATGCTGGCAAGGGAAGCCCAAGGAATGAATGAAGAGGATCCCAAGCAGGCCGCAAATCTGATGCGCAAGCTGTCTGACATGACCGGGTTGAAACTCGGACCGGGCATGGACGAGGCCCTGCAGCGCATGGAAAAGGGCGAGGACCCCGAACAACTCGAAGCGGAAATGGGTGATCTGCTGGAGAACGAAGACCCCTTTATCCTTCCCGAAAAAAAGGGAGTGACAACAAAGGCCAAGCAACGAATGCCCTATAAAGATGAAACCCTCTACGATTTATAGCTATCCCTTAGAAAAAATAACCCTATTCCAAGGTGATATCACCACCCTGAAGGTGGACGCCATTGTCAACGCGGCCAATAGCTCTCTACTCGGCGGTGGCGGCGTTGATGGTGCCATACATCGGGCAGCGGGCCCTGAACTGTTATCGGAGTGCCGGACCCTCAACGGATGCCCCACCGGAGAGGCCCGGCTGACGCGCGGGTACAACCTTCCTGCCAGGTTTGTGATCCACACGGTAGGCCCCGTCTACAGCGGCAGACCATCGGACCAACACCTGCTGCAAGGTTGTTATCTAGAAAGCCTTCAACTGGCCGTGAAAACACATCTTGCAACCATCGCATTTCCGGCCATCAGCTGTGGTGTCTACGGGTACCCACTGGAAGAGGCTGCGAAAATAGCCATCGATACAACCATTCGATATATCAGCCAAACAGACGTGTTGAAAAAGGTAACATTTGTGCTGTTCTCCCGTTCCCACTTTGACATCTATTCAACACTATTGAAGAAGCGAACGGCTAAAATTCGTGTTTATTGTTGACAAAACCGGCTGCCGTGAATAGTTTCACAACAACCATAATTACGGTATAAAATTTTTTGCAGGTTAGGAGGTCATCATGTTAGAAGTAACTGAAGCAGCAACTGAGCAAATTACTGAATACTTCAAAGGTAAGGAAGCATCGCCGATTAGGATCTTTCTGAATGAAGGCGGATGAGGCGGTCCGGGACTTGCGATGGCTCTGGACGAGCCAAAAGACACGGACGAGGTTTACGAGGTGAACGGGTATAAATACCTGGTCAACAAAGAGTTCATGGAAAAAGCAACCCCAATTAAGGTTGACTTTGCCATGTACGGTTTCAAGCTCGATTGTGGCATGGATTTCAGTTCAGGATGCGGCAGTTGCAGCACTGAGGGCAGTTGTTGCTCGACATAAGCTTTTATATAATAATAAGGGCAGCACGTGAAGTGTTGCCCTTTTTTTTTGTTAAACGCCCTGATGCCATGATTTATGGCATCTGTCAAAACAACGTTTTGAAACGGCTGTGCCAACGAACGCAACAGCCGGGTTTAAGGGAGGCACTATGTCAGCCATAGAATACAGTGTCCACGAAAACATCGCCGTCATCGCCATGAAAAACGGAGAGAATCGTTTCAACCCATCCTTTCTCGAGGAATTCTTAAAGGTGCTGGATCGGGTCGAAAGAAAGACCAAGGCCCAAACACTGGTGGTCACATCCGCCCATGAAAAAATTTTTTCCAACGGCATCGACCTCGAATGGCTCGTTCCGGTGCTGCAAGAAAAAGATGTCAAAACAGCCAAATCTTTTTTCTACCAGTTGAACGCGCTCTTCAAACGCCTCCTCACCTATCCGCTGCTCACCATTGCCGCCATCAACGGGCATGCGTTTGCCGGTGGTGCCATTCTATGCTGTGCGTTCGACTTCCGATTCATGCGCTCGGACAGGGGGTTTTTCTGTTTCCCTGAAGTTGACCTCGGAATCCCTTTTCTCCCGGGTATGAATGCGATTCTAAAGAAAGCCATTCCCATGTACAAGCTCGAGGAAATGGAATATACCGCGAGCCGACTCACGGCTTATGAATGCCAGGAGCACCACATTGTCAGCAAGGCCTGCCATTCCAATGTTCTCATGGACGATGTCATGGAATTTGCAAAAAGCTTGAACAAGGGCAGGTCCATCGTGAAGGAAATGAAAGGACGGCTGAACAAAGAGATTGTTCGTATCATCGATGAGGAGGATGTCCCTCATATCGAGTCGGGGCAGTTTAATATCAAGGCTTAAGTTGGCTTCAGACTGTTAGACTATCAGGCTGTCAGCTGGCCTAAAACCATAGGCGATAGGCAGTTACCCTGCCAATGGCCTGACGGTCTAAACACCTGCAGGCCAATCGTCCTCCAGGCACCTAATTTCCTATCGGTCCCCTTTTGCGAATCACAAAGGAGATGCTGAGTCGATCTTTTGAATCTCTGCCAACCGTCAAGGATGCCGGTGTCAGAGCAACCCTGACCGTCATGGTTCCCGATTCTTTCAAATTTTCAAGCGCAACCTTTTCAGTATACATGGTGGATATCGTTTCCAACATCTTGCTACCCCCAACCACCTTGATCCGATCCGGTCTCAATTCGACAGACTCAAGAATCAGATCTTTGTCCAACGATCCGGCCCAATCCACCTGAAGCGGCAGTTCTTTGATGATGGGTATATCCAGGGTTACGTCGACCACCGGGGGATCCACCTTTCGCAATACAATGCCGGGTGGAAGTGTAATATTCTCGGGTGTAATTGTGTAGGAGTTGATGCCAATGACAGCTTTGCTCAAGTCGACTCTAACCTTTACCTGGTCCGGTCGGATGGATTTGAGAAGGGTTCCGCCGCCGCTGAGGTTTAGCTTGACGCTGTTGAGTGAAGAAGCAATCAACTCTATGTTTGGATCTCGATTCATATATTCGATGGGAACTTCCAGGGTCGCCAGGGTTTCGAGACCTCTGGAAAAACTGAACCACGTTCCGGCCACAAATAGAAAGATCGTCATTGCAGCGAGAACCAGGTTCAACTTGTCCCTTTCCCTCAACCCTTTGTAATCGCTCGATATTCCGGTGTTGGCACGCAGTATCCTTTCGAGTTCGATGTTGTTGCTGATATCTTTTACCTGGTCGCCCTTCACGCTGACGACCTTGCCGCTTTCCTCCGATACCAGAACAATGAGGGCATCGGTCTTTTCGGCAAGCCCCAGAGCAGCCCTATGGCGGGTTCCATATGAAGACGGCAAATCACTCCTTCGGGAAAGAGGGAGAATCGCCCCCACCTCAACAATTCGATCCCCCTGAATGATGGCGGCCCCGTCATGAACCGGATTATCAGGCCAGAAAACACTCAGGACCATTTCCTTGGACAAAACACCATTCCAGGAAATACCGCTCTGGACAAGTTCCTCGAGAACATCCTTTCCCGGGAAAACCAGCAACGCACCGATGCGTCGCTTTGCCATTTCATAAACGCTAGCCGTAATGATCTGGACCGGCGTCTTTACCATTTTGTGCGAAACGCCCCATAAAATAGCGCCTATATTCTTGGCCTGAAGCACATCTCGGATTTCGTTTCTGAAAACAATAATGATGATGATGGCTGCAAAGGCGATGATACCTTGCATGGCCCACGTCGTGACGATAAGTCCCATGTAGCCGGCAATGCGCTGAAAGATCCACAGAAAACCGATGCCTACAATCACACGGAAAACATAGGTGCCGCGGAACAGGACATACAGGCGGAACAGAAAGTAACTGACCACAAGGATATCGAGGATATCCTGCCAGCGAATATTAGTGAAAAAGGATGCCAGCATGCTCATGGGTCATCAATCCGTAATGCTGAATTTGAGTGTATACAGCAATTTCTTTGTCTGGTCCTTTATTTCCAGTCGCCAGGGTCCTTTGTCCGCCTCTCTGAGTTGAATACTGCTGAAGGTCGACCATTGGGGTGGCTGCAGGGAAAGCCGTTTGGTTGTGACCAGTTTGTCGTTGCGGTACCAGTTGTGATAAACGACCGTTTTTTGGGGAACATGATCAAACGATGTAAAACAATAGACCTTCCCGATCTCTAAAGAGAATACAATAGCCTTGTTAACCGGTGCATAGTCTTTGATGCCCTCGCACATCACGGCTTGGCCCAGGGACAGCACACGACTATCCACGGTCACACCTTCGGCAACCGTCTCCTGGGCCATCAGTCCACTCGAAGCCGGAAGTCCGGTCCACAGAATCAAGATCATCAGTAAGCAGCGTTTACCTATCAATTTGTCCCTCAATATATGCCTGAATACCGTCAAGACAATCGTGTATGCGTTTAGCGCACGCCATGTAAAGATCCAGTCCGCCACCGATGGGGTCCGGAATGTCAGATGGTTTCCGAGAGCTGTCAAAATGACTCATTAGATGTGCCTTGCTGTTACCGAACAATTGCGTCGCCCGGATGATCTTTAAATGGGTTTGCTCCATGGCCAGAATTAGATCGGCGTTGGCGACCATGGATCTGTTCAGCCTTCTAGCACGATGATGGGAAATGTCAATACCATATTTTTTCATGGTCTGAATGGCGAAGAAAGTGGCCTGGTTTCCATGCAGAGCGTCTGTTCCTGCGGATGAAACCGTGAAGATCCCCTTGAACCTTTTTGGAAAAAGATGCCACAGCAGCCCCTCGGCCATTGGGCTTCGACAGATATTCCCTGTACAGACCACCAGTATGTGATAGCTTTCCAACGCTGTTGTCCCGATATCAGTTATTGACTTATCTCGGCGATTATTTCATACTAATTTTTCTACAATGTCAACCGCCATACCCCTCGATTTTTCCGGCGATCCCATATCCATTGAAGGAGATCTAAATGGAAAACAATGAAGATTATCCAGAAAAAAACGACCTTATTCTTCAGCTGATCAAACGGATTTTGGCAATGACAGACAGCCAAAAGTTGGCGCTTCTGGAACAGCTCGGAAAAGTTCCCCTGGAAGAGCTGAGCCTGGGAGAAAGAGATGACACCCGGCGAAGGTATGACCAGACGATTACCTTTTCGACACAAGATCGCCAGTATACTGCGCTTTGCAAGGATATCAGCAATGGCGGCATCTTCATACAAACTGCGGAAATGTTCCGCTTGGGGCAGTTGGTGACCCTGGACATCCCGTTTAGTCATGGAGAAGCGTCCATAAAGGTTGCGGCTGAAATCGTAAGAGTGAACCCCGATGGAATCGGGCTGCGGTTCATGAAAAAAGAAGTCACCACTTTGGCTTAGAAGCGTTTCTGACCTAGCAACCCAAAAAAGGCAGTGCACGAACATATCTCATGGCCACCCCCATTCCCATCACTGAAATAAGTCGTCGATGGTCCCATCTCCAGCAAGCGCTCCAGGAAAAAGAGATCGATGGCGCGCTGATTGTTCAACGGGTCGATCTTCTGTACTTTTCCGGAACGGCACAAGATGGCGCCTTGTATGTCCCTTCCGAGGGTGAGCCTGTCCTTTTCATCAAGCGCTATTTCCCACGAGCACGCAAAGAATCCCCCCTGGATCAGATCGTTGCTATCACCACCTTCCGCGATCTCCCCGGTTGCCTGATGGATCATTATGGTGCCATTCCCGGAACGCTGGGCCTCGAATTTGATGTCATGCCGGTTGCGGAGTTCCAATTTTTTCGAAAATGTTTTCCCTCCCAGAAACTTGTGGATGCCTCGGCGTCGATACTGGATACGCGCAAAATAAAGTCTCCCTGGGATATTCGACAGATGGAACGCAGCGCTGAAATGTCATCCCTGACGTTTGACTACATGCGCCGGATACTGACGCCTGGTCTCTCTGAAATGACGTTTGCCGCCCAGTTTGAAACCTTCGCCAGAAAGCATGGACATGCCGGCCAGTTGCGCATTCGCAACTACCGTACCGAAGGTTATTCCTTTCACGTATTGAGCGGCAGAAGTGGTGGGATGACAGGGGTTCTGGATTCCCCCGCCAGTGGCGAGGGCAGCTCATATGCCTTTCCATGTGGTGCAGGAAAGAAAAAAATCAGGGCCAAAGAACCGATTATGGTCGATTTTGCATCGGTTTTGAATGGCTTACACATGGACGAAACACGTATGTTCGCCATCGGACAAATGCCCGACAAAGCCCTGCGGGCCTCCCAAGCCGCCATCGCAATCCACCAGGAATTGCTGGATACGATCAAACCGGGAATCCGTGTTCACGACCTTTTTACGCGTACCCTCGATATTGCCGGGTCGTTGGGGTTTAAGAATAACTATCTCGGTATTCCAGGACACCAGGTTTCCTTTGTCGGGCACGGTATCGGTTACGAACTCATCGAACCCCCTATCGTTGCCCGAGCCAAAGAAGACATGTTGCAAGCCGGTATGACCCTTGCCCTGGAACCGAAATTTGTGTTTGCAGATAATTTTTCCGCAGGTATTGAATCTGTTTTTCTGGTTACCGACACAGGTGCCCGCCTGATCACAAAGACGCCGCCCGAAATATTTATATGCTGATAGCAGCGCTTTCGCGCTGCTATTGGAAGCGGCGTTGCCGCTTTATTACATGCGGCCATCCATTCGGCCAAGCAGCTAACCCGAAAATATTAGGCCCCTGACGGATCCATTGACAGGGCATTGAAGAACCTCGCAGCAAGCTACGAGGAATCTCCGACCGTAAGGAATTCTGTCTAATTTTGATTCGCTCGCTAACCCCGCAGCAAGCTACGGGGAATGCGCTCGCTGTTGCGGTTCAGTTCGGTGTCGGCTGTACCCACCTGTTTTTATGCCCATCATAAAACCATCTGTCTGGGAAACCACTGCGCTTCAGAAAGCTCGGTTCATCGGCCCAGGTCATCAAATCTCGATAGGCCTGGTAAATTTTGCGGAAAGTCTTCTCGTCACCCCCCATATCGGGATGAACGATTCTGGCCTGTCGCCGGTAGGCCGACTTGATAACCCGCTTGAGTGTCTTTGAATGAAGCGTCTCTCTATCGAGCTTCAGGTAAACCAGCGGTTTTCCGCCTCCTTTGACAGCAGGAATCTTAACGACCTCCGGCTGAATCGATTTGATCGAGGAATCCTGCGGTGAGGCCTGCATGAGCACATGACGCGAAGCGAGATACTGCCGATTGGTCCGTTTCATTTCCCCCCACCAGGCATTTCCCAACAAATTGCATAACTCCGAAAAATCCTGTGCTGGTTTCCTTTCCCGGGACCTCGGAAAAAGAAAACTGTATATCTTTCCTGAACCGCTAGGCAGGACATCCATGATCAGCAATGCCTCCGTAAAATAAAACGTTGCATAGCGGGTATTGAGGGCCTTTAACAGGCCGGTTCGAATGTTCAGCTGATGTCTCAGATTTTTTCGACATGCCACAGAGCAGTATTTTCGGGTTCCCATGTTTTCAGTGCAACCGCATGAGAGGCACTTTTTTAAATCAACAGTATGACACTTATTGCGCTGTGTTTGTAAGGGGTTGTCCATATACTTTTTATCCCGTTTCCTGCTTCGCAGCTTGTCGAAGGTCACGGTCGGTCGGTGCTGAACGTCGCCGATATTCACCACGCAGCACGGCAAGAAATTTCATTTTAAAAAAATAAATTGATAAATGATACCAATTTCTTTATATTCCCAATAAATTCGTTACAGATGGTGAGCGCCATTCCAACTGCATGGTACAGCAAAAACGCCAGGAGAATCCTCATATGAAAATTCTTGAAACCAGTGCATTTCATACCTTCTATGCGAATGCAAATGATATCGTGAAAATTACCTGTCCGAAATGCTGCATTTCAAAGAGTTTCAATGCCAATGATTTCCAGACAACCCACAGGGGCATCAAGGCGAGATGCACCTGCGGCAACGTATTTCGCTGCGTTATCGAATTCAGGAAATTTTATCGTAAGGCCGTCAATTTTGCCGGCACCTATCACAATGAAAAAACAGGCGACTCCGGCAGGATGACCATCGAAAGCATATCCCTTGGCGGCATCGATTTTGTCAATTTGACATCAGAAAATCTTATCATGAAGAACGATGTTCTGAAAGTCACATTCCATTTGGACGACAAGAGCCGCACATTAATCCAGAGGCAGGTAAGGGTTACCGACTCGGATGAAAATTCGACCAATGCCGCATTTATCAAATTTCAACTCTATGACAAAGATCTGGGTTTCTACCTGATGCCCTGAATCGGAAAATCCATCGAAACGGGTGGTATTTCCCTGGGGCATCCGGTGGCCCCGTGTGACCTTGACTAAGCGCAATTTTTACATTATTCAGGGAGACGTTGACCGTATGGTAAAAGTCCTTAAAAAATACTTTCTGTATGCAATCATCATTGCTTTTGTCTACCTGCTGTTAGCAAACCATTATATCTATACAGGTGGTGAAGATGTCAACATCATGGATTCTGTCAGGATCTTAAAAAAAGAAAAACTCAACCTCCGGTATACCTTTTTCAGCGTTCAGAAAAAGAAACCGGATTACATCATGAAAATCGATGTGCTCCGCGACGCCGGGATCGGTGATGTCCTTGTGGAGTTCGGTATTATTAACGAAGATGAAAAAACAGCCCTTGAAAACAAGTACCTATACGAAGAGTAATCTCTCCATGCTTAGGCACTGATTATCTTCACGACCGGAAAATGAAGCCCATTTTAGGGTTTTTATGAAATCGAGGTATCCGTTATGGTAAAAAATGACGATCGGAAAGCAGCAAATCCTACAGGCAGGCAACGCATAGGGGATTCATTTGTCGACAACAACCTCATCAACAAAGAACAATTGCGGCAGGCGCTTACCAAACAAAGCCAGTCGGGCGGACAGCTGGGTTCCATTCTGCTCGAACTGGGATATATCGTTATCGATGACCTGTTGGATTTCTTAACTCGCCAGAGCGGTGTGCAGGCCGTCAATCTGTTTGAAATCAATATCGATAAATCCGTACTTGACCTGATACCTCGGGAAAAAATATTCAATTCGAAAATACTCCCGATATCCGTAGACAAGACCACCCTAACCCTGGCCATGGTCAACCCAAACGACTTTGAAATCATCAGCGAACTCGGATTCTCCTTGGCCAAAAAAATCAAACCCGTGATAATTCCCTCATTTATGATGGAGGCCGCCAGAAAAATCCTCTTGACGGATGCTTCAAGTGGTCTGCAGGGCGAATTGATCCAGAAAATGGTTGAAAACTCATGGCAAAAAATGAGCAAGGCACCGCCCTTGATTTCGCTGCTGCAATTTCTGGCAAAATCGGATGCCAGCGACATGCTCTTGACGCCCGGTGCCCCTCCCTGTATCAAAATAAGCAATCAGGTCAAGCGACTGAACATGGCACCCCTTGCACCGGATGACTGTGAAACATATGCCAGGGACTTCCTATCAGCAGAGGACTGGGAGCGCTTTCTGGGCAGCAATGATATGGGTTTTGCCATCACCTATCCGAGTATTGGCCGTTTCAGGGCCAATATTTTCAGGCAGAGAGGTTCCATCGCCATCGCCATTCGAAACCTCCCGGAAACGATTCCTTCGTTTGCACAACTCAACCTTCCTGACTGGCTGAGAGATTTTTGCCTCAAGCCACAGGGATTGATTCTGATTGCCGGACCTGCCGGACACGGCAAGTCAACGACCCTCTGCGCACTGGTGGACATCATCAATACCAACAGGCGCTGCAACATCGTGACGCTTGAAGATCCGGTCGAGTATCTCCACCAGCATAAGATGAGCAATATCAACCAGCGTCAGGTCGGCAGGGACACCCAGTCTTTCAGCGAAGGCCTGCGAAATGTATTTCGCCAGGCACCGGACGTCATTGTCATCGGTGAAATGCGCGACAAGGAAAGCTACGAAATAGCCCTCAAGGCCGCCTCCACCGGCCATCTGGTATTGAGTACGATCCACGCCAACAGTTCCACTTCCGTCATCGAAACCGTGATTAATTCCTTCGAGCCCCACGAGCAGAATCTTGTACGTCAGATGTTGGCCGACTGTCTCCTGCTCTGCCTGGCCCAGCGTCTGATCCCTGCCAGAAAAGGCGCCCGCCGGATACTGGCACTCGAAAAACTGGTCAACAGTCACCGTATCAAAAAGCGTATCCGGGAAGAAAAGACCCATCATGTCCGATCACAAATGCAAGCTGGAACAGAGGATTTTGTGTCCTTGGATGTGTCGCTGGCAAACCTATTCAAAAAAAATGCCATCCGACTTGAAGACGGCGCCTTGTATGCCGAAGATGAAACCTTCTTCCGAGAACTGACTTCTGGAAAACGGTGACCCAGCGACAGGCAAACAAGGTTCTGACATCCTATGAACAATACGAAATTCGCGCCGTACCTGCAAGCCACAGAAATCATCGACAGCCGACACCCGCTGATCAAGGCCTATGCCCTAAAAACGACCCAACACGCCCATCACCAGCCCCTTGATCTTGCTGTCGCCATCTACTATGCGGTCAGGGACGACATCCGCTACGATCCGTATTCTCCGTTTTATCTTCCCGAACACTACCGGGCAAGCCGTGTACTACAGCAAAAACGGGGCTACTGTGTCTGCAAAGCCTCCCTCCTCTGTGCTCTGGGACGGAATCTCGGCATCCCCTCGCGGGTGGGGTTTGCCACCGTTCGCAACCATCTGGTGACACGCGAGTTACTGGACTATATCGGTTCCGACTTGTTTGTGTTTCACGGCTACACCGAGTTCTTTCTAAACGGCAAGTGGGTCAAGGCAACCCCGGCATTCAACAAGGAGCTCTGCCATCGACATCATGTGGCCCCCCTCGAATTCAACGGTCACGAGGATTCCGTTTTCCAGGCTTATAATACCCAGGATCAACGCTTCATGGAATATGTGGCGGATCATGGCGTTTATGCGGATATTCCCGTGAAAACCATCGTGACAGCCTGGGAAGCAGCCTACGGCAAAGAGCGGGTTCAGGGATGGATTCGCCTCTTTGAAACCAAGGGGAATTTTAAAAGAGATTTTAACACCGAAACGGTCGTGAAAGCGTGAATCGACAAGCGCTTGCTATCACAAGAGAGGATTGGCCGAATCGCGCTGTTTGAGTTTGATGGTGGTCAGGCTTTCGATGGTAATGTCATCCAGCCGTTTGAACATGGCCTCACTGGCCTCGATCCAAACCCAGCGGGAAAGGCAGTCCCCTGCCCGGTTGCACACACCGCAAAGCTTATCCCTGGTCTCCGCACAGTCGGTAATGGCGGTCGTCTTTTCCAGCGTTCGGACGATATCCCCCACGGTAATGTCAGCCGGCGGTTTTTTCAGCATATGGCCGCCGTAAGGCCCCCTCTGGCTCTTGATCAGCCCGGCCGCTTTCAGTTTTCGAATCAGATGTTCGAGGTATTTCAGAGAGATATTCTGACGTTTGGATACATCACCCAGGGGAACGGGCCCCTTCTGCGCATTGATCGCCAGATCGAGAATGAGTCGGGTACCATATCTACTTTTGGTTGTCAGTCTCATTTTTTTGTGTTTGCTGCCCTATTTCGGGGATATCGATCATCTTCGACGGGTCCAATTTTGATTTGGGAAGGCAAATCTGGAACCGCGAACCCTTTCTGATTTCAGATTCTACGCTGATGTTACCACCGTGCTGATGGATAACACGATTGGCGATAAATAAGCCCAATCCCGTTCCCTGGGAGCCCTTTGACGTAAAAAATAGCGTAAACATCTTTTCTCTGGTTTCCTGATCCATCCCCATACCATTGTCCTGGATGATAAAGCATATTCGCTCCGGCGCCATTTCGAAGGCATCGAATGTAACGATATGATCCTCCTTGGTTCGATCGTACGTGCAGGCATCGATGGCGTTTTCCACAAAATTGACCAGGGCAGCCTGCAGCCAGGTGGGATCGACATCAATATAGCCCATCGAAGGCGATATGTTCGCCTCCAGTCGCACACCGTTTTTGGCCGCGATGGCCATGGCGTCCCCAACCACCTTATCGGCCATTTCAGCAATATCGACGGATTCATAGCGCAGTTCTCGTGATTTGGCATAATAGAGGATCTCCAGCACCATCTTGCGGATTCTTCCGCTTATCTGCTTGACCTGCTCAAAGGCCCGCTGGGTCCGATCATGATCGTTTTTTGCCAGGCCTGTTTCAAGCTGGTAGATACCCCCATCCAAAGCCGTCAGCATCCCCTTGACACCATGTGACATGGATCCGATCATGAGCCCCAGGGACGTCAAGTGATCCTGGAGCTGCCGGATCTGGGTGATATTGGTGGACATTTCCATGACCTGGGTAATCTCTCCGTCGCCATTGCGTATGGGTGCTGTCCAGGTGATGACATTGTACTGTTCGCCTGACTTCGATGTAACAACCTCTTCGGTGGTGTGAGGACGCCCGTCCTCGAAAGTGTCTGCCACAGGGCATTTTTGACAATGAGACCCCCGGTGTTTGTATATCGCGAAACAGTGAGACCCGATTTCGTCACCAAAATCCTTTTTGAACATTTTGTTCGTTGCCGTGATGCGGAACTGCCTGTCCTGAACCGAAATGTAACACGGAACCTCATCGAAGAGCTGTTGAAACAGGTTCTGGGTATGGCGAAAGACTTTAAGTTTTTTCTCATTGGCCTCGAGGCGATTATTCAAGGAAATCCAGGATCTGGCCTGATACAATGCCATATCCAGAGCGGTGCTTTTAACCGGTTTCAAAAGGTAGTGCACGGCATCGTACTTCAGCTCCGCCATGGCATGGTCAAATTGATCCGGCATCACCATGATGATAATCTGAAGTTTTGGATGTGAGGTCTTGATCCGCTTGAGCAGAGAAACCATCTCCGTGTCAGGAAGCCCTGGATCGGCCAGAACAATTTGGGCGTTGGTATTTTCGAACAATAAAACGACCTCTTCACAGGTGGACGCCATGTGTGCGCCTATTCGCTTTCGCTCGAGGTAAACGCCCAGCGCATTGGCATGACTGGTATCTTTGTCTATGATGAGTATTTCATCGGGCATGAATGGTTCCATTTGTAATCCGATTTTATTGCAGCGACTCTTTCACGATCTTGAGGAGCTTTTCACGATCAAACGGTTTCGACAGGTAAGCCACTGCTTTGCCAATGGCGTGATCCCCTCCGGAAAGACCGCTGATAACGACAACGGGAATATTTTTTAACGATTTTTCCTGGCACATCTTTCGATAAAACCGTGGCCCCCACTCTTCCGGCATTTCAAGATCGAGCGTAATCAGATCCGGTAATTCCTTTCTGGCGATGTTAAGACCTTGCTTGACATCTTGTGCCGAAAAGGTTTTGTAGCCGTTGTCCTCAAACAAAGTGGTCAGGTAGTCAATGATATTGGGATCATCGTCGACAATGAGTATTTTTTTCATTTATCCCTCTCCTCCTGTGAAACACGACGCTGTCGCTTAAAAAATTCTTTTACTAACGGTTGATGCTGATAACCGGGCATCCGGCCCTGACAATTACCTGCTCGATATTACTCCCCAGCCGGGTATCCTCCTGGGATGATTTTTGGGTGTGGTGCGCCATGACGATGAGGTCAGCGTGTTTTTCGCGTGCATATTTCACGATCTCGACATAGGGGATGCCTTCCCAAACCTCGAAATCGTATTCCAGGACATCTTTAATTTCAGGAATGTACCGCCCCCGAATCCGCCTCAGGGCTTCGCGGATGTTGGTCTCGATTTCGTCCTGCGTCATCATTCTTCCCAAGTGCATGCTTCCAATGTCCAGCGCGTGAAAAATATGAAGTTCACAACCCAAGGTTTTAGCGAGCTGCAGGGCAAACCGGAAAGCAGCATCGGACGCTTTGGAAAAATCGGTGCCGAAAACCACATTGGACATGCCCCCCCAGAAGGAAGCTGCCGGCCGGTTGACCACCAACAAGGGACAGGGCGCCACTTTTGCCACGCGTTGAAGCGTAGAGCCCACCATGCTCTTTTTATAGACGGAATCTTCGTCGCCGCCGGTGCTGCCGCCCATGACGATAAGGTCCGGACCCAATTCCCGGGCCGCTCTCAATATCTCACGGTGGGGCAGGCCGATAGCTACTTTGATTTCAAAATCCCGGGTCGTCGCGAGCTGCTTTGAATAGTGAATCTTGATTTCTTCCTCGACCCAGGCGATGTATTCATCGTCAAGAATAACTTTTTCCTTTGTCTTGACATCCATCACCACTTGGCTGAAACCACGCGTGGGCACGCCCAGCACATGGAAAATGTATATTCGGGCATCATAGGACACGGCCATGTTGAAGGCCACCCGTGCGGCATGGTCACAGGCCTCCGTAGCGGATGTGGCAAATAGTATTTTTTTAAACATATGTCACCTCACTGGCGGGTTGAAAGAGAACGTCCAACACCCTATTCTTTTTGTTTTAAGTGCTCGGGAATTTCGACCATACTGATCACCAGGGGCTTGAGGAAAGACCATTTAATACCGATTTTATACTCCTCCTCCAAATCCCGAATCGCATCCCAGCAGTTGTGGCAAGGAGCGATCACCATTTCGGCACCGCTGTGCAGCAGCTGGTCGCGTTTGGTAATCAGGGCCTTGTTTCGCTGGGGCCGGAAAAGACCGATACCGTTAAACCCGCCCCCACCGCCACAGCAATAATTGTGTTCCCGGTTTGGCGACATCTCCATAAAATAACCGGGCTCGACAATATAACTCATGATTTCCCGCGTTATGTCCTTTAAGCCGTTATTACGGACATAGTTGCAGGAATCCTGAAGCGTCACGGGTATTTTGAGGCGTTTGGACGGGTCGATCTTGAGTTTTCCCTCTCGCAAGGCTTCGGCGAGCCATTCGACATAATGGATCGATTCCACCGGCGGTTTGCCCGAAGATCTTCCAGCCCAGTAAGGGCCTTCCACAACGGTGGCACGGTGAGCATGACCGCATTCTGTCCCCACCATACGCTTGGGCTTGAGCCGTTCCATGGCTGCATAGACATGCTCCACCTGCATTTTGCACGCCGCCCAGTCACCGGCAAACATGGCCAGGCTGGTCTGCTCCCAACCGCTGGTTGGCACGGTCCAGTTTTCTCCGGCCAGATGAAAAAGAATCGCAGCCTCGGCGAGATCTTCGGGATAGTGCTTTACCTCCCTGGCGTTGACGGTGTAGAGGATATCGGCGCCCTCCTTGTCCACCGGGACTTCGAGACCCGGGTAGTCCTCTTCATATTCCTCTACCATCCATTCGAAGGTTTCCACGAAATCCTGGTCCGTGACGTCCATCTGGGCACGATAGACACGGTGCATTCCGGCACCAATCTTCATCTCCCAGGGAACGAATCCCTGCTGATAGCAAAGCCCCCTGACATAGCCGAACATGACCCCCATATCGATGCCGTGAGGGCAGTACATGCCGCAACGGTTACAACAGGTGCACTTGGCCCATGCTGTCTCCATGACCATGTGCATGAATTGGTTGTCCACCTTTCCTTTGCGCTTGACGAGTTCACCGAGTGTCGATTTAATCTTGTAAGCCGGCACCTGTTTGGGATCCTGGTCATTGATCAGGTACAGAAAACAACTGTCGGCGCACATACCACAATGTGCACATATTTCCAGCCATGTTTTCATCCTGGATTTCAGGGTGTTCTGAATCGTCTTCCAAAGCAGCTCATGGTCGATGTCGAGCGACTTCATCTCTTCGTAATATTGCTTCCCGCCGGTATCCCCCAGAAGGGCTTTCAGCTCTTCTTCGGTTTCGATCGGTTTCTTGTTACAGAATTTTCCTTCAGGCATGTTGCGTATCTCCTTAAATAATTGGGTTCATTGCCTGGGTGCTTTACCAGGCCATGCCTTTTCCTTTCATGCCGCCACGTTTGATGCCGTAGTCCATACCCAGCTGTGCTCGTGAAGCAAAGAACAGAACGATGTGCGATAACTTGGTGAAGGGCATCGCTATCAATAAGGCCTCACCGCACAGGATATGCACCGTTAACCAGAATGAGTAATTACCCAACTCGTATCGGGCAACAAGACCGGTGACAAATGGTGCCACGGCTAAAAGCAGAATGATATAATCATACCATGTCGTCAAAATCCGGACTTCCGGTAGCGCAATTCTTCTAAGGGCCAGGAAAACAGCGCTTATTATAACCGTCCAGGTGAGAATGTCTGCGAGAAGTGGATTCAGCGTAATCAGCGAAAAGCCAATTTTTTCCTTCAAAACCAGGTTATGCGCCAGCAAAAATAAGGGCACCAGAACGGCCCCGATATGAAAACCGAAAAAAATGACCGTCATAAAGGGTTGCTTGCGCCAACCATAGGTACCAAAGGGTATGAGCCATTTCAGGATGGAATTCAGGGCCCCTTTAAATCCCTGAAGCGGATAGGCTTTGTAGGCCACTCGATCCAGTTGCCAACTCAACCCCCTGAAATAGAGTACAAATCTGACCAGCAAGCCGATCAAGCAAATGCCCAAAGACAACCAGAACATCGGGCCGGTTAAAAAATCGTACATTGACGCCTCCGTAAAATATTAAGGGGTCGAGGGTCCAAGGGTTCGAGGAAAAGACCACAACGAACACAATAACCCCAATAAACGCAATAAACTAAAATGTTCGCTTCTTTTCATCTCTGCCGCTGAGAAAAAGCCAGAAAAGGAGCAGCCCGACAAGCACGGCTCCCATCAGCATATAGGTAATGCTTTTCGCATGCAGCAGAAAATCATGCAGGGTATAAAACAACGAATTCATAAAACCTCTCTTCACATAAAATCGTGGCGCTATTCTATTTGTGCTGATAGTCCGGGTGCTCGTAAAAGATGGGCATCCGGGTGGTGATATATCGGTAAACGACAACGCCGACGGTAACCACAAACAACGAAATAGCGATTTCCATCCAGCTGGGAAGGTAGCGATCGGCGGCCGGCAAATGCCAGTTAAACGCCACCACAGAAATGTTCAGACGATTCAGCACAACCCCCAATACCGCCAGTACAGACGCCCAGCGAACCAGGCGTAAATTCCTATCCCGAGCCGCAACGGCAAAGATAAATGCCGGAATGACCACAAAACCGATCAGTTCCACCAGGAACCAGAGCCCCCAACCCGTCGCCAGATAGTGCCAGTGGTTGTCCAAGGCAATACCGATGAATTTGACCCCCACGTACCCCATCATTACAAAGGCTGCCGCCTTGCCGAAACCAAGCGCCACGCCTTCACTTTCCTTGAGGTGGGTTTCATCCATCTTGTGGTGAAGGTGCCGGTGCGCCAGAGAGCCCTCGAATATCACCATGGAAAGACCGGCAAAAACGCTGGAGACAAAAAAGAACACCGGCAGGTAGCCCGAATACCACAAGGGGTGTAGCTTGGATGGTGCGATCATGTAAAGCGCCCCCAGAGAAGACTGGTGCAGGGTGGATAGAATGACACCAAAAATAGTCAGGACCAGGGTCAGACGAACCACGAGGTTGCGAATTTTTTCCAATCCGAGCCATTCGAGTGCGGCAGGACTGAATTCGATAAAAAGCACGGTAAGATAGAGGAAGACACACAAGCCCACTTCGTAGAGCAGCGATGTGGTGCCTGGCGACAGAAAAATTGGATACGGCAGACGCCAGGGCCGGCCCACATCATAGTGAAGGGCTACCACCACCAGCGCATACCCAAGAAAAGCAGTCAATATGGCCGGGCGCACAGCCGAATGGTAACGTTTCAGTCCAAAGATGTAACACGATGCCGAGGTGACGTAGCCGCCCGCAGCAAGGGCCACACCGCACAACAGGTCGAACCCTATCCAGATTCCCCAGGGATTGTTGTCATCGAGATTTGTGACCGCCCCCAGACCGCCCGTGAAGCGCAAGACGGTAACAATCAAACCCACAAAAATGATCACACCCGCTAGCACGTTAAAAGGCGTAAAAATTGATTTATTTGTTTGCGCCGTTTTGTGTGGCATCTAATCTTCCTCCTTCGGTGTTTCAGGACCCGTGCCTTCAGACGCCTGCTGACGTTCTGCCGCTTCTTTGGCAGCATCTTCCAAGGCCCGTTTGACTTCCAGATTGACGGCAGCCTCTTTCTCTTTGGCCATGTTGTCTTTCATCTGCGCCAGTTTGACCTTCATCTCTTCGTTGGCGTCGGCAACCGTCTGCGCAATTGCATGGATGCGTTCATCGTCGGCAATTTTGTCCTTGCGTTTCGAAATGGCATAGATACCGGTCAGCAACACCGGCCATAGTGCCACGACAACGGGAACCGTCGCCAGGGGGCCTGCTGTAAAACTGGAAGCTGTCTGGGTACCGAGATCTTCACGCATACCGATCTCGGAAAAGGGTGTCCCGGAAATGGTAAGCCAACTGGTACCACCCATTTCCTGTTCACCATAAATATGGTCGATGTAGGTGTCGGGATATCTTGCAATGCGCTGCCGGGCTAGCTTGACGAGTCTTTCACGCGGACCAAAGGTTAAGGCCTCTTTTGGACATATCTCCACGCACCCGGGGATCAATCCTTTTTCGATGCGAGGGTGGCACATGGTGCATTTGGTCACACGCGGTGTCAAGGGCTCGTTATATTCGTAGGTCGGAATATTGAAGGGACATGCCACCATACAGTACCGGCAGCCCACACACAGGGATTCATCGTAGATGACCGCACCGGTCTTGACCTTTCTCAATGCCCTGACAAAGCAGGCTGACGCACAGGCCGGCTCCAGACAGTGGCTGCACTGCTTTTTTACAAATACAGGCCGCAGCATGTCCTTTCCCCGGAACTGATTGACAACCGTATAGGTATCGAATCGGGTCCGGCGATCTTTGTTCAGAACGCTCAGGTCGTCGAAAGGTTGCTCCGGAGCCGGAAGATCATTGACCTTGTTGCAGGCCTCCTCGCACTTCCGGCACCCGATACATCGAGTTGTGTCGTGCAAAATTCCAAAGCTGTTTGGATAGCCGCCGAACTGTTTATTCGAAGCCGCTTCAGCACGATTTGCAACCGTCGCACCAGCGCTCGCTGCACCTATCCAGCCAAGAAACTGTCTTCGAGATATCCCCATATTAACACCTCAATTTTTCCCTGTTTCATCTCCAGTAAAGATTGAGAAAATTGGTCCAATCAATAAACGCTTTGCCCCTTGGACCCTCTGGAACACCTGTTCAATTAGAAGCAATCCGCTTCTTATGACACTTGCCGCAATCCGTGGCCGCCGGTTCCCTGATGTCCATCTCCTGATGGCAGCTGATGCATTGGCCATGATAGGCTCCCATGAGGCCGGGACGACCGTCCTGCAAGCCCTGGGATGCGTCTCCATGACAGGAAGCGCATTTGGGCGGTTCGAGTGAGGCCGGGCTTTGATGATGACACCCCATGCACAGGGTGGTGGGCTGGTCGTGAAAATGACCTGCCATCGCATTGTCCCCAATCCGCGCTTCAAGTGCCCTGAAAACCTGACGATGGGGGAACTGAGCCCCTTCGTATTGATCGATCAGGACATCGATAAGCACCTTTTCCGGTATCTGGTCATCGGTCAGTTTTATGGACATGCCGGCTGAGGCTTTTGTTGCCTGAACTGCGACTTCGTCGATTGCTGTCTTGCTCATGGGCCATGGGCCCAATGTCGATCGATCGACGCGATGACATAGACTGCAGTTCTCATCTGCAAATGGCTTTTCCGGCATTCCCGCATGACAACCCGCACAATTTTTAACTTTCCGGGCCTCCTTGTGGCAGCCGATACAACTCTGGGCAGAGCTAGTGGAATGCATGGACTGAGCCAGCTGAACGTATGCGCCCTCCTCTTTTCCGGTTTCCGTGTGGCAGTCGCTGCATTTATTGAGGGTTTCGTGATGGCAGGACCGGCAGGTTTCATTTGCCCGTTCATGAACCTCATGTTTGAACGGTACCGGATCCATCTGCCGGGCCACTTTTTTCGCATCCAGACCCGGGGCTGCCATCCAGCTTGCCAGGAGGACGACATCGGGCTGGTTGCGTTTCATTCGGGGAACCGATGCCAGTCTTTCAATCCCAGCCTGTGCATCGGCGCTATGGCACCCGGCGCACTCGATGGGCCCGGCCGTCTTCTCTTGGCTCACCAGTGTCTGGTGGCAATTGACACAGGCATCATGCGATGCCGAACGAATGGACGACGCCTCGGCTGTTTTCTCCTGCCTGTGACAATAGCGGCAACTGCCCTCTTCGCCCTTGGTGTAAACTGTTTTTTGGACGGTTTTGTCGTAGGTATGATGACAGGCGCTGCAGTTGTCGGCGTCTCCCGGGTCCAAAGGTTGAATGGCGCGCGCCGATTCATGGCGATAATGGAGGGATTTGTCGAGAGATATGGGCAGCCAAGCACTGACCATGCCGGATCGGGTCTTATGACAGGATCGGCAGTCGCCCGTTACCGGTCCGGCCGTCTCTCCGTTGGCTTCTATTTTCTCATGACAGTCAATACAGTTTTCATGGTATATGGCCATGTCTTTCTCGCTGGTACCGTTATCGAGCCGCATGAATTTGAAAACGAACTGCTGGTCTTTTTCCAGGTGGCAGGTGCTGCAGATCTTCTTTTCCTGAATGCGCCGGGTGTGCGCGTCGTGAAGAAACGGTACAGCCGGCATCTTTTCGCCCCCCGGCATCGCCGGGAGATCAATCATCAGGACATCCGGCCGCATGTCAACGAGGTCTGTGCTGCTGAAAACGCTTGCGATTGCAAAAAACAGACCCGCCAGAACAGCGACTGAAATGATACCCGTTCCCCATTGAAACGGTCGTCTCTTTGCCATGTTTTCTTCCTCTGGTTTAAATTCGTGATTTCTTGGGCCCCAATAAAATCGTTCCACGATCCCATGAAACGCAACACCATCGCTTCAAAGGATTCCGGCGCTGCACTTTCGTGCCAAAAACCTTTTATCCTATCATTAGAGTAGGTTTATTCCCTACCAATTTCATAGGATTTGTCAAGTGAAAAAATTGAAGCGTCAAATAGGCATTCATTTCTGTTTGAAACAAATCAGCGACCACCAGCAGCGCCGGTGAATGATGAAGGGGGTTAGGGATCGTTAGGAACACACGATGTTGGAATTGGGTTGCTAACAACAGACGCTGGCAGCTTGCCGAAACCTATCTTGATAGTTGGCTTAAACAACCGCTTTCAATGATGCCAGCTCTAGCTGATCGCCGGCATCTTCGGCACGGTCTGAAACTTCGACAATACGGTCCAGGCAAAGCTTCAGGTGAAGCTGGCGGGCGAAATCCATGTCGGACGTGAAAATGGCTTTGGTCAAATCCCACTCGAGTTTGTCAACCCGTGACTCCTGCATTCCGATTTCTTTGGTATGCTCGCGAACCGTCTCTATCTTGCACTCGCCTTTAAAGTAACACAGAACCGCAAGTCTCCAGATGGTCGGCAATTCCCAGGGAGTCTTTGACCACTTCAATAAAAGCAGGCTTCAATGTATCGGGTACTTTGGGACGCTGATTCAGAAAAAAATCGCAGCAGGCTTCGCTGGCGTTGGCAACCTTGTCGATACTTTCGACGAGCTTATAAATGTCTTCACGCAGCAACGGCAAATAAGCACCGGAATACAACTTGTCACGCAGGTCATAGCGAACGAGATCGGCGTTTGTTTCTATGTTCCTGACCTCTCGCGCAAGACGTTTGGCTTCACTGATGTCGTCGTTCAAATAACGGTCTATGGTCTGAATGCCGACCTTGAGCGAATCCACCGCCAGATCAAGGTGCTTCATTATCAATTCGATGACCTTTTTTTCTTTTTTAAACAGCATCGTACATTCTCCTGCGATGTCAGCATGTTTGTGTTGGCCAGTTGAAATGGTTTTTAACGTAGCACAACGAGTGAAACAAGCCCATAAGATTCATGATTTTCGTGACAGATTTGTGTAAACGACCGCTCAGTTCCATACGGCATTCAAAACCCAATACAGGCAATAGGAAGCCAAAGCCGCCAGCGTCGGTGTCAATACCCACCCGATCAGAATCGTCAGAATTGTTTTTTTACTGATCGCCTTGGCGCCTCGTACCAAGCCAACGCCCACCACGGCACCCACGATGGCAGAAGATGTAGACACCGGGATCCCCAGCATGGAAAAAAGATGCATGCCAAAGGCAGAAGAAATTTGAGCCACAAATGCACTGGGAATATCCAAAGGGGTAATACCCTTGCCGACCGTGTCGGCAACTTTTCTCCCATAGGTCAGTGCGCCGACCGCAATGCTCAGGCTTCCCACCAGCAAAAGCACCTTGGGCGGGAAGAGGTTGAGATTCGCCAGCGGGCCGACCGCGTTGCCGGCATTGTTGGCGCCCATGGTATATGCCACGTAACAGGCGGACATGATGGCCAGCCAGCCGAAAGCATGCTGAGAAAGGAGTGAGCTGGTATTGAATCTGTTCAAAACAAAACGGACCAAATGCATCAACCCGTATGCCAGCGCCATGACCAGAACGGGACAGATGATCCAGCTTTCAGCGATCATGATCAATTTGGAATAGTCAATTTCAGCACCGACTGCCAGGCCGATGCCGACCACGCCCCCCACAATCGCCTGGGAGGTCGAAGTGGGAATTCGAAAAAAAGTGGCCAGGGTGACAAAAAACCCGGAACAGATCAGCGCCACGCAAACGGCCAGATAGTTCAAATCGGCCTTGACGATCCCCTTGCCGATGGTGTGCATGACATGCTGCCCCTGCAGCATGGCCCCCATGATCGCAAAAACGGCCACCAGAATGACGGCCCGCTTGAAATTCAACAGGCCACAGCCTACCGCGGTACCGATACAATTCGCCGTATCATTGGCACCGATATTCCAGCCGACATAGGCACTGGCCCCCAGCAAAATGAGAAATATAGGTTCGATAGCGGTATCACCCCATGGTTGCGAAATTGTGTGATCCGAAACGTGAGCTCGTCATTTCCAAATACAACGTTCGGTTTACGGGTCAGCGTCGATTCATATTTTATAGATTTTCCAGCGCTAGCAGTCAAAAGAATTAATTGCATGTTATCAATGACCAAAAGTAATAGTTCGCAGGGATTGGAACCCGGTCGCGCAATATCCGGGTCAATACTCCTGGCCCTGCTCGACCTCGATTCGCTTATCTTTTTTCAGTGCTCGGATCTTTTATATTCGTTGCCAAAAGCCCCCTGCGCTTCGATTGATCAGCGCTGTTCCCATAGGGGAGTAAACGCGTCAAATCGAGCGAAATGGCGATTTTTCGGACAACCAGGGGGATGTCATTCCATAAGAATTATTCGTTTGACTGAAACGCCTGTTAGCAGATAATAGACAGGATGACTCTTTCATTGTATTTCAAAAAGGATATTGACCATGCCGCAACCCCACAAATCTGAAGGAGACATCAACCTTTCTCCCCTTCGTGAAAAATGGCAAGCAGAACATATCAATGCCGAAAGCCGGTCACTCCTGGAAGAAGATGCGCGTTATTTTCTAAAGCAGTCACTCTCCACACCCTGTTTGAACAGCATGCGCACCTGCGACGGTATTTATATCGAAGACATGCAGGGTCGTCGCTACATGGATTTTCACGGCAACAATGTTCACCAGGTCGGTTTTGCCAACCCCGATGTCATCAGCGCTATCAAAAACCAGCTGGATACGCTATCGTTTTGCACACGCCGATATACCAACCAGGTTGCCGTTGATCTGGCCAAAAAGTTAGCCGATATCGCTCCCGGGGACCTCAACAAGTCCTTGTTCTGCCCGGGTGGCGCCGAAGCCATTGGAATGGCGGTAAAGCTGGCCAGGGTTGCAACCGGACGGCACAAAACCATATCCATGTGGGATTCTTTTCATGGTGCCACCCTCGACACCATTTCCATCGGCGGTGAGGCCATTTTTCGCCAGAACATGGGACCGCTGCTTCCAGGAAGCGAACATGTGCCGCCACCGGATGCGTATCACTGTGTGTTTGGCTGCTCGGACCGAGGGGGCTGTGATTTGACCTGTGCCAAGTACGTCGAATACATATTGGAGAAAGAAGGTGATATCGCTGCCGTTATTTCAGAACCCATCCGCAGCACCCCCTATATCCCCAGACCCGAGTACTGGCAAAAAATCCGCCAAGCCTGTGACCGCTATGGCACCTTGCTGATTTTTGACGAAATCCCCCATTCCCTTGGTCGCACAGGCAATATGTTCACATTTGAACATTTCGGCGTCATTCCGGATATCGTCGTCATCGGCAAAGGTCTCGGTGGGGGGGTCTTTCCTCTGGCAGCCATGATCGCCAGGGAAACCTTGGATGTTGCCGGTGAAAGGGCTATGGGCCATTACACCCATGAAAAAAGCCCCGTTGGTTGTGCAGCGGCACTGGCCACTATCGATTACATCGAAAAACATCACCTCGTAGCCCATGCGCGCGAGCTCGGCCGGCATGCCCTTGCACGTCTACACGAAATGCAGACGCGTCAGCGGTTGATCGGCGACGTTCGGGGGCTTGGGTTATTCTTGGGAATCGAGCTGGTCAAAAACCGCCAGACCCGTGAACGGGCCCCGGACGAAGCCGAAGCGGTCATGTATGCGGCCCTTTCAAAGGGGCTCAGCTTCAAGCTGACCATGGGAAACATAATTGCCCTCACCCCGGCCCTGACCATCACCCGGGAAGAAATGGACCGGGCGTTGGACATCATCGAGACCTGTATCGATGATGTGGAAAACAGCCCTAAATCAATATGAAGATGATTGTTATGTCTGAGGGGTGCGTAGAAATCCCACGCTCTTGCGGATCAAACGTTTGTCCAATTGTGGGAGGAAAAGTAGAGGATCTGATCAAGCAAGGCTGAAAGAAAGGAGGAACAATGAGTGGCACTGACGTGAAGCGCTGGAATTTCCCAATTGGAGGGCTCACATCGATGTTTTCCAGCAATCTGTTTACAAGACGATTGCGGCATATTACTTCTCTACATGAAAGCATTGTTAGCGAACAATTGATACGGTGAAGTCGTCAGAAGGCTAAATAATTGCATAACCCTTGACCCATCCTCCAAATTATGTACTGATTTACGACCGACCTAAAACTCGCTCAGTTCAGGTGAAAGTGATATCGCATAGTGGATAATGTGCCGGCCCCGACGTTGTATCGATCCACAAGTTGATGACGCAGCAATGATACGGATGCTCTAAACCCGATTGGAGTTATTTACTAAAACCCTAACAAATAAACCTAGGAGGTAATAGTATGGAAAAACGAATAATAAATTATGAGACAATGCTTAAAGTTGCAATGGCAATTTCGCACTCTAAGGATCCAGAAGAAGTTGCGTTAATGACAGTAGAAAGCATTAAAACAGCTTTGAATGTTAAAGGCTGTTCCTTGTTTCTATTCAACCGGAAAACAAATGAACTGGAGCTGGCCACTTCATTTGGGCTGAGTGATGAGTATATTAACAAAGGGCCTGTGAGTGCATTGCGTTCCATTGCCCAATCGTTAGAGGACGGACCCGTCGCGATCTATGACGTTATGGACGACCCCAGAATCCAGTATCCAAAAGAAGCACAGAAAGAAGGAATATCATCCATACTTTCGGTGCCTATCATCGTAGGGGGAAAATTGATGGGGGCGGTGCGTGTTTACACATCTGAGCCTTGGGAGGTCAAGTTAGATGATGTAAATTTTGTTCAAGCCCTCGCCCAAATAGCAGGCGGGGCAATCAATATGGCAAGATACGTTAAAGGATTGAAAAGCAGCATTGAAGTCTTGAAAACAATAAAGAAAGTTCAGACCCAGCGATCTTCGAAAAGTACCCCATAAAGGAATTTTACCTTGAAAAAGAGCAGGTCTTTAGTTAAAATTAATTTTGTCCTTATTAAATTCGGTGCCCACATATTCTTCTCCTCTGCAGGCAACTGACTCTCTTGTGCTTCCTTCGGCCCGACATATTCCTTGTTTACAATTTGTTGAGGAGTATAAATAGAAATGCCGTATTCGTTGAATTTAAATAACGACTGGTTGGCACATAATTGATACTAACGAAGAATTTATCATCAAGCAGGTTCTCCCATAACCCAATCAGCGTCCGATAAAGACACCGTTTTATAATGCAATTGTGGAGATGTTTTTATGAGGGAAAACAGCCAGTGGTGCTAACAAAAGCATTCACCAAACGGCAAGAAGCGCGGCAATGGTGGCAGCGGTGGCGGTTGCTTCATCGAAATGTTGAACAACCATCAACATTGAAAATACAAATCAAATAAATAGAATATGCCATAATATCAGACCAGTTAATAGTAGAACGGTTTTCAATGTATATGGTGTTTGGGTATATAAGAAAAGGGGCGCTTATGGAAAAAATCGATTTTAAAAAAGAGTTGAAGGGTTTGTACCGGCCTTCAGCAAAAAAGGTTGTTCAAGTCGATGTACCAATCATGAATTACCTGATGGTAGATGGCGAAGGGGACCCCAACACGTCAAAGGCATTTTCAGATGCAGTAGAGGCGTTGTTTGCTGTTTCATATACTATAAAGTTTATGGTCAAGAAGGGCCCTTTGGAAATTGATTATGGCGTCATGCCACTGGAAGGGTTATGGTGGGCAGACGATATGTCCGAATTTTTGATCGAAGATAAGTCCAATTGGAAATGGACTCTCATGATTATGCAGCCGGATCTTGTTACGAAAGAAATGATCGACATGGCAATTTCAACTGTTAGAAAGAAGAAAAACCCTGTTGCGCTCAAAAAGATGCGTTTCGAGGCTTTGACAGAGGGAAAATCTGCTCAAATTCTTCACCTAGGCCCGTTTTCAGAAGAGGGACCGACGGTTGAGAAAGTACATCAATTTATCGAATCCATTGGCAAGCGCGTAGGAAAGCATCACGAAATCTACTTGAGTGATATCCGAAAAGCCGCTCCAGCAAAATGGAAAACTGTTATCAGGCAGCCAATGCAATGAAGGTTAGTTTCTTGCTTAACGAACCGAAATGTATTTGACAATATCACTTTAGTAATTAAAATCTTATCGAGTGTCCGTCCGGAAATGAGGATTTTCGTGTTTTGCCAAGACTGAAATCATATTTAGCCCGCAGGGATAGGGTGCTGTTTTGAGGCCTTAAATCATGCCTCCCAACACCGGCAGGGCGCGAAAAGACCATTTGTGGAGGGGTACGAAATGGTCGTACACCAACTCAAGAAGTGAAAAATACTATTTCGAACTGCATAAACAGGAGGCAATTATGAGCAAAAATGACATGCCACATGAGGGACATGAAAAACATCTGTGTTATCTGCACGGTGAAGGACTCTTAAAAGATAATATGGGTGAGTGGAAAAAATTAGTATCAAATGGGCAACATGTTTGTGGTGGTTGTGGTCGCGTAGCAAACAGCTCTGAAAATCTTTGTGATCCTCAAAAGCTTTAATATCAATACACGAAAGCGGTATTTTGGCACCCGTATAATGTGATATTGGCAATGCCAAATGTTTTGTGATAGTTTACGGAATCGGCTCATTTGTTACTCCTTGGCAAAAGTTGTGGGGACAACTCACGCCTTGGTTGTAACAGATGAGTCGTTCAGATGGCAAAGCCACTGAACTCTGACCTGGCCCAAAGGGCCAGGATTTCTACGCTAGACGAAAGTCTAACCCGAGTCGAATTCATTTCTATGGCCATCATCACCGATCGATTGCTTCCTGATCCCGAAATTCCGGAAACACGTTGATGTCAAAGCGAAATGCGTTTCTTCTCATGGTCCTGGTCACGCTGCTCTGGAGTACCAATGGATTGCTGATCAAGCTAGTGTCCTGGTCGCCCATGTCAATCTCCGGGTTACGCAGCCTGTTTGCTGCCGCAGTATTGCTGCCTTTCCTGGGTAAGCCGCGCCATTTGGCGTCATTCGACACGCTGGTGGGCAGTTTAGGATTTGCAGGGGCACTGATCACTTTTGTCATCGCCACCAAGTTGACAACAGCTGCCAACGCCATTTTTTTGCAACTGACGGCGCCCGTATATGTAGCCCTGCTGTCGGGATGGATCCTCGGGGAACGTATCAGGGTTTTGGACTGGGTTATCACCGGCATCATTATTTCGGGAATGCTGCTCTTTTTTGGCGACAAACTCACAGTTGACGGTTTCTGGGGAAATATATGCGCCATTATCAGTGCCATGTGCTGGGCTATTTTTGTTCTTTTCTCACGCAGGCAGAAAGACGATGCACCGCTCAAGATTCCAATTCTGGGCCACATCATCTGCACCCTTTTGGGCCTACCCTTTATCATCACTGCCGGACCACCTGAATCGGGATGGTTCTGGATCGTTCCTATGGGTTTTATCGGGGCCGGTCTGTCATTCGTTCTCTACACGGCTGTCATCAAGCGCCTGAAAGCGATCGAGGCTATCATCACCCAGACGATCGAACCCATTTTCAATCCAGTTTGGGTATTTCTGGTAATTGGCGAAGCCCCGGGGCCTTGGGCACTGCTGGGAGGGGTAGTTGTCCTTTCGTCCGTTACCTTGCATGCGGTCTTACGACAGCAAACAGATTAGAACCCGGCTGTTTAACGAAATGGGCTGACATATAATTTAATTTTTCGTATTTGGATCCACCAGCGGTAGTTTTGCGACCTTGGCTTTTACGCGCTGGTCCATCACCTGAACCTCCAGTTCGCGACCGTCATTGGCCAGTTCAAGGGGCAGGTATACCAGGCCGATATCCTTGCCGATGGTGTATCCGTAGCTGCCCGAACGGATGCGGTCGATGACTTTGCCGCCGGCATATACGGATTCACCGCCATAGAGATTGCCGCCGGCCTCCATGGTAAGTGCTACCAGCGTGGAACCCATTCCCTGCTTTTGTATTTTTTCCAGAGCCTCTTTGCCGATAAAATCGAATTTGCGCATATGCACGAACTTTCCTAAACCGGCTTTAAGGGGATTATCCCGCGGGGTAATATCACCACTCCAGTACAAATAACCCTTTTCTATCCGTAAGGCATCCAGAGCCTTGTAACCGGCCGGTTGAATGCCATGCTCTTTGCCGGCTGTCATAAGCGCATCCCAGACCGTCAAGGCATCCTCCGGTTGAACGTACAGTTCCCAGCCAAGCTCACCAACATAGCTTACCCGCTGAGCCCATAGGCTGACATTTTCTATCTTGACAGCTTGGGCCGTCATGTAGGGAAAGGCTTCGTTTGACAGGTCACTGTCGCATACGGATCCAAATACCTTACGGGACGCTGGGCCCCATAACCCTAAACAACTCAGGCGTTCGGTCTCATCTTCAATCACAACCGACCCATCGCCCGGCATGTGCAGCTGGATCCATCCGAAATCGTTGGACACGAAAGAGGTTCCGGAAATGATCCTGAATTCATCCTCTTTCAGGCGCGTGACAGTCACATCGCTTTCAATTCCGCCTTTTGGATTGAGAAACTGGGTATAGGTTACCCTGCCCACAGGCGAGTCGATATCATTGGCGGCCAGTTCCTGAAGAAGGCCCAGGGCCCCGGAACCGCGCACTCGAATCTTGCCGAAAGAGGTCATGTCGAAGAGCGCCACCCGCTCACGGGCGGCTTTTACTTCACTGCCCACCAGATCAAAGAAAGGCGGTCGCTCCCAACCCCAGTTTTTCTGATCGGCACCCGCCTGTCTCCAGGGTTTTGCGGCATCAAAGTAATTTGCCCGTTCCCAGCCGTTTTTTAGCCCGAAGACGGCACCCAGGCCTTTTAATCGGTCATAAAGGGGGCTGGTGCGTAAGGGTCGTCCCCACTCGTTTTCATCGTTGGGATAACGCAGGTGATAATAGTACCGGATCACTTCACGGCATTGTTCAACACGGAAGGTTTTGTCTTTCAGGTGTGGCCCGAAGCGCCGGATGTTCATTTCATGGGTATCGATGGAAGTCTCGCCTTCCAGAATCCACTCCGCCATCAGCATGCCCACGCCGCCACCGCCGGCAATACCGTTATCGGAACCGCCGGCCGCAACATAGAATCCCTTGAGGCCGGGAACCGGACCCATGGCATAATAGCCGTCCGGTGTGAACGCATCAGGACCGTTGATAAGCTCGATTACCTGGGCTTGATTCAGGATGGGAATCCGCTTCATGGCGCCTTCCATGATGCCCTCAAACAACTCCCACTCGCCAGGCAGCAACGTCTGGGTAAAGCCCCATGGAACACCGTCTGTAGACCATGGTTTGGGATTGGTTTCAAATCCGCCCACCAGATAGGAACCGACATCCTCCCGACAGTAGAAAAGTCTGTCCGGATCTCTGATAACCGGCGTTTGTCTCGGCAATTCATGCCCTTCGATGGGTTTGGTGGTCAGGTACTGGTTCATCATAGAAACGATGGGGATGTGAACACCCACCATTTCTCCGATGCGTGGCGCCCACTGGCCGGCGGCATTGACCACGCATTCGGTCTTGATGCTGCCGTGATCGGTTACGACTTCCTTAACCTCCCTGTTTCCTGAAAGCTTAATACCGGTGACAAGCACGTTGGTATGGATGTCAACACCCATTTTTCTGGCCAATCTCGCAAACTCGTATGTAATCCCGCTGGGGTCGATGTGCCCATCGTCCGGCACGTAAACAGCGCCGTAAAGACTCTCATCGCTCAGCTGGGGGCAACGTTCCATGACTTCTTTGGGCGATATGATATCGGCGGTCAGCCCGATGGCTTTGGCCCGACTTACCTCCCTTTGCAAGGCCTTCAAACGGTCTTTGGTACTGGCCAGCCGCAAGCTTCCCACCGTGTGCCAGCCCAGGGAATCACCGCCCTCCCCTTTGGCCAACTCATTGTAAAGATTGATGGTATAATTCATGACCTTCATGAGCGCCGGTGAGGTACGAAACTGGGAAACCAGACCGACCGAATGAAAGGTCGTGCCGCTGGTAAGTTCACCTTTTTCCAGCAGAACGACATCGGTACAGCCCGCCTTGGCAAGATGGTAGGCCACGCTGGTTCCGAAAATGCCGCCACCGATAATGACGACCCGGGCTTGATTTCGCATGCTTTCTCTCCTCTGATTTCAATAGGCTGTTTAATGTATCGACAAATATAACTTGTACATATAAAAGGTTTGAGATTATACGTAGGTTTGTTCGCCTTAAAATTTACACTTTTTACTGCTAATCAATTGCGGGTTATGCTGCATGAATCTCAACCAGTTAAAAATTTTTTACATGGCCGCCAAACGAGGAAACCTGAGCAAGGCTGCGGAAGACCTCTTCATTACCCAGCCGGCGGTTACCAAGGGCATTCAACGAATTCAGGAGCACTACGATATCCGGCTGATGGATCGTTTCGGGAAAAAAATGGTATTGACCCACGCGGGAGAGGTCCTTTTCAATATTGCCGAAAAAATTTTCGAGCTGGAAAAACATGCCGAAGAAAGCATCCGCGAGTTCAAGCAGCGAAAAAAAGGACGCATTCGCATTCAAGCCAGTGAAAGTTTCGGCGCCTATTACCTGCCCTCCATTATGAATCCCTTTAGCAAGGCCCATCCATTGATACGTATTTCGGTGAATATCCTCCCCAGCGAGCATGTGGTCAACAATATTGCCGATTTAGAATGCGATATCGGATTTGTCTCCTATCCCATCGAGCATGACAAGGTATTTATCCGTGAGATACTCGAAGACCAGCTTGTCTTCATTTTACCTCCGGATCATCCCATCTGCCGACGCAAACACTTTAAACCCAAGGATCTGGAAGGCAACCCGATGATCGTTCATGAAAAAAAATCGACGCCGCATCAGGTTTTCCATGAGTTTATCGAGAAAAATGAAATAGCCGTCACCTCGTCCTTAGAACTCTCGAGCAATCGGGCCATAAAACTGGCCGTTGAAAGCGGCCTGGGTATTGCCCTGATCAGCCGGAAAGTTGCCGATGAAGAAATCCAAGCCGGTAAATTGATAGCTATCCCGGTTCCGGACCTGTCCATAAAAAGAAAATTTTACCTGGTTCATCACAAGGAAAAATTTATTTCGAATACCCTGCAACGCTTTATCGATCAGGTTGATCGATGGGCCGACGAATATGCAAGGCAGCTATCCTAACGAGTTAATATCTTTTTGCCGGGGAAGGCACTTGAGATCAGATCGGCCGCTTTTTTTTTGTCACAGGTTCCAAACTCATCACTGCTCCCATACACAATGATGGTACCGCCTTCGTCAAACCGAACCCACGCGCCACCGGCCGGCACCAGCATCGAATTTTCGAATCCCAGGTCTTGAATTTCCTTGTTCGTGTTCTTTAGAATTTCACGATGCCATTCATCGCCTGAACGAAGGCATACAAAGCCGTTGGCCTTCCCGCCCACAATACGGATCAACAGTATCTTTCCGCGATATCCTTCCCGAAAATCAACGGGGGCAATCAAATGCTGTGACATGCGTCCACACTTTCAAACCATTTTAAAAACCTGATAAGAAATTCTGTCAAATGTCTTTTGGCTCGCTGTAGCGGCTTAAATCTCCCGGTATTAAGAATAGCCGCTTTGGGTCCGATGGGTGTCACCCCAACAGCTCTAAAAGATCAATCAGCTGATCGAGTCGTGTGATGATGGGAGAATCGGTGTCAACATCCGGCCAGTTCCGTTTTACCGAATGATGCTTGAGCCACACTGGCTGGATCCCTGCATTTTTCGCCCCGCAAATATCTATCCGCCAGTCGTCGCCCACGAAAACGGCCTCGGGTGGAAAAACATTCAATTGTTCCAAACACAATCGAAAAGGTTCGACTTCGGGTTTCGGTGCTATCCCCGATGCGCCTGCAACAACAATGACCTGAAAAAACCTTTCGAGTTTGGGAAACAGGGACAGACGATGATTGCCCGAGCTTTTCTGCCCCTGGGTGTTGGTAACGAGGGCCAATCGATACTTGTGTGAGAGATTTTCCAGTACTTGCATGGTTTCCGGGAAGGGATTGGTTCGCGAGCCAACCCCTTCCCAGTATTCATTTTCCCACGTTTCAAAGCGTTCTGGATCCGGTTTGTGGTTTAACGCCTCATAGACTGCCTGCCATATGGCCTGTCTTGAAAAATTTGAATGCCGATGAAATTCTTTACGAATCCGACGATATCGATCTAAAAAATCCTCCCAGGACAACTCGCCCGCTCTGGATGCCATATCGGAAAAAAGTCTCTCCTGGGCTTCTTTTTCAGCTGTACGAAACGCATCGGCCGAGTCGACCAGGGTTTGACCAAAATCAAACAGTACCGCCTTTATCATTTAATCCTGGCCCCATTTCTCTATGTACCCCGCGCATAGATCCTCTGCAGACGGGATGTACTCTTCTTTGGGGATGGACAGCAGGGTATAATTGAGAAAGTTTTCCCAGTTGATGTTGCCGCTGAATATATTCCCGGCCCAGGAACCACAGCCCAGCGTATCAGTCGTGGGCAGACCGGTAACCCATCCACCGCTGTTGGCATGGGCGTGTGGCATGTTGCAGACGATCCGTCCCACATTCGCCCGCAGGGCGAGTTTGACGCGTCGCTCATCGTTTTCCGAATGAATGGAGGTGGAGTGCCCCTCGCCGGAAAACTTGAGAATTTTCTCCAACCGATCCAGCATCTCATCGAAATCGGTCCATTTCCATACCGTGAGTACCGGTGATATTTTTTCACCAGAAAACCGGTCTTCGGGGCCGATCTTTTCACCGACCACCATCAGGAATTTGGTATCCTCAGGAACATTCAAACCCGCTTTTTCTGCAATAAATGTTGCCGGCCTGGCCACGATGTCACGGTTCAAGTGGCTCCCGTCCGGCCACATATACTTTCTGAGGGTTTCGCGTTCGTCCGTGCTGCACATATAACCACCTTCTGATTTAAGTGCCTCTAGCATGTCGTCGTAAATACTTTCATAGAGGGCCACGGCATTTTCAGAAGAACAGGATGCCGAGTTGTTGGCAATCTTTGACAAGCGGATTTTATTGGCCGCAGCAGCCAGGTCGGCGGTTTCATCGACAATGGAAACGACATTGCCGGCCCCAACGGTCTGTGCCGGCTTGCCGGCAGCATAAACAACCTTGACCAAGGCTGCACCGCCTGTTGCAACGGCATAGTCGCAATGGGCCATGACTTCGGCGGTTTTGGCATGACTGGTCTTTTTGATGCACTGCATCAGATCCACGGGTGCGCCGATCTTTTCCAGTGCTTTGCGAGCATGCTGAACCGTTTCATAAGAGGTCTTCTGGGTTCGCGGGTGAGGAGACACGATCTGAGCATTTCTCGTTTTCAGGGTACTCAGGGACAGGCAGCAGATGGTGGATTCGGGATTGGTACAGGGTACCACATTGGCAATCACGCCAATGGGCTTGGCGTATTTGCGTATACCGAGGGCTTTATTCTCCTCGATGAGTCCACAGGTTTTGGCATTGCGCATGTCATAGAGCGTCCCGAGGGTTTTGTTCTTGATCTTATTTACCTTGTCCTGGGCGTTGCCAATGCCGGATTCATCCACGGCCATATGACCGAGTTTCACCCGAACATCCTCTTTCATAAACTCCCATGCCACGGCTTCAACCATTTCGTTGACTTTCTCCTGGGGCCAGAACTCAACTTCCTTGAAGGCCTTTCGGGCGCGTGAATACATCTCTTGAACATTGTCTTCCATGATTTTTACTCCTCATTTACTAGGCAGGGTTATAATTTTTGGATCTTCTCCCAATTAGATGGGAGAAAGGATTCAAGGAGTCCAGGATTCAAGTGTTTGTTTTCCAGTGATTTGATCATCGCTTTTAGCATTCTCTCTACATCACCGAGTTCCTCTCTTAATTCCTGAAGCTTTCTCTTCTTCATATAATCCAGATCAACATGACGGCAATCTTGCTCTAATTTAAGGGCAAGCTGTATCCCATCTCTTGAAAGGCCTCTTTGGCCACAACAAAAAAATCCCCGATATCCTTTTCCGTAATAAGGCCCAAGTTACACAACCGGAAGGTCTGGAGACCGAACATTTTTCCCGGGTAAATGGTAAACCCCCGTTCGAAACAGTAATCGTGCAGCTTGAAAAAATCGAACTTATCGTCTTCCGGTGCCCGCACGGTCACCACCAGATGCCCTTGAATCTTTTTGTCGATCACCGTTCCAAGACCCATTTCCGCCAGCCCTTTGTGAACCGCCTCCCAGCACTTGGTCAGCCTAGCCCATCGGGTCTGCTCCCCCTCTTGAAAGTACTCTTTGATGGCCTGCTGCAATGCATACATGGTTTGCACAGGGGGAGTAAAATGCATCTCTCCGACACGCTCAAAAAAATCGTACTGCATGAACAGGTTGCAGTAATAGGAGCGCGTGGGGTAGTCTTTTGATTTTTTGATCTCTTCAATGTTACCGATCGTCCAGGAAGCACCGGTCATGGCGGCGAGCCCCTTTTGCGCCGAAGACATGAGAAAGTCGATATTCTGTTCTTGAATGTCTATGGGAAGCAGGCCGTAGGTCGATATGGTGTCCACCACGAAAATGGCACCGTTGTCATGCGCCATGCGACCGATTTCCTTTATGGGGTTGAGGACGCCTGTACCGGTTTCATGGTGGACGGTTGCCACCACGGCGATGTCCTTTTCCTTTTCCAGCGTATCTTTTACAACCGCAAGGTCCGGCAGTTCGGTGGAAGAGAACTTGAGATCGACACAGGGGATATGGTAATATTCGGCGATCTCCACCATCCTGGCCGAGTAGGCCCCATTGTTGACCACGCATATTTTTTTGCCTTTAGGAACCAGCGAGTTCACCAGGACATCCTGGATAATGGTTCCGGAACCGGTAAATATGACCGCACTATATTTTTCAGGATCCCCGTGAACCACCCTCACAAGATCTTTGCGAACACTGGTCATGATGTCCACGAATTCCTGTTCTCTGGGACAAATGTCCGGCACGACCTGAGCGTATTTCACGGCGTCGCTGGTGGTTGCCGGACCCGGGTTCAGCAAAACATTTCTTTTGACAGGTTTGATCACTTCCATGGGTACCTCCCTTTCTTGAAACTATCTCAAATCGTTCATGAGACCGAGTCCTCCGGCTTATGTCGAAGATATTAGCTTATACCGAAAACGATAGCATGGGGTGGTTACAGCTTTCCAACCGTCTTGATTCCCGATTTCTTGCTGGGGTCCTTAACCTCTTCAATGATACTGAAGCCACTGCCACGAACATTTTTCATTTTTTCAAAACGCTGCTTCCATTCACTAGGGGTCGTGCAAATCGCCGGAGTGGCCACTTTTTCCCGATCAGACAGGGGCGGGACCGGCCGATCTTCGGGACCGTCATAGTCTTCTTTGGGTGTTAACTCCTGCCCCAGCCGGTTGGCCGCTTCCCTCTCGACTTCTTCAATATAATGGGCACCGGCTGCAAAAGAACGCGTGACGGCCAGGATCGCCCAGGTGGCCTCCGGGGTAAATCCCAGATCCATCATGGCGGCACCGGTGGCACCCAGCATATCCAGATCCACCGGCTCGCTAGAGGCCTTCTGCGCCGCCTTGACGATTTCTTTTGTAAAGGCAGTGTACTTCCCTGCTGTTCCGAGTTTTTCCGCGCGTGCCAGCATGCGTTTTGCAGCCGGGTCTTTGAGCATAAGACCCGAAACACCCAGGGCCTCGTCGTTGAGATTCTCCTTCACGAGCAGCTCAGCTGCAGCCTGAAGGGAAAGGTTCGTCTCTTTTGTCAAGCTCAAATAGGTTTCGAGCCTGTTCCCAAACGTTGAAAAAGCGCCGTAAGCATGACCAAATGCCATGATGGATGCACCGCAGGCCTGGGTTAAAAAGGTCTTGGATCTGGCCACGATTCTGGATATGGCCGCCGGTGCGGACAATCCGTCTTCGAGCGTCAGGATCATGATGTAATTGAGCATCTTTTCTTCTTCGACGGTGGGTATTCGCGCCTGGTAATCCACGAAAAGGACCTCGATGACCCCGTAGCCCTCTTCCATCAATTCGGTCGTGTCGTACCCCCTGGTAACGATCCGGTGCACATTCTTGTACGCAACTTCCGACACCCACTGGAACGGTGCTCTTTTCGAATCCTTTGGAACGGTGCCATATTCTCTGTCGTAATAGTCAAAGGGATTCTTGGGGCTGCCGAGATTTCCGATGGTGCGCTCCCTTTTCAGTTTATTCAGCGCATCCGTTTTTTCTTTATCTAGATAACCCATTGTTTGTATTCTCCTTCTTCCTTTTGTTTCTTGGCGTATTCCTGTCGTTCCGCCTGCTTGGGAACAATTCTGTCCTCAGGCCCCACATACTTGATCATGGACAAGTCTATCATCTGCACCATCGGTTCGTTTCTGCTGGCCCCCCATGCACGTCCCTTTTTCATATTGAACAGCGCATGCGCCGCACAGCTGAATCCTCGAACCACACTGCCGATACACCATCCCGCATTCGGCGAAAAGCCAATTTCCATCAGGGCGGTGTTCCCAGAGCCCACCACGTTCACCCCCACATAGGAGCGTCCATCCGCCTTGCGCCTGGCGTGAAAGTGTTTTTCCACGGCCCTTTGAAATTCCAGATAAACCCCTTTGAGTTCCAGTTCTTCTTGCTTGAGGTGGATCGGTTCCGCCCTGGGATCACTGTCGATGTGCTGGGGTTGACCCATACCCATGACGGGTCGCCCGGCTTCCATGTATTCATCCACCAGAATTTTGGCCATTTCATCGATGGTTTTGCCCTCCTTTTGGGCACGTTCCAGGTACTTGTTTAACATGTACCCGTGAGCCGCTCCCGGGCCATGGACACCACCAAAAGTAGAAACCGCTGCCGCCACACAAACGGGAAGGTTCGGTCTGCCTGCACTCACACCGATGGCACCCACCGCCGATGGTGACATGGAATGCTCCAGGAACACCCCCATTTCGTACTTGAGCATTTTTTCTTCTTTTTGGGTGGGAATTCGGTCTTGAAAGAGGACAAACATGGCATCATAAAACGAATAGCCCTCTTCAGCCATGTCACTGAGGTTGTACCCGCGCATCACGGTTTTTTCTTCCGTTTTGTAAGAAATAGATGTCTTTCTTCTAACCGACGGTTTTCTCTCCATTTTTTCCTCCGATATGCCCCTAAAATAATGTAGCGCACCCTCATTGATGATACTTAATGGCGCTTGATACCCAAATTTTCGCTTTAATAAACAAACTGTAATCATAGGTCAACCTAATAAATATAATGAATTGCATGACAAAATATCATACCTGAACCGAGCGATTTTTCGCGAAGAGATGTGCCGAGATCTTGATGGAGGGAGGCTCGCAAAAAAAATGGCATACGAGTGGATCTGTCGAGGCTTTTTGCGAACCTTCGATCCGCAAGCGATTGGTGCGAATCGAGATAAAAATCAATCAGTTCAGGTTATCGTTTGGCCATGTATTGCCCATTGCAATTCTCGAGCAGAAGGTGTAAAAAAAACGAACACCTGAACCTTTCCCAATTAAATGGGAGAAGCCCTATTATTATGTAAGGTTACCTGTTCTGAGGTCTCTAGCGTGTTACATCAGGTCCTGTTTATCGGTAACAGTCATACCTATTTGAATTACATGCCCCGAATGCTTTCGGCGCTCGTCGCTTCAGAGGATCGGGGTTTCACGCTGCTTGTCGATCAATGCACAGGGGACGGGACCGGTCTTGAGTGGCACTGGAAAAATCCGCCTACCCGGGATGCCATCCGGAAAAAACCGTGGGACTATGTTGTTTTGCAGGAACGTAGCGCTGGCCCGTTGGAAGAGCCGGACGCTTTTGCACGGTATGCCGAGTTGCTGGATGCAGAGATTCGAAGTCAAGGCGCCAAAACAATCTTGTTTTTGACCTGGGCCAACCGTTCACGGCCCGAAACCCAGGCTGTTTTGACAAATGCCTACACCATGACGGCATGCAAGCTCAAAGCCGCCCTGGCGCCGGTGGGTCGGGCGTGGGAGGCTATCCACAGGATTGCTCCCGGGTGTGAATTGCATCATCGGGATGGCCGTCATGCCAATCCTGTCGGATCTTACCTCACGGCCTGTGTGTTTTATTCCGTGTTGTTCAACACAAGCCCCCAAGGGCTTACCGGACGCTTCTATTTCAAAGGTAAGATGTGGGTGGATCTGGAAAAAGACAGGGCCTCGTTGCTGCAGCAAGTGGCCTGGGAGACCTTCTCGAACAGGGGCCCCCTGTAAATTGCCTGGATTACCCATTTCGCTCTATCTATGGCGAAAATCGAAAGTTGAGCTATAACTTTTGATTATTCTTAATATGATAAAAATTAGGTTGCATAATACAGGGTTTTATTTAACTATCGCGCATTAATTAATAAACCATATTCATCGACGCCATGTTGCTAATTGCAGTTGAAGGTTGCGCGGTAAAATTACACTATTTTTGCTTGGCTTATTATACCGACTTTGGTACTGTTGCGCTGATTTAAGGTAAATGTTGGCGCGTATTCAATCATCGATATTTTTCTAATGCTACACAATCAGAAGGAGGAAAAAAATGAAACGTTTTCATTCAAACAGTTCAGTTCGTTTCTGGGGGATCTTGCTCGGGTTTGCTGCCGTGCTGGCTTTCATCGGCGTCTCCAACGTGTGCGCCGCGGAGATTCTAGTCTATACCGCACTCGAAGACGATGAATTGGCCATCTACATGAAAGATTGGGAAGCCAAACACCCCGATATCAAGGCAAACATTGTGCGGGACTCCACGGGCATTGTCACGGCAAAATTGCTGGCGGAAAAAGACAATCCCAGGGCGGATCTCATCTGGGGTGTGTCAGCCACCAGTCTGCTCGTCTGTGACCAGGTCGGCATGCTCATCGGGTACAATCCCAAGGGAATTGAAAAGCTAAAACCCGCTTTCTTTGATCAGAAGAACAAGGAAGCTCACTGGACCGGCCTCAAAGCCTACATGACCGGTTTTGTGGGAAACACCATCGAAATGAAAGCCAAGGGGCTCAAAATGCCGCAGTCCTACGCGGATCTTCTGGACCCCATGTACAAAGGGCAACTCGTCATGCCCAATCCCGCTTCATCCGGAACCGGTTTTCTGACGGTTTCCGCCATTCTTCAGATCATGGGCGAAGAGGCCGGCTGGGATTACCTGGACAAACTCCACCAGAACATCGCCGTATACACCCATTCCGGTTCCAAGCCCGCCAAGATGGCCGGCAAAGGCGAATACCCCATCGGCATCTCTTTTGCCTACCGGGGATTCAAACAAATGAAAAGCGGGGAACCGGTTGTGGTGGCCTTTCCCAAGGAAAAATCCGGATGGGAAGTTGAAGCCAACGGCCTCATAAAAAAGCCCAAGATCAAGAAAGAAGCCAAGATCTTCCTCGACTGGGCCATCAGCGACGACGCCTACAAAATGTATGCCACGGTCTATCCCATCATCGGTTCCAAAGTGGTCCCGGTTACCGTACCCGATGGATATCCCGCGGATCCCGTCGTACAGCTCATCGACAACGACTTTGACTGGGCTGCAAGAAACCGTTCCGCGATCCTGAAAGAATGGACCATGCGCTACGACGGTAAGAGTGAGCCCAAAAGCTAATCGGTCGGGCACACTGCATTATAAGAGATTAACCTTTACCGGCGTGCCCCTTAATGGGGCATGCCGGCCCTTTTTTTAAGGAGTCCTTCCGATGCCACCCGAATCGGCAAAAACTAACAATGGCGGTACGTTTTTGGAAGTCAAACATGTGACAAAAACATTTGGGCGTTTTGTTGCGCTGGAAGATGTCTCCATTGACGTATACCCCGGGGAACTGGTCTGTATCTTAGGGCCCAGCGGTTGCGGGAAAACCACCCTTTTGCGTGTCATCGCAGGATTGGAAGAACAGAATGTGGGTCAGGTTTTTTTAAAAGGCAAGGATATCTCTCGCATGCCCACCTCCCAACGGGAATGCGGTATCGTTTTCCAATCCTATGCCCTGTTCCCAAACCTGACGGCCACTCAGAACGTGGCCTATGGTCTCAAGGGCTCAAAATTCGAAAAAGGGCAAAAAGTCGCCAGGACCCGGGAGATGCTCGAGTTGGTCGACTTATCTGAAATCGGAAAAAAATACCCTGCTCAGCTTTCGGGCGGTCAGCAGCAACGGGTGGCGCTGGCTCGCGCGCTGGCACCAAGCCCTGCCATGCTGCTCCTGGATGAACCGCTTTCAGCGCTCGATGCACAGGTCCGGATTTATCTTAGAAGTGAAATTCGTGATCTCCAGCAACGCCTCCAGATTACCACTATCATGGTTACCCATGACCAGGAAGAAGCCCTGACCATGGCGGATCGGATCATCCTCATGGATGCCGGCCGCATTATCCAGTGTGCCTCGCCCCAGTCCATCTATCACACACCGGATGATACGTTTGTGGCGGGGTTTATCGGCGCCATGAATTTTCTGGAGGGCTGGACAGTCATAAATGAAAACACCCTCACCTACGGAAACCTGACCCTTAAAACAATGAACGGAAAAGCCAAGCAGTTTCAGGGCAGAGAAACGACGGTCACCATACGCCCTGAAGACATCAGGGTTCTCGATGAAGATAAGAGCGGTGAAAATATTCTTTTCACGGTGGTTGAAAAAATCGAGTTTCGCGGCGCATCTTACCGCTTGTTCCTGCGCCTGAAAATCGACGATCCGGGTCTGGACGCTCCGGTGATCGAGGTGGATCTCGCCGCCGAGAAGATCAAGCGATTCAAAATCAAACTGGAGAGCATAGTGCCGGTTTACCTCCCCCCGGAACGATTGTTGATATTTAGACCAGCAGGATCTTGAACTTAAGAAGCATTTAGAAACGATGTTATCAAGCGCAACAATGTCACCTCTTCGCAAGAAGTGCGACCACTCAGGAAAAATCTGGGCCAGCGGCGCGGAATAGGTAAATACAAAAGATCTCGGACAATCCATGCCAACAATAGATACAATAAGTAACGAACAGGACATTCATAAAAACAAAACCGCATTCGATCCCCAAAGCGTGGTTTTAAAGAAGGTCCGCCAGAATACCAGCGCAGAGAACTGGCTCAAAAGGGCATTGATTTTCCTCCTGGTCCTCTGGATGCTCGTTGCCGTCGTTCTTCCCGTATACCAACTTATCGATCGCAGCATGCACGCCGAAGTCCTGGTATCCATCTGGGGAAGTGACGATGTGCGCATTGGCGGAAGACGCGTCTATATTGACGGCGAAACCCTGCAATTGAATATCGACAAGAAATCGTTCCCCCTGACCAACAACATCCTTTCGTACGATGGTATCACGGTGGATATACGGGATAACCGCATCTACCAGGTATCCTGTACCAAAGCGATGAATTACGCAGAGCCGGTAAAGATAAAAGAGGTCACCACCCGGATTGATGGGGACCGCTATTTCATCGACGGTGTCCTGTTAGAGGGTGATGAATACAGTGGCCAGGTTGACCGATGGATCGGGCTGAGCAACTTTGTGAGCTATTTTACCAATGAAGCCCTCTACTATTCTGTTTTCAACAGTCTTTTCGTTTCCGTGGTCACCACCTTCGTCGCCGTCATTCTCGCGCTGGTATACGCCTATGCGGTCACCCGGACCCTGATTCCGGGAAAGGCCTTTTTCCGGGTGGTTGCCATGCTGCCCCTGTATGCACCCACCATGCTGTACGGTCTGTCACTTGTTTTTATCTTCGGCAACAAAGGATTCATTACTACCGGCTTTTTCGGCCACCTGCCTTGGCTGGCCTGGGATATCGGGCTGTACGGCCCCGTGGGAATTATCATCGCCGAGGTGGTGTTCACCTTTCCGGCCGCCTACATGATTCTCATGGTTTCGTTGCTCAACACCGACGCCCGACTCTACGAAGCGGCCATCAGCCTGGGTGCCAAAAAACCACGCATCTTTTTTACGGTGACCCTCCCCGGGATAAAGTTCGGCCTGGTAAGCGCTATTTTCGTCTGTTTTACCCTATGCTTTACCGATTTCGGTGCCCCCAAAGTCGTGGGCGGGAACTACAACATCCTGGCAGTTGATATTTACAAACAGGTCATCGGCCAGCAGAATTTTGGCATGGGCGCCACCATCAGCATTATTCTGCTCATTCCGGCGGTCATCTCCTTTATGGCGGATAGAATCGTACAGCGACGGCAGGTGGTCGCCATGACTGCCAGAAGCGTGCCCTATACACCCAAACGCAATTGGAGCACGGACACGGCGATGTTTACCATCGCATCCCTGATTGCCGGTTTTATACTCGCCATGCTGTTTGCCGGTGGATTCGGATCCCTGGTAAAAATGTGGCCCTATGACTTCTCCCTCGGCCTGTGGCATTACACTTTTAGAGATGTAGGCGGCGGCGGATACGGTGCCTTCTGGAACAGTATCCGCATGGCAAGCTATTCGGCCATTCTCGGAACCATGATCACCTTTGGATCGGCCTATCTCATCGAAAAAACCCGGCGGGTGGCCATTCTGAGACAGACGTCCTATTTTCTTTCCATTCTGCCCCTTGCGCTGCCCGGCCTGGTCATCGGCATCGCCTACATCTTTTTTTTCAATACCACGCACTTCACCATCCCGTTGACGAATATTTCAATCGCAAATCCGGCCTATGCCCTGTACGGTACGCTCTGGATCCTGGTCATCGCCAATATCATCCATTTCTACACGGTCAGCTTTCTAACCGCCACCTCTGCACTGCGGCAACTCGACAAGGAATTCGAAACCGTGTCCGAGTCCATGTCCGTTCCCTTTTATCGGACATTTTTCCGCGTAACCGTTCCGGTCTGCTTTCCGGCCATTGTAGAAATCGCCATGTACCTTTTTGTCAGTTCCATGGCAACGGTTTCGGCGGTTATTTTTCTGTATTCCTCGGACACGACCCTTGCGTCCGTGGCCGTCGTCAACATGGATGATGCCGGAGATCAGGCGCCCGCAGCCGCCATGTGCATGCTCATCGTTCTTTCCAACATTGTAGTGAGAATCGCCAGCGAGGTGGTCAACGCGATTTTCAGAAGATCAACCTCGGCCTGGCGGACGAAATAATCTCCGAAAACAACATGACCTTGATGAAGTTCTCGCTAAGTAGCCGGATTAGATGGGAACTCCTTTGAAAGCAGGTAGGCCAGGGGCAGCGTGGTAAGGGCTGTCAAACCGATAACGACAACGGTCAAGGCCACCCCTGCCGCGTCACTGAGCAAACCGAATACCGGTGGACCCAGGGCCGCCCCGATGATAATCGCCGTGTAAAACAAACCAAAAACACGCGGCGTATGGGTCGCTGAAACAAAATCGGCCACCGTCCCGTATAGCACGGATGAGGTCCCGTTCAGCACGATTCCGAGCAATGGCAGGAAGACATAAATGCCAGACAGCGACGCCCCATAGAGGTATATGATCCCCAAACCGGTAATGCCTTCGGTGATGGTTATGGACGGGATGATACCGATTTTTTCAGCCAGAATGCCACAGATAAACTTTCCGAATGCCCCGCCAATAAAAAGCAAAGACAGGGCCAGACCGGTGGATTCCATGGGCATACCCTTGCCGATGAGCAAGAACGGCAGAAAGGTAATCAGCGTGGAGCGAACGGCCGTATCGATAAATCCGATGCTCGCTAAGGTCAAAAAAGCCTTTTTGTTTTCGATTCCCCACCCGCTGAATTTCTCATACGCCCGGCCTGTCTCGATATCCATGCCGCCGAAATGATTTCTGCGCAACAGTCCATAAAGACCCAGCGTCATTACAAGGCCAAAAAGACCATACCCAAAACAGAGAACGCGCCAGCCGGTAATGGATAAAACTACGGCTGCGACAACCGGGAAAAGAAATTTTCCCATATCACCGGTGAAGTTATAGGTCCCCAGAGCGATGCGACGGTTGCCATGCGCATAGGCCTTGGATATCATCGATGAAGCCAGGGGATGCTGCACCCCGGCACCCAGCCCGCCGATGATGAGAAGGGCACACAGGACGTAGATGTTGCGGCTGAAAGCGATCCCCATGAAGCTTACGGTCGTGACAAAGGTACCGAGCGTCAGCAGTCTGCGTTCACCGTAGCGTTCCCCCAGAAAGCCCGCCGGTATCTGAAACAAGGCCGTGGCACCTTCGAAACAGGTAATGATCAAGCCCACCTGCGTAAGAGAAAGCTGGAAAGCCATTTTCCAGAAAGGCAGCAGCACGGCCAGCCCGTCTGCAATACTGTCGTGGAAGATATGGAAAAGGCACCCGCTGACGAGAATTTTTCTTTTACGGGAATTTTGGGTTGTCATAAATCCTGCCGTATCCTGATAATGTCCCGAAATTAAACCGCAGGGAACATATCACAACAGCGTAGGAATTTGCTATAAGTATGTTTTGCATAAAACAATGCATACATAATTACGAATGAACGTCGAACTGCGAATGGTCCGCAACACAGCGGATGCAGTAAGATCGCTGCAGACTAGGCCATTCTGAAAGAATTGGAAAGAAAATTACTTGAATTTTTCACGAAGCGAGGTTGCTGCAGACGCAAGGCGTCGGACCATGAAGCCGTAGTAAGTCTACTGCGAATGGTCCGCAACACAGCGGATGCAGTAAGATCGCTGCGTGAAAAAGGCTTATCCGCCGATACCCGACATGGGGTCGTGAACCCGTAAAGGGCTGCCCGGGGCAAAATGGTGGGACGCGTGTTTATACTGTACCGCACGAAAAAAGACGGCTTTCAATTCATCGTCACTGCAGCCGCGCCTCAAAGGACCTCTAATATCCAGCTGTTTATCGGAAAGCAGACAGGGACGAAGCTGCCCATTGGCTGTCAAGCGTAAGCGATTACACGTATGGCAGAAGTGTTGACTCATGGCTTGAATAAACCCGATCTCGCCCCTGGCGCCCTTGATACGATATCGCTGGGCCGGGCCATCCATATGTTTCCTCGTAACCGGGACCAGATCACCCAAAGGGCTGAGACAGGTCTTTATATCGGGCGTTAGAATATAATCACTGCTGTTCATCTGGGCGTTTCCAATGGGCATGTATTCGATGAAGCGGATGTGAAACGGGTATGTCAAGGAAAGCTTGGCCAGATCCACAAATTCATCGTCGTTGTATCCCCTCAGGGCGACCACATTCAACTTGATGGGATCAAACCCGTGTGCATAGGCCTTTTCGATGCCTGCCCACACCTGGTCAAAAAGGTCATATCCTGTGATGTGTTTGAATTTTTCGCGATTCAAGGTGTCCAGGCTGATATTGATGCGCTTGATGCCGGCGGTCTCAATTTTTTCGATATTCTCGGCCAGCATCACGCCGTTGGTGGTAAGAGAAATGTCGGACAACCCATCGATGGCGACCAGTTCCTCTAAAAATTCGTAAACACCTTTTCGCATGAGGGGTTCGCCGCCGGTCAGCCGAACCTTTGAAATACCCAGACGCACGCCAAGCCTGACAACCCGCAGGATTTCTTCGTAGCGTAGGATATCATCGTGGGGCAGCTTTGGAACCAAGCCCCCCGGCGCACAATACAAACAGCGCAGGTTACACCTGTCCGTAATGGATATACGCAGGTAGTTCAGATGGCGATTGTATTTGTCGATCAGTTCAGGCATTGTTCAAATTTATTTCAACCGTCTTACAGTCTTTGGCCTAAAAGCCTATGGCTTATAATAATCTATCAAAGTTTCCACCAGACCGGGAATGGTGTAGGTGTCGGCAACCAGATGAACATCGAATCCCAGATCCCTGGCCGTTTCCGCCGTAATGGGTCCAATGCAGGCAACGGTCACGGATGTCAGTAGCTGTTTAAAGGAAGCTTCCGGTATGAGATTCTTGAAATTTTTAACCGTGGAAGAACTGGTAAAGGTTATACAGTCGATACGTTGCTCCGTCAAGTGCCTCAGGAGGGTTGCCGTGTTATCCTCCGCAATCCGGGTGACATAGACCGGAATCTCGTCCACCACCGCACCCATTCTGATCAACGCTTGCGGAAGGATGGGCCTGGCCTCGCTGGCGCGCGGAAGCAGAATTTTCTTCCCCGTGATCTCTTGATCTTCGAACGCGTCCACCACCGACTCCGCACGATAGGACTCGGGCAACATATCACAAGTAAAGCCAAAATCCTTCAGGCGCTGTTTCGTGGCAGGACCAATACACGCGGTCCGGATATGGTGAAGCGCGCGCACATCCTTCCCGAGGGCATAAAGACGCTTGAAAAAGAATCCCACCCCGTTCACGCTCGTAAATACCAGCCAGTGGTAATCCCTTAGGTGCTGGATGGCCTGGTCCAAAGGTGCCCAGTCGTCCGGCGGAGCAATCTGGATGGTAGGGCACTCCAGGCAATCCGCTCCCGCAGCGCTCAAGAGCTGTAGCAAATCACTGGCCTGCTCCCTTGCCCGGGTCACGACGATACGCTTCCCCATGAGAGGTCTGTTCTCGAACCACTGCATGGTTTCCCTCAGTTCCACCACATCGCCCACCACGATAATGGCCGGTGCTTTGAGACCGGCCGCTTCGACTTTTTGGACGATGTTGCCGAGGGTGCCGGTAAGCGTTTCCTGCCGTGTGGTCGTGCCCCATCGAATAAGGGCAATCAAGGTCTCAGATGACATGCCGTGCCGGGTAAGCTGCTCGACGATGCGGGGCAGGTTCTTGACGCCCATAAGAAAGACAAGGGTACCGATACCGGTGGCCAGAGCCTGCCAGTCGATACGCGAAGATGCTTTTTGCGGGTCTTCATGTCCGGTAATAAACGCCAGGGTAGAGGTGTATTTTCTGTGGGTCAGCGGGATGCCGGCATATGCCGGGGCTGCCACGGCCGAGGTCACACCCGGTACAATGTCGAAAGAAATGCCGGCTTCTATGAGTGCTTCCACCTCTTCGCCGCCCCGTCCGAAAATAAACGGATCGCCGCCTTTGAGCCGCGTCACTGTCAGGCCTTTGCCGGCCTTTTCCACCAGCAGTTGGTTGATTTCGTGCTGCTTCAGGGTGTGGTCTCCGCCCTTTTTGCCCACATAAATACAATCGGCCCCCTCTCGGGCGTATGCCAGCAGGGACGAAGATGCCAAGTAGTCGTAAACCAGCACATCAGCTTTTTCGATGCAGGTTTTTCCTTTGAGGGTAATGAGTCCCGGATCTCCAGGGCCTGCACCCACCAGAAAGACATGTCCGGTTGTTTTTTTCATTGGCCTTCGTGTTGTAGTTTTTCTATGATGATCATTGCACCCTGGCCCATCAGTTTCTCTGCCAGTTCGGTCCCGATGGCTATCGATGACGCCTCCGGACCCGCAAGTTCGGCTCTAAACACCTGACTGCCGTCAGGCTCTGCAACCAAACCGCTCAGTTCAAAGCGCCCATTTTCAACCCTGCCGTGGGCCGCGATGGGAACCTGGCAGCTGCCTCCGAGCCGATGCAGAAAAGCCCGTTCCCCCAGGACCACCGTGCGGGTCTCGGCATGATCCAGGCCCGCCACCAGTGCGCGTGTCTTTTCATCCCCTGTTCTGACCTCGATGCACAGAGCACCCTGCCCGGCTGCCGGCAGCATGATATGGCTGTCTAAGTATTCCGTAATGCGGTCTTCCAGTCCCAGCCGCCGAATGCCTGCGGCGGCAAGCACGATGGCATGCATGTCTCCGCTGTCGAGTTTTCTCAGACGGGTATCCAGGTTGCCCCGCAGGGAGTTTATACAGACATCCGGTCTGGCGGACAATAGTTGCGATGCACGACGCAGGCTGCTGGTGCCGATGCGAGCGCCATTCGGGAGATCCGCCAGGGGCCCTCTTTTTGACACCAGGACATCCTGAGGGTTGTCTCTTTTGGGGATGGCACCGATGGCTAAACCCCTGGGCATTTCTGCCGGCATATCTTTCATGCTGTGAACCGCCAGGTCGATCTTTCCCGCCAAGAGCGCATCCTCGATCTCTTTCACAAAAAGTCCCTTGCCGCCCACTTTTGCCAAGGGGACATCCAGAATCTTGTCTCCTTTTGTTTTGATGACCATGATTTGAACGGACAAGGTAGGATGGGCTTTCAGAAGTTCCGATTGGACCCACTTGGCCTGCCACAGTGCCAGCTTGCTTCCCCGTGTACCAATATGCAGGTTCCCGTCCATCAATGACCACAAGTTGCACAACTCGTTGCCGCACACCCGCCACATGAGGATGCAGACGCGGAAGCGCGGGTTGTTTCTCCAGCACCTCCCTTGCTGATAAATCCGCAGGAAGACATGAGGCGGGTCACCTTTTTGCTGTCGCAGGAAGGACAGTTCGGCGCCTCGGCGCCAAAAACCAGCTTTTCAAAACTCTTATTACAGTCCTCGCAACAGTATTCGTATATCGGCATGGGGGGTTCTCCTTGTCTTGATTGATCTACAAACCGCGTGCTCGGCACGCGGTTTAAAACCTGAACTTGCGGAGACGTGCCGTCTCCTATGTCTTGCCCCCATTTTGGGGGAAATCCAAGCCACCCGTATAACGGGTGGTAGTTGACTGCGTCGGTTTTGATAGTAATCACCCGGTCATCAAAGTCAACCGACAGCGCCATTCTGCACTGACCCGAACATCTCATGAAACTTGACGACTGAAACAGGAAGCTATTGCGCCTGACAATCTGCACATTTGCTGTCTAGGTGTTCACGCACCATGGCCAGCTCCGATTCGGCAGGATAACCCAGGTCCAGGGCTTTGGCAAAGGCTGAAAGCGCTTTTTCGGCCTGTTCCTGACGGAAGTAAACCTTTCCCAGGCGGAATTGAAACAAACTGTTCTCGGGAGACATCTCGACGGCTTTCTCGCAGAACAGGGTCGAGATCTCAGGGTTTTCCGCTTTTTCGTCATAGAGAGCGCCCAAGGCTGACAAAGCACAGGCGTCTGTCGGATTCTTTTTTATCGTTGTTTCATAATGGGTCACCGCTTCATCGGTCATGTGCAGCGCTTCACAGCACTCAGCCAGGTGAAGGTAGGCGATCCAGGATTCCGGCTGCAAGCAGATTGCCCTTTCCAAATACCTCTTTGCCGCATCCAAGTCACCGCGATCCAGATACAGCTTGCCTATTTGAAAAATGACTTCGAAGACATCTTCCCCTGTGGCCTCCGCCTCTTGATAACACCTCAAGGCATCTTCTGTCTGATTCAGCATACAGTGCACATAACCGGCATTGTAAAGGGCCATGACCTCGTGCGGATCGATCCGGGTGGCCGCCCTAAAGGCTGCGAGTGCTTCTGCAAGTTTCCCCTCTACCCCATAACAAACACCCAGACTATTGAGGACATTGACATTCCCCGGATCCAATTTCTGGGCGGCTTTGAGTTCTTCAATGGCGCCCGACACATCCCCTTTCTGATACAATTCGTCCCCGCTGATATTCAAACTGACGGCATCGAACAGAACGGCACTGTTAGCGCCGAAAAAGGATGCATGGGTCAGCGCCTTTAGGGCATTGGCGAACACGTCCTCTTTTCCAAAAATACCCGTTGGATAGGAAGCAACACCGATGGAAACCGAACCATTGCCAAGCCCGTTGACTCTGTCCTGAATATTTTCCGCCAGCTGCAGGGTGTCGGTACCGTTCTTTCCGGGGAAAAAACATCCCAGCAAATCTGCCTGGACCGGCCCCCAGGTGCCATTCTCCCTCCTGCAAAAGTCATCAACCAGGCGGCTGATGCCCAGAATGGGGACCGTTTGGTCGTGGCCATCGGAATCTTGAGGGTTCAGGCCGTCGTCCATACGGACAATCATACCGCCAAAACATGAGACGTTCTGCATCTGTTCCAGGGCATGGCGCTGGAACGCCTGGCCACAAAAAATCTCCGGGAAAGCCTCTTGTACGGCTTCAATGGATCCGTGACCGATAAAAGTCGCCTGCCCTTTGTCTAATGCGGCTGCAGGTGGATTGAAAAGGAAGTGGCGGGTTGTCCCGCGTTCGGAAAAAAGGGTCGCTTTGTTCTTGTCTGTTCTTGGTGTCACGTTGGTATCACTCTTTCACCTGCTTCAAATGGTCTTTGTAAGGTTCGTTTCATTCGATGTTCGACGTTTACCGTTATGAAATCATCATACAAGATCCTGTATTCCTCCTGGAAGCGATTAATCCCAGAGCCGGCCATCTCTGACCAAGCTCAGCTGGGGGTCACAGCGCTCTAAGCAACTGCTCAAAAGCCTCTGTTATGACATCCAGTTCCTTCTCCTGGATGGTCCGCACATCCATCATGAAAAAACCGTTTTCAATTCTGCCGATAATCGGCGGCGTAATCTCCCGCATCCATCTGTCGATGCGGTTCGCTGATACGTTCTGTATCTTGACACCCACACATCTGCTAGGCAGTTTCAGCAAGGGCAAAGAACCGCCCCCGGCCCGGGAGGTGGCATCAAAGGATTGTACCTCGAGCCTCTCATTCTTGCGATCTTTCAACTGCGTCATCAATCTTTCGGCTTTGCTTTGAATGATCGCTTCCGGTGTGGTCAGCATTCTCAAGGTCGGAATCCTGCTCAATGCGGTTGCTTCATCACGGTAGAGGCGCAGGGTGCTCTCGAGCGCAGCCAGGGTCAATTTGTCGATCCGGAGGGCCCGGGTGATGGGATTCTGTTTGATCCTGTGGAGCATCTCCCTGGTACCGGCAATCACGCCCGTCTGGGGACCGCCAAGGAGTTTGTCGCCGCTGAAGGTTACCACGTCCACGCCGGTGGATACCGAGGATTGAACGGTCGGCTCTTTCAGGAGTCCATATCGAGAGAGATCGATGAATGTCCCGCTGCCGAGATCTTCCATGACCGGCACATGATATTTTTCTCCAAGTGTGACAAGCTCTCCTAACGATACACCGGCGGTGAAGCCCACCACGCTGTAGTTGCTGGTGTGGACCTTCAACAGGAGCCCGGTGTTATCATCGATGGCGCTTTCATAATCCTGCAGATGGGTTCGATTCGTGGTTCCGACTTCCCTTAAAACGGCCCCACTTTTTGCCATGACATCCGGAATCCGGAAGGATCCGCCGATCTCCACCAATTCCCCCCGTGAGACAATGACATTTTTGCCCTTTGCAATCGTCTCCAGGCACAATAGGACAGCCCCTGCATTGTTGTTGACAACCATAGCGGCTTGGGCCCGGCTAATCTCGCAGATAAGGTCTTCGACACTGCTGTATCGGGATCCACGCTGGCCGGACTTCAGGTCAAATTCCAGATTGGAGTATCCTCCACCAATTTTCTGCAGATTTTGCAGCGCTTCTTCTGCCAGCAGCGAACGACCCAGGTTGGTGTGAATCACAACGCCGGTGGCATTGATTACCTGTTTCAGATTCGGCATCATGGCCGATGTGACCTGCGTCTTGATCCGCGGCAGTATAGATGCTCGGGAAAACGCTTCCCCGGACAGTTCTGTCTTCGAATCTAGAATCTTGGCCCTCAACATATCGATGACAGACCGGGCCGTATTCACCTGGATGGATCTGGGAACGTCCGCAAAAAATGGATCGTCCTTGAACCATTCAAGAATGCGGTCAACACCGGGAAGCAATCGCAACAGGCCCTGTTTGTCGAATGTTTCTTTCATGGGTGACTCTTTTCAAGCCCGACGGGCAAGGATCTTAAATTTGATTTGATTTTGACCCTCACGACTTGGCGTACGCGTCAAATTCAGATTTTAAGTGGGTATCATTATCGTATTTTGTCTTAAAATTCAAGGTTCCTGTTCACGCGTCGGCAGGTTTCACCTGACAGGTCCCAGAGAATGTGGTATTGAAGCCTTGAGTTTAAGCTGTAGGCATCAAGCTTGCTGACCGCTTATGGCTGACAGCTAACAGCCGAGCAAAGGACCCCATCCATGAAAAATATTCTCGTCACCGGCGGAAGTGGCTTTATCGGCACCAATTTCATCCGCTATCTGCTGTCTGAAACCGACTTCAGCGGCCATATCGTCAACATGGACGTGTTGACCTATGCCGGGAACCCTGAAAATCTGTCAGGATTGGACAATTCAACAGACGGCCGCTATACCTTTGAACATGCCGACATCTGTGATGCCGAGGCCGTAAAAACCGTTTTCCAAAATCACAAAATCGATACGGTCTGTCATTTTGCGGCAGAGTCTCACGTGGATCGATCCATCGTAGCCCCGGATGCCTTCGTTAGAACCAACATCTTGGGGACATTCACACTTCTTGAAGAAGCGCGGCGCCATCAAGACCGTCTCAAACGGTTTCACCACGTCAGCACGGACGAAGTTTACGGATCTCTGGGAAAAGAAGGCTTCTTTACCGAAACAACGCCCTACGACCCCAGCAGCCCCTACTCCGCATCCAAGGCTGCTTCGGATCATCTGGTGCGTGCTTACCATCGAACCTACAATATTCCCGTCACCATTTCAAACTGTTCCAATAACTACGGTCCCTATCAATTCCCGGAAAAATTGATTCCCCTCATGATCCTGAATGCCCTGGCCGGCAAACCACTGCCTGTTTACGGCCAGGGGCTCAATGTTCGGGACTGGCTCTTTGTGCGCGACCACTGCAGGGCTGTATGGACGATCATGCAGAACGGCCGTGCCGGGGAGACCTACAACATCGGCGGAGAATGTGAACTGCCGAACATCAAGCTCGTTCGTACCCTCTGCGATATTATCGACGAAATGGTGCCTTCCGGTCCCAAGCGACCACGCTCGCAGCTGATCACTTTCGTAAATGATCGGCCCGGACATGATTTCCGCTATGCCATCGATTGCAGCAAATTGAAAACCGAGCTCCTCTGGCGCCCAATGGCTTCTTTCGAAACAGGCATTCGACAAACGGTTCAATGGTATCTCGACAATCCTGCCTGGGTCCAGCGGGTTCAGAGCGGAGAATACAGGGCCTGGATGACGCAGAACTATGACCAGAGGGACTAACTCAACTTTGGGTTTGAGCTATCTTGAAAGCCATCCGCCACAAGCGCCTAACAGCCAACAGTTTAGATTCCTAAATACCTAACAAGGGTATCCGATGATGAAACCGACCAAAGACTACCTCATCTTCCCCCTGGATGTACCCACCATCGATGAAGCCAGACGCTATGTCTCGCTGCTCAAAGATCAGGTGGGCATATTCAAGATCGGTCTGGAACTCTTTATCAAAACCGGGCCCGGGATTGTTCATGAACTCCGTAAAGTGTCCGCCGGCGCAGGCATCTTTCTGGACCTGAAGCTCCACGACATTCCGGAGACCGTTTACCGGGCCATGCAGGGCATCGCTTCGCTTAGTATCACCTATGCCACGGTTCACTGCGGTGAGTCGAAAAAGATGCTCGAGGCAGCCGTCAGAGGCGCCGGCGGCAAGGTCCATCTCCTGGGCGTGACCGTACTCACGAGTGTCGCCAAAGAGGAGCTCCGGTCGGCCGGCTATGATGCCTCCTATGCAACGGATGTCACCCGTCTGGTGGTAAAAAAGGCACAGATGGCCAGTGCTTCAGGGTTTGCGGGCGTGATCTGCTCCGGCCACGAGGTCGGGCAGATTAAAAAGGCCTGCGGCAGTTCATTCCTGGCGGTAACACCGGGCATACGACCGGCCTGGGATCTTTCCAAGGGCGATGACCAGGCGCGCGTCATGACGCCCGCCCGGGCCATCCGGAACGGATCCGATCACCTGGTCATCGGCCGCCCCATCCGGGATGCCATAGACCCGGTCCTGGCAGCGCAACAAGTTCTTGGAGAAATCGAGAAAGCCCTCCAGCAGCCATAAAATCGTTTGATTGGTTATAGTTCGGTCCGACCCAATTATCTCCCAACCAATTGGGAGAAGAGCCAAAATTATTAATGACAATAACAATTACCATCGAGGCTCCGTATGCAACATAGCGTGTCTATAGACAGTTCATTGAGTGATAAAGACCTTCGAATAATTTCCACACTTGATTCGCCGGGCAGGATACAGGCTTTTCTTGATTCAATACCCTATAGCAGCGAGCCTATTTATCGTTGTCCATTACAGGTTATCCAGGATCGGGTTGCTCATTGTTTCGACGGCGCCTTGTTCGCCGCTGCAGCTTTACGCCGAATAGGCTTTCCGCCTTTAATTCTGGACATGATTCCTGATGGGCGCGATGATGACCATCTCTTGGCCTTGTTCAAACAGGAGGGGCATTGGGGGGCGATCGCCAAATCAAACTTTGCCGGATTGAGGTTCCGAGAACCCATTTTTCGCAATCTGCGAGAATTGGTTTTATCGTATTTTGAACAATATTATAATATTGAACGTGAAAAAACGCTACGAGGCTATACCTTGCCGTTAAATCTCAAGACGTTTGACAGGTTTGACTGGATGACAAGTGATACGTCCTTGGAACGAATTGCCCAGCGGTTGGACGAAATTAAAAGATTCTTTTTTCTAACCCAAAAGATGATAGCCAATCTGTCAACCGTCGATGAGCGATTGTACAAAGCAGGCTTGCATGGTGCAAACGAGGCTGGATTATTTGACCCCAAAGAGAAAATTGACTAGAGGCCCATCGCAAAAAAAAAGATTGGGGTTTCTGGCAAGGCGCGGGACAGCGAAACAGCGGAGCATACACGTAGTATGTGAGCATTTTGAGCTGTTTCGCAACGCCGCCAGGGGAACTTTGATTATTCTGAGAGAGGTTGTAAGCTTTCACCACCAAAAGGGGTGGGCTCAATAGCGAATGATCTTTGCCTATTTCAATTCTCTAATGAGTTGCTTTAGGCGAAATTCCCTGGCTTCTACCTTGATCATCATCATGCTAAACGATTCGGCCATTTCCGTAAAAAGACTCGGGTATCTGCCGGTCTTTGATAGCTCCAATAACCTCTCGACATCTTTTCTATCGTAATCTCCAGAAGCAATCTTTTTAAATGAAGAATTCATTATATCCAGAAGATCAAGATAGTAGCGTTCATATACCATGGTTTTTTCCTTGGAAGGCAACATCAAGTTCTTAACTCAACCTTCTTCACCACAAGCTAGAGCGAAAAGGGTGATCCAATGGTGATTTGCGCTGTTTGAGCCGCCTAGGGCACCTTACATCAGCGCATGTGAATAAAAATCCAATATGAAAACACGGTCATTTGGCAGCCATGCCTGTTTAACCATATGGCCGGCGCTGATGTTAGGAGCCCTTAGGGCGAGTTCGCAAAGCACCAGGGGATTATTCATTTCGCGTTTGCCGAATCCCGAAAGTTGAGTTTTTAGGTAAACGATCTGCACGAATGTCCCCTTTAACGGTTCAGGGAACGACCCAAAAGATACGGTAGACAGCCAGTCCCAGGAGAATAACACCCAGCAGGAGCACAAGCAACAGTTGATCGCTGTTGAACTTTCTCAAACCAACATGGAGCGTTTCAAATTTTGAGAAAATTGAAATGACTTTTCTTTTCAATGCCTAGCACCGATTTGTTTCTTTAAACCCAACTACTCGGCATCCAACCCGAATGCCGAATGAAGAACCCGTACGGCCAGTTCGGCATACTTTTCTTCCACCACACAGGATATCCTGATCTCGGATGTGCTGATCATAGAGATGTTGATGTTCTCTCTTGCCAATGCCGTGAACATGATCGATGCCACGCCGGAGTGATTTTTCATACCGACCCCGATTACGGACACTTTGGCGATGTTGACGTCCCCGAAAACGTCTTCGGCACCAATTTCTTCGGCAATACGCTTTTCGATCTTCATGGCCCGATCATAATCCCCCTTGGGAACGGTAAAGGTCAGGTCGGTCTGCCCGCCTGCCCGGGTATTTTGAATGATCATATCCACCACGATGTCGGCTTCGGTGATGGGTGAGAATATTTTTGCCGCGACACCGGGCTGGTCAGGTACCTTTTTAAGGGTAATGCGCGCTTGATTTTTATCATGGGTCACACCTGAGACCACCAGCTGTTCCATACCACATTCTTCATTCATCACCATGGTTCCCTCCTCGTCGGAAAAAGATGATCTTACATGAACGGGAATGTTGAATCTTTTGGCAAATCCGACTGAACGAATCTGGAGCACTTTTGCTCCCAGACTGGCCATGTTCAGCATTTCATCGTATGAGATCTCCTTGAGTTTTCTTGCTTTGCTACAAACGTTCGGGTCTGCCGTGTAGATACCGTCGACGTCGGTGTAGATTTCACAGACATCGGCCTTCAGTGATGCCGCGATGGCCACGGCAGAGGTGTCGGATCCGCCCCGCCCGAGCGTCGTGATGTTCCCTCTAATGTCATGCCCCTGAAAACCTGCGATCACCACAATGGTTCTCTTTTTCAACAAGGCCTTGATGCGATCCCCGCCGATTTCGATGATGCGCGCATTACCGAACTCGCAATCTGTCACCACATCTGCTTGGTAGCCCATCAGGGATTCCGCTGGATAGTTCATGGATTTCAGCATCATGGCTAGCAGTGCCGCTGTTGTCTGTTCCCCGGTGGCCATGAGCACATCCAGTTCCCGTCTGTCCGGGTTTTCGGTAACTTCTTTGGCCATGCTGATCAGCCTGTCCGTGACCCCTGCCATAGCGGACAGAATGACCACCACGTTGTCCCCCCGGTCGTAGCTGCAGGTCACTCTTTTGGCCACATTTTGAATTCTTTTCAAGTCAGCGACAGACGTGCCGCCGAACTTTTGAACAATAATCCCCATATTCTGTTCCTGAATCCTTCATTTTTAAAAATTTGAAACACTCGAGTTAGATTTGAAGAACCTCGCAGCAAGCTACGAGGAATCTTCGACCGTAAGGAATTCTGTCTAATTTAGATTCGCTCGCTAACCCCGCAGCAAGCTACGGGGAATGCGCTCACTGTTGCGGTTCAAGCTCTCTTAGCAGATCCTCGCCCGTCTGTCCACAGCCTGTTAAGCGGATTACCCGTTCGTTATCGCCCGTGATATCGAAGTGTATGACCACATCCTGGGCCAGGTTTTCTCCTGAAATTCTTTCCGCCCACTCGATGGCCACGACGCCATCGGCCGTCAAGATATCAAACAGCCCCGTGCTTTCGATATCGATGTCATTGGAAAGACGATAGAGGTCTGCATGAAACAATGGAACCCTGCCCGGGTATTCGTTGATCAGTGTGTAGGAGGGGCTGGTAATCATGAACCCTTTGGGAACGACCAGGCCCCTGGCGAGCCCTTGTACGAATAGCGTCTTTCCACTTCCGAGATCACCCATCAGTGCAATAATCAAACGGCCCGTCGCCGCCTGACCGACAGTCTCGCCCAATTTGACGGTATCCTCCGGGGATCTGGATGTCACCTGAAGCTGCATGATTGACATGTTTCCTAATTGAAACGCGCTAGCTTTTTAATCTGACGGGGAAGCTGGTTCATGACATCTGTGGCCAGGTACCCGAAAGGCCCACGATGGATCGCTTGATGGTCTGCGGCGGCCCCGTGAATAAAAACGCCCAGATGGACCGCATCCTGCGGTGCATATCCCTGAGCTACAAATCCGGCTATGGCACCGGTCAGGACATCTCCCATGCCCCCTGATGGCCATCCCGGGATTTCCCGTGAGATTGACATATACCCGACCGTCCGGATGTGCCATGACAGTCCTGGCGCCCTTGAGAACAACATGGACATGGTAGGATGTCGCCAGGTGACGCGCCCAGCCGATACGATCTCCCTGAACAGCCGTCGGTGAAATCCCGCACAACCTGCCCATCTCTCCAGGATGAGGCGTCAGAATAACGGGTATGTTCAAGGAGCGAAGTATTTCGGGGTTTTCTGAGAGAAGGTTGAGGCCATCGGCATCAACGACCACAGGCAAGGCGATTTCCACCAGGAGCCGGAACAGCAGCTGTTTTGTCTCTTCTGCCGTACCGATACCGGGACCGATGACAAGACAGCTCTTGCGGGTCAACAGCTTCTGGAGCGCATCCATGGCAGACGTGTCCAGCATGTGGTCGGTGGTCTCCGGCAAGGCATAGGTCATGACTTCCGTGACCTGTGATTCCAACACCGGGTTCAAGCTTTTGGGAACCCCCAAAGTGACGAGGCCGGCGCCTGTGCGCATGGCAGCCGTCGCCGTCATGGCCGCAGCTCCCGACTTTCCGGGAGACCCGGCAATGGCAAGCAGGTGACCGGTTCTGCCTTTGTGCGTGTTCGGATCCCTCTTTTGAAGCACATCCCTTAGGTCCTCCTTTTCCAGGATGAATTGACCCGGTCGGATGTGATCTGCAACTTGCCTTGGAATACCGATATCGATGACGTCGAGTGCACCCGTGTGTGCCGCACCCGGGTAGACGACATGACCGATCTTGGGAAAACCAAATGTAGCTGTCGCCTGGGCCTCAATACAGACACCGCAGATCTGCCCGTTGTCCGCATTCAGACCCGATGGGATATCCACGGCCAATATTGGCTTTCTCAAGGCGTTCAGAAACAGAATCACTTCCTTGTAATGGCCCTTGACATCCGATTTCAGTCCGGTGCCGAATATGCCATCCACCCATACATCATGCCGCCGCATGGCAGCTTTCTGTTTCTTGAAGCTAGCGGTGTCGGGAATTTCCAGCACCGGTATACCCAAGGAGGCCAGGAGATCAACGTTTTTTTTGGCATCCCCCTGAATCCTGCCTTTCTCACTGAGAAGATAGACCTTCACCGAGACGCTCTTTTGCGATAGATATCGCGCCATAACAAAGCCGTCTCCGCCGTTGTTTCCTCTTCCGGCGACGACTCCGACGGATTTTTCCGCCAGGTCCGGAAACACCCGGCACATGAACCTGAAGGCACCCGACCCGGCATTTTCCATAAGCACCCTCCCGGGAATACCTATGTCGCGGATAGCCTCCTGATCCATCAATTGCATTTCCTTGGCAGTCACGAGGTACATGGCATGTTCCTTTCTCAAACCGGTTACATCAAAAAATACGAGCCTATAATTAATACGAAGGCATCTCGAAACGCCGAAAGATGAAACATAAATTTATCTAATCCCTCGGCGTTATGGCTAAGCTTGTTTTGGGTTATGGTCTGAAAAGATAGCTCCAATCTGTTTCAGAAGTTCATTCGTTTTGGCTTCCATCCGCCGGGCTTCCGTTTCAGACACTTCATGGTCATACCCAAACAGGTGCAGAATACCATGAACCATCAGCTCTCCTAAACGATCATTCATGGACACGCCGGTCGCCAGGCTCTCTTTCTCAGCCGTTTCCAGGGAAATGACAACATCGCCCAGTAAATCCGGATTGATTTCGGCAAACGCCCCCTCTCGCATGGGAAATGCGATGACATTGGTAGGTCCTTCGCGTTGAAGATAGTTCTTGTTCAGAACAGCGATTTGTGGATCATCAAGAAGTAAGATGGAAAGTTCGCCCTCAGGGCTGTCCAAGGCGTCTAAGATGGCCTGGGCCTTTTCTTTCAGATTTTTCAGCGCTATCAGGTATTGGTTTTGTCTGTTTTCTATCAGTATTCCCATTTTTTCCGTTCCTTGCGGTCAAAAGGGCGGTATCGGGATATTCGATTCGATGGTGATGAATCCCGGTTAGAATTTTTGTAAAACTGCGCGCAATGTTGTGCAGGTCCTTCAGGGTCAGCTCGCAATTGTCCAGTTGACCATCAGAAAAAATTTTATTGATCAGTTCCTGGACCAGCCGTTGGATTCGTGACGGTGTCGGATTTTCCAGGGTTCGGGATGCCGCTTCCAGGACATCGGCCAGCATAACCAATCCGGCTTCCCGAGTCTGGGGTCTGGGTCCTGGGTATTTGAAATCTTCAATTTTAACGGCATGTTCTCCCTTCTGTTTTTTTGCCTTTTCATAAAAATATCCAATCAGGCTGGTGCCATGATGCTGCGCTATGGTATCGATGATCGCCTGGCCCAGCTTGAATTCCCGACCCATCTCCATGCCATCCTTGACATGACCGATCAGGATCAGGCTTGACATGGATGGTGCAAGCTTGTCATGCCGGTTGATGCCGCCTTCTTGATTTTCGACGAAATAGAGCGGTTTTTTGATCTTGCCGATATCATGATAATATCCACAAACCTTTGCCAACAATGGATTTGCCCCAATTTCAGATGCAGCCGCCTCTACCATTGTTCCCACCACCATCGAGTGGTGGTAGGTTCCCGGCACTTCAATCATGAGCCGTTTTAGAATGGGCCGATCAAGATTGGCCAACTCCAGCAGCGTAATATCCGTGGTATATCCAAACGTCAGTTCGATTAATGGTGAAAGGCCCGAGGTAACGATACCGGTACCGATACCGCCGGCAAAGGCAAACAGGGTTCCCCACAGAATGCGCATCCCGGACAGGTTTCCAGAATAGCTCTCTGCTGCGACGACAAGCAGTATGTTCAACAAACCCAGCTTCAAACCAGCCTTGATAAACACCTTTCGTTCCCGGCAGTTCTGGATCCAATAGGCCGCCATCGTGCCGTTCAAAAAAAGATAAATCAGGAGTTCAAAACGAATATGATAAACGACCGCTGTGCAGATGGCCAGGAGAACTGCAAATGGAATAGCGATCTCCAGACCGAAAAAAAGACAGATCGTCATGGCTCCGGCACCGATCGGAATTCCGTAAAACAAGGTTGTCTTGCTAATGGACAGCAGAGATCCCGCTACCAATGATTCAGAAAAAATTGATGTAACTTTGGCGATCCCCATAAAAAAAACAAAAATGCACATGATGCAGAGAAGGTTCCGGTTTTCGCTGCCCGGCAGTTTCTTCAACTGCGACAGATAAAGAAAATAGGTAACAACAAGCAGGCAGATGATCAACATGGCCGCACCCAGGCTCTTAGTAAAAATACCCTCGTCCTTGAACTGAGACGCCAGCGATTTCAGTTTGAGAAGCTGTAAGGCCGTGACTATTTCGCCCTCACGCAGCAGCATCTCCCCGGTCTTGATCTTGTGAAAAATCGGCTTTATCTCTGAAGCGGCGCGCTTTTTTCGATCTTCTGTCTCGCTTTTGTTTAGGGTGATATTGGGATGTATCAAGTTCTGAACCACATCTACGATCAAATTCCTGAGATTATAATTCAGATCCTTGAGAAGCGGCTGCCCGATGACCCGCACCATCACCTTGGATTGATCCAGACCGTAAAACTGACGCAAGTTGTTGACGGTCGTTTCGGTCCTCTCTTGGACCCGCCTGAGGGTAATCCCTTTTTCCGCTTCTCTCAGAAAAATGTCTTTGTTGGCCACAACCCCGTTGTCAAGAACTTCCGACAAAATTTTATTGATATATAGGGCGATGTCATTCGCAAAGCCCTCGTTTTCGAGTATCGTGAAAGCACCTGTATTCAAGGTGATGCCAAGTTTTTTCTCGAATTCGGGTTTTTTGTCTAGCAATTCTTTTCTTAGCAGTTCTGATCGTCCTGTCTCGATCCAAAGTGCTTCCGCTTGCGCTAGAGATTGCGACGGTCCAGGAGGGTTCTTTGAATCAGAAACCTCTGCAACTGCCGACAGGCTTTGCTTTATCTTCTTCTGCATGATCTCGAAAGCATCGTTCACATTTTGGGTCAATTCCTCAGCAAGGGTTGTGTCGTGATCGTATACAGTGCGCACCGCTTCCACGGCCGTCTGTACATTGCGTTCCGTTGCAGCCCTGTCTTCAAATAAAAAGTCCTTGGGTGCCTTGACATCCGTGTCCACAACATCGCCCAGCAGGTAGACATGCTGCTTAACGATCAGGCTTGGGTAGAGACTAACTATAACGCTGAGGGTCATCACTCCCAGCAACACCCATTTGAAATAATCATTCAGACGGTGATATTTTTGCAGGTTCATTTTCCGTTTTTCTTGCTTCATGCAATCCTTTGCTTTTCTTTTTCCAGATCTTCATACGCCCTGATAATATCCTGAACAAGCTTATGCCGGACCACATCCCTTTTGCTGAAAAATGCAAATCGAATCCCCTCAATATTGGCCAGAATGTTTTTGGTCTCGATCAACCCGGATGGTTTGTTTGACGGAAGGTCGATCTGTGTAATGTCACCGGTGATAACGGCTTTGGAGCTGAACCCAATACGCGTTAAAAACATTTTCATCTGTTCCGACGTCGTGTTCTGGGCCTCGTCCAGAATAACGAACGAATCGTTTAATGTTCGCCCTCTCATGAAAGCAATGGGCGCGACTTCGATGATGCCTTTTTGCAAAAGACTTGAAACCTTTTCGAAACGCATCATATCATGCAGCGCGTCATACAGAGGTCTTAAATAGGGGTCCACCTTTTCCGACAAATCTCCTGGAAGAAAACCAAGCGCCTCGCCTGCTTCGACGGCCGGTCGCGTCAGAATGATCCGGTTGACAATTCCCTTGGATAAAGCGGAAACCGCCATGGCCATGGCCAGATATGTTTTTCCGGTTCCTGCAGGGCCGATACCGAAAACAATATCATTGTTCCGAATGGCATCGATATATTCCTTTTGCGCCCGACTTTTCGGTGTAATGGCACGTTTTTTGGAAGTCACATAAATCGTATCCAGAAAGATGGACTTTAGGTCGGCCTTGTCATCTTCCGTCAACACCCGAATGGCATAGTCCACATCGTTCTCATAAATCGGATAGCCTTCCTTCAGCAGCTGATATAACTGATCCAGAATCTTCTTGCCCAGACTTGAAACGATGGGATCCCCCTGGATATGAACGGTGTTGCCCCTTGCATGAATCTTGACATCCAAGGCGTCGGCAATCTTTTTTAAATTGTCGTTATGCTCACCAAAAAGATGCCTGGCCAACTCCACGTCCGGATAGCTTGCCCTGTCCTGATAATTGTCATCGTTTTTTTGCATGAACGACCTTATCCTGTTTGCACCTAAAAACGTGCAGCGGTTTTTCGAATCATAGAAGGATTCTTTAACATACCCGTTCAGACCAATGCAAATCACAAATTTACCTGGCAGCCAAAATGAGAAATACCTTGACGAAAGGAACTCACCTTTGTTATTTTGTTTCTTTGATAATTGAGCCGAAACCGTGAGCGCATTCAGCGTGGTATTTCGCGCGGAATGCGAACGCATCTGAATTAGGCAGAATTCCTTACGGTCGATGCGAAGCACTGCCGCACGGCAGAACATTCCCCACAACTTGCTACGCGGTGCTTCGATCCCTGCTGTTTACACGAAAATAGCTTCGTGCCATATGAATTCATTCGACATTCTTGTAACCATCATTGTTGGGTTTTGCCTGATCAGAGGAATCTTTCGGGGTCTTGTGAAGGAATTATCCTCGATTCTCGGTGTGATGACAGGCTATTATGTCGCCAACTCTTTTTATCCCCAAGTGGCTAAATTTTTATCACGCTGGATTTCCGTGGTCGACTATAGCAGACTGATTGGCTTTCTGGCCGTATTTATCGGCGTATTCTTGCTCATCAGCATTCTCGGTGTCATTATTAAATACCTCATGAGTATCGCCTTTCTGGGCTGGGCCGATCGAATCAGCGGCGGCGTTTTTGGCTTAATCAAGGGCTTGCTCATCGCGTCTATCCTGGTTGTCGTTTTCACCACCTTTCTTCCGAAAAACACATCGATGATCAAAGATTCCGTTGTGGCGCCTTACCTGTCCCATGTATCAACGCAACTGGCCAAGATTGTGAACAAAGACATGAAACTCGAATTTGCCGAAAAAATTGAAAGCTTAAAAAAGGCTTGGAAGATACACTGAACCATACCTGCTCCCCCTTTTCAAAAATCATTGACCTGATTGAAACACTTAGGGGTGAAAACGGATGCCCCTGGGACCGAAAACAGACCCCTCTAAGCATGGTCCGTTATCTGGTGGAAGAGGTTTTCGAGCTCATGGATGCCATCCAATCGGACAAGGCCGATGACATCTGTGAAGAACTCGGTGACGTTCTTTTTTTGGTTCTTTTCATTATCGTCCAGTTTCAAACCTCTGGTCTATTCGATATCAAAACCCTGACACAGCGTAACCTGGATAAAATGATCCGTCGGCACCCCCATGTTTTTGGCGAAGAGACTGCCTGTACACCGGATCAGGTGCGGGATCGCTGGCAGGCGATTAAACGACGCGAAAAATCACACCAAGCGTCGCATTCCATACTGGGAACTGTACCCAAAAGCCTCCCGGCACTCATGCGCGCCCACCGGATATCTATAAAAGCCGCCCATTCCGGATTTGATTGGGACGACTTAGAAGGTGTCATGATAAAGGCACAAGAGGAATGGGGAGAACTGAAACAAGAGTTGAAAAAGGATTCAGAAAGTGCCGGCAATCGCGAGGCGCTGGAACTGGAGATTGGGGACGTTTTCTTTACCCTTGTCAATGTGGCACGATTTGCGGGCATCCATCCTGAAACAGCCCTAGCATCAGCAACTCGAAAATTTGAGACCCGATTCAATCGTATGGAAAAGCTGGCCAAAGAACGCCAAACCCTTTTTGAAAAACTTTCTTACATCGATAAACACCGCTTGTGGGATGAAGTCAAAAAGGGCGAGGAGTCGTCTTAGTGTTGGAGGGCAATAACTTACGGACATAAACTGTCCTGACCGATACATGATCCGCAACAGCAAGCGCGATTTTCATTGCAAACATCTTTTTGACAACTGGTATTAAAAAAATGAATTCAATCAATTATTTAACTTGACATACTATATATTGTAGCATATTTAATTTCTAATACAAAATATAAGGTCCAAGCCAATTTTACTTTCTAAACTGAAGGGCTATGTGATGTTCCTAACCTTTTAAACATTAAGGGGGGTTCCATGGCGACTGCGAAGAAGAAAACGGCAGCAAAAAAAACTACTGCAAAGAAACCGGCGGCTAAAAAAACTGCCAAAAAAACTGCTGCAAAGAAACCGGCGGCTAAAAAAACAACTGCCAAAAAAACTGCTGCAAAGAAACCGGCGGTTAAAAAAACTGCCAAAAAAACTGCTGCAAAGAAACCGGCGGTTAAAAAAACTGCCAAAAAAACTGCTGCAAAGAAACCGGCGGCTAAAAAAACTGCCAAAAAAACTGCTGCAAAGAAAACGGCGGTTAAAAAAACAACTGCCAGAAAAACTGCTGCAAAGAAACCGGCGGCTAAAAAAACTGCCAAAAAAACTGCTGCAAAGAAAACAGCGGTTAAAAAAACAACTGCCAGAAAAACTGCTGCAAAGAAACCGGCGGCTAAAAAAAAGTAACCCTTTGTTTGAGCCCTTTAGTATTTAACGGGGAGGCAGAAAATGTTTCGATAAAACCTTCCCGTTTTCTTGTTCATGAAATTAGTCGTCAAAGTCCCCGCCAGCTCCTTTATCGCTATCGATGCCTGCCGCCTTTTGGACGATTTTTTCGGGTGTCCATTCATCCGGGTTTTCGATCCGCTCCACCTTGGGGCCGGGATCGTAGGATCCGGTTGAGAGAATTTTCTGGATGGCAATATCGGCAGTTTCGCTTGCGTTAAAGACATTCACCAGCATATTGTAAACAAAATCTTCCACACGTTTGGCCATTCTGTCCCGAATCGCCATGGGTTGGCCCAATAATTTGTTTTCAAAAGGCAGGTTGAGTTTCTTATAGTTGCCACCTTTCAGGCCCTGGGATGTTGCGTAGGCCACCATGGCTTCCCACATCTCCTCTGTCACGCCCCGATCCTTAACCTTGATGAAATCCCCATCCTCACTTATTATGGCATTTCCGTAATCATTTACCTTCAGGCCCCATGAAATCATCTGCAACGCTGTAGCAACATTGGCTTTCGTTGTTCGGGTCTTGGTTGCGATCTCTCTGAGCCGGTCTGAATTGTTCCCCGAGGTGCCATGTTGTGCACCCGATACGTTGTAGGGTGCCAGCGCATCGTGAATTTGACGCGTCAAATCGACCTGGATGCCTTGTCCGCTGGCCTCGATACCATGCGTCGTTCCGTTGTTCAAGGCAATCCAGTCCGCAAAGATATCGTGTGCATTTAGGCCCTGGATGAGGAATCGGGCCTCCGCAACGGTTGACAGTCCTTCTTTGCCTTTGATTTCGCCTACCTCTGTTTCGAGGCCGGCCCAGGTGGGAATGAATGGATTCAACTCTAAATTGGCCAAAAGATTCTGATCGTCCGGCATATGCGAAGCATCGACGGCAATGGAAGTCATGCCTGCTTCGAAGAGGGTGGGTATCTCGATCTTGGCCACTTCTATGTCGGCCGCCTTTTTAATGCCATAGTGGTCGGCATGGATGGCCACAGGGATCTGTATGTCCAGTTCGTTGCAGATGGCATCCACCTGCATGGCGATATTCCAATAATTGACCGCACAGTAAGCATCGGCGCCACCTTCCGATCGCGCGATTTCAATGATAATACATGCATTGGCACGTTGTGCTGCCTGCAGTGCGCCCCGGATAACGAGTCTGTTTCTGCCATTGGCTGCCATGGCAATGGCCTGCCCTTTTTCGGCCATCGCCCTGTCGATGAACTTCCCACTGACAATCAAGGCCCGGGAGTTCGGAAATAATCGGGTCACGTTGGGGGGACGACCCATCTGAATTGCCTTTTCAAAATCTGATGAAGAAACCATGAATGAACCTCCTTGTAAGATCCAGAATTCGGTGGCACAGCCACATCAGGCTGGTGTAAAATATAGCCAATCAGCGACAACGTCGCTTTTCATATAATCGTTTTCACGATTGTATTGTTATATCAGACTTCTCATTTGTCAGTCAACTAGCACCCGACCTGGATGAAGCGATTTTTATCTCGATCTGCACCACTCTTGTGCGGATCAAGGGTTCGAATAAAGCCTCGACAGATCCACTGGTATTGTGTTTACAGGGTGATCATTGTCTGTTAATAAAATCATATCCAAGGGATTTACGAAACTTAACGATAATGCATTCATAATGGTAGAACACGTTCATGTTTATTAGACACATCCTTTATATCATTGCATCAATTCTTCTGGTCTGGGCATGCGCCCCTAAGCAAGCACTGCCGCCATTGCTCAAACCGACAGAACCCCCCGGTGCAGAAGTCATAGACTATACAAGCCTGTTTCAGGAAGCCGAAGCCTTGTTTGCCGATCAGTTGTTCGGAGAAGCCCTGGAAAAATACGGCTCTTATCTTGAAAATCAACCCCAAGGCGTTTATGCGGATATGGCGCTCAAACGGACCGCGGATTGTCACGTTCAGCTGGGTGCTTTTGAATCTGCCAGATATGCCTTCCAGGAACTGCTTGACAGGCACCCCCAAAGCCCGCTGGTGCCGGGTGCAATGATCGCTATGCTGGAGACATATGACCGGGAGGGTAAATATGAAGACGTTATCCGGTATTCACTTGAAATCCCAGCCGAACAACTCACCCCGGAGCAGCAGTTGCGCAGGGAAACCCTGACGGGGGATGCCTATCTTGCCATGGACTCACCGGTGGACGCTTTTTACTATTACAGCCTCGTGTATGATCAATCCCCGCTGATGTTCAAGGAGCAGGCCCTTCAAAAAATGAAAGATGTTTTGCCGCACCTTAACACCATCAACACCATCTATCTGCTGGGCCTGCTGAAAAATGAAGCCTTGCGCGGACACCTGCAATATCATTTGGGATTGCTGAACCTCGAGAAGGGCAGAACCGACGATGCCATTGCAGCCCTTTCAGAACTCGTAAAACGCCAACCGGCACACGAGCAGGCTGGACAAGCCAAAAGCTTGTTAGTGGAAATCCTTTCTGAATCGATTTCCAGCCCCCATTCCATCGGATGTATCTTACCCCTCAGCGGCCCCTACAAGACCTATGGCCTCAAGGCCCTGCAGGGAATTGAATTGGCCCTGAACGAATATCATCGTGCCAACGAAAAAAAGCCGATTAATTTCATTGTCAAGGATTCGGCTTCGGATCCCTTCCAGGCTGTTCAGGCGGTAAGAGAACTTGACGATGCCAATGTTTCCGCAATCATCGGACCCATTATTTCAGCCGAGCCGGCTGCCATGGAAGCACAAAGCAGGGGAATTCCCATCATCCTTTTTACCCAAAAGGATAATATTACACAGCTAGGGGAGTTCGTTTTCAGGAACTTCATAACACCCCAGATGCAATCAAGGTCCATGGCTGATTATGCAATAAAAAAAATGGGCCTCAACCGGTTTGCCATTCTCTATCCGGACGAAAATTATGGCGACACCTACATGAACCTATTTTGGGATGACGTGCTTGCTCGGGGTGGGAATATTGTGGGTGTTGAATCATACGACCCTTCGGCCACAGATTTTGCCACACCCATCAAAAAACTGGTGGGTCTTTATTACAAGATACCAAAAGCACTCGAGATCGCCTTTGAGTTTACGTCCCAAGATGCGCTGAACCCGGATCCAATGGCTAAAAGAACTACCGATATGTTCGCCTTCATGCCCCCTGAAACCAAGCAGATAGCGGAACTTTTTTTCTGGGGAATCCCACAACCCCTGGGCCCCCTGGCGGAGGATGGCGATGGTGGTAGAAAACGGGATGACGCGCTTGAGCCCATCGTCGATTTCAACGCATTGTTCATACCGGATGCAGCCAAAAAGGCAGGCCTGATTACACCCCAGCTGGCCTATTATGATATCGAAGACGTGATATTGATTGGAACCAATCTTTGGCACTCCCAACAACTGATCAGCATGTCACAGGATTATATCCAGGAAGCGATCCTGACGGATGGCTTTTTTCCCGAAAGCCAAGATCCGAAGGTGAGGATTTTTTCGAAAAATTTTCAGGACACGTTCAATGAAAAGCCGGGATTCATTCAAGCTGTGGCTTACGATTCTGCCAGGATTCTCCTGAAGACACTTGCCAACCCCCGTATACGTTTCAAAGGTCATCTCAAAGACGAGCTACTGAACCTAGTTGATTTCCCCGGCGTGACCGGTTCCACGTCCTTCGACTACAAGGGGGATGCCATCAGAAACCCTTATATCCTGCGGGTCAAGGGGCGCACCTTCGAGGCGCTCCAGAATCCTTAAGATAAAGGATGAAATCGTTTTTTAGGGGTCCTCTTGCTCTTTGATATAGATCAAAATATTCTCTTGCACTATATTTTTCATACCCGGTCGAGACACCTCATTCACTTTTACCAATTCAATATTCTTTATATTGTAATTCTGGCGAAGATGCTGGGAAAGTGATTTTATGATGTTTTTTTGGACATCGGCTGTATTTAGGTATGCCATTTTTTTCGTGCTGGTAATATGTTCTGTGATTTCACAGACGTCTTCGTGATCTTCCGGGGTCACTTCCATTTGACTGGAGCGGGGGCTATCACCCCTGCCTGGGTAATCATGTTCAAAGAACTGCTCGCTGTTGAGGTGATCCATCGGCACGTTGAATCTCTCATCTGTCAGGGGTCGAATATCTTCTTCAGGTAAAGAATTGCTTGGCTTTGACCCTTCAAAAGCATTCGCAGGATAGTATCCCCCGACCACATCCTTCACGTTTTTGATTGAAGCATCGTCGCGAGGGGTATTTTCCTTTTTCTGTGATATAAAAATATCCGCAATGTCCTCAAGCCCCCTGCCAAGACTCTTTTTTTCCATTTAGGATGTCCTTTTTACCCTACTTCCAGTACCGAATTTTTTCCCCCAAAGACATTATCGATATATTTCGAGTTATTATGATCTTCGACCCACTCACCATCGACGACAAATCTGTATTGATAGGTGCCCGGCTTGAGTGCAATACGCTTCGTCCACGTACCATAATCATCCCGTTGCATAAGAAATTCATCGCCTGGGTTCCAATTATTGAAATTTCCTCCGATCTTTACGGAATTTGCTTGAGGATCATAATAGGTAAATCGTTTTTCAAAATCCGATTCTAAATGCATCGCTTCATCATCTTCGACGAACCACTTATGGTCCGTTCCTTCATCATAAAGGACTTCCTCGGCAAGCATCATATAATCTTTGAATCCGCTGGCCTTTTTTGAATAATCCAGGATCGATTTTCCAAATCCAACGGCCTCCTTCAAGGTGACGTTGGATCGAATGACCGTTTCAAACATGGTGTCACTAAAATGCTTACGAATATTCTCCAATACTTCCCTTGAGATTCTTGTGCGCTTATCCACTAGCGTTCCAAAAACTTTTGTATGGATTTCATGCCCTGTTTTCTCTTTGATGGACGCTATGATCTGCATGAGTTTGCTGATTCCGTGCAAAGAAAACAAACTCATCTCTATCGGTACGAATACTTCCGATGAAGCAATAAGCGCATTGAAGGTCAACAACCCAAGGCTCGGTGGACAGTCTATGATAATGATGTCATACAATGGATGGACCCGCCCGATTGCTTGCTTTAAGCGGTTCTCTCTTCCCTTTACCATTGAAAGGTGGTGATCCAAGGTGCTGAGTGAAATATCTGCAGGCACAACATCAAAGTTTTCTGTAACGTTTTCTGAGATATCTGCAAGCGATAGACCGTTGCCGTTGGAATGCTCCAGGATGTTAAAAACTGAATTCTCTTTATGGTTGGTATCAATATTTAGCCCCAATGCAACGTGACCTTGGGGATCCATATCAATCAGGAGCACTCTTTTCCCTAAGTGGGCAAGACAGGCGGACAGATTGATAGCGGTGGTCGTTTTACCACAGCCACCTTTTTGATTGGCAATCGAAATCGTTCTCATTTCCTCCAATCCCCCTATTCCATGTGGTTCGAACCGTAACAACGAGCACACATCTGAATTAGGATAGATGCCTTACGGTCGTTGCAAAGCACTGCCGCACGGTAGAACATTCCTCAGCGCAAGCTGCGAAAAGTCTTCAAAAATCGGATGAAAAAAAGAATTGTTGTTCAGGGTTTCCCAGCAGCATTGGCGGGTGGCAAACGGATATAGAAAATGGATCATATTGACCCGCCCGAACATGCCAGAAAAAAACCTCCCAGGAGAATAGGATTCTCTCTGGGAGGTTAGTATTGGAAATTTGAGAACCTCTTTGATCATGATGTTTTCACAGTTCAGACAACGTCATGCTGAATACATAAAATGAGAAATAATCGATATTTAATATACTATACTATATGTTGTATGTCAAGGAAAAAAAATACAATATGTAGTTGTGCCATGCGGGTGCAAAATACCGACGGGTTGGATTGGATGGTTAGCACGAGACGCTGTTCGCCGACGCGGTTCAACTGAGCGTCGTGATTATTTTCTCGGTGTCTTCGGTGGCCGCATCAATGATCACCCGGATTTTCTTTGCGCGCCGTCCTTCAACCTCCAGGACTTCAGCCAATGCGCCCGGCAGCTTGATGCTGTCGCCTCTGGAAAGGACTTTCTCGCTTGATGACATCAAATACCCCGAGAACGTATCGGCCAGTTTCGTGTCCAGGAAAAGGTTCAATGCCCGGTTCACCGTTTCAATGGGTGCACTGCCAAGAACAATGAAACTCTTCTCCGATTCGGGTGTAATTTGTGGCACAATTTCGTCGAATTCGTCCTCAACCGGACCAACGATCTGCTCTATGACGTCCTCGAGCGTAACGACGCCCACGATAATACCATACTCATCCACCACAAAAGCCATATGCTGATGAGAAGATTGGAACTGGCGCAGCAGTCGACTGACAGGTATAGTTTCAGGCACAAATTGGCACGGTCTGAGGATCGATCGCAGGTTAATCGTATCATCACCTGAAAGACTGATTAAGTCTTTAATGTGAACAATCCCCAGCACACTGTCCAAGGAGCCCTGACACACCGGATATCGCGAATGGGTATCTTTTAATACGAGGGCCAGATTCTCCTGAATAGGTTGGTCAACATTGAGAAAGACGACATCGATGCGTGGTTTCATGACTTTGCGGCACACCAGGTCGTCGAATTCAAGGACTGCAGTGATCAGGCGATGTTCCGATCGACTGATATTTCCGTGTGTTCTTGCCTGCTGAAGTAGGGTCCGGATCTCCCCCTCGGTGGGAATTTCCTGGTGCGAGGTTTTGGGGTCGACACCTGCCATAGCAAGCAAAAAGGATGTACTGGCGTTCAATGCGGCCATCAGGGGGTAGGAAAAGTAGTAAAAAGCCTTTAAAGGCATGGCGCAAAATAAGGCCACCGTCTCCGGTCTCCTGAGGGCATAAATTTTGGGCGTCTGTTCGCCGATAACGAGATGAGCGGCCGTTATTAGCGTAAAGGCGATGATAAAGGCAATACTGTGGAGCCAGAAGTCCGCTTTAATCCCCAGCATCACCAACATCGGTCGCAGCAGGTGGGCAATGGCCGGTTCACCGATCCACCCAAGCCCCAATGAAGCCATGGTAATGCCCAATTGGCAGGCAGATAAAGAGGCGTCCAGTCTGCGCTGAAGCCATAAAGCCGTTTTGGCGAAGGGTCGTTGTTTTTGTATGAGGTCGTTAAGTTGTCCTTCCCTGAGTTTTACCAACGCAAATTCGACCGCTACAAAAAATCCGTTGATGAGCACCAGTATGAAGGCCGCTGTAATTTTTATTAAATCGACTGCCCACGTGTCCATTGTTGTTAAGCCTTTAACCGTATTCGTTTGGCTTGATCATCACTCCTTGAACCGCAACAGTGGGCGCATAGCCCATGGCTTGCCGCGAAGATCTTCAATTTAGTACAAAAAACAACATCCTTGGTTGGTTATAGCAGGTGTGGAGAAATTACAAGCCGAATATGATATGATCTGTCACGTGATTGTGTTGCATCAAGAAGACTTCAAGATCCGCTGGGTCTATTCGTCCCGAATACTCAATAACGGAATCGGGCTGTATCTAAACATCTTTTGCGCACACGATCCGAGGATGATATCCACTACGTTTGACCTTCCTTTGGCACCCATGACCAGTAGGTCAGGCAATTTTTCCTTTATTTCCTGCAAAAGCGCCTCAAAAGGAACTCCGGTGCGAACATAGGTTTCCACCGCTAGCTTGTCACCGTTCAGTTTTTTTGCCAGTTCTTGAAGTTTTTCTTTGCGTTCATTCACTTGGTCTTTCACGTATTCTTTTACCGAAAATTCGGGCACCCGGGCTGCAACCATATTCAGCATATCAACATCTCTTCGGTTGAAAATATGGCTAAAAAAAAGTGCTGCACCCAGGTCTTGCGCCAAGCTTGCAGCGTATGAAGCTGCGGCCAGGGAATATTCGGAAAAGTCCACGGCAACCATAATTTTATGGATCGTCTTCATTTTATGTCTCCAATCTGAGTTTGGGTACTTGCCCTTGAGCCGTCTTTCGATTCATTATGCGCCACCGCCGGAATTCGATGGCTATTGGGTCAGGTCAAAATTCCAATATGCGCACAGCTTCAGGCTTGTCACCTTTTTTGGTGGGAAAAAGCGTGACGCCCAATCGATTGGGTGGTGATAGCGACTTGTACTTGCGAAAAACTTTTTTTGCTATGGGCAGATAATAGTACACCAAATTAAATCCCCGTTCCGATCTGTCGTTGAATAATTCAATCTGCACCTGGCCGTCCGTCCAACGAAGCGTCGACACGACACCTTCCTTGTCCAAGGCCGTTTCCGGAATGCCAAGGCGTTCAACCAAGGTGCGCTTGGTCTGTGCATAGGCTTCATCGTTTTCGATCCCTATAAATACGGCAAAAAACGCGTCCTGGTAAAACCCGTAGAGTACAGCGGGGACACCCTCTCCCAATAAGGTGTGAACCTGGTCACCGCGAACGCAATACTGAATGCCTTCTCGTTCTCCAACACTTTTACAGTCATTCACCTGACTTGGCGACATTGCCCAGTCAATACCGCCGAAACCGGTCTGGATGTCAGCCCCTGCGCCGACGTCAGCCAACACGAAAACGATCCCCAAGACAGCCAGAAAAAACCGAACGGATTTTGTTGAGAGCGCCATTGACGTTTCCTTTACCTTTGAAGCGTGTCGATAATATATCCTGAACTTAGCGATTTTTTATCTCGATCTGCACCAATCTCTTGCGGACTAAAAACTGCCGCTAGCGGAACGTTATTATGCCAAACACTCTAATGACTATATCAACCCGCATCCCGAGACGTCAAGCAAGCTGCTAATAATTATCAAACAGGCCCGTTTTTGAATTTGATTTTAGCCTCGCATATTTGTATTATAAAGGCCTCTTCACCATCAGACGCTATAATATAAATCTATGTTTCATGTTTCGTTGTGCGCGGACGGGCATGAAAATTTCTACGGCAGTGCGTTATGGTCGTGATAAAATTTTTTTCCGAATAGCCTGTACGATAAAAGGTAGGGCAAATGGATTTTATTCTTCTGATCCAACAGTTTTTTGACTGGCGCGCCCTGGTCGATATTCTATTAATGTCGGCCAGCTTGTTTTTTCTGTACCGCACCCTGCAACGTCTTGGAACCTGGGGCATCGCGGCTGGCATTCTGATAGCCATCGTCGTATATCTGCTGGCCAGCATACTCGATCTTAAAGGCATCGAGTGGGTAATGGGAAACCTCAGCCAAGTTGCCGTGATTTCCCTGATTATTATTTTTCAACCCGAACTACGCAAAATATTCGAACGGGCCGCCTCTGTCCGGAGATCGAAAAGAATCGATTCTGGCGATGCGTTTACGGAATTGCTTGTGGATGCCCTCTGGGATCTGGCGGGCAAACGTCAGGGCGCCATCGTGGTTCTGCCGGGCAAAGAACCCATTCAGGAATGGATTTCAGGCGGTTATGTGCTGGACGCCTTACCAAGCGCGCCGCTTATTATGAGCATCTTCGACCCAAGCTCAGCAGGTCACGATGGTGCCGTTATTGTGTCCGGGGGAAGACTAGCCCGATTTGGTGTACGCCTGCCCGTATCTAATAGTTCGCGGCTGTCCGAGGCTTACGGCACCCGTCATCATGCAGGTATGGGACTTGCCGAACAGTCCGATGCGCTGGTCATGGTCGTATCCGAGGAACGCGGTCAAATTTCCGTCTTCAAAGAAGGCAAGATGCACCCAACCGAAAATCGGGACGAGCTGATTGCTTCGATCACGGAACACTGGCGCAAGACAGATTCGTATTCCCTCGATTTGCCGCAAGGGAAAGTAGGCTGGCGAACCGTGGCACAGATGTCCACCAGCCTATTTCTGGCTACGTTTTTCTGGTCAACCCTGATCATTTCCCAGGGAGAAATGTTGGAAAAGGTCGTCACTGTTCCGGTCGAGTTCACTGCTTCGCCGGCGAATCTGGTTCTGGTGGGTGACAAAGAAAAAAATGTCCAACTACACCTTTCGGGACCGAAATCAGAACTGGATGCCATAAACCCTTCAGAATTAAATGTCAAAATCGACCTGTCGAAAGCCGTTTCAGGAAAACAGGCCTTTGTGATCACGACTGATAGCGTTCGACTGCCCCGCAAAATCAGCTTGCTGGATGTGATTCCTTCCGAAGTCGAATTGACCCTGGCGGAAATCGTGGAGCAGGAAGTATTCATTAAACCGCAGTTGTTAGGTAAACTCCCCGGTAACAGGAAGATCCACTCGTTGGACGTCATACCACCCAGAGTGAAGGTATTTTCGCCTGCCTCAGCGAATACGGATCGAATCGTCAGCCTCCTCACCACACCGATTTACCTGGACAGTATTTACAGCGACACCCATGTTTTCTGTAAAATAATCGCCCCACCCGCCATACAGCCCACAGAAAAAAACTGGCCGGACGTTGAAGTGGTGATCAAGGTCAGTCAGCCTTAGACGGATTTAGAGCAAAATGGATGATTCATTTCGCGTTTGCCAAATCCCGAAAGTTGCGTTACTAAATCAAGAAAAGACGGTTTCGTAATAATTTCAAATAGAGAAGGATATCAACATGGCGGAAAATAATATATTACTGCCCATGGTAAATAAATTCTTTGAGCATGATTTGGAGAACGCAGTCCATATTCTCGAGAGTATGACCGAAGAGGAAGCGGCCGAGGTACTGAAATCACTTCCGATAAGACGCTGGATGAGATCAGCCGAAAAGACATTTTCGCCTTACACTGTTTCACCGATCGACAGGAAGCCGCTAACGAACTCGCCAAACGCAAATTTTTTGCCGCCCCTGTCGTGGACAGCGACAACCATGTCCTTGGTATCGTCATGCGTGAAATTCCAAAGGACAAAGTATTTCATCTGGTTTTAAAAGAGGGTAAGATCGGGGCCATCAACGGTGTTGTTATCGGGGCAGTGACGGCGTTTGACGACCGTAACGGACGTACTCGGTTTTCTGGCCTTTCTCGGTTTTGCCGTGATGTTCCAGAATCTCCTGATCAGTTAAAGGATTTTGGCTAATAATATGGACGAATTCGTTCGTGTCTTGGACACTACAGAAATCCGGGTTTAACATTCAAAAAAAGAGCTTCCTGAACTAAAAGCTTCTCGTTTCTCACAAACGCTCTAAACACATACACGGCTGGACCCGCTTTCTGGGGGATAGCCTTTCTTCCACTATACACAGATGGTTGCCATGAAATTTATTATAAGCCAGTTTTTCAATATTCTGACCAGTAGAAAAGAGCGAAATGTCAGGATGTTGATAAAATTTTTGCTCGTCCTTATAACGATGATCACCATTTACAGTGTTCTGTTCCACTTTCTAATGATGCTGGAAAATCAGGAATTCAGCTGGATTACAGGATTTTATTGGGCCCTTACGGTTATGTCGACGCTCGGCTTCGGTGATATCACGTTCACCTCTGACCTGGGAAAACTGTTCTCGGTGCTCGTGCTCCTGTCCGGCCTGGTATTTCTGCTCATCATGCTGCCTTTCACCTTCATCCAGTTCTTCTACGCACCATGGCTTGAAGCCCAGACAAAGGCCCGGGCCCCGCGAGAACTGCCCAAGGACATACAAGGACATGTCATTCTGACAAACGATGATCCCATCACAATGAATCTTATCCAGAGGCTAAAACAATACCAGTATGAGTATGTCATTGTAACGGCAGATATACAGCGCGCACTGGAGTTGTTCGACCTGGATTACAGAGTGGTCGTAGGTGATTTGAGTGACCCGGAAACGTATAAACGCCTTAATGTGCACAAGGCTGCGCTGGTGCTGGCCAATAACAACGACATGATGAACACCAACATCGCCTTCACTGTTCGGGAAATATCTAAAGAGGTACCTATTGCTGCAAATGCCGATCTGGATGATTCGGTAGACATTTTGCAATTGGCAGGCAGCACACATGTATTGCAGTTCATGAAACTCCTCGGACAGTCATTGTCAAGAAGGGTGCTGAGAACGAGCACACGGTCCAACATTATCGGAAACATTGATTCGCTTTTAATCGCTGAAGCCCCTGTGATGAGAACATCGCTGGTAGGTAAGACGCTCCAGCAAAGCAGGCTGCGCGAGACAACCGGCATCACGGTTGTGGGTGTTTGGGAAAGAGGAAAATTTGAAATACCGACAGCCGCAACACGCATGAATTCAACGACAGTTCTTTTAATGGCCGGATCATCAGAGCATCTCATGAGCTATGATAAGCATTTCGGTGGAAATAGAAAGCTCCAGGCGCCGGTGCTTATCCTGGGAGGTGGTCGGGTTGGCCGTGCTGCCGCAGAATCGCTGGAACAAGTGGGTATCGATTATCGAATCATAGAAAAAAACAAGAATCTCATCATAAATGATAAGTATATCCATGGAAGCGCGGCAGACATCAACACCCTCAAGCGGGCAAATATTAAGGAGGCGCCATCGATTATCATCACCACGCATGATGATCCCACAAATATCTACCTGACCATTTACTGCCGCAGGCTGCAGCCCGACATCCAGATCATCTGCCGGGCCAACCTTGACAGAAATATCTCAAAGCTGCACACCGCAGGCGCCGATCTAGTCATGTCTTATGCCTCTTTGGCCACCAATACGATCCTCAATCTTCTCAAGCCCGATGAGGTGTTGATGCTCGCCGAGGGGCTGAATGTATTCCGTGCCAGCACACATTTCTCGCTGGCAGGAAAATCTTTGGCCGAAAGTCAAATCCGCATGCAGACAGGCTGCAGCGTCATCGCTATCAACCACGATGGGAAAATGGTCATCAACCCTGACCCGTCGGTTTGCTTCCATGAAAATGATATACTCATTATGATTGGCACGGATGAAGCGGAAAAGCGCTTGTATCAAAAGTATCCAGACTTAATCAAACTCAAGCCGTCTCAGTCTGATTGAACCGCAACAGCGAGCGCATTCCCCGTAGCTTGCTGCGGGGTTAGCGAGCAAATCAAAATTAGACAGAATTCCTTACGGTCGAAGAATCCTCGTAGCTTGCTGCGAGGTTCTTCAATATTCCATGCGGCAGGTTGCGAGGAATATTCATCGTAAGAAAATCCGCCTCTTGTATGGGCACACCCGTTATTGCTGCTCATCCGATACTGTTTTTCAAGGCCCCCTGTCCTGTCGCGTCCAGGACGCTGCGCCAGAGCTTCCCATGGGGATCCACCTGTTTGCGTTTTACCGAGGAAGCTTCGATGGGGATGTGGACGAAGGTATAATTCCAATAGCCGATGAGCACCTTTGTTTTTCCGGCCATGCCGGCATGCACCGCGTCCCGACCCAGGAAAGAACAGAAAACATGGTCGTTGGCATTGGCGGGCAGGCTCCGGATGGTGTAACTCGGATCGATGTATTTCAAAGAAATGTCGATGTTTTTTTTGTCAAAATAGATGTTCAGAGCGTCTTTCAAATAAATGCCGATATCCTTGAGACGGACATTACCGGATTCATCCTTTTCCTTCATGTTATCTTGAAAATACTTTTGCCCGGCCCCTTCGGCAACCACGATCACGGCGTGCCGCCTCTCCTTGAGCCGCCTTTCAACGTTCGCCATCAGGCCGTTAGCGCCGTCGAGGTCAAAATCGACCTCGGGTATCAATACGAAATTGACATCCTGTTGCGCCAGAACGGCCGTGGCGGCGATGAAACCGGAGTAGCGCCCCATGAGTTTGATGAGTCCGATCCCGTCAGGATAGCCCAAGGCCTCGTTGTGGGCGCTCTTGATGGCCTTTGAGGCCACATCCACGGCGGTGTCGAACCCAAAGGAACGGGCCACCATGTGGATATCGTTGTCGATGGTTTTGGGGATGCCCACAACACTGATCTTTAACCCGCGCCCAAGAATGCTGTCGCCGATGCGGGTGGCTGCCCGCAGGGTGCCGTCGCCCCCGACCATGAATAGAATCCCGATATTCATTCTTTCCAGGCTGTCGACGATTTCCTCGATATCTTGGGGTCCTCTTGAAGAACCGAGAACAGAACCGCCCATTTCGAGTATGTTGGCCACGAATTCCGGGGTGAGTTCGATGATATCATGGCCGTACTTGGGGATAAAACCCTGAAGTCCGTATCGAAACCCGTAGATATTGTTGACACCGTAACCGAAATAGAGTTCCAGCACCACCGCTCGAATGATATCGTTGAGACCGGGACAGAGCCCACCGCAGGTAACGATGCCGCAGCGCAATTTACTGGGGTCAAAATAGATGTTTTCCCTGGGGCCTGCCAGCTCGAAATGGGCACCCGGCCGGCCGGCTTTCATGGCAGTCATGAAACCGCTCAAGGTCACATCGATCATCACCCCTTGGTCATCCGACACAAAACCTTCTGCGATATTGATGTCTGGATCTCTCTTGGCCGGGGAGGGAATGCCGGTACGCCCAAGCGTTTGAATCCGGGTTTCTATGTTCTCGTATTTCACGGCTGCCTGCTCCTTTTATCAATTAAGGCGAAATTCGCCTTTACCAAGAATATCATGCAAATGCAGAATACCACAGACTACCCGGCTGGTTTCTGCAATTGGCAGAACGGTAATTTCATTTTTCTCCATCAGGCTCAAGGCATCATAGGTCGGTGAATCCGGATGGATGTATTTGGGATTTTTCGTCATCACCGATTCCACTGCAAGTCGCCAGATAGCATCCTGCCGTCTGATGGCTCGCCGGATATCCCCATCGGTGATAATACCTTTTAGCTTCTCAGATTCGTCCAGTACCAGCGTTGCCCCCAACTTCATCCTGTCGATAACCGCCAGGGCTTCCTTCATGGGTGTGCCGATTTTGACCTGTGGAATCTTGTCCCCGGTTATCATGATATCCGATACCTGGCACGCAAGCCGCTGTCCCAGGGCACCGCCGGGATGAATCTTTTGAAAATCGCTGGATTTGAAACCTCTCCGATTGATGAGTGTCACTGCCAGAGCATCTCCCATTCCAAGCAACGCCGTGGTGCTGGCTGTGGGGGCCAGCCCCAGTGGACATGCCTCCCTTTCCACCTTGACGTCGATAACGATGTCGCTCTGTTTTGCCAGCGTCGACTCGAGATGACCGGTAAATGAAATTACAGTGCTGCCGATGCGCTTTATGTTTGGAATGAGCATGTTGATTTCTTCGGTTTCACCACTGTAGGAGAGCGCAATAAAGATATCTTCTGCGCTCACCAGTCCGAGATCCCCGTGCATGGCCTCCACGGGATGCAAAAATGCGGAACGTGTTCCAGTGCTGTTCAAAGTAGCCACAATCTTGCGGCCTATTAGCCCGGACTTGCCGATTCCCGCCACAATGACCCGTCCCTTGCAATGGTAGATCAAGTCCACCATTTGAACAAATCTTCCGTCGATACGATCCACGAGATTCATGAGACCCTGTGCCTCGATTTTCAGGACCTCGATAGCTTCTTCAATGATCATTCGCGCTTCCCTTTTCACATCCTATTGGGCTTCCATGACAACATCACAAGCTATTTTTATCAGACCTTGCCACGCCAATAAGAACCTGAATCTAATTGTATTTTGTCCCGCGTCGCTCCTAAAATGCATTTATTAGTCAAAAAAAGCAAGAAATCATTTGACAAACCCCTTGGTCCTGACTATGTTCGGCCCTGCTTTTCGATAAGACCTTTATGCGGCCCGAGGTTTTGATTTCTCAGGCCGTTTTTATTGATCACAAACAACATCGCCAAACGATATCATTAATCAACGAAAAGGGGGTGATTCCAATGATTTGTACAACCATTAGAAATGGCGTCGAGTGCACATTTATGACCGCACACGGCTGTTCATACAACGGCGGGCTTTGCCACGAAACGGTTGAGACCTGTAGTGGATGCAACCGTGTTCAGGAATTTTCAACCGGCTGGTATTGCACAGCATGTCCCGAGCCATCACTGAAATGGAAAAACGGGAACTGCAATCTGGCTTCCCATATCATCATTGAAAAGGCGGGCGCCAAGCAGAAAATCAACCCGCTCAAAGCTTCTAAACGAGCCCGAAAGTAATATCGCCAACAATACCGTGGCAAACCCCGCTTTGTTTCAATGCGGGGTTTTTTTTTAATACCTTATACCCGTCAACAACTACTTATCGTCCATTATCCTTCTTGACATGCTTCCAGATCAACTTGTATGAACATTGAAAAACCTGCCAGCAAACCACGGGGAATGCGCCCGCTGTTGCAGTTCAAAAAGAACCGATGTGTGAATATGGAGGTCGTTGAATGAATCCCATTGCAGAGGAATTGAATCAGGTCATTCGGGATGAAAATCCCCATCTAATGGAAATGCTTTCCGCCATAGGCAAGCAGCTCTTCTTTCCCAGGGGTATTCTGAGCCAAAGTGCCGAAGCCAGGCAAAAAGCCCACAAGTTGAATGCCACCATCGGTATTGCAACAGAGGGTAACGATATCATGTGTTTTCAATCTGTTAAGGATTCCATAAAGGATATCCCACCCGCTGCCTCATTGACCTATGCGCCTTCTTTTGGCATACCGGGGCTGCGCAAAGCCTGGCAGGAAGCCTTGTTTGAGAAAAACCGATCTCTGGCTGGGAAATCCATCAGTCTGCCGGTGGTCACGGCCGGAATTACACACGGCATAAGTATTTTCGCGGATACGTGGATAGATCCCGGTGATGTGATCATTCTACCGGACATGATGTGGGGAAATTACAACATGATCTTTGGACTGAGAAAAAGCGCCAGGGTTCGTACGTACCCCATTTTTACAGCATCCGGTGCCTTTAACGTCCAGGCACTTGAAGAGACCGTCAAGGATGAGGCACGTAACAATAAAAAAATAACCGTTCTATTGAATTTTCCACACAATCCAACCGGATACACCGCCACGCATCAGGAAGGGGATCAGATCGTCACCATTTTGACCGACACAGCCAGGTCCGGCAACCATGTACTGGCCGTCACAGATGATTCATACTTCGGACTTTTTTACGAACCTGAAACCCTCAAAGAATCCCTCTTTGCCAGGCTTTGCGGCCAAGATCCGAGATTGCTTGCCGTCAAACTGGATGGGTGTACCAAAGAGAACTTTGTCTGGGGTCTCAGAGTCGGATTCATTACCTATGGCCTCCAGGCACAAACCGATACCGCTGCCGTCTATGATGCCCTGGAGAAAAAAACCGCCGGATGCATTCGGGGGAATATTTCCAACGCATCTCACCTGGGCCAGACCATTGTCATGAAATCGATGCAAAATGACAATTTTAAGACCGAAAAACAGGACAAATTCAAGATCCTCAAAAAAAGAGCCCATACGGTTAAAAGAGTGCTTTCCGACGTGAAATACCAGGAGGCCTGGGATGTCTATCCTTTCAATTCAGGCTACTTCATGTGTATTCGGCTCAAGTCTGTCCATGCGGAAAAACTGCGGGTACACCTGCTGGAAACCTATGGCGTTGGTCTGATTTCCATCGGCGATGACAAACTGAGAATCGCCTTTTCATGCCTGGAGGAATCGGACATTCAGACCCTTTTTGATACGGTTCTTAAAGGCATCCAGGATCTTCAGGGAGCTGTTTGAGCGATTTATGTTGCGACCTTCATCAGGGCATCTTAAATGGAATCTCCAAAAGAGAACATGGTGATTTGGATGCCTGCGTGATTTATATATGGCGAGCGCTGATCGATAGGAGCCCATTGCGGCGAGTTGCTAAAGCGATCAGGGGATTATCCGATCCGGTTCGTTGAACTCCCAGAAATCCAGGTTAAACTAGACCTAACACCCAAAACTAATAACTCACCTTCATCAAGAACAACCCCCTGGCCGGCGCCGTGGCGCCTGCCAGGGTTCTGTCCCTGGAATTCAGGATCCCTTGCACCTCTTCGGCCGGGGTACGCCCGATCCCGACATCCACCAAGGTGCCCACGATATTGCGTACCATGTATCGCAGAAAGCCTTGCGCTTCGATGTCGAACAGAAGTCGACCGTCCCTTGATTGCCGCATTTCGGTACAAATGACATATCGAACCGTGCTGGTTCTGGGGCTGCCGCTGCCCTGGAAAGACTTGAAATCATGTTCACCCAAGAAATAGGTTGCGGCCTTGTGCATGGCCTCGACGTTCAAGGGCCGCCGGATATGCCAGACATATTGTCTTTCCATGACGGAAGGCAAATCACGATTCAATATCCGGTATTGATATCGTTTGCTTCGGGCATCATACCTGGCATGAAATGCCGGATCGACCGATTCACAGCTCCTGATGAGAATATCGTCCGGGAGAAGGCTATTAAGGCCCTTGAGGTATATGTCCGGGCTGAGGCCGGCATCACTGCTGAAACTGGCAGTCTGGCCGATAGCATGTACACCGGCATCCGTTCTCCCGGACCCTGCGAGATTGACAACTTTTCCGGTCATGCTCGCCAGGGCTTTTTCGATCTCTCCTTGAATGGTCCGATCCGCCTTCTGTCGCTGCCAGCCATGATAAGCAGTGCCGTCGTATTCCACAGTCAATCGGAAATTTTCCATCTTGCCTTCTTTCAATTTGAGAGCACCAACCCGACCGAAAGGGAAAAAAAGGAGAGCATCGTCGAAAGAACAATGGCGGATGACGCAAGCTCGGTATCACTGTTCAGCTGGGATGAGAGGACATAAATGGATGCAGAGGTGGGCAGTGTAAAAAAGATCATCCCAACGCTGAACGGCAACCCGGTGACCTGAAATTCCCTCAGGACAAAGAACCCTACCAGAGGCAGCAACAGCAATTTAATGATGGACGCAACGGTTGAAATGCCAACATTGCCCCGCAAGCCCTTCATGGTCAAGGCGCCGCCAATGGAGATAAGCGCCAGCGGGAGGGCTGTTGACGAAACGAGTCGAAGACTGTTTTCAATAAAGTCGGGAAACGAACCGATGGTCCTGGAATAAACCAGACCCGCGGCACAGGAAAGTACCAGGGGGTTGGTGAATATCTCCTTGAAGAAGATCCCCAGACTGCGACCCGATGAAGTGTTCTTCCCGGAATACCAAATCAGTGTCGAAACCGCCAGAATATTGATAAAGGGAATGGCGAACCCAATCAGAATGCCAAAGTGCTTGATACCCTCTTCGCCGAACGCGTAGAAGATAATCGCCATGCCGATATAGGTATTGAAGCGATAACAACTCTGGGAGAAAGACCCCGCCTGGAAGTCGGATACCCTGAACACCTTTAGCGCCAGAGCGCTGATGACATAAATCAGGGCAATGGATACGAGGGTGGCGATGCACAAATTCCAGTCGACAAATCGACGGGTCTCAGCGCCCCCGATCTTCCAGAAAAGCAGCACGGGGAAAAAAAAGAAATAGACCAGCCGGTCGGAAATTTTTAAGAACATCTCATTGGTCAGTCTCAGTCGCTTCAGCAGCATGCCGATCAAAAGAAGCGAAAAAACCGGGAACAGACTTGAAAGTACCAAGTTCATGGATTTGTACCTGACACGTGCCTGAGGTTTGATGAGCAAAAGGACGAGCGCACAAGTTAGAGCATACGCTTATAACCTGTCACAGCGAACATCCGCCAGGAGATCATCCAAGGCTTCGTCGCCCTCTCCAAGATATTGTTCCACCGGGTATCGCCTGCCGCAGAACCTGCAGCGCAAGTAAACCCGCCGTCACGTTTTGAACATGTAAAGTCGCCGGCCGCAATTCCGACAATGGGCCTTTAATTCACACATGAATCACCATTATTTTTTCGGCAGCCATACAATTATTTTTGAACCGCAACAGCGAGCGCATTCCCCGTAGCTTGCTGCGGGGTTAGCGAGCGAATCTAAATTAGACAGAATTCCTTACGGTCGATGCGTAGCACTGCCGCACGGCAGAACATTCCTCGTAGCTTGCTGCGAGGTTCTTCAATCTTCTCAATATTGGAGAAGAGGATCCCAGGATTTTATAGTTCCAGGGCCTGAGAGAGTGACTGGCTGACAGTTTATGGCTATAGGCCATTATCAGAGCCCTGTCAAATTGAACTGTTGTAAACAGGTGACAAACCCGAATGAGAGCCCAGAACAGGATTTGGGTCAAAAGACATTTTTGAGATAGCTTCTATTGATTTTCAGGGACGATGGTGCCAAAATAACTATTTTCATAATGTACGAATACCAGGATGTCAACGAGTCAAAAGGAAGTTTACATGACAGCGATCACGTGCAAGGGGTTTCAGGCGGCCGGTGTCCACGCCGGGCTAAAGAAAAACGGCGACAGGGACCTGGGTCTCATCTACTCGAAGACACCGGCAACGGTCGCCGGCGTTTTTACACAGAACAGGATCAAGGCGGCACCGGTGCTCATCACGCAGAAACGTATCCAAACAGGCCTTGCAAACGCGGTCATCGTCAACAGTGGCAATGCCAATTGCTGTAACGGGGAGGCCGGCTACCAGGGGGCTCTGGACATGGCCGCCGCCGCCGCCAGTCGCCTGAAATTGAAAAATGATGCGGTTCTGGTGGCATCCACCGGTGTCATCGGCCAGAGACTGCCCATTCAAAAGATCGAAAGCGCTGTGCCGGACCTTGTTAAAAAATTACGTCCGGACGGTTTCATGGACTTTTCCAGGGCCATCATGACCACCGATACGGTTCCAAAACTGGAGCACCGGCAGGGACGCGTTCACGACCGAACATACAACCTGGTGGGAATGGCCAAGGGTTCCGGTATGATTGCGCCCGATATGGCCACCATGCTCTGCTTTATCTGCACCGACGCTGTAATAACCCGAGGTCTGCTGCAGGAGATGCTCGTTGCTGCGGTGGATAGCACCCTCAACCGAATTTGCATCGACGGGGACACCAGCACCAACGATACGACCCTGATACTGGCCAACGGCCAATCCAAGGTTTCCATGAACGGCATGGATCAGGCCACCGAATTTCAGGTTCTACTGGAACAGCTCCTCAAGAGTTTGGCCAAACGTCTGGTAACGGATGGTGAAGGCGTAAGCAAATGTGTGGACATTGTCGTCAAGGGGGCGCTGTCCAACCAGGACGCCCGTGCCATTGCCCATACGATCGCCACATCGCCGCTTGTCAAGACAGCCCTTTTCGGGGAGGATGCCAACTGGGGACGGCTCATCGCCGCGGCCGGAAGGGCTCACGTCCCCATCGACCCCGACACCATCGATATCTATTTCAACCAGGTACAGATGACCCAAAAAAGTCTCGGGTGCGGGGCGGAGGCTGAAAAGCTGGCCACACGCGTGCTGCAGGAACCGGCCTTTACCATCGTCATGGATTTGAACATGGGCCAAGGATCCGCATCCGTTCTCACCTGTGACCTGAGTATCGATTATATCAAAATCAATGCGGATTACCGCTCCTAAAAGCGGGTGGACGGTTGGCGGTTCAATGGGGTCGTTGTGTTTTGTATTTGGTGTTTTGAACCCAACAAACCCAACAAACCCAATAAACTCAACAAACCCAACAAACCCAATATGCCCCTCGTCAGACTACAAAAGTTTCTTTCTTCGGCCGGATTCTGTTCACGCAGAAAAGGGGAAGTCTATATCCAGGCGGGAAAGGTGCGCGTCAACGGGCGCATCATAACCGAGCTTGGCACCAAGGTGGATCCGGAAAAAGACAGGATCGAAATCAATGGACAGCTGCTGGCGGCAGGGCAGACCCCGGTATACATTGCCCTCAACAAACCCAAATCGTATGTCACAACCTGTCGTCAGAAAAACGAAAAGATCGTTGTGGACCTGGTGGACATTTCGGAACGCATTTACCCGGTGGGGCGTCTCGATAAGGATTCCAGCGGGCTCCTGCTCATGACCAATGACGGGAACCTGCACCACCATCTGCTGCACCCTTCTTTTGATCATGAAAAAGAATATATCGTCTCCGTTGCAGACCCAATACCCGACAGTGCCCTCACAAAACTGGAAAAAGGCGTCAACATTCTGGGAGAAAGAACCCGGCCTGCCGTCGTAAAACGAATTTCCAGCCAACGCTTTATCATCCAGCTCAAGGAAGGCAAGAACAGGCAGATTCGCCGCATGATCAAAAAAGTAGGCAATCGTGTCACGGCCCTGAAACGAATCCGGGTCGCAAATATCAGACTCGGCGACCTGCCCGAAGGCGCCTGGCGCTATCTTACCCCAGAAGAAACCCAACAGCTGTTAACGTCCCTAGAAACATGAAGCACGCCCCACAATAAGGATGCTGCAAACCATGGGCAGTGCCTTTCCTGATCAAAAAAAAAGCGTCAATCGATTTTATTGTCTTGACAAGTCTTTTGGGAACACTTATTGTTTCTTTTATGAGCATATACTCATAATATTCACCCTATCCAATCAAGGAGGCAAGAAATGAAAATTGCGGTTACATCCAATGGGAACGATCTTTCAGCAAAGGTAGATCCTCGTTTTGGGAGATGCAACCATTTTATCGTTATCGATTCCGATTCCATGGCGTTTGATGTTCTCGACAACAAACAGAGCCTGGACCTTCCCCAAGGGGCCGGCATTCAGGCAGGCAAAACAATTGCGGATGCCAAGGTCGATGTCCTGATTACGGGAAATTGCGGTCCCAAAGCGTTTACGGTTCTGGAACGGGCCGGAATACAGGTGGTTACCGGTGCCGACGGAACCATCACAGAAGTCGTCCAAAAATTCAAAAAGGGTGAATTTCAATCGGCCACGGGCGCAAATGTCAACGGCCATTGGATGTAGGCGTCGTTTTATCTATCCATGGGATTGGGTCCGGTAACAAATTTATTGTCACCAGAACCCCCAAATGAAAACACAAAAGGAGACAACAATGAAATTCGCCATACCCATTGCAGACGGCAAACTGACCGCCCATTTCGGGCATTGTAAGGAATTTGCCATGGTCGAGGTGCAAGATCAAAAAATCTTGCACACGGAAATGCTGGATCCGCCACCCCATGAACCCGGCTTGCTTCCCAAATGGCTGAAAGAACAGGGTACAAATGTCGTTATAGCCGGAGGCATGGGCCAGCGTGCCATCGAACTGTTCAAGCAGGCAGGGGTCCAGGTTTTCGTCGGTGCGCCGGTCGATGCGCCCGAAAAACTCGTTCAAAGTTATCTGAATCAGACCCTCGTGACCGGGAGCAATGTCTGTGACCACTAAGCGTTGAAGGAAACCATTTCTATCGACCGGAGAATTTATTCACATGATCATCAGCATCGCCAGTGGAAAAGGCGGCACCGGAAAAACAACGCTCGCCGCGAATCTTGCCGTTTCATTAGATCAGCCGGTTCGGCTGCTCGACTGCGATGTCGAGGAACCGAACCTGCATCTTTTTATAGCGCCGGAAAAAGGGCAAACCGAAACCGTCAAAACCCTGGTCCCCGAAATCCTCGAAGACAAATGCACCTTCTGCGGCAAATGTGAAACACTCTGTCAGTTCAAGGCCATCGCCATCATCGCCGGTACGGCGGCAATGACGTTCCCTGAACTCTGCCACAGTTGCGGCGGCTGTTTCGAGATTTGCCCGGAAGACGCCATCCTGAAATCCTATCGAGAACTGGGCACCATCACCCGGGGCAGCTATCACAACATCGAGCTTGTTTACGGCCGACTGAGAGTGGGCGAGGCCATGGCACCTCCCTTGATAAAAAAAGTCAAGTCCTATGCAAGGCCTGGCAGCGTCAATATCGTTGATTGCCCCCCGGGAACGTCCTGCCCGGTTATCGCTGCCATCAGGGACACTGATTTTGTCATTCTGGTGACCGAACCCACGCCGTTTGGTCTTCACGATCTCAAACTGGCGGTGGGGGCCGTGCAGATGCTGCGCATCCCTTTTGGGCTGGTTATCAACCGCTCGGATATCGGCAATCAGGATGTCACGGATTATGCTGCATCCATTGGGATGCCGGTTTTAATGGAAATACCCTTTGACAGGCAGATTGCGGAAGCCACCACAAACGGAAGGCTCATGGTCAAGGAATTGCCGGCTTACCGGGAAAAATTCCTGAACATATTGCAACAGATCGAAAACATTGTCTAGCGATTTTATAAAACGGAAGCAACACATATGAAAGAACTGGTCATCATCAGCGGTAAAGGCGGCACCGGAAAGACGAGCATTGTGGGCGCATTTGCGACCCTGGCCAAAAACAAGATCCTTTGCGATGCAGACGTGGATGCCGCCGATCTGCATCTTATTATCGAACCAAGCATTCAATCCCGTCATGATTTCCAAAGCGGCCGTACGGCCCTGATCGATGAGAGCCGTTGCAGCGAGTGTGGTCTATGCCGGGAACTGTGCCAGTTCGAGGCCATCAACCCGGACTTCCAGGTGGATCCTATTGCCTGCGAGGGATGTGGGGTCTGTGTCCACTTCTGCCCGGAAAAAGCCATCGAATTCCCTCTCAATACCTGTGGCGAATGGTATATATCAGAAACCCGTTTCGGGCCCATGGTTCACGCCCGGCTCGGAATCGCCGAAGAGAATTCAGGCAAGTTGGTGTCCTTGGTGCGAAATGAAGCCAAGGCCTTGGCTGAAAAAACCGGCGCCGACCTCATATTGACCGATGGCCCTCCGGGTGTCGGTTGCCCGGTCATTGCATCGATTGGCAATGCAGATGCTGTATTGGTGGTGACAGAGCCCTCTGTTTCGGGTATTCATGACCTAAAACGGATTCTGGCCCTCACCGAACACTTTCGTGTTCCCGCCATGGTCTGCGTCAATAAATACGACCTGAATCAAAAATTAGCAGACGATATCCACAGCTATGCCCGGGAGGCCCATGCCACAAGTATCGGGCAGATTCCCTTTGATACGGCCATAACACACGCCATGGTAAGGGCCCGGACCCTCCTGGAACACGACCCCTCCTCTGAAACGAGCCAGGCCATTCGGGGCATCTGGGAGAAAGCGGAGCAACACTTCTTATCCCGATAAATTCGCTTGAGGACGTATTGATTTTCGTTTGAGCGAAGCGGCGCACAGCAGCCCAACCACACTCACGCCACTCAGAAGGCGGAAAACCATCTGGTAGGATCCGGTTGTATCGAAGACCAAACCGGCCACGAACGGGCCTGCGGCAGCACCGAATGTGGAGATGAAGGTAACGATCCCGAAAAGTTCACCATGGGATCGGGTGCCAAAATATTCCGCCGTGATGGGCGCCACAATCGCGAACAGGCCACCGTGTGAAAATCCGTGTAGAAAAGCAAAAACCACCATCATCCAGAATCGATCGGAAATCTGAAGCCACAACAAGCCCACGGACAGGCACGTAAAACAAATTACCAGCACCGGTTTGGTCCCGATTCTGTCTGCGGTACCCCCCATCACGAATCGACCCAGTATGCTCACGGCACCCACCGTCGACAAAATTTGCGCCCCGTTGGAAGATGAAAATCCCAGGTCCATCACGTGCGGAACAACGTGCAGTAGCATGGTTGCCAGACAGAAGAGCGCCAGGATATAGGCAACGCATATCATCCAGAATGACAGGGTTCGCAAGGCCTGGTCGATGGTAAGCCCCTTCTCTGTCTCCGGGCCCGACATCTCAAAGGCCTTTTTTTCATTGTCCGGCCAAAGTCCCATCTTCCCGGGATCGCGAACAAGAAGCTGTGCCAAACAGACATAAATAACCAGGGAAAGGATGCCCAGAACAACAAAGGTCGTTCGCCATCCATAACGGCCCATGAACCCGTTGAGCAGAAGCGGCATGACGAGCATGCCGGCCCCTGTGCCCACCTTGGCAATACCCGTCACCAGACCCCGGTATCGCAAAAACCAGCGCGACGTGGTGGAAAGTATGACCACATCCGTACCGCTGATGCCGAAACCGATGATGATCGTGCAGAACAGATAAACGTGCCAGAAGTGGGATACCCGCGACATCAGAAGGTAACCGATCCCCAGAAACACGCCTCCCACGGCCATAACGACCCGTGGCCCAAGCCTGTCGCTCAACCGGCCCTGCAGGATGCTGCTCAAACCGCAAACCAGCATGGCAAGGGAAAAGGCGGACGAAATAAGCGCTCTGGACCAACCGAATTCATCCATGAAGGGCTTGAAAAAAACCCCCATGCTGTTAAAAACACCCCAGCCGACGGCCTGGAGCATGAAGGCCACGACAAGGATGATGTATCCGTAAAAAAAACGGGATGTCACTGAATGATATTTCACGCACCTGCCTTAAATTTCGAGACACTTTAGCTGTTTATATCATTCATAAGAAACAGGCCTGTCAACGATAATCCATCTATAAAAAAAAGAGAGCAGATAAACTCGCTCTATCTGCTCTCTTAAAGATATGTTTTTGGGGAAATCGATTATGCGGATTGTCTTGGTTTTTCCCGCCTGTCGACACCGAGTCGCCGATCCGCGTTCATTCTTCTTTCAGGGATATGGACGGCATAGGAAAAAACACGTCTGTCTACCCCGGCACGCCGACCGCCGTTATCTAAAAAGACTTCTTTCATTGGTATGCTCAAACCCCTCACCCGCATTGACATGTCTGAACAAGTCAATCTTGGTTTTTGTTGTCAATAACAGGATGCAAAAACCATGCGAAGTTAAAAATTTTTTTTACTTTTTAAATGATATCTGTTAGTTAGAAATAAAAAAAGTCTTTATTAAGCTCTAAAATAGGCAATAAACTCCCCATGGTTTGTGACGCAGATTTCCTAATACAATCAATAGCATGCTGCGTAGTGCATTCCAATCAAGAACAAACCTGTTCCTAACACGGTGCCAACAATACCGGTTTTTGATCCTTTCAAGAAGAGTGACCCTCACCTGCAAAGCATGAAATTCATTAGAAGAAACAGGCTTCAACTTACAAGGTATTTGTACCAGGTCTTTGATGACAAATGTCTCTTCACCATCAGACGCTGTAATGATGATGCAGGCAGAAACCATGTCTTTATGAACGGATAACCCGCAACAAATAGGGTGCACAACGGAAATAATTTTGCTACTGTTTTTCTGTGTCATAGCTACCCTCCTTATTTGATAAATTTTCATGCCCTATTTTTAGTAGGGTAGTTATGACATTTCAGTATAAATCTATGTTTCAAGTTTCGTTGTGCGCGACGGGCATGAAAATATGGGGCGTTCCATTTCCAACAATCGCGAGGACCTGCTCAGAAAACCATGAAACCTGACATCAGCATTATTATTCCCGTTTTGAACGAACCCGGTACCATCCAGCGCACGCTCGAATGCCTGGCGTGTCAATCAAGGGTGAAAATGATCGAAATCGTGGTTATCGATGCCGACCCTGGGGCAAAGACCCTCGCGGCCATCGACGCTGAGAGCGGGTCGCGTATAAAGCTGAAGACCGGCATCTCCGCCAAGGGCCGCGGCATACAGATGAACAAGGGTGCCGAACTTGCATTCGGGTCCGTCCTGCTGTTTCTGCACGCAGACACGGTCCTACCTGAAGGTGCCGTTGATGCAATCTTGTCCACTTTGCAGAACCCGCTCATCGTCGGTGGCGCATTCGATCTCGGTATCCGCTCCGTCAGATGGGGGTACCGTATCATCGAGAATGTCGCAAGCGCCCGTTCCCGATTCACCCGCCTGCCCTATGGGGACCAGGCCATCTTTCTGCGCAAGCATTATTTCCATTTGATCGGCGGATACAGCACACTACCCATCATGGAAGATGTGGATATCATGCGGCGCATTAAACGGCGTGGGGACACCATCGACATCATCGGCATGCGGGTGCAAACAGACCCCCGCCGATGGGAAAAAGAGGGTATGATACGCGGCACCCTCAGAAACTGGTTGCTGATGACACTTTACCTGATGGGCGTCTCACCCAAAAAGCTGGTGAAGTATTATAAGTAAAGGGTTCGAGGTGTTGGGAGAGGGTTCAAGGGGTCAGCCAGGACGAGTGTTTGTTTTCCATGAACCGTAATTTCTTCTTTAGGAAAACCTTCGTTATTGTACATATTCCAACAAAGTTAATACGCTTTCAGACTTTTAACTCTTTATAATTCTTAAGCATTCAGCTGATGCCTCACTTCATCTCACTCGAACCCTGGACCCCTGGAATCCTTGAATCCTTAATTTGGATCAACTCTTTTGGAGATGATCCATGAAAAACAATAAGGGTTGCAGACGAAGACCAGCAATTCTTCACTTATGCGTCACCTAATCCAAGGCTGGCCTGAAAATGATATCCCCGTAAAATGCCGTGGCCGACTCCCCGGTATTGTCGGTGTCCGTCATGATGGCCACGCCCGATATCAGGGGTGGGTCGGTTTGAAAGGCTTTTCGGTAATCCTCCAGCAGATTTCTTCTCTGAATGACCCACTGGTTGATTTTTTCGGTCCCCGAGGCCACGGCCACCATCATGGCCCGGTCGGTATAGGGGTTGGGGACCATCGTGTCAACGGCGACATGATTCCCCCAGACGTAATTCATGGCGCCGGTGGGTGGGTATTCTCCATATAGCAGCTTGACGGTCTTGTACTTGACCCGGTCGCCAAAGGAAAGCTTGGAAGGGTCGTATTCAAAGGTGATATAGATCCGGGCCGGGTAGTCATCGCCTTCCTTTTTGTTGACGTCCCCTCTTTCCAGAACATTGCTCACCTTCCAGCGCCACTCCACGATGGGATATTGCATGGGATCGATCTGAATCTTTCGGATCAGGCCCGAGGCGGCGGCAGTGCTCACGGCCCTGACAACGACTGTGCCTTCATCCGACACCAGGTCGTAGCGGGTGTGCTGTTCAATCTTCTTGAACACCAGGGGCTCCCAACCCGGCGGTCGATCCGGGCCGGGCTGCAGAGATGAAAAAGAGCCCACCAGCAAGTCTTTCTGCAAATCGTCAGCAATGGCTTCGCTCACATGAACCACAAACCAGACGGTCAGGACTGTCAGACAGGCCAAAATTGTTCTCAATGCATTGGGTTTCATAGGCACCCTTTCCGATTGAGCTGTTCCAGAAATTTCATGGTTTTCAGGTGGGTGAGCCCCTTGGCTTTGCTGCGATGGTAAAAGGCGCTGAGATCTTCATGGGTGTCGATATCCTGCCAGGCGGGCAGCACACGGCTGCTTAGACCCGTATCGCGGATCTGCCGAAGGGTTTGTTGGAAGACATGCTCGGTTCCCCATTCGATACCGGAAAACACATCCCCTTTAAAAGCGGCTTTCTGAAATCCGATCAGGTAATAACCACCATCCAGAGCAGGTCCGACAACCACATGCTTTTTCTTCAGTAATGTAAAGGCTTCATCGACAATACCGGTGTCGAGATCCGGAAAATCGCTGCCCAATAAAACGGCCTGACCCACATCCGAGGCAAAGACAGTTAAAAAGGCATTTCGCATCCTTTGCCCCAGATTTTTCCCCTTCTGCGGCTGGAGGTGGACTGTGTCCCCAAGCCATTCCCGAATGATCGATTCCTTGTGGGGGGGGTAGAAAAAGACAATCAGGTCATACCCGCCCCCCGTCAGACGCTCCATGACGTCCTCCACGAAATATCGATAAAGCGCGAGAACCGTGGCGGCATCCAAGGCCTTTTCAAGACGCGTTTTGACCCTGCCCAACTCCGGCGCACGAACAAACAGCAGTACCCGTCTTTGTCGGTCACCGTTTGACATGCTTGGCGTGCTTTTTCCCATGTTAGCGATCCCCTTTTTACGATTTGCCATGCGCCTCGACTTTTAGACATTTAAGGAACATCGTTGAAATGGTTCAGCTAGCTTTCACAAGGGCTGAAACACTTTGACATACCGAGGTCATTCGCGATAGGAGTCCCCTGGGGTATTCGTGAAAGACATTTCTTAACTGCCAAAGGCTGTTTACGATTGAATGCCATCGCCATCATCATACTCGCCGCTATCGTCTTTGATGTTGTCATCAACATCATTGCGGACATACTCAACCTGAGAATGCTGCAGGCAAAGCTGCCCAAGCCGTTCCAGGGCGTGTACGATGCCGACCAGTATCGAAAATCACAGGACTACCTGCGTGTCAACACCCGATTTGGATGGGTCACTGCCGTGGTCAATCTGGTTGTCATACTTATTTTCTGGTTCCAAGGCGGATTTCCTGCCATCGACAACTGGGTTCGGTCTTTTGGTCACGGCCCGGTACTGTCCGGTTTGATGTACATAGGAACGTTGATGTTTCTCTACGCGCTATTGTCGCAGCCCTTTTCCATTTATTCAACCTTTGTCATCGAGGAGCGTTTCGGGTTCAACAAGACCACCTGGCTTACCTATGGTCTCGATCTGCTCAAGGGATTGATGCTTGCCATCCTGCTGGGTGCCCCCCTCCTGGCAGGCATCCTGGCATTCTTTGAATACACCGCTAACCACGCATGGCTATACTGCTGGGCAGTCGTCGTCCTCTACATGCTGGTGGTTCAATACGTCGCTCCCACCTGGATCATGCCTTTATTCAACAAATTCAAGCCGCTGGAGGAAGGGGATCTCAAATCGGCCATCCTGTCCTACGCCGGGTCCATTCAATTTCCCTTAAAGCGCGTTTACGTCATGGACGGCTCCAAGCGCTCTCGCAAATCAAATGCCTTTTTTACGGGGTTCGGCAAGAACAAGCGCATCGTGCTCTTCGACACCCTTATCCAGCAGCACACTGTCCCGGAGCTGGTGGCGGTGCTGGCCCACGAAATGGGGCACTACAAAAAGAAACATATCCTCCAGGGCGTATTGCTGGGGATTCTTCAAACCGGTATCATGTTCTATCTGCTTTCTTTGGTGATATCTTACCCGGGTCTGTTTGAAGCGTTTCATATGAGCCACGTTTCTGTGCATGCCGGACTTATCTTTTTTGGGATGCTTTTTGCCCCTCTAGATTTTTTTGCCGGTATTTTGATGCAGGCCCGTTCCCGGTCCAACGAATATCAGGCCGACAGATTTTCAGCCAAAACCACCCGAAATCCCGCGGCCATGATCGAGGCCCTCAAGAAACTGTCTGTCCACAACCTGTCAAATCTTTTGCCCCACCCCTTGTATGTTTTGCTCCACTACTCCCACCCGCCGGTACTAAAACGGATCCAAGCCATCGAAAAGGTCACACTCAGCTGAAAAGCCAGTGCTGGGAGACTGCCGCGTGAGCCGTCATCCGGTCAACATAATCTGGCGGTTCTCCCTTCAGCCAGCAGGGCCTAGCGCCCGCTTCCACATTTCGGATAGCCCCCTGAAACACCGTTGCATTGAACACCTATTCACCGAAACAGACCGTGACTTTTGGCGGAAACAAAAAAAGTTTCTGCTTGACATTTCATCAGCAGGTATAACCTTTACTTAAATTTCAGAATTACCACATTGTATAACTGATTCTTCAGACTGAATAAAATCAACATCTTAGCTAGTGCCATAGTGACATTGCGATGCATATCAGTGCACGATTTTCATTCGGAACATATTTTTTAGCAACCAAGATAAGGAGAAAGATAATGAAAGTAGTGTCATTTATGATCGCCCTTACACTTATTTCCTCATTGGCTGGTCTTGCCCTGGCCGAAGACGGGAAAGCATGGAAAGACGAAGCGGAGCTGTCCTATATTCAGACCGGCGGGAACACGAATTTAACGAGCCTGTCGGCCAAAAACCTGTTGACCTATCAAGCAACCGAAAAAATTAAGCTGGACTGGTCGGTCTTGGCGCTTTTTGCCGAATCGGAGTTCGATGGAAAAACGGAAAAAACGGCCGAACGCTACGCTACGGAATTGCGCCTGGAATATTCGCTCACCGAACGCCTGTATGCGGCCGCCTACGGTGGGTGGCTTCGTGACGAATTCGCGGGGATAGATGACCGTTATTATATCGGCCCTGCGGTGGGTTACAAGTTTCTCATCGGTCCCAAGCATTTTCTAAGCGCTGAAGCCGGTGTGGACTACGTCAAGGAAGACTATGTCGACGATACCGAGGACGACTACACGCGTGGGCGTGCTTTCGGTGAATACGCCTATGCGCTCACCGAAAAAACACGCTTTTCACAATCTTTGGAATACCTGCACGCTTTTGACGACAGTGACAACTATAATGTCAACTCCGAAACAGCCTTGATTACGGCCTTGAGTGACAAGTTTTCGCTCAAAACCAGCTATATCGTCAATTATGACCATGCTCCGGTTCCCGAAGACCTGGATGAAACCGACACGGTATTGGCAGTGACGATTATCGTCAACTTTTAATACTGGCTGATTCAGCACATTGAAAATCTAGCAGCAAAACGGCGGTAAGGGCAACCTTGAGGCGTGAAATGTTCGAGTTAGGACGGTTCGGGCAGGTTTTGAGGTCAAGGCGGACCCAACCGTCCAGCCACAAGGATGCCTAAAAGCCAGTGTAACCCAAAAAAAGGAGCAGACAAATGTTTAAAGAGTTTAAAGAATTTGCAATGAAAGGAAATGTTGTCGATATGGCCGTCGGCATTATTATCGGTGCCGCTTTCGGTGCTATCGTCAAATCGCTGGTTGCCGATGTGATCATGCCCCCGATTGGTTTGTTGCTTGGCAATGTCGATTTTTCGAATCTATTTTTGATAATCAAACAAGGCGCTGTTGCCGGACCCTTTGCCACGATAGTGGACGCTCAGAAAGCCGGGGCAGTGACCATTAATTATGGTATGTTTATCAATACCGTCATCAGTTTTCTGATTGTCGCCTTTGCTGTTTTCATGATTATTAAAAACCTGAACGCCCTGAAACGAAAAGAAGAAGCCCCACCTGAAGCGCCAACCACCAAAGCATGCCCGCACTGTTTATCAGAAATTCCAATCAAAGCGACGCGATGTGGGTTTTGCACCTCAGAGTTACAGACAACCTAAATGAAATGACCGTATGAAAAGGGAGAAAATTCAATGGAACTACTTGAAATGTTGACAAGTCAACTCGGAATTACCGAGGAACAAGCCAAAGGAGGCTCCGGACTCCTATTCAAAAAGGTAAAAGAGACATTGGGATCCGATGATTTTAGCCAAATAGCGACGTCTGTTCCAGGCCTTGAAGGTCTCATATCATCGGCACCAGAAGCGGGTGGTCTATCGGGTGCGCTTGGAGGTCTAACGTCATCCTTGGGTGGTGGTGCAGGAAAATTAGGCGGTCTTGCCAGTCTTGCCGGTGGGTTTAAGGATCTTGGCCTGGATTCGGGCATGCTTGGGAAGTTCATTCCTGTGGTTATGTCCTATGTTCAATCAAAGGGTGGTGAAACGGCCAAAAAATTGCTCGAAAACGTACTAAAATAATCAAAACAAGCAGTGATTCCCGCCTTTTTTGAGGCGGGATATCACTGCGCTCGGAGAACAATCATACCATTTCTCAGCTAGATTCGCACCAAGGTCGTCAGGCAGTTGGTGACCGCCGACCCTCCCACGTTGAATACTACCCCTATCTCGGGCTGTCCCTTTTTGGGTGAGACGCCGATGGGCTCCCCCACAAGCTGTTTATAGGCCAGCGCATGCATGGAGGCGCCCGTGGCCCCCACGGGATGCCCTTTGGATTTCAGCCCCCCGGATAGGTTGATGGGGCAGTCATCGTCGGGTGTAAAGCGTCCTTCCATGAAGTCCCACCCTCCCCGCCCGTCCTCGGACAGACCCAAGGCCTCCACACTGAGAATCTGGTTGATGGTAAAACAGTCGTGAACCTCGGCAAAATCAACGTCCGCGATGGCAATACCGGCCTCGGCAAACGATTTTTTTTGCGCTAATTTTCCGGCGCTCAACTCGTGCATATTGGGTCGAACATTCTCCGCCAGGCGTTCCGTTGTCATGCCGATACCGGCAATTGCTACCACCCGTTCATTGATCGACCTGGCCTCATCCAGCGGCGCGATCACCAGGGCTGCCGCTCCATCGGTCACCAGTGAGCAGTCGTGGAGTCGCAGCGGCGGTGCAATCATGGGGTTGCTGCCTTTGCCTTCAGCCGGCAGGTCCAAGATCGCCTGGGCCGTTGTCAGGCCCATCCTGTCGGGCGGGCTTCCTTTGCCGAAATGGGCCAATGGGTTTTCAATGCCGTTGCGGTAACAAAGAGCGGAAACCGCGGCCAGCATTTCTCGAAGCGTATCATCCGAATATTTGTAGTAGGCCTGGTAACCTTTGGCGTACTCGGCGAACAGTCCCGGAAATGTCATCCCCTTGGCACCCTCTGACGGCCAGTGTGAAGAGCAGGCCAGCACATGGGTCATGTCCTTGGTGTTCAACAGGTTCATTTTTTCGACACCGATGACCAGCACCCGCTTGAAGCGCCCCGACTCCACCCCATAGATCGCGTTGTAGAGGGCCACAGAAGACGATGCACAGGCTCCCTCGGTCCGCGTGGTGGGAATGAAACGCAGTGCTTCCGGCGCAACCTCCAGACCCAGGGGCCCGACATGCTCCTGGTTGATAAACAGGGATGGCGAACAGGATCCAAGCCAGATACCGTCGATATCTTTTGGCTCGAGGCCGGCATCTTCAATGGCCCCCCTGCCGGCTTCGATGACGAGATCATAAAAGGATTTCGTATCTTTGACTTCCCCGGTTTGCCTGTTTTTTTCCACAAAGGCACCAAATTTCGTATTATAGGCGCCAACAATACCTACCTTGCTCATACCAACCTCCTTCCTAAACCAAACATTTCCGGATTAACCTCGAGACCCCAGTCTAAGCCCCCCATGAATAAAAAAAACATCACCGGCCAGGATGATGTATTGCTCCCCGATCCGGGTCGCGATGCAAGGATTATGGATTTTTTAAAGTGAATCTCCACGCGCTTACGCACGCAGCATCTTCACAACCTATTTGATAAGATCCAGCGCTTTATTAAAAATGGCACTCGGACGCATGGCTGCAGATCCTTTTTCATCAGTGGGTTTATAATGCCCCCCCATGTTGATGGCATTACCCTGAATACTATTGAAGGCATCCATAATTGCCTGCTCATTTTCAGACAAATAGGTCGATATCTTTCCAAAGAGATCTTTCAGATCCATGTCCTCTGATTGTTCTGCGAGTTCGCTCGCCCAGTACAGGGTCGAATAAAAATGACTGCCCCGGGTATCTAGCTGGCCCACTTTTCGGGAGGGTGAGCGGTTGTTCTGCAAATAGGTTGCCGTGGCCCTGTCCAGGGTTTCTGCCAGTATTTTAGCTTTTTTGATATTGAAAACATGGCTGAGATGATCGAGGGATGCGGCCAGAGCCAAAAACTCCCCCAATGAATCCCAGCGCAGGTGATTTTCCTGTTCAAACTGCTGAACATGTTTGGGAGCCGACCCCCCCGCACCGGTTTCAAACAATCCACCGCCAGCCATCAATTGTACAACCGACAGCATCTTGGCACTGGTGCCCAATTCAAGAATCGGGAACAGATCGGTCAGATAGTCACGCAACACATTACCGGTTACGGATATAGTATTCTGGCCCTCTTTCATGCGCAGCAAGGAAAATCGTGTGGCTTCTCGAGGCGCCATGATACGCATGTCCAGATTCTCGGCAGCGTGTGCTTTTAAGAGCCTGTTGACCTTTTGAATGAGCTGGGCGTCGTGGGCTCTTTTTTCATCCAGCCAGAACACCGCCGGATAATTGGTGCGTCTGGCCCGCGCGACCCCCAATTTCACCCAATCTGCAATCGCGGCGTCTTTTGTCTGGCACATGCGCCAGATATCACCGCTGCCGACAGGGTGTTCAAATACGATGTGACCTTCCTCGTCCAAAACGTGAACCACGCCACGACTTTCCATTTCAAAGGTTTTGTCGTGGGAGCCGTATTCTTCCGCTTTTTGAGCCATCAAGCCCACATTTTGCACGGTTCCCATGCTCGCGGGATCGAAGGCGCCATGCGTTTTACAAAAATCGATGGTTTCCTGATAGATGCCTGAATAACTGCGATCGGGTATCACCGCTTTCATGTCCTGCAGGTGTCCCTCTGCATTCCACATCTGACCGGAATTGCGTATGGCGGCCGGCATGGAGGCGTCAATGATGACGTCGCTTGGCACGTGCAAGTTGGTAATCCCCTTTTCTGCGTTCACCATCGCGAGACCGGGTCTTTTTAGATACAGCGCCTGGATATCTGCTTCAATCTCTATTTGTTTTTCTGCCGGCAAAGCAGCCATTTTTGCATATACATCGCCGATGCCATTGTTGGGTTCCACCCCCAGTTCCGCAAACAAATCCTGGTACTTAAAAAATAACTCCTTGTAGAACACCCTGACAGCCCGGCCGAATATGATGGGATCAGACACCTTCATCATGGTTGCCTTTAAGTGCAGGGAGAACAGCACCCCTTGCGCTTTGGCATCTTCAATTTCTTGGGCGAGAAAAGCTTCCAATTTGGACGCAGACAAGGTAGCGGCATCCAGCACCTCACCAGCCAACACCGCAAAAGGTTCCTTCAGGATTTTTTTGTCACCGCCCTCGAAAACAAACTCAATCCGCAGTTTTCCATCCTTTTCAAGGGTGATGGATTTCTCGTTTCCAAAAAAATCGCCCTCCGTCATCGAGACCACGTGAGATTTGGAATCGGGTGCCCAGGCACCCATGGAATGGGGGTTTTTTCTTGCAAACTGTTTTACGGATTCGGGTGCCCGACGATCTGAGTTCCCCTGTCTAAGGACGGGGTTCACCGCACTGCCCAAAATGCTGTCGTACTTCGTCTTGATCTCCAGGTCTGCTTCCGTTTTCGGTCCATTCGGGTAGTCAGGCAGGTTGTAGCCTTTAGCACGCAATTCTTTAATCGCCGCACTCAGTTGTGGCAGAGAGGCACTGATATTCGGCAATTTGATAATATTGGCCGCCGGTTTATTAACCAGTTCTCCCAAGTAAGCCAAATCATCCGACAGACGCTGTTCAGGTTCCAGAAAACGCCCAAATTGAGCGATAATCCGGGCAGCCAGCGATATGTCTCTCTGTTCAACTTCGATGTCAGCGGCTGCACAAAATGCTTTGACAATGGGCAGCAATGAATAGGTCGCCAGGGCCGGCGCCTCATCGGTTTTGGTATAAATTATTTTTGCCTCTCGTGTCATTTTCCCTCGTTCCAATAACTGTGTTTTCATGCATTTTGATCGATGCCTGACATTTCCCGAAGGGTGCGAGCCACGGCAGAGACGTCTTCATCCCCATATCCGCGTCCAACCAGCCCGTTTTCTATTTGGTCAACCAGGGCAGCAATAGGAAGCGTAATTTTCAGGTCACGTGCCGCCTCGAGAGCGATGCGCAGGTCTTTGTGGTGCAGCCTGATACGAAATCCAAGCGGATACACGTTGTTTACCATGTTATCCGCCCGGTTTGACAGCACCCATGAGCCTGCGGCTCCCCCGCTGATGGCCTGAATCACCTTTTTCATGTCGAGCCCTGCCTTCATTCCCAGGACCATCCCTTCTGCCACACCCATATAAGTTCCGGCAATAATCACCTGGTTGATGGCCTTGGCAATCTGTCCGGATCCGATGTCCCCCACATGGGTGATGGTTTTGCCCATGGCTTCCAGCACGGGCATGGCGCGTTGAACATCCTCTGTTTCTCCACCCACCATAATGGCTAGGGTCCCGTTCTGAGCCCCCTCGGAACCACCCGACACCGGTGCATCGATCATGCGGATCCCTTTGTCGAAGAGTTTGGCGGCAATCTGGCGTGTGGCTGTCGGACTGATGGTCGACATGTCGACCACCAAGCTTCCGGCCCTTGCACCATGGATGGCACCTTCATCCCCTAAGATCATGGCTTCGACATCCGGGGTATCGCTGACACAGGTAATAATTATCTCAGCACCTGCTGCAGCCTCCTTAGGTGTAGCAGCTCGCCTAGCCCCGACATCGGCAACGGGCAGCTCTTTTTCACGGGTTCGATTGTGAACGACCACCTCATGACCGGCCTTTAAAACATTCTGGGCCATGGGTGCCCCCATGGTTCCCATGCCGATAAACGCAACCTTCATTTCCGTCCTCCTTCTGAGTTTCATTCAAGTAGGCTGTTGGCAGCCTTCAGTCCAATAGTCTTCAGCCTAAGCACCTTAGCGCTCACGCCTTGTCTGCGTTAACCCGCGACGACCATCCCAAACCTAAAACGTAACACCCAACACCGCAATATCCTTATCGCTGGTAAATCTCTAGCCCCTCGATCTTCCCCCCACCGAATTCGGCAAGCGTTTCGGCGGCAATGGACAAGCCCTCTTTGAGGTAATCGGCGTCGATGCCGGGAACGGCATAGGCATAAAAGAGAACATGACGTGTCGTCTCCACCACCCGGGTCTTTTCGTCTGCTCCCTGACACAAGACGCACACAATGTCCTTTTCATCCCGCAGCACGATTTCATTTTCTTTCAAAACGAATTCACGATTGCCCATACCCATACAACGCTCCCCTGGCGTGGCCACATCAAGGGTCAGCTGGCCGTCGAACCGGTCAAAATCGGTCACCGCCACCAGAATACCGGCGCACATCTCCGCCATGAAGTGGGCGTCTACCATGAGAGAGTACTGCGGAAATCCACTGTTGACGGTACGCTTCAGGTGCTTGACCAAAGGGCACGGGTATTCGAATTGCTGAAAAAAATCCGCATAGGTGTCGATGCGCTGGGCAATCCGTGCCAGGGTCTCCCGTCTGCGCATTTTTCGTAAGTACTTTTTTTTGTAGGCTTTAAAGGTCGGCGGATTTTCGATATCCCTGCAGTCACTGATCAAGGTCAGGCCGAAACCGACAGCCGGATACTGTGTAACATATTTTTCTGACAGGTTAAATTCGGGAAACATCCAACCTCCTTTGGTGATGATAGCTGTAAGCAACATGCTTTAAGCCGCTGAGTGTATCGAAATTAAGGCCATCTCCTGGCCTCCCAGCCTCCAAGCATTCTAGCTGGCGCTATCATCATCCGCTTCCAGTTCATCATCCAGACGCTGATAGTTTTTTTGATTGCGGCGTCTTATGATGAGATAGCAGCCGGCCAGGGTCAGCAAAATCACCATGGGAAGCAAGAGTTCGGGCAGCATCAAATTGCGCTCCAGTTTCCTTGCCTGGGCAGATTCGATCACGGTAGATGGCGCGTCGCGATGACCCCGGGACTGGATGGTGTAGTAAACAGCCCCGACATAGACAAGCACGAAAAGAATTGCGGCGATAGCGAGCCATCTTGGCAGTTGTTTGGGATCCTTCATGTCTGTTTCAGCCTTTCAACGGTTTCGAGATCACAAACGTCAAAAATCTGACCGCAGCCGCCGCACAGCATTTCACAGGCGTCCGGGTTGCGCGTCCGCCTGCGGGTCAATTCCGCCCGACAATCCGGGCAAACCAGGTTTTTCAAGTCTTCGTCGTTGGGTTGATTCGGGGTAGTCATGATGACCTCCTACTCGTTTTCAATCTAGGTGCTTCTAAAAATATTGGGCAAAGAATTCCGGCGTTTGTCCGGTTTGTTGCGTTTATTGTGTTTAGGGATTGAGACGCTAGGCTGATAGATGCCGTTTGCTCAGCACTGTCAGTCGGCCTCGAACCCTGGACTCTTTTGACTCTAAAACCTTGCACTTTAATATATACCACATCTGTCGAATTGTCGATTGTCCATCGCAATTGGGTATGCTACAGATGTTCGAAACTATTTTGGAGGCAAAAGTGAGCGACTACACATCTGAGGAGAAATCCGCCCTGCTCGTGGCATCCATTACATCTTTTATGGGACCGTTTGTGATCTCATCGGTTAACGTGGCGCTGCCGTCGATTCAGAGGGAATTTAATGCCGATGCCGTCCAACTCGGCTGGATCGCCACATCACTCCTCCTGGCCGTTGCCGTAACACTGGTGCCGGCCGGCCGAATTGCCGATATTCACGGCCGTAAAAAAATCTTCACCTGGGGTCTTTCGGTATACACCCTGGCGTCTCTATTGGCAGCTTTTGCCAATTCCATTGAAACACTCATCGTTTATCGTGTTTTCCAGGGAATCGGATCCGCCATGTTCCTCACCACCGGCATGGCCATTATCACATCCATCTTTGCGCCCAATAAACGGGGCAAGGCCATTGGAATCTATGTGTCAGCCGTTTATGTCGGTCTCTCCATGGGACCTTTTGTGGGCGGAATCCTGACCCAGAACGTCGGCTGGCGAAGCCTCTTTATGATTGTTGTGCCCATAGGGATTCTTTCCATTCTGGTTACACTGAAGTACCTTAAAGGAGAATGGGCCGACGCCAGGGGTGAGCCGCTGGACGTTGCCGGCAGCATCCTATATGGAATTGCCATTCTTGCCTGGGTGTATGGTGCCTCCTTGCTGCCCGGCAAGACGGCCTTGTATCTGATGGCTGCCGGTGTACTCTGCATGGCTGTCTTTGTCTGGCAGGAGCTGCGGGCACCCTATCCAGTGGTAGACGTCCGGCTTTTTACCCGCAACAAGCTGTTCACGTTTTCTAGCCTGGCGGCCATGATCCACTATGCCGCCACCTTTGCCTTAACGTTTCTCATAAGTCTCTACCTGCAATATATCAAGGGCCTATCCCCCCAGACGGCCGGTATGATTATCGTTGCCCAGCCGATCATGATGGCCACCTTCTCCCCCCTGGCAGGCAAGTGGTCGGATCGGATCGAACCCAGAAAGATCGCCTCTTTTGGTATGGGATTGACGGCCTTGGGATTATTTCTGCTTGCGTGGATCGGAAAGGACACCAGCTTGATCTATATCACCTCGACACTGCTCCTTTTGGGATTCGGGTTTGCCATGTTTTCTTCGCCCAACATGAACGCCATCATGAGCTGTGTGGAAAAGCGTTATCTGGGAATCGCCTCCGGCACCGTCGCCACCATGCGGTTGATCGGCCAGATGGTTAGTATGGCCATTGTGATGGTGATGTTTGCCATCGTCATCGGTCACGTAGAAATAGTACCTGAAAACTATTCTCAGTTTATCAGATGTGTAAACCTGTCCTTCTCTATCTTTGTCTGTCTTTGCATCATCGGGATGTTTTTTTCCCTGTTCAGGGGTGAACTGAGAACTCAAAGCGGGACGCTCTAAACTTTTAAACATTACGGGTTCGCTTCAGCAAGGTCTATTGTTTGGCAAACGCTTATAAGGTTAAAAGTTTAGAGCGTCCCCTAATTCTGGCGTTCCTTCAACTTCCGACGCAACACCTTTCCCACCGCTGTCTTGGGAAGCTCGTCGATAAATTCCACAAACTTGGGAACCTTATAGGCGGCAAGGTTCTTGCGGCAGAATTCAATGACCGCCTCTTGTGTCAGGGTCTCGCCATCCTTGACCACCACGAAAGCCTTGACAGTTTCCCCCCGGTACGCATCTTCCACACCCACGGTACAGGCTTCCAGAATCTTGGGGTGATCAAACAAGACCCCGTCCACCTCCACCGGATAGATGTTATACCCGCCGGCGATGATCATGTCCTTTTTTCTGTCCGTTATCCTGAGATAGCCGTCCTCGTCGAAGCAGCCAATATCCCCGGTGTAAAACCAGCCATCCTTGAGAACCTTGGCTGTTTCCTCGGGCTTTTTGTAATAGCCCATCATGATCTGGGGACCCTTGACGAGAATCTCCCCGTGCTCGCCCTGGGGCAGCTCGGTCTCGCCGGTTTCGAGATCCACGATCTTGACATCGGTGTCGGCCACCGGGACACCCACCGTTCCGGGTTTTACCTTGCCGCCCCAGGGGGTTATCGTGACAAAGGGGCCGGCTTCGGTGGAGCCGTATACCTCGCACATCATGGCCCCGGTGAGGTCGTTGAGATCCTTGATGGTCGCGGCCGCCAGGGGCGCGGCCCCTGAAAAAAAACCTTTGATGGAGGACAGATCGAGATTGCGAAAGGCAGGGTCCGCCAGGAGCCCCACAAAAATGGTCGGCACGCCCGGCAGAAATGTGGGCCTGTATTTTTTGATGATATCGATATTGATTTTGGGCTCGGGCCTGGGCACCATGATGTCTTCCCAGGCCTGCCAGATAATAAGATTCTGGATGGCGGCGAATCCGGCCGTGTGAAACACCGGGAAATTACCCACCAGCCGCTCTTCGCCAGGCTTGAGACTGGGAAACCATGCCACCGCTTGCTGGGCGTTGGCGCTCAGGTGGGAATGACTCTGCATAACACCCTTGCTGACACCGGTGGTCCCGCCTGTGTACAAAATGGCGCCCACCGCATCCCAGTCGCTTTTATCCTCGATCGGCTCGGGGGAATGCCTGGATATGATATCCGAAAAAACCAGCACGTCTTCCGTGGGCACGATCTTTCGGAACATGTCCTTTTTAACAAATGGAAACAGTTGCTTTTTGGGAAAGGGCAGATACGAATGGATATGACAAGCGATAATCTTCTGTAATTTGGTTTTTGGTTTTATTGCTTCCATTCTCGGCACCAGGAGCGTCAAGGTAATGATCAGCTTGGCGTCCGAATCATCGAGCTGGTAGGCCAGTTCCCTTTCGGTATAAAGCGGGTTGTTCTGTACGACAACGGCACCGACACGGAAGATGGCCAGGTCAGCGATGATGACCTGGGGAATGTTGGGAAGGCACACGCCCACCTTGTCACCCGGTGTTATCCCCAAATCCATGAGGGCTTTGGAAAAACGGTTTACCTGATCTTCGAGTTCCTGGTAGGAGATACGTTTCCCCATGTAGTTGAGCGCCGTTTTACGGGGAAAGTTCCTGGCGGATCGCGTGAGGGCCTTCGAAATGGTTACTTTTTCATAGTCGATGGTTTTTTTAACACCAGCCGCATAAGACGTGTGCCACAGTTTCTCTTCCATGCCCACCTCCCTGTGTGCGAATTAAATTTCTTCGAATTTTAATTGAGATCATTTTCTGCCCCAAAGACGATCCGGGGTCCGGCATGACAAGGTTGGAATTGGATTGCCGTATGTAAAATACCGACCACAACGGGCCTTGGTATTCCTGGTCGTGAGAATTTGAACACTTCTCGGAGTTTGTTATGGGTTGTTGCCAGAATAACCCAAGCATGTTTGAAATCTGACAACAACATAGAGCGGCAGCACCGCTCTCCATCGGAAAAGAGTCTGCCATTTATTGCAGGCCCTTTTCCGATTATTGCATCAACTTTTCCAGCTTCCCCCGTTCCGAGGCGATTCTGATATAGGTTTCCCCACCGGATCGCGGGGGGTCGTACAGCTGATCCTGCGCCTTTTTGACCAGTGAGAGGGCATCCGCGGGGCAGGTGGTCACACACAGCCCACACCCGATGCAGCGTCCCAGGCTTATCTGAGCGACCTCATCCACCATGGTGATGGCATCCATTTGGCAGCGATCCATACAGGTCTCACACCCCGTGCATTCATCCGCGTCCAGCACTGCAAAATAGTTGCTCTTGACCGCGTCGGCCGGAACAGGCTGGGTTTTGATGGATCGCAAAACGCCGCAGCAACATCCGCAGCAACTGCACATGCCGCCGACTTTCTGCGAATTGAAGGGCTGCATCACCAGGCCGGCCTTTTCGTTGGCGATGACAATCTCCTTGGCCTCCTCCTTGCTGATGTATCGCCCCATGCCGTTTTCAACATAGTAGACCGCATGGGATCCGAATGAGAAGCAATTCCCCAATGGTTTGTCACATCGTTCCCCGGTCAGATCCTTTGTGGTTCTGCACACGCAGGGTGAGACGGCGATGGTTTTCTGGTTGTCGATAATTTCCATGACATCTTCAAAGGGTGCCACGGGATATTCAGCCACGAGTTCCCGATCGATGGGAACGGTTCGCAGCACCGGGGTCTGAGAGCCCTGAATGGATTTGCCAAATGCGGTTTCGAAATATTCTTCATGGTCCCTGGCAAATTCCGCATCCATGTGGTTGAGTTGAAATTCAAATATGCCCACTACGTAAGGCACGGCTGCATAGCGGACATTTTCAGCCTTGCGGACCCGGAAGAGCAGTCCCTTTTTGGCCATTTCCTCGAGCCGTTCTGCCAACACCGCCCCCTCGAGACCCAACCTCACAGCGATATCCTTGGGTGACTCGGGAATCGGTCTGAGACTGATAAACAATTCCGCCTGGGATTCATCGAATATTTTTTTCAGAATCCGTATCTCCACACCGCTCTCCGTGGCTGGAAACCCCACAGCCATGTCATCCAGCCGTTCTCTCAACCGTTCGTACACATTTTCCATTAGAACGCCTCTTTCATTTGGTTTAAACGAGACAGCAGTTCATCTGCCTCAGTGATGATTCCCTGGATGACTTCCCTGACGCTTTTGATCTTGTCGATGGCACCCACCACTTGGCCGCAGGATATGGGGCTGATCTCCGGATCCCCGGAGTCATACGCCAGCTTGCCCTTGCCGCCGGCCACGGTTTGGATGATCTCTTCGAAGGAGGCGTTCTGTGCCTCCAGGGCCAGGCATTCATCCGCCAGTTTGTTTTTAACACATCGAACCGGATTACTCAAAGAATTCAGCAGCAGGCAGGTCTCGGTCTCCTGGGTCTGGACCAGCCGCTCCTTGATGGCAGCATGAGCGGGACACTCTTGGGTGGCAAAAAAGGCCGTTCCCATGAGCACGGCCTCCGCTCCCATGGCCATAGCACCTAAAAACCCCTTACCATTGCAGATGCCGCCACCGGCAATCACCGGGATGTCGAGCACCGACACAGCCTTTGGAATCATGACAAAATTGGCGACGCCCTCCATGCCGATATGTCCACCCGAACCATACCCCACAAGGGTGACGGCATCAACCCCGTGTTTCTGTGCACTGAGGGCATGTCGGACCGATGTCAATTTGTGAATGACCTTGACATTGGCTTCCTTCAACCTGGGCAGCAGGGGGGCAGGACTCGTTCCCGCAGTCTCTACAACCCGAACACCTTCTTGGCAAAGCACGTCGCAAAACTGCAGGGTGCGTTCGAGAATTCCGAATTCCGGCACCATGGAGAGGTTGACACCAAAAGGTTTGTCCGTGAGCGTTCTTGTTAGCCTGATTTCCTGGCGCAGATCCTCGGGTGTCTCCAACGATTCCGCGGTAAGGAAGGCGATACCGCCGGCATTGCAGATTTCAGCCACAAAGGCTGCACGACTAAGCCACTGCATGCCGCCGCACAGAATGGGATATTTGATGCCGAGCAATTCCGTGATTCTTGTTTTGAACATCTGGGGTCTCCTGTTAAGTGTCCTTTTAATTAAGTGTCCTTGTGTTTTGAACCGCAACAGCGAGCGCATTCCCCGTGGGTTCTGCCGTTCGGCAGTGCTTCGCATGCCGCGGGGTTCTTCAATCCTTTACCCCTTTGATCCTTGAACCCTTATTTCCCAAACGCCATCACCGCCTCGAAAAACTCCGGCGTGGTGCAGCCGATGCTTTGATTGCGATTCTCGAACGCTACCGCGACTTCTAAAGAAGGGGCATTCAGATTGTGGCGGATGGCCTCTTTGGTCATCCTGAGACCGAAGGGTGTTTTCCCCAGCAGGGTGCGCGCGGTCGCCAGGGCCTTGTCCATGAGCTCCCCCTCCCCGACCAGACAACTGGCCAGTCCGATTCGATGGGCTTCTTCACCACCCACCGTTCGACCCGTCATCAATATTTCCGAAGCCTTAGCACTACCCACCATTTTTGGCAGAAAATACGTCGTTCCCAGCTCTCCCCCGGAGAGACCAATGTTGATAAAGGAAGGGATAAAGGCAGCGGTTGGATCTGCGATAATGATATCCGATGCCAGAGCCAGACACATACCACCACCGGCCGCCGGCCCTTTTACGGCCGCGATAACCGGTTGTGGCAGACGACGCATACCGGTAATCACCCCTGAATATCGTTTCTGGATCTGTTCCAGGTGCAGGGCAGCCGAGGAAAACTTTTTCAGATTTTCTTCACTTATGAGCTGCTTGTCTTTTAGGTCCGCTCCGGAACAGAATCCACGGCCACTGCCGGTCAGGATCAGCACCCGCACCTGATCATCTTTCTCCAGTGCCCCATAGAGGGCATACAAATCATCCAGCATCTGAAAATTCATGGCATTCAGACGATCAGGCCGGTTCAGGGTGATCACCCCCAGCCCTGGCTCCGGCGTTTCGAACAATAAGGTTGCATACTTCATGGGATGCCTCGCTTGGTTAGTCTGTTCATTGGGTTTATTGGGTTCATTGGGTTTGTTGGGTTTGTTGGGTTCATTGGGTTCATTGGGTTGTTGATACAGGCAACCGATGACAAGGATGAAAAGATGGCCATAATTAACCCAATAAACCGTCTAATCTTCCTCTTCAGGCAGAAACCGTTCGATAAATCCCGTATCGATATCGCCGCGGATAAAATCAGGATCCTCCATGATGATCAAATGCAAGGGTATGGTGGTTTTGATGGGCCCGATGTCTAGCTCTTTTAGTGCCCGTTTCATGATATGAATGGCACCGTTTCTTGTCAGGTCGAAGGAGACCAGTTTGGCGATCAGTGAGTCATAATAAATGGGAAGCGTATAGCCCTTGTACAAGTGGGTGTCGATCCTGACCCCGAAGCCGCCGGGTGCCCTGAATTGCTCCACCTTGCCCGGAGACGGGCAAAAGTGTTTTTGGGGATCCTCGGCGTTGATCCGGCATTCCACGGCCCACCCGCGTCTCTGAATGTCTTTCTCGCTGTATGACAAACCCTGACCACTTGCCAGGAGAATCTGTTCTCGGACAAGGTCGATACCGGTGGTCAATTCCGTAACAGGATGCTCCACCTGTATGCGTGCGTTCACCTCCATGAAATAGAAATGACCGTCGCCGTCAACAAGAAACTCGATGGTGCCTGCATTGACATAACCAACCGCCCGGGCCGCTTCAACCGCGGCCTTTCCCATGGCATCTCTCAACGCCTGATCCACAAAGGGGGACGGTGACTCTTCAACGAGTTTCTGGTAACGCCTCTGGATGGTACACTCGCGTTCGCCCAGGTGAATGGTATGACCGGACCGATCCGCCAGGATCTGAAACTCGATGTGGCGCGGCTTCTGGATGACCTTTTCGATATAAACCTCGTCGTTTCCAAAAGCTGCCCGCGCCTCCATCTTGGCGACCGAAAATTCCTCTTCCAGGGCGGCACCGTCTGCACAGATTCGGATACCCCGACCGCCGCCGCCGCCGGACGCTTTGACCATGACCGGGTAACCGATATCCTGACTCACGACCTTGGCTTCTTCCAGGCTGTCCACACCGCTCTCGCTGCTCGGAATAACTGGCACACCCGCCTTGATCATGATCTTTTTTGCGGCAATCTTGTCACCGGCCAAGCGCAGGTTCTGGGGTGTCGGTCCGATAAAGGTCACCCCGGCCTCTTGGCAGGCCTCGGCAAAAGCAGCCTTTTCAGACAGGTAGCCGTATCCCGGATGAATGGCCGAAGCACCGGTATCTTTGGCGGTCTCGATCATCTTGTCGATATTCAAATAGCTCTTGGCGCTCATGGGCGGGCCGATACACACGGCCTCGTCCGCCAGGGCAACGTGCAGGGAGTCCGCATCCGCTTCTGAATATACCGCAACCGCCTTGATATCGAGGTCATGACATGCCCGAATGATTCGCAGGGCTATTTCGCCCCGGTTGGCCACCAGGACCTTTGAAAACATCAGGCCACCTCGATAATGAACATCAAGGCTTCGTCCTTGAGGGGCGCTTCATTTTCGGCAACGATCTGCAAAATGGTCCCGTTGACAGGAGACTTGACCTTCTGAAATACCTTCATGGTTTCCAGGAGACCGATGACCTGCTTCTTTTTTACCACATCGCCCACCTTCACATAGGAAGGTTCCTCCGGCGACGGCCTGTTGTAAAAGACACCCGACATGGGTGCTTTGACCTGCATCAGTTTTTTTGTGTCGGACATAAAATTTTTTCCTTTATGGGGTTGGATGTTAAGTTTTAATTGAGCACGATTCCCCTCGAATCCTTTCTTTAGGTCGGCCCCGTCCGTGAATGCCGTTTGGCCCGCCGGGGGTGTTTTTCATGCTTGTTTTTTGTAATCGCCAGGGCCTCGATGATTTTTTTCCGGGTATCTTTGGGCTCGATAATCTCATCCACCATCTGGGCGGACCAACTTCTGGCGGCTTCGAAAACATCGATTTTCTCACGCGATCGATTCAGATAGCCTTCGTAGGCATCCTCTTCGACACCTTTCCCATAGACCTCACGGTAATCCAGACGGCTGGCCTCCACCGCCATTCTGGCAATGGGCCAGGCATAGGTCAAATCGACGCCGATACCCTTGACCATGCCCATGACCATGCCGCCGGCGTCGCCATAGGCCTCCCGAATAATAACACTGATCTTGGGTATGGTGGCTGTCGCATAGGCGTCCAGAATTTTGCCAAAATGTCTCAATAGACCCTTGCCTTCCTGGTCTTCGCCCGGAACCTTGGGGGGCGTATCCGTCAAGGTCACCAGGGGAATGTCATAGGCATCCAGGGTCTGCAAAAACCGGTAATACTTGTCGCAGGCATCCACATCCAGAAGCGTCCCAGGCTGGGCCGGGTTGCTGGCAACGATACCGGCAACCTCGCCGTTGAACCGGCAGAAGCAGGCAATGATCTGTCTGGCATAATCCGCCTTAATCTCGTAGTACCTGCCCTCATCGACGATCTCTTGAATGACCGCGTGCATATCATAGGAAATGTCATATTCTTCCGGGACAATCTCGACCAAGGCACGAACCTCCCGGTCAACATCGTCCCGGGGCGCCATCACAGGGGGTTTCTGTCTGAAGTTAGATGGCAGATAACTCAAGAGATCCCGTGCCTTGGCGATGGTCTCTTTATCATCGGCCCCCACCACATCACAAGTGCCACTGTACTGCATGTGGTAATCGGCGCCTCCCACATTGTCGCTGATCGTTTCCGATGTGGCAGCCTGAGTCATCCTCGGTCCTCCAAGCCACAGATGTGCGGTTTCCCTGCTCATCAACAAGAAATCACACAACACCGGACAGTATGCCTGACCGGCGATACAGGGGCCCATAAGAACATTGATCTGTGGTATCAGTCCGGAATATCGGGATTCAAGAGCAAACCACCAGTCGATACCGGCCATGGGGACATCCCTGTAGCCAAGCCTTCCGCCAGAAGAATCGAGCAGCCATACCATGGGAATCTGCCATGCCGCCGCCTGATCGATCAGCTTGATAAATTTCGTGGCATGCTGACATCCCAGAGAACCGCCCAGAACGGTAAAATCGCTGGCATAAACTGCAATCAACCTTCCATCGACCTTGCCTGTGCCGATGACGGCGCCATCACAGGGTGCATCCGTTTCCCGGCCGTCGATCCTGGCACCCGTGGTATTGACAACCGACCCCAGTTCACTGAATGTTCCCGAATCCAGAAGGAAGTCGATGCGTTCCCTGGCGGTCAATTTTCCCCTACCATGCTGCCTGTCGATGTGTTTCTGACCGCCCCCCTGCAAATTCTTGACCCTGATTTCCTGCAGCCGTTTGAGGGCTGCTTCCATTTTTTCACCCATGATATTCCCCTAAAACAACCTGCCGGTTGTCGGCTGTTAGCTCTTGGCTAATAGCTTGTGGCAATTCTAAAACGTAAAATCGAATACCTAAAACGAGTCGTTACGCCGGCTTAATGGCCCGCTTCTTCTCCGGCAATTCTTCCTTTTTGTTCTGTAGTGACGCAATCGCTTTGACAATCCGGGGACGGGTATCCCGGGGATCGATCACCTCATGAGCCGTGTAATAGGTCGTCCATTGCTTGGCCAGATTCATGACAGAAAACTCTTCCTTGAGGATGCTGAGCAGGAAGCTATAGACCTCATCGTAGTTGCCCGCCTCCTCCGCCTTGGCGAGCTCTTTGTGGAATATCGCGTGAACGACCGTTTCCGGGCCTGTGGGTGCAAACTCGACCGTAGGCCATGCATAGACATAGTCGGGAAACATTTTCGAACATCCCAAAACGATGTTTGCCCCGCCATAAGATCGCCTTAGCACCATGGTCACCTTGGGACATGTCAGGTGGGCATAAGAATGGAGGAGTTTGGCACCATGCCGGATGATCCCGAGCCTTTCCCACCTGTCTCCCGGTGGAAACGCTGTGGTATCCACCAGGGTCACCAGGGGGAGGTTGAACGCATCCAGAAAGCGCATAAATCGGTCATACTTATCGGACGAATCCGGTTCGAGAATTCCGCTCAATTCATCCGGATTGTTAGCCACCACGCCTGCCACCCGGCCACCAAAGCGACAGAATCCCACCACGAGATGGGATGCAAAATCTTCTTTTATTTCAAAAAATTCGCCGTTGTCGACGATCTTGTCGATAACCTCATGCATATCGTAGGTAAACTTGGGGTTGTCGGGCATAACGTCCAGCAGCGCCTCTTCCCTCCTGAGCGGGTCGTCGCCCGTTTCAAGAAAAGAGGCCCTTTCCCAACAGTTTTGCGGCAGATACGTCAGCAGGGTCTTCATTTTCTCGATGGCATCCACATCACTCTCGGCAACAATGTCACACTGTCCGGATTTTTGCATGTGAAACGTTGCATCCCCGGCGTCGTCCGTCAAAATATCACCCCCAAGCCACATGAACCCGGTGGACTGATTGATAATGAGAAAATCCGATAACGCAGGTACCACAGACAATACCCCGCTGCAGGGCCCCAGCAGCAGGGTGATCCTCGGTATAATGCCCGAGTAAAGACAGTAATTTCTTAAAAACCGTCCCAATCCGTTCATCCCGGCATCGCCACCTTTGAAGCTCAGGCGCTCCCCCATGGAATCCATGACGCCTATCAGGGGCAGGCCTCTTTGTCCGGCCATGGCGGTGATGTCGGCGAGTTTCCAGGCAGCCTGGTCTCCCAGAGAACCCGACATCACCGTAAAATCCATCACATACAAAGCCACAGGACGGGCATCGATCTCTCCAAAACCCATCACCACACCCTCTGAGGGATCGGGTCTTTTTTTGCCATCCAACGGCGGCCGGGTATCGGTAACCATGGAACCGATTTCCTCAAAGCTTCCTTCATCAAGAATATGCGCGATCCGCTCCCGTGCGGTCAGCTTGCCCAGTTGATGGACGAGGTCAACGCGGTCCTGGCCGCCACCGATTCGGTTCTGTTCTCGAACCCGGGAAAGTCGCTGCATGTATCCGTCTATCCATTCACCCATTCTTGTGTCTCCCCCTCTTTCCCACAAAACATCTCGCAAGCCGTGATGCATCATGCACAAATATAACAAACAGGTTGTTTAGACTGTAGACTATCAGGCTGTTTGTGCAATCAGCTTACAGGTCTAACAGCCTATAACCTAAAGTTGATGGCTATCAACTTTAGGAATTATGCCATTGAAGACAATCCCGCAAATATCTTCGGTGAGGGCATCCGGATCTATGATCCGATCGAAGGTTATTCCGGTCAGACACACCTGTTCGATGCTGCCCAGGATAATCTGTCGGATAAGCTTGGCTGGTATGTCGTCCCGTATCTCACCACCCAACACACCCTCTTGCAATACTTCCAGGATCACATCGCTGTAAACCTTGACCAGTTCGTAGGTATCACTGTGGTAATAATCGTTGTGACCCCTAGCCTCGATGAGTAGTATCTTGGCAAAAACGCGATTCGTGGCATATACATTGATGTGAGACCAGATGAGCTTTCTCAGTTTGTTCAGGGCCCCCTTGATGCCCTTCAGATCGCCTTGAACCAAAACACAGTACTGTTCCAGATATTCGCTCAAGACCTGGTGCAGAAGGTCCCGCTTGTCTTTGAAGTACTTATATATCAAGGCTTCCGTGACACCGGCCTGTCTTGATATTTCGGCGGTTGTAATGGCATTGAACGCCTTTTGTTCGAGAAGATGCCTCAAGGCATCCGCTATTTTGACTCTGCCCGGTGGAAACGGTTTTGATTTCAGACCGGACCCCAGAGCGTTCAATTTTTCTGACATATCCATTAGGCAAAATTCTCGATCTTGGCGATCACACCCCGCATAACCTCATCTGCACCGCCACCGATGGAAAGTCCGCGGGCATCTCTGTAGTATCGGGAAATGATCGATTCTTTCATGTACCCCATGCCGCCGTGCATCTGAAGGCATCCGTCGGCCACCTTGTTGAGAAGTCGACCCGCGATAAGTTTTCCCATAGATATTTCCCGGGTAGCATCCAGGCCGGCCTGCTTCATTCGGACCATGTGATAGATAAACTGCTTGAGGCTTTCAATTTCAGTTGCCCAGTCCGCCAGATGGTGCTGGAGTACCTGCCTTTTGATCAAGGGTTTCCCGAAAACAACCCGATCCCGGATGTAGGCAACCGTGAGATCGATGATGTCTCTGGCTGCCGTACAGGCGAACGGCAACAATGAAAATCTTTCGTGCTGAAACTGCCGCATCTGGTAGATAAAACCCTCGCCTTCTCGACCGATCAGGTGGTCGGCGGGCACCTTGACTTGATCAAAATACAATTCGGCTGTGTCGCTGATCCAGACACCCAGCTTCTCCAGCTTGCGGCTCACCGCCACGCCCGCCAAATCCGCCGGAACGACAAAAAGACTGAAGGCGTGGTAGCCTTGGTCCTCGCTCGTTCGGGCCAGGAGCGTATAGAAATCGGCCTGGGTCCCATTGGTAATATACATTTTTGAGCCCTTGATCACATAATGGTCGCCTTTTCTTTCGGCCGTGGTGGCAAGTGCCGCCACATCCGACCCCGCACCCGGTTCCGTCACCGCGATGGCGCCCACCTTCTGCCCCTCGATGGCAGCCTTCAAATAGGTCTGCTTGAGAAATTCACTCCCGAATTCATCGATGGCAGGTGTTGCCATGTTCGTCTGAACCGTAATGGCCACTGCCAGACCCAATGCTTTGATATGCCCGAGCTCCTCGAGAAATACCGTCTCATACCAGTAATCGAGGCCCTGCCCACCATATTTGGGATCGTATCGAATTCCGAGAAAACCGAGCTTTCCCATTTTCTTGAAAAGTTTCTTCAGCGGCGCAATACCGGCTTCCTCCCATTCGTCAACATGGGGGTTGATCTCTTTATTGACAAAATCACGCACAGCATGCCTGACCATGTCATGGTCTTTGTTGAAGTAGAGTTGTTCAACTGTTTTGATGGCTTTCCCCATGATGGTGCTCCTTTATCCTTGTATTGAGACGGTCTCAAGCAATTCCTGCCACGGATCCTCGTTGAAACCGCTTACGACCGTGATCGCGGAAGCATGGGTTAGTAATATTTACCAGTGGAGCGATCGATATGAATTAATTGATAGTAAATCAATATTTTAAGCTAATAAGTAAACGTCACTTATTTTTTTGTCAAGCTGTTTCTAACGTGAATCTCCACGCGCTTACGCACCTGACATCTTCACGAACGGAAAATGCCTGCGCAGTTTCGGTTCGATCAAATTTAAGGATGCCGTAAAGAGCGGTTTATGATACATGAATACTTTCTCAATTGAACGTTCGGGTTTGAACCGTAACAGCACGCGCATTCCCCGTAGTGGTTTCGGAACGATATTATGACAACGGCGATAAACGCAAACATCGGCATCATGGCCGACAGCCACGGCCGGCCGCAAACCATCATCGACGCCCTGATATTTTTTAAGGAACGCGGCTGTGAAGCCCTCTATCACCTGGGCGACATCTGTGATTCGGCGCACCCTGAAACGGCCGATCATTGCGTAGGCCTGCTACGCGAAAACAACATTCTCGGTATAAAAGGCAACAATGATCATCAGGTGATCGTCAACCACCAGGGCCGTCAAAACGCACACCCGGCTTCCAAGACCATCGAATATCTCGAACATCTGCCCATGACCGTGGAACGCGGGGATGCCCTCATGGCGCACTCGCTCCCCTTTGTCAAAGAAAGGGGGCTTTCGTGCATGGTCGGCGTCCTGGGGCCCGACGAGGCGGCATTGTTTTTCCAAACCTATCCTCACAAAATGCTGTTACGTGGGCACAGTCATTACCCGGAGATCCTGCGGCTGCGAAAGCACACCCTGGCAAGCGAAAAGATACTGCCGGGCGATACCATCCAGATGGTGGGCGAGACCCCCTGCATCGTTACCTGCGGCGCGTTGGACCAGGGTTTCCTGATGATCTGGAATCCAGGCAAGCAGACAATCGCCTGCCATATGATGTCCTGAGGAAATATGGCCTATGGCCATGATAAAAGTGCCCTATTGTATTTTAGTCTTTTCGTGATAAAATGCAGCTGTAGGAAAAATTCCGTAACACCTGAGACAGGAGGTCATCATGGATGCACACACCTTGGACCGGTTGCCAAAATTTCTCGACATTTTAGGTCTCGATGAGGTTCCCATGGGTGTTTTCTACACCGACAAAAAGCCTGAAGACGGGTTTTCACCCGAACCGAATGATCTCCCGACCCGGGAAAAAGAACACAACAATCAAATCGACTGGCAGAAGGTGTTTGGTCGGTTCTCATGCGTGCTGGGAAATATCTGGCGGGCACGCAAAAAAAAGACGGCGGCCTATTTTTCGGCCCAACAATTTGGATGTCCCGGTGGTGCCTTTTGGCTGGGATTCAACAAACCCCAGACCGAAACCATTATCCATTATGTCTCCAGCGGCATTCCCAATTGGACCGAGGGTGAGAAGTATTGTGAATCACCAGACGAGCTCAGACGCATATTCGAATACGTCGATCCCAGGCCCGCACCTAAACCATTCTGTGTCTTCAAGCCTTTGGATCACTTCACACAGGACGAAACGCCTGAGCTGGTGTCCTTTTTCATGCGGCCGGAGTCCCTCTGCGGTCTTCACCAACTGGCCGCCTTCGTCACCAACAATCCCGAGGTGGTGGCCTCCCCGTGGGGGGCTGCCTGCGGGAACCTGGTGGTGTGGCCCCTGCACTACCTATCCAAGGGAATGGCCCGTGCCGTCCTGGGAGGGTGGGACCCCTCTGCACGAAAGTTCTTTAAAACCGATGAGCTCTCCTTCACGGTGCCCTTGGGAATGTTTCAAGAGATGCTGAAGCGTTTTGACAGCTCTTTTCTAAAGACAAAGACCTGGTCCACAGTACAAAAAAAGATCCTCCGCAGCCAAAAGGCGTGGGGGGATAGCGTTCGTTGAGTTTGTTTGGGTTCGTTGTGTTCTTTGCGTTGTTTTAGTTGAGGCAAGAGATGCGTGCTGAGAGCTGTTTACCCCTTGCCGGGGGCAACACAATAAACCCAACAAACCCAATGAACCCAATAAACACGTAGTCAGTCAAATCCGTCAAACGGTTAAAAAGGTAAGGATCATCTCCAAAAGAGTTGATCTAAAAGAAGGATTCCAGGATTCCAGGGGTCCAGGATTCGAGTGATATGCTCAAAAATTATAAATAGTTAAACGTTTGGCAGAAATCGTATAGGCTTTGTTTGTATATATGTAAAGTAACGAACCGTTTTCCAAAAGATGAAATGTACGGTTTGACGTCAAAAGTCAGAAGATCTGCTGTTTCTATTCCATCGAATATCCCCGAGGGGTATGGGAGGTTTCTTTATATTGCTTATGGATCAGTCTGTGAACTGGAAACCCAAACGATGATATCTGGTGACTTGGGTTATGTTCAAAAAGAAAGATTTTAGGAATTAAGAGAGGAAAATCGGGGATGTCGAGAGAATGATAGCAATGATCAAATCCCTGGAAAACAAACACTTGGATCCTTGAATCCTCGACCCCTGGAACCCTTTCTCCCAACTAGTTGGGAGAAGAGCTAAAGGTAATAACAAAGATTTCAATTCGGAATATGACCAACAGCACTGCATACCGCACCAAAGGCATCCGGCTGGGGGCAGATTGCCTTGCGGTGCTTCTTATTACCGTCATCCTGCCGTCTGCGGCTACCATGGCCTGTCCCTATGACTTACCCACGACAGTCGTATCCATCAAGGGGCAGGACCTTTTTGTTGAATTGGCCTTTACTGCAGAAGCAAGATCCTGTGGTCTGTCAAATCGTTTTACCCTAAAGCAAAATAATGGTATGTTATTTTTATTTTCAAACCCAAGAAAGCGGACGTTCTGGATGAAAAATACACACATTCCCCTAGCCATTGCGTTTATCGATGATAGCGGGAAAATCGTCACCATTCATCAGATGGAAGCCGATCAGACACATACGACCTACCCTTCTTTTCAACCGGTTCGATATGCCCTCGAAGTCAACCAGGATTGGTTTAGCTTGCACGGCATCAAGGTCGGTGATCGTGTGGAAATGGTCTTGCCCAACGTTCTGAACATTCAATAATAAACGCTTGCACAAATTTTACAAGAAGGAGGCAAAAATGAAAGCGATAAAAATATTATTCTTAAGTGCGCTGCTCGTGGCCTTGGGAGGCGGATCGATTTGGGGAGACGGGGTTGTACCCGCCGACATGAGCTCCCCCAAAGACATTGTCCATGCCCGAAAAGCCCTCATGATGGCCATCAAAACAAACATGGATGATGCCACGCTGAAACTGAAGCAAGGCAATATCAAGGACATTCAGGCCAACGCCCTGGCAGTGGATGTCATGGCCCGTGTCATACCGCCCCTTTACCGGGAAGTCCATAAAGAGGTCTACAGCGGAGAGGGAAATTTTTTCAAGGGAGCACCCGCAGCAGAGATCCAGGCCCTAGCCACCAAACTCAGCACTGCCGCACAGTCACTGAATAGCGCTGCTGCTAATGAAGATAAGGGAGCGGTTCAGGCCGGTATTGGAAACGTATACCAATCCTGCGGGCTTTGTCATAAGCCATACCGCGGAAAATTCTAACTTATATGGCTCAATTTAAGTATCGTGAGGAGGATGTTGATGAAACAACGCACCAAAGATAACATTTATGCGGCCTTTCTCGGGGAAGCCAAAGCGTACTTCAGGTTACTGGCCTATGCCGACAAAGCCGAAGAAGAGGACATCCCCCAGATTGCGTTGCTATTTCGAGCCATTGCGGAAGCGGAAAGGGTCCACGCCACACGCCATTTGAACCTGGTAAGGGATTTGCTGGTGAAGGATACGGACACAAACCTAATGAAATCTTTTCAGCGTGAAAAAACCATCAGTGAAAACGCTTACCCAGATTTGATAAAAGATGCCGAAGAAGACGGGGAGCAAACCGCCGCCCTGACGTTCAGTCAGGCCAGGGATGCTGAAGGTTTCCACCTCAAGTTATATGAACGGGCCATCTATCAGGTCATCAAAGATGTGGTAAAAGCCTACCATGTCTGCCAGGTCTGCGGCTATGTAACCGACAAAAAAATTCCGGACAAATGTCCGGTCTGCGGTGCACCCAAAGAGAAATTCAAGACGATTGCGCCCTAAAACGATTGGCTGCGGACGGATATGCTAAGGGTTGATCTTCTCAATCACCTCACCGGCCTTATTGAGCAAATAGAGACTGAACCCGGCAACGGCAGCATGGCCGGCCAGTTCTTCGTAGATGACCGCCTGGACTTCGGATGGCATGTGTTTGTCTCTCACCATGAGGTTCATACACATCAGTGCGTCTTCTTTTTCTAAAAAAATGGGAATAAAGGAAATGCCGGTATCCTCTTCATGCTGACCTAGGTATTGGGGGTTCGAATTCGGTTCTTGCATGACGACATAAACCCACTGATCTTTTTTGATATGTGTTGGCATTCACATCTCCTGATTCACTGATTTCAGATATATTTGTTAGAGGGTTCAAAGGGTCCAGGGGATGATTCATTTCGCGTTCGCCGAATCTAACGTTGCGTAATAAGACCCAAAGAGGGATATCGCGCGCTGAATATCCTTGGTGTCAACATCCATGTGGGTCACCAGCCGGAGGGGGTTGCCTATTTCGATCAGCACACCCGCATCCTTCAAATAGGCTGCCAGCGCATCGGGACTGCCGCTTTTCAGGGACGCAAAAACCATATTGGTCTGAACCAGCGCCATGTCGATCTCGATTTCGTCGATCCGGGAAAGTCCTTCCGCAAGGACCCGGGCACCGGCGTGGTCCTCCGCAAGCCTTCCCACATGGCTTTGTAAGGCGAAAATTCCAGCCGCGGCAAGAATCCCTGCCTGCCGCATACCGCCACCCAACACTTTGCGCCATCGCCTGGCTTTTTTCACAAATTCAGCAGATCCGCACAGAACAGACCCTACGGGCGCACCCAAGCCCTTGGAAAGGCAGATGGAAACGGAATCAAAGTGACGCGAGATTTCAATGGGCGCAACGCCCAGCTTGACAGCCGCGTTGAACAAGCGTGCGCCATCCAGATGGCAGTCCAGTCCATGGTCCAGAGACAGGTTTCGGGCCTTTTCCAGGTAGGCCAATGGCAAAACCACGCCGGCGCAGGTGTTTTCAAGACACAGCAGTTTGGTTCTGGCGAAATGGATATCGTCCTCCTTGACAGCCCCGGCCACCCTTTCGAGATCGAGAGTACCATCTTTTTCAAACTCGATCGGCTGTGGTTGAACACTGCCCAAGACGGCGGCCCCACCCCCTTCGTATTTATATGAGTGTGCCTGCTGTCCCACGATATACTCATCGCCCCTTTCGCAGTGGCTGAGAATGGCCATTAAGTTGCTCTGGGTTCCAGACGTCGCCAGAATGGCAGCCTCTTTGCCGAGCATTTCCGCAGCCAGGGCTTCCAGGCGGTTAACGGTTGGATCCTCCCCGTAGACGTCATCTCCTACCACAGCATCGGCCATGGCACTGCGCATTGCCGGCGTCGGTTGTGTAACTGTATCACTTCGCAAATCGATCATCTGCCCTCCCAGGTCAATTCGTAAAACGAATGGTTCTACATCGCGTATTTTAACCGAAGAGCGGTCAGTCTTTCCAGATATGGTCTTCGATAAATGAGCCCCTTTTGATTACCGATCTCATAGAAGGAATGATCGATAAACGGGCGAATATCGATGCCATAAGAATTTAGCATCTCGTCGTTTGCCATGTCGATGCTCAGAACAGCGTAATAACTTACCAGAACCCTTATTTTTGAATCTCTTCTTAAAAGGTAGCTTCTGCCCGCCAAGGTATTCAGAAAATAACCCGCGTATCGATAACGGATATCCAGAGAAGGGAGTTGGATGATCTTGTCGGGGCATCGATCCCCCGACGTCATGTAGGCATAAAAAATAGCCAAAACCGTTTCAATTATATCCGACTCGTCTTTGAGGAGATTCTTGAGGATATTCACCCGCTCTTTTCCCAGGTGCCGGTAAAGATGCGTGACATTCATGATAAGACGGATGAGATCTTCCATCTCACCCGAAAGCATGGGGGTCGACTGGGTAAGTCGTTTCGTGACCTCTGCAATCAATTTTTGACTGCCGCCATTGCCCTTGTAGGGACCCATGTATTCCTGCTGCTCCATATACTTGAGAAATGTCCGCACTTGAAGTGCTAGATCATTACAGCCGGTATCGTCTCCAAAGGAATAGTAGTCAGATTTTGTCCCAAATATTTCCGACAAGCGCTGTTCATCTGCCCCGGTATCCTTGATCTGCGACAACTCATTCTTGATGGACTCGAGATCGGCCTTCAAGACAGCGACCCTTTCATCGCAAACTACCTTTTCCTCGGACAAAACCCTGTCTAGCCCGGCCCGATGCCATTTTCTGATTTGCGTGAATCCCATGAATGAAAGCATACCGATAATCAGTATGCTCACCAGTACTTTAATAGATCGATTCATCCTGCCCGTTCCTTTCTGGTTGGACATTCCCAATAGATAACTTACTGAAATAAGTATTTATAAATAACTTAAATATGCCAAAGCATTCTAGATGTCAAGTAGATATCCAAGCCTTCGAAAGCCATGGCTGAAATGCACTGGCGAACACATGCGCCATGACTTGCCGAAGTGCTGTGGAATTTTGGTTGCTTGATGCGTTCCAGATCCCGGCACAGCTACACCACAAGGCGGGCTTCATTGCCCAATTCGAATTCGTCTCTGCTGTTGTTGTTGATGGCGGCTACCCAAATCTGAGCCCATCTATTCTATTGACTTTGCCATATAACAACATATGATTGGAGTGCATCCCAACCCTGGATCACGATGAATCATCCATCGGCAGCCTTGACAAAAAGGAGACTTAACATATGCGCATTGTTACGCGGCCTGATTTTGACGGCATCGTCTGTGCCGTATTGATTCTTGAGGCCGAGAATGTTTCGTTGCCTGTAAAATGGGTGTCTCCCGATGACATGCAAAAAGGAAAGATCGATATTCGTCATGGCGACATCATTGCCAACTTACCTTATCACCCAAACTGCTCGTTATGGTTTGATCATCATTTTTCAAACAGGGTCCGGCACAGCATCAAAGGACTATTCGATATCGCACCCTCTGCCGCCGGTCTTGTTTTAAAATTTTACCAAAACAGGCTCCCAAAGGACTTCACTGAACTGGTGAGAGAAACGGATAAAATCGACTCAGCAAATCTCTCGCTGGATGAAATTCTCATGCCTGAAAAATTCCCCTATGTTCTGTTGTCCATGACCATAAAGGACCACATCCCAGCGGATGAACCTTATTGGAACAAGGTTCTCGAGCTCTTGAGACACAAGAAAATAAAGACCATACTCTTCGACAGCGAGGTCAGAAAGAGATCCAATACCATCATCCAAGAAAACGCATCCTACCAGGTGCTGCTAAAAAAACATACCCACCTTGTGCAACAGGTCGCCATTTCCGATTTCCGCGACCTCGACAGCTTGCCCTACGGGAACCGTTTTCTGGTCTATTCCATGTTTCCAGAAGCCGTCGTGAGTGTTAAAATTGGATTCGAAAATCCCCGAAAAGAAACCGTTGTCGTAAAAGTTGGCCACAGTATTCTCAATAAAAACTGCAGGGTAAATGTGGGTCAGATGCTTTCCTATTTCCAAGGGGGTGGGCATAAAGGTGCGGGTGCCTGCAGTATCCCCGTGGGGAAAGCCGATGAATACCTGACTAAAATCATCGACATCCTTAGAGAGAATGAACCCGAAGGCAGTATCGTTGTCAAGGTCAGACGTAGGGCCGAGGATCGCAGGGGCGGTCATGATCGCCGAAAAACATCTGCGCTTGGATCCGTCCCCAAGGAGATACCGGAAAGAAGAAATAGTGAACGAAGGAACAAAAAGGAACAGCGCAAAGACTGGAAGAAAACAAACACCTGGAAGAGCATCAAGATAACGATTTAGGGGTTCAAAAAGACGGTGTATTTTTGGTCTGTTGTGTTTATTGATAAAAAGGAACTCCGAGCCTAGCATGCAAGAAATAAGACCCGATCTTTTCAGGTGTAAAATACCACTGCCTGACAATCCGCTCAAATACTTGAATTCATACATCATCAAGTCCCAGGACAGAAATCTGATCGTCGATACCGGCTTCAACCGTAAGGTATGCTTCGATGCCATGAAAAAAGGGCTTCGAACACTCGATATTGACCTGAACCGTACCGATTTTTTTATTACCCACCTGCATGCGGATCATTTCGGGCTGGTGGGTCGATTGGCTACGGACAACAGCCATCTCTATTTCAACCGCCCGGAAATGGAGCTTATCGAAACCTGGGAAGGATTTGAACCGATGATTGCCTTTGCCGGGGAAAATGGGTTTCCCCGTGAAGACCTCCGGGCAGCCCTGGCGGCACATCCCGGGAACAAGTTCGGTACGGAATGGGTCCCAGCGATTGAAGCCCTGTCGGACGGTGACACCGTACGCGTCGGGACCTATGCCTTCAGATGTATTGAAACACCCGGGCACACCCTGGGCCATACCTGCCTCTACGAACCGTCACAAAAAATCCTGCTTGCCGGTGATCACATTTTGATGGATATTACCCCCAACATTCAGTGCTGGTCAGACAGAGAGAATCCCTTGCAAAATTATCTGAAAAGCCTCGACAAAGTATATGCGCTTGATATAGACATGGTTCTTCCCGGACACCGAAGACTCTTTTCAGATCACCGTAAGCGGATAGATGAACTGAGGCAGCATCACCAATGCCGGCTGGATGAAGTCTGCTCGATCCTCGCTTCAGGATCGCCAAAACATGCCTTTAGGGTCGCTTCGGAAATGACCTGGGATATCCGGTGCAACGGCTGGGATGATTTTCCCATCGCCCAGAAATGGTTTGCCACGGGGGAAGCCATTGCCCATTTAAACTATCTCGAAAATAGGGGAAGGATCTCGAGAACAAATGCCGCAGACACCATCCAGTACAGTCTCTAACCACGAGATACCTGCCTCCATTACAGGCAGCCCTTTATACAAACTGATCAATCCGGACAGCATTGCATTCTTTGGCGCCTCTAACGACTTTGGATCCATGGGAACGAGCCAGCTGGCATCTTTATTGGGTCTCGGGTTCGAAGGCAACATTTATCCAGTACATCCCAAGGCGTCCAGCGTTCTCGGATTAAAGGCCTACCAGCGCGTGGCGGATCTCCCTGAAACACCCGATCTGGCTGTACTGATCCTGCCGACGCGAATCGTGCTGGACACCGTTACCCAGTGCGGAGAAAAGGGGATCAAACATGCCATTATCGTCTCGGGCGGCTTCCGGGAAGTCGGGGCCAAAGGGCGCGATCTGGAACAGGCCCTGATCCAGACCGCTCATCGATATGGCATGCGATTTCTCGGTCCAAACTGTCTGGGCGTAGCCAATCCCCACCATAAACTGAATACCACGTTTCTTCCATACCGCGGGGCTGCCGGGTACCTGGGAATGGTCTCCCAGAGCGGCAGCTTTATCACCCAGATGTTCGATTACCTTTCCCGGGTTGGCATGGGTTTCAGCACTGCCATCAGCGTTGGCAATGAGGCGGATATCGATCTTGTGGACGGTCTCAAATACCTGTCAGCATGCCCCCATACGAAAGTCATCAGTCTGTATGTCGAAACGATTCGAAATCCCAAAGATTTTCTTGAGGTCGCCAGTGCCGTTACATTGAACAAACCGATCATCGCCTATTATGTTGGGGGATCGGAATCCGGAAAACAGGCCAGCCTGTCGCACACGGGCGCCTTATCCGGACCCGATCGTATCTATGACGGTGTGTTTCGACAGTCCGGCATCATTCGGGCCTGGTCCATTGAAGAAATGTTCGATATGGGTTCCGTCCTCGGCAGCGTACCGGCACCCCGGGGAAACCGCGTGGTCATCCAGACCCATTCGGGAGGCCCAGGGGCCGTAGCGGCGGATGCTTGCGACAGGGAAGGATTGAAAATACCGTCCATGCCGGATGTCGTTAAAAAGGCACTCTCCGCCTTGGTTCCTCACACTGGAAGCATCGGCAATCCCGTGGATATTACCTTTTCTAAAGATCGCCTGGCCTATTTTTCAAGCATTCCCAGTTGCCTCCTTGACGCCGACCACTTCGACATCTTGTTTATCTATCTGCTACTGCCTAAACATATGTTCAGCCGTGCCATGGAAAGCCTGGGCGTGCCGGAGAAACAAATGGCATTCGAAACCGAAAAACTGATCAATGAACTCGTCGGCAAAATCGAGGGGCTCGTCCAGACCTACGCTAAGCCCGTGATCGGCTTTTCCTTCCACTCACCGGAGGCCTTTTTTATCAAGCAATTAAGGGCCAGAAATATCCCTGTCATGCAAAGTCCCCACAGGGCTGCCCGCGCCGTTGCCGCCCTGTGCCGCTATCACGAAGGCCGTGCGAAACGGGCCAAGGATAAACCTTTCAACACGAAATGATCAAGGAGCATTTCATGAGCAAATCAACCGTGGCAGTCGTTCGCTATGAGAAACCTTTCGAATCCGTTAAAAAAGCGCTAACACTTTGCGATGGGTTTCGCCGGCTGCCGTCTCAGGCAAGGGTTTTTATCAAACCCAACATCGTTTTCTGGACCCGATCGGTGGCCTTTCCAAAATGGGGGGTTATTACGACATCGCGGGTCATTGAAGATATGGTTATGCTGCTGAATGAATATGGCGTCGAGCATATTACCATCGGTGAGGGTGTGGTCATGCGTGACCGCAAAGACACGAAAACACCGGCACATGCCTTTGAAACCCTGGGTTATAACACGCTTAAACAACGCTATAATGTTTCCACTGTCAATATCTTTGAGCGTTCTTTCCGCAAAGTCGATCTGGGGGATGGTATCACCCTGAACTTCAATGAAGATATTCTGGACAGCGACTTCATTGTAGATCTTCCGGCCATGAAAACCCACAATCAGACCGTGGTCAGTCTGGGCATCAAGAATCTGAAAGGCGTCATCGATATGAAGTCCCGCAAAATCTGCCACAATGCAGACCCGCAAAAAGATCTCCATTTTCACGTAGCACGACTGGCAGACAGACTGCCGCCGATATTCACGCTGATAGACGGTATTTACACCCTCGAACGCGGTCCTGCCTTTGATGGCCGCATGCGACGCTCCAATCTGCTGGTGGCATCCGCGGACATCCTTTCAGGGGACATGGTCGGCGCCAAACTGCTGGGATACGATGTGGAAGCTGTCCCCCATCTGGTTCATGCGGCCAACAACCATGGTCGGCCAACCGATCTCTCGAATATCGATATTGTGGGAGAAGATATCGAAACAGCCGCGTCATTTCATGAACATGATTTTCAATACACGGTCAATGAGACATGCTGTCTCCCGGTACCTCTTGCCGAACAGGGGCTCGAGGGTATCCATTATCGAAAATTCGATTCGACGCTCTGTACCTATTGCTCGGGGGTAACTGGCCTTGTACTGACAGCCATTCGGTATGCCTGGAAAGGCGAACCTTGGGAAGATATCGAGGTGCTCAACGGAAAAATCATGAAGCCCACCCAGGGCATGAAAAAAACGATTCTCCTGGGAAAGTGCATGTATCAGCTGCACAAGGACAATCCCGACATCCAGGAAATGATTGCCATCAAGGGATGCCCGCCAAAACCGGAAGATATTGTCAAAGCGCTTCAGCAGGCCGGCATCGAGGCTGATCCAGGCCTGTTTGAAAATATCGACCAGCTGCCCGGTTTTTTTATGGGCCGCTATGAAAACAAACCCGAATTCGACGAAGCTTTTTTCAAGATCGAATGAAAGGATTGAAGCGTTTCGCAGCAAGCTGAACTGCAGGAGACAGCGTGTTGACCCTCGCTATACATACTTGACTTTTATCTGTAATATATTAATGTTCTACCCATCAGTAAGGGACCGTTCTTTATTGGCAGGCCGGTTTCGACCTGAAGGAATTCCCAATTTCCGGTCTGACAATCCGTGGTTTGGAACCTTGAGAATTTTTTTACAAGGAGGGTGTCACGATGACGAATGGAATTGTGAAATGGTTTAACAGCAAAAAAGGCTACGGTTTTATCGAGCAGGAAGACGGGCCGGATGTATTTGTACATCACTCCGGCATCAATGCAAGCGGCTTTAAAACGCTGTATGAAGGCGACCGAGTGACCTTTGATATTGAGCAGGGGCCCAAGGGCCCCTCGGCAACAAACGTAACCGTGGTCTAATTCTTTTTTCAACACCAAAGGGCCATCCATCATCATATGGGTTGCCCTTTTTTTTGCGGGACAACAACCCATACGATGGCATCTCTAAACGCCGGTGGCTTATAGTTGTTGTCAGAATAACGTTCCCGCGCTCCGGCAAATAACGTCAACCAACCGGTATATAAAGGGCGTCAGATGGCGCTGGCGCCTCCATCCACACCGATGGTCTGGCCCGTAATAAAACCGGCGCCTTCGGAGCACAAAAAAAGAACCGGATGGGCCACATCCTCAGGCTCGGCAATTCTGCCCATGGGAATGGTTTTGACGATGAGCTGATAAAAATCCTCATTAGACCAGAAAGGCTTGCTGAATTCAGTTCGAACCATACCGGGTGCAACAGCATTTACCTGGACATTGAACAATGCCAGCTCCTGGGCCAGCACCTTGGTCATCATTTCAAGGCCGGCTTTTGCGATGCCATAAATCCCCATCGCCGGAGCGGAACGACTTGCCGCCAATGAGGATATATTGACAATCTTGCCATATTTCTGTTCCCGCATCAGCTGGCCCGCTTTTCGGGCACATAAAAATGCACCGTTCAGGTTGGTGTCTATGATTTTCTGCCACAAGGACGGATCGGCATCGACAAGGGTTGTCACGATGTTCATTCCGACATTGTTGATGAGCCCATCCAACCTGCCGAATTCTTGGATTGTCCGGTCCATGAGGTTATCGACATCTTTTGCCCTGGCGACATGAGCCGGTATCGCCAGCAGGCGTTCTCCGGCATCAAGGGACGTTCTAGCCATTGAAAGACCTTCCTCTTTCCTGCCGCAGATAACGACCTTCGCACCCTGATCGAGCAAAAGCCTTGCAATGGTCAAACCGATACCCCGGCTGCCACCTGTAACGACAAACACCTTGTCCACCAGTCCATATGAAAGAACTTCACCCATACTGACCTCCCTATCAAATCGTTGCACGAAATTATCAGACATGGCGTATCCCCTTGACCACGAAACCCCCCTGGGATAACCTTTTACTCAATTTAACAATGTTCAAAAATCATATAGGTAATCTGGTGCTTAGTCAAATCTAACCCGAATATTTCAGGTTTGTGACATATCCGGGCTCTGTTGAGCAATCTTCGAGGTTACGTGCGAAGGATCTATGAAAACGGAAATCTTGTCGGCCTCGAAATGATTTGAATGGAATTGTTTACCGGAACATGATATCGAGAATACATTCGCTAGGCAGAATTATTGAACGTGATGTTGTCGCGCTGGAGCGATTTCGGATCGTTATGTTGACAAGCGTTATCATTTCGAAGCGTGGTGTTTCAAATGAAAAAGTTCAATCACCTGGTTATTGCCTCCCGTAACAAGGGTAAAACCGCTGAAATAAGAGAACTACTAGCTGGATTTCTCATTACGATTCGGAATCTGGACGACTTCGGCCCCATACCGGAAGTAGAAGAAGACGGGCAGACCTTTGATGAAAATGCCTATTTAAAAGCGAGTTTTACCGCCAGGGTTCTCGGGCATCCAGCCCTGGCGGATGACTCCGGCCTGGTTGTAGACGCCCTGAACGGAGCGCCGGGAGTGTTCTCTGCACGCTACGCGGGCTTGAATGCCACCAACGAAGATCGATCTCGAAAATTACTGCAAGAAATGGACGGTATCACCGATCGGAAAGCTGCCTTTGAATGTGTCATATCGATAGCCGTGCCGACCGGTCCGGCCCTGACCTATGAAGGACGGTGTGAGGGAGTCATTGCGGAATCTCCCCGGGGCACCAATGGATTCGGTTACGATCCTATTTTTTACTATCCGCCCTTGAAAAAAACCTTTGCGGAACTGACCCGCGAAGAAAAAAGCCGTGTCAGCCACAGGGGCAAGGCACTAGCGGAGATCAGAAACGAATTTGACAGTGTTGTAAAATGGATAGAGATTCATATGCCATAGGAGAACAGTTATGCTTCAAAAAAACAAAGGTGTCGACATTATCATTGAGGTTGGAGGATTAAAAGAACATCAAGAAGCCGTCAAGTATCTCGAATCTACCTTGACCGCCGAGCATCTCGCACGCATCAAAAAAATTCAAAACAAAGAAATCATCCTTAAAATTGCCAATGCTATCGCCATGTGTGGGCCTGACCATGTTTTCGTCAACACGGGTTCCGATAAAGACCGGCAATACATCCGTGAACTGGCCCTGGAAAAAGGAGAAGAAGCCCCCCTGGCAATGCCGCATCACACCATCCACTTCGATCTAGCGGAAGAGCAGGGAAGAATCATCGATCGTACCTATTACATTGCCAACAAGGATGAACAAATCAGTTCTCTTGCCAATCGCATGGATCGTGCGGACGCCCTTGTGGAGGTTCGCAATAAAATGGTCCGGATCATGAAGGGCAAAACCATGATCATCGGTTTCTACGTCCGTGGCCCCATCGGTTCGCCTGTCTCCAATCCTGCCCTTGAGATCACCAGTTCCACCTATGTTTCTCACAGTGCCGAAATTCTTTACCGAAATGCCTACCGCTTCTTCGACCGGGAGGTAGAGCGGGCAGGTCATTTTTTCCTCAATCTTCACAGTGAAGGCCTCAATCGTCCCGAAGACCTGCCCAATGCACGGGTATTCATGGACCGCAGTTTCCGGACGACCTTTAGCTTTAACTGCACCTATGCAGGAAACACCCTGCTGCTCAAAAAAGGGAATCACCGATTCGCGGTCGATAAAGCCGTATATGAAAACAAGGCCAACGAATTGTCCGAGCACATGTTCATCACCGGCATTGAAGGTCCTGGAGGCCGGGTGACATGGTGTACGGGCGCGGCCCCTAGCGGGTGTGGCAAAACCACCACCGCCATGGCAGGAAATCTTTTTGTGGGGGACGACCTCGCCCAGCTCTGGATCGCCGATGACGGCAGCATCCGATCGGTCAATCCGGAATGTGGTATTTTCGGTATTGTGGAAGATGTCAACTGGGAAGGAGATCCTCAACTGATGAAAATTTTGCGACACGAAGGAGCGGAGGTGATCTGGTCCAATGTTCTCATCGATGAGAACCGTGTTCCCCATTGGGTCGGCAACGGTGAGGATTCGCCTGAAAAAGGTACTAATTTTCAGGGCCCCTGGTTCAAGGGAAAGGTCGACGGTAACAAAAAGCCCGTACCCATGTCTCACCCCAATTCACGCTGCACGGTATCATCCACTGCACTGGCAAACTATTCCGACTTTGCCGAGGATCCGGCAGGTGTTGAAACGCGTATCATTACCTACAGTGGTCGTGACAGCAACACCATGCCGCCGGTGTGGGCGGCAAGGAACGCCGACGAAGGCGTGGTTATCGGGGCTACCATCGTGTCTGCCGCCACCGCGACCGAGGTCGGTGCAACCGGTGTCAAGCGGGCGCCCTGGGCAAATGCGCCCTTCATTCCAGGCGCTTTAGGCGATTATATGGATGCGCAGTTTCGCTTTTTCAACAACCCGAAAATCGCCGAAAACAAGCGGCCGGTGATGGCGGGCTTGAATTACTTTCTCACCCAAGAAGCCAGGGGCGGCACATCTAAAAAATTATTGGGAGAAAAAAAAGATGTCAAGGTTTGGTTAGCCTGGCTGGAAAGAAAGACCAATAAAGATGTGGCATGTATCGAAACGCCCATCGGTGATCTGCCTCTTTTTGATGATCTCAAGGACCTTTTCAAATCCATTATAGACAAGGCCTATTCGCTAGACCTCTACAATCAGCATTTCTCGCTGTACATCGACAACATCGTATCCAGAATCGATCTGCAGCTGGAAGCATACGGCAAGGAAGCAGGTATACCGGAGCGCATTTTCAGCATTCTCAAAATACAGCGTGAGGCGCTCATGTTGCTCAGGGAAACGCACGGGCCTGTTGTTTCGCCGGATCAGCTCCTGGAGACACCTTGACCCAGGGAAGCAAAAACAGCTGGGCGATGGCGATCCGCGCGCTGGTCCATCCCCGTGCACTTGCTATGCTTTTTCTCGGTTTCTCTGCCGGACTGCCAATACTGCTCATATTCAGCACACTGTCTGTCTGGCTGCGTGAAGCAGGCGTTGAACGGTCAACCGTGACGTTTTTCAGCTGGGCAGCCCTTGGCTATTCCTTTAAATTTGCGTGGGCGCCCATTATCGATCGTCTACCATTTCCATTTCTCTCAGCCAGAATGGGGCGGCGGCGAGGCTGGTTGTTGGTGTCGCAAATATGCATTATCGCTGCCATGCTCTGGATCTCCTTTTTTGACCCTAAAACCGCATTGACCATGACCGCCCTGGGTGCCATTTTGATCGGTTTTTCATCGGCAACCCAGGACATCGTAATCGATGCGTATCGCATCGAATCGGCCGGGGCGAGCCTTCAATCCATGCTGTCTTCCATGTACATCGCCGGCTATCGGATGGGCATGCTGGTCGCCGGAGCTGGATCACTCTGGCTAGCGGACTGGTGGGGACATGGCACCTATGAGGTATCTGTCTGGGCAAATGTCTATCGAACCATGGCCCTGGCGATGTTGGTGGGTATTGCTACCACATTCATCATCAAAGAACCACTGGTGAAAGAGACAAGAGAGAGCACCTTTCGAGGCACAACCGACTATATGAGATTTCTGCTTGTTTTTTTTATCGCCGTGGGTACATTCATCGCCGGTTTTTTCTTCACAGGCCCATCAACGCAAACCATCAAACAGGAGCTGGTCGAGCATTGGGGCTGGGCAAAACAGCTGGCAGGGTTTGTAACTGAAACCGGGCGCTTCATTCTCAGTGTCCTTTTAGGCAGTCTGGCAACCTGGGTGTCCATTCAAGTCCGCATTGTTCCGTTTGTTCACATTAAGGAGACTTACATCGAACCCTTGGGAGATTTTTTTCAGCGCTATGGAATCAGCGCACTGGCAATTCTTCTTCTGGTAGGCACCTACCGGATATCGGACATCCTGATGGGTGTCATCGCCAATTTATTCTATCTCGATGTCGGTTTCACCAAAGCCCAGATCGCCACCTACACCAAGTTCTGGGGCTTATGGGCGACCCTTGGGGGCGGGTTTGTGGGGGGGGTTCTCGCCATCCGTTATGGCATCATCCGGATACTGTTTGTTGGGGCGCTCCTGGCAGCTGCCACCAATCTACTCTTTGCCTATGTCGCCGGCAAAGGTCCCGATGAGGTACTGCTGCTCATGGTTATCGTCGCCGACAACGGCAGCGCCGGAATTGCCGCAGCCGCCTTTGTCGCCTATCTGTCCAGCCTTACCAGCGTATCCTTTACTGCCATACAGTACGCTATTTTCAGTTCCATAATGACACTCTTTCCAAAAATTCTTGCCGGCTACTCCGGCAGCATGGTCGATAGCATGGGATACCCGATGTTTTTTATCGGAACGGCAATCATCGGTATTCCCGTATTGTTGCTGATACTCTGGACCCATCGATTACAAACCCGGGTCGTAGTAGAATAGTGTTCAGGGTTCAAAGGTATCATCTTAGAAAAATAGGTTAACCATGACGTTCGAAGACAATAAACGCATTGCCAGATTAAAGGATCTCAAGAAAGAACGCCGACGACTTCTGTCTCTTCCCCCAGAGGATGCCTTGGAACACCTGGTTTCCGAAAAAGGCGCCCTTGCGATCGTGCACTCTTTGCCTCCTGAGGATTTTCATTTGCTTGTTCGCGACATCGGTGCCCAAGACGCCTTACCCCTGCTGGCGATGGCATCAAACCGGCAATGGGAATACCTCCTCGACGTTGAAATTTGGCATAGAGATCGGATGGATTTTAGTGCGGCAACAGAATGGCTTAACCTGCTGCTTTCGGCCGATCCCAGCAGGCTGGCTGAATGGTGCGCCAAGGAAAATGACCTTTTGACGGAATTTTTTCTTCTGCACAATATCGAGGTCAGAATCAGGGAGCATGATGAAAGCCCTTCCGAATTGGGCAATGACTTCATCACCTTTGACGACACCTTCTACTTTCGAATACTGGATCCGCCCTTTTCGCCGGAAACCGCTCCAGATCCGGAAACCGTTTCACACAGTGATCGATACCTGGCAGACCGCAAAGATTTTCTGTTACAATTGCTGCAGCGTTTGTCGAACTTCGATCACCATCGCTTACAAAACATATTGCTTGAGTCTGCGTCCGTCATTTCAGCAGAGACGGAAGAGGAAATGTATCGACTGCGCAATGTCCGCCTGGCAGAAAAAGGTTTTCTGCCCTTCGAAGAAGCCGTTGGCATCTACCAGCCGTTGACGAAAAGGGAGTTAACAAAACGCATCAAAAAGCTTCAGACCGAATGGGCGGCAGACGACCATTTCATGCCGGTACCTTTTTATGCACAACATCTGCTGGCGCCCGGCGATACCTTCGCCAAGGCCCTCGTATCCATCAAGAACGAGAACCTCCTGATGCAATTGCAGTCCGAGTTTGCAGGTCTTTGCAACCAGCTGTTGATTGCAGATCGAAAGGTCATTGATGGGCGAAACGGGTTGCACGAGGCTGTAAGAAAAGCATCCGGATATTTAGGCATCGGTCTCGAAATCATTTCCAAAGCCCATGCCTAGAGAGATAGAGCGATACCTGCTGGCAGATATTTTCAGGGTCGGTTACGGCATGGCGCTCCAATTAAAGTGGCGGGCTGATAAATGGCATAACAACAGCTGGATGATGGCCAAAGGGCTCCCACTCAGTTTCTGGGGTGAGGAATGGCTGGGGGTTATCGGTGGGCTCCTGATTAAGAGGCCCCTTTACTTCGACCCATATCAAGCCGATACACACTATCGGGAGTTTTCAAGCACCCAAGACATTTCAAAAACAGATACGATTCTAACAAACGTCATTGCTTTTGACAGTCTGCTGGCGCGCCTGTCATTGGAGGTCAAACCCCTTTTACCCGGCAGGCTGCTGACCTATAAAAACCTGCTGCTGACACATTGGGCACGAGAAACCACGGGTTCCGGCGCTGGGGAAACGCTATTTGCACCCCTACCCCTCGATGATTTCAAATTCTTTTTCGACACCCTGTGGCGCAGCCCTGAACGACCGAAAGCCATCAAATTTACCGTCAAAAGCGCATTTCTGAAATGGCTGGCGGACAAAAGCGGACTGAGCGGCAGTGAGATCACCCAGCAATGTGGGAAAACGCTTGAAGGTCTTTTTACAGAAATCGAGACTGAGCTTGGGCAGGTATCCAGAAACGATCTTGACCCCCGCTTCATTCAGCTCTTTATCATTGCCTGAACCACAACTGCGAGCGGTTCAACGAGAGGACATTATGGAGCGTTTTCTGACCAGGGGCACCGAATGTGACCCAAGCATTGCATCGACATCATCGTACCTTTCACGGTATCGATTCGGATCTTGCACCCGGACCCGCCACCTGCGGAACAGAAAGGAAGTTCGCTATGGATCTTGATCTTCTACGGAAAAAACGGGGGTTTATCTGCGACATGGATGGAGTCGTCTACCACGGAGACCAATTGCTGCCGGGGGCGCAGGCCTTTGTGGCGTGGCTCAAAAAGGAAAGCAAGAAATTTCTGTTCCTGACCAACAGCAGTGAGAAATCCCCGCGTGAGCTCAAGGAAAAACTCGACCGTCTCGGTATCCAGGTGCAGGCAACCCATTTTTACACCAGCGCCCTGGCTACAGCCAGCTTCCTGGCATCCCAGTGCCCCAACGGCAGTGCTTACGTAATCGGCGAAGCAGGACTGATCAACGCACTATACGAAGCCGGTTTTTCCATGAACGAAATCAACCCGGATTACGTGGTCGTGGGAGAGAGCCGTTCCTACAGCTATGAAAAGATCGAACGCGCCGTGCGGCTCGTTCGAAACGGCGCCAAACTCATTGGTGCCAACCCGGACCTGACGGACAAACTTGGCAAGGACTTTGCCCCTGCAACCGGCGCGCTGATTGCCCCCATCGAGCTGGCCAGCGGCACGAAAGCCTACTTCGTGGGAAAGCCCAACCCTCTCATGATGCGCCACGGCAGAAAATTGCTGGGCTGCGAAAGGGAGGACACGGCCATTGTCGGTGACCGGATGGACACGGACATCATCGCCGGTATTCATTCGGATATCGATACCGTGCTTGTGCTCAGCGGGGTCACCAGCGAAGAAGACCTCAAGCACTTTGCCTATCACCCACGATACATTCTTTCCGGGGTGGGAGATATTCCGGGATGAGTGAAACATCCGGGTTAGGATATGATCTTGACGGAGGGAAAGCGCGACCGGTCCGTGTGGGGCAGGAATTTTGCAGCACTGAAGCGGCTCATGAAGGTCTGGTTGACATTCAGCTCCAGGTAAGTAATTTTCTCACGTATCTGCTCGATTAGCATCATGCTGTCACAGGACGTAAGTAGCTTTGTTGCACCATCCAGAGATGCATTCCCTATGGATTGGAAGGCTTTCAAGGGCAAATCGGGCAGCATGCCGATGGTCACGGCGGAGACGGGATCGATGAAGGCACCAAAGGTCCCTGCCACATAGAACGTCTTCAGTTCCGACTGTGCCAAACCCACTGATGCCGTGATGGTCTCCAGAATCGTATACATGGCTGCTTTGGATCGAATCAGGCTGTCCACGTCCGCCTGGCTGATCACCAGGGGTCTGCCAGTCCCGGAGCGATCCGCGGAAACAATTTCCAGATATGGCATGTCTGACTGTAACACGAGTTTCTTGCCGCAGGCCTCGGGAACAAACCGGCCTCTGCGGTCGATCATACCCGCAAGAAACAGACTGGCTGCAAGATCGATCATGCCGGAGCCACAGATCCCGATGGGCGGGCTCCCGTCGATGGTGTGGATCCTGAAGGTCCGTGTCCCAGGATCGATGTGCAGGCGGTCGATGACACCCGGCCCCGCCATCATGCCGATTTGGGCCACACCGCCTTCGAGGGCCGGGCCGGCGGCGCCGGCGCAGGCCACCAGCCAGCTGTCGTTTCCCAGCACAACCTCTGCGTTGGTCCCCACATCCACCAAAATGGCCGGATCTGCCTGCCGGCTGATACCGCTGTGCAGAATACCGGCCATGAGATCACCGCCAAAATAACTTCCGATGTTGGGCAGGATAATAACCCTGCCGGCGGGGTTGATCTGCAGCCCGTATGCGAATCCGCATTCTGAACATCAGGGCTGTTGATAACCGGGATATAGGGCTCTCTGATCAACCATTTGGGTGACAGCCCCATGAACAGGTGCGTCATGCTGGTATTGCCGGCAAGGGCCACGAGATAAACATCACGTGTGTGGAGTCCACAGGCGTCACAGGCATTCCGGATCTGCCGATTCAGTTCATGGATGATCATCCGGTTGAGTTTTTCAAGACCGCCTGGTTGATCACAAGCATGGATCCGTGTCAAAACATCAGGACCGACACCCAGCTGAGGATTGTCAAACGACCCTTCAAAAAGAATCTCGCCGCTTGATAATTCCACCAGCCTGATCACGATTCGGCTGGTTCCCAGGTCAACGGCCACACCCACAAGCCTTAGATTCTCCAATGGATTCGATATGCCGATCAGATGCCATCGATCCGCATCACGATCTCTTACGACGACGCAACGCGCTGAATATCCCCATTCCCGCAGTCGAAATGGCAATTCTCGCAAGACGTTTAAATCGATTTTCACGCTCTCGGTCTTGAGTTGTCTCTTGAGCTCGGCATTCAAACGGTCGGCATCGGCGATATTGTTTTGAAGGCTTGGGGGAGACAGGCTGACCCGTCGAATCCAACCATCCGCTACACCGGATGTCACTATTTCCATACCTTTTCGATTCATGCCCTACAGCTCAAAGGACATGTCACTGCCGACGGCAAAACATTCGAAACTGTAGCCTTGCTTGATTATCTCCTGACGGCAGGCCCCCACAATCGCATCCATTCCATCATCGGTGCGATCCTGGTTTAAGTGGAAAAGCCCCAGTTTTTTTACCTCGGCCCGGGATGCCAGTTTGAGGACATCCGCATAAGACGAATGGCCCCATTCGATATAGCGATGGTATTCCTCGGGTGTAAATTCCGCATCATGGATCAGAAGGTCGGTATGCGATGAGAAGGCGACATATTCCTTCAGCGTTAGCCCGTTGGGATGTATAAATCCCAGCTCGTTGTCCGTCAGGAATACAAAGGATTTTTGCCCTTCGATAAACTTGTATCCCCTGCCCCCGTTTGGATGACTCAGATGGATGGGAACAACCGATACTGAACCAATTTGAAATTGATGGGGGCAGCCTTCTTCATAGATAAATTCCGCACTCAAATCAGAATATTTCACCGGGAAATGCGGCGGTGTCAGAACACGCGTGATCATTTTTTCAGCATACATGTCCGGGTAAGGGCATCGAAATACATTAATTTTTGTTTGGCTGCTGAACAACGGTTTAAAGAAAGGCAGGCCCATGATATGATCCCAATGGGCGTGGGTAAAAATGAAATTGTAGCGATGGATGCCTTCTTTGAGGAGCTTGTTTCCAAGTCTTCGAATCCCGGTACCAGCGTCGACAATGATGACATCGCCGCTCCTGGTCCGAATTTCGATGCAAGTGGTGTCACCACCATATTTGATGTATTCTTTGCCTGAAACCGGTATGGATCCTCTGGATCCCCAGCATGTAATAACCATTGCCCCTCTTTCGCCTAAACCACCATTTCATAATTCGTGAAACGAAATTATTCGTGTTTCGGCAGTTGATCCAAATACCAATCCATGGGTTCCAGCAGGGTAAACCCCATCGCCTGCAGTTTCTTTTTTACGCGGCTGATATTCTGGGTCAAAAGATAAGGGAAAACAGCCCGTTTATCTGCCTCCCAGTACCTGGCAACCAGAATGCTGCCAAAAGAGATCCCTTCCTCGGTGATGGCATCAACGATCTTTTTCATCTGCCCTATCTTTTCCTCCACCAGGATACAGAGCAGCGTGCCTGGCTCACCGATACCGAGAACGTTTGTAAACGCCCGCAGCAAGTCCCGCACGGAAATGATGCCTTTCAGCTTTCCGGCATCATCGACCACCGGAAAGGCCCCGACGCGTTTCTTCTGAAACAGCAGCAGGGCATCCTGAATCGTATCGGATGGGGAAATGGTAAGGGGCTCGGCCGTCATGATATCCTTAGCGATAAAGGCGGAATATTTCACTTGCTTCTCGGCACAATCAGGGTCTTTGTAACAATCGTACGGCAGGACGCTTCGAACATCTCGGTCGGTGACAACGCCGACGAGGCGATCTTCCCCATCGATAACTGGCAAGTGACGAATCTGATGCGTTGCCATCAATTTCTGAGCCTCAAGAACGGTTGTATCCGGTTGAATTGTGACAACCTTCATTGTCATAGATCTGCTGACAAACATCGGTTCCTCCTGTATCAATATTGATAAAATAGGCGCTTAAACCATTCGTTCACAAATGTGGCGCTGTCGCGTCTGAAAAAAATCGTCTAACCATTTCATTTTGGGATATGCCCGTTCATTAATATCAGAACATGGTTACGCGCCAGCTCCGGGAGTCGCTTGAGGCAGTAGCCCCCTTCCAGAATGGAAATCAACTTCCCGTTGGAATGCGTTTCTGCCAGTTGGAAAACAGTTTCCATGATCCAGGAATAGGCCTCGGTCGACAGTTTGATGTCGGACATATCATCGTCCATATGTCCGTCGAATCCGGTTGAGATCAGGATCATATCCGGTTTGAAATGATCAAATGCCGGCACGAGATCCCGCTTGAGATAATGCCGGTAGTCATCATCCCCCTGCCCAGGAAGAACGGGTGTATTCTTGGTAAACCCGTAACCATCGACGGATCCCTTCTCAAATTCTCTGCCGGTGCCGGGATAGGCAAACGAAGGATGCTGGTGAATGGAATAGTAAAAAACCGAAGGGTCCTTTTCAAAGATATGCTGGGTTCCGTTTCCGTGATGCACATCGAAGTCGATGATACCGATCTTGGAGACTTTCCACTGCTGTTGCAGATACCTTGCGGCTATGGCGATATTGTTGAAATAGCAGAATCCCATGGCTTCGGAGACTTCTGCATGATGGCCCGGTGGCCTGATAGCGCAGAACGCGTTGTCGATTTCGTTTTGCATAACCAGGTCCACAGCCTGGAGCACACCGCCGACCGCCAGCAAGGCCGTCTCGTAGGTATCTTTACACATCCTGTTGTCAGGTGAATCCAATGTGCGCTGACCCGAAAAACAGCTTTCTTCGAAACGCCGAATATAATCCACGCTGTGAACCGCTTCCACCCATTTGAGTTCCGCCCTGACCGCCGAAATCATCCTGAGCTTTGGAATCAAACCACCTTCCTCGATCCCTTTATAGATTGCCTGGAGTCTCTCCGCCATTTCCGGATGATAAGGTCCGGTGTCGTGGAGAAGATAGCGCTGATCGTATAAAAACCCTGTTTTTTTCATTGTCATGTGGATGCAACTCTTTGGTTTGTACCCATCCACAAATGGTCTTTTCGTGACCTGCCGGTGTTGGAAGGCATGCGTTAACGCCTCAAAATAGCATACCATTCCTGCGGGTTAAACCTGCCTTCCACCTTGGCAAAACATGAAAATCCCAATTTCTGAACGGACACTAGTTAATTATTTTTTGAAATATATCAAAAGCCGATCGAACAGCATCGTTGTCGTCCGGTAAATTGATGGTGGCGCGTCCCTCAAGATCATATTCATAAACGGTCTGATCTTCCGGTATGGTTCCAGCAAGCGCAAGACCGGCACTATCCAGCATTTCAAGAACAGCCGGCGCGGGTGCGTCTTTGGCCTGGTTTAAAATCAGATAACTCTTGCCCACTCCGATATTCAAATCTTTGGAAAGATGGTCTATTCGAATTGCAGCCTGAAGTCCCCTTCGTGAGGTATCGGATACGATCAAAAGGGTATCGATATTGCTGGTGGTCAATCGGCTGATGTGTTCCATTCCAGCTTCGTTGTCCATCACCACATAGGGATAGTTTTTTGTGAGCCGCTCCAAAAATCCCGTCAAAAGGGTGTTGGCGGCACAATAGCAGCCGGCGCCCTCGGGTTGTCCCATAACTACCAGGTCATACCCGTTGTCCTCGATGACAGCCTGTTCGAATTTCATGGACATGAAAACATTTTTGGTCATGCCATCGGGAACCTTGCCCTTTCTCATTTCCTCCCTGGCCTCGCTCAAGGTCCCCGAAACCTCAAGCCCCAGCACCTCGTTGAGATTTGCATTGCTGTCCGCATCTACTGCAAGTACCGGTGTCTTTTGGTGCTTTACCAGATACTTGATGAGCAGGCCCGCAACCGTGGTCTTACCTGTGCCGCCTTTGCCTGCAAGGGCTATCGATACTGGCATATGGTTCCTTTCTCATAATAGCACTAATCTTTAGGTGGCGATAAGCCTTAAGCATCTTGGTGCTTAGCGCTCGAAAAAAGAATCTATGGCAGATTGCGCAATCAGTCAAGCTACTTTTCCACCCCAAACCATAGATGCACGTGGGGGGTTAATCTGGGGTAAGATGGGTTAGCGTCATTATCCATCGCTGGTTGTCGTCATTGCCTAAAGCATGTTCCGTTTGACTTTTTCACCAAAGCGGTTTCGGAACTTTATTCTGACAAGCGCGATAGCCCCCAATTAGACAAACGCTGCCGAGACCAGCAGGCCGTCAGCATCCCTAATCTCCTTGCAATACCCATTGGCATATGCTAATTTTTTTCTATTGACTATTGGTTCTCGGCTAGAGTGATATCGCTAATGATCCAGGGAGATTGATGATGGAATTTGAACTCAGCAAGACACAAAAAGACATTCAGAAGGCAGTTAAGGATTTTACAAAAGGCGAATTTGACAAAGAACTGGCACTTGAACTTGACAAGAAGCATGAATTTCCACGAAAAATCTGGCAGAAAGCAGGTGATATTGGACTCATCGGGGTCCATTTTCCCGAAGAATATTCCGGCCAGGGCTTGGGAAGTCTGGAGGATATCCTGGTCATCGAAGAATTATGCCGTAGTGATTCCACCATCGGGAGCGCCGTGGCGCTCTCCAGTTTTGCCTCCGAACTCGTCATGCATTATGGCAGCGATGAACAAAAAGAGAAATGGCTGCCCCAGGTGGCGGAAGCCAAAATTCTTTCTGCAGGCGCTTTCACCGAACCCGACCATGGCTCGGATATCACTTTCATGGACACCACGGCCGTCAAAGAGGGAAACGAATGGGTCATCAACGGTGCCAAAACCTTCATTACCAATGGGGGACTGGCGGGTTTCTATTCGGTCATGTGCCAGACAGATCCTGAAGCAAAACCGTCCTATAGGGGCATCAGCATTATCCTGGTGGAAGCTGACCGGGAAGGATTGACCACTGTAGATCTCGGTGACAAAATGGGCATCAACATGATGGCCACGGCGGAGGTCGTTCTCAAAGATGTGCGCGTGCCCGTTTCCAACCTCATTGGGGGAGAAAACAAGGGCTTTTATCATGTGCTTCATTTCTTTGATGAGAGCAGAATTCAAGTAGCCGCACAGGCATTGGGAACGGCCCAGGGTGCGTATGACCGGGCACTCGAATATGTCAAGGGGCGCGAACAATTCGGCAAAAAAATCGCCCAGTTCCAGGTGACGCAGCACAAGCTTGCCGATATGGCCACAAAAATTGAGCTGGCCAGGTTGATGACCTACAAAGCCGCCTGGAATTTCGACCAGGGTCGCATTGATCCCAAACTGACATCCATGGCAAAGATGGTAGCTGCGAGGGCGGCTGTAGAAGTTGCCGATGAAGCCATTCAATTGCACGGTGGCTACGGCTATATGAAAGAATATGAAGTGGAACGATTCTACCGGGATGCCAAAATAACCGAGATCTATGAAGGAACACGTGAAATTCAGAAAAACACCATTGCCAGCGCCATACTGGGAAAGATGAAATAGGAGGAAACCATGTACGATCTTATCAGAAAAGGTATGCTCACGGGCATCGGCCTAGCGCTCAAAACCTGGGATGAAGTGGAAGCCCTGGCCAAGGAACTGGAAAAGAAAGGCGAAATGCCCAGGGAGGAAGGGAAAAAATTCCTCAAGGACCTCGAGGAAAGATACTCGGAAGCCCAGTCCAAACTGGAAAAAAGAGTGGAAAAAAGCGTCAATGAATTCTTGAAACGGGCGGACATTGTCACCGGTGATGAACTCAAGGGCTTAAAAAAAGAGATTCGGGAATTGAAGAAAATGATCAGCAGCCAGAATGCCAAATAAGCGCCATGCTTAGCATACGCAAAATCGGTGTCATCGGTCGGACGTACCGCAACCTGAACCGCTACCGGCAGATTTTGGGTGTTCTCATTAAATACGGGTTTGGCGACCTCATTGAAACCCTGAACATCGAGCAGTACATCGAAATCGGACTGCAGATGATCAACAAGAATCGCCGCGAACGCGTTGAGAAATCATCGCGGGCCGAGCGGGTCAGGATGGCATTCGAAGAATTAGGCCCCACCTATATCAAGCTGGGACAGATCCTCTCCACACGACCCGACCTTGTGCAGATTGACTTCGTCCACGAACTTTCGAAACTGCAGGACGAGGTGCCCCCCTTTCCATTTGAAGACGCCAAGCGAATCGTCGAGACCGAACTCCGGGAGCCCTTGGACAAAGTCTTCGCAAGCTTCGATGAATCACCCCTGGCATCCGCCTCCATTGGCCAGGTGCACCGCGCGCGCTATCTCGACGGCGAAGAGGTCGCCGTCAAGGTTCAACGACCCGGCATTCAACGACTCATCGATATCGATCTCGAAATTATGCTTCATCTGGCAACGCTGGCCGAAAACCACATCGAGGAGCTTTCTTTCCACCAACCCGTAAAGATTGTTGAAGAGTTCGCCAAGACACTGGAGCGGGAGCTGGATTATACCATCGAAGCCACCAGCATGGAACGCGTGTCGCGCGAGTTCCTTCACGACACCCGCGTCTATATTCCGAAAGTTTACAGAGAAACCACCACCTCCCGCGTGCTGACAACAGAGCTGGTGCAAGGCATCAAGGTGTCCAAACTGGAACAGTTAGACCAGGCGGGTTATGACAGAAAAAAGATCACGGCCCGTGGCGCCCATGTTTGTCTGAGCCAGATATTCGATCATGGTTTTTTCCACGCCGATCCGCATCCGGGCAATATCTTTGTCCTGCCGGGCAATGTCATCTGTCTGCTCGATTTCGGCATGGTGGGCAGCATTGACCGGAAAACTCGGGAGGATTTCGTCGAGCTCGTGGACAGCATTGTACGAAAAGACGAAACCCGTGCAGCCAGCTGTCTTCTCAAGATCACCTCCTGGGACGAAGAGCCGAATCTCCGCGCCTTTGAAAAAGACGTTGGCGAATTTATCGGTCAGCATCTTTACAAGCCCTTAAAGGAAATAGAACTGGGAAAACTGCTGCAGCACATGCTGGAGTTGTCCGCTCGTCACCGTTTGAGAATCTACCCCGACATTTTTCTCATGATGAAGGCATTGAGCACCTTGGAAAGCGTCGCCTGTGAGCTGGACCCCGAATTCGACATGCTGCAGCACGCAGAACCCTTCATCAAAAAGATCAAACTCCAGCGCTTTTCTCCCAAGCGACTGGAGAGCGACGTCTTGTCCCTGACGTCACAGATGTTCACGTTCCTCAAAGATTTTCCAAAAGATCTCCTCGAAATCACACGCTTGATTCGTCAGCGAAAACTCTCTTTTTCTCACGAACTGCAAGGGCTCGATCGAATGCTTTCGACCCATGATCAGATCAGTAACCGGATATCTTTTTCCATTCTCATTGCCGCACTCATCATCGGCTCAGCCCTCATTGTTATCTCCAAAACACCGCCCCTCTTCTTTGGCATTTCCCTCATTGGCATCATCGGTTTTCTGGCCGCAGCCATTATGGGAATCTGGCTTTTGGTGGCGATTTTGAAAAAAGGCCGTTTATGATTGATCCATCAACCCAGGGCTAGCGCTGAAAGCATCACCGAAAAACCAGCCTTAGATCAAGAAAGGCGTTGATCTCACATATGCTTGATACGTATCACCGTAGCGTCTGATCATATCAAGCTCTTCAGCACGGGCAGCTGCTATGTATTTGTACACCAGGATCGGGGAAAAAAATAACGTTAAAATGGTCGGCCATCCAAAAAACCATCCCAATACCAATAGGATAAAACCCAAATACTGGGGATGTCTGGAAAATTGATAAATACCTTTTTGCGCAAAGCCAGGCAGGCGAGCCTGATGGTACAATGATCTCCACCCCACCATGATCATCGCCACACCGACGATCATCAACGCGAATCCATAAGTCATGGCATGATCCATACCCAGGTTGACACCTAAAAAGGTAAAACGAACAACATTTTCAGGCATGACTGTCCCGGGAACGAAAAGAAACTTGCTAGCAAACAGAATCGTCAAAGGTATTCCGAACATTTCAATAAAGAGAGAAACAAAAAAAGCACCCACCAAGCCGTAATCAATCCATCTGGCGCGTTTTCGATACGTCAAAGGGATAATAAATAGGCCAAATACGATGCTTGAGATCAAAACCAGGTGCCATTGCTGTCTGACGATTCCGCTTAATATGGTCCCGGTAAGATAAGCATGGAAATGGTCGAAGAACGGCTTGACATAAAGGAAGGGTATCAGGGCCAGCATCAGCAGCGCGATCCGGTTAAAAACGATCATCTTGGTTTTCATATTCTTTATGATATGTTGTGTCGGAGAGGACACCCGATATGCTTTGATTTATTTGTTAACGGTTCCCCAGGATGGATCTTTTGAGATACCATCATTCGTCATTTGTGTGACCGGCCCTCCGGCAGAAGACATAACAAAAATATCACTTGAATAGTCTTCAGCAATGGAAAAATAGGCGGGATTATCGGATCTCAATAAGGTAAACGCAAGTTTGGACCCATCGGGTGAATATGAAGCTTTGCCGGCAATCATGTTGTCGGTGTAGAAAGTGAGTTGCTTGATGCTACCGCCGGCAGACGGAATTTTGAACAAATTTGTACGCATGGCCAAACCGTCGACAAACGTTATGTTGAAGACGATATCCTTTCCATCGGGTGACCAGGTTGGAAATGAGCTGATTGGGTAGCCATTTAGAAAACTGCTCGTGAAAAGCATCGTGGGCGATGCCGTGGGATTTTGAGCGGATAAAATACCCAGACCAGTCGAGGCTGGCTGCCCTGGGCAATAAGCAATTTTTGTTCCATCGGGTGAAAAAACGGGTGTCGAGTCACCACACAGGCTCGCCCCTCCGACATTTTCATTGTATAAAATTGAACCTTCACGGGTGTATAATGCGATTTTACTGCATTCAAAGGTCGTGTCGTTTTGGGTGATCGCACAGGCCACCCAATTGCCATCAGGCGATGAACCGGGGAAGTCTGCCTGCCATGTACCATTTCTGAGATCCAGTTGCACTGTCTCTGATGACCCTTTTGGAATTCGGACGAATTGAACGTCTCCTTTACCGGGTGAAACTTCTGCCTTGATCCAGATATCTTCATCGGCCGGAACGCTTAGCACGGCCTGGGCGTTAGCCTCTGCTCGGGACGTGGGCGCAATCTGAGATGGATAAACAAATTCCGTGCAGCCTTTAAATGATATTCGTATCTGGCTAGAAGATGCCAATTCCGAAGGATAGGCAACCGTAACAGTGACATCTGTCGTGTTATCGGGAAGATCGGGACGTTGATCGCCTGAAAGTCTAGTGACAACATCAGATGTCAGATCCCAAAGAAATATGTCCTTGTAAAAAGCACTCAGCCAGGATGCATAATTCGAAGAAAACGTTACCGTTTTCCCGTCCCGGGCAATCTCGGGCATCGAAATTGAAAAAACATCTTGCGTAATTTCAGAATGTCGCCTGACATCACTGCCATCTGCGTCCATGGAATAGAGTTCCCACAAGGGCATCGTCAAAACCGTGAACCTTTTTACGAAAAGTATTCTCTCCCCGTCCGGCATCTCGAACAGAGAAGGCTCAGGGTCATAGGGTTTGACACCCCCATCATCGCCATCCGTTCCATTCTCTCCTGAATCCCCATCACCATTACCGTTTCCGCCGCCACCGCTTCCACCACCCCCGCAGCCAAACGTAATGATGCTTATCAGAAAAACAAAAAAGACCAATGGCGCTATTTTCATCAATCTAGCTTTGCACATTTTCCCCGTCCTGGTGTATGGGTTCCACGGTAGTGACTCAACTTTCGGAATTGAAATGAACTGTAATATGAACGTGTTACTGGTTTGATACATGATTTGGGTGGATGGGTCAAGCAATTAGCGATCTCACCTGCCGGGTAGGCGCTTTAGCAACCAAGCAGCCCGGGGTGGCAGCTTGATGTCGACAACCCATGACTGTCCCTGGAATCACTGCGAAGCGCTCCTGTTTCAATCTCGTGTAATGGCGCCCAACATGGCGATGGGTTAGACGTCTAATCCTCTCCCTTCATCGCCAAGTGGCTTGAATGGTCTGAAGGTAATTGAAGAACCTCGCTGTCACGGTTCAGGTCACACATACTCGATCACCATCATGCTGAGATCGTCTCCCGAATTTGCAGGGCCGGCAAACGCTTTGATCGAGCTTCTAACAGAATCCATCAGCGTCTGGACGGGCTGCCGGCCATGTTTCTGTAAGCTCTCGTAAAAGCGTTGCTTTCCAAAAAATTCCCCTGCGGAATTGGGGTAGTCCAGAACCCCGTCGGTGTAGAGAATGACCTTATCACCATGCGCCAAGTTGTTGTCTCTTTGTCGAAAAGGTTGGCCATACCCGGCACCGATGACCGGTCCGTGCAAGTCAAGGATTTCCAGTTTCCCGTCGTCATGCAGTATAATCGGCGGGGGGTGTCCGGCACAGCTGTATACCAATCGGCCTTCGATATAATCAAGGGTCACATAAACAATCGTAAAAAAGCTGTCGAAACGTTCAAAGGGAAAAATCCGTTCCAGGCTGTTCAACACCGCCTCAGGCTGAACCGCTTGGGATGTATTTGCCGATAATTCGTAGTGGGTCTGCAGAAACTGAGATATGGCCGCTGAAATGAGGGCCGAAGAGACGCCGTGACCGCAAACATCGAGCATGTAAAAACTGATATGATTTCGGCCTGTATAATGGAAATTAAAGATATCACCACCGATCTGCTCGCAAGGCTCAAATCGCCAGGCGACCCGAATGGATCCAATTCGCGGAGAGTAACTTGGAATCAGACTTTGTTGTATTCCGGCGGCAATTTTCAATTCTTTGGATAATTGCTGCTGTTTGTTCCGTAATTCCTTTTCGACCAGCTTGCGCTCCGCAATTTGGTGTTGCAGCTCTCGGTTAGACTTGGACAAATCACGGGTTCGTTTCGCCAGCGCCGCTTCGGCTAGCTTGAGCTGGGTGTAATCCCAGAAAGTCACGACCACCTGTATTAAGTGCTGATTTTCATCATATTCCGGATAGGCGTTTACGATCACCCAGACGATGCCTTTCACCTTTGGATTTTTAATGCCCGCGACATAATTTGTGAGTGGTTTTCTGGTGGAGATCACCACATTCACCGGGTATTGTTCGATCGGCAATCGCCGGCTGTCATCGCGCAGGAAATGCCATGCAGAATCAATGTCCTTTTTGCCCATCATTTGATCCTTCGTCAGACCAAACAACTCCTGGGCACGATAATTTGCCAATAAAATACGAGTGTCTGAAGCATGCACGACAACCCCGGTGTCTAGATTTGAAATCAAGGTCCGATAGCTCTCCTCGCTTTGGCGCAGTGCCTCCTCGCTGCGTTTGCGAGCGGAAATATCGCGCACAATGCTGATGACCTGGAGGTTGGTTTCAGCATCAAAGGGGCTCAAACCGATCTCCACAGGGAATTCAGTTCCGTTCTTGTGCAGCCCGAAAATCTCCCGGCCTATGGCCATGTGCCGGGCGTCGGGTTTTCCACGGTATGCTGCTCGCTGCTGGGCATGCATATCCCGAAAACGTTCAGGCAGCAGGGTGTCGTGAGGTTGACCGAGGATTTCAGCGACCTGGTAGCCAAAGATGTTTTGAAACTGGCGGTTGGCAAAAGTAACCAGACCCTGGTGATCAACAATGAGAATGGCGTCAGAGGCTGAGTCGACCAAACCGCGGAAATTATCGCTGCTCTCACGCACTTTTACTTCAGTCTGGGTTCTTTCAACGATTTCCTTTTGCAAGCGGGTATTCGCCGCTGCAAGTTCCGCCGATCGGCCGATCACGGCTAGCAGAAGGGCACCCATCAGGCTGGCGAACAACAGACCGCCGGCTAGGGCTAAAACCGCTCGAACATCCCAGGGTCGGTAGGTGGCAAAGTAACCGACCGCAGGGGCAAAAAAGATTGTCCAGTTGCGTCCACCCAGGTCGTAAGTGTGGCGAAACTTCAAATCGGCGGCGTTCGTATCCGGTCTGTGACCCAGCAGTGCACCGGTATTGGTTCGAATTGTAGGGTCATGCTCCCAAAGCAGTTGTTCGTCTGCGGGTGCCGTGTGGTCCTGCAGCGAATAAATGACGGTGTCCGGATCAAACGCTTTCATCGCAGACGTCACCATGTCGCCGATTCGAAAAACGCCCAGCACAAATCCGCGCAAGGCGGCTCGGCGCGCTTCGACCGTGGCTGGCACCCCTTCTTGACCGTACACGGACAAAAATACCACTACCCCATACTGTTTTTTCTGCTCTTGCACCAGGGTGACCCGGGCGGTGGCAGCCGGCTTGCCGGTGTTCCACGAGCGACTGATAGCCGCTTGACGCGCAGAATTTGATGCCAGGTCAAAGCCCATCGCAAGCTCGTTACCCGCATAAGGCTCGGCGTAATAGACGGGAAAATACTCCCGCCGGCTCGCGGCAGGAACCATTTTCCCCTGGCTTTCACGTTCGGTGATTTGAAATTCAGAAAATCCGTCACGTCGGGCTGCGGCTTCAAAAAGGCTGCGCTGTTCGTACGTCACCCGGGGTATCCACTCCAGGGCTTGAATGCCGGAATGGCGCTCAAACAGCCGTTGGACAAATATTTGAAATTCCTGCCTGTCAACTGTTTTGCTGGCATCAAACAGGCCTTTGACGGAATACAACACATCGACGTTAGATTCAAGGTTGCTACCTAAGGTGGTGGCCATCAGCTGGGCCTTGCTCGTAAACTCTGTCTGAATCCGGCTCCATTTAGCGGCACGAATTTCCTGGAATGCCAGGACCGACAAAACCACGGCCAGACATAAGGGCAATATCACAAACAGTCGCATACGCAGAGAGATCCGCCGTCTTTCGGCCTGCCAAACCGAAACAAGCGGCAGGATGATTAAAACGCCCAGGGTCTGCGCCACCCACCAGTCCCAGCAATGGCCGATGAGACTTAAAACCGGTGCGGCGCTGGCATAAAAGGATGCGGTTCCGCCAATAGCGACGCCCACCAGACAGCTGACCGCTCCGCCCAGCAGCAGGAGGTTGGTTTCCCGGAGCCGCTTGAGCGATCTTGGAAATCCCGCAAAGCGTAAGATGAGAAAAGCCCCTACGAGAGACTGCAAAACAGCACCCAATCCAATAAAAACCGAACTTACCAGCGTCATAATGGGCGCTAAACCGCTGCTCGAATCAAAATGAACGGCAGCTTGAACGGCCAATGCGCCCACCAGAATCCCTGGCCAAACCCTGTATCCCCAAATCAGGGTTACAGCCAGGGCAATACCGGCCGGCAACCAAACGACCGTATCGATCACTGGCGGAATGTTGGCTGCAAGCGTCAGCATCCCTGCAACAAAATAGGCGGCCGCCAAGAAAAGGATTTTGGATGGCAGTGCGTTTAGCCAGGGCTTCTTGTCAACATTCATCAGACTTTCCATGCAAATCGCGTTGCCTTTAAACGATGAAGGGCGTAAGGCGTGGGAATGGATGCCCCTATCCATCATAAGTGCAGGCTATTTTTTGATTTTCAATAGCTTAGATGGGCTTTCAAACTTAATGCTATTAAGGTTTTTTAATGATCGGGATGCGATTCTCAACTCCAGCCTTCTTTCAACCCATTCTCGACGATCTTCTCCTGATCTTTTCTCGAATTCAAAAGATGAATCGGTTAATAAAACCCGTCTTTCAATTCCAGATCGTCTTCCGCCATTGTCACCTAAAAGCATTCCTTCCATTGGTTACCTTCCTCTTCGCGTGTTCATAATGACTCGGGTGTCGCCGATCCTATATCACACAATTTTCAATCCATGAAGTGTTTGTGTCTTTTGTAACATCACACGATCGATCAAAGTAACGCCAACAGCGTCCTTAGCACCTCATCCGGTGTCTTGCCGGTTGTCTGCAATTGCGTAAACTGCATGTAATCCTTTTGCCTCTCCTTTATCAGTTCCGCGATACGCGCCCTGGGGTTTGGGCCCGCGAGCAATGGTCGCACGGTCGCATCACGCGATGCCCGATCCATTATGGTCTCGGACGTCGCAACCAGACAAAATATTCTGCCCTGTCTTTCGAGCGCCGCGACATTGACCGGGTCGAGAATCAGGCCGCCGCCCGTTGCAATGACAAGTCCTTTTTTTCTCCCCAATTCCTGGGCGATTTCGGCTTCCATGCGCCTGAAGACCGCCTCACCCTTATCGCGAAAGATGTCTGCAATGGTTTGACCGCAACGCTGCTCGATCAGGCGATCTGTGTCGACAAATAGATATCCCAGCAAACCAGCTAGGCGTTTGCCGATGGTGGTTTTTCCAGAGGCCATGAAACCGGTTAGAATAATATTCGTTCCGACACTGTTTTCTCTGAGAGACATCATCGTCCTAAATCGTGCGTTATTAGGCAATCCGCAACCACTTGGCCTCAGGCCATTGGTAACTTTATCTCAGCGCCTTCTTATCCACCTTGCCAACCGCTGTCAAAGGGATGGCATCTACGAACTCGATAATCTTGGGGATCTTGTAAGGTGCCATTTTTTTCTTACAAAAATCCACAATCGTCTCTTTGAGCACCTCCGGATCCTTATCCGCAGCCTGCGCAGATCGCTGAACGACCAGTTTAACGATGTCACTACCGGGTCGATCCGCATTCGGCACGCCCACCACAGCGCAGAAGGCAACATCCGGCAGCTGGTACAGTTTTTCTTCCACTTCCCGGGAAAAGACCTTGTAACCGCCGACGATCAGCATGTCCTTGACCCGGTCGGCAATACGGAAATAGCCGTCTGCATCCATCTTGGCAACGTCACCGGTATACAACCACTTTTCGCCCTGAAAATCCCGCAGTGCATGGGCGGTCTCTTCAGGTTTGTTGAGATATCCCTTCATCACCTGGGGGCCGTTGGCGATCAGTTCGCCCTCTTCTCCCACAGGCACTTCCAGGGTGCCTGTTTCGATGTCCACAAGCTTGATGCGCGTGCTCTGCACAGGAATTCCCACCGAACCGATCTTTTTCATCCCCTTGGCCGGATTCATGGTCAAAATGGGGCTGCTTTCCGTCATGCCGTAGACCTCCAGGACCTTGCCTCTTCCCACGATCGACTCAAAATCTTCGATGGACTCCACCGCAAACGGCGCAGCGCCGGAAATACAGTACTTGCAATCCGAAAAATCGAGGGTTTTGAATTTAGGCGCTTCCATCAATATCTGGTAAAGGGATGGCACATTGGTCATCAGGGTGGGACGATGGGTCTCGATTTCGCTGCATATGTGACGGGTATTCCTGGGGTCAGGGATCAGACACTGGGGAATGCCTTTGGCCAGGGATGACATGCCGACCATCAGCCCTGCCAGATGAAACAGGGGAAAGGCCGAACACATCACCTCTGCACCCTCTATCATGTTCAACCACCCGGTGACCTGATGGATATTCACCACAAGGTTTCGATGTGTCAGGATGGTACCCTTGGGAAGCCCGGTGGTTCCCCCGGTGTACTGAAGCAGACAGGTGTCCTCCGGGTCGATGGACATGGGGGATATGTCCGGCGAGGGCGATGCCAGTGTCTTTTTAAAGGGCATGACTGTCATATCCGGAAGCGGTTCCAATTTTCCGGTGGGAATCTTTTTCAGCAACTTTCCCAGGGTTCTCTTGATCACGGGTAGATAATCACCGATACTGGCACCTGCCACATGCGCTAGGTGGGGAAGCTCTTCCGCTACCCCCCGTAAGCGGTGTTCAAAGATGGCATCCAGTGTCACGAGAAATTTGGCATTGGCGTCATTGATCTGGTAGACCATCTCACTGGGCGTAAGGAGCGGTGAAATGCCGGTGACAGCGCATCCGCGCCTCAGTGCGCCAACCAGCGCAATGAGATACTGGGGAATATTGGGAAGGTTGATACCGACAACATCACCCGGGCCACAGTCACATTTTTCGAGATAGGCGGCAAAACGTACCGACAGCTCGTTGAGACCTCGATAGGACAGGGTCATCCCCATAAAATGGATCGCGGGCTTTTCCGGGAACGTTTGCGTTGCTTCGATGAACAGATCGATGTAGGAAGCATCTGGAATGGCAACTAGCGGTTCAAGGCCTTGATCATAGAACGCAAGCCATGGTTTTTCATCATAAATGCTCATCATCCACCTCCTTGGGCTTGAAAGTGTTATGACTGTTAAGAACCCGGGTCAAACAACCGTGTATCCTGGCCCATCACCTCCTTCCGGACACGTCCAGGTAATATTGTTGAGTGGATCTTTGACATCACAGGTCTTGCAATGGAAGCAGTTGGAGGGGTTAAGCTTTATGCGCCAGCCACCTTCCTTGTTTTCGTCCGCCACGATTTCATACACGTCACCCGGGCAGAAGCGGGTACAGGGATGCTGGTACTTGGGAAAACACTCGTTCACGCACAGGTCCATGTCATGGACGATCAAATGGGGCGGCTGGTCTTCCTGGTGGATGGTTTTGGAAAGATAGACACCTGTCAGTTTGTCCACCATCAGCACACCGTCATAGGCGGAGGTTTCCATCGACCGATCTGTACCCAGCCCATTGTCATTGACAGGTTTGAGTGCCTGGCTATCTTTCTCTAGCGGCATTCTGTCAAGAAATCCCCGTCCCTTGGTAACATACTGGGCACCCAAATGAAAGAACTTGGCAAGGCCTTTCTTTGACAAGGCCTGATAAAAATTACGTCCCTCATATAGTTCTTTTTTCAACCAGCTGCTTTCAACGGCATCCGGATACCCTGCCAGCCCATCTTCGGTGGTGTCCCCATTTTCCAGTGCCCCCAGAATGGCCTCTGCCGCCAACATCCCGGATTTCATGGATACATGAATGCCCTTCAGCGCCGGTACATTGTGGATTCCGGCACAGCCACCCACCAGCATGCCGCCATCCACAACCAATTTCGGCATACTGAAATAGCCGCCAACGGAAACCGTCCGGGCGCCCTGCTCGATGACCCTGCCGCCTTTTATCAGGTTCGCAATAAACGGTTGTCGTTTGAACTGCATGAATGTGTCATAGATATCGTTCAGTGGATCCGCATAGGAAAGGCCCACCAGATAGCCGAGTGCCACCCGGTTGTCTTTCATTTCATACACAAACCCGCCACCGGGAGTACCCAGACCCAGAGGATAACCGAGCATATGGAGACTCCGGCCTTTGAAGGCCTTAAAACCGGAATTGTCTGACAGCGCGATGACCTCCTTGATACCCGTCTCGTAGACCTGGGGCATGCTGTTCGTGGAAACACCCATCTCCCTGTCCAGTTCTTTGACAAGACTTCCCCGGGCGCCTTCTCCAAAAACCGTCACTTTGGCCAAAAGGTCGATGGCGGGCTCGAAAGCGCCTTTCCGATTTCCGTTGATGTCGAGACCCTTTTCTCCAGTCTGCACGCCCAACAGCCGCTGGTTCTTTTTGTCAAGCAAGAGTTTCTTTCCGGCAAAACCCGGAAAAATATTCACGCCCATATCTTCTGCGATGGCGCCCATCCATTGGTTTAATTTGGCGAGACTGATGACATGATAGCCTTGGTTGTGCAGATATCGGGGAATAAAAGGCAGGGCTAGCGCACGGTTCCGGGTCAGATAGTAAAGCGCATCGCTCTTTATCGTGGTTTCAATGGGACAGCCTTTCTCTAAATAATCAGGCATCAGCTCACCCAGGGCAACCGGGTTGAGAATGGCCCCACTGATGCCGTGGGAACCCAGCTCGGCCCCCTTTTCGATGAGGGCAACCTCGAGTTCAAGACCCTTGTGTTTTGCTGCCTGCATCAATCGTATGGCGCCTGCCAAGTTGGCAGGGCCTGCACCAACATACAGGACATCAAAAGAGATTTGTTCACGTTCATTTGCCATTTGTATTTGTACCTCCCAGGCCATCGTATGACTTATTTTTTAGACATTCGCTTGACGCGGAGAACTTAGGCCAAGCAAGGTTCATTGAATTTCCAAGCACTTACGCGCGTTGCATCTTCATAACCGCCCTGACGGGCGGGGTCATCCGGCGCGGTTTTTGTGGGTAGTATCGTTACGACCGTGCAACAGTGATTTCTTGATGATCGCCTTGTCGTACGCGCCGATGATATCCCGACGGGTAAGCACACCCTCGAGTTTCAGCCGGTTTAAGGGTGACACAACGGGCATGATTGAAAAGTCTTTCAAGGTGATCCGCTCCAGGGCCTGGTACAGGTTGTCCTCGGTGGTAACGGTAATCACCTCTTTGGTGGCGATATCCCTTGCAATGATGAGGTCCTTGAGATCTTCATCGAAAATAGCTTTGCTGTAGTCGTTGTAGGATAAGATGCCGCATAGTTCGCCTTCATCGTTGATTACCGGAAAGCTGTTGAACTTGCTTTTTGATACCAAATTCGAAATATCCTCCAGCCCCATCCTATCCGGCACCGTCTCTACGATAGGGTTCATGATGTCTTTTACCTTGATGGATTTTAGGATGTTGACCTCCCGCCCTTCGCGGATATCAACCCCTCTGCGTATCAGCTTCAGCGTATAGATGGATTCTTTGGAAAGCTTTTGTACCGTCAAAGAGCTGACGATGCAGGTGATCATGAGCGGTAGGATAATCTTGTAGTCGCCGGTCATTTCGAACAGCATCAGGATGGCCGTCAGCGGCCCTTGGGTCGTAGCGCTGACCACAGCCCCCATTCCAACGATTCCATAGGCACCCGGTGATGCAGTGATGGCCGGAAATAGACCATGCACCATAACCCCGAACAGCCCTCCCGTCATGGCCCCCAGAAAGAGCGAAGGCGCAAAAATGCCACCCGAGCCACCGGAACCAATGGTGATGGATGTGGCCAGGATTTTGAGAAAAATCAGGAGGAACATCATCCACCAGGCCAGCTTTTGAATCAGGGAAAGATCAATCGCACCATATCCCACGCCCAGGATATGCGGAAACGCCATCCCGGCAGTACCGAGTATCAAGCCACCCACGACGGTCTTGAGATACTCAGGAAACCGAAAACCGTCGAACATGTCTTCAAAATGATAAAGCGTTTTGATAAAGATAAATGCAATCAGGGCACAGAAAAGCCCGAGGGAAACATAAATGGGGAACTCCCATGTGCTGACCAGTTCATAGTTCGGAACGATAAAGGCCGGAAAATTGCCCAGATAATGCCGTGAAACTGCCGTGGCAGTGACCGATGAGATCACAATGGGGCTGAACGTGGCCAGACCGAAATCTCCGAGAATGATTTCAAGCGCAAACATGGACCCGGCGATAGGTGCATTGAAGGTTGCCGCGATCCCGGCCGCAGCGCCGCATCCTACCAGGGTGCGCATCCGGTCGACTGACACTTTCAGGATCTGCCCCAGGGTCGATCCGATGGCCGACCCGATCTGTACAATCGGCCCTTCACGTCCGACAGAGCCGCCAGTGCCGATGCAAATGGCGGATGCGAGAGATTTGACAACCACCAGACGTTTTCGAATGACGCCGCCCTTTAGGGCGACGGCTTCCATAACCTCTGGAACGCCATGCCCCTTGGCCTCGCGGGCAAAAAAGTAAACCAAGAGTCCCACGATGCCGCCGCCAATCGCCGGAATGATGACCCTCAAGTACCACGGGACAGTAGCGACAACCTCTAAAAGGTCGGCTTCTGAGCCGTATGCCAGAGACTGTACGAAATTGATGAGATGCCTGAAACCGACAGCACCGTACCCACCGGCCAGCCCAACAATGATGGCCAAAATGGCCATGAAGCTGTGCTCGCGCGTCATCAGGATTTTGAATCCCGATAATTTATTTGATAGCTTTTCAAGCATCGTTCAGGAAATAAAATCGTTTCAAGATGTTATTAAACGCTGCGTTGTTGTTCCAAAGAGGGAAGGGCTTGCCGGCCGGTTTTTGTGAGGCTAGCCTTATCGTTCTTCTTTGAAAGATGATCCCATATAGCAAGTATCAGGGGCAGGGTCAATCAAACAAGACGATTGGGGTTTCATGCTAAAAGTCGTGGATCATCTCCAAAAGAGTTGATCTAAATACAGGATTAGAGGAGTCCAGATTCGAGTGATAGGCTTAAAAAATTATAAAGAGCTAAACGTTTGGCAAACATCGTATACACTTTGTTTGCATATCTATAAAGTAACGAAAGATTTTCCGAAATATAAAAGCCTTGATAAAATCTCTGGAAAGCAAACACTTGGATCCTGGAATCCTGGAACCCTTTCTCCCAAATAATTGGGAGAAAAGCCAAATTCGTGAAGCGAGCTTATTCCGCTTGACAATCCCCTGAAAGTCCCCTTTAAATAAGCCCATGCAACGGAAACACAGAACGCCGGGCCTCATTGACTGCCTTTGGCCGGATCACAAAGCTGGAAACCTGTCCCGCAGGGAATTTCTCAGATTTGCCACCCTCCTGGGCTTGACCACAACCACCGCCTACCCCCTCTTTCATTTGGCAAGCCCCGGTCAAGCAGTAGGCGCCGTGTATGGCGAGAAATTGCGCATAGCGGGCCTGCTCCCGGAAACAGGACATCCGGTGAATAGCCATTCAATTCCGGCAAGTCAGGTTTTTAGACAGGTGGCCGAATATCTCACATACACAGACGAAAATAATATTACCCATCCTTTTCTGTTGGACAGGTGGGTCGTTAGTGAAGATCTAAAGACCTGGTCCCTGTATCTGAAAAAAAATATTTTCTTCAATAACGGTCAGGCGTTAACCACGGATGATGTAATTTTCTCTATGGAACAATGGCTGAACCCGGGCATCGACTCGCCCCTGAAATGGATTCTTGGAGACTGCCTGGCACCTTCCGGCATCGAAAAAATTGACCCACATCACGTGGTGCTTCATCTCAGTCGTCCGGAATTAGAGCTGCCCGAACTCTTGTTCCATCCTTCGGCCATGATTTTGAATCACAGAACCTTTGAAGGCGATTTTTTTAAGGCGCCTCATGGTACGGGGCCGTTCCGGATTGAAACCTTTGAAAAAAATATCCGCTGTCTGTTAAAACGGCGCTATGACTACTGGCAGCCGGGATTGCCGTTTTTAGACGAACTAGAATTTCTGGATCTCGGTCGCAATGAATTGTCACGGGTCAATGCCCTCAAGAACGCTGCCGTCGATCTTATCGATCTCAGTGATTCGGGGAGTTCAGATGCCTACAGCGCCCTGAAAAGTGATCGGAGTATTCGGTTGACAGCGGTCCCTACAGCCAAGGCCAATGTGCTTCGAATGCGTGTAGATAGGGAACCCTGGAATGACAACCGCGTGCGCAGGGCACTGAAGCTTTGCCAGCACCGGGATAAAATACGTTATTTGGCACATAATGACCAAGGTCGCATTGGAAACGATTTCCATGTCTGCCCGACACATCCCGAATACTGTGAAAAAAAGACCTTAAAGTATGATCCCCGCAGAGCAAAATCTCTGTTGGAAGAAGCTGGTTTTGGAAACGGCCTGGACATTCATCTGACCATCGCCGAAGGGAAACCCGACATTAAAACCCACGCCCTGGTGCTCCAGAGTGACGCTGCTCGCGCAGGATTCAGAATACATCTCCAGGAGGTGCCCGGTTACGAATATCACCGAAATCGCACCATGTTCGACCTCGGTATCACCCCTTGGGCCCATCATCCTCTGGGTGTCACGGCTCTCAAACTGGCCAGTGCAGTCGATGAGCAGGGAAATCCAGGGCCCTGGAACGAAACCCGTTGGGTTCATGAAGAATTTTCTCAGCTATTGCACCAGGCCGGTATGACGCTGAACGTTCTGGAACGAAAAGCGCTCTTTTGCAGAATCGAAGAGATTCAGATGAACCATGGCGCCGTAGGCATTGCATACTGGCAGAACAGCTGGATCGCCTCACAAAAACACGTACAGAATATTAACCCCCATCCAAATGGCTATCTTCTCCTGAATAAGGTCTGGCTTGAGCCGCTGAAGTAGGCTGTCAGGCTGAAATGCCTTGCGCCAGAACCGATCGGGTTTGTGAAATTTCGGGCCTAGCTGCCTAAATAGCTCCCTTTCATCGACATCGCCTGATAGATACAAACGTCCAGACACGAAAGGCAGACAATGCACTTACCCGGGTCGAATGATACCTTCCATGTTTTCCGATCCACATCCAGGGCACACGTGGGGCAATGAGGTATACAAGCAGTGCAGCTGGTGCAGTGGTCCTCCAAATGCTGAATCTCCTTTGCCAGGGAATCTACCTGTACGCCGACGTCACTCAGGTATTTCAGCCCTTTGTTGAGCTGACGTTTTTCCCCGGACAGTTCTACAACCATCATGCCCTGCTTGCCAGGGTCGATGCTGGCGCGCAGAATATTGACCCGGACATGGCAATCGGCAATCAGGTGATATGTAACCGGTTCTTCAACGATACTGTCTGGAAAACGAAGTACAACTCTCATCTGTTTCATTGATTGACCTCCTTGCCCGCTGCAGCACCCGGAAGCAGTGCCTGGGGCTGTGTCAATGTAAACGCACCCTTCTGAATGAGGCCCTTGAGTTGACGGGCCACTGCCTGGGCCAATTGGTAGCTCGAGAAAGAACCCGTCGGCACGCGTTTTCCCCGTATTTCGATTTGACCGGATTTCAATTCCGCATAACTGACCTCACCCAGGCTTGCTTCGCCTTCACCGGTCGGGTAATATGAACTGTAATCCACGATGGGTGCCTTGAGGTCGGCGTCTGTGACCGAAACAAATCTGGCCATGTCCTCATCCAGGATCGGGATGGGCACACCCACGGCAACACTCAATGTGACGCCGTAGCCCGTAAAAGACACCGCCTTTACCCAGCGTGGGTCCATCTCCTTCATGTTACCGATCAGGGCGACATTTCCGGCGGCCGATCGTGGTGTACCGTTTTCCAGTCTGGGTCCGTTTGGGTTGTGCTGCGTGCCATGCCAGGCCACGTACCCCTGCGCACCGCACAATAATATACGACTGCCCACACCGATGGTTCTGTAATAAGGATCGTTGAAAAGAGGTGACAACTGGCCTGAACTGCAGTAGTTGGCGTTCCCGATTCTTGGTTTGAGCTTTCCCATGTAGGTGTAAATCGGCTTGTCGGAAAGGTTCACCGCCACATTATAGTTTTGGTAGCAGTTCCTGGGGTTGAACATGAAAGCGTCGTTCATATCCGCCAGACCCACAAGCTGCTCGCGTCGTTTCCCGGGATAGCAGTCCGTCCCATAGGCGCCCGCTTTCAACACTACCTTTTTACCTGCGATCAATTCCTCGATAACATGTGCGCCTCCGTATTCAAACTTTCCTGGATGGCCCTTGCTGTTGCGCGGGTCGTCTTCTGTCAGTGCCGTCGCACCGATATAGATGTCGGCGGCGGCCAGACCGGCATATGCCGGCACATTGTTCAGAGACGCATAACCCCCGCCCAGTTTTATCTTATCCCTGGGCTGTTTGATATTAAGAAAGGCACCCGAAGAACACATAGGGCTGAATGTGCCGGTGGTAACCACATCGACGGTTTTTGCCACATGCCGGACACCTTTTTTTTGAACAACCGGGATGATCTCCTCCGCGGTTAACACCACCGCTTTTCCCTGACGAATCTTAGCGTTGATTTCCTCTATGGATTTGGCCATTTGACTGTTTCCTTTCCAACAAAAAAAGCCGCGGGCGTTGTTGCTGCCCACGGCTTTTCTGGTCGATGATCAACCCGCTCAATCCATGGGCATAACCCTGGCGCACATCATGGACATCATGAATTCGCCTCGCACATGGATGGGTTGAAATGATTTCATTACGAGATCCTATTAATTTATGGTAACACAATGTAGCATAATGGTATTTGTTCGTCAAGTTCTTTTTTTAAGGGGCGCATCAACATTTTCTGCTCTTGATCGCCTCCAAAAGACCCGTTGTTCCGGTCATCATGTTGTCCCCCAGGGGTGCGCCGTACCGTATGGGGAGATCAGATCCGTCGATGATGTCCCGTCTGGGGCCCGTTGCAATAATCGCCTCCAGGTTTTCAAACCCCACGGCTTTGCGCAGGTAGCACCCATGCCCCCCCTCGGAGAGGATCTGCTCGTGGCTCAGATTACCATCCGCCAAGTCCCGAATCAGTCCTTCGAGGCGATGGATCGTGATGTCCTGGGTGTGGTACTCGAAAAATCCGGCGATTTCGCCACCCGCGAGGATCGCACCAACCGTGTGGGAGGTGGCGACGTCCAGGACTGCCAGGGTGTGTTTGTGCTTGGCGGCCATGTCCTGGGAAGCACCCAGAATGGCAGCCATGCCGCTGTCCATGATATAGACGTCTCTAGCCGGTATTCGGGCTGCCTGCGACGCAATGCACCGCAGGCGATTCATCTCTTGCGGCACGTCACTTTTCTCGTAAAGCAGGCTGTGTGGAAACGGGTTTTTGTCCAGCAGTTCCACAAATCGATTATGCCGAAAATCAAGATGCGAAACCCCCTGGGGAGGCACACCATGGTCCTGGGCACAAACACCGATCACATCAAAGGAAAACGGCACCCCAAAACCTTCGACAATCGTCGCCAGACGCTTTAGATCCAGATCCGCAAGGTAGACATGTGTGAACGTCGCGTCTCCTGTCAGACGCTCGGCTTCCTGATCGGGAACGACACGAATGCCCCATCCTTCTACCCTTTGAATATCATGGTTCAGCGTAGCAGCCGCGCTGGCAGAAACGATGATCGCGGATGCCCTGGCCCTCTCTTTCAATATCCGCGTCACAGGGCCACCCCCCATCTCCACCCCGGTCACCAGCAGTTTCCCGGAACCTGCCGCAATTTGATCTGCCACTTGAACAACCGGTGAAGCGACAACGGCCTTGTAGTGCTGTTCGCCCGAATCGTCGTAATAAAGCACATCCATGGTTCCGGCACCGATATCCACCAGTAAGTATCTGTTCATCAGCTATCCTTTTTGGCTATCTGTAATAGCTTCCCTGTGGCTTGTCAAAATTAAACCTGAAATTTTTTTACTTTGACACGCTCCAGACGGTCGGGTAATTAAATCGTGTTACGGTTCAATACAGTGCGGCGTTATCGCTCATCATGCCAGTTGCCGCAGGGGAATCGTGGAAAGGATACAACCCATGCAGAAATATACAGTTTATGCGGAAGAAATCGAATCCTTCTTGACATCCAAAGAACCGGACATGTTCGCGTTTCTTGAAGAGCTCGTAAAGATTCAAAGCGGGAGTCATAACAAGGCCGGCATCGATCGAACCGCCGCTGCCATTGTCCGCGCATTCCAAGGACTCGATGTGTCCACAAAAAGTGTCGAACAAAGGCTACAGGGGAACAACCTGGTAGTCCGTTCCAGCGCACAACCCAGTGCCCGCAGACAGGTATTGCTCGTGGGGCATATGGACACCGTTTTCCCGGAAGATACCGATTTTAACTGGTACAAAGTAGATGATGACAAAAGCTATGGCCCTGGCGTGGTCGACATGAAAGGCGGATTGGTGGTCGGCATCTATGCCCTTAAAGCACTCGACCATCTCGGCCTTCTAAAGCAGCTTCCGGTGACGTTCATTTTCAACTCCGATGAGGAAATCGGTTCCAGGGGCTCCGTGGACCTGATTCAACAAGAGGCCAATTCAAGTGCGTTTGCATTTGTCCTGGAAGCGGGTGGTCTGGAAAACGAGATCGTTACCAGCAGAAAAGGGAACCTCACCATTGAACTGCACATAGAAGGCAAAGCCGGGCATGCCGCTTTTGCAACCAAGGACAAGCCCAGTGCCATCCTTGAAATGGCTCATAAAATTATCGAATTCGAGTCCCTCAACGATTTTGACAAAGGCATTACCATCAATGTCGGAAAGATTGATGGTGGAATCGGTTCCAACACCATAGCGGAGTTTTCCAACGCCCAGGTGGACTTTCGATTCGTGGACCCCTCTGATCTCAAGCATCTCGAAGAGAGGGTGACCGATATAGCCAACAAGGTTATGGTTCAGGGAACCCAATGTCGTGTGGATTTCATCTCCGGACGTCCCCCCATGCAGCGAAGTATCGGCAATCAAAGACTTTTTCAAACCACTGCCGATATTGCAGACCGCATGGGATACCCCGTGAAAGAGCAGTTCAGGTTCGGTGTATCCGATGCCAACTTCATCGCTGATTTGAACATCCCGGTACTTGACGGGCTGGGGCCTATTGGCGCACTGGACCACAGCCGGGACGAATATATGTTCAAGGAGAGCCTTCTTAAACGAACCATTCTTGTCACCTGCAGTATTATCGAATGCTGGCGTCGTTCCGACAGCCATTAGCTCTTGGTTGTTTGCTCTTGACCAGCCAACCCACAAGAGCTCGATGTCTTCAACGTGGCTTTAAAAACTTCAATCGGGTTCAAGAATTAAGAGAAAAGATCGGGGATAGAGAGAGAATACTAAAAGCGATGATCAAATCGCTGGAAAACAAACACTCGAACCCTTGAATCCTAAACTCCTTGAACCCTTTCTCCTAATTGAGAGAAGAATCTTAAATGTTTACAACTGATCGTGTCTAAATATTAACGGCTTTATTAGTAACACCATTTTTGAGTATTCTCGTGGCGTTTAAAACCGCCAAAAGCGCCGTACCCATGTCGGCAAACACCGCCTCCCACATGGAAGCCAGCCCCATGCTGCCGAGTACGATAAAAATGCCCTTGATCACAAAGACCAGGCCGATATTCTGCCAAACGATTTGACGGGTTTTTTTGGCAATCGCAATAGCCTCAACGACCTTCGAAGGAGAATCCGTCATCAGGACCACATCAGCCGTCTCGATAGCGGCATCAGAACCGAGCCCCCCCATGGCCAGCCCCACATCCGCCCTTGCAAGAACGGGTGCATCATTGATGCCATCCCCCACAAAGGCTATTTTCCCACCGTCCTGACGCGAATTTTTAAGTGCCTCAAATATCCTGACCTTGTCTTCCGGCAATAGGTCAGAATGGGCTTCATCGATTTTCAGCGTTCGTGACACAGCCTGAGCCGCACATGCGTTGTCGCCTGTGAGCATGACGATGCGCCCGATACCCTGCTTTCGAAGGGCCTGAACGGCTCGGCCGGCATCCGCCCTGACCTCGTCACCGATGGTGATATAACCCGCGTATTGATTGTCCACGGCCACGTGAACCACGGTACTGTCAAAATCGCATTGATCGTGATCGATGGATTTTTTGTGCAGCAGATGATCATTGCCCACAAAAATGTCATGATCATTGTAGCGGGCCTTGACACCCTGTCCGGCCAGATTGATATGTTGCGAGATTTTCATGCGTTCCAGTTCAAGCCCGGTCCGCGAGAACGCATCCAGGATGGACAGGGCGATGGGATGATTCGACTGGGTTTCAGCCGCTGCCGCATAGGTCAGAACCTGGTCTTTCGAGTAGCCGTTTTGGGATACGATCTCGATGACCTTAAAAACACCCCTGGTCAGGGTTCCGGTCTTGTCGAAAACCACCGTGCCCACATCCGCCAGGACATCGATGTAGTTGGAGCCCTTGATCAGAATTCCCTTTCGTGATGCCAGGCCGATGCCGGCAAAATATCCTAAGGGAATACTGATGACCAGTGCACAGGGGCATGAAATCACCAACAACACCAGTGCCCGATATATCCAGGACTTGAAAGAGGCTTCGGAAAAAATCAAGGGCGGGACAAATGCGATCACGGCCGCGATCAATACCACGGCCGGTGTATAATACCGCGCAAATGTCGTTATGAATTTTTCGGTTCGTGCCTTTCTGGCCGTGGCGTTTTCCACCAGTTCCATGACCTTGGCAATGGAAGATTCCTTGAAAAGTCGCGTCACGCGAACCGACAGGGCCTCTGTCTGGTTGATCTGACCGGCCAGCACAGCCGACCCCGGCTTGACCGAAACCGGAACCGGTTCACCGGTCAAGACTGAGGTGTCCACGTGAGAGGTCCCGGAAAGCACTTCCCCGTCCAGGGGTATCTTTTCACCCGGTTTGACCAGTATGATCTCCCCAATGTTGACGGATTCCGGCGCAGCCTCCACATATCCATTTTCTGATTGCAGCACGGCTTTGTCCGGCCTGGCCGCCAACAGTCCCGCAATGGATCGACGAGATGCGCCAACCGCCTGCTCCTGCAGCAGCTCTCCCACCTTATAGAAAATCATCACACCGATGGCTTCTGAATACGCATGAATGGCCAAGGCACCGGCTGTGGCGATGACCATCAGCACGTTTTCATCGAAATAATTTTTCCTTCGTACGGTTCTGAAGGCATTCCCTAAAACATTCCAGCCGGCCAGCAGATAGGCTGCGGCAACAACCATCACTTCCAGTGCCTGCAGATTATTCCTGTGCAGCCAGTCTTCTGCGGAAAACTGAAAAACAAAAAGCAGGCTTGCAAGGACGAGCCATACGAGTTCCTTTTTGTTCTTGATCGACACTGCCGGCCCCTTGCGTTCTCCAGGGGCTATTGTTGCCAACTTCGGTACCAGTCGAACCCGGGGGTCGATCTTTTGAACGGTCTCCATTACCTTGGCAACACTGCTGGTTTTGACATGCAATGTCAGGCTGCCAAAATCGAGAACCGCGCTTTCAACACCCTCGAGCCGGCTCAAGCCCTGTTCGATTTTCGCCCCACAGGCGGCGCAGTCGAGGCCCGCTACACTAAATTTTTCCATGTTCAGTTCTGCCGTCATATAGATACTTTCTTCACATACGTAAGTCGTTTGGGATGTTAGACGCTAGGCTGTCAGCCAATGCCCCTAAAACCCCTGCAGTCTATCTTCCTAAAGCTATGTTTTCAGTTCTCCTGGATATGCTCCATTCCTAAATTGAGCATTTTACGGATATGGTCGTCGTCCAGGGCGTAGTAGATCACCTTGCCGTCCCTGCGGTTTTTAACGATACGGCTCTGTTTCAGATTTTTCAGCTGGTGTGATACGGCCGGCTGTTTCATCTGCAACAGGGCACATATGTCACAAACACACATTTCCGACTCGCTCAAGGCCCACAGAATGCCGATTCTCGTCGGGTCCCCGAATAGTTTGAAAAGTTCTGCAAGGTGTCTCAACCGACTGCCGTCTGGAATTCTCTTTTGAACGTACGACACGGTTTCCGCATGAATCCCCTTGGTGACGCATGTCAAGGCCGCGTCGACTGCCATCTGCCGTTGCTGCATGTCAATCCTCCCGCATACGATTTAACATATTATCATATGAACATATATTAATTAATCGCCAGATTGTCAAGCTGAAATGCATGCTAAAGGCGTTGCGCAGAAAATTTTTCCATGATAGAAATTTTTCCAATGAAAATTCAAACCACCACCATCTGGAAGGAGCATTTTCCCCTCACAAAGCCCTATACCATTGCCTATGAGACCATCGATCATGTTGAAAACATTTTTGTGCGGCTGGATGCCGGCGACGGGTCTTTCGGCATCGGTGTGGCCTCGCCTGCGCCGGATGTCACCGGTGAAAGCGCCGCCGATAGTCATCATGCGCTGAACCGGTACCTGGAGCCTGTCCTTCAAGGCCGCGATGTGCGGCACCTGAGGCGGCTGGTGAGAGAAATGGGCCGGCACATGCCCTCGGCGCCTGCCGCATTGGCCGCGGTGGACATGGCCCTGCATGATCTGCTGGCAAAAACAATGCATATCCCCCTGGTGGATCTGCTGGGCAGGTGCCATGACAGCCTGACCACCTCCGTGACCATCGGTATCCAATCGATCCCGGAAACCCTTGAAGAGGCTGCCGCGTATGTGCGCCAGGGGTTCAAGATCCTGAAAATAAAAATCGGCCGTGATGTGGATGAAGACATCGAACGCTTGTATGTATTACGCGAACACCTGGGCAAGCACATTTCCATCCGGGTGGATATCAACCAGGGCTATACCCGGGAAGCTTTTGAGATTTTTGTGCAAAAGACGGCCCCCCTTGACCTGGAATTTGCAGAGCAGCCCTTAACACGTGACGACATACAAGGCATGTCTCTGTTTCCAGGACCCGTCCGAAAGAAGGTGGCTGCAGACGAATCCCTGCACGGGGTGGACGATGCCTTTAAACTGGCACTACCACCGCAGCCCTTTGGTATTTTCAACATCAAACTGATGAAGTGCGGCGGCATCGCCCCCGGGATGCGGATCGCGGACATCGCCCATGTTGCCGGCATCGATGTCATGTGGGGTTGTATGGACGTGAGCGTGGTGGGCATCTCGGCCGCCCTGCATGCAGCCCTTGCCTCCCCGGCCACCCGATATCTCGACCTGGATGGCCACCTGGACCTGGAAAGAGATATTGCCGAGGGTGGGTTCAAATTACGGCAAGGCCGATTGTTCACACTCGACAAACCCGGTCTGGGTGTCACATTGAAATAAAATCATCGGACGATATTATTCGACGCGACCTTGTCGCGCTTGGGACACTGTCATGAGCCATCACCAACCCATCGCTTTACATGTGCACAAAGAAGTCCTGGCGGCTGAAGAGCGCATACGCCCACATATCAGAAAAACCTACCTGGAATACTCACCCTTTCTGAGCAACACGATAGAGGGCAACGTTTACCTTAAACTCGAATGCATGCAGTACACCGGATCCTTCAAATACAGGGGTGCATTGAATAAATTCCTGTCCCTGTCGTCAAAGGATCGTCAAGGCCCGGTCATTACAGCGTCTTCCGGAAATCATGGCACCGCCCTAGCGGCCATCCTGCAGAAGTTCGGTGGCAAGGGTGTTGTCTTTTTGCCTGAAAACGCCTCTGCGGCAAAAGTCAAGCACCTTCGCCAGTACGGCGTGGACCTCGAGTTCTTCGGAACCGACTGTATCATGAGTGAAACCCTGGCCAAGGAAACCGCTGAAAAAAACCGCCAGGTATTCATTTCTCCCTACAACGATCCGCAGATCATCGGCGGTCAGGGCACCATTGCCCTGGAACTGTTGAGCCAGCTCGAAACGATAGATACAGTCCTGGTCCCGGTGGGGGGTGGTGGTTTGATATCCGGCATTGCAGGGTACCTGAAGACGGTTGATGAGCGTATCCATATTATCGGTTGCCAACCGGAAAACTCAGCCGTCATGTTTGCATCCATCAAGGCCGGAAAAATCATCGCCATGACCTCCAGACCCACCATTGCAGATGGCACCGCCGGCGGCATAGAGCCGGGGTCCATAACCTTTGACATCTGTCAGGAAACGGTCGATGATTTCATTACGGTCAGCGAAAACGAAATCAGATCAGCCATGAGGCACATGATCGAACAGCATCAGCTCCTCGTGGAAGGGGCGGCAGCCCTTTCGGTGGCGTGCCTGTTAAAGGATAAATACCGTTTTAAGGAAAAAAATAGCGTTTTGATCATCAGCGGGAAAAAAATTACCGCGGAAGTACTCAAGGAGATTGTGAATGAAATTTGAGATCTTTGACCTGGAAAGAATCCAGTCCCTCTATGAGAACACCGTTCAGTACAACCTGACCGAAAGCGGCATCCACCCCTTCACGCCAAAAGAGCTTCTCGGCCAGAAGGAAATAGATACCATGCTCAACCTGAGGCTGGGCTACGGTCAAACCAACGGGTCCATTGAGCTGCGAAAAGTCATCAGCCAGCACTACATTGGCGCTGACCTGGACAACGTTCTTGTGACCAACGGATCGGCCGAGTCGAATTTCACCTTTGCCTGGAGCAATATTCAGGCCGGTGACGAGGTCGTCATCATGCTGCCCAACTACATGCAGATCTGGGGCGTCGCCCGCTATCTGGACGCCAAGGTCACGCCCTTCTACCTGAAAGAAAACCTCAACTGGGCGCCGGACATGGATGAATTGAAGCAACTGGTGACGCCACGCACAAAAATGATCTGTCTGTGCAACCCCAACAACCCCACGGGCGCCATTCTCGATGCCAATGCCATGGATGCCGTCGTGGAAATCGCCAAAAAGAACGATGCCCTGCTGCATGTGGATGAAATCTACCGTGGGGCCGAACTCGAAGGCGACGAGACACCCACGTTTTACGGGCTCTACGATAAGGCCATCGTCAGCATGAGTCTGTCGAAATCTTATTCCCTGCCCGGTCTGCGCTTGGGCTGGTTGGTAGGCCCCGAAGAACTCATACAAAAAGGGTGGGCCTATCACGACTACACCTCCATCTCCACCACCATTATCAGCCAGTACGTGGCAACCCTGATCATGCAGCCGGAGCGCAGGAAGAAGGTATTGTCACGGGGTCGAAAAATGTTGCGCGAAAATCTGGAGGCATTTCGGCAATGGGTGGCTACCCATGCCGATCTTTTCCATTTCATTCCGCCACGCGCCGGCGGGATGGCCTTCATGCGCTACAACATGGATATCAACTCCACGGAATTGTCGGACAAGCTCAGGCTGGGGAAAAGTGTTTTCATCATTCCCGGAGACTGTTTTGGTATGGACCATTACCTGCGTATCGGAATCGGGGGTGAAAAGAAGCATCTGCTGGCCGGATTGGATCTCATCGACGAGATGTTGAAAGAGCTCTAAACAATCATACAGTCAGCCACGAGCTCCCAGAGATACTTTACCTCGAGATCTTCCAGGTCATGGGCTTTTTTTATGCTGTTGAGCTGGCCGTGACAGCTGTGACAGGGTACCACCAGCATCCCGGCGCCGGTAGCCTGGATCTGGTCGACTTTTCTGCGGGCATAAAAGATCCGTTCCTCGTTGTAGCCATTGACCAACGCACCACCGCCGCCGCCGCAACAGATCTGGTTCATTTCCGTTGGATAAAGATCGATCCAGTTGTCCATGCACTGGCTCAGAATCCAGCGTGGTTCCTCAAAAAATCCATGCCCAAACCGTTTTTGGGCCCTTCTTCCGTAATTGCAGGGATCGTGATAGGTTGCCGGACCTGTAAAGCGTGTTTTGTCCAGTTTGATGCGCCCTTCCTTGATGTAACGTATGAGGAGATCGAACACCGTAACAAAATCGTATTTTTCAAACACTTCAGGATGGTATTTTTCGAGACCCGACCGGGTCGCCAGATACGCGTGCCCTCATTCGGGCCACATCAGTGTTTTGACCTCCAGTTTTTCCATGTGTTCGACAATGCGATCGCTCATGATCTTCATGGCCGCATCATCACCGGTAAAATAGGCCCAGTTGGTCCCCTCCCAGTTTTCAGACGGCACGGTCCAATCCTCTTTGGCCACGTGAAAAATCCGCCACCAGTGCTTTAAATCCTCGGTGTGGGTGTTGACCAGCTTGTTGTGAATGGTGGTGAGGATGTTGGCGCCTTTTTTATCAATGGGGACCGTAAATCCCTCATATCCGGGTTCTTCGGCGATTTCTTCCGCCACATCTTCGAGGATAAATATGTAATCATCTTTGGGCAAGCCGCAGATTGTTGCCGGTTTCAAGGGCTGCTTCCAATCCTTTGTGAACAATACCGGGAACCGCGTCTCTTTCCCTCAAGGATCGGACACGCCGGACGGCGTCGGCAATATCAATCTCCATGGGGCAGACATTTTCACACTTTCCGCACATGGTGCAGATCCAGGGCCAGCGGGATGCAACGACGGCATCCTCCATACCCAGAGACAACATCCGAACCAGTTTTCGCGGGTCAAATCCATCGATACCCGATGCAGGGCATGAGCTGGAACATAGCCCGCAGGTCACGCAAAAATCCTGGGAAAACCCCCAGGATTTGAATTTGGTGTGATCCAGTTGGTTCAAATCAATGATATCAGCAGTTTCAGTCATGGTGATTCCTTTTAAATCGAAAAAAAATTGAAGTTCTGCGCTATATGAGCCGAAATACGTAGTGCAGGATTTTAACCCTGCGGTTTTAAGCGGCTTGGCCCCAGTTCAAAAATGGCTTTTTCAAAGGCATTGACGGTCTCGGCAAATTCCGTTCCCATGTTGGAGGCCAGGGTCTTGTAGACCAGTCTTTCCGTTTCAAAACCGATTTGAGACAGGTTTTCAGATAACTGATCCACTCTCTGGTGCGCATATATATTGCCATATTCCGAATGGCAGTTGCCTTTGTGACAGGTCAACACCAGCACGCCGTCCGCACCCTTGCTGAAAGCGGAAAAAAGATGCTCCCGCGATATACTGCCGGCACAGGGTACTTCGACAATTTGTAAGACCTGACGGAAGATCATATCCCATGCAGGATGCCAGATCGCCCGCTCCCTTGGCGGATCGACTGCAGCAAAAAGCCGTTATGGATGGCTTGAAATTCCCTATATCGGTGCTGATTTTTCTCCATCCGGAATTCTGTCGGAAATTGTCCATCCCAACAGGCGCGTTGATCTTAATGGCAAAGCGAGGGCACTCAGCCGCACAGATACCGCAACCCTCACAAGCCTGTGGGTCAACTGTTACCTTTGGATGTCAAAGATATCGCGCCATACGGGCAGCTGCGAAAACAGGTCAGACAACCCACACAGTGCCCGGTGAAAGTAATTTCGGCCTTGCCGATTTTTGATTCAGGAGGATTTTTGTAGAGATTGAGAACAGCAAGTGCTGCACTGCCGACATCTGCTTGCCGTTCTCCTTCTGTTTGGACATGTCTTGAAAACCCAGCCACAAAAATACCTTTTCGGTTGGTGAATACCGTGGCCCGATGCACGTTATCGGACTGAATAAATCCATCCGGGCCCGTATCGATTTCAAGTTTATTCGAAAGATCCAGCGAAAAAGCCGACACGTGAAGGGTTTCGTCGATGACGGTGACATCCGGATTTAATTTGAATGTTTCACGTATGATTTCGTCTACATAGGTTATGGTAACATTGCCATTTTTTTCGACCTGGATATCCGGTATCGTTTCCGTAAATTTCATGTAGACAACACCTGCTTTTTTGGTCTGCCGATAAAGGGCTTCCAGACCGTTTCCGGCAACCTTGAGATTTCCGGTAAATATATATGTCTGGCAATTGAATTCCTGTTGCAAATTAAGCGCGCAACGCATGATTTCTTCGGTGATGACAGGATTGCTTTCTTCCACCAGCCCCGCTAAAAAAGCAATTCTTTTCCCCGATAAAATCTTTATTGCAGGCTCCGATCCGGATTCAATCCATTCATAGACTTGGGAAAGTGAACCACACCACTGGATGCCGCAACACCATAAAGGGAAAAATTGGGTTTACGCTCCACTTCATCTGCTATAACGATACTGGAAACGGTCCGGGTAACGGGTTTGCCGTTTCCGTTAAACGTCAGGTTGAAATCGACCCACCGAACCACTGCAGGAAACAGAACCGGCAACAGGGAGTATTTCTAGTTTTCCTGCCTTTCCTTCGGCATGACAACTCATCAAACAGACCGGTATTGCCGATACCCACCGGCATTGCCACGATGACGTCTCCATCCTTCTCAAGCAATTCTTCAGCAATTTCCCGAGCATCGCGACTATTGCCCAGAATCAGCGTTTTTGCATCCAAAGCAAGTCCTTTCGATTCTTTTTAAAGATGAACGTCCAACATCGAACATCGAACGCTGAACATCGAATATGGTATTCTATCTTTTTTTATAAATAAGACAAAGCGAAGCGTCTTCAATATTCGACGTTGGATGTTGAACGTTCGATGTTCGATGTTCAAGTTTTTTTTCTGTGTCTAAATCCCCAGATATTTCAGCACTTCAAAAGCTGCCTCACCACCGCTGGCGATGGACTCGGGGATGCTCATGGGGCCGGAAACGGCGCCGGCTGTAAAAATGCCCTTTTCAGCAGACAGGCTCCCTTTATCGGTCCGTTCCACAAACCCGGTTTCGGCAAGTTGCAGCTTCAGTGTTTCTGCTGTTTCCTGCATGCCTTGACAGGGCGTCATCCCTACGGAAAGCACCACCAGGTCAAATTCTTCCTGCAATGTTTCACTGGACGCATTGTCCAGAAATGTCACCTGTAACTGATCATTGCCTACAGGATAGATATCTCCCGGAATGGCCCTTATCAAGCGGACATCTTTCCGAATTTTGGTGTAAAATTCGTCAAAATCCCTGCCAAAGGTCTGTACATCCATGTAGAAAAAAGTGATCTGTGTTTCAGGCTGTCGTGCTTTTACCAGACCCGCCATGCGCAGGGCTGAACCGCAGCAGACTTTTGAACACCACAGGTGGTTGAGTTTGGCATCACGACTGCCCACGCATTGAATAAAAGCGATGCTGTTTGCCTCAACACCGTTAGAAGGTTTTAATGCCCGCCCATCTGTTCTGAGCATTCTTTCCATGTCCAGATTCGTAATGACATTATTAAATTTGACCATACCCGTATGGTTTGCTCACTGGGTCGAATGGCTTGAACCCTGTGGCGAGAATCACGGCATTCGCATGGGTGGATAGCGTCATTTCGCCGACGTCCAGGTCGATGGCGCCTTCCGGGCACGCCTCCCGGCATATGGTGCACGATCGATCCTTCAGATAGCGGCATTTTTCACCTGAGATAGCATAAAAAGGAACGTGATTCTTGGAAAACCCTTTCAAGACGGCACCCTTTTCAGGGCATTTCTCAAAACAGATCCCACAATTGCTGCATTTTTCAGGATCGATAAAAACCGGTTTTTTCAGTAGTGAAACAGAAAAATCTTCTGATTTGGAAACATTCTGAACCCGAGTGCCGCTCATCATTTTGATTTTCGGATGATGAACGACCCGGTCGAGTTTTTCCTCAACCATGCAGGCACCACATTTGACGCACTGGTCCGTGGCCTTACAGGTATACTGGATGGCATGGCCACCGGGAAAGTCTGATTGTTCTACGATTTCAACGTCGATATCCAAATCGGCCAGTTCAGATGCCGCCGCAAGCCCGGCAACACCACCACCGATAACAAGAACCTTTTTCGTCATAACGCACTTTCATATGCGTCACCTTATTTCTGTCCCGCTTCAAATACCTCAACAATATGCTTGATTTCTTTTTCAACAAAATCGGCACATTCTTGAGCTTCCTCGGTTGTCATCGACCCCATGTCATCCGTCAGGTTTTCAATCTCTTTTTCATCGATGCCGATGGTTTTGTTGATCATAAAGGCGTCGACTTCTTCACCTGCCGGCAGCCGACCGCATCCACCCGCCGTCCCCACAAATTCGTCTTTCACAAAAATAGGCACAACGATTTTCAGTATCCCGGCATCACACTCTTCAACAACCGCTTGGCGGGTTTTCTGCGCCTGAGAGGCCATGTTCATATGCGCCACGGCACAGATGAAGGGGCCCCCTTTTTCACTGCCTTTGATGACCGGGCAGATCCGGTTCGACCATTTCACATAATCGGTTATCCTGGCGCCTTCTATGTTGAAGGTCACCGATTGGATGTGGCATTTTTCTATTATCTTTTTTTCCAGTTCGATCCACTTTTCCATGGCTGAATGTCTGTCAATTTCATGGGTTGCTCCTTTGATACCCCGTGTAACTGTTACGGATTAAAAAAAACGTTTTTCATAGCTTATGGCTGCCTGATCGAATTCATCGTACAGAATCTTCAAGCGCTCATTGGCAATGTCGATTCGATACTGTTTTTCTTCCTTTTCCCGTTCCATCTGAAAACAGGCCAGACAGCGCTCATAATGCTGGATCTTCCCAAGGCAGCTAATCGTAAACCCCGCCATCATAAAGATCATTTCATTGTCATAACCGACAACGTGCTCCACCCCGGGCACATATTCCAAGTCTACGACGACAGACACGTCATTGCCCTCCTTGGCGATATTGATATAATCGTGGATGACCAGGGTCGCATCATATTCTTTCTGGTATCCGTCGAATTTAACGGTCATATCTTCCAAGGTAAAAAGCCGTCTTTCTATTTCTATCCCGGCCTTTTCCAGTTTATGATAATCTTTCTGGAGATAACGGTTGGCAATCATTACCGCCTGGGAGACGTGAGGACACAGGTTGTGAGGACAACCCCGGGCATAACATTTTCTGAATTCGTATGCTTTCCCGTCAATGTGCGCCTTTGTACCGGCAAAGAAATATGAATGCTTGAAACGGATTGTCCCGATGTGCAAAATCAACCGGCAGAATTTCAAAGCTAGATTGACACGTCACCGACGATCCTTTTTCCTTCAACCCCACAAGATCGGTAATACGACTGGGGGGGTTATTTAGAAGTATCTGGACCATTTTATTTTCCTCGTTCTAGGGTTTAGGTCAAAAAAAACGCTTTTCGCATATTATCGACGCTTGGTCAAATTCGTTGTATAGTATTTTAAGGCGTTCATTGGCAATATCCGTTTTTTTCTTTTTATCATATGCTTCTCGGTCTTTGGGATAACAGGCAAAACATCGCTCATACCGATGGGTTTCCATTTCTTGGCTGCTAACGATGAAAGCGGCCATTAAAAATATCGTCTGAATCTTTAGATCGGCCACATGCTCTTGGGCGGACATAATATTCAGCACCACATCAATTCGAACGTCAAGCCCCTGGTGGGCCATACCGATATCGTCGTGAATGGTCGGGGTCGGGCCATATGTTTCCTGCATACCATCAAATTTCCGGACAAGCTCTTCCAGGGTCATGCGTCTTTTTTCCAGTTCGATTCCAGCCTGTTCCAACCTTTCGTAGTCCGCATAAGCATAGGGCTTTGCCGTCATGACCGCCTGGTACATATTGGCACATTGATGATCAGAACATGCCCGGGCATAACATTTACGAAACCCATACGATTCACCATCGATGGTACCGCCAAAACGGCACAGAAAAAGGAAGGAGCGGACCGGATACCCGCTATTATCGACTTCCAGCGGAACCATTTCAAAATAGGTTTGACAGGTGACGGAAAGACCGTTCTCTTTCAAGGATATCAGGTCCGAAATTCGATTGGGATGCGAACGCATGGTCATGGGTTCTTGGCGCGCTCCTGATTTGCAGTCGAGACCTCTGCAGACTGTGCGAAAAAACGCTTTTCATATTGAATGGAAACAGTTTCAAATTCTTCATATAGCAATCTCAAACGTTCATCGGCAATCGTAATTTTGTCATTTTTTTCTTGCGTCTCCCTGTCCATGGGATAGCAGGCCAGGCAGCGTTCGTAGTGATGCGTGTTTCCAAGACAGACGACCGAAAAATCCACCATTAAAAAAATCATCTGGTTTTCATAATTGGCAAAGTGTTCGGCGCCGGGGACGAATTCCAGGGTTACGTCTACGTTAACGTCGTTGCCTTCCCTCGCGATATTGATATAATCGTGAATGGCCAGAATCGGTCCGTGTTCCTCCTGATATCCTTCAAACTTGATGGTCATTTCTTCCAGATTGAAGAGATGTTTTTCTATCTGGATACCGGCCTGCTGCAGCTTGTGATAATCCCTTTGAAGGTATCGGTTGGCAATCATCACGGCCTGGGAAACATGCGGGCACAGGTTGTGGGGACAACCCCGGGCATAGCATTTCCTGAAAGCAAATTCCTGTTCACCCACATTACCCTTGTAGCGGCACAAAAAGATATAGGCCTGAAACGGGTTGTCTCTATGGTGGAAATCCACTGGTAATATTTCAAAGGATGTCCGGCAGCTTATGCGTTGCCCGTCCTGCTTTAAGGCCACCAGATCGGTAACCCGATTGGGAGGGAAATGTGTTGTCGTCTGTTCCATGATTCACCTCTTTATGTTTAAAGGCATCCCGCAACCAGAAAACGTATCTTAAAATACGAATACGGCGTCTGCCTCAATGGCTGCCAAATTGACAGATCCGGCCGCCGTAACTTCAGAGCCTTCGATCAAGTCTGCTTCCTCTATAGCGCGAGATTTGATGCAGGGACCACAGACCCACATCTGCCCCCCCAGTTCTTGAAAATCAGCCAGCAGCTTCTTCAAGGGAGGAAAGCCGCCCCCCGGTGGCATGTCCTCGACATATCCCGGAGTAGCGATGCGAACACCGTCTCCCTGCAGAACGATGGTTGCTTGTATATCCATGGCCAGGGCGGCATTGGCCAACACAAACGGTATGTGGGCCATTTCCGAACGATCTTTTCCGCATGTACACATATAGAGTATTTTTTCCTGTTTTTCTTCTGTCATGATTGATTCTCCTTACGAAGGCTGACCAAAATTTTGGTTTAATTTCCTGAATCGAGAGGGTCGCGTTCCATAACATCGTGTACCGATTTTATTTTCCGAGACACCCGGCGATCACGGAAGACAAATCTTCCACATCGGCACCCATTTTCTTCAAATTTCCCAGACAGATAGGGCACATGGCGACAATTTTTTCACCGGGCACCCGCAGTTCTGCAACTCTTCGAGTCCCCACCTCGGTGGAAAGCTTTGGGGATATGGACTCGGCCGGTCCACCGCAGCAACTGGTGAACGCCCCGGCATTTCTTATGGGTGCGCATTCGACACCCAAACGTGCCAATACCTTTTGCGGCACATTCGAAAGCGCGAGATACCGGCCGTAAAAACAAGGGTCATGCAGTACAATGCGGCGGTGTCCGTTTTTGGATTGAAAATTGGTCAACTCAAAATAGGTCTGGACTTCAAAATGGGCATCCACGTATTGGGGGAAAAGCACTTTTAGCGCATAGGTGGTATGGGGGTCTACGGTGATGAGTTTTTTTATTCCGGCCTGTTTGAGTTTTTCGGCCACATATCGGGCGTGTTTCACAAAGCCTTCCTGATCGCCGAGATCGTAAAGCAGAACACCGCTGTAGTCATCCAGGTCCGGTCTGTAGAAAAAATCGACCTCGGAGGCCTTGAGAATCTTTGCAATGTCCCGAAGAATGACGCTATATTTTTTTTTCTCGTTTCCGGAAGTGATCATGGAAAGACCGATACCCGAAAGAATACTCGGTATATATTTCGCAAAACGAATGCTGTCGCCCAAAGGCGTATCCTCGTACCTGGCCAGGTATTTGGTCGATGTTTCAATATAGGGGACGAACTGATACATCAAGCCGGTAAACAGCATGGCATCCCCCTCTCGAGGTAGATTCGTTCCTTTGTGCCACCGGTTGACCAGAAATTTCGGGATGCCGAAGGGGTTCCTTGTGGCTTTGACATTGCCGGCAATGATATCGATGATATCCCTTGGATTGAACATGTCAGGACCTCCTCCAGTTCGCCACAACAAAGCGTTTTAATTCCAGGATGATTTCTCCGGGATTGGCCTCTCGCGGGCAGGTTTGGGTGCACAGCCCACAGTGAAGGCATCGCCATAGCTCCTGTGCATTTTCCAAAATACGGTCCTTGGCGCCGATCTGAATATATCGAATCATTTTCCTTGGAAAGTGTTCGTAAATCAGGGGACAGATGGCTGTACATGTCCCGCAGTTAAAACATGCAAGGGCCGAATCTTCCCCGAATGGTTCCATCTCCTTGGCAAAATTAGGATTTAACAAAGCCATTTTTTCCTCCCCATGGCGATCAACGCCCTGGTCATCAGGATTCTTCATGCGAGACAATTTCAGTCAACGCGTAACGAAAATACGCGCCATCTTTTTCCGCTTCGACAATCTCTCCATATTTTTTTAAAGCCGCCATAAACCAGAGTACCTCATGGGTGGGCATACCCGTAGCATCGGCGAGCTCCGGTATGGTCCCGGCGCCTTTTCCCAACTGTTCCTTAATTGATTTCAGCGATTTTTTCTGGGACTTGACCGCGGCAGAAGCCTTCTTGATCCATGCACTACGGGAACGGCGAAGCATTTTCATGGCTTCTTTTTTTTCTATTTTGTCTGTTTGTGTTGGGTCCATCGATTCCCCTCATCCTTTTTAGCCATCAGGCCGCCGGCACTTCGGCGACAATTCTGTCCACCATGGCCTCGTACTGTTTCAGTGTCCAACCATCTATATCGATGGCATTTTCAGAGCAAACAGCCACACAGGCGCCGCATCCCATACAAAGGGCGGGTGTCACCTGGGCGCGTTTTACCTTTTGGCCTGATAGTTCCATCTCCACAAGCTTGAGTGCACCTTCGTTCAAACAAGCTTCCAAACAGGCGCCGCTTCCTTGGCATTTTTCGAGGTCGACTCGGGCCACAAAGGGATCGAGTTCTACATAACCACGATCCAGCAGAGCAACGGCCTTTACAGCGGCCGCGCCTGCAGCGTTGCAAGCTTCTCCGACATCCATGGGCGCCTGGCAGGTGCCGGCCAGTAAAATACCGGAAACAGGCAGTTCAACAGGCCTCAATTTCGGGTGAACCTCGAGCAAAAATCTGTCCGTTCCAACTGGAAGCTTCATCATCTCCACCAGATCCGACACCCTATTCGGCTCCATGCCGGTGGCCAGAACCACTAGGTCCACGGGCGCTTCAATCACCTCCCCGAAAGTCAAGGTGTCCTTTGCCTTGACATGCAGCGGAAAATCGTCGGCACTGCCCGTATTTTGTAAAACCTCAGGAGCGTTTTCCGCTTCATAGCGGATGAAAACAACCCGGTTCCTTGAAGCGCTTTCATAAAGTTCTTCCTGACCCCGTCCATAGGTTCGGATATCCCGGTAGAAGTCATAAACAGTTGTTTCAGGGCATGTTTCCCGGATTCTATTGGCGGCATTTAGCGTCGCTGAGCAGCAGGTCCTCGAGCAATATTCATTGAGACATCCGTCCTCATTTTCCGGGTGAATACCAGGAATCTGCCGGCTGCCGACACAATGAATCATGGCCACGCTGCGAATTTTTCTGCCGTTGATGAACAACATGCTTCCGCTTGGCTTTTTTTCTGCCATGCTTCGGATCAGTTCCGGAAGGGTAATGACCGCCGCCTGTTCACCAAAGCCATACTCCCCCTTGTGAGGAACATAGGATCTAAAACCGGTTGCCAGGATGATGACCCCGGTTTCAATGTTGATTTTACCGGTAACGGACAACTCTTTTACGGCATATACACCCAAAAAAGGTATGTACTTTCCCACATCGTCATTATTCAATGAATCTGTTATTTCGCGATCTGCTTTCGACAACTGCTGTTGAACATCCAGCTTGAAATTTCCCACATAGCCTTCAAACCCCTTGATCACAGAACAGGCGTGAACCGTGATGGCGTCATGGTTCAACACTCGCAATGCCAGTTCACGGATCAAATCAGCTGCATGATCATTGGTGGGAGCAATACGGTCCAACCGGGCAAGCTGTCCCCCTATAAAAGGTGATTTTTCCACCAAGGCGACCTGAATGCCGCGATCCGCAAGATCCAGGGCGGAACGAAGCCCTGCGATACCTCCGCCAATGACCGTGGCATGGCGTGTGGCATCCACCCGTATTGGATCCAGGGGTCTTAACTGTTCAGCCTTGGCAGCAGCCATGGAAACCAGGCTGGTGGCCTTGTCTGTGGCTGTGTCGCCGTGATGTACCCAGCTGACCTGCTCCCGGATATTGGCGTGCTCGTAAATATAAGGACTTGCACCTGCCCGGGAGATGGCTCCTCGAAAGGTTGGCTCATGAAGACTGGGGGCACAGGAGGCCACCACAACCCGATCGATGGTGCCGTTTTTAAGGTCTTCCATGATCATTTCCTGTCCCGGATCCGAACACATGAACATGTTGGTCCTGGCCACGGCTACTTCCGGCAGTTTTTCCATACGTTCCCGAACTTTTTCAACATCTACGTGATCGGAAATGTTGCCACCGCAATAGCAGATGTAAACGCCGACCCTGCTTTTATGCGCTTTTTTCTTTGTCTCCTGGTCTTGGTCCGTCATCCCCATATCTCCTGCTGATCAGGTATTTATTTCGATTATGCCACCGCTTTTTGTGGCCGACCCGCCAGGGTCTCCAGATACTTGGCTGTTTCCATGGCAGCAGCTCCGGACTCGGTAATGGTGTCCACGATATCCTTGGGACCGGCTGCAGCACCTGCAACAAAGACCCCTTCCATGTCCGTCAATGTCGGTGAAAGTTTGGGCTGGAGGGATTTGATGAAGTGGTCAGGAGCTGCTGAAACTGAACACACGCCTTTGGGATTCCACCCCGGTATCATACCCAGGGAAAGCACCACCAGATCATGTTCATCCGCAACCATGCCTTCACCGTCTTGGGCTTCGTAATGCAGGCGAACCTTTTCATTTTCAGCGCCATGAACCGAGGCCACCTTGCCTTTAATAAATTGAATGCCCATGGCTTTGGCATTTTGATAAAACTGTTCATAACCCTTACCAAAAGCCCGAATGTCCATGTAGTAAATGGTGATATCCGCCAAGGGTAAGGACCCGGAGAGTAGCATGGCCTGTTTGATGGCATACATGCAGCAAACCCTGGAACAATAGGAAACCCCCATGCTCTTGTCCCGGGAGCCGGCGCATTGAATATAGGCTACGGAATCCGGTTCCATGCCATCAGAAGGTCGAAGAACCCGATTGTAGGGACCGTGGGGTGCCAGCAAACGTTCCATCTGAAGAGCGTCAATCACATTGGGAATCTCTCCCATGCCGTATTGATGCTTGTCCCCCAACGGTGTCAGCTCGAATCCTGTGGTCAGCACCACCGCTTTTGCGGTGATAGAAAACGATTTCGGTTCCTGGAAATAATCGATGGCTTGGGTTGGACATACCTTTTCGCATTTGCCGCAAAGCATGCAGTTTTCAGCATCCAATACGGCTAGCTGTGGGATGGCGTTGGAAAAGGGAATGGAAATGGCTTTTGTGGCGGAAAATCCTCCCTGCTCTTGATCCGATACATAGACCGGGCAGTTGTATTCACACTGACGGCACCCGATGCATTTGTCCGGGTCCACATATCGGGGGCGTTGGGTGATGTCGCCCGTCATGATTTGGCCCTTGCGGGTCAGCGCATTGACATCACAGTACGTAAAAAGCGTGATGTTTTCGTGATGAGCCGCGGCGGCCATTTTAGGTGTTGTGATGCAACTGGCGCAATCCAGGGTGGGAAAAACCTTGGATAGGCGGATCATTTTTCCGCCGATGGTGGCATCTTTTTCGATAACGGCAACATGATAGCCTTGATCACCAAGATCCAATGCTGTCTGCAAGCCGGCGATACCACCACCCACAACCAGAACATCAACATCTGTTTTTTGAATGGAATTCATCTATTCCTCCCTGCAGTCACACACCTTGCATCCACTCGTACAAACCGATTGGGTCGCATATGGCTTCAGTTTTGGGCTGTCTGGGGCGGTCCCAGTTCTTTGACCACCGCGTTCATCTGATTGACTTCGTTTAAAAAGGAACGGTTGCAAACCGTACAGATGGCGGTCAATCGCAAACGACGGATATCCAAATCCTTTTCCTTCATCATGACGTACACCTTGTCCAAACGCCTGGCCATGGCCTTGTACGCTCCTTCGTAGGGACACTCTTCACCACAGGACATGATGATGATACCGCTGATTCCTTTCTTGAAACAATCGAGATAAAAATGCTCCGGGAAAAGGACAGGCGCTTTGACCCTCAGTATATAGGTGTTCGCAGGATACGAAGAATGGGCCTGCCCGACCGAGTCTGCGCCGGGATAGGCACAGGCTTCGGTCGCCAGAATCAGTATTTTGTTTTCTTTCATGGTGCTTGCCTGGGTTGCCATATCGCCCCCGTCTACTTCTTTCTGCGCACAAAATGCTTGTCATAACCATCGGCTGCCATGACACCCAGGTACTCATGACCCACCTTATTGGACCATGCAGGAATGTCCTTGCGTGTGCCTGAGTCATTTGAGAAGACTTCCAAAATCTCCCCGACCCTTACTTTTCCGATTCCCTTTTTGGCTTCCAAAAGGGGCCCGGGACACGCGCTGCCCCTTGCGTCCACCGTGCTTGCCACTTCAATCGCGCTTAAATCCAAATCTGTCATGATGACCTCCTGTAATGATCGTTATGGGTTGCTTTTTCTCAGCCGGACTCTCAAACCCGACTCCGTTCCTTCTAAATCCTTGGCCGATATAAGTTCACACGAATCGGAAGGTAAAATTTTCATCAGACTCGTGAGATTTTCCGTACCGCTGCACAGAATCTCGAGTACATCATCTTTCTTGAGCGATCGAAAAGCATTGCTCGCTTTCAAAAGACAAAACGGAATGATGAGGTTCCTGAGATCGAGTCGTACCATTTTCTGTATTTCCCATGGCGCATTTTTTTAAATCTCTCCTGCAGTACGACCTGTTTGCAATTCCAATGCCACATGCGCCATGCAAATGAAGTGCAAGGCCTGCTTGTCAATCTGGAATCGATGTGTTAATGTTTTAAACATTCGATGTGTCCAATTATTGAACAGGGAGCGGTCATGTTTGAAAAGGAATTGAACAATTACTGGAAAACGGTAGTGGATACCATCCAGGACGGTGTGATGATCGTCAATACGGAAGGGAGAATCGTTTCTATCAACAGCGCATTTGAAACCATCACCGGGTATGCTCCGGAAGAAGTGATCGGGCAACTCTGCTCCATGTTAGGCTGCAGTGCCTGCGAACGTATACGGGAAGACGGCAATTGCCACTGGTGCGTCATGTTTGAGCGGGGCAAGCTGAGAAAGCAGAAATGCACCATAAAACGAAAGGACGGGAGACCGGTGAACGTCGTCAAAAACGCCTCTGTCCTGGAAGATGTCGACGGGAATGTCACCGGCGCCGTTGAGACCCTTACAGACATTACGGATCTGATCGACAAAGAGATTCAGATCGAGCGCTACAAGCGCGTTCTCAAGGAAGAAGATCGCTTCCGCGGCATGATCGGGGCTTCTGCACCCATGCAGCAGGTATTTGACCTGATATCGAATGCCTCCATGTCCGAGGCGCCGACCATTATCTACGGGGAAAGCGGCACCGGCAAGGAACTGGTGGCCAAAGCCATTCATGAGATCGGTGTTCGAAAAGACAAACCCTTCATCAAGGTGAATTGCGCCGCTCTGAATGAATCCCTTCTCGAAAGTGAATTATTTGGCCATGTTAAAGGGGCATTCACCGGTGCCCATAAAACACGGCAAGGACGGTTCGAGGCGGCCAGAGGCGGTGATATCTTTTTAGACGAGATCGGTGACCTGCCGCTTTCCACTCAGGTAAAACTGCTCCGGGTTCTCGAAGAAAAAGTGGTAGAGCGGGTGGGTGACAACCGGCCGATTCACACCGATGTCCGTATTATTTCGGCCACCAATCAAGATTTGAAACAACTGGTGGCGCAGGGTTCGTTTCGGGAAGATTTCTACTACCGCATCAATGTCATTCCTATTATCGTTCCCCCGCTAAGGGAGAGAATCGGCGATATCCCAATTCTGGCGGCAAGTTTTTTCAGACGTCTTAAGGCAAAAAGCGGCAAAGAAATCAAGGAATTATCCCCGGAAGCACTTCGCTCCCTTATTCAGTATTCCTGGCCGGGAAATGTGCGAGAACTTAAAAGTGCTTTTGAATATGCGTTTGTGTCTTGCAATGGTGAGGCCATTCTGCCGCAACACCTTCCCACCGAACTCATCAAGGGGCGGTCTGTCAACGAGACTGAAGGCATCTCTTCAGAAAGTTTGGAGAAAATAAAAAAACAGCGTCTCATCGATGCCCTTCGTCAATCCGGTGGCAACCAGTCCGAGGCAGCCAGAATATTGGGTATCTCCAGAACAAGTGTCTGGAATCAATTGAAAAGGTTCAATATCAGTATTTGAAATAGTAGGTACCTTGCCTATTGATGCCCGCAGTGTGTGTCTAACCCGAAAGTTTCACGCCCCTGACGAATCCATTGTCACTCCCATCGGCTTGGTTTTATCTGAACCGTGTCTGTGGAAATGCTTTGGCATCGATCTTGCTCTCTTATACCCCAGCAGCTAACCCGAGCCCTGTCATCATCGATCAAGATGGAAAAACGAGCAATTAGACGAAGTCATATCCTGCGGCTACTGTCTGCAAGGATGTCTTCACCGAGTGAAAAACGGAGAACCCATCGGGTGCAATCTAAATCCGGAAATCACAAAACCAGCCCTGGAAAAAACCATCAATCCTCTGAACACACTGGTGGCCGGCGGCGGGCCAGCCGGGATGAGCGCCGCACTGTACCTGTCAAAGCGGGGGCACCAGGTAACCCTGGCCGAAAAAGAAAACCGCTTGGGGGGGCAGTTCAACCTGGCCTGGCAGGCGCCCGGCAAACAGGAGATGCAGAAAGGGATGGAAATGATTACCAAAAAGCTAACCCTCATGCGCATCGATCAGATGGAGAATGTCACCTTGATGCCGCACACGGCCGTCAAAGCCTTGAGCGCTAAAAAAAACCCTGGTTGAAAAAGAGGGTCAACCGCTAGCGCTTGAAGCCTTCCAGACCATCATTATGTGTTCCGGCATGCTGTCGATGCCGGGGCCCGGGGATGATATACAAAAGCATGTACCCGCAACGGAAATTATCGGCGATGCTGCCCAGGTCATGGACATCTACACAGCCATCCATGCCGGCTATGACCTAGCCGTTAAATACTAGAAGCTATCTCAAAAAAGTTTTTTGGCCCAATTTGTGTGTTGGTCCCTTGCTTCAACTCCTCGGAATACTACAGTATGCCTGCGGGTTGAAGTTCGGGCCCGCCTTGAACTTGAACCAAAACCCTTTTTTTGAGATGGCTTCTAAAATGATGATTACTACGGAGGTATCATATGGATAAAACATCATTCGCAGATGTCGCTATCGTGGCCTGTGGAACCATGAGTCTCGAGTTGGACCACTTGCAGAAAGAAGGATTCCTGGATACGGCGCATATACGCTACACAACGCCGGGACTGCACCAGGACATTCCGGAACTGGAACGCCAGCTCATCAGGCATGATCGAAAAAGGCAAGCAGATGGCAGAAAAAGTTCTGGTGGTCTACGGCGGAAAATTCTGTTACGTCAATGTAGACGAACCGACCCGTCTCATGCAGACCATCATCAAGGAACAGGGCCCCAGGGTAGGTCGGATTCAGGCCACCCAGTGCATGGATATGATCGCCACGGAACAGGAGCGTGAACGAATTGCCCAGGAAGTTGCAGGTGGAGAACCGGTGTGGTGGATGACACCCGGTTGGGTTAAGTTCCGCAAGCAGGTATTCAAGGGCTGGGACAAGGGCATCGCCAACGAGAATTTCCCCAGACATAGCGGCGGTGCCATTGTGTTGGACGGTATCGGGTATCTCGATCAGTACATGGCCGACGATCCGGAAGACTTTCTGGAATATTGTGACTGGATGGGTATTCCCATGCAGGCTTACCCGATGTCGCTGGATCGATTCAAAACACTTCTCACCGAGGGCATAAAATATCTGGCACCGTAATTGCAGTAAATCTGTTCATGGGAATTAACTTGGCATTACCTCCATTCGATGCTTGATTCCCCATCTGAGCAGCAAATCGGCCCCTTGGGATAGGCCCTCCGGGTCGATTTGCTTTTTGATACGCTCCCGTTCCTCCATTACACCCAAAAGGGAAAGTTTATATAGTAACGCCACTGTAGCGTTACTGTAACGCTGCCGTAACGAAAGCCTTGGCCGGAAATCTTCATTTAAAAAATATCTTTCAAGGCCAATGTCGCATTCTGCTGAGGTTTGAAAGAAAGGAGAATTTCATGAAAATGATCATGGTAATATGCCCGGAAAAAAAGACTGAGGAGTTATGCAGCTTTATAGAACAGCATGATATTCATTACTATTCTGAGCTTCATGATATAACCGGAAAAGGTGAAAAGGGACCCAAATTCGGCAACCGCATCTGGCCGGGGACATCATCCCTCATTGTCATGGTTGTTCCGGATGAAAAGAAGACGCTTCTCATGGAGACTCTCAGGGAATGTAGGGATACGCTCCTTGCAGAGGAAAGCATGCATGCATTTGTTATCCCGGTGGAGGAGTCCTTTTGAGCCGAACTCTGTCCATAGCGACCGATAACGGGTAGTGGCACCAATTATGCAGTGATAACAGTAGGGGCATTCTATCCGTTACAAAACAAATGTATGGGAAAGGAGAATAAACATGTATGCACTAATCTACGATGAGCATGATTTATCCGAAGCAAAAAAATTTGTATTATCCCTCCACGGCACAAGAGAAAATGCAGAAGACAGCTCTTGAAGACCGAAAAAAAGAACTGGGGAAAAAAGTGCAGGAATGCAACACTCGAATTGTTTGGATCGAAGAAGACGTGAAAGCCGGTGGTTATGTCTCTTCAGGACAGTATGCTAACTGGCGTCCGGGAGAAAATATACCCCATGGAGAAATGCACTCCGACACGGACTAACACTCACTCGAATACATTGGTGGTAACAATATGTCATCATTTATGCTTTTACAGTTAAAGATCATGTTGCAGAAAAGTCAAACCCCATAACAAAAAAGGAGGACACAATGAAAGCAAGAAACTGTTGTAAAACCATGGAAGCTGAACTGACCGCTTGGAAGGCCAATGTGTATGACATTGCCCGGAAAATGGAAACCTTGACCGGTGGTGAAAAAGAGAAAATTCTCCCCAACATCGAAGATCTCCATATGTTGATTGCAGAAATGGATGAGCGCATCGATCAGATCCGGGACAACTGCACCCCCGAAACCGGCATGGACGACATTCGAACCGACAAGGAATTGTTCGACAAGTCCCTTTCGACACTTCGCGTGACGGCAGAACAAGCCATGCGCGGGCTTGGCGGCGGAGATTTCGGGGGTTAATCGTCAACTTTAGGCATTCAGCAATTTCATGCTCACCGGTTTCGGTTCGGAAATCAGAATTCGTACAGACGATTCCTGAACCGGAACCAGCCGTGAGTCAAGAGAATGATTTAAGTCTTGGCGTGTACATGCAGATTCTTGATGATTTAATTACGGTACTGAATGTTAACACCTCTGGAACTGGCCCGGCTGTCCTATTCCCCCAGCATACTTGAAGCTGCCATCGGCATGGCCACCATCAACTCACTTCTTGAAGTTGATGAGGATGCTTGTATCGAAATCAACGCTGCCGAAGTGATCATGGAGCACCTGCTCAGCCTCTGCAATCCCAAGGCATACATCATCGCGTTGGGAGATACGACGCCCATGTCCACCATCCTGTTTGACCACGGATTGGATGCCATATCAGGCACAAGGGTATACGACGCCAATCTGGCGTTACGGTGTGTCAGCCAGGGTGCAAACTTCAGACAAATCAAGGGTGTAAAGCAGTTAACCTTGATGAAACACAAGGGGTGAACGCATGTATCAATACCTGTTCGGACCGGTGCCTTCCCGCCGCCTGGGGATTTCCCTGGGCATCGATCTGGTTCCGATGAAAACCTGTTCTTTGAATTGCATTTACTGTGAATGTGGCAGCACAACGAACCTGACCCTGGCACGCAGGGAATATGTGCCGCTGGCGGAAGTCAAAGCCGAGTTTCTACACTATATGTCAAATCACCCCAAACCGGACTATATCACATTTTCCGGTTCCGGAGAGCCGACCCTGAATTCATTTATCGGTGAGGCCATCCACTTTATCGGGTCCCATGAAACCGGGATTCCGGTTGCGGTGTTGACCAATGGCACCCTCCTATTTGACTCACAGGTAAGAGAAGAATTGAAACCTGCATCAGTGGTCATGCCGTCCCTTGACGCCGCGACCGACAAGGTGTTTGTAAAAATAAACCGACCTCATCCCCGGTTGCCGGTCGAGCGCATGATTGATGGTCTGGTTCAGTTTCGAAAAGAATTCCAGGGCCAAATCTGGCTGGAAATATTCATCGTCCCGGGGATCAACGATACCGAACCGGAGCTTACTGCGCTGAAGCTTGCCATTCAGAAGATTTCGGCGGACCGAATTCAGCTCAACACCCTGGACAGACCCGGCCCGGTATCACACATTCGCGCGGCGACCCCTAAAGAACTCAATCGGATTATCCATTTCTGGGATCTGGATAATATTGAGGTCATTGCCAGGGCTTCAGAGCGAAAGGAGATGCTTGCCTACCGGGAAGACATAGGAAGTGCAATCCTCGAAACCATTGCCAGGCGGCCCTGCACCCTGGAAGACCTGACCAAGATACTGGGGCTGCACGCCAATGAGGTCAATAAATACCTGGATGTGCTGGAAGCCGACAAGAAGGTCTCTGTAACCCACCAGGTACGCGGGCAGTTTTATCAGATCTGTCTGGAATAGTCTGAATACTTCATGAAACCCATACTATTTCGATGTTGGATATTGGGAATCAACGCTGACGTCCCAGCAGACCGACAGCGCTTGCCGTCACCAATGCACTCAAAATACAAAAGACAGTAAATATCAGGGAAAACCGCCAGCCAAAATAGAGGATCATCATCGGCAGCAGTGCCGGTTTTAGGGCACGGTGGGAAAGGAAGTTCGCCAGATGAAAGTCAGCGGCACCTTTTTCCTGGAGAGACTTTAGAAAGGGATACCAGGCAAATATCGGCCCCATGGAGATAACACCGGCAGCTGCAGAAAAGAAAACACTCCTAATCCCAACCCCGCTGCCTAGAAATTTTGATACGTGGACCGGCGTAATGAACAGATTCAGCAGAAACATCATGCCAAACGCCAATAATAGCGACAGGACCACCTGGATCAGCACCCGCCAGGCAGCCTATAGGCCGACCCAGGTCCGGTCCGGCGTTATCACCAGGAGAATCAGGTAGATGCCGGCAACACATGCCGGAAAAATCCATGGCCGTAAACGGGAACGTTTCTGGAGTGGTTTCCCACCAATGATACTTTTTGTCACAAGGCGCCCCCGGATAACCACACAATCAAAATGGACGCCGGAATGGCGACGAGAAAAGCGACCCCATTGCGGATGATTTCGAGCCTGCTTTTCGGCCGCTATTTTCTACAAGGGCAAATCCACCGCATGCGTATTTCATAACCGCTTCCCTGACGCTACCGGAAACCGATGTGACCACTTCAATCCCGTGTTTTTGAAGGGGCCCGGAAATATTTGGGGACATGTATCCCACCAGGATGAACAGTTGCTCCCTTTCCGAGAACAAGGGACAGGGCCTGGACACCGGCACCCGGACCGAGGGACGGGGGCGGCCCCTCCAATACCTCAAAAGACATGTCGTCTGGATCGACGATCAGCAGGTAAGGCGTGGTTCCAAGCCTGCTTTGAACCCGTGCCTCGAGGCTGGGCCCATCCGGCAGGTACGGCTATTTTCATTTTCCTTCCTTGACGCGGCTGATTCATGCGTTACCATACCTTCAGGGTTGAGCGGGTTCATTTTATCAGATGGCTCAATTGAAGAACCTCGCAGCAAGCTGCGAGGAATCTTCGACCGTAAGGAATTCTGTCTAATTTTGATTCGCTCGCTAACCCCGCGGCAAGCCACGGGGAATGCGCTCGCTGTTGCGGTTCAAGATATGTTGTTTATGGATTTACGCAAGGCCGTGTTTAAATTTCAAACAGAGCAGACACAAGAGGTTGCCATGGAAATGAATGTGTATTTTCCCGGGGGGAAGAAAGTCAATGCTGATTACAAAGGATTTACCATTGAAACGGATCAGGCCAAAGACGAAGGTGGCGATGGAAGTGCGCCGGAACCCTATAGCCTGTTTCTCGCCGCCATCGGTACGTGTGCCGGGATTTATGTCGTCTATTTCTGTCAAGAGCGCGGCATCGACACATCAGGCATCAAGATGAGACTTCAATTTGAGAGAAACGAGGCAAAACACCTCACGGAAGCCGTTCACATCCATATCGATCTCCCGCCGGATTTCCCGCCAAAATACAAAGCCGCCGTTATCAAAACCGCCGGACTTTGCTCAGTAAAAAGAAATATCCTCGATCCACCGGAATTTACTATTTCCGCCGAGATCCGGAACGAATAATGTCGTCAACTCAGTCGGCCAGTTTTTTACCGATGGCTTTTCCGTAATCCTGGCAGGCGCGCAAGCCCTCGTCCGTGCCCACGCGATCTTCCAATAAGTTAAAGGAACCCAGATCGCTAATATCCATTTTGAATACATGCTGCATCGTATCCAGGATGATCTTGGGTGCGTCACCACTATGGGTGTAGGAACCAAATGCCCCGGCAATTTTTCCCAACAGATTTACTTTTTGCCCAAGAAAAAGAAATGTTTTCATACCGCCGGTCATATCGCGATGATAGGTTGGTGAGCCAAAAACATAGGCGTCATAACCCTGCAGTTCTTTTTCATTCTTTATTTCATCGATTTTCTTTACATCAACTTCACTTCCGCTAAAACGTGCGCCTTCTGCAATATAGCCGGCCATCTTCTCTGTGTTGCCGGTTCGGCTAGCATATGCAACCAGTATTTTTTTCATGTTTCTGCCTCCTATAATTATTGTGTTGGTGTGCGTCGAGAGAGACGTTTGATTTGCAAGATCATTTTTCAAACAACCATTTATTTTTAAAAACGATAAAAACGATTCCGAAGATCATCAGCAACATCATAAAAATCAGATGGAAAATGTCGATGGCCACGGTAAATGCGGGTGAAAAGACCACATCCGGCAGATTCTTGAGAACACGGAAAATGCCGCTAACCACAATCAGTGCCAGAAGTGCTATTCGGACATAGGCCGCCCAGGTCAGCTGAAACCGTTTCCGCATCAAGCCGAAATAGACCACGGCGGCATAGGTAAAAAATCCAGCAAGAATGATAGCCCCGATGTAATGAAGAGAATGGGTGAAATAATAATCCGCCAGCCAGCCCAGCCCGGGAATATCGGCAATATAAAAGCGTTTGAATATGGGCATCTGGCCAAAACCGGTCAGCCCCATGGCAAACAGTAGAAAGAGATAAACCGGCTTGAAATAGCTCATTTCGGGAAAAGTTTTGGGCCTTGTTTCAGGTGTCATGCGTCTTCTCCCCTCTTATCGCTCAATTTCTTGGAAGCGTTGTAAACCCTTCCAACAGCGGCAGCCAGATCCCGCCAAGGGTGCAATCAACATGGCTTTGGCAAGGTTGTCGGCATGGGCCATCTGGTCTTCCACCGCTTCGAAATGGGGTCTGCCGGGACCCTTGGTCATGGCCTGGTTGAGTGTTTCGTATGGAACCGGTGACACATACAGGGTATTGGTGCCACCGTTCTCCGTTTCACCATAGATGTAGACGCCCTCTTCCTCTGCCAGACGATGGGCTTCTTTGATGATGTCTTCCCTGGGGCCGATGATCTGCACATCTTCGGGACATTGCTCGATACAGGCCGGCAGTTCTCCGTCTGCGATACGATTGTAGCAGCGGTCACATTTGTACATCACGCCGTTGCCTGCCAGGCTGGGCAGAATGTCGAGGTAGAGACCCACGCCGGTCTGGCGCTGGGGAATGTCCCAGGGACAGACCACCTGACATTTTTTGCCCCCCATGCAAATATCCGGGTGGATGACCGTTATCCCGTTATCCAGTTTACGGGCAGCACCCCAGGGGCAGAGATCGGCACAGGGTGGATTCTGACAGTGCATGCAGCGCCTGGGAAATGAGAGTTCGGTCTCTTCTCCCTCGACCTCAACCGTTGCCCATTGTATCGTCAACCAGTTGTAGGGGGTCAGGCGATCCCGGACCTCGCGTCCCTCTTCGTCCGACCAATCGGCGACCTTGACGCGCTTGGGATACATTTTGGGAAAGGGTTTTTCCGGTTCGGGATATTTGAAATCGTTGACCTCGCGGCAGGCTTCCACACAGGCTTCACATCCGACGCATTTGCGAATGTCGATGAGGGTGGCCAGTTCCTGCCCATCTTTGGTTTTAGCCGATGCCGGCAGCGGCACCTGCGATGCACAGGTGGCACAGGCCGCCGCCAGTGACCCTTTTAAAAAGGATCTTCTCGATAATTCTTTTGGCATAAGAATTCCTGGTGCTGTTTAAAAAGCCACTCCCAACGTGTGTTGTTCAAAACGAAACCAAACGTTGCGGGCTAAGGGTTTATTTAAAGATACTGGTGTTTCGCGCGCGGCGACCCGCCGCACTTTTTCTAACCCTGCTCATGAAAAGCCCGATGTTAGTACCGGGAACACAAGCCCCAAAACCTGAATCGCTCATGAAACTCGTGGCACTCAATACCCTGACGATTTCCGTTTTACCACATTCGGGGCATTGAATCTCTTCCGCATCTCCCTTGAAGGTCAGTTTTTCAAAAACAGCTGGCATTTTTCACAGCGATACTCATAAATTGGCATGTGGATATTCCTCTCTATCTAAAATGATCGCAGGGGTAAGCCCCCTGCAATCTCTAAAATTAGCATTCAAAATATAAAAGGCAATGTTTTTTATACAATTGCCCCAGAAATGGGTCTACGACAAATTTTCCTCAATGGCCTTGATGAGGGTCTGGGCCGTTTGAAGACCCACAAACCGCTTAACCTCGATACCGTCTTTGAAAAGAGCCATGGTCGGAATACTCTGGATCCCAAGTTTGGCAGCTGTTTCCTGATTTTCATCGACGTTCATTTCAGCAATCGTAGCCCTACCCGAAAAATCTTTTCGCAGTTGCTGAACAATCGGTTCTTGTGCACGGCAGGGACCGCACCAGGGCGCATTGAAGTCGATAAGGGATACGCCGTTCTTGATGGTGCTCTCAAATTCTTCTGTCGTTGCAAGTTGTTTTGTTTTCATTGCTTAATATCCTCCTTTTTAAATTGCTGACATACGACATATCAAGTTCCGTGCCAATATCGAAACCATTGTGAAAACTTGCAAGGTTCGATAGACCACAAAAATCTATAACATACTCAATAAATTATATAAATTATTGTAATACAGAATAAATCCCGACCTTCAAAAGAAGAGACAAACCAGCATGCAATCCCACAGTCGCACAAAGTAACGTTACCATACATCAAAGTAACGTTAATAGTTCCTAACGCAACTTTCGGGATTCAGCGAACGCGCCATTGGATCACCCATTTCGCTCTAGCTATTGTGAAGCCAGAAAGTTGCGTTCCTAATATTTCCTGAAACTGGGCAAGCACTTTTTTCTTTGGTGTGATATAGAAATGAATAGCTGAAGAAAAGATGAGATGAAACAGACCGTCAAAAGGGAAAAGAGAAAACCATGAACTTTATCATCATCGGTGGAGATGCGGCCGGCATGAGTGCCGCCAGCAGAGCCAAACGACAGAGGCCGGAAATCGAGGTTACGGTTTTGGAACAGTCTGACGACGTCTCCTACAGCGCCTGCGGCATGCCCTACAACATTGCCGAGGCCGACCGGGACATAGACGATCTCGTGGTAAGAAAAGCGCATGTCTTCAGGGAAAAACAAGGTATCGACCTGAAGACAGGACACCGTGTCAGATCTATCGATCCAGTTAAAAAGACCGTATCGGGCACCACATCCACGGGGGAAACATTCCAGTTCCCCTATGACAAGCTGCTGATCGCCACAGGTGGATCGCCGATCCTGCCGGACATCCCGGGCATGCATCTCCCCGGTGTAATGGCGCTGAAAAGTTTGAATGACGGCAGAAAGATAAAAGCCTTTCTGGCGGACCACCCGGTTAAGCGGGTGGCCATCATCGGGATGGGGTATATTGGTCTGGAGATGGCGGAAGCACTTCGCAGCCGATCCATTCAAGTGGACATGGTCAAACCCGGACCGGTTTTTCTACCGTGGATGAAGGAAGAATTGTCCGGTATCGTCAGAAAAGAACTGGAAGAACAACCAGGTCGGACTTTTTCCGGGGCACCGCGTTGATGGCATTGAAACCAGCGGAAACCAACTCAAACTCATCTGTTCCGGCCAGACCCTCACAGCGGATATGGTCCTGGTGGCCATCGGAATAAAACCAAACAGCGAATTGGCGGCAGGTTCGGGTCTTGAAATCGGCGTCAAAAAGGCCATCGCCGTCGACAAGCGAATGCGAACATCAAATGATCACATTTTTGCAGCAGGCGACTGTGCGGATGCCTATCATGTCGTTAACGGAAAAAAAACGTGGATCCCCCTCGCCCTGCGTGCCAACAGGGCCGGCTGGGCTGTTGCGGACAACGTTTGCGGAAAGCCGACCGAGCTGCCGGGTATCGTCGGCACGGCGGTCTTCAAGGTGTTCGATCTGGAAGTCGCACGAACCGGTTTGACGGAAGCGGAAGCAGTCGAATCCGGTTTCGATCCCGTCGGTGTCGTCATTCAGGCCCGATCCCGTGCCCATGCCCACCCGGGTCCTCGACTATTTACCATCCACATGCTTGCCGACAGGAAAACCGGCCGTCTTCTGGGAACACAGATGGTGGGCAAGGAGGGGGTCGCACACCGCATCAACGCCATTGCCGTCGCCCTGCACAACCATATGACGGTCGAAGCCTTTTCACAGACAGACCTGGCCTATGCACCGCCTTTCGGCCCCACATGGGATCCGTTGTTGACCACAGCCAATCAACTGATAAAAAAGTTAAAGTAACGTTACCGATCATTACGTTTCATCAGAAAATCATCTGAACCATGAGCCTTTTAGACAAGCCAACTCCATCGCCACTGAATTTCTATTAATAATATCCTGATATTCAAGCAATAATCAACACAACTGCAGTTATTCATCCTTATTGGCATGGTTCTTGTTGTCCCTTATAGTGATTGTCATACTAACGTTCCGAGGGGGGTTTAAGAGGGTCCCCTCTCATCCGTGAGCATTATGCGGAACATAATATGACAACTGGTATAAAGAGCTGTCGGCAGGGGTCGGAAAAAATTTATTTGCCATTCAAAAACTGAGTTCCAATATGCTGTTATGAGGAGGAATAATCATGTGCTTAAGTACCGTATATGTGAAAAAAAATGGACAAACCGAGAAAGTCATGCAGGATGTTTCCCACATGGTAGCAAAAGATGACGGTGTTCTGCTGACAGGTATGTTCGGTGAAGAAAAATTTATTATTGGTCGATTAGAAAGTACGGATTTTCTTGATGGGGAGTCTATTATCATCGGGCAGGATTCTTCAAAAACGTGATAGCTCCTTAATATATTAAATATATGACGGATTTATTAAGGGAAAGAATAGATGGACAAGTCTTGCAAATTGACTTTGAGCCTAAAGATGTTATTGTTTTTCCTATATTAAAAAGACGTTAAGCGCTTGAAAGGAAAGAAAATGGGTAAGTGTGTGAATCATCCGGATAGAGAGACCAGCTATATGTGCTCAAAGCACGGCATCTATCTGTGCGAGGAATGCCTCGAGTGCCGCGATCCCGACATCTACTGTAAATTTCGGAGTGCCTGCCCCATATGGTACGAACACAAGCGCAAAGCACGCCAGGCAAGGCAAGCGGCCGCTCTGGAGAAAGCGGACACATGTATGGTGACCTTTCAACCCGAGGAAAAGACAGTTCACGTCACACCGGGATCCACCCTCCTGGAGGCCGCCCAAAAAGCGGATGTGCACATCAACGCCTCCTGCAACGGCAAAGGTTCCTGCGGTAAATGCAAACTGATACTGGAATCCGGAAATGTCGAGCGGGAACCCACGCCGCTGCTGACTGATAAGGAAAAGAATCACAACTATCTTCTGGCCTGTCAGGCAGAAGTCCACACCGACGTTATTGTTTCAATTCCCCCGGAAGCTGTTGAGCGTAAACTGAAAGTTGCCGGGATGGGAGAGGAATTGTCGATTCAATTCAAGGGGCTGGTAAGCCAAATCGAGCCGATGCTCAAGGAGATCCCCCTCGAGCTGGCGCCACCGACCCTGGATGACTCGGTCAGTGACCTCGACCGGCTCAACCGCGGGCTGAAAAAGGCCGGATGTGATGTAACGCGCTTGAATGTCGGCTTGAAAGTGATGCGGGAGCTTTCAAACACCATGAGAGATGAGAATTGGAAGGTCAATGTCTCTGTCATCAGGAAAAAATGCTCCAATGAGGTACTGAAAGTCGAACCGGGAAATGGCGAGATAAAATCGCTGGGTCTTGCCATTGATGTAGGAACGACCTCGATTGTCGTCTATCTCGTTGACATGGCGGACGGAGCCATCCTTGCAGCCACTTCGGGTCACAACCAGCAGGCCGCCTGCGGCGATGACGTGATCAACCGCATTATCTGTGCGGAGAAAAACGGGGTGAAAAAACTCAGCAGCATGGTGTTGTCCACCATCAACAACCTGGTCGGCGAAGCCCTGGACAGTACCCAAAACGATTACCGACAGATCAAAAACGTGGCGCTCTCCGGCAACACCACCATGTTGCACCTTTTGCTGAAAATCGAACCGCGCTACATTCGCCGGGAACCCTATATCCCCACCGCCTCGGAATTCCCCATATTCAAAGCCGGAGAGATCGGGATCAAAGCCAATCCGATTGCGGCTGTTTTCATCATGCCGGGACCGGCAAGCTATGTGGGCGGCGACATTGTATCGGGGATGCTCTATTCCGGCCTCCACCGTGAAGAACCCCTGACCCTGTTTATCGACGTGGGAACCAACGGCGAAATCGTCCTGGGAAACAAGGATTGGCTGATGACGGCGGCCTGCTCCGCCGGCCCTGCATTTGAAGGCGGCGGTATTCGCTGGGGCATGCGGGCCGAAGACGGCGCCATCGAAAAAATCAACATCGACCCCGATACCTTGAAACCATCGTACCAGACCGTCGGAGAGGCAGCTCCCAGAGGCATCTGCGGTTCGGGAATGATCGACCTCATTTCTGAAATGCTGCTCAAGGGCATCATCGACCCCAACGGTAAATTCAGACTGGATGCCTCCCATCCTGTGATGAAGCAGGAAGGTGACGGGGTCGCCTATATCCTGGCGACGGCAAAAGACTCGGAAATGGGAGAAGACATCATCTTTACGGAAACCGACATCAACAGCCTGGTGATGAGCAAAGGTGCCGTGTACGCAGGCTTCAGGGTCCTGCTGAATCAAGCCGGGCTTGATTTTTCCATGGTAGACCGCATCTGGATATCCGGGGGTTTCGGGCGCTACCTCGATATCGACAAGGCCGTTACCATCGGGCCTTCTCCCGGACATCGATCGCAACAAATTCAAATACCTGGGGAACAGCTCCATCGGCGGCGCCTATATGACCCTGCTTTCAGACCATTACCGCCGGGAAGCACGTGAAATCTCGAGCAACATGACCTATATCGATTTCTCCAGCAGCAGCCAATTCATGGATGAATACACGTCGGCGCTCTTTCTGCCGCACACGAATATGAATGCTTTCCCAAGTGTCAAATTGAAGCAAAGTAAATCAAAAGGATAAGCCATGGCACTCGTCGTCGCAAAAAAATTGAAAAAAATCTACATGGCTGGTGATATCACCGTTAACGCCATTCAGGAGGTTGAACCGCAACAGCGAGCGCATTCCCCGTGGGTTCTGCCCTTTGGCATTGCTTCGCATGCCGCGGGGTTAGCGAGCGAATCTAAATTAGACAGAATTCCTTACGGTCGAAAATTCCGGGTATTTGCAAAGAGCGGCAAACTGTTTTATGATGCAGCTTATCCGTGATGCAAGAAAACAGAAGGGAATAAGGAGGGCAAAATGAAAGGCTTGAAACCGGTATTGAAATTCTCGTATTGTTTAATCGTGACGTGGGTTCTTCTTACGGTATCCACTCCGGTCTATGCGGGACAGTACGAATCACTGAACCCCCTGCTGATCGATCTCAACGGTTGGCAGGCAGAGCCGGCTGAAGGCATGGACATGGATATGGGCGGAACCAAGATCATACAGGCCATGCGCCAATATTCCCGTGACGGCAAGGAAGCCGATGCCATGATCATGGTCGGAAACTCCATGATGACCCAGGCCCAGGGAATGCAGTCCATGCAGATGGAAACCGCCGAGGTAAAGGTCAAGGTGACCACAATCGACGGATATCAGGTTTCCATACACCACTCCAAAGCGGACAACGAAGGGGCCGTGGTCGTAGCGTTTCCCGGCACAGAGCAAATGGGTGCCACATTCATCTTTCACTACACAGGGCTGAATGAAAATGACGGTTTGTCCACGGCGAAAAAATTCGATTGGAAAAAAATAGAAAAGCAGGCCAAAAAACTGATGCAGTGAATATCCACCCACTTACGCACGTGGCATCATGGTGAAAGCACCTCGAATCCGTCCCGCTCAGGCCGATGAGGCAGAGGATCTGTCCACGCTTGCGTTCAGATCGAAGTCCTACTGGGGCTATTCTTCAGCGTTTATGGAAGCATGCCGCGAGGAACTCGGCGTACCGGTTGCAAACTTAAGAAACGAAACATTCCGGTATAACGTTGCAGCGCTCAATGACCGGGTCATTGGTTATTACGCAATAGAGCGGCTGTCCGAATCAACATGGGAGCTGAAAGCAATGTTCGTGGAACCAACGCACATTGGAAAGGGCATCGGTCGCCTGCTCATCGAACATGCGAATTGAATATCAATTTTTTTTATAGAAAAGTAACGGAATACCGGGAATGGATAAATCAGCAATAAAAAAGGCCTATAAACAGACCAATCGACCTATGGGCGTTTAACCATGAGCAAACTGGAGAGTTTCATACGACGCATGCTGGCTCAGCGAGAATGCCTTGATTTTGCTGCCCAAGCAATTGAGGAAATCCCCGGCTCTGTTCTTGAACTAGGACTGGGCAATGGCCGCACCTACGATCACTTGCGCCAGATCATGCCGAATCGCGATATCTATGTTTTTGAAAGGAATGTCACGTCGTTTTCCTCATGTACACCACCTATGAATCGGTTATTTGTGGGTGAAGTAACCGATATGCTTCTCCAGGCTGCCGAGATCCTGGGAAAAACAGCGGCCCTTGCTCATTATGATATTGCAACGACTAACAGCAGGTCTAACAAAAAGTTGGCAGATCGTGTCAGCCCTTTATTAAATGCGCTGATGCTTCCCGGGTCCCTGGTCGTGAGCAGTGTGGCGATGACTGTTCGCCAATGGACCATCGTCCCAAAACCATTCGGGGTAAAAACGGGTCGATATTTCATCTATAAGGTAGGCGGGTCACTCGGCAGAAAATGACCATTTTTGCTTTTTTTGAAATATTGATTCTTGGTTTTTTGGAAGCTATTTCAAATTGTGGTTCGAGCAAAATTTCAGCCGATCTAAACACAATCTGCAAAATCGAAAAATTTCTTATGACTGATACAAGCTAGCGCGGATAGACGTTTCAAAAGAGAGCCAAATGATGAAAGCCATTCGAATCGTTTTTTTATTATTATTTGCCGGTTATTTGACAGCTGTTCCAGGCTCCATTGCCCAAGATAAAACAGACACGGCCGAAAAAACGAATGAACCTTCCATTGCCATATCCGAGGATATGGACGATGTAATGATCCGGGAAGCCACCAAGGTCAAGGAGGAGTTCCAGCAGAAAGTGCGCTCGCTTTTCGACCGCCATCCACTCGGTTGGAATTTAAATACCATCGCCTCCTTATACCGTCTAACGCTGTCACTACCGAGGAAAGTTCCCGTATTTACTCGTTTTGTGATTGAGCAAAGCCGCCTCCTGGGCGTAATCGGCTCCCTTATTGTGTTGGTGTTTATTGTCGCCGTCTTATACAGCCTGCTGGGTCAACGGCGGGTGATGGGCTGGGCGGAACAGCGGGTCGAACCGCTGGCCAAGTACATTCCAGAAGCCACTTATCCGTTCGTTATTTCCGGTATCAAAGTGGTCGTATCTGCCTTGATCCCTCTGTTGCTGCTCGGCACTTTTGCTCTGATCAACGTCATGATCGACTATTCAGCGGTCTGGTTTCAACTTATTGGGCGTCTCATCGGATTCTGGGCTGTCGGGTCCCTTTTATTGCGGTTGCTGAAGGAGTCACTAACCCGCGATCTGTTTCAGGTAACCGCACAGCATGGCAGGACACTTTATCGTTGGGCACGGCTGGGGTTGCTGTACGCGATTTTCGGCGTGGCCGCATATTGGACGGCGGAAGTTTTCGAGATACATGAAGATGTTCTAGCGCTTTTGCGTTTTGCTATTTCAGTTTCCGTCACAGTCGTTCTGTTGATCCTACATCTAAACAAGAAAGCCTTTATATCGTTTTTGCCGACGCGGCCGATTCGAAGCTATATGCAGTTTCGTGGGTTTTTGGAACGGTATTACTTTCCGCTGCTGTTTGTATCGTTTCTGGCCGCTATGTTATGGTGTGTTGGATATAGGGCATTGGGCCGTCTGGTCTTGATCAAAATCTGGTTCACCGGTGCTGCGTTTACTCTTATTATGCTGCTCTATCACACTTTGCAGCGCTTTCTAAACAATTGGCTTCAGCGATTGGACCGCACTGATGAAAACGGCCGGATGTTTGTTAACACATTGAAGTCAATTCTCAAGTATACAACCATTGCGGTGACCTTGATCATTGGTCTTAACACGTTTGGGCTATTGAACCCCCTGCAGCGTATCATGTCCTTTCCGATTTTTCACCTCGGCGAAACCACTGTCACATTCTGGCTCATTGTCATGGCGCTTCTGAGCCTTTTGGCTATTATTAGCGTTTCCCGATTAGCCCAATCTTACTTTGATTACAAGCTGTATCCCACTTTCGGCATCGATCCGGGTCTGGGATATGCGCTCAACACGATATTCAAATTCATTGTTCTCGGGATCGGATTTTTATTTGCGCTGAATATCCTGGGCATCAACCTTCGCTTTTTTTTGGTGTTTGCCGGTGCCATCGGCATCGGTGTCGGACTCGGGCTTCAGGATGTAGCTTCAAATGTGATCAGCGGCTTCACAATTATTTTCGGCAGGAAAATCCGCAAGGGTGACTGGGTCGAGGTCGGGTCCATGTTGGGAGAAGTGACGGATATTTACCTGCGAGCCACCAAAGTGCGATCCAGGGACAATATCGAGTACCTAGTTCCCAATTCCTATATTATTTCCAACACCATGGTGAATTATTCGTTGTCGTCGCCGCTGATCCGAATAGAACTGCCCGTCGGCGTTTCATACAAGGCAGACCCGCGCCAGGTTGAAAAAATCCTGCTGGCGGCTGCCGAGAATGAGCCGCTTGTCGACAAAACCCAAATGCCAGCGGTACGCTTTGTTGAATATGCTGACAACTCAATCAATTTCGAATTACTCGTCTGGATTAACGTACGCAAAACGCCGCGGCGCTTAGTGCGAAGCAACCTCTATTTTGTCATATTCGAAGCGCTTGCCAAAGCCGGAATTGAGATCCCCTTTCCCCAGAGAGACATACATATACGGTCTAAGGTGGATCCAGCCTGAGTATCAACAAATTTTTGGGAAAAACAGCCAGCTGTCAAAAACGGAGGTTTAGTTGGACTGGAAATCGCGGAAGCATAAGAAAATTGACTTGGTATAATGTAACATCATGTTTGGAGAATCAAGGATATTTCATAACTGAGAAAATAATGGAATAGCTTAATTTGAAGCTTATCTTCAACTCGGTAGAATACCTCCAATTGACCTGATCCTGATCTCGATTTGTTCTTGCCTTTCAAAGACGTATCATCTTTAAAAAACTTTAAAACAGAAAGGGTGTAATCGCAGTCTGGCAGCTACTATAGAGAAAGCCCGGGAATTTGAAATTTTCCCGGTGGATTATGAACCGAACCCTCTTCTTTTTTCTAACCAAACACCTGTCGTCAGTGTTGTTAGTGTCAACAGCAAATGGCGTGAGTCCATTGGAGAAAAAATTGAAAAAGTTCGGCAACAATTGAAGAAACTCGCAGCAAGCTGCGAGGAATGTTCTGCCGAACGGCAGAACCCACGGGGAATGCGCTCGCTGTTGCGGTTCAAGGACCTGGCGTGTTTGGACATCTTGGTAACATTCACGCTCCCCTGGGAAAACACTTCTTATTAGTTACCGATGAAATGGTGAAAGGCACGATAGCAAAACAGATTTCTGAGAGTTTGCACCGGTCCGGAAAGCATTGCAATATTTTAGCTTTTGGAGGATGTTGTAGAGGCCACCATCCTGTCAAGTGGATCAGGTTTCGAGAATGGAGGGTTGGCTGCAGCTCACACTATCAGTTCAGGTTTAATGAAGGATGAAAATAGATCAGAAAAAAGAGAAATTGCTTGGTTCTCACGAGAATGGAAAAGATGGTGTCAAAAAAATTCTTTTGGAAGGTATATTTTGGCGTATTTTGACCATTGAAGGGATCTTACTTGTATGTTCTCTAATCTACAGAGGACTAACAGGTTATGAGGGAATGGCTGATCTTTTCTGGTACGCTGTGAGGATCATGCTCTTAATAGCAATCATCATTCTTTTCATGATGGTTACTCTGAGGGGCTTTCTCACCCAAAAAATCATTTCACCACTTGAATCCATCTTCTCTACTAATCTGCGCTTACTGAATAATGACCCCACTGCAAGACAGGTGGATCTGCCTCATGATGCCCCAAAAGAGATCAAAGAGATTGTTTTCTCGCGCACACAAATGTTGGACACTATATTGAAGTTATCGGACAGAATGCACCAGTCACTTAATTTGGCTCGGGATGTCCAACAGAATCTTCTACCAAAGGGTAATCTGAGAATAGACGGATTAGATAAATAACTCAAAGGCTGAGGATGACATAACGCTAGTTGTCATAAAGGTTGAAGCGGACTTAGGAAAATTTGATAGTGCTTAATCTGTGATATCAACCATTCCGGAAAAGACAACCCTGGGAAGAAAGATATGAAATTTAAGACAATAATAAGACAAATTCGCAACGGTCATTTTATTCTAATGTTAAAACTACTAAAAATGAGCAATGAATTTTATAAAGCAAGTTTTTTATCTACAGCCATCTCTCAAGGCATATATGATAAATTCGTTAATGGGAAATCCAGTTTCGAAAAACTTTGTGAAAATATTGGTGTATCTGTCAATCAGGAAGGGCTTTACGCATGGCTTGAATTGGGTGTGAGGCTTGGTGAATTAAAACGTGTTGGAAACGTTTATGAGATAAAAGGAAAACTCTCAAAAGCATTACTTGACCCTAATAATGATGCATATAATGCATTGATTGATGAAATAGTAAAACTTCATTATAATGTCATTGTAAATACCCCCAATCTTCTTAAAGAGCAAAAAATGTTTCCTTTTGATGAATCAACTGGGGAGTTAATTGCACGTTCTTCCAGAATAGCTGAACCTTTTATTTTTGAAGCAGTTGAAAAAAATATCCCTTTAAAGGGAAAATTTCTTTTATTGGAAGTTGGTTGTGGAACAGGCATATTCATTAAAAGAGCATGTGAACTTAATTCTGAACTATCTGCCATTGGTATAGATCTTCAGAAAAAAGTAGCAGAATTTGCGCAAAAAAATATTGTGTCGTGGGGTTTAGAAAATAGAGTAAACATTCATCATTGTGATATAAATATTTTCCAAAGTAACGAAAAATTTAATCTAATAACCTTACATCAAAATATATACTACTTTCCAATAGCTAAAAGAATTGATTTGTTTCGCCATTTGATTGGATACTTACTACCTGGAGGGCAAATATTGCTAACTACAATCGGCCAAGGAGGTGGACCAGGATTTCAAGCATTGAACATTTGGTGTTCTACTACAGAGGGATATGGCCCTTTACCATATCCTGATCAATTATGCCAGCAATTGAAGGATGCAGGCTTTGTTAAAGCAAAGAGTAAGCGTTTGATCCCATTTGAAAGTTTCTGGGAAATTGTAGCCACAAAAGCTAACAAAAAATGTTGTTGACCACAAAAGCCCATCCGATTATTCATAATCTATATCCAAGATTGAGATGAAAAATGTTACTGTTGGACTATCTCAATAAATGTTCACTTTGACATTTTACCTGATCAGTTATTTGATAAACAAAGGCCATTAAATGAAACCATATTTGAAAAAGAAAATGAACCAGGTAAAAGAATTTTACAGGTTTTACACGACCGGGTTGAACCACAAGGAAGTCGAAAAGCTACTAAAAAAAGATACAATGGAAGCCTTTGAATATTTCAAAGAAAAAACATCGCTCAGAGGTCAGACGCTGAGAAAAAACTCTTTTATAACAAACATTAAAGTGGTTAGAGAAATATTCTTGAGCTTTCTGATGCAACTCACACCGGCTCGCAGGCTTTTCTACGGACTCAGTGTCGTTGGTTTTTTGCTCGGGTTTCTTTGGACGAAATGGCTATGGGTTATCAGCTCATTTGTCATTTTAAACCTGTTACTGGCCCTGGAGCTTGCCAATAAATTAACCACCCGCGATGAATTGGAAATCGCTAGGGAAATTCAGGTCAGCCTCCAGCCACAAAAGCTTCCTGAAATCCCGGGGTTGTCAATATCATCTTTCTCAAAACCGGCCAAAATCGTCGGCGGAGATTTTTTTAACTTCGTCAAGCGCCAGGACAACCAGTTGCTGAGCATTGTCGGCGATGTTGCCGGAAAAGGTATTCCGGCTGCACTGTATGCCGCCCAAATTCAGAGCATGTTTGAGTCTTTATCTGAACAAAGCATCTCCCCGGCGGATATCATGAAGAGATTGAATCAACTTGTCTGCAAGCGCCTGCGCGAAGGAGACTTTATTACGGCTGTGATTGCATATTTTAAATCCGGGCAAAATTCTTTTACTGTTGCCCGCGCTGGGCATAATTGGCCACTGTACTATAAAGCACAGACGCAAACCGTTCAAGCTTTAAAACCCCCGGGGGTGTGCCTTGGTATTGATATGGACATGGGATTTTCTGAATGCCTTCAAGAAAAAAAAATATCTGCTAATAGCGGAGATATTTTGTTGCTATATTCAGATGGAGTTACGGAGGCCATGAATTCGAGAAAAAACCTGTTTGATTTATCCCGGCTGAAATCGGCCCTAAAAGAAAGCGCCTATTTTTCTGCCGAAAAAATCATCCAAAGCATTAACCACCGGCTAGATGAGTTTATCGAATCCGAAGAACTTCACGACGATGTCACGATGGTGGCGATAAAGGTAAAGTGAATCTTAACGCGCTTAAGCACGCGGCATCTTCAATTCTATTCAGATATACCTGAGGGGTCGACAGGTTTCAATGCAGGAAGGTGATCTGGATCATGAAAGAATTAAAACTTTTCTATCTTAAAAACCAAATGCTCGTTGCTAACGGGATTGCCAACTTCATCGGCATTTCTGTGGTAAAAATCTTGATGCTGCATATCCAAGAGACGTTCGCTACAGAAATTTTAAAAACGCCTATCGCCAATTGGACTAATGTACTTTTTAGTCCATTTGCATTTTCACTCGTTATGGTGATGACATTACTCTATGAAAAACCTATCCGCCGATACTTAAATTCCCAGTTCAGGCTCATACCCATTGCTGAGGATCTTAGATTAAAAGCCCGCCAACGTTTGATAAACGAACCCTTCGTTTTAATCGCGCTGGATTTTAGTATGTGGCTCCTCGCAGCAATTGTATGGGCGACAATTCATTGGGCTAATAATTCTGGAACACAGCTGATTTTAGACAGCTTGTATGGTAACCTGAGTACGGGGCTGATCACGGTCACCGTGGCTTTTTTTCTGCTTGAGCATATGTTGCAAAAGTGGCTGGCACCCTATTTCTTTTCAGGCGGCGGTCTATCTGCCATTCCGAAAACGCTGCGAATTCGAATCCGAACCCGACTGTTAGCGCTACTCTTTGCATGCAATTTAATTCCCCTCATTAGCATATTCCTGATTGTGAATCGAATCTTGCGAAGTCAATACGACCCTGCCCTCGCTTTAGCAAAGTTACAATCGGCGATCAGCATCAATGTATTGTTTTTTATCGGGGTCGGCATTTATTTGACTATCTTAGTGAGCCGCAACCTGAGCATCCCTTTCCGGGACATTCTTCAGACTCTTCACAGGATAAGAAATGGTCGCTTTGACAAACGAGTTCAGATTTTTTCAAATGACGAAATTGGGTATACAGGTGATGCAATCAATGAAATGACCAAAGGCCTGATTGAACGGGAATAAAATGCAGCAGTCTCTTAATTTAGCCAAAGAAGTTCAACAGAATCTTCTTCCAAAAAGTAATCTGAAAGTTAATGGATTCGATATAGCTGGCAAAAGCGTCTACTGTGATGAAACCGGTGGTGATTATTATGATTTTATCGTTATTGATGACGCTGACGAACAAAAAATTGGTGTGGCGATTGGGGATGTTTCCGGACACGGTATTCCCTCAGCTTTACTCATGGCAACTGTTCGTTCTTCTTTGCGGCAGCGAGTATCGTTACCGGGCAGCACTGCCAAGATCATTTCTGATGTGAACCGCCAGCTGGTTAAAGATGTTGAAGATTCCGGACAATTTATTACAATGTTTTTTTTGACCTCTTTCCATTGCTTCGAGACAGATCGAATGGGTGCGGGCAGGACATGATCCCGGCATTGCTTACGATCCCGGTTCAGACTCATTCACTGAGCTTGGTGGATCGGGCATAGCACTTGGTGTGGACGCCGAATGGATCTATGAGGATAATAAGAAAACTGATTTTTCAAAGGGCCAAATCATTTTTCTCAGTACAGACGGAATCTGGGAGGCACGCAACAAAAAGGGAGACATGTTAGGCAAAGAACCAATCCTGAATGCAATTCGACAGAACGCTTCTTCCGACGCAACGAAAATTATGGCTGCAATTTTCGACATCTTGGACAGATTTATAGGTGAGGTGAAAATAGAGGATGACATAACAGCGGTGATTATAAAAATGGGATCATCTCCAAAAGAGTTGATCCAAATTAAGGATTCAAGGATTCCAGGGGTCCAGGATTCGAGTGAGATGAAGTGAGGCATTAGCTGAATGCTTAAGAATTATAAAGAGTTATTGGAAACGCAGACGATGATATCCGGTGATCTGGATTATATGAAGAAGGAAAAGCTTCAGGAATTAAGAGAGGAACTCGGTGATGTAGAGAGAATGCTGAAAGCGTTGATAAAATCTCTGGAAAGCAAACACTTGGACCCTTGAATCCTCGGATCCTGGAACCCTTTCTCCCAACTGATTGGGAGAAGATTTTAAAAATGAAACATTGACCCTTTGGTGATGATCTTACAAAACAAATAATCTTTACAAGGATTCAAACGATGGAAACTTCCAAGTTTAAAGTCATCCCCGGAAATAAAGTTAAGTTATCAGATTACCAAACAGATTACAGTGGCGATATAACATCAAAAAAGGATGCAGGTAAGCTTCTGAAGGTGAATTTAAAAAAAATGGCTGAACTTCAGGATAGGTTATACGCACATGATAGATATGGATTGTTAATTATTTTCCAAGCAATGGATGCAGCTGGCAAGGACAGCACAATCAAACATGTTATGAGCGGTTTAAATCCACAAGGGACTCAGGTGTTTAGTTTTAAGCAACCATCCGCTGAGGAATTAGACCATGGCTATTTATGGCGGATTGCCAAGTCTATTCCCGAAAGAGGGCGAATCGGCATTTTTAACCGGTCACATTACGAAGACGTCTTAGTTGTTAGAGTTCATGATTTGATCAAGGGCCAAAAACTACCAGAAAAATTAATTGATAATCATATCTGGGAAAAAAGATTTAGCCAAATAAATAATTTCGAAAAATATCTCTATGAAAATGGTATAATTACAATAAAATTTTTCCTACATGTTTCTAAGAATGAACAAAAAAATCGGTTTTTACGGCGCTTGAGTACCCCGTCGAAAAATTGGAAGTTTTCTGCGGCCGACTTAAAAGAAAGGGCCTTTTGGGATGATTATCAAAAATGTTATGAAGCGGCGATTGCGGCAACCAGCACAGACTATGCGCCTTGGTTTATCACCCCGGCAGATAAAAAATGGTTTACGAGATTGGTCGTATCAAGTGTCATTATCGACACATTGCAGAGCTTAAATCTCAGGTATCCTGAATTGGATGAAAATCAGAAAAAAAATCTTCATTCTTATAAAAAGCAGTTGATGAAAGAATAGATTGGTACTTATCTGGAAACTCGAACTGAAATAAAAGATTTTCAAATCCAAAAGGATGAGATTGTCGCCTTAACAGCCGGTGTAGTTAAACTAGAAATTTTGGATGAAAAGTGGGATGGTGAAAGATATTCGTTAACGGCCAAGATAGAAGCTAATCCGGACGATATCGCACAGGCCATCGATGAATTTAGAAAACAGGGAGGAAATACGGAACATATTGATAAACTTAAAAAAATAAACGATGACTCTTTTGAGCAGCTTCGGGAAATGCAGGCCAGGATGCAACAGTTCCAGACCGATCTTCTCAAAATCAACCAAGACGCGAGTGCCAATGAAGGGTTATTGAATGCATGGGGTCTATTTGAGAAAGCGTTTGAATTAAGGCAGAGTGGAAAATCGGAAGAATCCATCACGGCATTGAATACCGTGATTCAAAACAACCCGACGCACTTGGCGTATTACGAGCGCGGATTGGCACATTTTGAACTTAAAATGTATGATGAGGCCATAGCAGATCTGACTGAAACACTGAAAGTTGAACCGAACATGCGAGGAGCCTTATGGTTTCGGGGTTTGTCCTACATGAGGTCAGGGAAAAAAGGAATAGGTCGCAGAGATATCGAAAAGGCCGCCGAACTGGGTAATGGAAGAGCATTGAAATGGCTGGAAGAACATCCAGGCCCATTGGGCAGTGGCAGCAGTAAACAAAAGCCTTAAACTACCCTTACATTTAAAACATATTAGATGCCGACAATATCACCTTCATTTTTCATAGCATATGCTGCTTTATTTGTGCAGATCCACCGTTATCAATAATAGGGCCCTCCGCTTAATCCGAGCACCAGGCCACTCGTGGCGGATAGCGATGCGCCGGTGTTAGCTGAAGCCGGTTCCCAGTCATACAGAATTGAAAGTTTCAAGATATCGTTTCCAAAGCTGTCATGGTCGTAAATTTTAGCCTCTTCCCGGTTGCCGGCGGTGTCATAAGTAATCTCCATGAATGTATCGATGTTGAAATCGTTGTCCCAGTCGTATTCGACATTGACAATCTTGGCCTTGGCGGCATCATAGCTGTAATAGACATGAATTTCGCCTTCCGTTGACAGGGACCGTTTCTCGAACACGATCAATTCACTCTGTGTTGCATCCCTATAAGCATATCTATATGATATTGTTGTTAATATATTGTCTTGAGGCAGGATATCGCCGTTGCTGTCAACCATATAGGGCGCCACGTGGGTTTCCGTCACAATTTGACCGTTGTCGTAGGCATAACTGATCGTCAGGTACAGTTGGCCGTGACCCTCACCATCGTTGCGTTCATAGCGCTTTGATACCAGGTTGCCATCATCATCATAAAGATAAGTCACACTGTCTGTCACCGTGCTGTCGCGGTATTCTATATCGTTCCGGACCAGGGTGCCGTGCGCATCATAAAGGTAATTGACGTCCGCATCGGCGGTCCATTCCTCAAAGGTAGCCCCATGGGGATTGTAGATCAAAACCGTGTTCGCCGAGTAACTGGCCCCGTCGGCATAATCAATGGCAGTGAGAGCCAGTTGCACACCGTCTGCGGTCGGGGTGCTCTCCCTACCGTCGATCCCGCCGCCACAGCCGACGAACTGGCATGCCCCCACCAGAAGGAGGGCGAGCTTAAAAAGTCGTTTTTTCCACGTCTGTGAGACAATCATCGCTTTGTGATTGTTGGCGCGTCTTCGATTCGTCATATATGTCCAGTCTACAGCTTGATAATGTTTTTTTGGTAAGATTAGGTACGGTGATCCAATAGGGTATTTAAACGGTCCCGAATAGAGGGGGGGGGGGCTGCCGCCATAGCCCGCGGCTATAAAAAATACCTCAACCCTGAAAACGACTACGTAGCCATGCCCTTTCGAGTTTGCGTGCAACACTTGCGATAAATTCTGGTGGCTGCACTTCGTCGTCTATGACGGAATCTGCGAAAAAGATACCATACTGCCTATGATCACGGCGAACAATTTTTCCAATAATATCATCAGCTTGATTATCCAATCTGATGGACAGGACAACCGCGTCATTCAGTGCCATGTCATAAACGTCCTCAGCGCCGAATTCGATTAGAATCCCTGTTAAACTGATATTTATTGGGATGACAGCAGAGGATTTATCTCTATATGTTAAAACGACCGATAAGCCACTGGACTCGGTCAAGGGTATCCGAAAAGCAGTACGCTTCTGAACATCGTTCTTTTGGAAACTACCCAGATAATCTATTAAATCAGAGATGGCCTCGGGCTTTAATTGAAAGCTGAATTTCAGGGAATCCGGATCGTGAAAAGTGATTTGTTGACCGTCATAGTTGATAACGACATTCTCTATTCTCAATTGATTCATCGCTCCCGCACCTTTCTTGAAATAACCATGTCTGAAGGAATACAGTTAACCCTGAAATTTCACCAACCTGATCGGCTCTGGTCCAAGATATGGCAACTATTGTCAGGATCCGAGACCCTGGGCGTTATGCAGATAGTACTAACAAGATACGTGCCATTTTGGCATTAAACTTTTATTATTAATAATTTCGATAAGATATATATTTTACGGCCTGGTTCGGAAAGAAAAAAACTCCGAAGATCAGGAATATTCCTACTATTACGGAATATTCCTGTATTACTGGAAGTTCGCTGTGGGTTTCTGGATGACCCATAAGGCGCCAAACATGCCATCAACCGGTGAAGATGGGGATGGGTTATGGTCGTCGGATCTTGTATTTCTTCAGAAGGTCATAAAGGCGGGATTGAGATAACCCGGATATGAGAAGCGCCTGCGCTATATTTCCTTTTGTAAACCGCATGAGTTTTTCAAAATATTCTTTTTCTATCTTGGCTATAGCGATTCTTTTGGCTATCTGATATTTGGGTGGTCTATCTGCGGCCAAATTTTCAGATTTAGAGACGTGTTTTAGGGAGGTACTGTTCTTAATGGCTGCCCTGGCATCAAAAATCCGTATTGTCGATGGAAGATGCCGCGGGAAAAGTGTTGGTTCAAACCATGCAAAGGTGATGACACTCTCCATGGTGTTTATCAGTTCACGAACATTGCCTGGCCAATTATAGGCACTCAAGGCATCCATAAAATCTGGTGAAAAACCCTTGGTCTCTGTACCATACCGTTGACATAACTTGAACATATAGTGCATGGCCAGTTCTTTGATATCGTCTGCTCGTTTACGCAAAGGCGGCAAGCTCAATGGAAACCGTTTGAAGCCGAAAGTAAAGATCCTGTCTAAATCGCCTGGATTTAACCATGGCTTTCAAATTCCGATTCGTTGTTGAAATAAGTCTGAAATCACTTTTAATCTCTTTGTCTGAGCCAAGGGGTCTAAATCGGTGTTCTTGCAGACCCCGCAAAAATTCCGTTTGGACAGATAAGGGCAACTCCCCTATTTCATCCAATACAAGCGTGCCGCCGTCTGCCTGCTTAATAAGACCCTCACGTGAATTTTCGGCTCCTGTGAAGGCACCTTTTTCATGCCCAAAAAGCATACTCCCAACGAGTGTTTTCTGCAGAGAAGCACAATCAACGACAACAAACTTTTTCCTGACGCGTAAACTGTTATCATGGATCGCTTTGGCAAATAGTTCCTTCCCCGTGCCGGTTTCACCCGTGACCAATACATTGGTATCACGTCTTGCGACATAGGCGACTTTGCTTAGACATCTTTCGATGGCTTTGGAATTTCCTATTATACCTTCTCGCCGTAGCAATACGGGAGATTTCGCTTGTGTTTTTTCCTCTCGAAACTGCAGTGCTCGCTCGAGTTGCAAAGAAATGTTTTTCATTGAGAGCGGCTTTTGAATATAGGCCCATGCACCGCTATTGATAGCCAGTTCTGCACCGTCCGCATCCCCCAATCCAGTAACGATAAAAACCTCGGGCTGATAGGATGTTTGTTGAATCTGGGGCAAGGCTTCCAGGCCATTACCGTCCGGCAGCCAAACATCAAGAAAAACCACATCGAAGACACCCGTCGATACCTTTTCAAGACCCTCTCTTATGGATAGCGCATAGGTGGCCACGTGACCCAATACTGAGTATCAGCTGCGACAGGGTCTCACAGAATTGAAGATTATCATCGATGATTAAAATCGAGGCCATAAATAATCGCCCTTGAAAACGCCTTTATCAATTCTTTCATTGCCTTCCATTATCCAAATCGTCTATATGTCATGAGGTGTCGAACTGTCAATAGGTGATCCCGAGGTAGGGGAAATAACTATTTACAAAGAATTGTTTGAACGATTGAGGGGAAATTTGAGCGAGATGGCCTGAATTTCGCTGCCCGGGAGATGGAGGAAATATCCGGCACCGTTCTTGAACAATGATTGGGCAAAGATCGCACATAGGATCATTTGCGCCAGATCTTCCCGGATCGGAATATTTATGTTTTTAGAAATTGGGGATCCTTCTAATGCCTAAAAAACCAACCTATGAAGAAGTAGAACAACGGGTTCAGGAATTAGAGAAAGCTGAACTCGAGCGAAAGATAGTCGTGGCGTCTCTGCGGGAGAGTGAGGATCGATATCGTTCATTTGTTCAGAACTTTCGAGGGATAGCCTTTCGAGGCAAATTGGATTTTACACCCATATTCTTTCATGGGGCTGCCGAAGAAATCACCGGCTATACGGAGAGAGAATTTTTAAATGGTGAGCCAAGATGGGACCAGACCATCCACCCGGAAGACCTAGCGGTGCTCTCGACAGAAGACGAGAAGAGATTGCACTCAATTCCCCACTACGCATACGAACGTGAATATCGAATCGTACGCAAGGATGGGGCGGTTCGATGGGTTCACGAGGTCATTCAGAACATCTGTGACGACTCGGGGAAACCCGCCACATTGCAAGGAGCGATCTATGATATCACCGAGCAAAAGCGGGCCGCGAAAAGCTTCGTGAAAGCGAAGAGAAGCTCGCAAGATCGAAAAAAATGGAGTCTTTGGGACTTTTGGCAGGTGGTGTTGCTCACGACTTGAATAATATCCTGTCAGGGATTGTAGGCTATCCGGAACTAATGTTAATGGACTTGCCCGAAGACAGCAAGCTTAGAAAGCCCATTGAAGAAATACAGGCGTCCGGACAAAGGGCGGTTGCCGTTGTCCAGGATCTGATAACCGTGGCAAGGGGTGTAGCCACCACAAGAGAACCGCTGAATTTTAATGATCTGGTCGGCGAATATCTGCATTCCCCTGAGTTTAATAAGCTTCAACAGTTTTATCCTAAAGTTGTGGTCAAAACCAAACTCGACACAGACTTGTTTAACATAAGCGGTTCTCATGTTCATATCAGAAAGGCGGTGATGAATATAGTGTCAAACGCCGCGGAGGCCATTACGGGCAGTGGCAAGATCACCCTATCGACGATGAATAGATATATGGACAAAGCGCTTAAAGGATATGATGATATAAAAACGGGCGAATATGTCGTTCTGTCAGTAGCGGACGACGGTTCAGGAATATCAGCGCAAGACCTTGAGAGGATATTTGAGCCGTTTTATACAACAAAGGTAATGGGGAGAAGCGGCACCGGTTTAGGCCTGGCAGTTGTCTGGAATATTATGCTGGATCACAATGGCTATATCGATGTGATCACTGATGATAATGGTACCACATTTGAACTGTACTTCCCAATTACAAGGGAAGAAGTATCGGGTAAGGATCTGTCCAAACCCATCAATGATTATATGGGAGACGGAGAGACGATTCTGGTTGTTGACGATGTGGAAAGTCAGAGAGATATATCCTGTAGGATGTTGGCGAGACTCGGTTATCAAACGAATGCCGTATGTAGTGGTGAGGAGGCCCTCGAATATTTGAAAGAGAATACAGTCGATTTAATATTGCTCGATATGATTATGGACCCGGGCTTGAATGGTCGCGAAACATACGAAAGGATAATAAAGATTCATCCTAAACAAAAAGCCATCATTGCCAGTGGATTCACTGTAACTGACGCTGTGAAGGCAACTCAGAAATTAGGAGCTGGGAAATACATAAAAAAACCTTATACAATAGAACAGGTCGGGATTGCTGTTAAAGAAGAATTGGAGAAATAGATATTTCGGGTCTTCTGCAGCTTGATATATATTTGACACATTCGCATTATCCCCAAAAGTCCCCCAGTACCTGTGAGATATCGCCGGAATCGCGGACATCATTGGGGTTCCAATCTTCCGGAAACATGGACTGGTAGTTCCGGGATCCAAAGCGGCGGTCGATCAAGCAGGATCGCCCCCCGGTCGGTTTCGGAACGGATCACTCGGCCGGAGGCCTGGAGAACTTTATTGAATCCCGGAAATATGTATGCAAATTCATACCCGGCATCGTATTGTTCAGCAAAATATGCATTGATGAGCTCCCGTTCCAGATTGGGTGGCGGCATCCCCACACCCACCACGACGGCACCGGTCAGACGATCCCCCACAAGGTCAATCCCTTCTCCGAACACCCCTCCCATGACGGCAAACCCCACCAGGGTCGATGCATTGTGTCGGCTGAATTTTTCCAGGAAACGCTCCCGATCGATTTCGGTGAGACGGGGGGTCTGGACAAGCGTCTCGATGTTCGGGAAACGGGCTTCGAAAACACTGACCACCATGCTCATGTAACTGTAGGAAGGGAAAAATATCAGGTAGTTGCCGATTTTTTGCGAAACCAACGATTGGACCAGACCCGCCACCATGTCCTTGGTGTTGCGGCGGTTCCTGAAAAGCGTCGACACGTTTGAAACCATGACGCACAGATTTTCCTGGGGAAAAGGAGATGCCAGGACCAGCCCTGATGACGCCTCTCCGACCCCGAACGTTTTCTGGAAATATTCGGTGGGTGTCAACGTCGCCGAAAAAAAGATGCTGGCCCGGCCTTTCTCCAGTACCCTGCTCAATGAACCCGAAGGATCGATACAAAAAAGCCTGACCCGGAAATCCTTTGCAAATCTTTCACAGCAGACCGCATAGGATGCGTCGAACAGTTCCGTAACTTTCAGAAACCGAGTGACAGCAAAGTAAAGTTCGAGAAGTGTTTCACGAAAGGAAGCCTCCCTGTTGAGCACCAGCCATTGTTCACATGCTTTGATAAAATCGCTCAATGTCCCCCGCAAATCCTCCGGCAGTTCCTTCTCGGCAAACGCCTGCGCTTTTTGCGGACTGGCCTTCATAAACCCAAGCAAGCTTGTGTTGACCCTGCCTGAGGCTCGATACACATCGGGTAGCGCTTTCTTTACCTGGCGTCTGAGGTTTAAAAATGCCTGTTTCCGGATATCAGCCGAAAACATCTCCCGGGACCGATCCACCAGGTTGTGCGCTTCGTCCACCAGAAACAGGTAGGCCTCACGCGGCCGGGAAAAAAAATGTCTCAGGTTTGCCTGGGGATCGAACACGTAGTTGTAATCGCAAATGATGCAATCCGCCAGTTCAGACAGTTCCAAAGACAGTTCGAACGGGCAGACCTGATACTGCCTGGCCGTTTCCTCGATAGCATCTCTGCTGAGGCTGTCCGTTTCAAAGGAACGGGTGATGGCTTCGTCGATACGGTCATGATACCCTTTGGCAAAATCACACTCGTCGCGGTTGCATTCCGCGCCGACATGGAAACAGATTTTCTCCTTTGCCGTCAGGGTAAGCGTTTTCAGGCGAAGTCCCTGATCCATGAGAATGCCGAATGCCTCCTCAGCCACCTGTTTACCGGTAGACCGGGCCGTCAGGTAGAACATCCGGTCGATTTTTCCTTGGGCAAGCGTTTTCAATGCAGGCAAAATCACTGCCATGGTCTTGCCGATACCCGTGGGGGCCTGCACCAGAAGCTGTTCCCCGTCGACGATGGCTCGGTAGACGTCTTCCATCATGCGCTGCTGTCCGCGACGGCATTCCTCAAAGGGAAATGTGAGCGAACCAATCGACTGATCACGCAGATTATGAAAGTGTTGAAGGTCTTCGGTACGCTGAACAAGTCGCGATATCAATGGGGTAAAAAATTCTTCCAGGGCTGTTCGGCTGAAGGTTCGCCGGATCTCCCATGTGGCGTTCGAATGCAGCTGGGCATAGGTCAAACAGGTGTCAACCGCGTCGAGGTCATGCTGCATGCTGATCATGTATGCATAGACCTCCAGTTGGGCCCAGTGGTGCGGGTTGTCTTCAACGCCAGGCTCCTTTGCATTTCGAATGGTCGTCTTGATCTCCTCGAGTACCAAACGATCGGCATACCGGAAAATACCGTCGATTCTGCCTGAAATATGGATCGTCCAGGGGCCGTATTTGCAGGTGTGAGAAATGACAACCTCGGGCTCATAGGCATCCGGTCGTGATTGTTGAACTCTCTGATGAAGAGCGATGGCCGCCGTGGCCCGGTCCGGTATGAAAACCCCGCTCGTGAGGTCACCGGCCCGTACATAGCGTTCTATGAGATCCCTCACGGAAATATAAATAACTGCGTTTTTTGGGTTCATTGGGTTTGTTGCGTTTGTCGGGTTCGTTGGGTTTATTGGGTTCATCGGGTTTCGTGTTCAGTGTTTGGTATGTTGCCTTTAGCATTAAACAATTAACGTTTAACAGCTAATAGTCTACCCCCTCGAACCTTGATCTTCTATACCCTTTCTCCCTTTTTATCAACCCGATTCACCGGTGCAAGGGGCGTCACATGGTCCACCGTCAGGGTCGCTGCCCCCCAGTCGACGTCCACTGTTCCTCCCAGCACATACGGCCGGTTCCGATCGACCATGTGGCAGAACCGTTCATAGGTCTTGGGAAAAAACGTGGTCTCCACAATACCGGTCTCGTCTTCGAAGGTCAAAAATTCCATGGTATCCCCGTGCTTGGTTTGAACTCGCTTACCCGTCACGAGCCAGCCGGCAAATCGAATCCGCTTCCCGATGAAACGACTTAGCCGAAATGCCTTAACAGGGTTAAGCCGCTCGAGCTCTTTGCGGTAAAGTGCCATGGGGTGGCGGTCACACAAAAAGCCCAGAACCATAAATTCCTTTCGCAGGCTTTCCAGCTCGTCCGTGTCCGGAAGCCGGGGAGGCGGCAAACACTTCTCTGTATTGTTGAACAGGCGCCGACTTCTGGACACCGCGGATCGATCTTTTTGCCATCGCGCCAGCTCCCACATGAGTCCTGCGCGGTTTCCTGCATTGCAAAAAGCGTCAAGGGCACCGCAGTTGACCAGCGCCCGGGCTTCCGAATCATCCGGTCGAACCCGCTGCAGCACGTCCCGCAGGCTTTGAAAGGGATGCTTTTGTCTCTCGGACACAATCGTATTCCGGCAGTTCTTTGAAAGCCCCTTCACAGACAAAAGCCCCACGCGCAAGGATCGCCGGTTGCCCTTCCAGGCAATGTCACTACGGCGGACGTCCGGCGGGGAAAGGGTGAGACCCATGCGGCGGGCTTCTGAAACATAGGCAAAGGTGCTGTAAAAACCGCCTTGATTGCTGATAACGGCCGCCATGAACTCCGCCCCAAAGTGCACCCTGAGAAACGCCGCCTGGAAAGACACGCGGGCATAGGATGCGCTGTGGGGTTTACAGAAAGAATACCCACCGAAGCTCATGATCATTTCCCAGACTGCGGATATTTTTTCTCCTGGCACGCCCCGGGATGCAGCCCCTCTGAAAAAGCGATCACGATAATCCCGGAGTTTGTGCTCGCGATCCTTTTTGGACAACACCTTGCGCAGCCCATCGGCTTCGGCATGCGAAAAGCCGGCCATGGACACCGCGGCCCGGGAAACATCCTCCTGGTAGACCATAATTCCGAAGGTCTCGCCAAGGACATCCTCCAGCAGCGGATGAATCGGATCCCAACTGCCACCGTGCAAACGCTCTATATAGGCCTGAATGAACATATTGGCAGCCGGGCGGATGATGCTGCTGTGGATGACCAGATGCTCAAAATCGCCCACGCCTGATTTCTTCTGCAGAAGCCGCATGGCCGGACTTTCTATATAAAAGCATCCCATGGTATGGCCGTGGGCGACGGCCGCCTGGGTAGTCAAATCGTCCTCCGGTTCCCAGCGGGATTCGTCCAGGTCACCCCCATTCCGGTGAACGTTTTGCACGGCGTCGCGGATAACGCCAAGGCTCCGGTTCCCCAGGAGATCGATTTTAACCAGCCCGGCTGTCTCGGTGCCGTCTTTTTCCCATTGAAGTATGGGAACCCCTTTGGGGGCCATCTCCAGCGGTACATAGGTGTCGATGGGGTCCGGCGTAATCACCACGCCACCGGGGTGAACTGAAAGATAGCGTGGAACACCTGTGATTCTGTGAGCCAGGTGAATGATCCGGGGCCAGGGGTCTGGATAGTCCATGTTTTTGAGTTCCGGCACCTGGCGGAGCCTCGTTTCAAGCGTCACATCGGATCCGCTCGTCCGCAAATAAAAGGGCAGTCGCTTCACCAGGACGTCGATCTCCCTGCCCGGCAGCCCAAAGACCTTGGCAACCTCACGCAATGCCATGCGTGGCTGAAAAAAGACATGGTTCGATACCATGGCGACGTGGCCGCTGTATTTCGCCAGAACCCTGTCCAGAACCGCATCCCGTTCATCCCACGCAAAATCCACGTCAAGATCCGGCGGGTCGCTTCGCCCGGGATTTAAAAACCGTTCGAAATAGAGATTGTGCTTGAGGGGACAGACATTGGTGATACCGAGACAGTATGCAATGATGGAGGCCGCTCCCGACCCCCGGCCGCAAGTGCGGGGGCTGTGCCTGACAATATCGCGCACGATCAGAAAATAGGCAGGGAACCCCATGTCATTCACGACCCGCAGTTCATTTTCGATCCGTTCGACGACCGGCTCTGACAACTCCCTGCCGTAGCGTTCCAGCGCGCCTTTGTAAACCGCATCCCGGAGACAGGCAGTGGCCGAGCGGCCCTGAGGGTCGTGCCATGGCGGCATGACCGTACCGAATGAAGGCCCAGTAAACGTCAATCGCGCGGCAATTTCCCGGGTTGCCCGTATGGCCTCCGGACAGATGGCGAATCGTGTGGCATACGTTTCAGGAGATGCCAGCCAGGCATCGGCCGGGACGACATCGCTCGCTTCCAGTCGGGACAGGGTCGTGTTTTTGTCAATGGCCCTGAGGAGCCGATGAATCGACACGTCTTCGGAAGACAGAAAAAAACTGCTCGGGGTCGCAACCAGGGGAACGTTCAGGTGATCGGCCATGCAACACAGCGGATGGCTCTGTAAAAGCGGTCTACGCGGCATGTGAGCCGCCACCCAGACACCGGCCTGGTGCCATGCGTTCAAAAGGCCGGGATTCGTGACCAGAAAACACAAGCCCCGCGCATGTGCCAGGACCGCTTCTTGAATGTTAAAATCTTCGTCCAGGTGGCGCTTTGTCAGGATGCGACAAAGATTGCGGTACCCAGCAGCGTTCTCTGTCAGGCAGATCACCCGTCTCGCTGAACGCGGATCGGTCAGTTCCGCACCCACAATGGGCTGGAGCCCCTCCTGCCGGCATGCCGATAGAAACGTCCATAGGCCATAGAGATTATCGGTATCTGTCAGGGCCAGACGGTCATAACCCATACGCGCAGCAGCCCGGCAGATCGTCTTGATGCCATCGACACCCCACATGAGGGAATAGTTTGATCGGACGCACAAGGGGACCATTGTGAGATATCTTCAATATTCGTTTTCATTCAATGTTCAATGTTCAACGTTCGATGTTGGACGTTCATCTTTAAAAGATCATTATAGAAAGGACCCCTGGAATCCTTGAATCCTTAATTTGGATCAACTCTTTTGGAGATGATCCATAATTGGTTATGCCGCCAACGTCCTGCCCACGCGAATCATGTCCTGACCGAAGCGGTCACGGATACGATCCAGGGCCGTCACGAGGTTGTCCTGTTTTTGCTTTGCTTTTCGGCAATCCGGAAACAGCGCCAGCTGGGCCGGCGGAAAGACCAGCCGGTCACACACCAGGCAAATGTGCCGGATGCGTATCCGGCGGGTCCACGCGAGAAACAAGGCCTGTCTGGCCAGTCTGAAAAGTATCGGATCATTGGCGCTTGCCGGTTTTACGGCGAATTGGCGGGAACGCCGAAGGCCGTCGGAATGGTCGAGGATAATGCTGATACGGCGTGCAGCCAGTCGTTGCCGGCGTAGTTTACGACCGACCGCCTCGATCATCCGATACAGCACGCTTTCCAGCATGGACAAATCGTTGGTGTCTTCACTGAATTCGTGATCGATCCTGACAACCGGACGTTCTTTACCAACGCGAAGCACGGGAGAGTTATCGACACCCCGAACCGATTCATACAAAAACAGGGCCCGCTTGCCAAATGGGACCTGCAGGTGCGCCAGACACAGTGCCGCAACTTGTGACACCGTGGAAAGGTTCAGTTCCCGCAGTTTGAGAAGATCATCCTGCTCGATTCCCGGAACAAGCCAGATCGGAAGCGACGCCAGAATCGCTTGTTCTTCGCCTTCTCCCACAACATATTCTCCCACCGGTTTGACCAGCCGGGTGGCCACCTTGGCCACCAGCTTGTTGGGCGCTACCGACCATATGGGTCTCAGGCCAAGATCTGCCTTCACATGCCGGCTCAACCGCCAGGCAACATCGATGGGAGGGCCTAAAAGACGGCTGGTTCCGGTAACGTCCACAAACAAATGCCCATCCCTTTCACCACTCTCGATCCGGGGCGAATAAGGAAGGGCCTGTTTCAAAAGCGCCTGCATGGCACGCTCATAACGATCCGGATGCGGGGACAGTGTACGGGCATCCCGACACAGGCGCAGGGCCCTTTTCAACGCCATCTGCTTGCGAACACCGCTCTGGTATGCTTCCTCACTCATGTCGTATACCGCTGCCCGCACAGAGTCCTTGGGCGCAATGATGACCGGCCGGTTAAGCAGTCTGGGGTCAACCACCCGCTCGACAGCCACGGCAAAATCGGCAATATTGATGTGAATGATGGCACGGGATATGTTGTTCATCGATCGGAATCTGCACGTTTGTTTTCGGAACGTTATTATGACAATCGCTATAGCTGGCAAAGCGCTAACGGCCAAGATCCAAGAGTGTGAAGTGTTATCCTTAAATTAAGCCCCTATCCCTTAGCATCCTCTGCAGTTTCACGGCATTCCCCGGTGCCTGGGCCTGAACATGGTTGTTGAAAAAAATCAGACCGTTTCGGGTATGCCCGGCCATTTTCTCGATCCGCTCTTCGGCCCATTCACGCAATTCATTGTCGGCATAGTCATAATTGAACTGCTTCTGCATATTTCCGGAGCGCCAGCCCCTGGCATTGCGGCCATGCAGGCGGACATAAAAAAGGTCCGGGCTTGTCATGATATCGAGCGTTGGGAACAATCCCTTTATGTCAGGCGTATCCACGGCAACCAGCGTGATCCTGCGTCGTTCGAGTTCCGCATAGACACTCTCTACCGCCCAAGACACATGGCGGAACTCGACCGCCATGGGCAATCCGTCGAGTTCGTCCAGCAGTGCCGCCAGATAGTGCCTGTTTTTGGGAACCCGCTGGAAAGAAGGCGGAAACTGCAGCAAAACCGCTGCCAGCTGTCCTGACTGCACGAGTGGCGCAATACCATCCCGGTACTGTTTCACATACCCGCGCCAGGCGTCCCCATCGATCTCGTGGGTCAGGTAGCGGTTCAGTTTGGCGGCAAATTGAAATTCCGGTGACACCTGCTGCAACATCCGTTCGATCGGCTTTGATTTTGGCATCTGATACCAGGTGTAATTCAGTTCGGTAACGGAAAACGTCCGCGCATAGTACGTCAGCATCCGCCCTGGCTTCGTGTCCAACGGGTAAAACCCGGCATCTGCCCATTCCGCGTACGAATAACCGCTGGTACCGACACGAATGTGGCAGCGATACTTCTGATCAGAATTATTTGCCCTGCGGGCGTCATTGATAGTCATTTATCCTGCGGATGACATTCCCCCTGAACCCTTTGAATTCCAACAACCTTCCCCTGAACCAGCACATCGTCAAACCCGTAGCGCATGGGTTTGTAACGCGCGTTTTCCGGACGAAGCTCGATATGGTCCTCGTGAAGGTAAAACCGTTTGACGGTTGCCTCTTCACCCTGGATCAACGCCACGACGACTTCCCCGTTGCGGGCATACTGACGCGGTTCACAAATGGCCAGATCGCCGTCCAGGATCCCCACATTTTTCATGGAATCACCGTCGATGCGGAGTGCAAAAAGATTCTGCCCGCGATAGATCGTTGCATCGAGGACGACACTCCCATCCCACTCCTGTTGCGCGTACATGGGCAGACCGGCTGTTACACAACCGATAATCGGCACTTCCCGCCAGCGTTGCCGCGCAGCCACTTCGTGCGCACGGTTCAAAAGATGGACCGACCGGCTGTAGCGCCCTTCCCGCTTTACATAACCCTTTGCCTCGAGGGCTCTCAGGCTTTGTGCGACGGCGGCATGGCTCACCCCCAGCGCTGAGGCTGCCTGACGGAGACTCGGCATCTGACCTGCCCGATCGATCTCTTGTCGCAGATATACCAGAAACTGTTCCTGTTTTTGGGTAAGTTGCGATCGTGGTTGCATTTGCATAGACCCTCCTACCTGGGTTGCTGAATTCTCGATCTTCTCGCCGCTACGCGTCAGGTGCCATCCCGCATTGTCCACTGTAGCGGAACAAGCGCTTTCTTGTATCTGCGACAACATCGGCGATCCCTCAACAGTGCTCGTATTGAAAGGATCTCCGGTTTTCACCCGCTAAATCTGAGACCTTTACCTGAAAACTATCCTATCCGACAATAAATGTAAATGTCAATGTAAATATTAATGTATAGTGATTTATTATATAGTGATTGTCATCATAACGTACCGATTGGGGTTTAAGAGGGGACCCTCACATCCGTGAGCATTATGCGGAACATACTATATGACAACTGGTATATAGGTGAAATCGAAGGCGGTTGAACCAATAAAAAAAAGGGCAACCATGTGCTGAACGCACGATTGCCCTTGGTTTCTTTTTGAATGCGGCTTAAAGGTAGTCGAGCAGTTTTTTCCCGGCAGAAAATTTGACGACGTTTTTACCCTTGATCTTGATGACTTCACCGGTCTGCGGGTTGCGGCCCTTGCGTGTTTTGCGATAGACCTTCTTGAATGTACCAAATCCCACCAAGGTTACCTTGCCGTTTTTTTTCTTGAGGGCCTTTGTTACGTTGCCCATAAAAGAATTGAGTGCGGTGCCGGCGGCGACCTTTGAAATACGCGCATCTTTTGCCATCTGTTCAATTAATTCTGCTTTCGTCATGTGCTCCCCCTTTTTTAATTTTGGTTAAGTCCCACCAATAACGATATAGCTGTAAAGCGGATTACAATAGCAAAACTGAAAAGTCAAGATTAAAAGCTTATGTATTATGGATCCGTAAAGCCCCTCATCTTCAAATGCCCTGCAGATGCCTATCTGCGATGGCATCGCCACTCACTCAATCCATGATCAGACAACATTTCCCCTCGCCGGCCCCCGTGTTGGTCTAGCCCGAATATTTCATGAAAATTCCGGGCTATTGACATTTCCGGCATCTTTTGTCATATGGCGTTCACTTCAGGAACATCTTTTTGTACACACAAGCACCGGAGTTGCTCATGAATCGAGAAAAAATTGAATTGACACTGTTGCCGGAAAATCGACGGATTCAGATACAGAAGGATCAAATGCTTCTGGAAGCGCTTATCAATACCGGCATTTTGCTTCGTGCTGACTGTGGTGGCAAGGGGAAATGCGGCAAATGCGGCATTCAGATTTCTGACGACTATCGAGACCAGGTCTCTTCACCCACCAACGCCGAAAAGCAAGCACTGGGAGAAGAAAGCCTTCGGACCGGTCTCAGGCTCGCCTGCCAGGTGTCGGCGTCCGGAAATGTCGCCATCCACATACCGGCACAGACGCTCCTCGCACCGGAGGTCACTCAGAAAGGGCCCACCCTCCTCCCCACCCTAGCACCTGCGAAGACACCTGCTCCGGGAACACCGGACGCGTTTGGTATCGCGGTAGATTTGGGTACCACGACCATCGCTGTCTACCTGTGTGATCTCAATCGCCGCAAGGTAAGCGCCTCTGTTTCCATGCGCAATCCCCAGGTGATTTACGGGGATGACGTGATGAGCCGTATTACAGCCGTCTACCAGCACGAAGAACGTTTGTCGAACTTCCAGAAAATGGCTTCAAATGCCATCGAATGGGGCGTTCACTCCCTTTGTCGGTCGTCAGGAGTCCCCTTGCATCGACTGACTAAAATGGTGGTGGTAGGCAACAGCACCATGATTCATTTGTTTGCCGGAGAAGACCCGACATCCATGGGCATGTATCCCTATGAGCCGCAGTTCAAGGAGGAAAGATCTTTTTCAGCATTCGAAATCGGCTTCAATTTCAGCGACACAATCGAAATAATCACCCTGCCCCTGATTTCGGGATTTCTGGGATCCGATATCGTTGCGGCGGTACTTGCCACAGATCACGAGCACTGGGGAGACGGAACCATGCTCATCGATGTCGGCACAAACGGTGAAGTGGTCCTTCTGAACCAAGGCAGTTTTTCAGCGACCTCCTGTGCCACAGGCCCGGCATTTGAGGGCGCATCCATCCGTCACGGTATGCATGCCATCTCCGGTGCCATCGATGCCGTCCGGATTGATACCCGCACGGGCAAGGCAACGTGCTCGGTAATACAAAAAAACCCGGCAAAACCCAAACGTCCATCTGGTATATGCGGATCCGGTGTTGTCAGTGCCATTGCAGAACTCTACAAAGCTGGCCTCATATCACCGGACGGTCGTTTGCTTCACCATCGCTTTCCAGAGGCTTTTTTATGCGAGGACGATGAGCCGCCCCAATATCTCCTCATTGCGGCAGAACACGCACAGGCGAATCGGCCCGTGACGATTACACAGGCCGATGTCCGGGCCATTCAACTCGCAAAAGGCGCCCTGTATACGGGCATCCATCTACTCTGCCGTGAAACAGGTATTTCCAAACCATCCAACATGTTGATAGCCGGGGCATTCGGCAGCTTTATCGACCAACAGGATGCCCTGACCATCGGTCTATTTCCTGAAATGAATCCAGCCGATCTGAACGTCGTCGGCAATGCCGCCGGGGCCGGTGCCATCCTGACCCTGTTTGATGAGACCTACCGGCAAACAGCACTGCAGCTGACCCAATCGACCCGTGTGGTGGATCTTGCCAGGCACCCTGATTTTCAGGACGTGTTTATGACGTCTTTGTCTTTCCCCACATAAAATCGCCTTGCGATTTTATTGTTGTTCATATCCCGAGACCTACCTAACACTTAAAACCTAAAACTCAACACGCTAACGCGTAGCTTGTAAGCTGTTAAACACCCGAGGGCCCGGGGAGTTTTTCCACCAAACCCTTAGCTGGAGCGGGTGGGGTGATCGGCAGCGAAAGCGGGCACTGTCTGAAGAATCCCCCACGCCACTATCCGATTGCCACCGATTCCCCGACCTGCGGCACAAAAACATCATACCCCTCACCTTTCAGGGTCTCTCCAAAAGAGAGGGATTGTTCTTCTTCACCGTGAACCAGCGCGATCTTTTTGATTCTCAGGTTGGACGACTTCAGAAATCGGCACATTTCGTCTTTGTCGCCATGGGCGCTGAATCCTCCCAGTTTAACGACCCTGGCCTCCAGGGGATATTCCTTGTTAAAAATCTTCATTAGCGGTGCAGGGCCTTTTCGCCCACCCTCCTGGTATGCCGTTCCCTGATCGAGAATCCTGCGTCCCAGCGTGTTGGCGGCCATATACCCGACGATCAGAATGGTATGTTTCGGGTTATGGATCTTGTAGCGCAAATGGTGAAGAATCCGTCCTGCTTCACACATGCCGGAGGCTGAAATGACAATGTGGGGCTTCTCTTCCCTGTTCAAGGCCATGGACTCCTCCACGGAAGAAACAAAGTGAATCTGTCCCATGCAAAAAGGATTCCGGCCCTCTTTGAGAAATGTCTCGTGCGTGGCAGCATCATACACTTCGGGGTGCTCCCCAAAAACCCGCGTCAAATTCGTCGCCAGGGGACTGTCCACATAAATCGGTACACGCTGCGTTTCACCCTCCTTGTAAAGCTCGTGGAACGTATACAGCAATTCCTGGGTCCGTCCAAAGGCAAAGGATGGTATCAGCATGGATCCACCACGTGCCAGCGTCTCGGTCAGTATGCGTTTCAAGCCCGGTTTCAAATCCTTGACAGGTTCATGTAGTCGATCACCATAGGTGCTCTCCATGATCAATAAGTCCACATCCCGGTCCTCTTCCGCAAAAGAGGTGCTGGGATCGCGAATGATGGGCTTTCCAAACCGTCCGATATCACCGGTGTAGCAGACGGTCGCCGTTTTTCCGTTTTGCTGTATCCGCAACAGGCTGAAAGCCGATCCCAGAATATGGCCGGCATCATAGAATGTACAATTTATCCCTTTCCCGACAGAAAACGGGTGCTGGTAGGGATACCCGTCAAATATTTTAAGCGTGTCCTCGGCATCAGCGATGGTATACAGGGGTCGGATGGCCTCGATTCCATGATCGGCCATCAGGCGGTCAATGGTCTCCAGGTCCAGTTGATTGTGATTCTTCTTGAGGATCTTCTGAAGTTCGCGGGTCTCTTCTTTGCGCGCTTTACCGCCAGGTGTTTCCCCTTTCAGCTGGGTGAGATGATTCCGCAAGGTCTTGTAGTTCAAATAAGATGCATCCGACTCCTGTATGTGGGCGGCATCCATCAACAGGTAAACACAGGCATCCGCCGTTGCGCTCGTACATAAAATCCGGCCCTTGAACCCTTGCTTCATCAATATGGGCAACCGTCCGGAATGGTCGATATGGGCGTGAGACAGGACTACGTTGGTAAGGGTAGCTGGATCGACCGGCATCACCTGGTTCTTTTCGTTTGATTCCTTTCGACGCCCCTGAAACATACCGCAATCGAGAAGGATACGATCTTGCCCGGCCTTTAAGAGGTGCATCGACCCGGTCACTTCCCTGACACCACCGTAAAAAGTAATCTCCATAGTTGCCTCCAATTGACTATTTTCGCCCTCGTTGCTGGGAGAAAATAGTCAGGTTGTTTGGACTGTAGTTGTTTAGGCTAAAGACTGTCCGTTTGGTGTTAGGCCTTGTGTGGTCTGCCCCTACAGCATCTAACCTAACAGCCTATCTGCCTGGGCTTCATGTATACGACATCAAGTGTGTCCGCAGGTTTGCTTTCTTGTTCTTGATCCCCAGTTTTTGTCGAATATTGTCCCGGTGAGACTCGATGGTACGCGTAGACAAAAAGAGGGTGTCGGCAATTTCTTTGGTCGTTTTACCATGTTTGACCATGTTGGCAATCTGCATCTCGGCCGGTGTCAGATTCAAATAGCGTGTCGACAAGGCCTTTGCAAATGGCGATACAATATCGTTCAGATTCGACGCCAGTATGTCCACAAGGGTATTCTGTCGATTGTCCAGACGGCTCATTTTGATCTTTTCCAGAAACGGCAGAATCAGTTCCTTGACATTGTAGATGACCTGCTCCTCGAGTTCATTCTTGTCTTCCTCGCGCTTCTTCAAGAGTACCTTCAAGGCCGTATTCATCTCCTCGAGGTTTTCCGATTTGATTCTCAATTCTTTTGTCCGTTCATTCACCCGTTGTTCCAGCTTGTCATGCGCTTCTTTGAGTTCTTGCTGCATAATATTTTTGTGCAGCGCGATTTCAATGGCAGCAAGGAGCTGCCTCTCCTGCAGAGGCTTCAGGACATAGGCATAAGGTCCGATGGGTTTGGCGCGCTGGATCATCTCTTCGTCAGCATATGCCGTCAGAAAAATCACCGGTATATTGAGCGCCTTGTTGATCTTTGCCGCTGCCGATATCCCATCCAGCTTTCCGGGCATCACAATGTCCATCAACATGAGATCCGGCTTCAGATCCAGGGCCATCTCGACGGCTTCTAGACCCGAGGAAGCAATTCCGACAACCTTGAAGTTGTTGGCGGTCAGGCACTCTCCGATTTGGGAAGCAATGATGACCTCGTCGTCCGCAATGATAATTCGCTGCATGGCTCCTCACCCCTCTTGACATTGTTGCGCCGAATCGTCCATTGAATCTCGCGTTTATTCTTGACAACCGCCGCGATATGACCGTTGAAATAAACCTGTTCGATGAGATATCGTGTGTCTTGGTATGAAATTTCCAGGTGCTGCCGGTTCCTTAGTCGATGGACCACACATTTTGAAAGTCCGGCCATGCCGACGCCCTCGGCCTTCAAAACCGCTTCCTTGGCCGTCCAGAAACGAAAAAACAGCATTTCAGAACGGGAGCCCCCAAGCCGCCACTCCCGATCATCTGCCACCCTTTGGAACATGGGGTTTGAAACGACACGGACTTCTTCGATATCGATCCCGGTTTTTTTAAGTGATATCACCGCGCCTACGTATTTTGGTTTGTGCGTCAGAGACCAGTAATGACCGTCGAATGGCAGCGGTACGCCGTCGACATTTTTTTCGAGCTTCCCAAGCCGGAGTCGTCCTTTTTCTGCACAGATTTCAAGGGCCTGGCGTGCCAGACAACTCAGCGCCACAACCCGTTCTCTGCCCTTCAACCTTTGGTCCTTGAGGGGTACAGGGAGTATCACCGGAAAGATCCGACGATCGTGATTCGTTGCAGTGCTGCTCTGTTTGAAGCCTGAATCTTGCATGAGAATAGAAATTCGTTTTGGTTTTTCTTCCAACGCGTTGCAGATGAATCTTATTTTTTTTCTTTTGGCGCGACACGGTCGCGCTCCCTAAAATCGGGTGACGATTTAATTTTCAGCGCCTCGGCATAAATCTGTTTCTTTGGCAGGCCATATCGGTCAGCGAGGCTTTTCACCAGATCGGAAAGTCTGATCCCGTTACGGTGAAGTCCTTGAATGATTTCTTCCCTGAGGGCACCCACGTCGGGTGCTTCCAGCTCAGCGCTTCCTTTTACGACGAGTGTGCATTCGCCCTTGATTTCCGGGCGCTTTTCCAGCACATCAAGAATTTCGGTCAAGCTCCCGCGGACAAATTCTTCATGAAGCTTGGTCATTTCCCGTGACAAGACCCCCTGCCGGTCTCCCAGTGTTTTGATCAGGTCGCCGATCAGCGCCCTGATTCGTCTTGGCGATTCGTAGAAGATAAGTGTTTTTTTTTCTGCGGCCAAAGATATCAGGAGTTTGCTTCGTTTTCCTGCCTTGCGGGGCACAAATCCCAGAAACACGTAGGCATCGGTTGGCAGTCCCGACGCACACAGCGATGCCAGCGCTGCAGAAGCGCCCGGTATCGGGACGATACGAATCCCCGATGCGATAGCTTCTCTGATCAAGCGATAGCCTGGGTCGGAAAGCGTCGGCGTTCCTGCATCGGAGACAAGTGCGATGGATTCACCGCCTCTCAGGCGTTTGATCAGCTCCCCCGTTCGCTGGCTTTCGTTGTGCTCATGCAGCGATAGCATACTGTTATCGATCGCGTAATGCGTCAGCAAGCGTTTGGTATGTCGGGTGTCCTCTGCTGCAATGAGAGCGACATCCTTGAGCGTCTGGATGGCCCGGAATGTGATATCCGCCATATTTCCAATAGGGGTGGCAACCACATAGAGAATGCCGATTACACCGGGGTTCAAAGCGTTATGATTGTTGGTTTCATCCATGCTGTTTTTCTGCACCGCTGTTCGCAACGATGGTCCGATTGGCCCCAACGTTCAACCGCGACAAAATGATGAGAGTGAGTATAACGTAATCGACGCCGTTTGCGCAACCGAAATGCAGATATATTTGTGTTGAATTTTTTTTGATCTTTCTTGATAATGAACATTATTTTACCGACACGAACAGCATTTTATCGACGTCCAAAGGAGGCGCTTATGAAAAGAACCATGCTGATTACCTCTCTGCTCATCATCCTGGTCCATATGCTCTCTTGCAGCGGGCAGGCCAAACAAGTCCAAAAAGAGACTCAGGCAGCGCCAGACTGGATCGATACCGGCGGCATCGACCGCTTTCCTTCAGACCTCTTCATCACGGGCGTTGGAAGTGCCGATGTAAAATACAGTGATACAGCAGCCGCTCAGGCCGAGGCTGATTCAAAAGCCATCGCTCAGATCGCCAAGCAGATCGAAGTCGTTATCCAGCAGCTATCCTCCAGTTTCGAACGAGAGGTGTCGTCAGGCACCGAAGAACCATTGAGCCAGAGGGACATATGGGAAAAAACCGCTGCCTACGTCAAAATAAAAGTGGAGGGTGTTCGAATCGACAGTCGCTACCATGACAAAAAAAATGACCGGATGGTATCACTGGCAGTTCTGGATCGCATGGCACAAGGCAAGAAAATCTCCGACGAGATTACGGCCCTCAAGTCAAGTGCGGCTGCCATGACCATGGAAGCTGAAAGGAGCGCTAAAACCCTTGAAAAAGTGCATCGATCCGTGGCCGCCTATGGTCTGGCCATTAAAAAAATGATTCTGGCGGTGAGAAAAAACCAATACCTGGGAATTATCGCCCCGCGGATGATACAAAGGGACATTCCCACCACCCTGGCAAGACTGCAGGCGGAGGTGACCGATCTCATGTCACAATTCTCATTTGAGATACTGGGGGGCGACAACCAGAAGGGAATCGTGGGTGGCAATCTGCTCGAGCCGCTGCAGCTCAAGGTATACTATCGCAATCAACCAGCCCCTTCCGTGCCCATCATGTTTACATTTGTCCAGGGGTCCGGCAATATAGACCCCTACGCACGATCCAACCCGGACGGCCGGGTTTCCTCCACGGCCGGCAACCTGGGCCCCACCGGTGAAAAAATCAACAAAATACGCGCGTACATCAATGTTTACCCGTCTGATCCCAACATCCAGAAAGAACTGTCATCGATCATCGCACCCGTATATGCCCAGTTCACGTATGAACTCCCGCCGATTGAAGAAATCCGCGTCGCTGTGTTGATCAACGAATACAACCTCGGATACGAGCAGCGCGAATCCTTCCTGAAAAACCGGGTGGTCCAATCTTTGGGACAGTCCAAACTGCAGGTCGTTAAGGATATTCCCCAGGCGTATCGATTTGAATCCTATGATCTGACCGGTGGGCCGGGCCTCGCCCAGAAGCTGGTGAAGCTGTCGGAAATAGCGGACCTTGCCGTAATCGGTGAATCCAGAGCAACCCTGCTGGACACCAGCTCAGGGTCTTCCCTGATCCTTGCCAAGGCGCGTGCGGTGATCAAGATATTCGATTTATCATCCAATACCGAACTTGGGAATGTGGATGTATCCACAAAAGGTGCCGGCCCTGACAGGGACGAAGCCGGCCGGAGAACACTGAAAAAACTCTCTAATTCGGCAGGAGATGCCGTGGACAGGGAGATACGAAGAACCTTGTTTGGAAAATAACAGGTTGTTTCAGGTGTTACGTTTTAGGTAAGCCCCGGGCGAAGACGAAAAATGAATGCTGCCTAAAAAAGCAATATTGCTTAAAAGGTCAAATGATTGGCGGGCTAAAGGGTGAGCACTTGGCTGTTAGCCGTCAGTCGGCTATTAGCCAAGCGCAAACAGCCAAGAGCCAGCCGCCTTCAAGGCTGCTCCGTGAGTTTATCGAAAAACTCGCCCGGCACTTCCACTTCCATTTCAACCTCCACCGCGCCGTCCGGCATCTCTCTTTTGTCGATAACTCTTGCTCCCCTGAGAAAGGAATTGACCTGGACATTCACCTGGTCACTCTCGGTAACGAAGTCTTTGACAGTGGTTTTTGAATCCACCTGAGCACCCTGAATTTCCTGCACGAGGTTACGCATGGCATCCGCCTGGGCAGCCCTGGCGGCAAGCGTTCTCGCCAACGTGGGGTTCGTATGTTTCTGTGAGGGGACACCGATACCCCTGGCTCTGAAGATCCTGGGTTTCGAGGGTTGTTTCTGGGGTTTCGGCAACGGCGCCCGGTAGAGCGCCACGAGTCGGCTGTCTTTGTCGACCTCTACGTCCACAGAAGTCAACAGGTTCCCGTATGTCACCCCCACTACTTTGGCATTGATATAGAAAACATCGTTCAGCTCCGACACGGATCCTGAAATGATGGTCTCCGCACCCAGAAGTTTCCCGAATTCCTGGGTCGATGATTCGTCGACAAACGACGAAACCTGGAACTGTTGCTCCGCAATGACCTTGTCGATGATAGCACGCTCCAGGACCGAGAACTGTTCAGAACTAGAGAAATAGGGTGTTAGCTTGTCAGCAATGTAACGGCCCAGTTTTGAAACAGACTGGTCGTCATTGATTAAATCGGCAATTGCGATGACCATGGGTTTACCCGGCGGTCCTCCAGCCTGACCCATATTAGAAGACTCACTGGTGGTGTAGCTTTCTCCCGATGTCACAGCCACCGACTGCTCTGCCTTCCCTTCCTGTTTGGCAATTTCCCTATCCAGTTCCGCCATGGCATCATCCGCATTCTGCTGGGTCTGTTCTAGCGGCGAAAGCGGCTTGCTCTCATCACCGGCCGCGTCTGCCGAAAACCCGTCCGTTTGCCTGAGTTTGTATACTTCAACGTTCAAGCGCTTTCCCAGATATTCGAGGGCTTCTATAAATTGGGAAAACCGTGGTGTTCGTTTTTCAAATGCTTCCTGTTCCTGCAGGGTCTCAAAGGCGGATGGTCTGTCAGAAGAGCGTGTTGAGGCACACGATATCAAGGCAAATATCATCAAAACCGATACTGCAATCGACAAAATTTTCAATTGAACCTCCTTTCCTAAAAAAAAACCGGTTGTTACACAGATATCAAAGGTCGAATACACCCGTCAATATTTTTATATCGAGAACAAAGAATTGAAGAACATCGCTGAAAGATTCGGGCACCTTCGCTCGGCTGCTGCGAGGAATGCGTTACGTGCTAGGGTTGAGAAAATTTCTAAAAAATATCGTTTTACAATTGACTTCAATCAGTTTATCATTTATCTTTATGAACAAATAACGATCAGCTGTAGCACACTTTTTTCCCTATGTATTTCGGTACCTCTTACACAATAAATTGAGTACTTGCCTCGCAGAGAGGAGGTGAAAATTGGTGAAATCTTTTAAAGTAATTCCTATTTTGCTAATCACCGCCCTTGCCGTTTGTTGGCTATACGAGCAGCCGGTCCAGGCTTACACACCCAAAGAAATCTATCAGAAAGCTGGTCCCGGGGTGGTTTTCATCTTTGCCTCCCAGGGGTCCAGCAAGGGCAGTGGCGGGACAGGCTCGATCATAACCCCGGAAGGTCTCGTTATCACAAACGCGCACCTATTTACCCAGAAAGATTCGTCGCAACTTCTCTCCAATATATCGGTTTTCTTGAAGCCGGACAGAGTCACCGGCGATCACAAGGCTGACTTGGCAAAAGGCTATCGCGGCGAGATACTGGCATATGATCTGCCCCTTGATTTGGCGCTCGTGAAAATCGTCAATCCAGACAGGAAATTTACAACCGTACCACTGGCGGATTCCGAAATCATTGACATCGGTGAACAGGTTTATGCTATCGGTCACCCGGAGCAGGGTGGCCTGTGGAGTTTGACCCAGGGAGTTATCAGCGCCCGCTGGAAAAATTATGGCGGCGTAAAGGGCAAAGATCTGTTCCAGACGGACGCAAGCATCAACAGGGGCAACTCGGGTGGACCGTTGCTCGATGATCAAGCCGAAATGATCGGTATCAATTCCATGATCGCCCGCAAGGCGGCCGATGGACTCACCATCACAGACGTCAATTTCTCCATTCGTACCCAGGTGGCCATCGATTGGCTCAATCAAAAGGGATACACTGTATCGGCTGTACAGCCGGCAGTGCCGAAACAACAGTCTCACGCACAACAGACTGAAAAATTGAAACCCCCCGAAGTCGTGCCGGAAAAAGTCGAAGTGAAGCCAGAACCGCCTGTGGAAAAGGATGAAATCATCCCGCCTGCGACGGAAAAACCCTCGCAAAAGCAACCGGTTGTTACCCAGGAACAGCCCAAGAAAGAGCCTCCCTCCTCGTCCGAGGCACCCAAAGACACCCCGTCCACTGAAAACCTCATGTCCCAAAAACCCAAGCAGGGTAAGATTCTGACAGAGAAAAAACCATATCGTATGGATTCGCTTCTCGAGGGAATGCGCGAAATGGAAGATTTAATGGATGAAATGAAAGATATGATGGATGATTTTAAAGAAAGGAGAAAAAAATGAAAGCAAAACACCTCGTCGTCATCTGTGCATTACTAGTCACCGGCATGTTTCTTTTGACGGGCTGCTCTTCAACGCCTGAAAGCGCATTCTCCAAAGGACCTGAGTGGGTCTACAAAGGAAGTGGTGCATTTGACGCTGAAAAAGGAAAGGTTTTTTATGGCGTCGGGATTGCCTCGGGCATTAAAAATAAAGCCTTGCTGGTAACAACTGCGGACAACCGCGCCAGAGCCGAAATAGCCAAGACCCTGGAGACCTATGTTGCTGTTTTGGCAAAAGATTACATGGCTTCCACGACAGCGGGAGACATGTCCGCATCATCGGAAGAACAGCATGTCGAGCAAGCCCTTAAAACCTTTTCCAAGACAACGCTGCATGGTGCCACCATTGTCGATCACTGGCAAGATCCAGCAGACATGACCATGTACGCCCTGTGTGAGCTTGACATGTTTGCTTTCAAGGATGCCCTGGAAACTCACAAGGAATTGGATGCCAAGGTAAGGGATTACGTCAGAAAGAATGCCGAAAAAATGCACGACCAACTCGAAGAAATGGAGAACAAGCAATAATAAATTCGTTCCACGAATTTATTGTATGAAACAAAAATCAGTGCCATACAATGGCGCTGATTTTTGTTTATGGGTATGCCAGATCGAATGCATTTTGAATGAGATCGATTTCCTGAACACCGCTTGTGGATTGAATGGTCACCACATCAAATCTGGCGTCTTGATCCATCTGGTGATTGGATTTGAGGTAATAAAGCGCTGTCATTGATATTTTTCTTTTTTTATGGGGCGTTATCGCAAGTTTGGCACTCCCGTAGGAAATAGACCTCCGTGTCTTTACCTCGACAAAGACAATCGCCTTTTTATCCCTGGCGATGATGTCGATCTCACCTACCGGGCAGGCGTAGTTCTGTTCAAGGACCTTGTAACCCTTCTTTTTGAGGTAGCGAACCGCCAATTCCTCGCCCGCTTTCCCGAATGCCTTGTGCTGATTCATTGCCTGAGATATTCCTTGACCCCCTTAAAGGTCTTGCGGTGTATGGGTGAACAACCGAATTTTCGAATCGCTTCCCTGTGTGCCCTGGTAGGATACCCTTTGTGCTGTGAAAAACCATATTCCGGATAGGTTCTGTCAAAAACCACCATCATCCGGTCCCGTGTGACTTTGGCAATAATCGAAGCAGCAGCGATGGAGATGCTCAGGGAGTCACCCTTGGGGAGGGCGTTTTGAGGTAGATCCATTGGAATCGGAAAAGATCCGTCGATCAGCAGGTAATCAGGTTGTATGGCAAGATTTTCCACGGCCTTCGCCATTGACAGAAGCGCTGCCTGGAGAATGTTGATACGATCAATGGTTTCAGCCGCTACGATACCAACCCCAACGGCCAATGCGGCCTCCTGGATTCTGGGAAACAGGTCCGCACGCTTTTTAGGTGTCAGTTGTTTGGAATCATCGACATCATCAACATGGAAGGACTCGGGCAAAACAACGGCGGCCGAAACAACAGGACCGGCCAAAGGACCCCGGCCGGCCTCATCGATTCCAGCTATCAGTGAATAACCGCTTTTGTGCGCTTGACGTTCGAACGCCCAGAAGTCTTTATTCATGATAAAATCGCTTTTCGATTTTATTCGCGTACGCTTAATCCCGAAAGTTGAGCCTTTAAGCTTGCTACGTGAAGCCTCATTATTTGAAGCGTCTTTCCTTGATTCTGGCCGCCTTGCCCCGCAATTTGCGAAGGTAGTAAATTTTTGCACGGCGAACCCGGCCCTTGGTAATTACCTCTATATCGCTGATAATCGGTGAATGCAGCGGGAAAATACGTTCAACACCGATACCGTAAGAAACTTTTCTGACGGTAAAGGATGCATTGGCGCTCCCTTTTCGCTTGCTGATAACGACACCCTGGAAGGCCTGAATTCGCTCTTTTTCGCCCTCCCTGATTTTGACGTTTACCTTCACGGTATCTCCGGGATCAAAGTGCGGAAGATCCATACGCAATAGTTCTTTTTCCAGTTGTTTCATTTTTTCCATGGTTCACTCCAATCTGATGTTATTGATACTTCGAATGTCGTTGATAGGCATTTATCCTTCGGACGATGTTAGCCTTGCACGCGTTTTTCTTGTTGCTTATCGCTCAAAGCCAATACCTAAAACCTAACACGCTATTTTCCTAACAACCTGTCCAGCATAATCGACGCTGCCGATCTCACCGACAGATGGTTGTAGTCCGTAGGGCCACAGATGGGTTCCAGGAGATAATCTGCCTGGTTCAGGAAATCCTCCGTCAGACCCCATGCCGTACCCAACACGAGTGCATACGGGTCACCATCTCTAATCATATCTCGCAATACGGTCATCGGCAGACTTTTGGTCCGTTTACGAGCGCTGGTGGCAATTGTTTTTGGATATCCCTTCCCTTGTGCCGCAATCTCTGCCAACGCCGCCTCGAATGAATCACTGACACGGATGATAGAGAGTGCTTCCCTTCGCTTGGGATTATAGGCAGCCCCTGCACCTGATACCCAATGTGACACGATTTTGTCAACAAGTTCCATCTGATCACTCACAGGGGTCACGATATACAAGGAGCGAATGCCAAATGTTCTGCCGGCCCTGGCGATATCATGCAGATCCAGGTTCGTGACCGCCGACGCAATGACGGCACCATTTTTACTGACGACCGGATAATGGATCAGTATGACGTGAAGATTGGGCCTTGATGATGTTTTCAATGTCGGTACACCATTTTTTCAGGATGTCAATCTCCCGCATGCTTAATTGTTTTTCCTTCAACAGGTCCGGTCGTTTCAAGAATGTACGTATCAAGGACATTTCAAGTCGCCAAGTATCGATCTCCTTGTGGTTGCCCGACAGGAGAACGTCCGGAACCGCTTCACCCTCAAAAAGATAGGGTCGCGTGTAATGGGCATGCTCTAAAAGATCCCCTGAAAAGGTGTCTTTTTCAGCGGAATCTTCACCACCCAACACACCGGGAATCAACCGTACGACCGACTCCATCAAGACCATGGCGGCCAGTTCCCCTCCCATGAGCACATAATCTCCGATTGAAATCTCATCGTCTATGAACCGATGGTTGATCCGATCGTCAATGCCTTCATACCTTCCACAAATCAAGATCAACCCATCGCAGGCAAGATAAGATCGCGCAGTGGTCTGATCCAAGGTTCTGCCCTGGGGTGTCAACAGAACCGTCTTCGATGTTGATGAGGCTTTTTTTGCGGCCCGAATGGCGTCTGCCAACGGTTCCGGCTTCATGACCATTCCGGAGCCGCCGCCGTATGGCCGATCATCGGTGACCTGATGTTTGTCTGTGGCAAAATCCCTGATATTGAAAACAGTGACATTGATTTGCTGCTTTGCCACGGCTCTTCCGATGATGCCATGCTTTAAAAAAAGTTGAAACATCTCCGGAAATATCGTTAAAATGGAATAGTTCATATATCCTTCGAATGTCATTTGTCATCATTTGTCCTTCGGACGACATTTGCCCTTTCGCGTGTCAGTCATTCTTGCTCGTGACTTTGATGAACGACGCGAAGCAAATGACAATATTTCCCTCGAACCCTTCTTTTTATAATCCTTCCGGCAAATCAACTTTCATCACACGTCGATCCAGGTCGATTTCTCTAACAACCGATGCGAGTGCCGGAATCAGGACTTCTAGCTCTTTTTTCCCGTCCATTCTCTTGGCAACATAAACATCGTTACTGCCGGTCCTGAGAATGGCAGTTAGTTCACCCATATAATCTCCTGCCATGCTGTACACGGACAAACCCATGAGGTCGGCCCAGTAATAGGTCCCCTCTTCCAATGTTTCGAGTTCGGTTTTCTCGATAAAGAGCTCTGATCCGATAAGTTCCTCGGCCTGGCTGCGATTGTTTATGCCTTCCAGAGATAAGAGAATGGATTTGGAATGCGGTTTCGCCCAAACAATCTTTTGTGCGAATCCATTGCCGCGAGAATCCTTTAGAAATAATGGCCTGCCAGATGCATATCTGGTCATAGATTCAGCGTAGGAAAAGACCTTGATAACGCCTTTGATGCCATGCGCACCAACAATTTTCCCTATGCAAAGAAGATGTGAATGATCCACGAAGCTATTCGATAATCTCCAGGACGGTTCGCTTTTTGATCTTTGCGGACGATGCACTCAAAATCGTCCGCATCGCCCTGGCGGTTCTTCCCTGTTTCCCGATGACTTTCCCTAAATCCTCTTTGGCTACTTTCAGTTCCAACACGGAAGTCTGATTACCTTCGATCTCCTCAACGGAGACTTGCTCTGGATTGTCCACAAGTGCCTTGGCAATGTAAAAAATCAGCTCTCTCATCGCTCTATCTCCTTTGCAGTTGAGAAATAGCGTATCGAAATTATGCCGGACTCGCGAATAGACCTTCCTTTTTCAAAAGATTTTTGACCGTGGCTGTTGGTAGCGCTCCCTTGTTTATCCAATATTTGACCCGCTCGGTCTTGAGTGTAACTTCAGCCGGTTCCTTCAATGGATTATACGTACCGATGGCCTCCAAGAACCGTCCATCTCTCGGGCTTTCGTTGTCTGCGATAACAATTCGATAAAATGGCCGTTTCTTTGCACCATGTCTGGCCAACCTGATTTTAACTGACATACAACCTCTCCTTTAGAAAGGAAGCATACCACGCCCCAAGCCGCGCATGCCGCCTTTGTTGATTTTCTTCATCATCTTGAGAATTTGTGCATAATTTTTTAGTAGCTTGTTAATATCTTGTACACGCGTTCCACTTCCTTTTGCAATCCTTTTCCGTCGACTCCCGTTGATAATGGTATGAATCCGTCGCTCCTGGGGTGTCATCGAGTTGATTATGGCCTCGATCCTTACAAATTCAGTATCATCAACCTCAAGATTTTTTAGCTGTTTGACCTTGTTCATACCCGGGATCATGTTAATCAAGTCCGAAAAAGAACCCATCTTTCGAATCTGGACCATCTGATCTCGAAAATCCTCCAGCGTGAACTGGCTTTTACGCAGTTTCTTCTCGAGCTCAAGCGCTTGTTTTTCATCGATTACGGCCTGGGCTTTTTCGATCATCGACAGGACGTCTCCCATACCCAGTATTCTGGAAGACATCCGTTCTGGATGAAAAGGCTCCAGCGCGTTCAGCTTTTCGCCGACCCCGATAAATTTAATCGGTTTACGGGTGACCGACTTGATGGATATAGCGGCGCCACCGCGAGCATCACCATCCATCTTGGTCAAAACAACACCGCCAAGATCCAATACCTCATCAAAGGCTTGGGCGATATTCACCGCATCCTGACCGGTCATGGCGTCTGCCACCAGGAGTGTGTCGGACGGATTCAGCGCCGTCTTGATCTGCCTCAATTCCGCCATCAATGCGTCGTCGATATGAAGACGGCCGGCAGTATCAATAATCAGTGTGTCGCATCCGGCCTTTGTTGCCGCAGCTATTGCCTCCCGGCAAATATCCACCGGGTCCATCTCCGCAATGGAGGGATAGACCGGTACATCTATCTGTGCACCCAGCTTTGTAAGCTGATCAATGGCAGCGGGTCGGTAAATATCGGCCGGAACCAGGAAGGGGTGATACCCCTTTTCCCGGATGTATAGGGCAAGCTTTCCGGCGGTGGTCGTCTTTCCCGAGCCCTGCAGGCCCACCAGCATAATCGACAGGGGACGCGTGCCCGAAAGGACAAGCTCCTGGTGACTCCCCCCCATGAGCCTTGTCAGTTCTTCGTTGACGATTTTGACGACTTGCTGACCCGGTGTGAGACTGGCCATGACCTCCTGGCCGAGCGCCCTTTCCTTGATGTCTGCAATAAACTGTTTGACAACCTTGTAATGGACATCGGCTTCCAGGAGGGCCATCCTGACGTCTCTGAGACCTTCCGTAATATTTTTTTCGGATAGCTTGCCGTGACCTTTTAATTTTTTAAAGGCCAGGCCAAGTTTGTCACTTAAGTTGTCAAACATGTTGCAATGTGAATCCCCGAATACAAACGGATGAACGATTTTATTTATTTTCGAAATCGTTTGATATGCCCTGGCAAGTACGCCTGTATCGGTTTTTCATTCAATTCCGTACAAAGCCAAGGTATTAAACACTTGAAAGTAGTTTTAATTGCATGTTATGTCAAGAATAAATTCGCCAGGGCCAATTAATTTGACGCAGCTGGGCTGCTTATACACTTCTATGAAAACATATCCACCCAAAACTGATATTAAAAACCTGACCAGAGAAGCCCTGGCCGATTGGTTCGAGGATCACGACATAAGAGCGTTTCGGGCCACCCAGGTTTTCAAATGGTTGTACCTGCAACAGGTGGATGCATTCGATCAAATGACGGATCTGGGCAAAAAGACCCGCGCATTGCTGTCTCAGCATTTTTTAAGCGAGCGCCTCTCATTGAATCAGGTGGCATCATCCACGGATGGTTCTGAAAAATACTTGTTTGAGCTGGGTGACGGCAACCTCATCGAGTCCGTCCTGATACCGGAAAAGGATCATAAAACCCTCTGTATTTCAAGCCAGGTCGGCTGCAGCCAGGGCTGCCGTTTCTGCCTCACGGCCCAAAGCGGGTTGATTCGAAATTTGACGGCGGCTGAAATCATCTCGCAGGTGCGGGACATCAGCCATCTGACAGTCGGCTCCAGGAACCTGACCAACATCGTTTTCATGGGCATGGGCGAACCTTTGGCAAACTATCGCAATGTCATCGATGCCTTGAAGGTTCTCACGGACAGTGATGTGGGGTTGAAACTTTCCAGCAGACGCATAACCCTTTCAACGGCCGGTCTTGTTTCACGAATGGCAGACCTGGGAAATGACACCCAGATCAACCTGGCCGTGTCCCTAAATGCGACCGACAATGACACGCGCAACAGCTTGATGCCTATTAACCGTAAATACCCCATTGAAAAACTCATCCAAGCGTGCGCCCACTATCCACTGAAAAATCGAAAAAAAATCACCATTGAATATATTCTGATCAAGGGGATCAATGACAGACCCGAAGATGCCCGGCGACTGGCCCGGCTGTTAAAGCCGATCAAGGCCAAAATCAATCTGATCCCTTATAACACATATGAGGGCGGTCCTTTTGAATGCCCGGACGAGTCGGTCATTTCACGGTTTCAGGACATTCTCATTGCCAGCCACTACACGGTCATGATTCGACGCAGCAAGGGCCAAGACATCTCGGCGGCCTGCGGCCAGCTCAGGGCCCGGGCCATCGAAGATTAAAATCGTTGCACGATTTTTCATTCGATGTTCGATGTAGCGTTCGATGTTGGACGTTCATCTTTAAAAAGTCATCATAAGAGATTCTGTATTCTGACTTCTGTATGCCTTCAGAAAAAACCTGCTAACTGATCAGATAATTACCTACCGTCTCGGGCGCGGTGGGCAGCACGGTCACGTTATCCCGGCCCGTTGAAGAAATTACCTTGACCTCAACGGGCGTATCCGCCAATGCCTTGCTATACCCTGCGCAGATAGATGCAGCCAGAAGAACCTTATCCCTGGGCGCACCATTGGGGATGACCACCAATGGTCCCGGATATTTCCGAACCTTTAGCACAATGTCCGCTGCGGGATCGAGGTAATGCTCCATCTGTTCATTGTCTTCTTTGGTTCGCCCCACGATGATTTTTACATTCGCATTGACCCGAAAATGTCTGCCATACCTCAGCAGGTGGAGTTCGTTTTCCGAGCACTGTGCCTGGTTCGCTAATAGATCCCTCAATCGATTGGCATACCCTTTGTCTGTCAAAAGACAACCTCCCGCCGGCGCAGGGTAATCGGTAAGATGAAAGTGCTGCGCGAGTTGAATCTGCGCTTTTCTTGACCGTCCTGAAATACCGAGCAGGGCCTCGCGCTCAACACGCCCTTCTTTTTCCGGAATTGTTTTCTCGAGTCGTTTGGCACTCAGTGGTCTGAGAATATATCCGTCATATCCTGAATGTTTCTCGACGTATCGCAGGGAAGGCCGGGTCTGGGACATGGGGCGCTGTCCAAGAACCTCACCACTGAAAAGAAAATCAAACCCTTTTGCTTTCATGACCTCGCCGGCCATACGAAACATAAGTGCATGGCAGTCCAGGCAGGGATTCATGTGCTTACCATAGCCACAGTTGGGCGCTTTCAGCATACGAATATAGGGCGTTGTAATATTTTTTATCGTAAGGGGAATCCCTGTGATAACAGAGGCTTTACGTGCTTTTTCAGCAGAGAAAAACGGCGTTTCAAAGGTGATCCATTCCACATGCAGCCCCTGTTCTTGCAACACGAGACCGGAAAGAATGCTATCCAGGCCGCCGGAGCAAAGCCCAAGCCCGCTGCTTTTTTTTTGATTGCTCTTCATGGGTTCTTTATTTAAATGGATAATTTCGTTATAAACAGTATCGACAATGTGACTGAGCCCCTTGCTCAACTTTTATGTTCTATAGCTTTAAGCTGTGCGTTTTAAGCGGCTTGTCGCTTACGGCGTATGGTTGATATCAACCGTTCAATATATAAGCCCGTGCAGGCTCGTGTAATTAGCCACCCTCAGGGAAAGTGCCAATGATTGCAGACCGAAAACGAACCGATAAAATACGTAAAATACTAAGAACCACATACCCGGAAGTCAAGACCCAACTCGATTATCGAACCCCATTCCAGCTTCTGGTGGCCACCATATTATCGGCACAGTGCACCGACAAACAGGTAAACAAGGTCACCCGATCGCTTTTTAATCAATTGTCGACACCCAAGGCTTTTGCGGAAGCCCCCAAAACGCTGATCGAAGGGCTCATCCGATCCACCGGTTATTACCGCAACAAGGCCAAGAACATTCAAAATTGTGCCGCGGCGCTGATCGAGCGGCACCATGGAGCGGTGCCAGGAACACTTGAGGCTCTCGTTAAACTCCCGGGTGTGGGCCGAAAAACAGCCAACGTGGTATTGGGAGCTGCTTTCAACATCCCCGGGATTGTTGTCGATACTCACGTATCCAGGATTTCCCAGCGTCTCGATCTCACGGGTCACAACGATCCTGTCAAGATCGAGTTTGACCTCATGAAACAGATGCCAAAACGCGCCTGGAGTGACTTCTCGCTGCACCTGATCTACTTTGGGAGAGAAACCTGTAAGGCCAGGAAACCTCGATGCGACCTGTGTCCGATGGAAAAATTGTGCCACTTTCCGAGCAAGAATAAGGGTTCAGGGGATGTGAGGGTACTCGCATGTCCACGCCAAAAAATGCCATGGAAATCTTTCAGTGTCTCGACAAATCGAACTGTCGGGATTGTGGCGAAAAAACATGTCTGGCGTTTGCAGGATCGGTGTTTACGGGTCGTCGGGCCATCACGGAATGCCCCAAACTTGACCAGGAAATCATCCGCCGCTTCTCGGGAGAAGCGGCGGGGCGCCAGAAAGCCGACGAGAACCGCTACGAATATCTGGAAACGCTGAAAAAAGAAATTTCAAACATGGACCTGGCAGAGGCGGCAAAAAGAATCGGTGCCAATTTTAGGAATGGCCGTCTGCAGCTCAAAATATTGGGAAAAGATTTCAGCGTGGATGCCAAGGGAAGCATTTCCACCAGCATTCATGTCAATTCGTGGGTGGCGATTCCGTTTCTGAACTACATCCTTTATGGGAAAGGGGTCTTACCCGCGGGGAACTGGCTTTCCTTTCGAGAACTAAAAGACGGCAAGGAGCGCTATCCGCTTTTTAAAAAAAGATGTGAGGAACCCATAAAACGAATAGCGGATGCGTACACGGATTTTTTTGATGACCTGGTCCATCTTTTTAGCGGCCAGCAGGTAAAAAAACAATTTAAATCGGATGTCTCCGTGGTGCTCCACCCCCTGCCAAGGGTTCCCATCATGCTCTGCTACTGGTTACCGGAAGGAGCGCTCGCATCAAGTCTGAATCTATTTTTTGACGAAACCGCAGACAAGAACCTCAGCATCGATGCAATTTATACCCTCGGGGCCGGTCTCGCCCAGATGTTCGAGAAGATTTCTTTTCGGCACGGTGCCTAAAACCGCAACAAAACCTCGGTCTTTAAATCCCCGGTGCCTCACTGTCACAGTGGTTTTCGTCCCAGTAGTGCCAGTCTTCATCATCAAAGTGGCCTGGGTTCGTGACGCGGCCCAGGCTGCTGTTTCTGTTGATCTCAATTTCCACCAGGTTTTCCTGTGCCGCATTGTAGATGTCGTAGAAGGCATCGTAGGTATCATCATCAACAACACCGTATTCGATAAAGCCTCCCTCATTGTCATCTCCTGCGTGGATGTTCATGTACTGCACCTGCCAGGTTTCGTTGGAGACGTCACGGTGCCAGTGGATGTCGATCCAGTCGTAGTTCTCATCAGGCTCAGGACTCTTTTTTATGGTCCAAGTGCCGGATGTTGCCGGAAGGTTGGAAACACCGGAATACCAGAGAAAATCTTCATAGAAACCGTTCTTGGTAATTTTCATGCGCCATTGCACCGTGTCGTCGACAAAGGCACCGCGAAGCTCGGCTGTGTGCAAGACACCTTTAATCGTGGCACTGTAGGACCAGACCCAGGATCCGTCTTCCTGTTGCACAGGATCATGGTTAAAAGCCTCGGCAAACGACCATGCCGGCACGGCCAGGGTCACGGTCAGGGCTAGATTCCAAAAACCGACCTGCAGGGATGCGTGGGCATAGTTGTCTATGATGCAGCCGGCCTGTGGAAGGGCATTGGTATCGGCTGCGGGCAGGCTTTTGATCATAGGATCAGCAAGAGGTACCACCGCAGAAGCAGGGCTTTCCGTGCTGCCAATTTCGCCGAAATCCGGAACAAAGGTATAGACCGGTGGAACCTCGGGTGCATCGACGGCGCCAGCGCCGTCCGTGCTGCTATCGCCGCACCCTGAGGCTGATATAACAACGGCGCCCATGATTACCAAAAACAATCGACACCATTTTTTGTCCATGAAGATTTGCATTTAACACCTCCAAATAAAACCGTTATACGATTTTATCGAATGCGATGTTGCCGCTCATCTTGTCCATCAACCCATCTGATGATGGTAAGGTATGAAATCGCGGTTATATCGAAATCTAAATATATCATCATCGAGCCAAAAGGTAAAGATCTTGTCCCATCGCATCCCTTCTGATATGGTGACGGCGCTGAATTGAAGAACCTCGCAGTCAACAGCGAGATTCTTCAAACACTTTTTTTAGGTTCAAGGGAGGACGTACCGTATGAAACTTGGCATCGTTGGGCTTTCCGGGAGTGGAAAATCGACTATTTTCGAAGCCTTGACGCATCAACTGTCTGGCCAGCCGAACAAGAAGGAGAGTCGCATCGGAACCGTGCGGGTGCCCGATGATCGGATAGACAGGCTCAGCGAACTGTACCGGCCCAAGAAAACCATTCATGCCCAAGTGGAATATTACCTTCCCGGAACAGGTGGAATCGCCCAGGAAACCAAAAAGGAACAATCCATCTGGACACAAGCGCGGGACTGTCACGCACTGATTCATGTCATCCGAAATTTTAAGGCATTCGGCCAGGAAGCCGCTACCCCTTTGAAAGACTTCCGGCATCTTGACCAGGAATTGATTCTTATCGATCTCGTTGTCGTTGAAAAACGCCTGGAAAAGCTTCAAAACGACAGCAAAAGGGGAAAAAATCCCGACCCAACAGAGATCGTCTTGCTGACAGACTGTCTTGACTGTCTAGAAAAAGAAATTCCCTTGCGAAAGGTACCCGAGATTGCCTCGTCGCCACTGCTCCGGGGATACGCGTTTCTTTCTGCAAAACCCATGCTGACCCTGTTCAACAATGAGGATGAAGATGAGCAGCTGCCCGAAATCGGCGATCTTACGGATCATGAAAGCTGCCTCGTGATACGGGGCAAACTCGAGCAGGAACTCGCCCAGATGACCGAAGAGGAAGCAAGTGAGTTCTTAACTGAATTCAGTATCAAGGCATCTGCCATGGACCGGGTGATCCACCGGTCGTATGAACTCTTGGGCCTCATCTCCTTTTTTACGGTGGGGGAGGACGAGGTTCGCGCCTGGACCATTACCCAGAAAACGCCGGCTGACGACGCAGCCGGCGTCATTCACACGGACATGAAAAAAGGGTTTATTCGGGCGGAGGTGGTCGCCTACAAAGACCTTATCGCCTCCGGAAGTTATGCCGAGGCCAGAAAACAAGGCACGGTACGACTGGAAGGTAAGACCTACGCGGTTCAGGACGGGGATATCCTGGAGGTCCGATTCAACGTTTGACCTAAAATGATCGTATTGTCTCTTGGGAAGCTTTAATCCCCTAATTATTTTTTCGAATGATGCATCTATGAATGGAGGCTAACAAATGGACGTGAAAGACTTACGTATCAATGGAAAACGCTTACGGAAAACCCTGCAGGACATGGCCAAAATCGGTGCCACCCCAGGCGGCGGCGTTCAGAGACTGACGCTCACCGATGAAGACAAGACCGCAAGAGACTTGTTTGTTCGCTGGCTGAGAGAAATTGACCTGGAGGTAAGCATCGACGACATGGGCAACATCTTCGGTCGGCGACCCGGAACTCAGAACGACCTGCCACCGGTCATGAGCGGCTCTCATATCGATAGCCAGCCCAAAGGCGGGCGGTTCGACGGCATCCTCGGTGTCATGGCCCCCCTGGAGGTCATGCGGACCCTTCATGAAAACGACATTCAGACCTCCCGGCCCTTGGTGATCGTAGACTGGACCAACGAGGAAGGCTCCCGTTTTGCACCGGCCATGGTAGCTTCGGGGGTCTGGGCAGGCGCCCTGGACAGGGACTGGGCCTATCAGCGGACCGACATCAACGGCAAACGCTTCGAGGATGAACTGGCACGCATCGGCTACAAGGGGGATCTGCCCGCCCGTAAATGGCCGGTTCATGCTTACTTCGAATACCATATCGAGCAGGGTCCGATTCTCGAGAAAGAAGGCAAGCGCATCGGTGCCCCCAAAGGCATTCTGTGTCTGCACTGGTATGACGTCTATCTCGAGGGCGAGGCCAACCAGGTGGGACCGACACCCATGGAGGGTCGACACGATGCGCTGTGTGCCGCAGCGGAAATGATCCTCAAGGTCAATCAATTACCGGAAAAGATGGGTGGTAACATGGTGGCCACCGTGGGAGAAATTCAAAATTATCCCAATTCCAGAAACATTATTCCCGACAAAGTCCATTTTACGGTCGATATCCGCTCCTGGGACGACGCTCACGCCATCAACGCGTGGGAGCGCCTAAAAAATGACTTTGAAGCCATTGCCCATCAGCGGGGCTGTCCTATTCGATTAGAAGAGACATGGCGGGTGGAGCATTCTCCGTTTGATGAAACATTGGTGCAACGTGTTCTGGAAACCGCCCACGATCTCGGGTACCCGGGTCATTACATGGTCAGCGGCGCCGGACACGATGCCAGCTATATGAACCAGGTGGCACCCACCGCCATGATTTTTGTGCCCAGTATCGGGGGTAGAAGCCATGTGGAGGTCGAAAAAACGACCTGGGAAGATTGTAAAGCCGGCGCCAATGTCTTGCTCCACTGTCTGCTCAAATCGGCCAACGAATAAACCTTAAATGGTGTCAGGGCCTGATGGGGAATGCGTTCATTGTGTTTTTTTTCGATGATGTTCTCATATGAGGGATTCCCCGGACCCTTCGTCGCATTAACGTTCGTGTCCTCCGCGAGGATCGATTTTGCTGACCACAGGTGACGTTCTGGGTATTGGAATATAAGGTACCTGCTCTTCGAGGTTGCTGGGTAGTTTTTTTCGTAAGCACCAGACAACCAAACCCAGCGTCCCGCTACATCCGGCGGTGAAATAATAAAGGCCGAAGGGACTGACCTTTGAAATGACCAATGACGCCGTTATGGGACCGAAACAGGCCCCAAAACCAAAAAATAGAATCAAGGCCGCGCTGACCGGCACGATTTCTTTTTTGTCGATATTGTCCTGGGCCCGCGCCATGGCCACGGGATAAATCGTAAAAACCATCCCGAAGCAAACGGTCAGGGGCAGAAGTGCACCCATGCCCATACGACCCAGTATCGCGATGCCGATACTCACCAACATCACAAGAAATCCCAGAGCCGACAGGACCGTCAGGCGATCGAATCTGTCGGAGAGCAGACCCACCGGATATTGAAACAGCAGCCCCGCCCAGACGGTGAGACTCATGAAAAAAGACACCTGAGAGACCGGAAGGCCGATGTCCAGTCCAAACATGGGTCCCATGGAATAAAATGAACTGTTGATCATACCGGCAATAAAGCTTCCGAACATACTCATAGGCGCAAGTTGGAACAGCTTGATCAGGTTGTGGTGTGGTACGCTAAGGGGCTGGGGGTTGACTGCGCCGGTTATGGAAATGGGCACCAGGCACAGGGCGAACAGGATGGCCGCGAGCATGAAGATGGTCTGGCCCTGCACATCACCCACGTTCAACAGCAGCTGACCGCTTCCGATACCAAAATAGACCAGAATCATATAAATGGACAACAGACGGCCACGAAAAACCGGCTCCACTTTTTCGTTCAGCCAGCTTTCGATCACCATGAAGAGCCCGGTGACACACAACCCATTGCAAAATCTCAATACAGCCCAAAGCCAGGCTGACATATACAATCCGTGCACCAGCGATACGGCCGTCATAACAGCGGCAAATACTGCAAATGATCTGATATGACCGACCTCTTGCACGATTTTCTGGCAGAAATAGACGCCCAGCAGTATCCCCAGATAGTTTGCGGACATGACCAGCCCGATGACCTGGTCGTCATAGTTCTCAAGCCGCATGTTGATGCTCAGCAGACTGTTCATCAGCCCGTTTCCCATGGTAAGAAAGGTCGTGGCTATGAGCAGGGCAATAAATGGTTTAATGACGTGAATCATTCTAAAAACGTCTCTCCCGGTGTGACCACTTTACAAAAAAGTCCCCATCCCGAAATGTGTCTAAGATGGTTAGGGTCCAGTCCGTCCGGCATTATCAAATACCAGGATCCGCAAGCGAAATAAATACTTAAACAGCAGAATTATCACTCAGCTAGCGAAAAATTTTGCTAAAAAAGCAAAATAATGAAAAATCAGCTTGATATTTTTATTTTTTATAATTATTGATAACATAATTAAAATTACCCGTTTAGGGTATAAGGCCGGTTTCGTACTGAAGGAAAGATCCATTTGCCAACGTGGCAGTCTGAAGTTTGGAACCATGAGATTTTTTTAAAAGGAGGTTGTTACAATGGCTAATGGCATAGTAAAATGGTTTAACAGCAGCAAGGGTTATGGTTTTATCGAACAAGAAGACGGTCCGGATGTTTTTATTCATCATTCTGGAATCAATGCGACGGGCTTCAAAACACTTGATGAAGGTGACCGTGTTACGTTCGACATTGAGCAGGGACCCAAAGGTCCTTCTGCAGTAAATGTGACCGTGGTCTAGCTTTCTTTCTCAACGATTGAATAAATAGGGCATTCCTTGAAACCAAGGCAATGCCCTTTTTATTTTGACGATTCTTGGCACATCCCGCAGCACGTCACGGGCTATGGGTTCACTGATACGGTTCCACTCAATAATTCTGACTGAGCCGTTACTTGTCTACAGCCTCTTTCATTGCCTTTGACGGGACAAATTTTGGGACTAATTTTTCTGCAATTTTCATTGATTCTCCCGTTTGTGGATTTCTGCCTTCTCTAGCGTTTCTCTTGTTAACCTTAAAGGTTCCAAACCCCACAAGCTGAACGGTCTCTTGTTTTCCCAATGCCGCTATAACCGTTGACAAAACACAATCTACAGCCGCCTGAGCCTCTTTTTTTGAAGATACGACGTTAGTCACTTCATTTACCAAATCACCTTTATTCATTTCTCATTTCCTCCGCATTTAATATGATTCCCCAAAATTAAGGGTCATGGACCATACATCTATCACAAAGACAGGTCAATAGTGAAGATGTACGCGCCTGGTTACGTGGCACCACGGTCGGAAAATGCTTGCACAATTTCCGGGTGGCACACAGAGGGTGCGCTCCCCGATATTCCCAAATTCGTGATGATAGCCGCCCCCCATACGTCCAACTGGGATTTTCCTCTGATGATGTTGGTGGCCTTTAAGCTTAAAGGAAAACTCACCTGGATGGGTAAAGACGTCATCTTCCGAAAACCTTTTAATGGCTTGTTCAAGTGGCTGGGGGGTATACCCATAGACCGCAGCCGCGCCAACAATGTGGTCGGACAGATGGTGGAAAAGTTCAATAAGACGGATAGTCTCATTCTGACGATCCCGCCTTCCGGAACACGCAAAAAGGTCCAGAAATGGAAGTCCGGCTTTTACCACATTGCCGCGGGAGCCAATGTCCCTGTGGTGCTGGGATTTCTCGACTTCAAAAGAAAGACTGCCGGTATCGGGCCGGTGGTGACCATCACCGGCGACATGGCACAAGACATGATGGCCATCGGAAGGTTTTATGCCGACATCGAGGGAAAATATCCTGAACAAACCATTCTCAGTTGTTTGAAACAGAAAATGGGCCCCAGCATACCGGATATATACCGGTTGTCATAAATTTTCATGCCTTCCAACGCCGGCAGGGCGCGAAAAGACCATTTGTGGATGGGTACGGGTGTTCGTTACGAACGCTTGGTTGACGTTATTTGCCGGAGCGGTTTCGGAAGGTTATTCTGAAAACAACTAAAATCGCCAATTAGGGTTTACTTATTGCGGACAATCCGAATTGCACCGCTTGGGCCTATATCCGCCCGATAAAGTCAAACTCCAGCTTGGCCTGGAACTTCTCGATGCGCGTAAAAATTTCTTTGAGCATTTTCTGCTCGATGCGGGTGAGTTTCTTGGGATTGATAAAATTGTGAGGCGCGTCCTTGTCATCGACAATGGCTGTCACCTGGCGGACGAACCGAAGCTGTAGAAGAAAACTGTAAGCCTTTTCAAGTTCGTCATATTCCTCATGCTTGAGTACACCCTTCAGATGCAGTTGGTGCAGCCTTTCCAGGGTATTGGTTTCATCAAGATGGTATTTGAGGGCATAAATCCTGGCAAAATCGACAATCGGCGTCATGGCGCTCTTGATGTCGAACATATCGCGATGCTTTCCTTTCGACTCCACAACGAAATTCCTGAAAAAGCCGATGGGTGGTTTGAAGTACATGGCATTCTCGGTGAGGTGACGCAGAAAACCGGGCCAGCCGTCCAGTGCTTTGAATAAAAATTTTCGCAGAGAATCCACCAGGGTCCCGTCGCCATACCCGGCGCGAAAATCAAAAAAAATACTTGCCTGCAACAAGTCTTCACCCTCGGCCGCGTGAATCCATTTGGAAAAACTTTTCTTCCAATGAGCCAATGGCTGGCACCACTTGGGGTTTTTGGCCATGACATCTCCGCTACAGAACGCGTAACCCGCATCGTCCAAAAGGGTGCAGACGGTTTCCCCAAACTTGATAAAATATTCCTGTACGGCATCCCGGGAGGTCTCGGGTACATCCTCGAAGATGATGGCATTGTCCTGATCGGTTTTGAGCGTCTGTTCGCTGCGACCCTCGCTGCCAAGAATCATGAAGACAAACCGGGCTGGAGGGGGTGGATGGTGTATAAGTGCAAACTCTATGATTTTATTCAAAATAGTGTCTGAAATTGTTGTGATGAAACGGGTCAGGTTCTTGGCATTTGCACCACTGCTGATCAACGTCATGATCTGTTTAGGCAGTTTGTTGTGACGATCGACAATCTCTTCCATACTGTTCGCCGTGGCAATTTCCCGAACCAGAAAAACGGGCGATTGGCCCTGTGCCGTCAGAATATCTCGGTTCGACAGAATTCCCACAATCTGTTCGTTTTCGTTTGTGACGGCAATATGCCGGATTCCTGACTTCATCATCGTCATCAACACTTCGAATATGAGCGCCTGGTGGGATATGGTCTCAATGGGGGACGACATGATTTCGGCAACAGGGAGCGCGGTGTCATGCCCCAAGGCAATCACTTTGCGGGCTAAATCCTTTTCCGTGACAACACCTATGCATTGACCGTCGGCATCTTTGAGAAACAGGGAACTGATGTTTTCCCTGCTCATCTTGTCCGCTGCTGCGCGAATGCTTAGATCGACATTCCCGAAAACCGGCTTATTCGTGTAGATACTCGATATGGGCTGATTGAAAAAAACCAGCTCCTCTTCCTGGGGATGTAAGGTTTTGGCGATAATCGCGGCATAAGATCGTTCAAGCATTCGTTTGCCGAAAGTATCGGTAAAATACTCGCTGAAGTTCTCATTCGCATCACACAGTTTGATGAATGTTTTCTTTGGAATCAGATAAAAAACAGTATCTTCCGTGACTTTCAGGGTTCGGACGGAAATACCATCATTTAGGAGCATGGAAATACCGCCATAGATGTCCCCCTCGCCCAGCATGCCCAGCATGGTTTTTTTGCCGCGATCTTCAAAATATCGCTCTGCGGACCCCCGCTGCACGATATAGAGATGCCCGACCCTGGATCGGCCCTGTATAAACAGGACGCGATCTCTGGGATGCTGAACCACGGTCAGCTCGTTGATGGCCTCTGTAAGCGACTGTGTCGCAAGAAAGGAAAACGGTTCGATAGTGGACAGAAAATGACGCGCCTGTCCGGTTTCAATCAAGGCCTTTATGGAATCATCAAACACATGCTTGCTGAAATTTTCCAGGAAGAATTCATAAAACTGAGGAAAGCGGGCACAGAGGTCCTGAAAGATCTCCTTGGGTATCTCGTATCCCGAACAGTCTTCTTCCACAATGGCCGTTCGCAGGGAGACGCCCCCGTTCATGAGGATGGTAATGCCTCCAAAAACCTCTCCACGTTTGATAAAACCCGAAGCTACGAGCTCCCCATCCCTCAAGTCATAAAGAGCGAGGGACCCTTTGTGGACGACATAGACGTTATCGATGAGAGTCTCGCCCTTAACGGCCAGTTGCGTTCCTTTTGGGTAGGAGTTGAAAAAAACCTCTTGAGATATTTTCCGAATCTCCTCAACCGGAAGAAATGAAAAATGAGGCATGCCTGAGAGGTATTTTGCGGCCTTTTGCATCATCTGTCCACCTATTAAATCACCCCACAACCCCCAGACCCTAAGGGCGGGGTGAATGACGCCATATATGAATGGGGCTGCAGCAAGCAACCCCCGCTGTTTTAGGTACGGATGATTTCTTCTTTGAGCATACAGCAAGCAATTTTATATCTCGGCCGACCATCCGCTAAATAGAGGATGTTGCCGGGCTGGATAATTTTATTCATTACACACCCTTCGGGAACGGTCAAATCAAAAAGATCATTCTCGTTGATGGATGGGGTGGTCACCAGGCGGTTATCCTCAAATATCAGACTGTTGATCGGGAAATCTTCGCACAGTGGACACCTGTATACACGGCCATTCGGAAAAACAAAGTAATTGTCCGCCACCCGGCCGGCACATTCAAAAAGCGCCTCCGGTAACAGGTAGACTTTTGGATAAACAACAGGAATGCCCATTGCGGCAATCTTTCTTGCGATGTCCGGAACCATGTCGAGCCAGTCCTCCCCGGCAACCTGCAGGGCTGCCGGGTCGACCCGTTTCTGGCTCGAGGATACCGATCTTCCCCTAAGACCGATGACCTGAATAAAGAATCGGTCAATTTCCAATTTCCCCAGCAGTGAAACCATCTCTTTCAGGTCAGCGACGTTTTCACTGCTCACGGTGTATATCAAGCTGGTGCTGAACCCGCGCTTTTTTGCCGCCGCAATACCCGCTACACAGGCCGCAAAAGACCCCGTTCCCCTGATACGGTCATTGATATCAGGGTTCGAGCCATCCAGGCTGAAACTGAAGGTGCCGACATCGGCCGGTGTAACCTTGTCCAGGATATCATTAAACAAGTACCCATTCGTATCGATCGTAATGGCGTCGTAGCCAAGATCCCTGGCGATCATCACCGCCTGCGCAAGGTCCGGGTGCAGTGTCGGTTCCCCCCCCAGAAAAATGAGGTTGGAGGCCTGTTGGGGATCTGAAAGAGCTTGAAGCCACGCCGCAATCGTCGAAAGAGACAATGCTTTGGATCCATGCTGGGTCGGGTTGATATAGCAGTATTTGCACGTGAGATTACAGGCGGTGAGGATGTGAAAAAAAATGTTCCTGGTTTGTCTGGAGAATGATACCGTCCGTTTCATAGGATTAGAATTAATGGCTGAAGCTGCTGAGCGCTTTTCTGGCTTTAATAAGCTCTTCGTTGGTCAAGCGCAGGCGTGCGGTAATATACTCGGCAAAAATCCTGTAGAGCAGAAGCAGAAAATCCACACGCTCGTCCTGATCGTCGGAAGAAGACAGTCGTTTTTTCGCGGATGTGTCCACAGCGAGACAGACGGTTTTGCCCACGGCATGCACGGATGCGGATCGTCTCTCATCATCGACGACACGCATTTCGCCAAAAATTTCACCCTGCTTGCCAATGTGGCCGATGATGACACCTTCCTTGGAAACCCGGATTTTTCCGGACAACAGGAAGTAGAGCCAGGGATCAAAATCTCCCTCTTGAATAATCTGCTCGCCGTCCTCATACTGGCGGATCTTGCTTAGGCGCAACAGTTTTCCAAGGCTTTTGGTCTCAAAGTTGCTGAGAGCCGAAATGGTCATCAGTTTCTGAATATTCTCAATATTTTCTTTCAAATATTTGGACTCTATCATTTCAATCCTCCGTAAACCTCACATCCCTCATTGGCACGCCGTTCTTGGTGCCAAGATTGCAGCAATGCAAGATTGAGCCTACAGATAGCAAATGCCCCCTGCCGTGCGCTCGGTAAAAAACGCGCAACACAGTCGTATAAGCTCTAAACGCCTAAAGTATTAGTTTAAACGCAAAAAAGAAAAAGGCAAGAAAAAATAATTCCTTTTACGAATTAATGTGATTGTCATGATACCGTTGCGATGGGGGACCCTGTGTGATGGTTTCGAGGGATATCAGGACTCGAGGCAGTCTTTGCTCAGGCTGTCTTCGAAGGTGACAGGATAGCATCCATCAAAACAGGCTTTGCAGAAATGATTTTCCGGCTTGTCGACAAGGGTGGCGTTCAAGAGACCCTCAAGGCTCAGATAGTAAAGGGAGTCCAACCCCAGGTGCTCTTTAAGGGCCACTACCGTTTTGTTTGCGGCAATCAGTTCTCCACGGGTTGAAAAATCGATGCCGTAGTGGCAGGGAAATCTGTGAGGGGGGCCGCTCACGCGCATGTGAATACGATTGACACCGAGTTCCCGCAGTGCCTTTACACGCGTTTTTACCGTGGTGCCCCTGATAATGGAATCCTCGATGATGATAATATCCTTTCCCTTAAGCAGGGACTTGATGGGGTTCAGCTTTACGCGCACACCGAAATCACGCATGCTCTGGGTGGGTTGAATAAAGGTCCTTCCGACATAGTGGTTTCGAATCATGCCCATTTCAAATGGAATGCCCGAGGCCTCTGAATAGCCCAGGGCCGCATATGTTCCGGAATCCGGAAAGGGCATGACAAAGTCGGCATCCACACGTGATTCAAGCGCCAGACGTCTCCCGTGTGCCTTTCTGATCTGGTAAACATTCGTTCCATAAAAAGAACTGTCCGGTCTTGCAAAGTAAATGAATTCGAAAATGCAGAAAGCCCGTCTGTCGGGTACTGGCACGTGTATGCTTTTGATAGTGCCGTCACTGATGATGACAATCTCTCCCGGATCCAGTTCCCGAATAAATTCGGCCTGGACCAGGTCGAGGGCACAGGTCTCGGATGCCAGCACGAAATTGCCGTTCAGACGACCCAGACAAAGAGGTCTGAATCCGTATGGATCCTTGATTCCCACAATTTCCCCTTTGCCGGTGAGCATGACAAAGGAGAAGGCGCCTTTCAGTTTATTAACGGCCGCTACCAGTGCCTGTTCGAATCCGAGCTCAAGATTTTTGACGAAGAGGTGCAGGAAAATTTCGCTGTCCATGGTCGTCTGAAATATGGACCCGGCCTCTTCCAGTTCACGCTTCAACTCATAGGCATTGACGATATTGCCGTTGTGAGCCACAGCATACGATTTTTTTCTGTGTTGAACGACAAATGGCTGGGCATTCATGAGAATGGAGCTGCCAGTTGTTGAGTAGCGGACGTGTCCAATGGCATGCTGGCCGTATAGGTCCTCCATTTGGTCGGCGTCAAACACATCCGGCACCAGTCCCATCCCTTTGTGGGCATAAATAGCCTGATCTCTGGCAATGGCAATGCCTGCGCTCTCCTGGCCACGGTGCTGGAGGGCGTACAGCCCAAAATAGGTCATCCGTGCGGCTTCGGAATGCCCTGAAATACCGAATATTCCACAGGCTTCCCTGGGGCGGCGGTCGCTCACGAATTCACAGTCTTGGTGTGTGTCCATATGATTCGGGGTCAATTCCTGCTTGCTTTTTCCAAATGGCCGTCGCCTTTGTTGGGCGAGATCCTTTTAGAGATGAAATTTTTTTATTGCACCCTTAGCACAACCAACACTCAAATCAACCCCAAATACATTTGCTTTGCGAATTTACGCTTCCTGCCATTCCTCGTCCCATTCTTCCACAGCAGTCAATGCTTTCCCGACAATGTCCGATTTGACAGGCTCAACCTTCCTGTAGACATCCCGGTAATGCGCCTGGCGTCCGTCAAGCGTCAAAAGATCTTTTTCAATTGAAATGTTGAACAGCCTTTCATTTTCCTCCAGATAAGGTAGAATCAGGTGCCAGTCTTCCGGGGTCATGGGTACAATCTGGCCGCCATTGAGCTGCTCCGCCACAACGGTCTTGTGCGGGTCCCTGATATATATGGCGCCGCCAGAAGCGAGTGAAAAAAGATTGGATCCCGGATAGGCACTCACCTGTTCCACGCAATGTCCGTCGATACCGAACGCCAGACCGTTGACAATGACAAAGCCGCCCCCTGACAGTGGGTCTCCGGCCATGAAGGATTCCGCCAGAAAATCAAGACAGGTCCCGTTGATGACCACCCGAGGACGGCCCACGGCGTTGATGAGCGGTCGTCCAGCTGCATTGCCCATCACGTAGACCTCACCCCCTTTTGCACCGTACATGAAGGTTTGCCCAACATCCCCGTAAATGACCAGCTTTCCCTGTTTCATGATCTGTCCCAACTGATCCTGTGCATTCCCATGGATATGGAGTTCAAGTCCGTCGATCCCTGAAGCGACATAATCACCGGAACTGTCATAGATGTCGATTCGGACGCCTTTTGAGTCAGCGGAGAGGCCACAACCCGTAAATCGCTGACCCTTGTATCCAAAACAGATGAAACGCTTCCAGCCCAGTTGGTAGGCCTCACAGATCAAGCGTGCATCGCAATCTTCCCCTTCGGGTGGAAACCCCCCCGCATTTAGCACGAGTATTTTTTCACCTGCCACCGGTGCGCGAAGCCCGCTTCTGGATATCCAGTCGATATACCGATACCCTCCCTGGGTCTGTTTGTCGAGTGGGGGTGTTTCTTTGAAGATCTCCGTCAGAGACCTGCGCAGAATCGTTAAAACAGCACTTCTTTTTTTTGTCCCGCTAGCGTATCGCAGGTCGTTGAGGCGTGTTAACACGTGTATGGCAATGGTTTTGTTTGCATCATCTTGTGCTGCCTTGCACACCATGTTCCCGCAAACACGCTTCAGGGTCTCGAACGACCAGTCCGGCATTCGGGAAAGGCATTCATTCAACAAGGTATCGGGATTTCCCGCACCAGATTGATCCAGGGTTTCGAAGATGGTATCGCTGTCATCCGCTGCTGCATTAGCAACCGTGACATCGTCATGAACCTGACCTGGGGATACACAAATCATATCACCGAATTTATTGGTACAGACAAGTTTTTTCGTGCCATCACCCCGGCCTGAATCCTTCACGCTGAAGATAAAGGATCCACCATCAGAGGCACTTCCCCCTCTGGCATTCCAGTAAACATCGGCCACCGGGCAAAACCGTTCATCTTCACTCGCAAGGCTCTGCAAGGTGGCGTCGATAGCCTGCTTTTCAGAACAGATCAATCCAATCTGAACCTTACCGTCCTGGAGTGCAAACACCTGCGGTCTCAACATGGAGGTATCGGTGATGCCCATAAGTTGGAATTGCTTTTGCTTTCGATCATTTCGTGCGATGATAAAAAACCACGGTCCGTCAGGGGATGCCTGAATATGAGCTGATTGAATGTATTGGTATATGCGCTGCTTTTTTATGGGAAGACGATCGAAATCGTACTCTGTGGTAGGTGCCATGGCTTCGATGATGTATTCAACAGGATAGTTGAATATACGACGCCAAAGGTCGAACAGGTGCACGGAGACTTCCGTATCCGTCAAAAATTGCGGATAGATACGATACTGTTTCAAATATTCAACCACGGCATGATAATTCGCAAAATCCCCGTTGTGCACCAGGGCTTCGTCTAAGGCATTGAAAGGATGGGCCCCGCCTGGATGCCAGACACGACCCTTGGTGGGATAACGCTGGTGTGCTATCCAGCCATGGGCCTTGAAATCTTCCAGTTGATAGTACTGAACAACCTTCTCGGCGTACCCGACAATTTTCAAAATCATCAGATTCTTGGCATGCGACAAAACAAACGCCCGTTGAACACCCAGGGAAGCGTAAAATTTCTGATTGAGATCGGTCGTATTTTGAAAAATGAACTCGTCTTCGGCCTGCTCAGGGGACAGGTCCTGAAGGTGATTCTCGTTGACAAATCGATCCAGGGCATCACTTTTGACCCTCACAAAATATCGGCACACATCGGGTGGTTTGACTTCCAGGCCGTCGATGTCCCGGTAATCGTCGATTGTTGCCAGCTTTTCAGCTTTGTGAACTTCCAGGCAGGGGGTGATGTTGGATGTTTCGACCTCCCCGAGGGACTCAGGATCCAGCAATGCCACTTGAAGCAAATAGTGGCTGTCCAAAACTTCCTGGGAAACCCCGACGCACTCGGCAGACAATCCAATGGCTGCAATTCCGCCGCCCTTTCCATTCCCACGGTTGTGCATCTGTGTGGACGGTTCATAGATATGTCTACCGCTGACAGGTACCGAGGACATGAATCCGGTAACACCACAACCACCCTCCTCGGCAGGTTTTTTACGAACATCGCGTGGATCCGCGATCTGTTTCCGTGACGCCATGATGCGACGGATCAATTCGTTTTTATCGGGTGTCATATCGACCATTTTCCGTCTTTGTTATTTGAACGTCCTTTTTGTCCTCAGGCTGTTTCCGTGAACCGATGATGCGATCGATGAGCTCTTTTCTATCTGTTTTCATATCTATCACCTTCCTTTCTCAATCGTTTGTTTGCTTAAAGAATTGCTGCCGCCTTTAGATCCGGCTGATAGGTCGCTCGCACGGCTTCATCGAGATAATCCAGGTGTACCAGCAGGTCTGAACGGCCGGTAAGCTCCCTGATGCTCTGCAGGCCGAACTGTCGCAGCAGATGGCACCACTGCTTGCGCCAAGCCATGTACATGTTGACCATGCGCTGCTCTGCATAGGCTTCCGTCATCATGTATCCCAGCTCAGGGTCGGTAGACGCGATACCCCGGGCGCACCCCCTTCCGCTTTCACAATTGCCGCACCTTACACACTCAAAGGATACGAGCTCCGCCGTACCAATCACCACGCCGTCGGCCCCCAGGGCAATGGCTTTGGCCACATCCATGGCATTTCGAATGCCACCGCTGGCGATGAGGCAAATCTTTTCGCGAACACCTTCCGCTTTCATGAAATTGTGAACCTTGGGAATCGCGTATTCGATGGGCATGGCAATGTTTTTTTTGGCTATGTCCGGCGCAGCGCCGGTGCCGCCGTAACTACCGTCGATGTGTACGATGTGAGCCCCAGCGTAATAAATGCCCACGGCCACCATGTCGACATCGTTGGGTGTGGACACTTTTACAGAAATGAGGGCCTGTGGATTGATTTCCTTGATCCAGTCAACGTGCTTTTTATGGTCTTCCACAGAATAGACGCTGTGGAAAGGAAATGGCGAAAAAAGGGAACTCCCCACCACCGTCTCCCGCATGGCTGCCACCTCCGGTGTAACCTTATCGCCCAGAAGATGACCACCCAGTCCGGGTTTTGCGCCCTGGGCATACTTGAACTCAACCACCGGTGCCTTAAGGATCGTCTCTTCACGCACGCCAAACAGACCCGTGGCCACCTGGGTGATGACGTGATCGGAATAGGGTTCAAATTCCTTTGGATAGCCGCCTTCACCGGTACAGGTCAATGACCCAAGTCGCTTCATGGCTCTGGCCCTTCCCACGAGAGCGTTCAAGGCCATGGACCCATAAGACATACCGCCACCATAACAGGGAAAGCGAAGAACCCTTTGCGGTCGCCCGTCCCCTCTTTTATTCAGGGCAAGGGTCATGTCGATTTCCTCATCAGGGGTATCGATTCGTTCATCCGGAGATGAATGGACAAATCGGATCTTGTCAAACCCGCCTCCGGATTGCCCGAGGCTGTATTCAAGGTCACCCACTGGCAGTTCACCCGTCTCGGCCATTTCCCAATGGGCAATCAGCATATCCGACGTCCAGCGAAAATCTCCAAGGGTTTCCAGCACCGGATTCAGCCGCAGCGTCAGGGCCTGCTCCGGGCAACGATCGATACAGTAAAAATCATTTTTCCTGCACTTGAAACCGATGCACTTATGCTCCCTGGGGCGTATACTTTTTGAGTACATTTCATATCTGGGATGCGCGCCATAGGGACAGAGTTCAGCGCAAAGCCCACAAGAAGTGCATTTCGAGCTCCTCTTAATGGTGTATTTACCGATCGTATTTCGAAACCGCGATGGGGTTTCGACGACCGTTGGGAGGGTCCTTGTTTTTGATGGATCATTCATGTTCAGCCTCGATCATCGGATTTATAGGTAAACAATGGTGAACGAAAAAAGAAGCGCAGCAAAGCCATGGGGCCTCCAAATAAATCCTAAATTCGAATCTCGAATTGAGCTATTAGAATTGAGTTGATGCCACTTTGCGTTCACCAAAAATGGGCCCGAAGTTATCGCGTTCCAAATCTTCAAACCACATGGAGCGACCAACCTCGCCTCGTAACCGCCTTACTTCACGAATTCCCATGGCACCCATCACTTCGATCAACTGGCTGTGCCATGCACCGATGAGGTTGACGATCCGTTGGGCCCCCCAGTTTGAATCGAACGCAGAATCCAGTTTTACCGGGCACGACAGGCCTTCACTGCATCGATGGCATAAACGACATTCGAGGGCCAGCATGAGAATGTTGTCCACAACAACGCCATCTGCACCGCAGATGATGGCTTTGGCCATATGTTCGGCCATAGCGATACCGCCGGAAAACATCAGGTTTACGGATTGTCGTAGGGTGTTATCCACAAGTATCAGATGAATGCTTCTGATCAAATCCTTTAGATAGGTGTGGCTTTTCAGGCCATATCCCATACCATGATCATCTGCGAACAGGGAGATGGTGTCCACACCTGCTTGGGCCAGCATAAGGGTTCTTTGGCCCGCCTTCTCATCGAGGGGCACCTCCACCAGAATGACGATGTCGGGATGTATCGATCGAAGCTCCTGAAATACCTTTACGATTCCGGTTTGATAGGACAGTTTGACCGCTCGAGTCTGACGAATCAACGCTTCGTGTGCTCGAAACTGACTGGTTTCGATGCAGGGAATCAGCTGTTGGGTATAGGGTGACAGGGCATCAACGTAATCATCGGCATCGATGAACATCATGGTCTGTAACGCGTGGGCCGCCTTTGCGGCAGACATCAGAATCGACGCGTTCAAGATCAAATGTTGCGGCATCTTGAATATCAGTGGAATCGGTATCTCCAGAATTTCAGGGACCGGGCAGGCCAGGGTCAGGTCTTCATTGAATGTCAGCGGCGTCACCCGCCGTGACAATTCGATGCTGGTATTGATATATTCTCTGCCGTGTATGCCGTCCCGGGTCGGACGAATGATCTCGGACATATCGGTCCACATGGCGTCAAACCCGGCGCCAACAAAAGGCCCGCGATACCCTGCGCCAGACACGGGAACTTTTCCCAGGTGCGCCTGATACCATAATCTGTGAATGAGTTCTGCCCGCCAGTGGTCATCACCCAGGTCCCGGTAATCCGGGTTGATTGCCCGTGAAAAGATACCCCGGGTGCACTCCTGAATGCACCGGAAACAACTCATGCAAGTGTAGAGATATTCGGGCTCTGTCATGGCGCTGGCGTGGAGAAAGTTCTCTGCAAAAATATTGTAAACGCAGCCCTTCTTGACACATTTCCGGCAGCTTCCCGCGCATTCTTCCCGAAACTCCACCGTTGTGTATTTTCCAATCGGATGAAATCTTGGATCAGCTGTTTTTACGTCTATATGGTATTTCTTGAGCATCTGTTGCTCCCTTTAGCCGGCCATTAACCCTGCAGACGAAACGATCTCCGCCACAACCGCTTCCCATTCGATGGCCATGATGTGAACCCCATGAACCCCTGTCAGATTGCGGAGCTCGGCAATGGTTTCCACACAGATCTTGAGACCTTCTCTTGATGCATTCTTTTTGGGTACCGCATCCATGCGATCGATGACGTTCTGCGGCACATCCATCCCGGCCACCTTGTCGTTCATATACCTGGCCATTCCAGCCGATTTGAGGGGCGTAACACCGGCCATGATATGCGTCTTTTCGGTCAAGCCCTCTTCTGTCGCCATGTGAATCCATTTTTTGAACCGATCCAGGTTGTACACGCATTGGGTTTGAATGAAATCCGCCCCTGCGTCGATTTTTTTGGCGAGTCTCATGACCCGATATTCAAATGGATCGGCAAAAGGGTTGGCCGCAGCCCCGATAAACATGTGCGGGGCTCCGTTCAGCTCAAACCCGCTCATATCGGCACCTTTGTCGCGCATCTCTTTTACCGTTCTTACAAGATTCATGGAATCGATGTCGAAAACGTTCATGGCTTCCGGCTGGCTGCCAAAGGTCTGATGATCTCCGGTCAAACAAAGAATGTTTCGTATTCCCAGGGAATACGCTCCCATGATGTCCGATTGCAGCGCAATCCGGTTCCGATCCCTGGTTACCATCTGCATGACCGGTTCTATACCCATCTGGATGAGGTGGACGCACGCCGCGATACTCGACATCCTCACAATGGCGGTCTGGTTATCGGTAACATTGACGGCATCCACAACCCCCTTGAGGAGCGCCCCTTTCTTGAGAATTGTCCCGCTATCACACCCCCGGGGAGGTCCGCACTCGGCAGTGACCGCAAATTTACCTGCCGAAAGCTTTGCCTGTAGCCTACTGATTGGTGTGTTATTCATATGACATGGTCCTCTCTTGTCAGCTTTCTAGGCCCACCGGAGGTGCTGGGGCGCCAGTCTTTGGGTGGCACATATGTCCGTAAATTTTCGAGCTGCCCCAGCGTTTCCAACCTGTGTATAATGAGCTGCCATGCACAATCCGTCTCCGGGCTGACTTCGCACCTGCCATTTTGAGACCCCCCGCAGGGTCCGTTGAGCAGCTTCTTGGCACAGCGGGTGACAGGACACACAGCGCCGAAAATCGCCAGCTTACAGTCGCCACAGCCCGAGCACTCTTCCGTAAATAGACCTGCTTGCTCGAGAACACCAATAAAGGTCGTGTTGACACCCGGCAACACAGGCGTTTTGCCAAACCGGCGTGCGATCATCTGAACACCGGCACCGCATGCCAGTGACAGCACACACGCATTCTGTCCAATCGCCTTTGCCGCCTCCTGTACGAACGCATCTTCACACTGACGTTCCACGGTCAGTTCCTCGACAACGATATCCTTTTTATCCATTTTAAAGGCCAGCCTCAAAGCAGATGCCAGGACGGCGGTTTCATCTTCGCCACCGGCAAAACAGGTCTTGACACAGGTACCGCAACCGAGAACGAGAACCTTGCCATACGGTGTCACCAGTTTTTTAATCTCCGCCAAGGGTTTTTGTTCTCCAACAATCATGCTGTTTCTCCTACAAAATTGCTGCGCAATTTTAGCTTTCGGACCCTTTTATTCACCTTGCCGGACTCAAACCCAGCTCATCGATCATGGTCCGGACACCTTCAAGGGTGTTTTCCGCTGAGATCTCATCCGTTGCAGAAATATTCTGCAATATCAGTCGTCTGCCATCCAATCCGATCTCGTTCAAAAGTTTCTGAAGCCATGCCACGCGCTTCCTGGCACGTATATTTCCCTCCACATATCGGCACGCGCCCTGTGGACACACAAAAATAACAACGGCGTCCGAACCGGCTTCGAAAGCACGCAAAACGAACACATCCTTGACCATGCTGGAACATGGCAGCTTGACAAATTTAAATTCAATCTCGTCAACCATTTTCGCATGACGGGAAGCTTTTTCGGCAAAGCTGTTGATGCAGTACATCACGGTTATTTTCGGTTTCATCATGCTTTCCAGTCAAATGGCAGTGCTCTTTTGCGGCTTGCCCCAAAAAAAAAGACGTCGACCTCCCCTTTAGCCACAGGGAGAGCAGACGTCTTTGTCTATCAGAATAACAGGTCAATGATCATCACATCGTTGTGATGATCGTTGGTCCAGCAGTAAGAGTGTCGTCAGTTATCAAGTGTGAACATCAATGTCAAGAAAAAGATTTTTGATACCATCCTTGTTAGACAATAGGCCAATCATGATTATAATTGAATGAAGTATCTCACAGCAAGCCACGGGGAATGTGCTCGCCGTTGAAGTTCAACAGCATCGACACCACCCAATCGTCAAATGTTCATAGAAACCATGGAGGTTAACCGTGCTGACGATCATTGCAAAAATATTCAAAACGCTCAATTCTGAAACAGATCCGTTTCAGATCAGCCTGGCGCTCTGCTTTTCTATGATAGCCGGTTTGACACCCTTGTGGAGTCTTCACAATATCGTCGTTTTGCTGCTGACGCTCATTTTGCGTGTCAATTTGGCGACCTTTCTTCTGGGATGGGCCGGTTTCTCCGGGATCGCCTATTTGCTGGATCCACTCTTTCATACATTGGGTCTGCACATCCTGACCAATAACGCCCTGCAGGGCTTATGGACATCCCTCTACAATTCAACCCTTTGGCGTCTTTCGAATTTCAACAATTCAATTCTCATGGGAAGTTTGGTCATTTCCCTGGTTTTTTTTGTTCCCCTGTATTTCCTCTCCAAGCTTATCGTTGACAAATACCGGGAACACATCCTCTCCTGGGTCATGAAATCACGCATCGTGCAAGCGCTAAAGGCATCAAAATTATACAGTGTTTATCAATCGATTTCCGATTGGGGAGGCGTGTCATGAAAAAGTGGCTTCGCTGGCAGGGACTGATCATTTTTTTATTCGTTTCCATTGGGCTGTTTTTGTGCTGGTTCTTTTTGGTGGACATGCTTGTGGAGCGCGGCATTGAAAAAGCCGGTACCCGCGTCGTGGGTGCCCGCGTTGAATTGGCCAGCGCAGATGTTCACCTGTTGCCCTTGGGAATCACCCTCAAGGACCTTCAGGTCGCAAACCCAGACAATCCCATGTCAAATGCCGTTGAGGCCGGCAAGATTGATTTTTCCCTGGACGGTCTATACCTGCTGAGACGCAAAATCATCATCGACACCATGGCCATGGAAGGTGTCCGTTTTAACACACCCAGGAAAACGTCGGGTGCTGTGATCCGCCCGGCCAAAGACAAAAAAACGCCTGCAACGGAGGAGAAAACAACCTTTGCAGGCTTTGATGTTTCATCTTTTCAGATACCGGACATCAATGACATTCTTGCCAGAGAAAAACTCGAATCACTGGAACAGGTTAAACACCTGCGCGGGGAAATCGATGCTTTAAAAGCTGACTGGGAAAAACGCTTGGCCGATGCACCCGACCAAAAAACATTCGAGCAGTATCAAGAGCGCGCTAAAAAACTCCAAAAAGGCGCCAAAGGGTTTTCCGGCGTTTTGTCATTGGCCAATGACTTGAAAAAACTTCAAGAGGACGTATCCAAGGACGTGCGTGAACTCAAGGACATCCAGAAGCGTTTTACCAGCGATACCGACACGCTAAAAAAGAAAATAAACCAACTGAAGTCGGCACCACAGCAAGACATAAATCGCCTCCTGAACACCTACAGCCTGTCTGCAGACGGACTGGGGAATGTCGCGCAGCTGTTGTTCGGGGATAAAGTCGGCACGACCGTTCAGAAGGCACTCTTTTGGTATGGAAAAGTAAAACCCTTGCTGACAAAGACCGGGCCCGGGGATAAAAAGGATGAAGTACTCAAACCGGACAGGGGCAAGGGTATCTATGTCCGCTTCAAGGAAACACAACCACTGCCGGATCTATTGGCAAGGCAGGTAAGTGTCTCCATGATCATTCCGGCAGGAGACATGCAGGGTGAACTCCGGCAGGTAACGACAGATCAGACAGTCCTTGGCCTACCCCTTGAATTTAATTTTTCAGGCGATAAACTCCAAGGCATTCAGTCTATCAAAGTCGCTGGGGCCTTGAATCACATCGACCCCAAAAATTCCACAGACCATTTGAATCTCGCGGTTCAGCAATATCGTGTCAGCGATTTCAAATTGTCTGCCGCTGACAACCTGCCCATTACCCTCAAAAAAGGCCTGGCCCATTTGAATCTAACGGCAGCGCTGGTTCAAGATGTGCTCGATGCCGATGTCCAGTTGACCATGGATGCAGCAGAACTGGAAACAGGCAAGAAAACCGGCAGCAACCCCCTCCAACAGGCCCTGCGTGGCGCCCTGGCTAGTGTCTCAAGGTTCTCCGTCGATGCCAAGGTAACGGGGCCGCTGGACAATTACAAGGTCAAGATGACGTCGGATCTGGACAAGGTGCTGAAAAATGCCGTTGACGGACAGATTAAAAATTTGACAAACGAATTTCAGGGAAAGCTGCGGGCGGGCATCCTGGAGAAAGTCAAGGACCCCATGACAGAGCTATCCACCCGCATGTCCGGATTGGGCAGCATCACCCAGGAGATAACGTCCCGCCTGGATCTGGGTGACAAGGTGTCAAACAACCTCTTGAAGGGCTTGGGAAAGAAATAAGAAACGAAGGTTCCGTCTCTAACAAGCCGAGGGGTGTTCGCTTGCTGCTGTGGTTCAATCATTGCCTGATTACAGTTCTTCTGAGAGAAGTATGGCTTCGGCAATCTGACGCATGGATTTGCGGGTGTCCATGCTGCGCTTCTGTATCCATCGATAGGCCTCCTCGCCGGTCCTGCCGCGACGCTTGGTCAATACCTCTTTTGCACGCTCCACCAGTTTGCGTGTCTCGAGCTCTTCCTGAATGACCTTGGTTTCCACCATGAGCTCGGTATTGATAATAGCGGCCGCTGCCTGGTTGGCAACGGTTTGAATGAGATTGATTTCCGTTTCGGAAAAAAGATGACGCTCAGCCGTAAAGCAGTTAAAAACACCGATGACCTGTTCATCCTTGATTTCCAACGGAACGCTCAGCATGGAAACCAGACCCAGCCGTTTGGCCATCTCCTTTTCTTTGAAAAGAGATTCGTCGAGCACGTTTTCGATCATGAGCGGCTTACGGGTGCTTGCAACATACCCCACAACACCCTCGTTCATCCCCAGAAATCGATCCTTCACATACTCACGGTCAATGGTTTGCGTCGCTTTCAGCCCCAGTATCGGTGGATCAATGGTTTTATCGATAAGCCACAGAGAACATATTTCAACACCGGTCACTTTGGCCGTTACCATCAATATTAGCTTGAGGATATCCTCCAGATACAGATCGGAGGTAATGGCACGGCTGATATCCATAAGGGCTTTGATATATTTGTCTTGTTGATCGAGCTCGGTTTTCTTCATGATGAAAGCGCTTGTCCTCAGAGAGTTGACCATGGATTATTCAACCATTTTCAGTTTTTTTCAACCTATAAATCGATTGAGCGAATTGATTGTTCTACAAACCGCGTGCTTGGCATGCGGTCTAAAACTCGAACTTACGCAGACGTGCCGTCTCCTTTGTCTTGCCCCTATTTTGGGAGAAATCCAAGCCACCCGTTTCACGGGTGGTTGTTGACTGGCCCTCTGCGCCTGATGTGAATATCGCTGATGTGACAGAATTGAGTTGACTCTGCAGCGGCCATATCTGATAACATTTTGGTTTGAATGGGTAAAATTCACCGCAAGGGCAAATATGAACCCTGAAAAAACAAACCGTCTCTCGGAAATCATCAGCGATGCCAAAAGCCGCTGGAAAACCTTTTCCCGGGCTGCACAAGCACAGGCGGCAATTATTCGGGCCGATGAGGCCTTTTTTGAAGAGTTGCTTCAGGTGTGGGGGTTCAGCGAATTTGTATCCAAAAGCTGTCTGCGGGACCCCGGCATCCTGGCGGATCTTTATGACAGCAAACACTTGTTCGAGACTTACCCTGCCGGTTTTTATCGAAACAAGCTCAAGCAGATATTGACTGGTTTTGACCACGGAGCCGTGGCCGGCCTGACCAACCAGATCCCTTCATTGCAGCGCCTCTTAAGACATTTTCGGCGACGCGAAATGGTTCGCATCGCCTGGCGGGATCTGTCCGGGCGTGCCGTGCTTGAAGAAACCCTGGCAGAGCTCTCCGCGTTTGCCGATACCTGCATCGATGGCTCACTTTCGGTTCTCTATGACCTGCAATGCAGCGTGGAAGGCACACCCCGTGCTAAAAATGGTACCCGGCAAAACCTGACGGTCTTTGGACTCGGAAAATTGGGTGGCAGGGAGCTTAATTTTTCATCGGACGTCGACTTGATATTTGCCTACCCTGAAGCTGGGCGTACCGATCATCCCGAACAGCCTAGATCCAATGATGCATTCTTTGTCCGGCTTTGCAGAAATCTCATTAAAACCCTTTCTGAAATCACAGCCGATGGTCAGGTGTTTCGTGTCGATATGCGCCTAAGACCGGACGGCGAGAATGGCCCCCTGGCCATGAGTTTTGAAAACACAGAGGAGTATTATCAGCTCCACGGACGGGAATGGGAACGCTATGCATGGATCAAAGCCAGGGCCGTAGCCGGAGATTTGACAGCTGCAAAAAGCCTTCTCCAACGGCTCAAACCCTTTATCTATAGGCGTTACCTCGACTACGGCGCATTCGATTCTCTGCGCGACATGAAACATAAAATTTCCATCGAGGTCAAACGAAAAGGCCTGGCAAACAATATCAAACTGGGACCCGGTGGTATTCGTGAAATCGAATTTTTCGGTCAGGTATTTCAACTGATCAGGGGCGGCGTCATCCCGGGTCTGCAGGATCAAGGCATTCTGCACATCCTCGATACCCTGGTAATCGAAAATTTTATCGAACCCAACACCCGGGATGAGCTTCGGGCATCCTATTGCTTTCTGCGAAATACAGAGCACCGACTTCAGGAATTTTCAGACCAGCAAACCCACGACCTGCCCCAAAAATTCGAAACCAGACTTCGACTTTCTTTGGCTATGGGTTTTGACGACTGGGCGTCGTTCTCATCCTGTCTGAAGCAGCACACAGACATCGCTCACCACCACTTCAGCAATCTTTTGGCATCCCAACAACCGGAAACCACGGTGAATTGCAACAGGGAAAACAACCAAGAACTTGAATGCCTCTGGGCAAGCGGCAGCGAGGATGAGCAAGCCCGCCTTGAGCTTTCCAATGCTGGCTTTAAAGCACCTGACGCCGTCATAAAACTACTGGATCAGTATAAAGACAGCCCTGGAACAAGGGCTTTGAGTCGTGAGGGAAGGACCAAGATCGACAGATTGATTCCCATGATTTTGAAGGCCACAGCCGCTTCGCCACAGCCGGATCTTGCCTTGAAACGTCTCATCGCCCTCCTTGAAACGATCCAGCGGCGGACCAATTACGTTTCTCTCCTGCTGGAAAACCCCAGTGCACTGGAACATTTGATTCGTCTTGCCAATGCCAGCCCGTGGATTATCACGTTTCTTTCGCGCCACCCGGTGCTTCTGGACGAACTCATCGATCCCCGAACACTCTATGCGCCGCCCAAAAAGGATGTATTAAGAGAAGATCTGAACCGGCGGCTGAACAAAATTGAATCGGGCGATCTAGAATATCAAATCGAAACGCTCTGCATTTTTCGCCAGGTGAACGAGCTGCGCGTTGCGGCTGCCGATATCACGGATGTGCTGCCGTTGATGCGGGTCAGCGATCATCTATCCGACATTGCGGAGACCCTCCTGGAGACGGTTGTCAGTCTATCATGGGAACACCTGGTCGCCAAGCACGGCCAACCATCGGCAAGCCTGAACGGCAATCCCTGTGAAAAAGGTTTCGCGGTCATCGCGTACGGAAAGCTCGGTGGACTTGAACTCGGATATGGGTCTGATCTGGACATGGTGTTTATCCATGCGGGTGACAAAGGTCAAACCAGCGGGGATCGTCCCATCGAAAATTCACAGTTCTATGCCCGGCTAGGGCAGCGGGTCGTGCACCTGTTGACCACGCACACGGCGGCTGGGCGGATTTATGAAATCGATATGCGCCTACGGCCCAGTGGAAGTTCGGGACTGCTTGTCAGCCACTTCACCTCTTTTCAGGCCTATCAGTCTCAAGATGCCTGGACCTGGGAACACCAAGCCCTATTGAGAACACGGGCCATTATCGGTGACAAGTACTTGACAGACTGGTTCAACCGGGTTCGAGAGGATATACTGACCCGCAAACGTCATAAAAAGACACTTCAGGAAGAAGTGATTTCCATGCGCGAAAAAATGCGCAGCAACCTTTCACAACATGATCCGGACAGATTTGACCTGAAGCAGGATCGGGGCGGTATCGTTGACATCGAATTTTTGGTCCAGTTCCTGGTTCTCTTGAATGCCCACAAATTCAATGCGTTGGTGACCTACCCTGACAATGTCCGGCAAATTCAGGCCCTTCATGAAACAGGTATCCTCGATGAAAAGGTCGCCCACCTCCTAAGACGGATCTATCTGGTTTACCGCGCCACGGTTCACCGCCTGAATCTGTCTGAAAAGCCTCACACGGTTCCAGCAGAAATTTTTCAGGACTTGCGACAACATGTTGAAAAAATATGGTCTTTTTATTTGAACCAATAACCTGAGCCCATGTTACAATTTTGTATTTATTGTCTCTTATTTTTAACATATTTGTAATGTCTGCCGGCTTCTGTTCAGTTTGCATCTATTTATCAGTTCGATATTATTGAGTTATTTTCTTTTTCTCCGCTTTGGCACACCCTTTGCTCTATAGAATCGGATGAACGATTTTATAAACAACCCATTTAATCATATATCCAATACGCTCAAACAAAAAAGAGAGCAGCTGATATCCGCATTGCCAATGATGCAACCGATTGATTTTATACGGCAGCACGCCGGCATTCTGGATGATTATTTCCGGGTAAGTTTTGAACAGAGCATGGTGGGTCCGAAATTGGCGCTTTACAAAAACCCCTATGCCATGATTGCCCTGGGGGGCTATGGACGCGAAGAGCAATGCGTGCACTCGGATGTGGATATCCTATTCCTGTTTCAAGAGAAAGTCCCCCTAGCAGCGGCAGATCTGATTCAGGAAATCATCTATCCCCTGTGGGATTTGGATCTTGAAGTCGGCTACGCAACCCGTACAATCAATGAATGCATTCAAATGGCCAAGAAAGATGCCATCGTTCTGACGCCTATCCTGGATGCCCGATTTATCTGCGGCATGTCCAACCTGTTCTCAGATCTGCTGGACACCTTGCGACAAAAAGTATTGACGAAACAGTCCAAGAAAATCATCACCTGGCTGGTAGATCAAAGCAGAGAAAGGCATCTCCGTTTCGGCGATTCAAGCTATCTGCTGGAGCCAAATCTCAAAGAAGGACAGGGGGGTCTCAGGGATTATCACACCATGCTCTGGATCGGACGGATTAAATTGAACATACGGCAACCCCGGGATCTCGAATATTTCGGTTATCTGTCCCACGAAGAATTCCAATCCACCCGTAAAGCGCTTTCCTTCATATGGGATGTTCGCAACCGTCTGCATTTAAAAATAGGGAAAAAAAACGATCAGCTTTATTTCGAAAACCAGATTCAGCTGGCGGAGTCCCTACAATTTAAAAAGCGTTCCGGTCAGCAAGCCGTGGAAAGGTTCCTGGGGGAGCTCCACGCCAAGATGGATTTCATGAAACAGCAGTTCCTGATGTTTCTCAGCGAACACGGCTATGCCAACACCTACAGAAAAAAAAATCGCCACCGCTTTTCGGTTCACGTGAAAGGCCTGACGGTGAATCGCGACATGCTCGATTTCGTTTCGACGGAAGCCGTGCTGGATAAACCGGCGCTCCTTATCCAGATATTTGAACAAAGTGCGCGGTTGAAAATCCCACTGAGCGGTGAAGCCAAACGGATTGTCATCGAATTTCGTCACCTTATCGACAATGCGGTCAGGATCGACAAACAAGTATTGACGGGATTTGAAACCATACTCAGAGAACCAGCGTTTACCATCGACGCTTTAGGAGAAATGCTGGACTCCGGATGTCTTGTGAGCCTCATTCCGGAACTGAAAGGGATTGTAAATAGAATCCAGTATGACGAGTACCATGTATACCCGGTCGACAAGCATTCGCTAAGGACCGTGCAAATCCTTAGGGCTTTTGGGACAGACCAGGACGATTCGGGATGCCCGTTCTGCGGCAATGTCTGGAAGGGATTGAAAAACCAAAAACCCCTCCTCTGGGCTGCACTGTTGCACGATATCGGTAAAGGCACGCCAGAAAAAAACCATGCCAAAACAGGTGCCAAGGTTGCCCGGAAAATAATGACCGCCTTCGGCTATTCAGAAAAAGATATCGAAACGGTGTCGTTTCTGGTGGAGCAGCATCTCCTGCTCATGAAAACGGCCACGCGCCGTGACATTCATGACGAAGAGACAGCCATCATGTGTGCCAGAATCATCAAGAAAGTGAGCCGGTTGCAGATGTTGTTTCTCCTGACGGTCGCAGATGCCGTATCGACCGGCCAGAACGCCTGGAGTGAGTGGACCATGGCACTCCTGAGAGATCTTTTTTTGAAAGTGATGAACATCCTTAAGAAAGGTGAACTGGCAAGCCGGCATGCCGTACAAACCATCGAGAAAAAACAGGACACGATCCTGGCGTCAGCAAAAACGCCGGATGATAGGCAGCGACTGGCTTCGATATTCAATATCATGTCGCCGCGATATGTGCTGACCATGCCGGTTCAAAACATCCTGGATGACATCGCGCTGTATCAAGGTATGAACGATCGAGAATTCGTTTGGCATATTGCCAAAGATGAGACAGCCGACACACGAATTGTAAGAATCTGCGCCAAGGACAAACCGGGTCTGTTTTCCAAAATCGCCGGTACGCTGACATTAAACAGTCTCGACATTCTGGATGCCCAGATTTTCACCTGGCGCAACAATATCGCTCTCGATATTTTCACCCTCAAGCCACCACTGGACAAGATTTTCGAAAACGAGCGCTGGGCAATTGCGGAAAGAAATCTGACTTCAGCGCTTTCGGGTGATCTGAACTTGGCGAGTCAGTTGGAAAAAAAGATAAAAATGGCTTCAGTGATCAAGCCCAGAGCCTCCAAAAGACCCCATAAGGTGCAGATTGACAATGAAAGCTCCAGTTTCTTTACCATTATCGAGATCTTTACCTATGATTTCCCGGGTCTGTTGTTCTACATAACCGACGCTCTATACAAGTCCGAGCTCGATATTTGGGTAGCCAAAATTTCGACAAATATCGACCAGGTTGTAGATGTTTTTTACGTTAGAGATGTCCACGGCCAGAAAGTCGATTCTGAAGATCAGGTTTTATCCATCAAGGAAGCTATTTACCAACGACTGCCCAAAATCATTTAACGAATCGAGAAACGATGCCCAAATCAACGCAGCAGCAAAGGAGTATGAAAGATGAAAAAGATTGAAGCCATTGTAAAACCGTTCAAACTGGATGACATCAAGGAAGCCCTCAACGACATCGGTATTCAGGGCATGACCATTTCAGAGGTCAAGGGTTACGGACGGCAGAAGGGCCACAAGGAAATCTACCGTGGGGCCGAATATGTTGTCGATTTTATTCCCAAAATCAAGATTGAGATCGTGGTCGATGCAGCCATAGCGGAACAGGTCGTGGAAAAGATACGCAGCGCAGCCAACACCGGTAAAATTGGTGATGGCAAAATATTTGTCTTTTCGGTAGAAGAGGCCATCCGTGTCAGGACCGGTGAAAAAGGCGTTGATGCCATCTAACCTGAACATCTACTTTAAATCACTATAGGAGGTATTTTTAAATGACACCCAAAGACGTATTGGACTTGGCCAAAGAGAGTGGGGCAAAAGTTGTGGACCTGCGGTTCATGGATTTTCCGGGATTATGGCAGCATGTCACGGTTCCGATCAGGGAACTGGATGAATCGAGTTTTGAAGACGGTTTCGGTTTCGACGGATCGAGTATCCGCGGCTGGCAGCCCATCCACGCCAGTGACATGCTGATGATTCCGGACCCCACAACAGCACAGATCGATCCTTTCTACAAAGAAACCAGCCTGGTGCTGCTCTGTAACATATTCGACCCGGTAACGCGTGAGCCCTATTCCAGGGATCCCAGGTATATTGCCCAGAAGGCAGAAACCTACCTGAAAAGTACCGGTATTGGCGATGTGGCCTATATCGGGCCTGAAGCCGAATTTTTTATTTTTGACGACATCGCCTTTGAATCTTCCAAAAACAAGGCCTTTTATGAAATCGATTCCATCGAAGGCATCTGGAACTCCGGTCGCGACGAAGGCCCCAACCTCGGATACAAGCCCCGCCACAAGGAAGGCTATTTCCCGGTTCCCCCCATGGACAAATTCCAGGACCTTCGGACCGAAATGCTGCTGGTACTGGAAAGGCTTGGCATCGAAGTCGAGGCACAGCACCACGAGGTAGCGACGGCAGGTCAGTCAGAAATCGACATGCGATTCAAACCGCTCCTACAGATGTCGGATCAGCTCATGTGGTTCAAATATGTTTTGAAAAATGTTGCCTACCGGAACAACCATACGGTGACCTTCATGCCCAAACCGCTATTCGAGGACAACGGGTCTGGTATGCACACCCACATCAGCCTCTGGAAAGACGGTAAACCCTTGTTTGCCGGAGACAAATATGCCGGCGTATCACAGGAAGCGCTGTGGGCCATCGGTGGTATTTTGACACATGCCAGGTCCCTGTGTGCCTTTTCGAATCCCACGACCAATTCCTACAAACGTCTGGTACCGGGATTCGAAGCACCGGTCAATCTGGCGTATTCCAGTCGAAACAGAAGTGCTGCCGTGCGGATCCCCATGTACTCGTCCTCACCCAAGGCCAAGCGCCTCGAGTTCCGGACACCCGATCCTTCCTGCAACGGATACCTCGCTTTTTCGGCCCTGCTCATGGCGGCACTCGACGGCATCGAAAACAAGACCGATCCGGGAGACCCGCTCGACAAAAACATCTACAATCTCCCGCCGGAAGAGCTGGCTGAAATTCCTTCTGCTCCGGGCTCCCTGGATGAAGCGCTAGACGCGTTGAAGGCAGACCAGGATTACCTTAAAAAAGGAGATGTTTTTACCCAGGATGCCATTGACATGTGGATCGACTACAAGACAGAAAACGAAGTCAATCCGATCAGATTGCGGCCGCATCCGCACGAATTTTTTCTGTATTACGACATCTAAATTAAAAAAGGGTGGGGCTGTTCCAGCCCCACCCTTTTTTAATTCGCACCGGCGGAGCCGGTGGTCTATGAAGGGGGTAATGTTGACAGACGCGGCAGCACGCCGGCCTCTGTAAGGACCAGCTCGATCTCTCCGGGACCCTCGACCTTGAAGGCGTTCATGCCGATGTCTCTGGCACCGTTCACATTGATGTCGTTGTCATCCAGAAAAAGGACGGAAGCGGCTTGGCGGCCAAGACCCTGCAAGACATATTCAAAGGACTCGCGGTCCGGTTTGAGCTTTTTCATGAGATGAGAGGCAAAACAATGGTGGAACATCTTCTCGAGCCCCATGTCTTTCATGAGAATCGGCCAGTGCAGTGCATTGGAATTGCTGAGGCAGGCAAGGGTATACCTGCTTTTGAGTCTTTCCATCAAGCTTGGGACGCCGGGAAACAAGCCTTTGGGCCATTTTTTAAACCTGTCGATGAATTCATTTTTTCCTACCGGCAACTCCATTTCCTCGATTATTTGATCTGCAAATTGTTCTGCTGTTGAAGCGCCTTTCTCGAAAGAACGAACCGCAGGAGAACCCAGCCATGCTTCCCAAAGTTGTTGATCATCATATTTATGGTTGGTCCATTTGAGCATGACGGGTACGCCGGTCAATTCAACCAGAACACCGCCCAAATCGAATAAAATGACCTCAATCAAGTCTGCGCTCCTGTTTCTTTGGGGTCGTTTCTTTGGGGTCGGGCCAAGTTAACTTATTGTATTGTTGAGGCTTTAATCCCAAACATAGCTGTTATTAGGCCCTATTTCACTCTTTTTGCCTCCAAAATGGACATTATAGGATATTTGGCCTTCGCGAAGTTGATATGTTTTTCCCGCATCAATACGCTTTCTCCCCACAGCCAATCCACCCATTCGGGATTTCACCTTCTCAATGAAAGCTTTATTTCCCACAGCGATGCTTTGAGTCCATTTGTCATCACGATAATTATCACCGGTTTCCAAACAAGTCTCGACCCACTTCTTATGACTTGCTTTCAGTGCTTCGTAGGTGTCAAACCCAAGAACTCCTCTAAGCCGCCCATAATTTATCAGTATCTTTTTTCTTTTTGGCTCCTGAATTTCGTTGTAGCCACCGAAGGGCCACTCAGAGGGGTGCCGAACCACCCCTGCTCGCACCATATTGAGATCGATATATACAAGACACTGCAACAAATGATCTCCACCCTCAACTGCAGTGGCATGATAGCGATCCTCCCAGAAAGCACCTTTTCGGGCCTTTCGCTGATTAAATTCCTGTCCGGTTCTTCCAGCAATCAGCTTAATGGAATTTGGTATAACTTCACGACCCGAATCATCCACAACAAGAAGGTGGATGTGGTTCGAAGTAACAACATAATCCAGAATAACCAGACCATAACGATTTTTTGCTTCAAAAAGCCAATGCAACCACCTTCTGCGGTCCTTTGCAAATTTAAGCAAAAAATCTCTTTTGTGGCATCGATGGGTGATGTGCCAAATCTGACCGGGTATGTAGTGTCGTTTTGCGCGTGCCATGGCGATATCGCTGTTTATGCGCCCTAAAAGTGCCATATAGAACCAATATGGGCAGCAGATTGAATAAAAAATGATGTTAATTCTGTTGGTTAACCTGGCCCGACCCCCCCAGACCCCCCCAGTCCACCAACGCTAACCTTATGCGGCGCAAGCTGAATTGTTTCAAAAGGCATCTCTACCCCGGCGGCGGTCAACGCTTTGAACGCCGACTCCAGCAACGCTAGTCTCTTTTTCACATGATCCCGTTCATTGTTTAGCCATGTTTGCAGTTCCATGGTCACGTTGTAGTCGTTGAGCTGGGTCACAACCACGCGTGGCAATGGCTCGGATAAATAGTCGGGATCGTCTTGAACCAGAGAAAGCAGAATCCGCCTCACGCGGTCCAGATCTTCTGTGACCGCTACCGTGACGGCGACATCCAATCTCAAATGCGGAAAATTCGTATAAGATGTCACTGTTTTATTCATAATTTCGGCATTGGGAACCGCCAGCATCTTGCCGTCGTTGGTTACAATACGTGTGGTGCGTAACGTGATCCGATCTACCCGGCCATACTTGCCGTCGATTTCGACCAGGTCGTCAATCGTGAAAGGACGATCCATAAATACCAGGATACCGGAAATGATATTGGAAAGCGTGTCACGCAACGCGAACCCGATCGTCAAACCGGCCACGCCCAATGAACCCAATAGCGCTGTCGTCTTTACGCCGGCTGCGCCAAGCGCGGCGATCACGCCAAGGCCAAACATGCTGAATTTTATGATGGTATCAACAAAAGCGGCACTGGTTTTGTCGAGGCGGCGCTTCAGACGTGGCGCAACGAACCAGCTCAACACACGCCAAAGCAGGTAAAAAAGCGCCATGACGATGAATGCAATGATTACACTGACCAGGAGCTCCCCAAGCAGCATTCCCAGCCTTTCGAGATTGAAATACTCCCCAAGGCGGGACAATAAACTCTCTAGCATGCGCTCCAACATGTTTCCCCCGACAGATCTGAACACGAGCATTAAGTCAATCAAGATATCAATATTTAAACAAAAGTATTACAACAAAAAGGGTTACAGCTATTGCAACACTGTTGTAACCATAAAGTAATTCTTGCTGATCCATGGATGTTTCTCCGTTGGTTTGCCGTAGCGTAAACACGCGGGGAGGCAATATAAGGTCGGTCAATGATAATGCGTCATGACAACTTATTAAGACGTTATCATAAAACTTAAATTTGTCTTAAACAACGATTTTTTGGCGCCCAAAAGATTGGGTTAACCAGAGCTGCCCTTGTATCTGAACCCATAAACAGTTAGACTTTTTTGGGATTTATTCCCCATTCCTCTAACAGTGCACCAATGCCCAACGGTACGATAAAACGCTCAACCTTCATTGTTCAGAATGCAAGCGATGAATGGGGAGGTCGATTGATGGCTTTGGCAAGTTCCAAAATAAACACTATTCCCCGTGCAGAACCTTCAGCTTGGCATCGATAAGCTGTTTATGAGACAGGCGCAACAGGTTCTTGAGTTTGTTCATCAGAAAGTGCTCATACTGGTTCATCTTGCCGTCTACATAGACAACTTGCCAGAGCGTCTCGACGATCGCGATCTTTTCCTCGTTGGTATAATTTTCGTTAATCAGTTTTGCGAACTGCCACAGGTCAAGACTATTTCTCAAGGCTACCTCGGCCTCTGCCATGAGCGCATCGGCATGTTCTTTCGAGAGGTCGTATTTGTCCTCGAGTATCCCCAGAACGGTTTCCAGCTCCGCATCGGTAAAGGTCTCATCGATTCGTCCAATCTCCACCAGAAGTGCACAGGTGGCCACCCTGATATCATGTTCCCTGTTTTCAGGCACATCCTGGAGATCAGGCCCAATGGTATTGATAAAAAACCGTTTTAACGAATCCAGCATATCTACCCGTCCCTTGCCCGCAAATGTATGGGCGCATTTTGAGGAGGACCACAACACCGGTATTGGGTGGTAAATGAGATTTTGAAACCACGTTTAACGGTAATCCCGGTAATCCACCCCGCACTGCTTGGCCTTGTAGCTAAATTTGCGCACGGTTGTCTGAAGAAGTTCGGCGGCCAGGGAAATATTGCCGCGCATATTTTTAAGGGCATCGATGATCATCTCCCGTTCGAGCTTGTTCACGGCATCTTCCAGGGACAGTGCCGGCATGGTATTGGTTTCCTTGCCGGTTTGCAGTGTCGGAGGCAGATGATAGCTGTGAACAACACCGCCTTCGCACAGCAACACAGCGCGTTCGATACAGTTTTCAAGCTCTCTGACGTTACCAGGCCAGTGGTATTCTACCATCATGTCAATGGCAGGTGTTGAAAACCGCTTAATGTCCTTGTTGTTCTCCCGTACATATTTTTCCAGAAAGTAGTCTGCCAGGAGCAACACATCGGTCTTGCGCTCGCGCAACGGCGGCATATAAATGGGAAACACGTTCAGACGATAATACAAATCTCCTCTGAAACTGCCATCTTCGACCGCTTCTTCCAGATTCTTGTTCGTGGCGGCAATGACCCGCACATCGCACTGGATGGTTCGATGTCCACCGACACGCTCGAATTCTCTCTCCTGAAGAACCCTCAGAAGTCGCACCTGAACATCGAGACCGATGGCCCCGATTTCATCCAGGAAAATCGTTCCTTTGTGGGCCTGCTCAAACTTACCGAGCTTTTGCTTGATGGCTCCGGTAAAGGCGCCTTTCTCATGACCGAACAACTCACTTTCGATCAAGTTGTCCGGAAGCGCCACGCAGTTGACTTTGACAAAAGGTTTTTTGACCCTCAGGCTGTTGTAGTGAATCGAATTGGCCACCAGTTCTTTACCTGTGCCGCTTTCCCCTCTGATCAGAACGGTGGCATTGCTCTTGGAAACTTGGGATATCATCTGGAAAACGTCACGCATCTTGTTGCTGGTGCCGATGATGTCGGTCACACGGTATTTCTTTTCAAGCTCGTTCCGCAGGCGCTTGTTTTCTTCTCGAAGACGGTCTTTTTCCAACCGAATCGTCTCCAGGTTGATCACGTGCCTCGCCAGCATGGTGGCAATAACGGACAAGAGTTTTTCTCCCTCCTTCAGATCGTAGGTTTCATCATATGGTTTGTCGACACTGAAGGCGCCGATAACCTGATTTCCTTTTTTTATAGGGGCACAAATAAAAGACATCTCTTGGTCCAATTTTTTTTTACGAGAGGCTGTCCGGTTGAGAAACAGGGGTTCTTGGCTTATTTTTGGAATCGTCAACGCTTTGCCGGTCTGGAAAACCCGCCCGGTGATGCCTTCCCCGATTTTATAGCGGACGCTTTCGACATCTCTTTTTGAAAGACCGTGGGCCACCTCGATCGTAATTTCATTTTTAAATGGATCTAATATGGTGACGGTTCCACGAACCATATTCATAGAATTGGACAAAATATCCAGAACCCGATATAAGGATTTCTTTAGATCCAGGTGCGCATTCAGCGCGACACTGATTTCGTAAAGGAGGGTTACTTCTTCTATTTTTTTCATCATAGCTCTCTAATAAGGATATTGGCGCGTTTTTTTTCGTGCAATACCTTTTTATAGGCAATAACATTTTTGTAACAAATTACAACCATCAATTGAAGAACCGCGCAGTAAGCCAACGGAAATGCGCTCGCTACTGCGGTTCAGGTATTTTTTCATGATCCTTCACGTCGACATGGACGCATTCTATGCATCGGTGGAACAATTGGACCATCCAGACCTGAGAGGTCAATGCGTCATGGTGGGCGGCACCACAAACCGGGGTGTGGTGTCGGCTGCCAGCTACGAGGCCAGGAAATACGGTGTCCGTTCCGCCATGCCCATTTTCCAGGCCAAACAGAAATGTCCCCAGGGCGTCTTCGTGCCGCCCCGAATGTCGCGCTACAAGGCTGTTTCACAACACATCCTGACGATACTGAGGGGATTTTCCCCGCTGGTCGAAATGGTGTCCATCGACGAGGCTTATCTCGACATCGCCGGGTGCACCGGCATCCTGGGCTCTCCCCGTGAAATCGCCCTCAGCATAAAGAAAGAGATTCAGAAAGAGACCTGTCTAACCTGTTCGGTGGGGGTTGCACCGGTGCGCTTCCTGGCCAAGATTGCCTCTGACCTCGACAAGCCTGACGGACTCACCCTTATTGATCCCGAACAGGTGAATGATTTCATCGATGCCCTTGCGATCCAAAAAGTCCCCGGTATCGGGGAAAAAAGCACCCAGCAACTCAACCGGATCGGCATCCGCTTTCTGGGGGACATCAAACATTACCCCAAAGAAATGCTGATCAGACGACTGGGCAAATTTGGATATCGGTTGGTAGATCTTTCAAACGGGATTGACCCGACACCGGTCTCCCCCGAATCGGAACACAAATCAGTGAGCGCCGAGCTTACCCTGGCAAAAAATACCCTGGATAGGCACTACCTTAAACAGACACTTTTGCAGCAATCAGAACGGGTCAGCAGGGAACTTAGAAATATGGGTGTCAAGGCCAAGGTGGTAACCTTGAAACTGAAGCATGACGATTTCAAACAGGTCACACGTCGCATCACCATCCAGTCACCGACACAGTCCACAAACACCATTTACAAGGAAGCGGTCAGGCTTCTGGATCAATACAGCCTGACCCGGAAAGTTCGCCTGGTGGGCGTTGGCGCTTCCGGTTTTGTGAGCGCCGCCGAACCCGTTCAGATGGACATCTTCGACAAAACCCCGGCCAGACGTCGAAACTGGGAAATGGTCGATAAAACCCTCGACCATATTGACAAGAAGTTTGGGAAAACAATTGTTCGGCGGGCATCCTTGCCGGAAACCCCGCCCAAGGAATCGTCTTCCTGACAAAGCTTCTTGTTGACGCAGCCCAGGCAATCCATTATGCATGGCTGGGAAAAACCTGGGTCGCAAGGTCAGAGGTTTTGAGAGTTTGAGGGGAAGATCGTTCATTGGATTGATGACGCAGCGGCGTGTTCAAGGCTGTAACCTGTCTGTAAAGGGCAACACAATGAACCCAATAAACACAACAATCATGTTTGTGGCAAGGAGCTGAATATGGCCGGTGGCTACACGGGCAAATACTGTATTGTCGATCTTGGATCGCGGGCTGTGGAAATAGTCGAACCCGGGGATGCATTCTATCGCAAATACCTATCCGGGTACGGACTGGGTGCCGCCGTCATCATGGAAAGACAGAAACCGGGACTCGATCCCCTTTCACCACAAAGCTACCTTGGGTTCTGTTCCGGCCTATTAACCGGAACCAAGGCCTTTTTCTCCGGGCGATTCATGGTCGTGGGCAAATCACCCTTGACCGGTGGATGGGGGGATGCCAATGCCGGGGGGTTTTTATCCCGGGAGTTAAAGCGTACCGGGTACGATGCGGTTTTTTTTACCGGAAAGTCGGCAACACCCGTCTGGGTGGATATCACGGAGCAGAGAATCAGCTTCCATGATGCTTCAAATCTGTGGGGCAAGGATATCATCGAAACCGAACGCTGCATCAAGGATCTGATCGAGGATAAGTGGACCCAGATTGCTTCCATCGGCAAAAGCGGTGAAAACCTTTCACGTATATCCGGCATAGCTACCGACCGTGGTAGAATTGCGGCAAGATCCGGTCTTGGCGCCGTCATGGGTGCCAAAAACCTGAAAGCCGTTGCATTCCACGGACAGGCCAAGATCCCTGTTGCACGACCCGATGATCTCAAGGTCATCAACCATACCTTTCTGGAGGCATACAATAAATCCAAACTATCCGACAGGCTCACGGTTCGCTATATGCACACGCTCAGTAAACTCATCGCCCACACAGGCATATCGATCCAGACCCAGCCGTCCACCATGCGGGAGCTCTTCAAGCGTTACGGAACGCCGGGTATGACCGTCTATTCTGCCATGACCGGCGACATGCCCATAAAAAACTGGAGCGGCGTGGGTATCAGCGATTATTCCTATGAGAGCGCCGCCAGGAATTCGGACCAAAACGTCTTAAAGCACCAGAAACGAAAATATGCCTGTCAGTCCTGCCCCCTGGGATGCGGGGGAATTGTTGACATTAAAAAGGGCCGTTATGAAGGTACCCAAGGCCATAAGCCCGAATATGAGACCCTGGGCGCTTTTGGTGGTCTGCTCCTGAACGACGACCTGGACACCATTATCGAACTGAACGAGATGTGTAATCGTGCCGGTATCGACACCATTTCCGCTGGTGGTGTCATGGCATTTGCCATCGAATGTTTTGAAAATGGCCTGATCGATACGACCGACACCGACGGATTGACGCTGGGATGGGGAAAACCGGAGGTGCTTGTGGCCTTGCTCGAAAAGATCATCGACCGCCAAGGCATCGGAGACATTCTTGCAGACGGTGTCAAAATAGCTGCCAAAAAAATCGGCAAGGGCTCGGATCAATATGCGGTCCACGCCGGAGGGCAGGAGCTACCCATGCACGATTCCAGACTCGACCCCGGCTTTGCCATCGCTTATGAATGTGAACCCACCCCTGGGCGCCACACCATTTCCTGCTATCTTTATGCCGGATTGTTCGGTATCAAAAACAGTTTTCCGGCCGCCCGACGAATGATTAAGAATTCAAAGGGTAAAACGGCCAAGAAGATCCGTCAGTATGCCGCAGGATCTTTCTACATGCAGTTGCTCAATTGCGCCGGCATGTGTATGTTCGGCGCCATGACCAGCCGGCTGCCGCTGGTAGAGTATTTCAATGCCGTAACCGGGTGGGACCTGTCCGCGGATGCCTACTTCAAGACCGGCGAACGTATTTTGAACCTGCGCAAGGCCTTCAACGCTCGCGAAGGCATCAAGCCCGAGGACCATGTGTTGACAGGTCGAGCCGTCGGTGAGATTCCCCTTGCCAGTGGCCCCTTGAAAGGCGTCAGCATCAATATGAAACACCTCAGGGAAGAATTTTTCAACGCGGTGGGATGGGAGTTGACCACTGGCGCCCCCACACCCGCAAAAATGAAAGAACTGGGCATTGAAAAGGTGTACGAAACAGACGAATCCGGACATTTCATGACATGTTCGGGCTAGAGCGCCAGGGCGTATTCGACCGCCGCTTCAGCATGAATAACGGTGGTGTCGAACAAGGGTACGGGGCTGTCCTGATCTTTCACGAGAAGACCGATCTCGGTACATCCCAGAATCACCCCTTGGGCGCCGGCGGTTTTTAGACGGTTGATGACCGCCAGATATTTGTCCCTTGAGGCATCCTTGATCAGACCCAGACACAGCTCTTTAAAGATTACCTCGTGAACCATATCCATATCCGCATCATCGGGCGTCAGCACTTCAAGCCCGTGATCCTTAACCAGTTTACCCCGATAGAAATCCTCTTGCATGGTAAAACGTGTCCCCAGCAAGCCAATTTTTCGAATACCCTTTGACTGAACGCTTTTGGCCGTGGCATCGGCGATGTGGAGCAGGGGAATACTGATCTGCTGCTGGACGACCGGGGCCACCTTGTGCATGGTATTGGTGCATATCAGGAGAAAATCCGCTCCACCCTTTTGAAGCGCTTTCGCGGCCGCTCCCAGAATCTCTCCGGCTTCATCCCATAGCCCCCGGTTCTGGAGCATTTCGATTTCATGGAAATCCACCGAATACATCAAGCATTTGGCAGAATGCAGTCCTCCCAGTCGTTTACTTACCAGCCGGTTGATGGTCCGGTAATACGCCAAGGAGGATTCCCAGCTCATGCCCCCCAGCAAGCCTATGGTTTTCATCAATATCACTCCATGTCACCAGAAGTCGTTTAAGAAAAGTTTTTTGGCCCAATTTCTGTGTCGGTTCCTTGCTTCAAGGCCTTCGATCAGTTTTCAAAGATATAGACCCGGCTGAAAAAAGTAACCAGCGTCTTGGTAAACAGATACAGCACCACGAAAAAAGTCAAGGGGAAAATAATACAGTCAAAGACGTACCCGGCCACCAGCTTCAACGTCAAAACCGCCATGTGGTGGGTCCTGTCCTTGAAAAATTCACCGATGAATTGAATGCGTTCCTTGGTGTTTTCGTATTTTGCCTTGAAATCAAAACCCGGGAAGAGTGATCCCTCCTTGACATCTTCCGGCAAAAAGCTCTTGCTCAGATAACCAGGCGAAAATTCTTGGTGGATTTCTTGGAAGCCCGTCTGGGTCTCCTCGATGATGGGCTGGGTGATTTTTTTCGATAAAAACGAGGCGCCGGATATGGAAATGGGGAGGATTACATATAAAATCACGGTCAAGACAACCAGAAAAATGGTCGATTCACGAACGATTCGGATCGAACGTCGATGATCTGCCAAAAACCAACTGAAAACCAGAAAGACCCCGATGCCCAACAGCATGCCCGCCAAACACCAATGGTCGATCAAAGCCACTGCCTCCAGACAGAAGCGGGTCAGCAGCAGGATTGTCCCGCCGGCCAATGCTGTTTTCCAGGCCACATCTACATAATCGTATACCGCCTGTACGATATCACCGATTTCCAGATTGAACCCGATACCCACCTCGGAACCTTCAATGATGGCCAGTCCGCTCTTGATACCCGACAACACCAGAAAACCGTTCAGACTCCGGTCAAAGGCGTCATTCAGATAGGCACGGTTGGTATCGGAGATTCTTCCCATGCCGACAACGCTTACCAGGCGGTCTGAATACCCGGCAGCCGCCAGAATGACAGATCCTAAAAGAATTATGAGCAGCAGGCTTTTTTTGATACCTTGCCTCGTCACGGACATAATCATTCACCCTAAGTTGCACACTATACATTTGGAAATGTTCAGTTCTCAACCGCTATAGGCAAAGTCTTCCGGTGTCAACCCGGAAGTCATTATCAATGGTATCTCTGCTTGCGGGTCTTTTATTGTTGTGTATAATAGCGGCATTGTTACACAATGTCAAAATCATTGAGCATGAGCGATCTTCGTTATTGAAGAACCTCGCAGCAAGCTGCGAGGAATCTTCGACCGTAAGGAATTCTGTCTAATTTAGATTCGCTCGCTAACCCCGCGGCATGCGAAGCACTGCCGCACGGCAGAACCCACGGGGAATGCGCTCGCTGTTGCGGTTCATAGCAGCAATCTTGCAGCCAGGTGTTGTCTTGACCATGAATTTCATTCATTCAGACCTAACGCATACCATCTTGAAGGTGGTCGTCTGGTCTGTGGTGTTGTATGCCGGGTATTGCCTGCTTCTTTTTGTGGCCCAAAGACAGCTGCTGTTTCCCCGCTACATGATGCCGCCGACGGCCGGGGAAGGGCAACGCAAAATACCTTCCCTGGAAACCATCTGGATTCAAACGCGTTTTGGAAAGGTGGAAGCGTGGTTTTTGTCACCGAACCGGCGACCTGACAATCAGCCTGCCCCGCTGGTGATATTTGCCCATGGGAATGCAGAACGTATCGACGACTGTGCCCAGGAAATGCTTCAATTTACACACTGGGGTATCGGGGTTTTGCTGGTGGAGTTTCCAGGTTATGGTCGATCTGAAGGAATGCCGTCACAAGCAGGTATCACCGAAACTTTCGTGACCGCCTATGACCTGATGGCCCACCGAAAAGATGTCGATGCATCGAGGATTATTTTGTACGGGCGATCCCTGGGGGGCGGTGCCGTCTGTTCTTTGTTGCAACATCGTCAGGCTGCAGCGGTCATATTGATGTCCACCTTCACGAGTGTCCGTTCATTTGCATCAAGGTATCTCGTTCCCGCATTTCTGGTGCGTGATCCCTTTGACAATCTGTCCGTTGTACGCGAATTCAAAGGCCCGCTATTAATCCTGCACGGAAAATATGATGAGGTCATTGCTTATGCCCACGGAAAGTCCCTTTACCAGGCATCCCCGAACGCCCGGCTCCTCTCGTATGAATGCGGTCACAACGACTGCCCACCGGATTGGTCTCGGTTTTGGGAAGAGGTGCAAGGATTTCTCAAGGATGCCGGCCTGGTGCGTTGATGGGTTGGTTGGGTCGGTTGGGTTGCTTTTAGCCCGAATATATCACGGCCCTGGCGGGATCATTGACAAGGCACTCAGAGGAGCACAGGCGTCCTTTGCTACTGCAAGCTCCTGATAACACAGCGCCTGAGCCGATCAGGTTCGTGAAACATACGGGCTATTTTGCCACCATCGCCCGCATCATGTCACCGGCATTTTCAGCATGATCTGCGATGGCACCGATGATTTCTGCCAATCGGACGACATGATAAACAGTAAGGGGTTCGACATCCATGTTGAATATCTTTGTCTTTATCCGGTGTTCCACTTGGTCGGCTTCCCGCTCTTGGAGTCGCAGGGTCCGAATGATGTCCTTGACAACGACACGTTGTTTTTCTTTATAATTATTAAAATATTTTCTGGCTTCCGTCACCATGCTGCTCAGTTCATCGATGGGATCCACCACCATATCCACCAGACTGAAAATATCTTGGTGCACATCCTTTGGAATCATTTCATCAGGTCTGAGGGCGAGCCAATCCAGGGCATCCTCCACCGAATCCAATACGCTGTCCTGTTCTCTTAAATATCGAAACAGCTGAAACTTATCCACCGGCATGAGCGTCCCTTTGGGAATATGTCCCCGAATTCTGCGTTTGATGGCATCGGCCTCCCTCTCCATCTCGATAATATCTCCCCGGAGGGAGTCGAAACGGGAACATTTATAGGAAATATGGCATTCCACTGCTTCCTGAAACACCCATGCACAGTCTTTTACAACTTCTGCATGTTCCTGCAATCCCTCAAACGGTGACGTCATGAACATGGACAAGAAAGGTATTCTCATGGCCCCTCTCCTTTAATAAAAGATCCGGATAATTTTATAAATGATCATACTGGTTATGGCTGACGCCGGCACCGTCAGAACCCAGTATATCATGATCTGAAAGATGATTCTGAAGTTAATGGCCTCGAGCCCGCGCGCAAAACCGACACCCATAACCCCACCCACGGCTGCATGGGTCGTAGAAACGGGCAAACCCATCTTCGAGGCCAACAAAACGGTCGTGGCTGCCGCAAAATCAACCGAAAACCCGCGGGTGTTGGTCAGCGTGGTAATCTTGGTTCCGATGGTCGTCATCACCCGATTCCCAGCCATGCCGATGCCCAAGGCAATGCCGACACCACCGAACAATAACAGGAAAATCGGTACCGGGACCTTGGCACCGACGGTACCCGTCTTGACCAGAAAGTAAATCACGGCCAGGGGACCGATGGCATTTGCCACATCATTGGCACCCTGTGCCAGAGCCACATAACAGGATGTGCCGATTTGAATCCTTCGAAAAACCATTTCGGCGCCGTTGCCTTCGGTATCCCTAAGAAATTTTTTTAATAATATCTTCCCCAAATACCCCAAAACAACGGCCAAACCAAACGCGACGACCAAGGACATGGGCATGGATATGGAAAGTTTGCTGCCGAGGGGCGTTTTAAAGAGAAACGAAAGCACCACCACAAAGATGGCGAGACCAATAAAATAGGGCGAGTACTGTATGGATCGATCAAATACGGCATCTTTTGAAAGGATAACCCTGACAATCACCTTGAACATGACAAAGGCGATAACGAGGCTGAAAACAGGTGATATGACCCAGCTCAGAACGACCGCTCCCAGCTTCCCCCAATTGATCACGGAAAGTCCCCCTGCCATGACACCAAAGCCGATCATGGCCCCGACGATGGAGTGGGTCGTCGAAACGGGCAGAGAGCGCCAGGTGGCAAAACTGACCCATAACGCGGCGGCCAGGAGCGCTGCGAGAGCACCGGCCAAAGCGATATGGGGGTCTGCCATCACGTCGGTGGAAACGATCCCTTTGCGAATGGTGTTGGTGACATGAGAACCGATAAAGGTTGCGCCCACAATATTCAGAATACCCGCAATGAATACAGCCTGACGGATGGTGATGGCCTTGGCGCCCACAGCCGATGCCATGGAATTGGCAACATCATTGGCGCCGATGTTCCAGGCCATGTAAAAACCAAATACAAAACCGATAATAAGAATCACGTATTCAGCCGACATATTTCCCTTATTTGCTTACCCCGGATATCTGGTGAAAGGCTCGAATGCAGTCGCAATGTGCATAGCATTCGAAAATAGTTATGACAACGTAAAAATTGGAAACCCAACAGATCGACATATTGTCCTTTTCCAGCAATACAGTCTCCCTGTGTTGATAATGTCATTAATGTTGTTTATGGTTAATATTGGTTATTTAGAAGAATTATTTTTCAACAATAAATAAATTTATTGACGAAAAATAACTTTAAATATAATGGCTGGATGTGCTGGTAATGAACGCTCACCAAGAGATGACCGACAAGCCTTTGTTGCACGACCCTGTTTCAATGGAAAGGATTTGCAATTCATGAAAGACCTGATGACCACCAAGCAAGTTTCCGCCTTTCTCAACGTCAACGAGAAGATGGTATATACCCTCGTGTCCGAAAAAGGGCTGCCTGCCACCAAGGTGACCGGCAAATGGTTGTTTCCGAGACATCTCGTGGAACAGTGGATCGAAACGAACACCCAAAATTATCCCGAGACAGAAAACCGGCTGCCGCCTTATCAGGGGCTGCTCATCATCGCCGGCAGCAACGATCTGCTTCTGGACAAAATCATATCCCTGTTCAACACCCGGTACCCGGATCACCTGGCCGTTTTCGGAAACCTGGGCAGTATGGGCGGGTTAAGGGCGCTGAAAAGGGAGATGTGTCACATTGCGTCAAGTCACCTGCTACAAGACAACGAAAATGAATATAATTTTTCCTTCGCATCTGAAGAACTCAATAAAATGCCTGCAGTGGTCAATTTTTGCAAGCGCGAGCAGGGAATTCTTTTGGGGAGAGATAATCCCAAAGATATAAAAAGCGTAGCCGATTTAGGGAAAAAGGACATTCGAATCGTCAATCGGAGTCTGGGGACAGGCACCCGCCTTCTTTTTGACAAGGAACTGAAAACCGCCGGCCTAACGGGCGACAAAATCGACGGTTACCACCATATCGTAAACCGGCACATGGATATCGGCCTCGCGATATTGTCAGGAAGTGCCGATGCTGGTCCAGGTATCCGGCCGGTTGCGTCGCTTCTGGGGCTTGGCTTCATGCCCCTGCGATGGGAACGCTATGACCTGTTGATAGCCAGGGAACGTTTTTTTGAGCAGGGTGTGCAGTATTTTCAAGCACTCCTGCATGAAGAGGCATTCCTCAAGATTGCCCAAAGTCTTGATGGTTACGATATCAGCGAGCGGGGGAAAATGAGATTCTCCCAATAAATTTGGTTCACGAATTTATTGGCTGCAACGGTGTCGCTCTTGTGAAGAAGCCACCGGTTTGATGTTTCATGTAAAAATCCAATTAAGAAAGAAAGGGGATAGTAAATGAAAAGGATGTTGCTGGCAGGACTGATCAGTTGTTTGTTGGTGGGCATATTCAGTGGTGTTTCTTTGGGAGTAGACAAGGTACTGATGATGGCGACCACCACCAGTACGGACAATACCGGATTGCTCGATTATCTGGCACCGGCCTTTACAAAAGCCACGGGTATTGATTTGCGTTGGACCGCCGTCGGAACCGGCAAGGCTCTGAAAATGGGTGAAAACTGTGATGTGGATGTCCTGCTGGTTCACGCACCGGCTGCTGAAAAGGCATTTGTGGATGCCGGATTCGGCACCAGACGACGGGAACTGATGTACAACGATTTTGTTATCATCGGGCCTGTGTCCGATCCTGCCGGAATCAAAGGTCTATCCATTGACAACGCCATGAGGGTCGTTCGATCGACAAAAGCGCTCTTTGTCAGTAGGGGAGACAATTCAGGTACCAACAAAAAGGAGCTCCTTCTCTGGGAAAATGCCGCAATCTCCGTGCCGGACAAAGATCCTTGGTACATCCAGACCGGTCAGGGAATGCTGGCAACCATTCAAATCGCAGAGCAGCGCAACGGCTACACCATGACGGACCGGGGGACTTATATCAAATACGGCCACAACAGTGGCGGCAATCCTGTCCTAAAGGTCATGGTGGAGGGCGATAGCATTCTTCTCAACCAGTACAGTGCCATCGCCATCGACACCGGCAACTGTCCCAAGGCAAAGTTCGACCTTGCCATGGCATTCAGCGACTGGATGGCCGGGGCCGAGGCTCAGCAGCTCATCAAGGATTTCAAACTGTTGGGACAACAGCTGTTCACGCCCAATGCTAAATGAAGGGTTCGAGGGGGATAGGGTTCATTGAGTTTGTTGCGTTTCTTGGGTTCATTGGGTTGATAAAACAGAAACGAGCTGAAGGCTCTATACCAACGTCCAAAAGCAACACAATGAACCCCATAACCTAATATAAGCGGCGCAGCCGCGTTTCATAAATTCGTGGAACGAATTTATATGGATTACATCTTCACAGGGTTTATTCAGGCCTTTCAACTTATATTCAGCGGAGATGCACAAACCTATTCCGCCATCTTCGTAACCGTTCGTGTGACAAGCTATTCAATGGCGACGAGTTTGTTGGTCGGCATCCCCTTGGGGTTCGTACTCGGCTACTTTGAATTTAAAGGCAAACGGCCATTACGCCTTCTGGTGGATACGGCCTTGGCACTGCCGACGGTTTTCATCGGCCTCGTTGTCTATGCGTTCCTCTCCAACCGGGGCCCCCTGGGACACATGGGCCTCTTATTTACACTACCGGGCATTGCCATCGGTCAGACCATACTGGCACTGCCCATTGTCATTGCCTTGACGGCGGCAACCGTCGAAAGCATGGACCGCCACCTGAGGACAACCCTCATTTCACTGGGTGCCGACCGAAGACAACTTCTCCTCAGCAGCCTCTGGGAGGTTCGCTTCAGCATTACAGCAGCAGCATTGACAGCATTCGGCAGGGTCATGACGGAGGTGGGCATCTCCATGATGGTGGGGGGTAATATCAAGTGGCACACACGGACCATCACCACAGCCATTGCCCTGGAAACCAACAAGGGACTCTTTGGCATGGGAATCGCGCTGGGGCTGGTCCTCTTGATGATCGCCTTTGGGGTGAACCTGTCGGTAGCGCTGGTGAATAGGAGATAAGGTTCATTGCGTTTGTTGCGTTTAACGATACATCCATAAATTAACATTGAGTTAACGGTGCAAGCTCTCTATCAAATAAATCATCTTCGTCACCATTACAACGGTCGCCCAGCCCTGGATATCGACAATTTTTCGATCCAGCCGGATACCATCACCGGTATCATCGGTCCCAACGGCAGTGGCAAAAGCACCTTGTTGAAAATGCTGGCATTCATCGACAAGCCCACAAAGGGCGACATCCGTTTCAAAGGCGAACCCGCTGAACCCTTTGTAGAAAAAATCAGGTTTCAGGTCACCCTCCTGACCCAGGAGCCATATCTCATGAAACGGTCGGTTTTCAAAAACGTATCCTACGGGCTCGAGCTTCGAAAAGACACCCACGACCTCCCAAGACGTGTGGATGATGCCCTGTCTCTGGTGGGATTGTCCGCCAATGCGTTTTCACATCGCAAATGGTACGAACTCTCCGGCGGCGAAGCACAGCGCGTGGCCCTGGCCGCACGCCTGATTTTAAAACCGGAAGTGCTTCTGCTGGACGAACCCACGGCCAGCATCGATGCCGCCAGTGCCCAGATAATCAGGGACACGGCCTTGATGGCCCGAAACAATTGGGGAACGACGCTGATCATTGCCAGCCATGACTGGGAGTGGTTGTATGATATCTGTGAGCATGTCGTTCATTTGTTCCGGGGACGTCTTTTTGGTGCCGGTCGCCAGAATTTTATTTTCGGCCCCTGGTCTGAAGCAACACCCGGCAGATGGGTTAAAGCGCTCCAGGACGGTCAATTTTTGGTAGTTCCCAACCCGCCGTCCGAAGATGCCATTGCCATCATCAATCCGAAAAGCATGCTGCTGGTTACAGAAAAAGCGCTTTGTACCATCGAAGGCATTGTCACGAGGCTGGTCCTGGAAAAACAGACCCAGGAAATCGTCATCATCGCTCAGGTGGCGAATCAGTTAATTACCGCCAAGTTGTCACCGGAAAAAGCACGCCAACACACCCTCTACCCAGGCCAAAAGATCCGTCTCTCCTATGCAGTGGAAGATATTACATGGTATTGACATATTGGGTCGTTGCCGGGTACACTTTCTGCAAGATAAAAACGCGCCATATGGATTTGGAGAAAAACATGACCTCATCAAGTAAAAAAATAAATGGATTCTATTTCATGCCGCCGTCACTCAGCGCCTGGATTGGCCAAACCATACCTGACAAGGATTTTGAAGGTGACATTCCCTGGACACCCTTAAAAAAGCCGATCTCCGAAACCATTTTTGCATTAATGACCTCTGCCGGCATCAACGTGAACACGGACCCTGACTTCGACATGCAACGCGAAAAAGAGGAACCCACCTGGGGAGATCCCTCATACCGGAAAATACCCAAATCAGTCACCCAAGCGGACATCCATGTCAACCATCTGCATATCAACACGGATTATATCAAACAGGACCTTAACGTGACCCTGCCGCTGGGAAGGTTTCGGGAATTCGAAGCCGATGGTGTTATCGGCGCGTTGGCACCCACATCTTATTCCTATTATGGATATCAAACAGACCCAACGATCCTGCTGGAAGAGACCATGCCGAAAGTGGTGTTGGACATGAAATCCGAAGGGGTGGAAGCCGTTTTCCTGACCCCGGCTTGACCATTGTGCTGCCGGTCCGTGGGACTGGTTGCGCGATTTTTAGAACAAAACGATATTTCCACCATCCTTCTCACCATGACACCCGAATTTAACAGAGAAATCGGAATACCGCGAATTGCGGCTATTGAATTTCCATACGGGCGGGTTGTCGGTGATGTGAACGATACAGAGGGACAGCGACGTGTGCTCCTGGAAACCTTGTCGGTACTGAGCGCTGCAACGATTCCAGGTGAAGTGGTTCACCTGCCATATACCTGGCACCAAGACCCCAGAGACACGAAATGGCACCCACCCGAGGCCTCTCCCATTATTAAACTGCACCTGGAGGCAATTAAGAAGGCCGGATCCAAAGCGCGCAAGTAGATGCGATCTGAATTAAAACCGGAGAGAAAGACAGGTCAAGCCCCCATCCATTTTGGCCACCTCGCTCACATCCAGTTCGACAATGGGCAACTTCAGGGTAGACAGTTGTTTCCGGGTGGCCGGGAATCCCTTGGGCATGATCAGGGAATCGTTAACCCACAGGGTGTTGGCAGCGTAAGTCTCTGTTTCGTCCAGGACGATCTTGGCATAGCTGGCAAAGAAATCCAGATTCTGGAAAGGCGCTGTTAAAAGAAGTGTATTTTTGCCCACATAATTGATGCTCGACTTCAGGTGCAACCCCGCCCCTACGGGCACGCTATCCCAAGGGTAGCCATGCGATTCGAGGATGGCGCCGAGTTGGCGGGCACCCTCGCTATTGGTGCGGTCTGATATGCCAATAAAGAAATGGTCTCCCGCCATACAAATGTCACCGCCGTCCACAGTACCGGGCGCCTGAATATTCTCGATCTTTCGAAACTGCGACAAGACCGGTTCGACACTCGATTGCTCCCCCTGCCTGGAGGCCGCTCCCGGAATGGTCATCACGGCAACTTCCGGTGTCACCACGGCAGTGTCTTCCACAAAATAGGCATCCGGAAAATCTGGCAGAGGATCCAAGGTCAGCACCTCGAGACCCATTTCCCAAAGCGTCTCCACATAGGCGTCGTGCTGCTTCTGAATCAGTTCGTAGCTGGGCTTCCCCAGAAGTGAGGTTGTCAAGCCCCGACTGAAGTTGGGGGCGGGCTTTCTCACGATGGCATGTGTGTACATATGGTTAAACATCCCTATTTTCGGGAACGGGAATTTCTTCAGAGTACACCACCACCTGATTGCGCCCGTTTTCCTTGGCCGCATACAATGCAGCATCTGCCCGCTGCAGCAAGTCATCGATGTTCTTTCCATCATCGGGAAACGTTGAAATCCCCAGGCTGATGGTCACCGGCGGCAAATTGCCAACCTTGACTTCGGAAACCCCTTTTCGAATACGATCAGCCAGAATAAAGGCGGCCTCCTTGACGGTTTCCGGCAGGAACATGATAAATTCTTCACCGCCGTATCGACCGACACTGTCCACGTCCCGAACGCTATTCTGTAAATAGGATCCAACGGCTTTGAGCACTTTGTCACCGGCAGTATGCCCGTAGGTATCATTGATAAATTTGAATTCATCAAGATCTCCCATGACCACTGACAAACTTTTTTTATAGCGTTGGGTGCGGTGAATTTCATCCTGAAGCTTGGCGATGAAATAGCGCCGCACGTGCAGACCGGTCAAGGAGTCGTTGATGGCCATTTCCCACAGTTGGGCCTTGCTGATGGAAATCGCCGCCTGATCTGCCACCGCACCCAGCATCTCGATATCCTCATCAGAAAAACCGTCGTCCGTCTTCTTGTTGGTGACATTGATAACACCGATGATGTCCTCGTAGACTTTCATTGGAATACAGGCAATGGAGTTTGCAAATGACGTACTGCCCCCGATAAACTTTTTGTCTTCGGCGGTCTCGTTGATGAAGATCGGTTCCCCTGTTTGGAACACTGTCCCGGCAACACCTTCCCCCGGTTTGAACGTTTTGCACTTGATTTCATTGTTGTTGACTTTGCGCTGGTACTCTTTGTCTTTCAGCCCTGCCAGCACGCGAACGCTCAACTGGTTCGTATCCGGGTCATGAAGCATGATGGAACCCTTCTCGGCGACGGTCACCTCGATAGCCCGATTCAATATGTATTTCAAAAGGCTCTTGAGGTCACTGATATAGGTCATGGCCCGCCCGATATTATAAAGCAGAGATAGATTATTAAGGGTCTTGTCCAGGTCCTCTTTTTCTTTTGTGTGCCTTTCGAGAAGGAGACAACTGTTGATCGAGACGGCCGCATGCAGGCAAATCCGTCTTAAAAAGTCTAGATAATATTCGTTTTTTGAAATTTCGTGCAAAGATTTGTTCAACGCCATCAGACCGACGGCATGCTCCTTCATATTCAGCAAAGCCCAGGTGACCGATTTCAGGCTTTTGGGGTTTTCTTCTCTGAAAAATGACTTAATTTCGGGGATATCGTCGAGGGCTTCCATGGGCTGAAAACCGCTTGGGCGCAACCGGGACAAAAAGTCATCTCCGCTTTTCAGCTCATTTTTCCAGATTCTGAATCCCTGGTTGTAAACAAGGTTAAAGCTGTCGATCTCCTGGTTGAAATTGAAAACAGCGATGGCGTTGACACCCAACTTTCTACTGACAATATCAGCAAAGGTCTCATACAGTTCTCTTGAACACCGGGTATCGCTCAACTGATGTACTGCATCCAGAAGCTCGCTCAGCTCTTTGATGCGGGGGTGCGTGTCGTCCTGAGCATTGGTGTAGATTTCATCTGTCATAGCGACCTTTCATGGGTTCGGTGTTTGTGAAACACTTCAGTCTGTTGTCACAGGACATGCGTGCCAAAATTAAAACCCCTCAAATGGTTCCCGTTTGACGAATCGACCCCTGCCGATATCGCCAACAAAAGCCACCTGCTCGCCGTTCCATTCTGCAACCCGCTTGCCTCGGGAATATACAACATACGGCATACCGGTCATTTCCATGCCTTCATAAGGTGTGTAATCGACATTCATATGCAGTTTTTGCTGGGTAATCGTAAATTTCTGATGCGGATCGAAAACAACGATATCGGCATCCTTGCCCACGATGATTTCACCCTTGTCCTTTAACCCAAACATTCGGGCAGTTCCCGTCGAAAGAACATCCACCATCCGTTCGAGACTGATGCGTCCCTTAACCACACCCTCCGTATGCATCAGCATGAGAAGCGTCTCGATTCCTGGCGCACCATTGGGAATTTTTTTATAGTCGTCCTTTCCGAACATGTCCTTCTTACCGTGAAAGTCGAACGGACAATGATCTGTTGCAACCACCTGGAGATCGCCGCCCTTCAGTCCCCCCCACAAGGCCTCGCTGCTTTCTTTTGTTCTCAAAGGCGGCGACATGACGTACTTGGCGCCGTTGAAATCGGCCTCCTTGTAGCGATCTTCATTCAAAAGCAAATACTGGGGACACGTCTCTGCAAACACATCGATGCCATGGTCTCTGGCTTCTTTGACCTTGAAAAGGCCTTCCTTGGAAGAAAGATGAACAATATAGATCCGTGAACCGGTCAGTTCCACCATTTTGGCGGCCCTGGAAATTGCCTCTTCTTCGGCAATATTGGGCCGGCTGACGGCATGGTAGTAAGGTGTCAGCTTTCCCTCTCTTTCAAGCACTTCGTTCATGTGCTGAATGATGTAGACATTCTCGGCGTGGACTTGCACCAGTCCGCCATATTTTTTCGTCTCCTGCAGGAGTTTGATCATGGTGGCATCATCCACCCTGAAATCATATACCATGAATATCTTAAAGCTGGGTGTGCCGTAATCCAGAATTGCTTTTTTGACCTCCTCGATAACCTCCGGTCTCGGGTCCATGACGGCGGGATGTAATGAGTAATCCACCGCCACCTTTCCTTGGGCCCACGATTTTTTCCTCTCGATGGCCTCCAGCAAGGATTCCCCTTTTTGCTGCAGGTCAAAATCGATCAAGGTGGTAACGCCACCGCAGGCGGCGGAAACAGTGCCGGTTTCGTAGTCGTCCTGCGCACTCGTCCCCATAAATGGCATGGAAATGTGCGTATGCGGGTCGATGGCCCCGGGCAGCACATATTTCCCCTTGGCATCGATGGTTTCGTCCGCTTTAACATCGAGTTTCTTTGCAATGGTCTTGATCTTGTCGTCTTCGGTATACACGTCCGCAAGATAACGCCCGGTCGAGGTGACAATCGTTCCACCTTTAATAAGTACACTCATTGGGTCCCTCCTCGGTAAATGCTTCAAACTTAACCTCATTCTCCAGGTTTGTATCCATTATCTGGGTCTCATCACGACGCCAGGTTGCGGGCATCTCCTTGTAGGAGATCAACCCGGGCACGGGGCAAACAAAACTGCACAGCATGCAGCTCAAACACTTGTTCTCTATCAGTTTCGGCCTGCGTTCTTTGGCATCCCACTCCAGGGCCTGGCCGGCGGCATCCTTACATACGATATAACACTGACCGCACCCAATGCATTTGTCGAGGTCGTATTGGGTAACACCCTGGCGGTCCAGATCGAAGTGATTGGTGGTTTTCAAATTTGGCAGCGCCTTCCCCACCAGATTGCTGAGCGTTGTTATGCCGCTTTGACGCATAAAATCCGTCAACCCTTCGATCATGTCTTCCACGATTCGATAGCCGTAGTGCATGATGCCGGTGGTCACTTGTATCGTCGATGCACCCAGCAAGATGTATTCCAGGGCATCGATCCAGGTCTCGATACCCCCGATGCCGGAGAGTGGCAGCGCAAGTGCTTCACATTTGGCCATGTCGGCAATGAAATGCAGCCCGATGGGTTTTATTGCCGGCCCGGATGTCCCGCTGACAGCCCCTATTCCGAAGATGTTGGGCTTGGGAACCAGATCTTTAAGACCCACTTCTGAAATGCCGCTCACCGTGTTGATGGCGGAGATGGCGTCAGCACCGCCATTTTTAGCATAAATAGCCGGCTCTGTCATATCCGTTATATTGGGGGTCATCTTGGCTATCACGGGAATAGAAACCGTATCCTTGACCGTCGTGGTGAATTTTTCAATAAGATCAAACGCCTTGCCCACATGATGTCCAGACCCCTCGATGCACATATGGGGGCAGGAAAAATTGAGCTCCAGCATGTCGGCACCGTTGTCCTCGGACACCTTGGCCAGATAGGCCCACTCCTCGTTGGAAAACCCCATGATGCTGGATATCAAAATGTGCGCCGGATAATGCTTTTTCAGATAGAGAAAATCGGCCAGATTGTCCTTTAAGGGCCGATCGGAAATCTGTTCCACATTCTGAACGCCCACAACCCGTTTGGCACCATAGTGGAATGCGTTCATTCTCGGTGATGGGTGGACAATCTTCAAACGATCCGAATTCAGCGTTTTAAATACCACGCCGGACCAACCAGCCTCAAAGGACCGAGCGACCATCTCGGCGCTGTTGGACACCGGTGATGAAGAGAGTAAAAAAGGGTTCAGAAACGTTTTCCCGCAAAACTCGATGGATAGGTCTATGGATTGACTGGCCACGCTAGTTCCTCCTGTTGGCAATATATATATTGAAGTTTCGTTTTTTTCAGCTTTGAGATCTCAATCGAAATGGTTCGTTTCTTGATCCCTGAGCGCTGATCAAGATGACCGTTTATTGTGGTCTTTTTTGGATTCGCCCGCTAACCTTGTGGCACGCCATGCGGCTTGCCCTCGCTATTGCTTCAGGTATTCCTTGATCGCCCGGGCTGCCAGCTTCCCGTCCTGTACGGCGTTTACGACAAGTGCGGGACCTCTCACGATGTCACCCCCCGCGAAAATACCCTTCACCGACGTTGTGCCTGTATCGGATTCCACCTGGATCAGATGTTTCTCATTCAACTTGACGTTCGGATACCAAGCCGGTGACCGTTCATCCGCCTTGTTACCGATGGCTTCTATGACCATGTCGGCATCCAGAACCCATTCAGAACCCTCAATGTTGACAGGTGAGCGTCGGCCAGATGCGTCCGGACTGCCCAGCGTCGTACGAACGAGTTTAAGACCCTTCATGCGCTTGTTTTCATCAACGATGAAATCGACGGGCTGGTTCAGCAGCAGAAAGTGGATGCCCTTTTGCAGGGCCTCGATTCTTTCTTCCTCTTCAGCCGGCATCTGTGAAAAAGAGCGTCGATAGACCAGGTAAACATCCTTTGCTCCCAGCCTGGCGGCCGATTCCACACAGTCCATAGCCACGGAACCGCCACCGATGACGGCCACGGTTTTGTTTTCAATCTCCGCGACAAACGATTTCAACCTTCCGTCACGCAGTCCCTCCAGATACATCACTGAACTGTAAAGCCCCTTGATGGTTGATTCCCCATCTCGCAGGCTCACGGCGTCCCATAATCCAGGTGCCAGAAATACCGCCTGATAGCCTTGCTTGAGAAGTTCCTCTGCACCTTTTTGGCTGTCGATGGGAGAGGAACACTTGAATTCAACTCCCAGGTGTTTGATATCCGCCATTTCGGCCGCCAGAAAATCCAGGTCGAATCGGTACGAAACAACGCCATAACGCAACACACCACCGGGTTCCTTGCGTGCTTCAAAAACCGTAACGCGATACCCATCCTTGGCCAGTTCCGCGGCGCAGCTCAATCCTGCAGGTCCCGATCCCACCACAGCCACTTTCTCGGGCCGCGGGTCTGCTTTCTCGAACACGCTGAAATTCATTTCCCGAGCATGCTCTACAAGAAATCGTTGAATCTTGCCGATGGCGATGGGTCGACCGACACCCGTTGCACTGCACTCTTTTTCGCACAGCTCGGCCGTCGGGCAAAGTACGCCACAGGCACCGCCGAGAATGTTATTTTTTTTGATGGTTCGAATGGCCCCTGTGATATTTCGAAGCCGAAATTTTCGAATGAACCCAGCCGGGTCTGTGTCGGCAGGGCATGCTTTGGAACAGGGTGCGTCATGACAAAGTAGACAACGGTCAGCTTCTGCAAGGGCCTGACCGAAATCGAAGCCTTTGTTCATGCGCTTGAAATTTTCTGCATAATTCACTTCATGGCCTCCTTTTGTGTACAAACTCAGGGCAGATTACAACGCCCGACAAAGAAACATATAGAGAAAATAACTCGCTTTTACAATACAAATCATACCAAAAACTCTTGACGCCCATTCCTCATATAGGATACATGTTGAACCAAAAAAAAGCCACTGTTTAGATATCAGGAGGGGAGAGCGACATGTCAAGAATTATTAAGTGTGCCCATATTCAAGCCTCAAATCCCAAACACGATGGAACGCCTTCCGAAATAAAGCAAGCCATGATCGAAAAACATATCCCCCTCATCCAAGAGGCAGGCGAAAAAGGCGTCAATATTCTCTGCCTGCAGGAAATATTCTACGGACCCTATTTCTGCTGTGAGCAGGACACCAAGTGGTACGCCACTGCCGAGACCGTCCCCGGCCCCACCACCGAAAAACTGGCTGAATACGCCAAGAAATACAACATGGTGATGGTCATCCCGGTTTACGAGCAAGCCATTGCCGGTGTTTATTACAACACGGCTGCGGTTGTCGACGCCGACGGTAAATACCTGGGCAAGTTCCGGAAAATTCAAATTCCTCACACCTGGCCCGGCTTCTGGGAGAAATTCTATTTTAAGCCGGGCAATCTCGGTTTCCCGGTATTCCAGACCGCCTATGCCAAGATCGGTATCTTCATCTGCTATGACAGGCACTTTCCCGAATGTGCCCGGGTGTTGGCCCTCAACGGCGCCGAAATCCTTTTCAACCCATCGGCAACAACGGCTGGAAAATCCCAGTATCTCTGGGAACTTGAACAGCCGGCCCAGGCCGTGGCCAACGGTGTCTTTATCGGTGCAAACAACCGGATTGGCGTCGAAAAACCCTGGGAATTTGGTCGTTTTTACGGTTCCAGCTATTTTGTCGATCCGCGTGGCGAAATGCTGGTAAAAGGCAGTGAAGATAAGGATGAGGTGGTTATCGCAGATCTTGATCTAGAGGTGATCCGCGAAGTCAGGGACGGTTGGCAGTTTTTTCGGGACAGAAGACCTGAAATGTACACCGATATCTGCAAACAGTTGCCGTAATAGAGCAGGGTAACGGGGTTCAGGGAGATAACTGCTCATTCGGTTAAGGCGTGTACCAAACTTTATTAACCGGCCCAGTCAAAAGGCCAAACAGGAAGGAGGGGCAAGTACCATGAATGAAGAAAAAAGTGAGCATAAACATTGGATTGTTTATCCCATTGGCAGCAAACCCAAATGGGGCCTTGCCATACTGTTAGGCATCCAGCAGTACTTGACCATGTTCGGAGCGACCGTTCTCATCCCGTTCATTGTTGGCGGCGCCATGGGTCTTCCTCCCGAAGAACTGGCATTGTTAATCTCAACCATCTTTTTTACTTCGGGCTTGTGTACGCTGATTCAGCAGTCCGCCCTCGGGAACAAACTGCCGGTCATCCAGGGTGGGACATTCTCTTTCCTGGGACCCACATTCGCGATTCTCGGCCTGGTCACCGCAGAAAAATTTTCAGCAGCCGGTGTTCCCCTCTGGCAGGTTAAAATTCAAATGGTTTCCGGCGCCATCATGGTCGCATCAGTGGTCGAAATCGTTCTGGGCTATACCGGCATCATGGGCCAGGTCCGAAAACTGATCAGCCCCATCGTCATCGGCCCCACCATCGCCATGATCGGTCTGGCGCTCTTTGGTATCGGTGCTCCCTGGATGGCAACCAACTGGATCATTTCCTTGGCCACCCTGATAGCCCTGATTCTTTATTCCCAGGTTTTTTCCATTAAATCAAAAGTGTTCATGCTCTTTCCGGTTCTCCTGGCCATTGCCACAGGATGGATACTGTCCCTGCTCGGCACGATTACCGGACTCATTCCCGATGGCAATGCAGCAAATCTGGCCGGCAAGCTCGGTCTGATTGGATCAGCTCCCCTGATCAGTTTAAAACCCATGCTACCTTTCAAATGGGGATTCCCGCAGTTTGGAAGCTCCGTGATGTGGGCCGGTGTCTTCGGTATGCTGGCCGGCTATTTGGCATCCATGATCGAATCCATCGGTGACTACTACGCCTGCGCCCGTATTTCAGAGGCGCCCGTTCCCACCGGGAAGATGATTTCAAGGGGTCTCGGCGCCGAGGGATTGGGGTGTTTTATTGCCGGTATCATGCAAACCTGCAACGGCACCACCACCTATTCTGAAAATATCGGTTCCATTGGCCTGACCAAGGTTGCCAGCCGTAGAGTCGTACGCTGCGGGGCGGCCGTCATGCTTGTCATCCCAATAATCGGTAAATTCGGTGCTGTTCTGGCCACCCTGCCCATGCCCGTTGTCGGTGCCATGTTTGTAGGCCTGTTCGGCATGATCGCATCGGTGGGTCTCTCCAACCTGCAGATCGTCAACCTGAACAACTCCCGAAACCTGTTTATCATCGGCATCTCCTTTTTTGCCGGTCTCAGCGTTCCATTCTGGTTTACACCCCATTTTGATGTCGGTACCGGCCAAATTGTCAGCGGAGCCTTGGCCTGGGGCACGCCAGGAAGCTTTATCAATGTGCTGGGAAATATCTTTCAGGCCGTCCTGAGCACCGGCATGGCGGTTACCGCCATCATCGGTATTCTTCTCGACAACCTGCTGCCAGGTGCCACACGCGCTGAAAGGGGTCTGGAAATATGGGAAACCGAAGCATCCGATAAGGCCTGGGAAGACGCAGAAGCCCAATGGGATGCCATGCAAGAGGGTGAGATGCGGCCCATATAACAACACAATCGTTTCAGGATGTTGGGTTAGGCGGCTGCGCCGCTCAATGTCAATGCGATCATCAAAAAAAAGGGCCGGTTTGTAAAACCGGCCCTTTTTTTATACACGGCCATCGAAGAACCTTGCAGCAAGCGAACCCGTACATTTCGGGCCAAGGGGAATACACTTGCTATTTCGGCTCAAGGTGAGACCGCTTTTGTCTTGACCATGGCATCGTCCAGACTGTAATGAAGGGAAGATCCAACACGGAGAAAAATCTTGTCCAAGCCGTTCATGAACATTGTCTATGCCCTGCTGGTCATCGTTGGACTGTTGGCTATGTATTCGATCCTGAATGCAGGCCAGCCCAACAGCCTGCTCAGATCTGTCTTTCCGGACCCGGCAATGGATGTCTATGTTGCTGTCGTCGCGTCTCTGGTGGTCTTTGTCCTCGGTTTTGTTGTTTTTTTTTCGCGTGACAGCCAAGGATTTCACAACTTGATCGCCATGAACAGTGAACGGATCAGACAACTCAGAAGCGAGGGGCAAACCGATGAAGACATCGCCATTTCGATTCTGGCAGCCATGGGCAGCAGCAACGGCTACAGGCACAACCTGGCCAAAAAGAAACTGCTTGTCTACCTTTCACACCATCGGTAGACCTGACAACAAGGTCCCAAAAAGCCGACGATTTATTCAATTGAATTTGAGTGTGCTGTTAGCTCTGGACCACAAGCCGGTCAATAGCTAACAGCTACGAGCAAAGAGCCAACCCATGACAGGACTTTACGCAAATCAGCAATGGCTGGTGATTGCATTCATTTTTTTCGGTATCATCGCCTATGTCGCCTTTATTCGATGGCGGGACCGAAAATGGATCGAAAAACGCTTCAACGGGCAGGCGGTCCTGGCCATGAGTTTTGGTGTCAACTATTTTGGAAGAGCCAGTGAACCGGGAAAACCAAGCAGGAGCAGTGGGTTCCTCCTGCTTCTGCCGGACCGACTTTTTTACCGCAGCCGGACCGCCGGACTGGAGTTGAGCATCGCCGGGGAAAACATTGCGCACGTGTACCCGGACAACAGCATAAAAGGCGTTAACCTGCACCAATCCGTCGTAAAAATCGATTTCATGAATGACAATGGCCAGCAAGACAGCGCTGCATTCAAAGTCCCCTACCCTCCCCAGTGGATACATGCCATCGAAAACAACCTGCTTAACCCGATCCCGAGACCGAATGATATCTGACCACGCCCCAAGGAGGTGGGCTTCAAGACGAAATATTATAATATTTAGTATATTTTGATTCATGAAATATTTTTATGTTTGGGTTGACAAAGGCATATCTCTAGCATATTGAAGAACCTCGCAGCAAGCTACGAGGAATGTTCTGCCGTGCGGCAGTGCTACGCATCGACCGTAAGGAATTCTGTCTAATTTTGATTCGCTCGCTAACCCCGCGGCAAGCTACGGGGAATGCGCTCGCTTTTGCGGTTCAGCGGGCATTATAGCTAGCCAGTTGAGGGATGATGTTTAAAATCGCACGCACCAGCACGATTACTAAAAAAATTATTGACCAGGTCAGAACGGCCATTCTAGATGGCAAGCTGAAACCCGGTGACATACTGCCCCCCGAGAAAGAACTGATGGAACAGTTTGGGGTCAGCAAGCAAACGCTCCGGGAGGCCTTGAGGGCTCTCGAGCACATGGGTTTGATCGATGTCAGGAAAGGAATCGGCGGCGGCGCCCATATTGTCGAAGTGGACATCGAAGTTACCAAACAGAGCCTGGCTAACTTTCTCTATTTCAAAAACCTTTCGATTGAGAATCTGTCCGAGTTGAGGAAGCTTATCGAGCCGCACGCAGCCGAAAAAGCAGCCCGAGACATGTCAAAAGAAGACCTCGCACATCTGGAGCAGTTGAACAACACGGCCCGCAACAATCTCGACAATAATTTTCTTGAGGACATGAGCCATAACGAAATCAATTTTCACCGTGTCATCGCCAACAACACCGGCAACCCGATCCTGATACTCATTCTCGATTTTGTGGAAAACCTGCTGGAAGACTTTAAGAAGGTACTCAAGCCTGATCTGGCGTTTTCCAAATCAGTACTGGATGCCCACGACAGGATTTTCAATGCCATTTGCGACAAGGATCCGGAGAAGGCGTCAGCCGAGATGTATCAGCATGTTCAAAACGTCGAACAGCATCTTGCCAAATTAAAAGAGGATATCGATTTGTGGAAAATCGATCTGAGACAGGTGTCGTCCCTGTGAACCGCAACAGCGAGCGCATTCCCCGTAGCTTGCTGCGGGGTTAGCGAGCGAATCAAAATTAGACAGAATTCCTTACGGTCGATGCGTAGCACTGCCGGACGGCAGAACATTCCTCGTAGCTTGCTGCGAGGTTCTTCAATTGACGTCTATACAATATCCGTCACGCGCTTACCATGATCGCAGATTTCAATCATCGGACAAATGATTCTTGTGGCCGCTGATGGGTATAAAACAATTGAGCAGCAGCATATTAGACTTTAGTTAAAACACAAAAGAGGAGGAGCAGCATGGCATTACCACTGATTAAAAATTACATCAACGGGGAGTGGGTAGCGTCGAAAACGACAACATTCGGTGATGTGTGGAACCCTGCGACTGGCGAAAAGATTGCCACGGTTCCATATGGGACAAAGGAAGATGTGGACGCGGCAGTAAAGGCGGCCAAAGAAGCCTACTGGGAATGGCGAACCACGCCTCCCCTGTCCCGGGCCCGATACCTGTTCCGCTTAAAGGATGCCTTTGAGGAAAACTTCGAAGAGATCGCAGAAACCCTCACCACCGAACAGGGCAAAGCCATCGACGAATCCCGGGGTGAAGTCCGCCGCATGATCGAAAATGTCGAGCATGCCACCGGTGTCACCACGCTGATGTGCGGTTACACACTGGAAGACATCGCCAAAGACATCGACTGTTACGGGCACCGGCAGCCCCTGGGCGTTTTTGCAGCAATCGTTCCTTACAATTTTCCCGCCATGGTCGCCTGGTGGTTTCTGCCCTATGCAATCGTCACCGGTAACACCTATATTGTGAAACCGTCTGAACAGGTTCCCATGACCCAGACCAAAATATTTGAGATCATGGAGGAGATCGGACTCCCGGAAGGTGTCGTCAACATGGTTCACGGCGCTCACGATGTGGTCAACGGCCTGTTGGATCATCCGGATATCGAAGGCATTTCGTTTGTCGGTTCGTCCCCCACTGCAAAATACATTTACAAGCAATGTGGTGCGACCGGCAAACGGGTTCAGGCGCTGGGCGGGGCAAAGAACATCGTGGCCATCATGCCGGATGCCAATCTGGAACAGGGCATGCCTTCCCTGACCACATCGTTTTTCGGCTGTGCCGGCCAGCGATGTCTTTCAGGTTCCATATTGGTACCCGTGGGCGATATCGCGGACGAATTGATAGAAAAGTTCGTTGCCGCTTCAAAGGGCATAAAGGTAGGCAACGGCTTGGATGAACAGACCTTCATGGGGCCGGTCATCAGTGCCGTCCACAAGCAGAGGGTCCTGGGGTATATCGAAAAAGGCATCCAAGAAGGAGCCAAGCTCTTGCTCGACGGTCGTAACTTCAAGGTAGAGGGGTACCCGAACGGCTTTTTTGTCGGCCCCACCATCTTCGACCATGTGACGCCGGACATGGCCATTGCCAGCGAGGAAATTTTCGGCCCCGTGGTGAGTATCGTACGCGCCAAGAACCTTGAAGAGGTCATCCAACTCGTCAACACCCGGAACTATGCCAATGCATCCTGTATTTACACGTCCAGTGGACCAACGGCGCGCGAATTCAAGTACCGGGTCAAACCGAGCATGGTCGGCATCAATATCGGCATTGCCGCCCCCATGAGTTTCTTCCCATTTGGTGGCGCCGGTAACTCCATGTTCGGTGACACCAAGGGACACGGCCAGGAAATATTCAATTTCTTTACCGACACCAAGGTCGTCATTGAGCGATGGTTCTAAGGACATCAGACACTTTTGGGCCGCCCAGGCAATCCTGTGCGGCCCAATAAAAAGGAGACACCCATGCCACTGATCAGCTTTGGAAGTATATTGAGCTTTGCAGAGGAGTTGGAAAAAAAGGAGGAGGCGTTCTATGCCGCCGCAGCTGCAAATCCGGCCTTTGCAGAACACAAGCCTCTTTTTGATCAATTGTTGAAAGATAGCCGCCAAAACATAAAAAATGTGCAGCGTACCCGCCGGGAGAATGTAACCGAAATGATCCTGGAGCCCATCAAGGATTTTACCCGAGCACCATTTTGTGAAGACATCGACCCTGCAGAAGCCAAAACCAGCACGGAAATCCTTGAGGCAGCAAGATGTCTTGAAAAAAAGACCGAGAGATATTACATTGAGGCTTCTGTTAAAATCAAGGCCCTGTCCGAGGTTTCCCGTGCCTTGAAGATAATCGGGAAAAAGCATACGACCCATCTGAAAAAACTGAATACCCTATAGAGGAGGACAAGCCAATGAGTGAGTTAGACGCCAGGGTTAAAGAAATGGCCGCCCACACGTTTGGAACATGGAACTGGCAAAAAAACTGGCAATCACCGATGCTGATCAAGGATGCTGAAGGCGTCTATTTCTACGACAGCAACGGCAAGCGCTACCTGGATTTTTCTTCGCAACTCATGTGTTCAAATCTAGGTCACAAGAACAAGGCCATCATCAAGGCCATTCAGAAACAGGCTGAAACACTACCCTATGTCGCACCAGGGTTTACAACAGAGGTCGCCCTGGACGCAGTAGAAGCGCTGCGTTCAATTCTGCCCAAGGGCCTGGACAAGTTCTTTTTTTCAACCAGCGGCACCGAAGCCAACGATGGCGCGCTCGTAATGACACGCCAGTCCAAGGCACCGGCCTATAAAGTGATCTCACGCTACCATTCATATCACGGTGCGACATCCGCCGGCATGGCCTTTACCGGAGACCCCCGAAGATGGCCCGTGGAAAGGGTAAGATACACGGTGGATGGGGTATGTTTTGCACCGGACTGCTATTGCTACAGATGTCCGTTCGGTCAGACATACCCGGCATGTAAGGTACATTGTGCCCGCTATCTAGACTACATGATCAAGGAAGAAGGCAATGTAGCAGCAGTCATCGTCGAACCGGTTGTCGGTACCAACGGCCGTATCGTGCCACCGCCCGAGTACTTCCCCATGCTGAGGAAAATATGCAATGAAAACGATGTACTCCTTATCGCGGATGAAGTCATGACCGGCTGGTATAGAACCGGTACACCATTTGCCATGCAGAACTGGGATGTCCTTCCGGATATCATGACCACGGCCAAAGGTTGCACCTCCGCCTACACACCGCTTGGCATCACCGCGACGACCAAGGCAGTGGCCGATTTCTTCGAAGATGAATTCTTTTGTCATGGCCACACCTATGCCTATCACGCACTTTCCCTGTCTGCGGTTAAACCGGCTATAGAAGAATTCCGTAAACTGGTGGAATCCGGCCTGCCGAAAAAGGTCTCGAAATATCTGAAGGAAAGACTTTTCGCGTTGGCGGACAAACACCCTTGTGTAGGCGATGTACGGGGCTTGGGTCATTTCTGGGGGCTTGAGATCGTCAAGAATAGGGAAACCAAAGAACCGTTTGACGTCAAGGCCGACAAACTGAGCGGCAAGGCTCTCATGACGGCAAAGATTTCCGGCGATGCCATGAAAAATGGTCTGTACGTGGTTGCATGGTATGACACCCTGACCATTGCCCCGCCCCTCATTATCACAGAGGAACAAGTCGACGAGGCGCTGTCGATACTGGACAAAGCCCTCGAAATCGGGGACCAGAATGCCGACAAGACCGGTGTCGCCGTATCCACCAGTTCTGAGTTCTAAACAAAGCACACGTTTTATTCGATAAGTTTCTTATTATGACCCTTGTCATCGATAATCTGTTAAAGGATTACGATCCACGATTTAAGATTTTCCATGAGCTGATGGCCAAGAAGATCCGGGAGGTACTCCTCGTTTCGACGCCTTATGATGCCTGGATCATGGAAGAGGATGTCCGTCTATCGGAAAGAATCATCCATGAATATCGCGGTCTCAATCTGAGCAATCCCCCCAGGCTTACCTGGGTTTCCTCTGTCGAAGAAGCGCTCAAGGCACTCGAGGACAAAAAGTTCGACATGCTTATCACCATGCCCAGCATCGCGGACAAGGACTGCCTCTCTCTAGGAAAACGGGTAAAAAAAGCCAACCCCGACCTGCCCGTCATTCTCTTTGCCCACAGTGCCATTACCTCGGTTGATTTGTATCCCGGTTTCACGAAACCAGAAGGCATCGACCGCGCTTTCATCTGGTCCGGAAATACGGACATTCTCGTTGCCCTGATCAAAAGTGCTGAAGATCGGTTGAATGTGGATTACGACACTTCGTCCGCAGGCATTCGGGTTCTTCTTTTTGTGGAAGACTCCCCCCAGTATCTTTCTTCTTTGCTGCCCATTTTTTACCGGGAGCTGGTAAGCCAGACCCAGGCCATCATGGAAGAAGGTCTCAACGAGGAGCATCGGCTCCTGAACATGCGTGCCAGACCCAAAATTCTCATCGCGGACTGCTATGAAAATGCTGTCAGCATATATGAAAAATACAAACCCTATATACTGGGAGTAATTTCCGACGTGCGCTTTCCAGAAGGCGGAATCCTGTCCCCTGACGCCGGAATCAAACTCCTGGAAAAAATCAAGGCAGACCGGTGGGATATCCCCCTGCTGCTCATGAGTTCAGAACCCTCCAATGCCGACAAAGCCGCGTCGATCCCTTCCTTTTTTGTGGACAAGAACTCCCGCACCCTGCACGCCGATGTGCATTCCTTTTTCATGGAACATCTTGGATTTGGTGATTTTATTTTCAGGATGCCGGACGGGAAAGAGATCTCCCGCGCCACCAATCTGCGGACATTGGAAAAGGAGATGAAAAAAGTCTCCGACGAGTCCTTGGTGTTCCACGCCGATCGGAACGATTTTTCACGATGGCTGTTTGCGCGTACCGAAACCATTTTGGCGTCGAAACTACGCCCCGCGAGTTCAAAAGATTTTTCATACAATCCCGATGAGATACGGAAATACCTGGTTTCCCAAATCAACATAAGACGACGACGCAGGCAAAAAGGCGTAATCGTCAATTTTGACGCACACGACTTTGACCCTGACACGGAATTCTTTAAAATAGGAAAAGGCTCTGTCGGCGGCAAGGCCAGAGGCTTGGCCTTTGCATCGGATCTGCTGCGTCATCATAGTGAAATGATGCAGAAATTCAGTAATGTCAACATCATCGTTCCCAAGTCTCTGGTCATTACAACCGATGGTTTCGAAGCCTTTATTCAAAACAACCATCTGTTGGAAATCGCTGATATCGACATGCCGGACCAAGAGATCGCCGAGAGATTTCTGCGGGCAGACTTTCCAAAATGGATTAAAAGCGATCTGGAAGTTTACCTGAAGAGCATTCACTATCCCATCGCTGTCCGATCTTCGAGCCTTTTGGAAGATGCTCAGTTTCGGGCCTACGCCGGACTCTACCGTACCTATATGCTCCCCAATGACTGCCCCAACTTCGTCCAAAGGACCGAACATGCTATCAATGCTATCAAGCTCGTTTATGCGTCTACTTACTTTAGAGGACCCAAATCATTTTCACAGCGCGTAGGACACCGGACCGAAGAAGAAAAAATGGCCGTCATCATCCAGAGCATGGTGGGAGAGACCTATGGCGAGCATTTCTATCCTGCCATCTCTGGCGTTGCACAATCTCACAATTACTACCCGTTTTCACACATGAAACCGGAAGAAGGCATTGCCACGATTGCCCTGGGTCTGGGAAAAATAGTGGTTGAGGGAGAAAAGACCCTTCGGTTTTCTCCCAAATACCCGCAGCTATTGCCACAGCGTTCGACGGTGGAAGACATCCTTGAAAATTCTCAACGCTACTTCTATGCACTGAAATTGGAAAAGTCATGCGCCATGCTCAGTGTCAACGACACCTCCCATTTGGACAAACGGGAGATATCCGATGCTGAAAATGAATACCCGCTTTCATTCCTTTCCAGCACCTACATCCCGAATGAACATCGAATCAGAGACACCTCCCATGTAGCGGGGCATCGCGTGATCACTTTTTCTCAGATTCTGAAATACAACGCCTTCCCGCTGGCGGAACTTCTCAATGCCTTTTTATCCCTCGGTCAAAAAGGCATGGGTTGTCCGGTGGAACTCGAGTTTTCGGTCAATCTCAGTCAACAGCAGGACGTGAAGCCCACATTTGCACTACTGCAACTCAGACCAATGACGGCTAGAGCGGAGCTGGAAGTGGTCGATATCAGCGATGAAGAAATCGAAAACGCTTTTTGCTATTCTTCCAATGCCTTGGGAAATGCACATAAGGGCGACATCACCGATGTCATCTACGTCAAACCGGACGTATTTGATCCGGCCAAAACCATCGAAATCGCCCGTGAAATAGGCGAAATAAACAAACATTTCTCCCAGAACGGCCGAAAATACCTTTTGATTGGGCCTGGGAGATGGGGTTCTGCAGACCGCTGGCTGGGAATCCCCGTGGATTGGGCCGATATCTGCAACGCGGACGTCATTACCGAAACGGCATCCGCGCAGTTGAATGCCGAACCTTCTCAGGGATCCCATTTTTTTCACAACATCACCACCATGGGAATCAACTACATTTCTGTTTCCAACAAAAAAGGCGATTTTTTCAAGGGTGATTGGCTGACCACGATGCCGGCAAAAAAAGAATCAACGCATGTGCGTTACGTCGCCTTGGACAAACCGATCACCATCAAAGTCGACGGCCGAACCTCGCGATGTGTCATGATAAGCCATTAGTGCTTGGCTTTAAGCTGTGAGCAATGTAACCATAAAAATAGGAGGTATAATGTCTGATATCATCGAGATTGTAAAATCAAGGGATCCAAATGAAAAGGAATTTCACCAGGCCGTCAACGAGGTCATGGCCTCCGTCAAACCGGTTCTCGATCGCAATCCCGAGTACCGGGAAACCAGGATTCTGGAGCGACTCGTGGAGCCGGAACGCGTCATTATTTTTCGTGTGCCCTGGATGGATGACAGGGGCGCCATCCATGTTAACAGAGGCTTTCGAATCGAAATGAACAGCGCCATCGGGCCTTACAAGGGCGGGTTGCGTTTCCACCCGTCGGTCAATCTCGGCATTTTGAAATTTCTAGCCTTTGAACAGGTATTCAAAAATGCCCTGACCACTCTTCCCATGGGAGGGGGGAAAGGCGGGTCGGATTTCGATCCCAAAGGCAAGTCTGACAACGAAATAATGCGTTTTTGCCAGAGTTTTATGTGCGAACTGTCACGTTATATCGGTCCCAATACCGATGTGCCCGCAGGCGACATCGGTGTGGGTGCAAGAGAAATCGGGTATCTGTTCGGCATGTATAAAAAACTCTGTAATGAATTTACGGGGGTCTTGACCGGAAAGGGCCTCAATTGGGGAGGCAGCCTCATTCGGCCGGAAGCCACCGGCTATGGATCGGTCTATTTTGCATCAGAAATGCTGGCAACAAAGCAGGATACCCTGGATGGCAAGGTTTGCCTGGTTTCAGGTTCTGGCAACGTTGCCCAGTACACCATCGAAAAACTCATCGATCTGGGAGGCAAGGCTGTAAGCTGCTCTGATTCTTCCGGCTACATCTATGATGAAGCTGGCTTCGACAGGGATAAGTTGGCCTTTTTGACAACACTGAAAAACGTTAGACGCGGACGCGTCAAAGAATATGCTGAAAAATACCCCACAGCAGAATACATTCCGGTCGATCCAGCCCTGGATTACAATCCCCTGTGGAACCACAAGGCTTCGTGTGCCTTCCCCAGCGCAACCCAGAATGAAATCAATCACAAAGATGCCCAAAACCTGGTCAACAACGGGGTGTTTTTGGTGAGCGAGGGTGCCAACATGCCGACGGTTCCTGAAGGTATTGAAATATTTCTGGCGAACGACATGCTTTACGGTCCCGGAAAAGCGGCCAATGCCGGTGGCGTATCGGTGTCCGGGCTCGAAATGACGCAAAACAGCATGCGAATTTCCTGGAGCCGTGAAGAAGTGGATACTCGCCTTAAAACAATAATGAAAAACATACACAAAACCTGTCAGGTAACCGCAGAGCAGTACGGCACGCCCGGCAATTACGTGAACGGGGCCAATATCGCGGGTTTTGTCAAGGTTGTGGATGCCATGCTAGACCAAGGGCTGGTTTAGTAGAACGAGGAGTTGAAGCAAGGGACCAACACAGAAATTGGGCTAAAAAACTTTTTTGAGATAGCTTCTAGCGCTCTTTCCGCTTCTTGGCAGCCAGTTTCTGATACGCCGATTGAATTTCCTTGAAACGCTCTTCTGCCAATGCCTGAAACTCTACGCCTAGATGAAGCACCTTGTCAGGATGGTATTTTCCGGCAAGGTGCTTGTAGGCTGCTTTTATCTCATCCTGTGACGCCCCCTTAGGAACCTGGAGTATATCATGGGGATCATTTGTCTGGTTAGCGTTGCTAGCCGGGGGCGCCTTCTTGTCCGCGCCTTCACTGGATCGCGCTGGGCGTTGCGACTGAAAAAAAGACCCTCCTTTGCCTCTGTAGAAAAACCGCCACAGAAAATAGAAAATGACGAGATCGTCTATCCATCCCCATCCAAGAACAAGGTCGGGAAAGAAATCATAGGGCAACAAAAAATAGACAAGAGCTAAAAGCGACAGCGCGAGTTTCATAAAATCGATGGCTTATGCCAACTGGTAGACACCTCTGGCGACCCTCTTTATTTTCCCTTCTTTGCTGGCCCGGTGAAGAATGTTGCTGATCTGTTTGTCGTTGAGGCCGGAGCGTTCTTTTATCGTAGATATCGCGATTCCCTGTTTATAGCGCTTCATGAGTGCGAGCACCTTGCTGGTAGGTGTGTCCGGCGCTGCGGATTTTTTGACGCCTTTTTTGACGACTTTCTTAACCGCTGCCGCAACAGGTGCGCTTGCTTTTTTTTTGGCAACTCTCTTCCTGGTTGTTGTCTTTGCCGGTACCGCCTTGGCTTTTTTTGCGGCTTTTTTCTTGGGCACGGTCTTGGCTTTTTTTGCGGCCTTCTTCTTGGGCGTCGTCTTGGTCTTTGCCTTTATTTCGGCCACCGTTTTCATGATTTTCTCTAATTTCTTGGATAATGCCTGAATGTCCTTGTTGACTGATTTTAGATCAACAGCGAGTTTCTTCATGCCTGTTTACCTCCTTGTTAAGGGTACTAGAAGCATTAACATTTCAAAGGTCACCTGACCTTTAAGCGCGTTGGAATTTCCGGAAACTTTTTGACAATGGATTACGCGTGCTGGACGCCGCGTAGGACCTCACCACCAGGCAATCGATTGTCGGTATTGCTGTGCGGGGGAGACGTTTTTCCGAGTATTTGGTCTCGGACATACAATTTCTGCTGGAACGCCTAGTCATATTAGGACCTTACCACACGGACGTTTAGCTGGGAACATCATGCTATAGTTAACCTATAAGACAGTTCGATGCAAGTAAAAAAATAAACGATGTAAATCAGCGACCACCCGCAGGGCTTGTGACCGCTGATTTAAACCCCCAGGCTCTGCATTCGATACCGGCGGCCCAGCGTCTTCTCATTCCCATCGATTCCCACCCTTGTGCTTTAAATCGATGTATTCAACGGTTCCCCGCTCACCGATAAATGAGTTGAGTAACCAGCTGATGATGCTGATCAGAAACGCGCCCCAGATCGATGCCCAAAAGCCCTGAACATCAAAACCCGGTATGATGCCGGAGGATAGTTTTAGCATTACGGCATTGATGACAAAGGTAAACAATCCCAAACTTAAGATATTGACCGGAAGTGTCAGTATCAGGGCGATGGGCCGAAAGAATGCGTTCAAAATTCCCAGTGCCGCTGCGGCAAAAATGGCCGAGAAAACCCCTTGCACCCTGATACCGTCGAGGGTATATGATGCAACAATTATGGCTGTCGTCAATGTGAGCCATCTGATTATCAATCCATGCATATCAATTTCTCTCTATTTGTATATTATAGGCAGATCAAGGGTCCATCTCCTGAAATTTCTTTTCAAAATAAGATTCCGCCTGATCTTTGTCATGATAAAGCTGTTCCATCTCGGCAAAAAGACGCTCTATGATGACCTGGCTTTTATGAATCGCCTGAGATATCTCAGCGATTTTTTTACCGTCGTTCGACTGTGAGGCAATGATCATTGCTTCATTAAGAACATGAATGTTTTTTTCTTGGATGTCGATGCCATCCTCTGCTTTTTTGATTCGTTTATCAAGCGGTTTTATTCTTCGGCTTTTCTCGACAACAACTTCTGATCGTATCCGGCGGATTTCTTTCTTCGTCAACTTGAAAGATACTGACATGTCTGCCGGTATTTCCGCCACATCCCTTTTCTCATCGGATTCATCGCTCCAGCCTTGTTTATCGAGAAACTGCTGATAACTTCCTTCAAAAAGGTTCACCTGTCCGTTTTGAAATACAACAAGTCTATCCGCAAGGGCATGCAGGAACATCTCATTGTGGGTAACAATGATCACCGTTCCCTCAAAACTGTCCAGCGCCACAAGCAGCGCATCGCATGCGTCCATATCCAGGTGGTTGGTGGGCTCATCCAAAAGCAACAGATTCACTGGAACCGCCAGGATCTTTCCCAGAAGCACCCGACTTTTCTCTCCGCCTGACAAGACGTCAATTTTTTTTAGTGCCGCGTCACCTTCGAACATCATGGCACCACAAATATCACGTGCTCTCTGACGATCGACATCTTCATGGGCATATCCGATTTCTTCCTCAACGCTCCGGGATGCAACAAGCGCTTGAACATTGGTTTGTTCAAAGAGCCCAATGTCGATATTCGGATTGTAGGTGATGCTTCCCTCATCTGGCTTGAGTACACCTGCCAGGATTTTCAGCAAGGTCGTTTTCCCCTTGCCGTTTTTCCCAACAATGCATATGCGATCACCTGAATTCACGGAAAAGCTCAGATTTTTTATCAAAGGGACTTTTGGATCGTAAGAAAAAGACTGATGTTCGACGCGCAGCACATGTTTACCCCGAAAAGGCTTACTGCGGAACGAGAATTCCAGGGTTTTCAACTGATCGAGTTTTTCCTTTTTCTCCATTTTTTCGATCGACTTTATCCGCGATTGAACCATACTTGCAAGCCGCGCCTTTGCTCTGAAACGCGATATAAATTGATTGATCTCCTTTTTACGACGCTCATCGTTTTGACGTGTTTTTTCATATACCTCTTCGTCCTGCGCTATCTGGCTATAGTACTTTTCCGTATTGCCAGAAATTTTTCGAATCTTTTTTCGATGAATCCCCAGAATATGGGTTACGACTTTGTCCATGAATCCCCGGTCATGGGTTATGAGTATGATTTCGTGGGGCCACTTGACAAGGTATTTCTCAATCCAGCGTATGGAAGTGATGTCCAGGTAGTTTGTTGGTTCATCGAGCAGCAGCAGATCCGGCTCAGAGACGATGGCTTTGGTCAGATTGAGGCGTACCTGAAAGCCACCGGAAAAGTCTTCCGGGTGACGTTGCATATCAGCCTGAGAATACCCCAAACCTGCCAGAATTTTTTCCACTTCCCAATGGTGATGTTTTCTGTCGGCAGGCAGTCCTTGCATCCCTTCTTCTATAACCGTGTCCTTCGTAAAGACCAGTGACTGGCGTACAATTCCGATGCGGTAGTTTTTGGGTATCGTTATCGATCCTTTATCGAAGGTTTCTTCCCCCATAATCATTCGAAAAAGAGTCGTTTTGCCATGGCCGTTTCTACCGACCAGTCCAACCCGTTCTCTGCTACCGATTTTAAAGCTGGCACCATCAAAAAGTTTTTGGCCGACAAAGCTTTTTTGCAGATTTTCTACACTAATCATCACATCGATTTGCACTTTTACATGACGCGGCATAACCGCTATGGTGTTGATTTCATCAACATAATATATAACCCAACAAAGACTCAAAGAACTACCAGTTTCGGAACGTTATTCTGACAAACGCTCTAAACCTTGGCTTCCGGCAACACGCAATCGGGGGTTCGACAAACATCCGATCCTAGGTTTAAATTAGAACATGTAGTCACTCAGGTCAATCAGGAATGTGAGGACCCAAACCAGACCGAATTCCTTACGGTCGAATTTCTTGCAACTTTCCGCGCGGCGTCTTCATTTTCGATTTTACAAAAGTTTTACAATTAGATATGATAAATATCCGTTAAACATTTTTACTGGGTATTGATCATGAACCGCACAAAATGGCTGATCCACCCCGTGTTCATTCTGGTTTTCTCGATTCTGGCACTCGTGACGTCTCTTTTTCTCTATATCTACTGGTATATCGAGGTCAGCAGTGGCCTCAAATCCATTGCCGAGCGTTTCAACCTCGACACAGGACAATTTCTCACCCCCCACACATGGTTCGTGATCATGGTTCTCACAATACTTGTGGGGGTCATCATCATGGGAATTTTTATCATTTTCGTTTATAACCTGAAAACACTGCGGCTTTACCGGTTGCAACATAACTTCATCAACAACTTTACTCACGAATTGAAAACACCGGTTACATCCCTGAAGTTATATCTGGAGACGTTTCTGAAACACGAGCTCTCCCGGGAGGATCAACGCAAGTACGCACAGTACATGCTCAGTGATACAGGACGTCTTTCTGAAGATATCAATCGCATCCTGAACCTAGCCCAGATTGAAAGCAAAAGCTATGCCGATGCTTTTGTCTACCAGAGCCTGCCGGAAACAATTGAGCGTTTTTACCAGAACAACTCGCATCTGTTCAGAAATTGTTCTATCAAGATCCACCGTCCCGCCAAGGAACCCTTTTTCTATCGAATTATTCCCTCGATGTTCGAGATGCTCTTGATGAATCTGTTCACGAATGCCATTAAATACAACCATGCAGCGGTTCCGAGGATCGATATTACATTCGAAAAGAAGCGTAAGAAACTCGTGATACATTTTAAAGACAACGGTATCGGTATTCATAAATCCGAACTTAAGAAGATATTTAAAAAATTCTATCAAATAGGACACACGGATGATATGTCGGCAAAAGGCAGCGGCCTTGGACTCTACCTCGTGGATCACCTTGTGAAAATCCATAAGGGAAAAATTACAGCCCGAAGCGATGGCCTTGGCCAGGGCGCCATTTTTAGTCTGGTACTTCCCTTGAGGAGTTAGGCATCATGAAATCGAAAGAAAAAAAACGCATCCTCGTTATAGAAGATGATCAGCACATCGCCGAAGGACTTCAACTGAACCTGTCATTACAGGGTTACGAAGTCGGCATCGCCCTGAACGGGGTGGCCGGCATTCAAATGTGGAAATCGTGGCGACCAGACTTGATTGTTCTTGATATTATGCTTCCAGGGATCGACGGTCTCTCTATTCTACGCAATATCCGCCTTGAAAACGAGAAAATTCCGATATTAATTTTATCGGCAAAGGCGGACACAGATTACAAGGTCAAGGGCCTTGCCTACGGTGTTGACGACTATTTGACCAAACCCTTCAGCCTGGAGGAGTTTCTGCTGCGCGTTGATCGGCTCCTTAAAAGAGCGTCCTGGAGCAACCCGAACACTGATTCTGCAAACGGCCTTTCTCAAAATAAAACCCATGTTTTTTCCTTCGGCGACAATCAGATCGATTTCAATACCATGACAGCGACCTGCAAGATCGGAAAGATTCGTTTGACAGAGCAGGAAGCCAAACTGCTAAAACTGTTTCTGATAAACCCGGGCAAACCTCTCTCGCGCAACAAGCTGCTCCAGATCGGATGGGGGTATACCAAAGGGACGACCACGCGAACCGTGGACAATTTTATCGTCCGCTTTCGAAAATATTTTGAAGACAACCCCAAAAAACCGTCTTACTTTATAAGTATTCGATCGGTTGGCTATGTTTTCTATCTCGACACTGGATCTAAAGAGGAATAATATCATCAAATGCCTGAATCTATCTTCCATAAGACGACAAGGTTTGAATCCGGCACCTTCAAAACGCAGAACCAGGAACTGATTCTTGAGGAACCCCTGTCCATGCGCATGGATGGCAAGCCATATGCCGTCGTCATGCGGACACCCGGGGATGAGATCAATCATGCAGCAGGTTTCTTTCTTTCCGAAGGTTTGGTCAATCACAGAGATGACTTTGCCAGCATCGGATACTGCACCGAAGAAGGCGTCAATGTGGTGACAGCTACGCTCAAACCAGAGCGAAAAAATGTCGTAAAAGATCTTTTGGATAGACGGGGGTTCGTCAGTCAGACCAGCTGCGGCATCTGCGGCAAAGAGCTGATAAAGGACATATATCAGATCGTGAAGCCGGTCGCCAAACAGTTGAAGATATTCGTGGCAGACGTCCGATCGTGCATCGACAAACTTGTCCACCAGCAGACGCTGTACCGAACAACCCGTGGAGCCCATGCAGCAATGATCCTCGATACCCATTTGAACGTCCTGTCGTTTGCAGAGGATGTGGGGCGACACAATGCCCTCGACAAGGCCATTGGCAAGGTATTCATGGAAACGGATTTACACGAAGCCGGGCTGGCGGTGATGTCCTCCCGCATCAGTTATGAACTCGTTCAAAAAGCGGCCAGGGCGGGAATCGAATTGATCGTGGCGCTCTCCCGCCCAACCGCACTCGCCGTGGAACTCGCGTCACGGCTGAATATGACGCTGGCGTGTCTTGACAGAAACGATGCCGTGATGGTTTATTGTGGCCAGGACCGTTTTAAACAAGGAAACCACTCCGGGAAACCCTGAGAATATCTTTAGGACGGCCCACAATATAGACCTTGACACAGGCTACCACGTTGTTACATACTACAAAAATCGTTACACGGTGTTATGTGACGCGACTGCGTCGCTCTCAAGGGACCAAGATTGGACACCAACTAACATCCATCCCTAACAATGGTGATAATTCTATGGACAGCGTTGAATTCTCCTTGTTTCGAAAAAAGCTCCAAAAAACACAAAAGGAACTGGCCCAGTTGCTGGGAACGTCGCTCAAGGCCATCCACAGCTACGAGCAGGCCTGGAGAACCATCCCTCCGCATGTCGAAAGACAGTTGTTTTATCTGGTCTTAAATAAAAGAGGCCTCGTGGACCATCAAAAAAACTGCTGGGCCATCAAAAAATGCCCCCGGGAAACACGCAAAGCCTGTCCTGCCTGGGAATTTCAATCAGGAGACATGTGTTGGTTTACCTGTGGTACCCTCTGCGCCAATAAGGTTCAAGAAAAGTGGGCCGAAAAAATGCGCATTTGCCGCTCCTGCGAAGTTCTTGCGCCCATTCTTGAAACCATCAAAACCTGATCGTCAGTTCTCTTTAGACTTAGAAAGTCCACCATTTTGATGCCAACGAAACAGCTGCAATATTGATATGAAAATCGTATCCATCGCCATCAGCAAGAAAAAGGGAACCCGCAAAACACCGGTTTCATCCGTCCGATTGATGGAAGGTCACGGCATCGAAGGAGATGCGCATGCCGGCCCCTGGCACCGTCAGGTAAGTCTTTTGGCCATGGAAGATATCCAAGGCATGCAAGCCAAAGGCCTTGATGTCGACTGCGGGGATTTTGCCGAAAATATTGCTACCAGCGGCGTCGATTTGCCAAAATTGCCCATCGGAAGCCGCCTCAGGCTGGGAAATACGGTGCTCCTTGAAATTACCCAGATCGGCAAAGAATGCCACAACAAGTGTGCCATTTATTATCAGGCAGGTGACTGTATCATGCCCAAAAGGGGCATTTTCGCCAGAGTCCTGGTCGGTGGAAAAATCTCCTGTGACGATGTCATTCAGATACTAGACCGATAACCCGGATTTCTCACCGGGCCATGTCCGCTTGCCACCAAGTATAAACGTGCATATTGACATACGAAACAAATCCAATTGCTTCGATTTCCGCGCAGGTAGATGATGCTGATAGATAATTTTTTTAGCCGGGGACAGACATTTCTGGGATGTCGATATCCTATCATGTGCGGAGCCATGACCTGGATCAGCGATTTCAAACTCGTGGGAGATATGGGGAATGCCGGTGGTTTCGGACTGTTGGCCGGTGGCAATACGCCCGTGGACACCCTTGAAAAAGAGATCGACGCTGTCCGTGAGTATTCGAACAAACCGTTTGGCATCAACCTCATCACGGTTTCACCGATTTACAAGGACCAGCTGGCAATGGTTTGCGATATGCGATGTGACATCATCATGTTTGCAGGTTCCATTCCAAGAGAGTCGGAAATCCGCAAAGCCCAGGCATCCGGTGCTAAAATCATCTGCTTTGCCCCCACAGCGCCCCTGGCCGAGCGGCTCATAAAAATGGGAGCCGATGCGTTGATGCTGGAGGGGTCAGAAGCAGGGGGACACATCGGTCCTGTCACGCTGTCCGTGCTGCTGCAAGAAGTTCTCTTTAAAATCGATTCGGTGCCTATTTTTGTTGCCGGGGGTATTGCAACGGGCCGCATGATGGCTCACCTGCTCATGATGGGAGCTGCCGGCATTCAGATGGGAACCCGCTTTGTCATGTCCGATGAGTGTAAGGCGCACCCGAATTTCAAAGAAACCTTTAGAAAAGCCAAGGCCAAAGATGCCGTGGCAACCCCGCAGTTCGACAGTCGCTTGCCCGTCATTCCCGTAAGAGCATTGAAAAACAAATCGACCGCACGGTTCGGCAAACTTCAGCTCGAGGTCATGGAACGGCTTGACCGTGGCGCCATCGACCCGCAGCAGGCTCAGTTTGAAGTTGAAAACTTCTGGGCCGGAGCGCTTAGGGAAGCGGCGCTAGAAGGAAAGGTTAAGACAGGATCGCTTATGGCCGGTCAATCGGTGGGTCTGGCGGGCAAGATAATGCCTCTCAGGGACATCATTGCTGAACTTGTTCAGGATGCAGAAACCGAAGTTCAGCGGCTTCACCAGGTGTTCGACACTTCCTGTATATGACACGACCTTGAACTGCAGCGCTGAGCGCATCTAAATCAGATCACGGGTCGAAGAGTTTTCAATTGTTTTGGAGCAGAAGGGTTTGGTGGAAAAATGCCTCAAGCAGCGGAAACCGGTTTATCTTTAACCCACGATGCAAAGACCATCCATGACATGAACCGTCCGGTCTGTGTGCTGGCACAGATTTTTATTATGGGTTACCATGATGACAGTCTGGCCCTCGTGGTTCAACTGTTTCAACAAGGCAATGACATCGTGCGCTGTTTTGCTGTCAAGGTTTCCGGTCGGTTCATCCGCCAGGAGAATTGGTGGTCTGTTCACGATGGCACGTGCAATGGCCACACGCTCCTGCTCGCCTCCAGACAACTGGTCCGGCAAGCGGTCTTGCTTGTCCTGCAATCCCACTTTCGTAAGCGCCTCTGCAGCCATGTCCGCCTGGATGTCCTTCTTAACACCGGCAATGGAGAGGGGAATCTTGACGTTTTCCATGGCGGTCAAATAGGGAATGAGCTGAAAGGACTGAAAAACAAACCCAACATACTCGCTCCTGAAATCTGCCCGCTGTTCACTGGTCAGACCATACAGGTTCATGGTATCCACCCATACATTTCCACGGGTGGGTCGATTCAATCCTCCCAATGCCGACAAAAGGGTGCTTTTGCCTGATCCGGACTGGCCAACGATGCTGACAAACTCACCATCCTCGACGAAAAAACTCATTGCTTTGATAGCGCAGACCGTGGTGTCCCCGACCATGTAATCCCTTCCCAAATCCTGAATTTCAATGAGGTGCTCGTTGCCGTTCATGGTTTTAATTTCCTATCACCCATTTAGAGCGTTCGTCATAATCTGAATAATTTCAACCGCTATACACCCCCCCATACGCTCTCTTGTTACAGGGATCGCAAGGCGGCGCTGGGATCCATCCTGCTGGCTTTCAGGGCTGGATAGAGACTTGCAAGCAGACTCAGCGCCACGGAAAGTATCAGGGAAATCCCCCCCAGAGTCATGTTTACATGGGGTAAGGTGCTTTTCTGGATTATCAACGGAATCGCCAGCCAGGCAATGCCGTTGCCAATGAGATATCCCAGAAAACCACCGATCACCCCCACCACCATGGCCTCCAGGAGAATGATCTGCATGATGTGACCCTGTCTAAAACCGATGGCGCGAAAAATTCCGATTTCACGGGTGCGCTCATTGACCGAGCCCATCATGGTCACGAATACGAGAAGCGAACCAACAAAAATCACCAACG
>CAVOZW010000008.1:0-14171 GCA_963701385.1 uncultured delta proteobacterium
TGAATCCTTGGGTAACCTGGCAATGGTTACCTGTCGAGAGGGAGGGCTCTCTGATGCGCACAGCCCTCCTGAGTAAGGTTTAGTCAACCGCTCGGTAGGTGTAATGACCAGGCGGTGAAGCCCGGGTTTGGACAAGAAGCGAGAGCAGCGAGGTCAAGGGCGTCGCCCTGAATCCGACAAGTAGCCCCGAGAACAAAGGATATTGGGAGCGGGCCGATCCTATCCAGGAGGGCGCAGGCCAAGCGGTAAGCGCGGAAATGACGAGCGCGAAGCCGCCACCCCGGGGTCTAAGACGGCATCGAGCTGCACAACGACAGGCAAGTAACCAGGCGAGCGACGATCAAGGAGCTCTTGGGGAATTGACCGCAATGGAAGTACCCGAGTACCCGGGCCAATGTAAAAAGAGGGCAGGGGATGGCCGCGTCGCGAGTGATGGGGACCGGAGAGCCGCAATGGCCTAGCGATGAAGCGACTAATCCCCGCTGAGCGAAGGTTCCCACGGTTCGTCGTCCGTGGAAGGAGAGACACTCTCACTATGCAAGGAGTGACAATGCGTGGCAACGGATCTGACACGGATAGGTCGAAAGGGCGCAAGGAGCCGGGACTGGTATTCACCAGTCTGTACCACCACATCTGTGATGTGGACAACTTGCGGGCCTGCTACGACACGCTGGAAGCCAATAAGGCGACCGGAGTGGATGGCGTAACCAAGAAAGAATACGGGGAAAATCTTGAAGAGAACCTTCGGGATCTGTCGGGAAGGCTCAGGCGGATGGGATATCGTCCGGGGCCGAAACGCCGGAGTTACATTCCGAAGCCGGGCAGCGAGAAGGGCAGACCGCTGGGCATCAGCAATCTTGAGGACAAGATTGTGGAACAGGCGACCAAACGGTCCTGGAGCCGATCTACGAGGCCGTATTCGAAGACAGTAGCTACGGGTATCGCCCGGGGCGCAGCCAGCACCAATGCCTGGATACCCTTGGGCGGACGATCCAGCAGAAGACGGTCAACCACGTGGTGGAGGCCGATATCAAGAGTTTCTTCGATAAGGTTAACCATGAGTGGATGATCAAATTTCTGCGGCATCGAATCGGAGACGAGCGGGTGATCCGGCTGATCATCCGGATGCTGAAAAGCGGAATCATGGAAGACGGTCTGGTCCGGGCCAGCGAGAAGGGACCCCACAGGGGTCGATTCTCTCGCCGCTGCTGTCGAACATCTACCTGCATTACGTGCTGGACCTGTGGTTCAGCCGGCGGGTGAGCAGGCAGAGCCGGGGCGAGGCGTACTATTTTCGGTTTGCCGACGATTTTCTGGCCTGCTTTCAGTACAAGAGCGATGCGGAGAGTTTTCGACGACGCCTGGAGGACCGACTGGAAGGATTCGGTCTGGAGTTGGCGGAGGAAAAGACGCACTGCATCGAGTTTGGACGTTTTGCCCGAGAAGATGCGTATAAGCGAGGCGAGAAGCCAAAGGAGTTTACCTTTCTGGGATTCACGCACTACTGCGGGAAGACCAAGGAAGGGTACTTCAAGGTGAAGCGCCGCACCAGCCGCAAGAAACTGGGGCAGAGTCTGCGCAAGTTTACCGACTGGGCAAAGAAGGCCAGACATGTGCTGAGGAAGGGGGAGATGCTCAGGCAGGCACGAGCTCGAGTGATCGGCCACCTGAGCTATTACGCCATAACGGACAACCTGGAAAGGTGTAGCTACTATGTCTATCGCGCAACGCGCATCCTGTTCAAATGGCTCAACCGCAAGAGCCAGCGCAAGGCATACACCTGGGAAGGTTTAACCAGGCATTGGCCTGGGTGGACTGGCCCAAACCCAGGGTCCGCAAAGACCTGAACCCGTGTCGTAGAGCGGAGGCATACTGAATGGCGAACCGAGGAGCCGGATGTATGGGAAAGCCGCTTGTCCGGTTCTGTGAGGGGCAGGAGTTCAACTGTGATATGGACGAGATATTGTGGCACCGCCGCGAAAGCAGGCGGAAACGGAGAAAACAAACGTCGTCCTGTAGTCACGGGAGTCTCCTGTCTACTCGAAAACACTTGAATCCTTGGACCCTCTTCTCCAACCCTTTTGGAGATGATCCTTATTTACTTATCGACAGGTCAAAGTCATATTCATGCAATCTCTTCAAATTTTTCAAGTCATCACAAGCCGTTTGATTTCCCAGGCGGCAGGACTCGTTCAATGCCTCTTTCATATAGATCGGCTCATTCAAAATATAATGAGCTATGGCTTTTGCCATATAGATACTGTCCCAATCCGGATATTTCTTTACAAGATGATTGAAATAGATCATCAAGATTCGCCATTTCTGTTCTCGTAACAAACGGTATGCCTTTGCGATGTCTCTTCCTGGATCGATTTCTGAGGAAAGATATTGACCCATTTCTTCTTGATAAGACTCTTTTTCCTCCTTTTTTTCCTGCTTGAAGTCCTCCATCGTAGCTTTGACAAAATCGGAGGGATGAATATGGACCTTGATTCGAAGTCGATATTTTGTGAGATTTCCAACTGTTTCTTGCCTTTCCTCCAATACCTCGGTCTGTATCTCCCTGGCAGCAAGGCAGTATATTTCATCCCTTTCCTGTTCGTAAACCCCAATAAGACTTTTACGTGAAAGGTATCTTCCGGCCAGATCCACAGCCTTTTTTTTTGCAATGAAAAGAGCCATTTCTTTTGCAAAATAATTTGAGGAGCCAATCGCCACGGGATAAGTGCTCTCAATCTCAATTTCGAAAATATCATCTTCCACAACTGAGGCGACACTGTTGATGGAAAACAGAATTAAGAAAACCGTTATTATAAAATTACGCATGACTACTGATTTATTCTCCCAGAACTTCACACCCGAGCATGATGAATACCCGAACAATCTATTTCTCCTCATTATCCAGGCGAGCCAACGCTTTGAGTATGCCCAATGGAGATGCCCCAATCGACAGCTTCTGAATTTCTTTGTTTCGTTTTGCGTTCTGTGCAAATTTTCTTTTTAGTCTGGCTTCGTAGGCATCCTTGATGATTTCAACGAAATTTTCAAAGGCATAGGGTTTTTCAAGATATTTAAAGGCACCCAGTTTTGTGCTCTCAACGGCCGAATCGATTGTCGCGTGACCGGTCAAAATAATAATTTCAAGATATTTATGTCTGTCTTTAAGTTTCTTCAAGACTTGAACACCGTCCATCCCCGGCATCTGAATGTCTACAACCGCCACATCAAAAAATCCATTTTCAGCGCACGCGATGGCCTCTTCTCCGTTTGAAGCACCGGTAACATCAAAGTTTTGGAGCCCAAGCCGCCTGGAGATGGACTGCAAAAATTTAACCTCGTCATCGACCATTAATAGCTTTATTTTGTTTTCAGTGCTCATGGCATCCTCCCTCTCTTCTGTTCATGCATAATACGCCCTAATCATGGGCTCCATTATTCTTCTGTTTTAATGGCTTCTGGTACAAGAATATCGAACGATTGAAAATCATCGGTTATAAAAACCTTGGCATCGATTGACGCAGCAATTGCAAAGGTTTTGTCGACCGAAAATTTTTCATCGTATAATTCTCCAAGATCTGAAAAGGTTATTCTGACGTTACCGTTTTTTTCCGGGTATACGGAGATCTGAATTTCTGCTTCCGGTTTCGTTGTCTTAAATGCAAATACTATCGCCTCATGTATCAACTGTTGGAGTTTAAACGGACTTGTCAAAATCATCAGTTCAGCGTCTTGAGGAGGGTTAACCCGGATCTTACACGCATAACTCAAGAAACCGGCGATATTGATCATCAGCTTCAGTACATCTAAGAGGTTTACACTTTTAACCGATGTATCCACGCTGTGGGAAAAGGTATTCATCTGCCTAACGGTCGCAAAGCCGCGTTGAATTTCTTCTTCGATATCCTGGCTGCACGTTCTGAACATGTCTAGGTCGATTTTTTTTCCTTTTTCCACCAGTACCGTCAGATCATTTAAGAGTCCGGCTGTTTCAGAAATGATGGCAAGAATATTTTTCAGCTCATGCGATATGTCGGCATTGATTTTTCCAAAAAACGCTAGATTTTGGTCATGTTGAATTTCAATGGCATTGTTCATGACGTCTCCTTCTACTTTTTTGCGTTCTCGAAATACCGAGATTGAGCGCTAATGTTAGCCGGTTCAGAAAATTGAACCATCGGGCCTTGAGCCGCAATAGCGAGCGCATTCCCCTCAGCTTGCTGCGAGGTTCTTCAATCCGTGATCATCTATTCGACTATCTTGTGCAGAATTTTTACTAACGTTTCAATATGAAGCGGTTTCGAGAGATAGCAAGCGGCTTCTGCTGAACCAATCTTGAAATCACTTTCTGATCCATGACCGGTGAGAAAAATAAATTTCATTTCGGGATTCAATGCTATCAATTTCCGTTTTAACTGGATCCCACCGATTCCCGGCATTTTGACATCCAGGATGGCCACGTCGTATTGGTCGATTTCGGTTTTTTTCAAAGCGTCTTCGCCCGTGAAAACAACGTCGACGTCAATTCCACGTAATGCCAGTCGTTTGGACAACATTATGGCAAATTTTTTCTCATCATCCACCAAAAGAATTTTCATTGTCACGCAATTCCTCCTGGGTACGAATCGGTAGGGTTATGGTAAAGGTTGTGCCTTCATTCTGTTTGCTCTTTACCGAGATCTCTCCGTGAAGTTTTTTAATGAGCCCGCTCGTAATGGCGAGTCCCAGTCCGGTTCCTACACCTCGTTCTTTTGTGGAAAAAAAAGGTTCGAATATTTTCGGCAGGATCTCTTCCGGCATACCACAGCCATTGTCACCTATGGAAATGACAACACTGTCGCGTCCCTCGCGCTCGGCCGTGATATCCAGCAAGCACCCATCAGTCATGGCCTGAAAAGCATTGTTAACCAAATTCAGTAGGACCTGCTGTAATTTTCCACGGTCACTTTCAATTTCGATATTCTCCTCGGATATGTCCACATTCACGTTGATATTTCGATATTCGGCCTCTTTATTGTGAAACGCAAGCACATCGGTAATGATCTCTTTGAGGTTGATTTTTTGGATTCTGATATCGAATTTTCGAGAGAACCCGAGAAGTTGTCCGGTGATTCGACCACAACGTTCCACTGCTTCCAGGATGGAGTCAATGTTCTCTATCAATTCGTCATCCTGTCGGTATTTTTTTGCAATGACGAAAATATCCTTTATGTAGCCAGCGGTTTCGTTTATCAATGCCAGCGGGTTGTTGATCTCGTGGGCAACTCCTGCTGCCAACTGGCCGATTGACGCTAATTGGTTGTTCTGTTCCACCAGCGTCAGGGTTTCAGCCTTGGTTTTATCCGCCAGAAACATCTTATTGACCATGAATGTACATGTAAGGGAGATAACGATGAAAATAACCATGACACATATCGCCACAAACCAGCTGATCTTGGAAAATAAATCATCCCATACACCCATCATGCCTTCCTTCTGTTTGATCACCATGAGAATAAAAGGGGTATCGGCAATTTGGGTGGAAATAAAAGCATAGCCTGCAATGAATTGTCCTTGACCGTCACTGGCTGTGATGGTTTCTGTTCTCGGGGAATAGTTAGGTACGGGAAGCAGGGTCATCTTTTCGAAAATACTGCCGTAGTGTTTTGACGGTGTTTGTATGATTCCGGATCGGTTGACCAGAAAGATGTCTGCATGCTTGCCGGTTTCATAAGTGGTCAGCGTTTGTATGAGCCGTTCTGTTTCGAGGGTGGCGCGAAGAATAAAAAATGTGTTGTCCGCACGGTAGGATTTCACTGCAATTATGATATGGGGTACGTCACGGTGTCCACGAAATATCTCGCTCACATAATAATTATTTTTGCTGCATTCGATGAACCAGCGTTGGTCGCTGTAGTTTCTCCCTTCAAGGTTGAAAGGACCGGCATAAGCAACTTGAGCACCGTTAGAGGAAATGACGCTCAGATCCGATAATCCACCGAAACCCAATTTGATGTTTCTTAGGATCTCAGACAGGTGTTCCGGACTTGTCAGTTGGGCATATTCGATTTCATTAACGGTGAATTTCAATGCATTTAGCCGTTCCTCCAAAAAAAAGGTCACAGCCCTTCTGGCGTTGGAAGTCAATCGTTCCGCACGCAGAACAAATTCTGAATCAACCGATTGCTGAATCAACTGGTAATGTATAACAATCACTGCTATCAATGGGACCAATGCTGTCAGACCAAGAACCAATATGCCGATAGCCCAGATTTTGTTATAATTCGCGAACGTAAAATAAGGGTTCAGGTGTCCATCCGTCTGGTGATTAAAATCCGGACGTATCAGCTTCAATATGCCGCGAAAGCTGTCAGTCATGCAGATACCCCTCTGATTCGTGCCAAAATAGTCATTAGCGCTTCAATACCTAAGGGTTTGTGCATAAATGCGTAGGCCCCTTGCCGCATACACTCGACGCGATCCTTTTCGGTCCCATGTGCAGTCAATATGATGACGGGCATCAGGGCGCAACTCGCCTTGATGCGAGTCAGGACTTCGGTGCCATACATATCCGGCAAATGAAGGTCCAGTAGCGTAAGAAAGAATTGTTTGTTTTTTATAATCTCCAGCGCCTGTTTCCCGCTGTAACAGATCTCGCATACACAGCCTCGAAGATTCAGTCGTTTGGCAAGCATATTTGCGTACCGTTTTTCATCGTCAACGATTAATATATTATAATGTGTCATTATGCAACTTTTTTATATTGACTGTGTCATATTTTTATTTTATAGCACAATATATATTAAAATAGTTTCATTTGTAAACATTTATTTGAAAGGTTGATTAAATGTTAAACAATCGAGTTCTTTCGCTGGGCCGGTGGATGGTGTCTCTATCTGTATTTGTCCTGAGTAACCCGCTGGCAGCATATGCTGTGGAACAAACGGCGGCTATCGACTCGGCTAAACCCTGGTGGTTCTGGCCGATCGTTCTGTTTTTTTTCTGTCTTATCCTCGGCATATTGGCTGTAATGGCAGGCGTCGGCGGCGGTGTTCTTTATGTGCCGCTGGTGAGTGGCTTTTTCCCCTTTCACATCGATTTCGTCAGGGGAATCGGGCTGATGGTCGCGCTGGCAGGCGCGTTGGCAGCGGGTCCGGGTTTACTCCGGCGCAACCTGGCAAATCTGAGGCTCGCCCTACCGGTGGCCCTCATCGCCTCTACCTTTTCTGTTGCCGGCGCGATGCTCGGGCTCTATCTGTCCTCATTGAATCCAGACATCATCCAAGTCTGTTTGGGTGTAACCATCGTAGCCATAGCGACTTTGTTGGTTTTTTCAAAAAACACTGAAAAACCGGTGGTAACAAATCAGGATGCCATCGGATTGGCCCTGGGGTTGGGGGGGGCCTACTGGGATGACGGCGCCCGTGAAGTCGTGGAATGGAAAACCCATAGAACTTTCCTGGGATTGTGTATGTTTATTCTGGTGGGTCTTGTGGCCGGCATGTTCGGGCTCGGTGCCGGATGGGCCAACGTGCCGGTTCTCAATCTGCTGATGGGTGTTCCTTTAAAGGTTTCCGTGGCAACCAGCAAGTTTTTACTTTCCATTACCGACACATCAGCAGCTTGGATATATTTGAACAGGGGATGTGTTATCCCGCTGATAGGGATTCCCTCCATTGTTGGATTGATGCTGGGCTCACTCATTGGTGTTAAGATACTCGCCGTTGCCAAGCCAAAAATGATACGCTATATTGTTATCATCGTGCTGGCTTTTGCAGGGATGAAAGCCATTGACAAAGGATTGGGCCTGGGGTTGCTGGGATAACCATAATAGCGTTGAAATAGGGAGCGAAGCATGCAAAACAGCGATAAAAAACAGAGTGTTAAGGCGTCACGGGAACAAATTATCTACGCCAACCTGCTGATTATTGGTGTATGGACTGGAATTGCTGTTCTCGTGACAACCTATGCGATATATCTGTCCGGATTATTGTCTTCTCACGTCGAGATGTCACTGATTCCAAAGATTTGGGACAAAAGTGTCACCGACTATCTGGAGATCACCCATTCTCCCCATGGGTGGGGATGGGTAGCCTTGCTGGCAAAGGGGGATTTTCTCAACTACATCGGTTTGGTCCTGCTTGCTCTGATGACAATCCTTTGCTTTCTGGTTCTGCTCAGGGGGTATATCCGTCAAAAAAACTGGATCTTCTCGTTCATCGCTTTCCTGGAAATCGCAGTGTTATCGATTGCAGCTTCCGGAATATTGGGAAGTGGTGGCCATTAAGTAAAGGTGCATCATTGCCGCCAGCAAAAAAATGACCCTTTCTCAAGCATTATCAGGGGATAAACAACGTATTTTCAAATGACGCCATATCTTAAATTTTTAAAGGTGAACTATGAAAGCAAAGAAAATCAATATTCTACTGGTGGATGACAACGAAAGGTTTTTGAAATCCGTGTCTGAAAGGGCCTTGATAAAAGGATTCAACGTTTTTACGGCGACCAACGGACAGCAAGCCCTCGAAATCGCCCAGAAGCAACACGTGCATGTTGCCGTAGTCGATCAAAAAATGCCCGATATGGATGGTCTGGTGGTTATCACGAAGTTGAAGGGGTTGTTGCCCGACATCAAAACGATCCTGTTGACAGGCCACGGCGACGAAAAACTTAAAGAAACCACACAAGCACTCAATTCCTCCTTTTTTCACAAATCGGAAATGGGAAAATTCTGGACCTTTTTGTCGAATCTCCCTTTAGGAAGTCTCAATATCCTCTTGGTGGACGACAACAAAAAATTCCTTGAAAAGTTGGCCGAGCGAATCCGGCTGAAAGGATATGAACCCTTTTTAGCACTGAATGGGCATGAGGCCATCGAAATCACACGAACCACCAAAATCCATCTGGCCGTCGTCGATCAGCGAATGCCGGATATGGACGGTTTGGTGGTGATTACAAAGCTCAAGGAAATCGATGCTGGCATCAAAACGTTGCTGTTGACAGCTCATGGTGACGAAAAACTTCAAGAGGCCACGGAAGCCCTGAACGCATCCTATTTCGAAAAAGAGAACATGGGAAAATTCTGGGGTTTTGTAAGGAAAATACTGCAAAGCCTTGAAAATTCTATGGCAGCTGCAGGGATGGCTAGCGGCGGAGACATTGAAGACGCCGTTGATATCGAATCTCATCACACAAAAAGGAAATAGTTCGAAAAAATGTCGGACATAATCAAAAATATTCTGTTGGTGGATGACGAGGAAAAATTTCTAAATTCGATCGCCAAACGTTTTAAAGCAATGGGCTTTGATCCACTCAAAGCATCCAGCGGTCAGGAAGCCTTGGTGCTTGCCAAAAACAATTCCATCGATCTTGCCATCGTGGATCTGAAAATGCCGGGTATGGATGGTCTGGTGACCCTTACCAAGTTAAAAGAAATTTATCCGGATCTAAGATCAGTGCTATTGACCGGTTATGGCAATGAAAAAGTCAGACAGGCCACCGAAGCCATTAGCAGTACCTTTTTCGAAAAAGATCACATGCACGCTTTTTGGGATTTTATTAACAAGAGCAATAAACGCGGTAACACCATTGTGATTAGGCCGTCTTCCGGCACAGCGGAGGGCGATATGGACGGCAATACAAAGGTATTTCATCCGGGAAAGGTGGAGATCCTCTCTGACCAAATGTCAAAATCGGGTATTCAGAACACGACAACCCAACGGGTGACGGCGGTCACCGATTCGTCTGAGCGGTTACGAATGATCGGCGAAACCCATGTCATGCAGATACTGAGACGGAATATCGAAAGGGTGGCGACGCTGGACTGTACGGTTATTTTTCGTGGAGAAACTGGCACCGGAAAAGAATTGGCGGCCAGGATCATTCACAATTCAAGTCCCAGAAAAAATCACCGCTTCATTGCATTTAACTGCGGATGTTTCAGCAATGATCTCATCATTGAGGAACTTTTCAAACAAGGAAGGAAGGCCTTTTCAGAAGACTTACATCCGAATCAATATGATGCGCGAACGGAATCCAGCGGGACGATCCTATTGGATCAAATCGAAGATATGCCCATGAAAATGCAGCTTTCCATGTTGAAGATAATTGACAATAAAGAAGCGTTTCGGGAGGAACGTACCCATCGTTTTCCGTTCGATGTGCGAATTCTCGTTGCCAGTCGTTACAGTCTTGAAAAATTGGTAGAAGAGGGAAAATTCAGAGAAGAATTGTATCATCGATTAAATCTGATGGAGCTTTTCATCCCGCCTCTGCGCGAGCGGAGGGACGATATACTTCCCTTGTCCGGCTATTTTCTCGATAAATATGCTCTAGACTTTAAAAAACCGGTCGAGCATATTTCAGATGAGGTCATCGCCGTCTTTATGGCCTATGATTTCCCGGGAAACGTCAGGGAGCTTGAGCACGTCATTGAACGGGCCGTCATTCTTGCCGATGGCCATTCCATAGAAACCAAACACCTGCCAGCCCGTTTTCAAACAACATCCACTTCGACTTCACCGGCTGCAGACAGTATCATGACGCTGGCTGACATGGAGAGAAACCACATTCTCAAGGCATTGAAAGCAACCGGGGGGAACAAATCAAAAACATCTGAATTGCTTGGGATAAGCCGTTCAGCGCTTTGGAGAAAATTGAGCACCATTACGAACAAATGAAGGTGTTTTTGAGATAGGTTCTAAAGGAATGCTGTGACCATGACCATATCAGCTGTTCTCGTTATCGCTATATTTTTCATCTCCCTGGTTCTGACGATGGTTGGTTTAGGCGGGGGACTCATATTTTCCCCGTTGTTTGTGATCCTGGGATTTGTCAAATCCGAGGCGGCGTCGGCCTCGTTGTTTTTGAATTTGATCGCTGCCGCATCCGCCGCCTATACCTATTCAAGGAAGAAGATGGTGGATTATTCACTCGCCATCCCCCTGATCATCTCATCGAGCCTGGCTGCACCGATCGGGTCATATCTAAATGTGCGTATCGATGTGAAACCATTCCTTATGATCATGGCAGTCGTGCTTGCCTTGGCTGGCGTCCGCATGCTTATTTCTCCTTCTGGTGATGGTGAAGTTGTATCCGTGGGGTCATCAAAGAAGATAATCGGTGGCATCGGCATCGGTGCTGGCATCGGTGTTATGGGTGGATTGTTAGGGATCGGTGGCGGTGTATTCATTGTGCCTTTGTTGATCTATGCTATGAAAACGCCAATTAAGGTCGCAGCCGCATCCTCAACCTTTATCGTATGCTTCTCTTCTTTGACTGGCTTTCTTGGATACGCATCCATGGAAAGAATCAACTGGCTATTTATCCTACCCGCCGCGGTTACCTCCTTTGCCGGAGGTCAGGCCGGAGCAAGGATAATGAGCTCCAGATTGAAGGGCAAAAGCATCCGTGTCATATTCAGCATCATACTCTTTGCATTATGCGCAAAGCTGCTCCATCAATCTTTTTTTGGTCTATAAAACACACCATGTCTTGCGGTCCGCCTTTCGGCTTTAATATGTTTTGATGGAGGGTCTCAACACATTTAAAGAACATGTACAAGCCCAACTCAAAAATCTTCTAAATGTTAGATCAGTATATATGAATTGTAGGTATTGTTGCTGAGGAAATCAAGGTATGCAGAGAGAGTCTCGCACATCACTTGGACAGGAGGAATGATTGGTGCGTGACTTGATAGAGCAAATAGATTGAATGGCACTAACACTGGAGATTGTACTTTGGTATTACCCATTCCTTGTCCAAATTTCGTGCAAGTTTGTATGTACAAATGACCTTCTTTGGGAATAGATCTTCTCGGTTGAGCATGCTGGGAAAGAAATAGTCCAAAATGTTAGAACCAGTAAAAGGACAAATAAATACTTGTAAATTCTGTATCGTCTGGGGCATCAGAATCACTATAGCTTTGCTTTGAATACTCTGCATGAATACCGAGGTTAAAGGATTTACCGAGCCAGAAATCGTAACCGATACCTAAAAGGAATCCTGTACCAGAATAGGTTTCTGATTCATCAATGAACATTGTATCCAATTCAACTACCAATGCGGAAATACCAGCACCTGCTTTAAGGAATAACCCTTTCCCTGTTGGATAATATGAAAGGGCAGCAAAGTAGTTATTCACCTGAAAATCCAGAGTCTGATCAAAATCATCTTCAGCGGACTGTCTTATCGCAGAAACATCAAAGCCTAAATGCAGTTTGGGGTTAATGATTGCGCCAACGCCAAAGTTAAATGTCACTTCCTGACCGACATCTATGGTGGGATACTCATCAAAGGCATCGTCCATGGTTTCACCCTCAACTTTTAGTTCGCCCATGCCGACTCCAAAACCGATGTACCAATTCGATTTCTTTTTTTCCTCAGCAAAGGTGATTCCACCGGAGAACAATACAATTCCAAAACTGACCATGGCTATTGCAATTATTTTCTTCATTTCAGTATCCTCCTATGAAATAAAACGCTTAACAAGACCCTGAATTCCGTATGTCACCCAACCACTGATCAAAAACATCTTGGTATTGAAGGACCTCGCAGCAAGCTGCGAGGAATGTTCTGCCGTACGGCAGAGCCCACGGGAAATGCGCTCGCTGTTGCGGTTCATCCGGCTCTGTTTCACGCCTGCACATAGGGCATACTACACTTTTCAGATCGTCTTGTTCCTTAGCTTTCTTTTTGGCAATATCCGTTGCCACTGAACTTAAAGGTAACAATACACCTTGCTGGCAGCATCAGATCCTCCCCAGTAGCAGGGTTCCTGACGCTCTGCACTGCTTTCTCTTTTACACAGAACTTCCCAAACCCTGAAATTAGGACGTCTTCTTCTGCCTCCAGAGTTTCTTTGATAATATCCAAAAAAGATTTCAAAGCTCCAACAGCGGTTTTCTTGGTGAAACCGACCTCCTGAACGATTGCGATTACTATCGCACATCGGTAGTTTATCGGGGCCTTGATATCTGCATAATTGTTGGAGACATCGGCAATGTGCCTATGAAAAAGCAGGGCCCCAGAATGGCCCTGCTTTCACCTTGGTCTATGGGAGTTCTGAAATCATTTTCCGATATTCTTCCTCAGAAAATGCTGTAAGTGTTTCGGTAGAAACAGATCCCCCAGATGTTACTGTTAAAATCATCTTTGCTGCGGTTTCAGGATTGGGTGCATCGACAATAAGAACCATATCATAAGAACCCATGGTGAGATAAAAACTATCCACACGTGCCCCTATAGATTCACAAAGCTGCTTAACAGCGTCAAGTCGATTTGGGCTCTCTTTTATATTTTCTATTCCTTTAGCCGTATATTTTACAAGAGATATAAATTTAGCCATAACAAGTTCTCCCCTTTAAGAGATTAACGGTTAGTAATGGTAACGACCAGAGGTCATTTCAGACCTCCAGTCTGTTCTGATGAAACTGATCATTTATCAGCTAAAATGCGTGGACCACTGAGAAAATACATTGGTTATGCCATCTCCAATGTAGCCATCAATTACTCCGAAGTTTTCTAAACAGAAATTCGCTTCGATGGAAAAATTCGTGAAGGCTTCCTCTCTTCTAACTTCGTCTAACTTGGCAGCTTCACCCCGTATCAATACAAACCCGTTTAGATCGCCACCATGATTAGATAGTACCACTGGTTCAAAGCTCTCAATCTTACCGTCATTCTGTAATTGTCCATAATATTCCATTACTCTCGCAAAAAGCCCCCATGGCTTGTTGTTCCCTCCTGCAACACTTCGATTCCAACCTACAAACAAAGCATAGTCAGCCATAATTACCTCCTTTACTTTGAATTAACAGCATGATGCATACAATTGCCAACATCAGAATGTAAACCTCTAAGGGTATAGACACCCCTCCAGAGGCATCGCATCGGCAACTTAATACATCCATTCATCAGATAGAGTTTCATATTGTCATCAGATAGAGTTTCATATTGATCTCGTTGTCGGTTATTGAATTGTATAATGGAAAAGACGACAAGGTTGCCCAGAGTACTCAAGACCAAGGAGTCTGCCGTTGGAGTTAGGCAGATGAAACTCTACAGTAGGTAGGTGAATTATTGGTTATCAGGTTATGCGTGTTCTGTCAAAGGGTGCTGGGAATCTTGATTTTTATGGTATCACATCAATTGAAAGCCGAGTTTTATCTTGAATGTGTTGGAGCTATATGCAATTT
>CAVOZW010000009.1:0-32500 GCA_963701385.1 uncultured delta proteobacterium
AATGGATACAGACGATTTATCTGATAAAGCATAAAGGGCTTAAAAAACTTTATGAATCGGGAAGTAAACAGGGTGTTAAACCGCAACATGTCACCCGTCTGCGCTTGATATTAGCTCGACTCGATGCTATCAATGCAGTTGAGGACATGAACCTTCCCGGCCTTAGCTTGCACCCGCTTAAAGGATCATTGAAAAAATTTTGGTCGGTTTCGGTATCGGGAAATTGGCGGGTTATTTTCTGTTTTGAACGCGGCTATGTGTTAGATGTCGATTATATAGATTATCATTAAGGAGCAAATAAAATGGTCATGTATAATCCACCCCACCCTGGGGAAGTAATTCGGGAGCTTTGCATAGAACCTTTGGGCTTGTCTGTCACGAAGGCGGCTGAAGGTTTAGGTGTTTCTCGCACCTCGTTATCTGAGTTGTTAAATGGACGGCGTGGCATATCACCGGAGATGGCAATACGGCTGTCAATGGCTTTTGGCGGCAGCGCTGAAAGCTGGGTCACGCAGCAGGCGCAGTATGACCTATGGCAGGCAATGCAAGGCGCAGAAAGGATCAAACAACAGGTACGTGCATTTGCCTAATGATTATCGTCATTCCCCCGGAAAAAACTTCCATTTTGAAATTCACAACTATTGGGATCCCATCAAAGAAACATGTTCAAGCAGTGGAACTGTTGGAGAAACGTTCCCATAAGCCTCCTTATTGGAGGGTTGCGTTACCCGCCGCAGGCGGGCTCCGACCCCTTGAACCCCATTTTCAGGTGTTCCTGCGCACATTATGACATTTAACTTATTAATATTATTATGTATACATTCATTGCTTGATAACACATGGTCCTTGTGCATAGTGTGCATGGTGTCAATATTAACAGTATGTTGTGCATGTTGTCGGTAGAAAAGGGTAGACATAGGGTAGACAAAAATTGCCATTTAGACTTACATTGAACTTATTGAGGGTCAAGGGCAGGTTTATAGCCCTATTTCCTGAAATGCCGGTGATGGGTGATTGCCAGCTGAGTCATCATCTTGGTGACGTAATCAGGTGGGCGTCCATTCAGCCATCCAGGCATCCCTCCTTCTTCGATATATCCTATAATTTCCTGAAACACATCTGCGCTGAATGTATAATCACCGAATTCTATGCTTAGGCTCTCCTGACGAAAGACGATTGGTATCTTCAATTGTACAGCAAAAGGCTGTATTGTCCTCTCGACAACTTGCCGACTTTGAGTGCCATAAGGCTTTTGCTTGAAACCGGAGCGGCTCTCCGGAAAAGGAAACAGTTTATAGACCTCCCCGATGAAGCCTGTGAATTCGTAGCCGTATATAGCGCCGGATAAATTGCCGATCCTTTCCCTTTGTTGAATAGCATAGACCATTTTTTCGTCACGGCTTATCTTCAGTGTCAGCCCATTCGAGTGATCCACTCACAAAAATCAGTGCAAAAGAAAAAGTAGCGGTCCATGAGCAGCATGTCGGTTTCAATGTTAAAAAACCCTATTGGTATCCTGCCGTGGCTTTCCGAGGAAAATGAAATGGGCATAGTGGGGCGATCCCTGTATTAAAATTTAAAAATTGAGGAATAGTGTAACTGATTGTGATACCTTTAGCAAATGGAGGATTCTCTGTTCACAGGGTAAGAGCCATGATACCCGGCTATGGGAAGGTTTTCCAGTGTTGCTTGCAAATGTGGCTGAAAGTTATCAGCTTGAACCAGAAAGGGAACAGAGGATGAATGATCTTCGCATTATAGAAAGGGACTGGAATGGATACAGATGATTTTTCAGATAAGGCATATGGGATAATTGTTGCTGCTGCGATGGTATCCGATACCTTAAAGGCAGAACTTGGTGCTTTGAGTTCACGATATAAAACCGAAGATGAATGGTTACGCGGAGTCAGAAAAAAACTCAAAAATATAATGGCAGAACCGGGTGAGTATGTCGATTACTGGAATCTTGAAATAGAGGAGGGTGTTTCCGAGGCGGAAATAAAAAAGACAGCTATAAAGCTTGTAGCCACAGCTGACGAATTATTGCGCGGACACTAAATAGAGAAGAAAACCAATTCAATTAAACATTAAAAGAGTCAAGAATGGACTTGACCCCTTTGTATCTTCTCCACACCCTGTGCTATCGTTTTCAGGCCATCCACTACTGCTTTCAAGGCTACATCAAGTTCTTTCATAATATTCCTCCTGTGGGGTAAATTTCCAGACAAGATAGTACAGAAGTGGAAAAATACAAGTGGAAGTATGAAGTTTTTTTAAGTATGTAATGGGAAAGATCTCGTTAATGATTTGACTATTCAATCGATGTATTGAAGTCGGAATTACGCTTATTCACCCCAAGCGCTTTTCAATTTCTCGTCTGTTGCAAAGATATAGTCCTTGGCATGGGTGGCCTTTCCAAACCTGAGTGTAATAACCGTCACACCAGCGAGCGTCACTTTTTTACCGACCTTGTTTATGTTGTCCTCATCCCATTCCACTGTAACGACATTGGTACCGACAAAATCAAAAAGGTTCTGAATACAAACGTTCTTGGGTGTGATATTAAAGGTTGGGAATTGATCTAATAGTTTGTTAAACCACTCCTCTATTGCTTCTTTACCCTTGAAAGTTCCTGCAGCCGAGATGTTTCCCGGATAGACAAATGCAGCATCATCATGCCAGTTTTTTAGAAAGTTTTTAATGTCCCTGTTGTTCAAGAGATCGTACGAGGAAGTGACCTTGCTCTTGGCGATAAGTGCTCCTATCATGGTATTCTCCTTTACTTGGTATGGTTAAAATTCCAAACCAATGCGAAGCCCGAATTGTGTTATTTCATTTTCGGATTCAATAAAGTCGAATCTTTGATCTCCGAATTTTGCCGTTGTTGAATCAGTCTCATTCACTTTCCAATAGCTAACATACGGCTGAAATACAAATGCGAAGTCATCAGATATTTTGGCCTTAAAATCTGATGTTAATTTTAATCCAAAAGCCTCTCCAAATTTAATCTTATTTTCCGGATCATTTGCATCTGGATATGCATCACCAAGGAACGTTTTCGCATTACCACCAACAATTAAATCATACTCGACTCTAACCTTGCATAACCATTTGTTATCTAATTGAAATGATATTTCCATCCCAATAGGGACATAATAATAAATTGAATTTTTCTGATATGATTCATCTCCAGAATATTCATCACGCCAGCGAAAGAATGCAAAACCGATATAAGGTGTTAGTAATCGACTTTTGTTAAAGAAATCTACACCGGATAATACCCGAAGTTCTGTTATCCGATCATAATTTGTTGTTCTATTATTATCAGATTTCTGTAGGGAATCATTTTCATAACCATACATTTTACCATCATAAAGGGGATTGCCAAAGATATGCTCCATTTCGTAGCCAAACATAAAACTCTTTGCGTGAAAAATACCGCTCAGATATAAACCTGTAAAACTACCTTCCATTTTTCCCATATCGGTCTGGTGGCTTTGAAGCAATGAAATAGACGCACCGAATATTGTTTTATAAAATGGTGCAAGATCCTCTTCTGTTGCTGTGTCTGCAATGGCAGCAGAATATTTTAGAGGAAGAATTATAATCATTGATAGAATAATAATAGCATTGACTACTTTCATATATCACCTCCCCCAGATTGAATCTTAATGCATTAAAGATATAGATTTCTCTTCTTATATGGAGAAAAACAGACACTTTTGCAATACCCATCAGGATACCTATCAATCTTCACCCTCAACCTCTCCCCCAGAAACTTACTTGTCTCTGCCAACTCTCTGTAGATCAACTCAGCACCCTTCCTGTATCTTTCAATCATCCTATCATCCCAGTGATCAGGAGGTGGCTGTAGGTTGGTAATACGATCAGCCATTTTAACCATCCAGATCTCCCGTGGCTGCTGCTTGATCCTGTGGAGATAGTCTTCCAGTTGCATCCAGCGTCTTTCAAACTTACCTAAATCAGGCCCGATGGTTTCATCTATGGTTAGTGCCATAACGCCATCAGCAACATCTACATCGAATTGTTCCTTAACATCATCATATGTAATATCCGTATCTTCAATAGTGTCATGTAATAAGGCAACATGAACAGCCAGATCAGGTTTGTTGACCTGCTCAACAGCCAGTGCAGCAGTGATCTCCATGGCAACAAGGCTGACGTGTACGATGTATGGAAGGTCAGTACCGGGTACGAGCTGGCCGTTGTGAGCTTCTGCTGCGAATTTGTATGTTTTGATGTAAGTATCTTGTGACCATCTGGAATACATATAGACCCTATTGGCTATTTTTGCATTTGCTTCCACAGTTTTGCAATCTCATGAAAATCCAATCCTTCAAGCCTTTTCTCTTGGCTGAATCTCTGCCACTCAGTTAGTTTCTTTTTGGTCTTGATCTGGGTGTCAATATCCTCTGCATCGTGCAGGATGGACGAAAGTTCAATCACCTCGATATGAGCAGGACAGTCCTTCCAATTGTGTTCCCAGCAGACAATCATGTCTACACCATCAGGATCATGTTTATGAGAGACAAAGTTATTGCTCTTAAATTCAAACTCGATGCGGACCTCTTCCCAACGATTCTTTCCAACTTTTCTACGTGCGATGCAGTCCGGAAACCCTGCTTGTATTGACTCTATCTGCAGATCAAAGGTTTCATGGAGGACACCAAAAAGATAAACGACGCCATGTTCATTCACAGGGGATCATGACAATGATTTATAGTCTATCCTATCTCCATAAACTCTGCGCTTTTTAACTGACATGATGAGCCTTTCAAATTCATTTAACGTTAATCCCGTAACTAAATTTCAGCATCTTCCATATACTGCCCGTGATATTTCCACTTTAAACAACAAAACCCCACCTCCCAATTCTGAGAAGCAGGGTTTCCAATCATTATATACGCTCTCCATCTTTACGGTTAATATTTGGAGCAGCTATTAAAGCATACGTATAATTGCACAATCAAACAGATAAAGCAAGGCTTAGGGCGTATATGTTTGACATTATAGGTTATCTTTGGCATTCTTTGTGGTATCCCTCCACCGGCACTACACCGATACAGGAACATGCAGCATGGCACTAACGAAAGCACATCTCATTATATAAGGACTCTCTGTGAAAAAACCATCAAAGCTAATTGACATCTTATGTTTTGTGATAGGACCAATGCTGTTGATTCCTTCTATACTGAATTTATCACATGGAGTTACAGGTAGACCTGGTGGGCCTATCTATTACTATTATAATGAATCTACATTAATGGTCTTAGCCACCGGTGTTGCTTTAATCTCTTTGGGGTTTTTAAGAATATACTGGAGAAAACGATCCGATAAAAATAGAAATTAGATGATTGACTTTTTTTAGATACATAAATCATGGGGAATACATATTCTTGCATCTTTTTTATAATAGGAAGGCCGAACAAGGTTTAGGGGCGATGGAGCGTGAAAAGATTGACTGTATATTCTGTGGCGGTATCGCAAAGATCAAGGAACAAAATGAACTGATAATTGTATCATGCCCTAAGTGCAAGCGTGAAACTGAGTTGGATGAATACCAAGATACCTTTGATCAATGGCTGGGCGACATCCGCAATGATAATAATTGAGGTGTAACTTCAAACTATAGAGGAGGGAGATAAGCTATGGCAAATTTTCTATTTGTTTTGAGCAGGGATGACAATGAGGCTGCAACGAGGTGTTTTCAATTTTCCAAGATCGCTCATTCAAAAGGACACAAAACAGATATTTTTCTTATTGATAATGGTGTTGAGTGGGCTAACTCTGAGCGATATTTAGATGAAAAAACAGCAACTGGTGATTGCCCGAATGATTACCTGCCCTACCTTGTGGAAAACCAAGTGCCCATTGGCGTCTGAACCCCATGCGCTAAAGCTCGTCAGGTTGACGAGGCAAAATTCTTTTCAAATATGTTGTTAGATGGCGGGCCGCATTTGATTGACTTGGCGGCAGAAGCTAAGGTGTTTAACTTTTGAAATTATAACCTTCCATGGTTCACTTGAACCGTATCAAACATTCGCAAATTAATGTTCATCTTCTTAGACACAGAAACCACAGGATCAGGACCAGAAGACAGGCACTGCTAAATCGCCTACAAGACAGAAGCTAGCACCACAGCTAATGAATTGTTCAATCCCGGTATGCCGATATCTGTAGAAGTTATGGCTAATGGCGTCTAAAGAACAGAGGTGATAGGTATGAAACGTATTATTTGTCATGGAGACAGTTTGACCGAAGGGAAAGATATCGAGGCGGCATACCGCTGGTCTTCCTTGTTGCAAAACGGATTGGGTACAGAGGTAATCAACACCGGGATAGGAGGCGACACAACGGCAGGATTGCTGAGCCGATTCGCAACAGATGTCATCCCACACAAACCCGATGCGGTGATTCTCATGGGGGGAATAAACGATTTTTGGTGGGATCTGCCGATTAACACCGTAATCGCTAACCTGCTTACCATGGCCTACCATTCCCAATTTCATGAGATTGCACCCTTGTTTGGATTGCCGATGCCCTTTGATATTGATCGAGCGGCCAAACAACCATACAGCCCACCTGAAGCAGGCTATGACCAACTTTTGGCCAAAGTGAAGTCTCTGGGGAAAAAACTTAAATCAATTGCGGATGAGAGTGATATCCCAGTACTGGATTTTTATCACCTGTTCATTGATGATGACGATCAAATCTGCCAACACTTATTTTTGGATGATGGGGTTCATGCCAATCGGCAAGGACATAGACTGATGGCTGAATTGGCAATGTCACAAATTGGGAACCTGTTCTTTTTGAAAACCTGAATTTTGCGAATCTTGGTTGATTGCTGAGAATTTCGTAAACACAAGGGGCTTAAAATGGCAGAGGTACCCGAAGATTATCTTGAATGGTTGTCCGGTACTGACCTTGATGAGGATCTGGGGTATACTGTGCGGCACTATCTTGATGGACCGACACGGGATGTTAAATATGATTCCAGTATCTGAGCAGCAGCAGCATATCAAATGTCCGTTCTGCGAGACAGGTTATATCCTGCCAAGAGCTGGCCATTCAGGTTGCCCAAAGTGCTATGTAAAGGTATGGCTGGATGACCGTCTGGAGTTTATCTTCGTTGATAAAAGTACCTTGAGACTCCCTATTCATGGCACGGTGTGCCCAAGTTGTGGGTTAGTGCAGGGTGATAAAAATGATAGGTTCTTATACTGTGGTGTTGGGTTGTTCAATACTGTTCAATGAATCGGTAATGTATCAAAATCTAAAGGAATAGATCAAAGTTGAGATCGATCTGTTTTGTCATATTTTTAATTCTCCTGAACCCTTGTATATCTATTTCTGAAACCGTTGATGTTCAGATAAAGGGTGTCGATGATGGTATTAGGTCGACAAATCAGCAAGACTACAAAGAAGCTGTGCTGTTCGCAAAGCGTGAAGCCATTGAACGGGCTGGCATAAAGATTAAATCTAAAACATCTTCGGTGAACTTGATAATAGAATCAGACTATATAGAATCGACCGCTGAAGCTGTTCTACTTCCCGGATATAACATAATCGACATCGGCTAAACCATTTTTCGAAGATTAATAATTGATGGGGGGTAATTCTAATTTTAGGAATTTGTGTTTTATCGGTTTTTCGATTTCGGAAAAAACAAGTTCCTATCTTTCTGCCTCCTGAAGATATAGGTGGGTCCGGGCCAAGTGACTTTTTCGGTTATGATTCCGAAAAAGTCTTGACTTTTTCGGAACATATGCCAATATAGTCGTCATGATAAGATACCTAACGAAATATATCCAAGAAGATTTAGAAAAAAAAATTATCCTGCTGACTGGACCAAGGCAAACCGGAAAAACAACATTGTCCAAAATGTTAACACCCAGTTATGATTATTTTAACTTCGATAATCTGGATGACAGATTGGCTTTGAATAAAAAAACCTGGGACCGATCAAAAGAACTCGTCATTTTTGATGAACTTCATAAATTAAAAAACTGGAAATCATGGCTAAAGGGCATATATGATACGGAAGGAATACCTCCTCCGATCCTTGTTACGGGAAGCGCCAAGCTCGATACCTACAGAAAGGTTGGTGATTCTTTAGCGGGCAGATTTTTCCAATTCAGAATACATCCTTTGGATCTAAAGGAAATTTATAAATATTTAGAGCCTGAAAATCTTGAGGACGAACTGGATAAGCTCCTATTTATAGGAGGCTTCCCTGAACCTTTTCTTAATGGAACGACTCGGTTTTATAACCGTTGGAAAAAATCACACCTGGATATTATATTAAAACAGGACCTAATCGAGCTCGAAAACATTCAGCAGATTATCCAGATTGAAACACTGATTCAACTGTTAAAAGACAGGGTGGGTAGCCCGGTATCCTATAGTTCTTTGGCACGAGATCTACAATGCTCTGACAAAACAGTTAAGCGATGGTTGACCATACTTGAAAATATGTATGTCCTTTTTAAAGTGCCCCCTTTCCATAAAAATATTGCCAGAGCAATTCAAAAAGCACCCAAATTTTATTTCTATGATACTGGGCAGGTCATAGGCGATTCCGGTATTAAATTAGAAAACGTGGTTGCCTGCGCGCTGCAAAAAGAAATTCATTTTCAAGAAGACTGTTTTGGAGAAGCAAAAAAACTCTATTATTTAAAAACTAAGGACAAGAAAGAGATCGATTTTTGCATCACAACGGAGAATACCCCATCATTGATGGTAGAAGTAAAATGGAAAGACGGAAATCTGAGTCCAAATTTTGAAGTCTTTAATCATATTTTCCCACAAGCAAAAATAATCCAGGTAACAAAAGAACTGAACAGAGAAAAGACATTTCCGAATGGTGCTGAAATCCGTATCGCCCATAACTGGCTTTCGACGTTAGACCTGTCTTAAAATCACAGAGATTCGGAAAATAGACCTTTCAGGTAACGCTCCTCTCCTGGCCCGGTAAATAGGGGCTTCACAAACTTTTCTCTGTTTTCTTTCGTGATTCCTACATAAAATGATTTACAATCTAAACCTTTCACCTATAGCATAATTGAAAACTGGAGATTTCATCATCCCCGGCCTCCCCTCTAAATTAGAGGTTTTGTAGCACAGCTGAAATTATGTTTGATATCGGCCAGTTGACATAATCATCAAGGAACCTATTGTGAGACTGCATCGCAAATTTCCGTCGGCTTGATTCGTTACCTTTAGAGTATGCTCTGTCACAAGTTTTTTCACCAAAGCAAAAAGAACTGTTCAAGAAAAAACTGGAAGGCCTCCCTTTAACAAAAACCGAGCAGGAGTATTACTCTCGGACGGTAAAGAAGAAAGTGGTCGCGCTGGCGAATTCTGAGTTACATAGTTTATCGAAAAAACTCTTGGGGCTATAAATCAATTCATCAAATGCTAACGCCACCTTAAAACTATGCATGATTCTATTATATTCGGAAGGATATGAGGCAGAGAGGAATTTTCAGCATTATAGAACCATTCAGGCTCTACCAAAAATATTGGGAGCTGAAAAAAATGATGACGCAGTTTATCTGGACACATGCAGGGCGAAACGTAACACAGCAGAATATGATTCGGTGGGTGTTGTAACGGATCGTGATTCAGATGAACTTATAGATTTCGTAAAAAGTTTCAAAGAAGAAGTATTAACATATCTAAAAAATAAACATCCCGCGCTTCTTAGCAACAAAGAATAGAATTTTAAGATTAATTGAAAATGGGAGCCGTTATTTTGAATAATGCGAGGTCAATAGAAAGCCAGATCAAGGCTGCCGAAAAAGAATTGGCCAATTTAAATAGAAGAAAAACCCAGCTGGAAAATGAAATAAAACATCTCAGGAACATTCAACATTCCATCGCCGAGAAAACATCCTCCTTCAATCATAAAACAAAACCAAGCATAACAAGCGAATCACCAGAGGATAAAAAAATTAATCTATTTCGGTCTTTGTTCCGTGGCCGCGAAGATGTTTTTCCAAAAAGATTTGAGAGCAAACGAACGGGAAAAAGCGGCTATCAGCCTGTTTGCCGGAACGAATGGATCCGGCCGCTTTGTCAGAAACCCAAAATAAAATGTGGTGAATGCGATAACCGTGCTTTCGAGCCGGTTACCAATGATGTCGTGCGCAATCACCTCCTTGGTTTCGATTCGAATGATCGCTATCAGCGGGAATACGTTATCGGCATCTATCCCATTCTTTTGGATGAAACTTGTTGGTTTCTGGCTGTCGATTTCGACAAAGAGCAGTGGATGATGGATGTCAGTGCTTATATGGAGACATGCCGATTGTTTAAGGTTCCCGCAAGTGTCGAAATATCAAGATCCGGAAAAGGAGGACACGTCTGGATCTTTTTTTCAGAGCCTATTGCGGCAAGGCTCGCACGCCAACTGGGAAGTTTTATGCTGACACAGGCAATGGAAAAACGGCCTGAGATGGGCTTCGAATCATATGATCGATTTTTTCCCAGCCAGGATACCCTGCCCAAAGGTGGTTTCGGAAATCTAATCGCCTTACCGTTGCAGAAAAAACCGCGTGAAAAGGGGAATACTCTCTTTGTTGACGAAGCTTTTAACCCTTATAGTGACCAATGGGCGTTTTTATCCACTGTTAGTAGAATGAGTTTGATTGACGTTCAATCCGTCGTCGATAAGTCCTTAAAAAGGGGTGGGGTGCTCGGTGTTAAATTTGTCAGCACTGAGGAAGATGAAAGTGCGCCCTGGCTTTACAGTCCGTCAGGAAAGAGGCAAGAAATAAAAATAGTCGGACCTCTACCTGATAAGGTCGAATTGGTTCTCGGCAATCAAATATATATCGCCAAAGAAGGTCTGCCACCCGCCCTAAAGAATAAACTGATCCGTTTGGCGGCTTTCCAAAACCCGGATTTCTATAAATCACAGGCTATGCGCTTTCCAACGTATGATAAACCACGCATCGTTCACTGTTGCGAGGATTTCCCAGAGCATATCGGCCTTCCAAGGGGATGTCTTGAAGATACGGTCGAATTGCTGACCTCTTTAAACATCGAAACCCATATCAGCGACAAACGTTTCATGGGAAATAGATTGGATGTGAGCTTTTTAGGTGATCTGCATCCAGAGCAAAAAGATGCCGCGCAAGCAATTCTTGACACATGATACAGGAGTGCTGTCAGCAGCAACCGCATTTGGCAAAACTGTTGTTGCCGCATATCTTATCGCTGAAAGATCCGTGAATACGATAGTTCTCGTCCACCGAAAACAACTGCTTGATCAATGGATCTCGCGTTTAAAGACATTTCTTGATGTTCCCGATGAAAGCATCGGTCAAATTGGCGGTGGCAAACGGAAACCGACCGGCATCATCGATGTGGCTACGATCCAGAGTTTGAGTAGGAAAGGGGTGGTGGACGATATCGTCGCCGATTATGGCTATTTAATAGTGGATGAATGCCATCACATTTCTGCCCGCAGTTTTGAAATTGTAGCCCGGCAGTCAAAAGCAAAGTATGTAACCGGCCTCTCGGCAACTGTCATCCGGAAGGATGGCCATCATCCAATTATATTTATGAATTGCGGTCCAGTCCGTCATAAAGTCGATGATAAGAAACAAGCGGTTAAAAGGCCGTTTTCACACAAAGTCAATGTGATCAAAACAACATATCGATTTCCGTCATCAGTTGATTTGAAAGGGTATAGCGCGATTCACCAGATCTATGAATTTTTAATAAACAATGACGATCGTAATCGAAAGATTGTCAAAGATATTTCAAAATCGATTTCTGAAGGTCACTTTCCAGTTGTGCTAACTGAAAGAAAAGAGCATTTGGAAAAATTGAAAGTATTACTCGAAGAAAAAATAGAGAATATCATCGTCATGAGAGGCGGGATGGGGGTAAAGCAAAGACGAGAAGCAATGAGTGCCCTTGAAAATCTGCCCGATTCTGCTGAAAAGGTGGTTCTGGCTACAGGCAAATATCTTGGGGAAGGATTTGACGAAGCGAGACTCGACACATTGTTCCTGACGCTGCCCATTTCATGGCGGGGAACTCTCGCACAATATGCCGGCCGGCTGCATCGGACTCATTATTCAAAAAAGGAAGTGATGATTCATGATTACGTTGATGTCGAAGTCCCAATGCTTGCTAAAATGTACCAAAGAAGGCTCACTGGCTATCGAGCCATTGGGTATGATGTTTCAGAATAAATAAAAAAAGAGAAATAAAAAATGGCGAGAGCGAAAAAAAGAAAATCGAGTTGGATTGATATAAAGAAGGCAATTATTAATTTTGAGCCCTCAGAAATTGTTTCTCTTGTAAGAGATCTTTATCAGCTTTCTGAGGAGAATAAGATATTCTTGAATGCCCGCTATGCTGAAGATGGAGTAACCTTTAGGCGATACAAGGAGATAATTCATAAATGCCTTTATCCTGACGTTCTGGATCGATCAATTGATTTTGAGTTTGAGCGTGCCGAAAAAGCAATAAACGATTATGCCAAAGCGACTGGCGATGAAGAGCGAACAACCGATTTGATGATATATTTTGTAGAGTGTGGTAATCAGTTCACTCTTGATTACGGTGATATCGATGAAGTTTTTTACGATACATTAATCGAAATGTATGAAAAGGCAGTTGGTCGTGTCCGCAAAATGCTAAAGAATAAACAAAGACCTTTTCGTAACAGATTAGAAAGAATCATGAAATCCACCGACGGCATTGGTTGGGGGTACCATGATGATCTCGGCGATTTGTACTATGGGGCCTTTCAATAGAGATAAGGCGCTAAGAATTATCACAAGTTTATGCTGAAAACGCACTTGAACAGGTATCAAGTGCGTTTTGGAACACTCTGTAGAACGCTCTTATTTAACTGACTGTTAATCAAAGAAATTTAAATTTGAATGAGCACGAAAAATAAGCAAATATTGCATTAAAAAGCGGTAAAAATAGGTGAGTGGGGTAGACATAGGGTAGACAGAGCCAAAAAACCACAAAAATAGCGGATCAACACTCATGCTAACCCGCTATTTTTATTGTCTATTTGGTCGGGGCGAGAGGATTTGAACCTCCGACCCCTTGAACCCCATTCAAGTGCGCTACCAGACTGCGCTACGCCCCGACTGTGGGCGTCAACGTAACACCGCTTTTTCAGCATGTCAAGAAATCCCGATGAAAAAATCAGACAAGATTAGAATTAAGTAAATTATTGATCTTATAACAAAAACATGCTAATAAGTTTCAATATGGGTCCAAATCTTATCAAACCGACGCGTTTGTTTCCAGGCGATGTCATCGGCATTGCGGCACCAGCCGGTCCCTTTGAAATGGAACGTTTTGAAGGGGGGCTGGCCGCCATCAAGGACATGGGATTCGAAGTGCTGGTGCCGGAAAACCTGCAACAGCCCGATGGGTTCCTGGCGGGGTCGGATGCGAGGCGGGCATCGGTGCTGATTGACTTGTTCAACGCCCCTGAGGTAAAAGGCATCATCTGTGCCAGGGGCGGTTATGGTTCGATGCGTATTCTCGACCGCATCGATTTCGACCTGCTTCGACATCATCCAAAGATTTTTATTGGGTTTAGCGACATATCGGCATTGATTTCGGCCATCACCACCCGGAGCAATCTCGTGGCTTTCCATGGCCCGCTTGTCACCACCCTCGGCATGGCAACCCCGCGGACAAAAGCATCTCTCTACCGTGCCGTGACCTCGGATCAGCCCCTTGACATTCGGCCGGCAAGTCCCAGGCTGATCAACCCCGGCAAAGGCACCGGCGTCGTGACCGGTGGGAATCTGTCAACCCTGTGTCATCTGTTGGGAACGCCATACTCGCCGACTTACAGGGATCGTATTTTTGTGATGGAGGACAACGGGGAGGCGCCATACAGAATCGACCGCATGCTGTTTCAGATGAAACTGGCGGGATGTTTCCAAGGGGTTGCAGGCGTTGCACTTGGCAGTTTCCAGGATTGTGGAGACCTTAAAACCATTTGCGATATCGTGAAGCGCCTCTTTGAAGACACGCAGATCCCCATTCTGGGAGGGTTTGGTATCGGTCACGGGGATGACAATATTACCGTCCCCATGGGCATACGGGCCACCCTGGATACAGAGCAGGCGAGCTTGAATTATCATGAACGGGCGACGGCAACCTAAGATTCCATACTTTCTATTAAAGGTAGAAAAAATAAATTCAAATCACAATACCCAAAGTTCAAACAATTCCCAATCAACAATGCCCGCCATGAAAAAAGCTCAGCAATTAATGCAAGATGCCGTATCGGATAGGGTGTTTCCCGGCGGGGTTCTGCTGGTCTCTCACAACGGCCATGTTCACTTCCATCGGGCTTTCGGGTTGGCCGATCTGGCCATCGGGGCGTCGGTTTCGACTCAGACTGTTTTCGACCTGGCTTCCCTGACCAAACCCCTGGCGACAACCCTGGCGGTCATGAAACTGATGCAGCGCGCCCTTTTGTCTCTGGACGACACGCTGGGCGAACTGATGGCCCCTTGTATGGGAACGGACAAGGCGGAAATTACCATCAGGCACTTGCTGTACCACAATTCAGGTTTGCCTGATTACCGTCCTTATTATAAGGATCTGTCAGCGGCGGATCCTGCCGCAAGAAGAGCGTTGATTTTGTCCAGAATTGTTGACGAACCCTTGGCATATCCCGTTGGAGAAAAAGTGCTTTACAGTGACCTGGGTTTTATGCTTTTACGCGGGATTGTCGAGACAGCCAGCGGCCGTGGTCTAGATGACCTCGTGCGCCAGGAGGTCTATCTTCCCCTGCAGCTGCAGGATCTCTTCTTCGTGGATCCGGAAAACCCGCTGCCGATAGATCGGTTTGCCGCCACCGAGTGGTGCCCCTGGCGACAGAGGCAGATTCGAGGTGTTGTTCATGATGAGAATGCCTATATGGTCGGCGGCGTGGACGGTCATGCCGGGTTGTTCGGCACTGCCGCCGATGTTCATTCCCTGCTGGTGGAAATGCTTGGCACCTATTCCGGCGGATGGTCCCATCATCAGGCTTTTGGCCCTGACCTGCTCCGGACATTCCTGGATTATGGCAAAGGAACAGAGCGGGCACTCGGGTTTGACCGGCCGGCTGCAAAGGGATCGGCCAGCGGCTGCCATTTTTCCAAAAATAGCGTGGGGCACCTGGGCTATACAGGTACCTCCTTCTGGATGGATCTGGATCGTTCGATTATCGTCATCCTTTTGACCAATCGAATCCATCCGAGTCGAGATAACGACAAGATTCGAAAATTCCGACCAGTTTTGCACGATGCGGTTATGGAAACACTTGGCTGATATTTGTGCTTCGCACGTCATTACCGTCGTGTCATTTGCTGTGCTGTCATTTATCGTTGTTGTCAGCAGCAATACATGACGCACCTTGTGCGAATGACGTTGGGTAGGACAGATGACACAAGGTAAATGATCCTATCTCAGCAGCGAAGCCGCGCATAATAAATACGCAGCGCGATTTTATTCTTGTAATAATTTAAGATCTTTGATAGCGGATACCTGTTATAAACAGCGATTGCGTTTGTGATGCAGGGGCGATTGAAGCCAATGTGAACGTTTCAAATTTCAAGAATAGTGGATCGAGACTTATTTTATCGGCGAAAACAGGCGGGCAGACCCGTTTCCAAACCGGTGAGCTCTTCGCCCTTATGAGCGACATCGTCGCGCTTCATAAAATCGAAAAATGATTTTATATATAGAATCGGGGTGTTATGAACTTCTTCTTCGACAAATTTCTGGGTGTTTTTTCAAGCGATCTTGCCATAGACCTTGGAACGGCCAATACGCTGGTTTACGTCAAGGGAAAAGGGATTGTACTGAGTGAGCCGTCGGTTGTAGCTATTAGAACCGACGCACGTGCCAAAAACCGTGTCCTGGCGGTGGGGCTGGAAGCCAAGAATATGGTTGGCCGGACCCCCGGCAATATCGTTGCCATCCGCCCCCTGCGGGATGGCGTCATCGCGGATTTCGATATCACCGAAGCAATGCTTCGCCATTTCATTCACAAGGTTCATAACCGCCGTACATTTGTTCGGCCTAGAATTATCATAGCGGTCCCTTCTGGAATTACGCAGGTTGAAAAACGGGCGGTAAGGGAATCGGCTGAATCTGCAGGTGCGCGGGAGGTGTTTCTGATTGAAGAGCCCATGGCTGCCGCTATTGGTGCGGGGCTTCCCATTTCGGAGCCGACCTGTAACATGGTGGTCGATATCGGCGGCGGGACAACCGAAGTGGCCGTGATTTCCCTGGCAGGAATCGTTTACAGTCGTTCCTTGCGGGTGGCGGGCGACAAGATGGATGAAGCCATTATCCAGTATATCAAACGGAAATACAACCTGCTCATCGGCGAACGGACGGCTGAAATCATCAAGACGACCATCGGCAACGCCTACCCCGACCCTGACGATATCTCGACCATCGAGGTCAAGGGAAGGGATCTCGTGTCCGGCATTCCCAAAATCCTAGCCATCGATTCGGAAGAGATTCGGGTGGCCATCTCGGAGCAGATAGACGCTATCGTCGAGACCGTTAAAATTGCGCTGGAGCAAACTCCGCCGGAACTGGCGGCAGATATCGTGGACAGCGGCATCGTCTTGACAGGCGGTGGTGCCTTGCTGAAGAACTTAGACAAATTGTTGAGAGAGGAAAGCGGTCTTCCCATTCGAATTACGGAAGACCCGCTATCAACCGTCGCCCTGGGTTCAGGCATGGCGCTTGACAATCTCGAAATATTAAAACAGGTCATAATCACATAATTTCATGTTCTCGAAAAAGATGATCATGATCGTTGGCGCAATCGTTCTGATTGCGGTCAATATCATCATTCTATCGGTAAACAGCCAAGACAGAACCCCTTCAACACGCGTTGGTCACGTCGCCCTTTTTTTTGTATCTCCCTTCCAGGAATTTACATCGGATGGTATCCATCTGATTCAAAACATCTGGCGAAACTACTTCGATCTTGTGGGTGTTTCGCAAAATAATGACCTGCTGGTCAAGGCGCTGAAAGCTGCAAACGAAAAAAACAACCATCTGAGAGAGCTTGAGCTTTCTCATGCTAGACTTCAAAGACTGCTCGAGCTCAAACCTGACCTCAAAAGGCGAGTGGTGGCGGCGGCGGTTGTGGGGAAGGACCCGTCACCATGGCTCAAGACGGTCGTTATCGACAAGGGTATGGATGGCGGTGTTCAAAGGGGCATGCCGGTGGTAACACCGGACGGTATTGCAGGCCTTATAACCGATGCTTCGGCCGGTTACGCAAAGGTTTTATTGATAACAGATCAGAACAGTGCGGTCGATGCCCTGACGCAAACCACGCGTGCAAGGGGAATGGTCAAGGGAGAGTCTTCCGACAAACTTCGTCTCGACTATGTGCTCCGCCGCAATGACATTCTTGCGGGGGATATTATCATATCCTCCGGACTGGATGGTGTCTTTCCCAAGGGAATCCGAATCGGCTATGTGCATGAGGTCATCAAACCGAATTCTGGCATTTTTCAGGAGGTGTCCATAACGCCCTATGTCGATTTCGAAAAACTGGAGGAAGTCTTGGTCATAATCGATTTGCCGGAACCTGTGACTTTTTCTGAACCATGACCTATCTTCTTTACACGATTGTCGGCCTTGTGGTGGTTGTTTTGCAAACGACCCTGTCGATGCACTTTGCCATACTTGGCGGAATGTATGATCTGTTTCTATTATTTCTCGTCTACTTGGGATTTTATCGAAGCGCGCGGGAAGGCTTTCCGTTCGTCTTCCTTTTCGGTCTGTGCATGGACGCATTGTCCGGCGGCCCTTTCGGTCTGTACCTGACCAGCTATTTCTGGCTGTACATAAGTCTTCTCGGGTTGACATTGGTTATGCGTGCCAGCAACAATATGATATTGCCACTGGTGGTGGTTGGTTGTGTTCTTTTTCAGAACATCATTTTTCTCGGGACCATGATTCTTTTTGATCCGGAGGTAACGAGACCGGCCTTTTTGTTGCGGAATATCCTGACGCAATTGCTGTGGTGCGTAATCACCGGTCCGGTTCTGATACTTCTATTTCGCCACTTGCACAGGACCTTGGAAAAGTGGTTAAAGACCTTTGAGCCGGAATATAGATAAAAAAACAATAAATCCGAAATCTGAATATCGAAATTCCAAACAAATACAAATGACCCAAATTCGAATTTAGACATAATAATCGTAACAACGATTTTATTGGGGTTCCCTTGAAACGATATCTGAACACGGTAACAAACGAATGGTTTAACAAACGGGTCATGGGCGCTATTTTGTGCGTGGTGGTAGCGTTTTCGATCCTTTTCATGCGTTTGTTTTACCTGCAGATCATGAAGGGCGAGGAGTTTCTCAGGCTTTCGGAAAACAACAGTATTCGACTGGAAAGCATCGTTGCGCCACGGGGGCTGATTTTTAACGCCGACGGCGTGCTGCTGGTGGACAACCGGCCTTCGTTTGACTTGCGGATTGTTCCCAGAAATGCCAAGCCTCTTGATCAGACCTTAAAGAAAATAGCGCGCTACACCCAAATTCCAGAAGAAGACCTGCTGGCAAAAGTCAGGGAGTACAATGGCCTGTCATCCTATAAACCCGTATTGTTGAAGCAGGATATAGGGCGGGATGCCATGGCTTCTATCGAGGTTCACAAGTTTGATCTGCCTGGCGTCGTTTTGGATATCCGTCCGGTTCGCCATTACATCAACGGGCAGCATGCAGCCCACCTCATCGGCTATATGGGAGAGATAAATGCCAAGGAACTGCAGAGCGGAACCTTCGCGGGCTGCAGGGGAGGGGATTATATTGGACGGTTCGGGGCCGAAAAAACCTATGAAGACCTGTTGCGGGGAAAACGAGGTGGTCGGCAGGTGGAGGTCGATGTCAGGGGGCAGGTGGTCAAGGCTTTAAGGACCGTCAGCGCAATACCAGGTCAGAATTTGTATTTGTCATTGGACTATGCACTCCAGAAAAAGGTTGAGGAACTTTTACAGGATCAAGTCGGAGCGGTGGTCGCCATGGATCCCATGACGGGTTTCATCTTGCTTATGGCCAGCAGCCCCACCTTCGATCAGAACGCCTTCGTCAGCGGTATGTCTCGTGGAGAATGGGGAACCTTGATCTCGAACCCCGAATATCCCATGACGAACCGAGTCATTCAGGCGGAGTATCCTCCGGCCTCCACCTATAAGGTTGTTACCGCGATTGCCGGACTGGAGGAGGGTATCATCGATTCAAAAACCACCCATGTTTGCCCCGGCTATTATGCCGTTGGCGATCGCGTCTTTCGATGCTGGAAAAGAGGCGGGCATGGGGAGGTGGATGTTGTCCGGGCCATTGCGGAATCTTGCGATGTCTTCTTTTATAAGGTTGGCGAGGAAGTCGGTGTCGACAGACTGGCATCCTACGCCAGAATGTGCGGGCTGGGTGAACGAACCGGCATCAGTCTTGACAATGAGAGCAAGGGCCTGGTCCCGACATCGGAATGGAAAAAAAAGCGCATTGGAGAATCCTGGCAAAGGGGCGAGACCCTGAACGTGTCCATCGGTCAAGGGTTCAACCTGACAACGCCATTGCAAATGCTGATGTTGACATCCGCCATCGCCAACAACGGAACCCTCTATCAACCCCAGGTTGTCAAACGCGTTGAAACGGCGGACGGTATCGAGGTTAAAAACATCGAACCGGTGATCAAGGGAAGCCTGACCATTGCTCCGGAAACCATGGCTATCGTCAAGAGAGGTCTGTGGGAGGCTGTCAACACCCAGAAGGGAACTGCCCGGGGCATCAAATTGGATCAGTATCCCATCAGCGGCAAGACCGGCACCGCTCAGCTGGCCACCAGCAAAAGGCCCACAGCCGGCGAGACTGGAAAAGAATCGGAGATCTCCGATCACCTCAAACCCCACGCCTGGTTTATTGCCTATGCACCGGCCGAGGCGCCTCGCATAGCTGTGGTCGTTATTGTTGAGCACGGTGAACACGGTTCCACAACTGCTGCGCCAATTGCCAAGGAACTCATCAAAATCTACCTTGAAAAACAAGAGCGGGAAAACTGGATCGCCGAAGCGGGCAATGGACAGGCGATGCCAATAAACGACCGTGGCGGTGCAGAAGACTGATCAAGTTCGGCTGGATCTGGCTGTAATGGGTAAGCAGGACAAAATATGAACATCGAACATCTAATAATGATGAATTTTAGGCACGCTTTGGTGAAACGCGACGATGTCGCTTTCTGATCTGTGTATAGGAACATGAAAAATTATGGGTTTCGATAGACGTCTGGTACAGTATTTCGATTGGGGCCTACTGCTGCTGATCTTCGTTTTGGGCGCCTTTGGACTGGTTGCCCTTTACAGTGCCGTGACAGCCGGCGCTGATATCGCCCAGAAAATACTATTTACCAAGCAGCTTGTCTGGTATGGTGCCGGCCTAATGGCGATGATCGTCTTTTTTTTATTCAGCTATAAATCGTTGGAAAGGTGGGCCGATTTTATATATGGGGGCTGCATTTTTCTCCTGGTTAGCGTTCTGATCTTTGGCAAAGTTAGCAGCGGGTCCCAGCGATGGCTCCTGGTGGGTCCCATTTCGGTTCAGCCCTCAGAAATAGCCAAGGTCGCTGTCATCATCGTTTTGGCACGCTACTATTCCAAATATGCCAACGAAAGAGGATTTTCGTTCCGCGAACTTATCAACCCGATAATTTTGACAGCCATCCCTTTCGCCTTGATCGTGAAGCAGCCCGATTTGGGAACTGCCATGGTCATACTTCTCATAGCCGCCACCATGACGCTGTTTGTCAAAATCGAAAGGCGAACCCTGATTTGTACCCTGTCTTTGGGCATCTTTTCGGTACCCATGATCTGGTATTTTTTAAAAGGCTACCAGAAACAACGGATCCTGACATTCCTGAATCCGGACAGAGATCCCCTGGGTGCTGGATATCACATCATCCAGTCCAAAATCGGTATCGGATCCGGATATATTTCAGGCCGGGGGTTTCTGCAAGGAACCCAAAACGCCTTGTCGTTTCTGCCGGAACAGCACACGGATTTCATTTTTTCCGTACTGGCTGAAGAATGGGGATTCATGGGCGCATCGGTTCTGCTGCTGATGTTTTTACTTCTCATCTTGTGGGGGTTGAGCATTGCCACCAATTGCCGTGATAATTTCGGGACCATTCTGGCGGTTGGCATCACCACCCTGATTATGTGGCAGGTCCTTATCAACATCGGAATGGTGATGGGACTGATGCCTGTGGTGGGTGTTACGCTGCCGTTTATCAGCTATGGTGGTTCGTCCATCGTAACCATGATGATCTGCGCGGGAATACTCCTGAATATCAGTATGCGGCGGTTTCAGTTCGAAAAATAGAAAATCGCTTGGCGATTTTCTATTGAGATGCGACTTCGTCGCATTATTAAATTATATAATCGAAGACTTATGTATTATCTTAAATCTAATCTAATGAAATAGAAGCTGTTCTAAAATTAGGATTTTGGTTCAAGGCACAAGGCGGCGGTGAATTTCAATCCGCAGGGATACTCATGTATTTTGAGGAATGAAATGCAACACCAACACCGGGATTGGGCCAAAAGACAGTTTTAGAACCGCTTCTTGGGGGGATTTATGAAAAAGGATAAGAAGATCGATGCGGTGTCCACATTTCTGGGCCATGAAGCGGTCTTCGACGGCACCATCAATTTCAAGGGGACCATTCGTCTGGATGGAAAGGTAAAAGGGAAAATTGTCAGTGACGATGGGACGGTCATCATCGGTGAGAAGGCAAGCGTCGAGGCGGAAATATCGGTTAAAACCGTCATTATCAAAGGCAGCGTCAGCGGCTTGGTTCAGGCCAAGGATCGGATCGAAGCCTACCCACCTGCGCGAATTTCAGGTGAGCTAAAGGCACCGACCATCAGTATCGAATCAGGCGTGGTCTTCAATGGCACATGCAGTATGCAAAACCGGATCATAAAAAAGAACTGAACCAGTTGAAATATATTAATATTTTCATAGTCAAAAGTACCCAAAAAAGCCGCCCAAAAAAAAGCAAAAAACCTTTGACAATCTCATGCAGCGAATGATATAGCTTCGCGGGTCAGTTTGAAAGAAACAGGCGTAAGCCATTAAGCGCGTTAAGTATCGGAGGTTTTCGTATGATTTCCATTGATTGGTCGGTCTTCATCCAGATCATCAATTTTTTATTTCTGATATGGATTCTCAATCTCATCCTCTACAAACCTATTCGCAACATTATCACCCAAAGAAAAGACAAGTTTTCCGGTCTCGAAGCCGATGTTGAAACCGCCGAATCAGAGGCTGCAGCACAGGACCAGGCGTTTGCATCCGGTATCAAGGAAGCTCGGGCCAGGGGGTTAAAGCAAAAAGAGTTACTCTTACAGGCAGCTTCGGATGAAGAAAAGGAACTCATCGGCAAAATCAATGAAAGGGCCCAGGCCGAGCTGACAAAGGTAAGGGAACAAATTGCCAGGGAAGCGGATGGTGCCAGGGAGACACTGATGAAAGAGGTCGACGTTTTTGCAGGCAGCATCAGCGAAAAAATTCTCGGGAGGGGTGTTCAATGATACAATCGGGTTTTAAGCGCAGGCGCAAAAAAGGGATGACCGTTTCACGTTTGGTGTTGATATTAACAGCGCTGATGGTTTTCAATGCCGGTGCTGTTTTTGCCTCCACAGAAGGTGGTCATGACCAGGCAGCGCCTAAAGGTTGGGTCAAGCAAGATACCTTTCGCGTCATGAATTTCACCGTCCTTGCCGTGGCCCTCTTTTTTGTGTTGAAAAAACCCTTGTCCCAGGCATTAAATGCCCGCATCAAGGGGATCAAAGATGAATTGGAAACGCCTTGAACACAAGAAAAAAGAAGCCGAGGGCCAACTCGCCGAGTACAGCGAAAAGCTGGCCCGGCTGGAGGGGGAGGCCGAGACGCTGATCCAGGAATATGTCAAGCAAGGAGAGGATGCCAAGGTAAGAATTATCAAGGAGGCGGAAAGCACGGCCGTGAAACTTGAGGAGCAGGCCAAACGACATATCGAGCACGAATTCAAACAGGCAAAAAACCAGCTGCAGGCAGAGATTCTTCAAGTGGCTCTTGTTAAGGCCGAGGAAATTATCAAGGCTAAAATTTCATCTGAAGATCAGGACAGACTGGTCGATGACTATTTAGAGAAGGTGGTGGCATAGTGAAAAATCTGGCTATTGCAAGGCGTTATGCCAAGGCGTTGTTGCTGATAGGCAAGGAAGACGGACAGACGGAGACCTATCGTGAAGAATTGAAGGCTTTTTCTGAACTGCTAGAACGTGAAAGCAAACTCAGCCAGGTGATGTTAAACCCTTTGTATGACGTTGCCGCCCGAAAAAACGTCTTGGGTGCCGTTCTTGAGAAATTGAGTCTGTCTAAAGTGATGAACGCTTTTTTGCTGCTGCTTTTTGACAAAGGCCGTGTGGGCTTTCTATTCAACATCAACGATTTTTATCAGAAAATGGCTGACGAGTTGAAAGGTGTTGCAAGGGCAAGCCTGGTTTCGGCAACCGAGCTTTCGTCCGACACCATCGAGAAAATTCGCTTATCCTTGTCTCAGAAGACAGGTAAAGATATTATTTTGGAGTGCGAGCAGGACGCCAGCCTCATCGGTGGTATCGTTACAAGAATCGGGGACCTTGTCTTGGATGGAAGCATCAAAACACAATTACTCAACATGAGAGAATCTTTAAAAAGGGGTGAGAGTGTCTAATGGAACTACGAGCTGAAGAAATAAGTCAGATTATCAAAGAACAGATCACGGATTACGACAAGAAAGTAGAATTGAGCGAGACCGGTGTTGTCCTGTCCGTTGGCGACGGTATTGCCAGAGTTTACGGGCTCGAAAAAGCCATGGCACTGGAACTCGTGGAATTTCCAGGAGGCATTCTGGGGCTGGTATTGAACCTGGAAGAGGACAATGTGGGTATTGCCATTATGGGTGAGGACATCCATATCAAGGAAGGGGATATGGTCAAACGCACCGGTCGTATTGCCCAGGTGCCGGTGGGAGAAGCGGTTCTTGGTCGCGTGGTTTCTGGCGTCGGTGAACCTATTGACGGCAAGGGCCCCATCGATGCCAAGGATTTCAGGCGTGTCGAGATGGTTGCTCCGGGTGTTATTGCCAGGAAGTCTGTCCATGAGCCCATGTATACCGGTTTGAAAGCGGTTGACGCCATGACACCGGTAGGAAGAGGACAGCGAGAGCTGATCATCGGTGACCGACAGATTGGTAAAACAGCCTGTGCCATAGACGCCATCCTCGCACAGAAGGATACGGACATTTTTTGTATCTACGTGGCTTGTGGCCAGAAAAAGTCGACGGTAGCCCAGGTTCACGCGGTCCTGGAAAAAAATGGCGCCATGGAATACACGACCATTGTATCTGCCTGCGCCAGTGATCCTGCTACCCTTCAGTACCTGGCACCTTATGCCGGGTGCGCCATGGGAGAATACTTCCGTGACAAAGGGCAGCACGCATTGATTATTTACGATGACCTTTCCAAACAGGCCGTCTCTTACCGGCAGATTTCGTTGTTGCTCAGACGTCCACCAGGACGTGAAGCCTACCCGGGCGATATTTTCTACAATCACTCCCGCCTACTGGAAAGGGCTTGCAAGCTGAATGATGAATTGGGTGCTGGATCGCTCACGGCGTTGCCGATCATTGAGACCCAGGCGGGTGACGTCTCGGCGTATATCCCCACCAACGTGATTTCCATCACCGATGGACAGATATATCTTGAACCCGGCCTCTTCTTTGCCGGTATCCGCCCTGCCATCAATGTCGGTCTTTCCGTCTCCCGTGTCGGTGGTTCTGCGCAGGTCAAGGCCATGAAGCAGGTAGCAGGGACGCTGCGTCTCGATATGGCCCAGTTCCGTGAGCTCGAAGCCTTTGCAGCTTTTGGCAGCGATCTGGACAAGTCGACCCAACGACAGCTGACCCGTGGTCAAAGGCTGGTACAGATTCTGAAGCAGCCACAATACAAACCCCTCTCGCTCGAGAAACAGGTGGTCATTCTCTATGCCGGGACCAGGGGTTATATCGATTCGTTCCCGCTGGACGTCGTGGAAAAATACGAGGCGGGTCTCTACAGTTCATCGAGGAACGACATCCGGATATCTATTCCGAAATCGCCGAAAAGCAGACAATCACGGAAGGACTGGACACCAAGCTGGCAGATGCACTGAAAGCTTATAACGAGGAGTTCAAAGATACGATCAAATCCTAGCCGTTGACGAATATGCGCGTATCATCGCACTGGTGGAAATTGTTATCATTCGCTATTTGGCAGGGACATAGGTTTTGGTACGAGCTAAAACAGGATAGGGGCCAAGTTAAATGCCAAGTTTAAAAGACGTCGAATTAAAGATCAACGCGGTTAAAAAAACAAAGCAGATCACCAAAGCCATGAATATGGTCGCTACCTCACGGTTGAGGGGCGCCCAGGACAACATGCAGCGTTTCCGCCCTTATGCCGGGAAATTTTCTGAAGTATTGGGGAGCCTGGCCGAAAAAGCCGGCGACGAAGCCAGCCCGCTCCTGATTCCGCGTGATGAAGTCAAGAATATTCACATTATCCTGTGTACGTCGGATAGAGGTCTCTGCGGCGGGTTCAACGTAAACCTGATTGGCAAGACCGAAACCTTTATGAATCAAAAACAGGCTGCTGGCGTTGCATTTTCATTTACCAACTTTGGTAAAAAAGGGCGGGACTGGTGCCGAAAGAAGGGCTTTAAAAGAGTTGCCGAACATCTCGGCATTGTGGGCACAAAGTTTGGTTTCAACGTTGCATCAACCGAGGGCCGCAAGCAGGTGGATGGATACCTTGATAACACCTATGACGAGGTATACGTCATTTATGCCGAATTTATCAGCATGGGCAAACAGGTGCCGGTTGTAAGGCAGCTTCTTCCCATTCCGCCGATCGAAACCAAAACTAACGAAACCGACGAAAACACCCCCTATCTCGCGGAACATATTTGTGAACCTTCAGCGGACGAACTGCTGGGAGAACTTCTTCCCAGAAACGTATATGTCCAATTGTTCAGTGCGTTGCTTGAAACATCTACCAGTGAACATGCTGCTAGACGGACCGCCATGGACAATGCCACCAAGGCGTGTAACGACATGATCGACAATCTTACACTGGCATACAACAAAGCGCGTCAGGGGGCCATTACGGCCGAACTGATGGACATCGTCGGTGGCGCAGAAGCCCTGAAAGGATAGTGGTGTCATATAAGAAGCCCCTTATTAGCAAGGCTAATACCGGGCTTCCCAAATCAGATAAAAAAAGTTGGAGGTCTTTCGATGGGAGAAAATTTAGGTAAAATTACACAGGTAATGGGACCTGTCGTCGATGTGGCGTTTGAGCAGGGAAATCTGCCGACGATTTATACGGCACTCCTGATTACCAACCCGACAATCAACGACGAGCCAGACAACCTCGTTGTCGAGGTTGCACAGCATCTTGGTGATAACGTTGTCAGAACAATTGCCATGGATGTTACCGATGGTCTGGCCCGCGGGCAGATGGTAAAGGACACCGGCAAGCCGATCATGATGCCGGTGGGGCAAGCAGGTCTTGGCCGGGTGCTGAATGTGGTGGGCCGTCCGGTTGACGGCCTGGGCCCGATTAGCCAGGAAAAAATGCTGCCGATCCATCGCGAGGCACCCAAAGTTTACGGAACAGGACACGACGGTTCGGGTTCTCGAAACAGGCGTAAAGGTTATCGACCTTCTAGTTCCATTTCCAAGGGGTGGAAAAATGGGCATGTTTGGAGGCGCCGGTGTGGGTAAAACCGTTATCATGATGGAAATGGTTCACAATATCGCCATGCAGCACGGTGGTATTTCGGTGTTTGCCGGTGTCGGGGAAAGAACCCGCGAAGGCAACGACCTTTACCACGAGATGAAAGATTCGGGCGTTCTACCCAAGGCAGCGCTCATTTACGGGCAGATGACGGAACCGCCTGGAGCGCGTGCCCGAGTTGCCTTGTCCGCCTTGACGGCAGCCGAGTATTTCAGGGACGAAGAAGGACAGGACGTTCTCATTTTTATCGACAACATCTTTCGTTTTACCCAGGCAGGCTCCGAAGTATCGGCCCTTCTCGGACGTATGCCTTCCGCTGTCGGTTACCAGCCCACCCTGGCGGTTGATCTTGGCGAACTCCAGGAGCGGATTACTTCAACCGACAAAGGCTCCATAACGGCTGTTCAGTGTGTCTACGTTCCGGCTGACGACTTGACGGACCCTGCACCCGCAACGACATTCGCCCATCTTGACGGTACAGTCGTTCTTTCCAGACAAATCGTCGAACTGGGCATATACCCGGCGGTTGACCCTCTTGATTCGACATCCAGAATTCTGGACGCCGCATACATCGGTGAGGAGCATTATGCCGTGGCTCGCCAGGTTCAACAGATTCTTCAAAAATACAAGGAACTTCAGGACATCATCGCTATTCTGGGTATCGATGAACTATCTGACGAAGACAAAATTACGGTGGCTCGTGCCCGTAGGATCCAGCGATTTCTTTCTCAACCCTTCCATGTTGCCGAAGCCTTTACCGGCAAGCCCGGCAAGTACGTGAAAATAGAGGATACGGTTCGTGCCTTCAAGGAGATTGTCGAGGGTCTTCACGACGATATTCCGGAACAGGCATTCTACATGGCCGGCGGCATAGAAGAGGTCATCGAACGTGCCAAGGAAATGGCTGAAGCAGAGTAGTGATGAGGATATAACATGGCCGACAATATTAAATTAGAAGTGGTTACGCCTGAAAAGGCCGTCGTCGACGAGGATGCCCAGATGGTTGTCGCCCCGGGCACGCTTGGTGAATTTGGTGTTTTAGCAGGGCATACGACATTTTTAACGACTTTAAAGGTAGGAATCCTCCGGTATACAGACGTAAACGGCAAAGAACGGTATGTGTTTGTCAGCGGGGGCTTTGCAGAGGCACTCCCTGACAAGGTGACCGTGCTGGCAGAATCGGCAGAGCGCAGAAAGGATATCGATCTGGCACGAGCCAAGGATGCCTTGCAGCGAGCAGAAAAACGACTTGCCGGGGACAGAGCCAAGGAGGCGATGGATTTTGTCAGGGCAAAGGCCGCTCTGGAAAGGGCTTTACAACGTATCAAGTTGGCAGGGACCATCTAATCAGTGTCGTGAGACGCCTCTTCGGCACATTATTTTTATCAGCAAAGCCATCTAACATATGAAAAAGGTGAACCTTGCCAGGTTTGCCTTTTTTTTTAGAGGGATATAAAATAGCCTGATCCAATCTCAGCCTCGGAACAGCCGGTATAATATTCAACGATGGAGAAGAACGACGGATGGTTAACAATCCGATAAAAAATGTCAGCATCGTCATCCTGGCTGCCGGTCTGGGCACGCGCATGAAATCGAACATGGCAAAAGTGCTGCACAAGATAATGGGGCAAGCCCATGATAACCCATGTACTCGTCATCTGCCTGCGACGTTGCGGACCAGGATGTGATTGTTGTGGTGGGGCACCAGGCGGATCGGGTCAAGGAGGCATGTCTGAAGGTAAACCCCGTATCCTTTGCATTACAGAAAGAGCAGAGGGGGACCGGCCACGCGGTGCTGTGCGCCATGCCGGAAATTCCTGAAACAACCGAACATATCATTATATTATGCGGTGACATCCCCTTGTTGAAAGCCGGGACCATTCGGGCCCTCTTGGCCGACCATGTGAATGAAAACAGGGACTTAACGCTTCTGGCTGTGGAACTCGAAGACCCGACCGGTTATGGAAGGGTTGTGATAAATGCCAACCGGGAACTGACCCGAATCGTGGAAGAGGCGGATGCCAGTGCCAGTGAAAAAAAGATATCAATAGTAAATTCAGGTATATATTGCGTATCAAAAACCTTTCTTGGCGCATCTTTGCAACAGATTAAGCCGGACAATGCACAGGGTGAGTTCTATCTGACTGATATCATAGGGGTTGGCTATGCCATGGGCAAGCATATCGGTGTGCTCGTGGGTTCCAACCCAGTGGAAGTCTCAGGGGTTAACACCGCGGCTGACTTGAAGGCCGTAGAAACGCTTATGGGCGCCAACGTTAAAACACTTGACTTTCTCGATGCTGAAACATTATAATAACTTTCAATATATTTGAGGTGATCTATTGGATAACGATACCATTTTAAAGCAATTTAACGAAATAGAAGCTCGGGTTGAATCATTGATATCACGCTGCAGTTCTCTGGAGACAGCCAATTCGGAACTCACAGCAGCGGTTGAAGGACTGGAAGCAGCGCTTAAAGATAAAGAAGCGGCGCAACACCAGGACACTGAAATAAGAACCTTGATTCGATCTAAAATTGACAATCTATTGGAAAGGTTGGACGGAATCACAGAAGTTGAAAAATAGTAGTTAAAGCAAGGATGATCAAGGAAAGGTAGTCACAATATCATTGGACCAGCTTGTAACGATAGAACTTTTCGGACACCCGTTTACCTTCAAAGCTGAAAAAGATGTCGAAAAAGCGAAAGAAGTCGCTGATTTCCTTGTCCAGGAAGTCACAAAGGTCGAGAACCAGATGTCTGACAAATCATCAAGCATCAGTAAACAGGCCATCCTGATACTGACGGCCCTCAATATTGCAAATGAATATATGCGATGCAAACAACGTCATACGGATTTGTTAGAAACGGTTTCCGACCGGGCGTCGAACCTTCTAAACGAGTTGAATACGAATCAAACCCAATAGGGTGTTAACAAGCACGTATTGATTAGATTGACAAAGACACCACATATCGTAACTTACCTCTCCAGGCTTTGCTGAGTGCAACATGTTTTGAATATCTTCTGGTATTCCAGCCGCGGATGAATAATGGCGCTGATGACACGATCGGTTAATTATCAGGGTGTTTCCCCTACCGTGTTCGTGATTGGAAGACGTTCTTTGACCCAACACTTATTAAAAGGGAACTTTCACTTGTTTTGGTGTGCCGTTCTGCTGTTGCAGAAAAGCCTAAAGAAACAACAAAGCGCCCACTTTTAGCCCAAGGATCAAAGACCTGCCAACACGGCACCCAGGTGGGGGCCACCTTGAACCGGTCTGTTGGACCAACCGTCAATGCGCCTTTGCACCGCATCTCTCTTGATCCATATTCATGCCTCGTTTCATAGAGATTCCTGCATCAACCAACCTTCTCAACAAAATTGAACCGCGACAGCGAGCGCATTCCCCGTGGGTTTTGCCGCACGGCAGAATATTCCTCGCAGCTTGCTGCGAGGTTCTTCAATTCATCCCGCCGCCTGGGCTGCGAAATGAATTCAGATCAGATAATAGCATTTATTGCCGAGGAAGCGCGGTGCTTCAACCCGCTGGGATTGAAGCAATGGTTTTAAAATACCTGACAGCATGTCGTAGCGACGTGACAATCCCAGTTATGGGCTCGAAGGGCCTGGTTTGCCCGAGCTTGCAGGTTAATTTTTCGGTTGCCGCCATGGAAGCGACAACGTCGCGTTCCATAAATTCGTAAAACGAATTTATCATGATACTTATTTTCTGGAGATAAATAATGAATTTACCCATCGTACTGTTTGTTGCATGCGGTTTTGTTGTGGGGTTCGCGCTTGCGTTTTTGATCAAGGGGAAAATGGCTACACGCAGAATTCAGGCAGCAAAAGAAGAGGCCGTTCTGTTGATAAAAGATGCCAAAAGACGGTCTGCGACATTATTGAAAGAGGCCCAACTGGAGGCCAAGGATCGGCTTTTTAAATTGAAGAGCGAATTCGACACTGAAACCAAAGAAACCCGCTCTGATTTGAAAAGGAGAGAGCAGCGTCTCCTGAACAAAGAGGAAGTCATTGAAAAGAAACTCGAGCAGTTTGAAGACAGGGAGCAACGTATTTTCCGCAATGAGAAGATCGCTCAGCAAAAGAACGATGAGGTTGAAAAACGTGAAAAGGAGTATCAAGCGCTCATCAAAGAACAGAAGCAGCAACTCGAAAAAATATCGAGTCTGACAGCAGAGCAGGCCAAAGAACTGCTCATTCGTGCCATGGAGAATGAGGCGCGGCACGAAGGCGCCAAAGTTATCAAGAGAATTGAAAACGAAACCAAAGAACATGCCGATAAAAAGGCCAAAAAAATCATCGCAACAGCCATTCAGCGTTATGCGGGTGATTATGTTGCCGAACGTACCGTGTCGGTTGTCAACCTGCCCAGCGATGAGATGAAGGGACGCATTATCGGTCGTGAAGGAAGAAACATTCGGGCGCTCGAGGCTGCTACAGGCATCGATCTGATCATCGACGATACGCCCGAGGCGGTGATTCTTTCCGGGTTCAATCCGGTGCGACGGGAGGTCGCGCGGCTGTCTCTTATGAAATTGATTGCCGATGGTCGTATCCATCCGGCAAGGATCGAAGATGTCGTGAAAAAGGTTGAAAAGGAGGTCAACGTTGCCATTAAAGAGGCTGGTGAGCAGGCTGCCTTTGACCTGGGTGTTCATGGAATGCACAGCGAATTGATTCAATACATCGGCCAACTCAAATTTCGTTCGAGTTATGCACAGAACGTCTTGCAGCACTCGATAGAAGTCGGGTTTCTGGCCGGTATCATGGCAGCTGAACTGGGCCTCAAGGAAAAACTGGCCAGGCGTATGGGTTTGTTGCATGACATTGGCAAGGCCATCGACCATGAAGTGGAGGGGCCGCACGCCGTGATCGGCTCGAATTTGGCAAAGAAACATGGAGAATCTTCAAAGATCGTTCACGCCATCGCAGCCCACCACGAAGACGTGGCACCGGTCACGGTATATGACTTTCTGGTTCAAGCTGCCGATGGCCTTTCAGGTGCAAGGCCCGGGGCGAGAAAGGAGCTGTTGGAGAACTACATCAAACGGCTTGAAGACCTGGAAGGTATTGCCAATTCTTTCAAGGGAGTTTCCAATACCTATGCCATCCAGGCCGGAAGAGAGTTGCGTGTCATCGTGGAAAGCGAAAAAATTTCGGACGAGGAAACGACCTTGCTGAGCCGAGACATCGTCAAGAAAATTGAAGAATCACTGACGTTTCCGGGGCAGATAAAAGTGATGGTCATTCGGGAGACAAGAGCGATAGAGTATGCGAATAAATAAGTAGCGGTCTTAGGTTTTATGTTTTAGGTGTTAGGTGGGAATCGGTATCGAGTTTCAAAGAGTGGCACATTATTCAGCTCATAGCTGCTAGGGGTCGGTCAACTTAAAACCTAAAACTTAACACCTGAAACGACTTATAGATAAGGATAATTTGAATGAATTTACTAGATGTGTTGGAAGAACGCGGTTTCATTGAACAAAAGACCCATGAAGAAGCGCTCAGGGAACTTTTCGAAAGTGATTCCGTGACCGGCTATATTGGGTTCGACCCAACAGCTTCG
>CAVOZW010000009.1:37500-525781 GCA_963701385.1 uncultured delta proteobacterium
CGATAAAGCGGGTGAAAAACCCGCTCGCCGAAAACCTAAGGTTTCCTGAGTAAAGCTAATCTGCTCAGGGTTAGTCGATCCCTAAGCCGAGGCCGAAAGGCGTAGGTAATGGAAAACAGGCTAATATTCCTGTACCACCAGGTTATCGTTTGAGTGATGGGGGGACGCAGAAGGGTAGGTCATCCATCTGTTGGATTAGATGGTTCAAGCCAGTAGGCTGAAAGGGTAGGCAAATCCGCCCTTTTATTTAAAGCTGAGAGGTGATGAGGAGAGACTTGTCTCATAAACTGATTGATCCCATACTGCCAAGAAAAGCCTCTAGCGAGATAACCAGGTGATCGTACCGCAAACCGACACAGGTAGGTAAGGAGAGAATCCTAAGGCGCTTGAGAGAACCCTGGTTAAGGAACTCGGCAAAATCACACCGTAACTTAGGGAGAAGGTGTACCCTCGTTAGTGAATCAATTTACTTGAGAAGCTGAAGGGGGTCGCAGAGAAACGGCGGTAGCGACTGTTTACTAAAAACATAGGACTCTGCTAAGTCGCAAGACGATGTATAGGGTCTGACGCCTGCCCGGTGCTGGAAGGTTAAGGGGATCTGTTATCTGTCTTCGGACAGAGAAGCTTTGAACCGAAGCCCCAGTAAACGGCGGCCGTAACTATAACGGTCCTAAGGTAGCGAAATTCCTTGTCGGGTAAGTTCCGACCTGCACGAATGGCGTAACGACTTCCGCACTGTCTCAACCAGGGACTCAGTGAAATTGTATTGGCGGTGAAGATGCCGTCTACCCGCGAAAAGACGGAAAGACCCCGGCACCTTTACTACAGCTTGACATTGAATTTTGAAATAGTATGTGTAGGATAGGTGGGAGGCTTTGAAGCCGGAGCGCTAGTTTCGGTGGAGCCAATCTTGAAATACCACCCTTGCTATTTTAGGGTTCTAACTTCGACCCGTGATCCGGGCGAAGGACAGTGTCTGGTGGGTAGTTTGACTGGGGCGGTCGCCTCCCAAAGAGTAACGGAGGCGCGCGAAGGTTCCCTCAGGCTGATTGGAAACCAGCCGTGGAGTGTAAAGGCATAAGGGAGCTTGACTGCGAGAGAGACATCTCGAGCAGGTACGAAAGTAGGTCTTAGTGATCCGGCGGTCCCGAATGGAAGGGCCGTCGCTCAACGGATAAAAGGTACGCCGGGGATAACAGGCTTATCGCCCCCAAGAGTTCACATCGACGGGGCGGTTTGGCACCTCGATGTCGGCTCATCACATCCTGGGGCTGAAGCAGGTCCCAAGGGTTTGGCTGTTCGCCAATTAAAGTGGTACGTGAGCTGGGTTTAAAACGTCGTGAGACAGTTTGGTCCCTATCTTTCGTGGGCGTAGGATATTTGAGAGGATCTGTTCCTAGTACGAGAGGACCGGAATGGACGAACCAATGGTGTTCCAGTTGTCGCGCCAGCGGCATCGCTGGGTAGCTAAGTTCGGAAAGGATAACCGCTGAAAGCATCTAAGCGGGAAACCTACCTCGAGATTAGATATCCCTTCTGCTGGGAAACCAGCAGGACTGAAGACTCCTTGAAGACTACAAGGTTGATAGGCCCGATGTGCAAGCATAGCAATATGTTCAGCTTACGGGTACTAATAAGTCGTGCGGCTTAGTCATATCTTTAACATATTCATTCTGAACGTTTTTATGTGCTCATATCTTAATGCAATCGAATCTTAAAGTGAGGATTATGCTTGATAATCACTCAATTTAATATATCGGTTTTTCGGTGGCGATAGCGAAGAGGAAACACCCGTTCCCATCCCGAACACGGAAGTTAAGCTCTTCTGCGCCGATGGTACTGCACGGGCGACTGTGTGGGAGAGTAGGTCGCTGCCGAGAATTTTTCAAAGCCCGGGGTATCTTGATGATATTCCGGGCTTTTTTATTGGTCGCAGCGGGAATCAATCTTTTTCGAACGGTATCGTGATTGTCATAAACCGGAGCTTTAGACCACGATCAAACGAAACAGATTCATTAGAAACAGGCCTCAACTTGCAACGCATTTGTGCCAGGTCGAGGTTCTTTTGATCCAATCAGCACCATTGGTATTGCGGAGTTTCTACTGTGAATAAATCATTTTGAGATGGCTTCTATGGTAATCTATAGATCACACCACCCCAGGTCAATCCTGCGCCCAAACCGATGAACATGATGGTGTCCTTCGGTTTGAGCATGCTTTTTTCCATGAGCTCGTCAAGGGCAATAGGGATGGTTGCCGCAGTTGTATTGCCATATCGTTGAATATTGTTATAGATTTTTTCTTCCGGGATCTTCATGCGTTCCCTGAAAGCTTCGTTTATTCTCAGATTTGCCTGATGGGGAATAACCATATCCAGGTCTTCAATTTTGAGCTTCGCTTTTGCCAGCAACGCCACTGTTACCTTTGGTAGGAGGGTTACGGCCAATTTGAAAACCGTCTTTCCATCCATATAAGGAAAGTGCTCGTTGCTTTGTAATAAAGCGGGGCTAATCGCCTTTCCGGATTTGCGGGCCGGTAACCCAACGCGCAAGGCCCCTGAATATTTTCCGTCTGCATGCAGAATTGATGCTAGAACACCAACCTCCCTTGTCGTTTCAACAGCTTCAATACAAACAGCACCGGCGCCATCCGCAAAAATTACTGCTGTATCACGGTTTTCGGTTGTCAACTCCAGGTAGCGGCTTTGAAATTCAGCACCGACCAAAAGGATTTTTTGTGCTTTTTCGCTCCTGATGTAAGCATCGCAAATCTCCAGCCCGTGTAAAAACCCGGTGCATTGCTGACGGATATCGAGCGCCGGCACCTTTTCGGCGCCCAGTCGGTTTTGTAGAAAGGCCCCCGAGCCCGGTACGTTCACGTCGGGTGTCATGGTTGCAAATACGATTAAATCCAGGTCCTTGGGATTCCAGCCCGCTCTTCGCAGAGCGATTACTGAAGCCTCATACGCAAGATCCGAGGTTCCGACATCCTCGCCTTCACTGACCCAGTGCCTGGCTTTGATGCCTGTGCGCTGCACAATCCACTCGTTTGATGTTTCTATCAATTCACATAAGGCTTCGTTTGTGACCTGTCTTTGGGGTACATACCGGCCGGTACTTTTTATGATCGATCGTTTCATACTGTGAAAATAATTCCTTATCAGCGATACGGGTGATGTCGTGAGCTTAGAAAATTAGTGGGACCACGGGTTTGCCCGTTGGGGTCCTTGGAATAGATGTATCTTATATCATGGCTGATAGGTCAAGCCAATAAAGAAGGCCTCGTCACTTTTGTGACGTGTTCGGGGGAGGCCCCCATGCTGTCTGCATTGACTCCCTAAAACCTTTCAAACGCCAACCCTTGAAGCTTGAGCCCCTGATTTCCGAAATTGCATAATCAACGCAGGTGTGATAATTTCTCAAAAACGATTGAAGAACCTCGCAGCGTGCTACGGGGGATGCGTTCGCCGTTGCGGTTCAGATTTGGTATATGGGGTTTTCATGTTTGCTCGGGCATTAAAAAGCAATGTTATCATCAGCGTTGCCGTTTTGCTGTTTATTGGCATGATTCTCATCGATTTTGTCGCTGTCAGAACATTTCAGCAGCGCGCCATCCAGGCTGAAATAGACAAATGTCTTCTGCTGGCTACGATGGTCGAGAATGATCTGGCTTGCAGGGATGACCTTTCGGAGTTTCCGCTTTCCCAAGAACTCAAGCAAAGGATCTTGCCTCTATTCAACGATTCCGGCATTTCGTGCGCTCGCATACAGTCGCTGGATAATCGCACGGCTATGATGTACGGTGACTACTGCGGAGAGCACCTCCAACTCAAAAAGAAAGCCACCATGGCCATTGAATCCGGCCAACGCAAGATCGACTTTTCAGGATCAGTGTGGGGTGTTTACTGGTGGCAACGAGAAAGGGTGGTTCTTTCCGCGCCTCTGCTGGTGGGGGGACATGTTGTCGGCGGTATCAGCCTCGCAAGAAACCTGGAAGCATTGTATCAGGATCTTCGCAAAGCACAGAAATTTGTGTTCATCTACCTTTTCATTAATGTTGTCATTTTGACATTCATCGGATTTCATCGGCTCTTTAAAATATTTCTGGAACCCATCGAAAGACTGGCCAAAAGAGCCGAGAATTACCAGGAAACCGATGGGGCGTTTTTCCCTGTTCGTAAACAAGACAATGAATTGCAGGTTCTATCAAGATCGTTGAACAGCATGACTCGGCGGATCACAGAAGATAAAAACAAGTTACAGGAAGCTGTTCACAGGCTGGAAAAAACCAATACCGAACTCAACAAAGCCCAGGAGGAGATTATTCGGGCCGAAAAGCTGGCCTCTGTTGGCAGGCTCTCTTCAGGGATAGCACATGAGATCGGCAATCCCATCGGCATTATCATGGGATATCTAGAGTTGCTCAAACAGCGTGATCTTGCAGCGCAGGACAAGCTGGATTACATTTTGAGAACGGAGAAAGAGATCCACCGGATGGACACCGTGATAAGGCAGCTGCTGGATCTGTCCAGACCATCGGCTGTCGATTCAGGTGTCGTATCCATCCACGAAGTTATCGATGACATCGCAAACGTTCTGAATGTGCAGCCGCTCATGTCGAATATTGAGTTGACCCTTTCCCTTGAAGCCCAATCCGATCTGGTCACGGCAGATCCAAATCAGTTGCGTCAGGTGTTTTTGAACCTAGCCATCAATGCGGCAGATGCCATCGCCACTGACCCTAAGGGAAAACAAGGCAAGCTCGAAATCATGAGTGAAGTCAACGAGATGAATTTGGTGCATGAGAAGCGTCTTGGCAAAAGCATCGATATCCGCTTCATCGACAACGGCCCCGGGATACCCCAAGAGATTCTGGATAATGTCTTTGATCCTTTTTTTACGACCAAAGCACCTGGAAAAGGGACTGGTTTGGGACTCTATGTCTGTTTCATGATCGTCGATTCGATGGGGGGAAACATACAGGCGCACAGTACGAAAGGGCAGGGGACGACGATGACGATTACCCTGCCGTTGGCCGAATAGAACAGGTTCTAATCTGTAGACCTTTAGACCATTAGCCGCCTATCGTCTAAACACCTACAAGGCTATCACTTCAATTATCGACGCTTTTAAAGGTAAACGTTATGCATGATAAAAATGATTCACCCAAGAAAAAACGATTGTTAATCATCGATGATGAAGAAAACATGCGGCACATGCTTTCAGCCATGTTGAAACATTTTGGCTACGACGTTCAATCTGCTGCCGATGGTCATCAGGGTCTGCTGCTGATGGATGAATCAACATTTGACTTCGTTCTGTGTGATATCAAAATGCCCAATATGGATGGCATGACCTTTCTAGCGGAGGTTGACAAAAGAAAATACGATACCACCATCATCATGATGTCGGCATACGGCAGTGTGGAAACCGCCATTGCCGCAATGAAGAACGGGGCCTACGATTACATATCTAAACCGTTCAAGGCCGATGAAGTCCAGATGACGCTGAAGAAAGCGGAAGAGCGTGAGCGATTGAAGCGAGAAAACCGGCTATTGCGCGAAAGGATATCGCACATTGAAGAGAATTATCGCTTCAGGAATATGATTGGAAAAAGCAGCACCATGAAGGACGTTTTCAAGCTGGTGGAAAAGGTTGCGCAATACAATACGACCGTATTGATATTCGGAGAAAGCGGTACCGGCAAGGAACTGATCGCAAAGGGTATTCACTTGTCCGGAAACCGATCAGAGCAGAACCTTGTTTCCGTGAATTGCGGCGGCATTCCGGAGAACCTGTTGGAGAGTGAATTTTTTGGATACAAAAAAGGTGCCTTTACCGGTGCGGACAGAGACAAGAAAGGACTTTTTCAAGAGGCAGACAAGGGAACTATTTTTCTGGATGAGATCGGGGAACTGCCGCTGTCGCTGCAGGTGAAACTTCTCAGGGTGTTGCAGGAGAATGAAATCCGGCCTGTTGGAAGTACCAAAGCTGTTCGGGTGGATGTCCGTATCATTGCAGCGACCCAGAAAAATCTGGCGGATGAAGTTGCCGGAGGTCGTTTTCGAGAAGACCTGTTTTACAGGCTCAATGTATTGAGTATTCATCTCCCGCCGCTGAGAGATCGGCTGGAGGATTTACCGCTGCTTATGGATCACTTTATCGGCAGATTCAACACGCGGATCGGAAAGAACATTCGAACCGTCTCGCCTGCCGCCATTGCCTATCTCCTCGCCTACCATTGGCCCGGCAATATCAGGGAACTGGAAAACATTATCGAGCGAGCCGTCGTGCTTTCCGAAGAGGACCAGATTGGACCGGAGCTATTACCGCCCGCCTTGACAGACAAGCCCGAACCGGACTGCGCTGAAGAGAAGGACCGAATCTACTCGCTGAAGGTTGCACGGAAGGGCCTGGAAAAAAAGATGATCGTGCGTGCACTGAAGGAGACCCAAGGGAATCGAACCAGGGCTTCGAAGCTGCTGGAGATCAGTCATCCGTCGCTGCTGAGCAAGATGAAGGTCTATGAAATCGATTTGTAATGACCTTGTAACCCACAAGCGGCAATCATTCAGCTGATTACCGCTTATGGTTATAGTGTTTGCCGTTAAGCGCCGAGGCCTTAGTCGAAGGCCATCTTCGTTTTCCAAACTTCCCAGACCTTGCCCACGAGATCGGGTCCGGGTTTGAGGGTCATTTTTCCGGGTTTCCAACCCGACGGTGTCGCCTCTCCGCCCTTGCTTTCTCTGACCAGCTGAAACGCCTGCACCTGGCGAAATGTTTCGGAAACATTCCTGCCAACGGGCGGCGTCAGAACTTCGTAGCCCTGAACCACGCCATCCGGGTCGATAATGAAACGGCCACGGTTTTCAACACCTGCATCCTCATCAAAGATGCCAAAAAGCTTGCCGACTTTACCACCGGTGTCGGAAAGCATCGGATAAGGAATGCCGCCTTGCACCATTTTGGAGAGTTCGTGGTCGTTCCACATCTTGTGAACAAAGACACTGTCAATACTCATGGAGAGAATTTCAACGCCTAATTTCTGGAATTCGGGATATTTTTCGGCAACTGCCGAAATTTCCGTTGCTCACACAAAGGTAAAATCACCTGGATAGAAACAGAGCAGTACCCATTTCCCGAGATACTCGGATAGTTTGGTCGAAATAAATTTTCCCTGATGGTAGCCTGGTGCCGCAAAATCCGGTACTTTTTTCCCAACATGTATCATGGTTGAAATCTCCTTGCTGGCCGTTGTTGTTTCTTGAATCTGTTCGTCGACGTCTTCACCGACGGGCCCTCCGGTGGGTCGCGCACAACCGACTTTCATGTCTTCGGGCATCGTCACCTCCTTAGATTTGTGATGGGTAATATTCAGTTCAGCCTCGATCATTATGAGCAAATGCCAATAATAGCACATACGCTTTCCTGCGGCGCTTGTCAAGTTCAAGAGCCCTGATGTCGACCAGGGCAAACAAACGATGGTACACCCAATGGCCGGCATCTGCACAGAGAGCCCTTTTTACAGGAATCCGATTTCTTTTATCCTAATTTGAAACCCTCATATCAGGTTAATGCAAGATGGATGATTGGGTCAAAGACTGATAACCGTTGCATCACATGCCAGGCGAATCAACTCTGCTGCGCCGGCCAGACGTGCATTATCCAGAAGATCGTTTTCTGATATTTTTCGCGTGGCCGCACAAGGGGTACACACCAGTATCGGTACTTCATGGGCTTCCAGGTAGGCCAGGTGGTCGTCTGCAGCATCCCCGGTGGCGGAACGAAGGTGATCTGCAATACCCTTGCGTGCCAGATAGACAGCTTCATCCAGAAGGAACAGGGTCACCTGTTTGCCTTCCTGGTGCGCCACCATGGCAAGAAAGATAGCGCGGGTGGCGCGATTGGGGTTGTCGGTTCCGCAGGCCAGTGTGATAACGACTTGCTTGTTCATCAGGCATTTCCTTTCTTGCCAGAATCACTCAATCCCGGCATTCTTGAATAGTTTCTCGATATTGAGTTTGTTGATGCTTTCTGTGAAGATATCCCCCATAAGGATTTCGCCGGCTCCGCGCCCCATGATCTTGGCGCGTTCCGCCGTTCCAGACACTGTTTCCCTGCCTGTTTTCTGGTTGTTCTGGGTCAGTTGGACCTCGTAGCTGAAGTCCGATACCCATGTCCGGTCCTTCAAATCCAATCGAAACGTGTTGAGGGTCAGCTCGAATCGGGGTGCGTCATTCATTTCTTCTTCCACAACGACAATGCCCATGGTTTTCAGACGTTTTTTCATTGCGGTTTTAATCAGACCGGGGAGTCGGTAGGTCGGAATCGCGCCATTTGGCTTTTTGGGGGTGTGGTACAAGGCAAAGCTTCCATCCCATTTGTCAAATTCTTTTCTGGCACTTTCTGAAAGAAAATCCATTGAAGTCCGCCCGTCCAGGACCTGCAGGTTAACTTTTTTACCTTTCAAATCAAGGGATGATTCTGGAAAGTCGTATTTGACGTAGAAGTGATACGATTTTGCACAAGCAACCAGCATGAGCAGGATGGTGGCGGCGGCGATCAGGGTTCTCAGGTTTGATGGGTATGGTTTCATGTATTCTAGCTCCTCATGGGTCAGGTGTTTTTAACGAGTCAGGATGGTCTGGTCTGTCTCACAACCTAAAATGGTCTTTTTTCCCCCTGCCGGCGTTGGAAGGCCTGATTTAACCCCTCAAAACAGCATACAATTCCTGCGGATTAAATCTGCCTTCCGCCTTGGCAAAACAAAAAAAATCCCTATTTCTGGACGGAAAATGTGCAGGCATTTTCCGTCCGTGATGCCACGTGCCCAAGCGCGTGAACCGCAACAGCGAGCGCATTCCCCATGGGCTCTGCCGTCCGGCAGAGCTTCGCATGCCGCGGGGTTAGCGAGCGAGTCTAAATTAGAAAAACTTCCTTTCGGTCGGAGATTTCTCGCAGCTTGCTGCGAAGTTCTTCAATATTCACTTATCCCATTTTTTGCTCGTAAAATAAACTAAAAAGAACCATCGGTGTTGTCAACGAAGGCTCTTCTCCCAATCAGTTGGGAGAAAGGGTTCCAGGGGTCCAGGATTCAAGGATCCAAGTGTTTGTTTTCCAGGGATTTGATCTTTGCTTTCGGCATTCTCTCGACATCCCCGATTTCCTCTCTTGATTCCTGAAAGCTTTCTTTTTGCACATAACCCAAGTCACCAGATATATATGCAAACAAAGCCTATACGATTTCTGCCAAACGTTTAACTCTTTATAATTTTTGAGCATATCACTCGAATCCTGGACCCCTGGACCCCTGGAATCCTTCTTTTAGATCAACTCGTTTGGAGATGATCCAATTGTTTTTACTTGCAATATCAAAAGCCTTTGTGTAAATATTTCCTATACGTTCTTTTTTGTTGTCGTTTGTAACTGCAGCAAGGTCAAAAACGCTTTGTTGGGCTGCAGGCTCACCTGGGATCAAGGATGATGGCATCGTTGCATAGTGGTCTGTCATCGCTTATTCGTGTAACCAAACTTTTATCAAGAAGGAGGACTGTCGAATGAAAGGACTAAAGATTTGTATCATTATGTTAGCCATTCTTGCCATGACCGGTGTTGCTATGGCTGGAACGCTCCAGGACGTCAGGGCCAAAGGGTTCATACAAGCGGGTGTCAATGGTGATCTCTTTGGATTCGGTAAAGCCGATGAGAAAGGTGTGTGGAAAGGGCTCGATGTGGATACGGCCAGGGCTATATCGGCGGCAGTCTTCGGCGATGCCGACAAGGTCAAATACACGCCATTAACGGCCAAAACGCGTTTCACGGCACTTCAGTCCGGTGAAATCGATGTCCTGACAAGAAACTGCACCCAGACACTTGGACGCGATACCGCTCTGGGACTCGATTTCTGTCAGGTCAACTACTATGACGGCCAGGGATTTCTCGTACCCAAGAAACTGGGTGTAAAGACTGCCATGGAGCTCGATGGCGCTACCGTGTGCGTGCTGCCGGGTACGACCACCGAGTTGAATGTCGCGGATTATTTCAGAGCCAACGGGATGAAAATGAGCCCCGTCGTCATCGAAAACACCGCCGAGCTGGCCAAGGCCTTCTTTGCCGGACGATGTGACGTTCTGACGTCGGACGCCTCCCAGCTGGCGGGCACGCGTGCTGTGGCTCCGAATCCGAAAGACTACATGATTCTGCCGACAATCATTTCAAAAGAGCCTTTGGCGCCCGCGGTTCGTCACGGTGACAACCAGTGGAAGGACATTGTCCACTACAGCGTTCTGGCGATGATCGAGGCCGAGGAACTCGGTATCACATCGCAGAATGTCGACAAGATGCTCGACAGCAAAGATCCGAAAATTATGCGCTTTCTCGGGGTTACCGAGGGGAACGGCAAAGCCTTGGGTCTGGATGAAAAATTTGCTTACAACATCGTCAAGCTAGTTGGAAATTACGGGGAAATCTTTGAGAGAAACGTCGGCGTCAACACACCCCTGGGCATCGAACGCGGCTTGAATGCGCTCTGGACCAATGGCGGCCTGATGTATTCACCGCCTTTCAAGTAAGCGTACTTTAAGTTAGATCAAGTTTTATTGTAATATGTTCCGCTGCAGCCGGATGGTAAAGGGCTGCAGCGGGATTTTCGTCACACAAAAAACATCCTCACGTATAATAACATCGTATCACGATTTCATTATCAGATACTATGCAGACAAACCCAGAAAATATCCAAGGGGCGTCCGTTTCCAAAGGGGTTGCCTTGTTCAGCGACCCCAAAAAACGATCGATTTTTTTTCAGATCGTGACGCTTCTGCTGGTGGGGCTGCTGGCCTATTACCTGATATCCAATACGATCACCAACCTTGATAAACAGTCCATTGCAACCGGTATCGGTTTTCTGCACAAGGAGGCCGCTTTTGAGATCGGGGAATCGCCCATTGCCTATTCCGCTGCCGATACCTATGGCCGCGCCCTTGTGGTCGGTTTTTTAAATACCCTGATCGTGTCGTCTGTGGGGATTGTCATCACCATCCTTTTAGGCACAGTGGTCGGTGTTGCCCGCCTGTCTTCCAACTGGCTGGTATCGAAACTGGCTGCCGGCTATATAGAGCTTTTCCAAGACATCCCCGTGCTTCTGCAGCTTTTTTTCTGGTATGCCTTTTTTTACAATATCCTGCCTTCACCGAAGCAGGCCTTGAATCCGGTTGTGGGTGTTTTTCTGAGCAATCGCGGGCTGGTTTTTGGGATTCCGGAATCACATCCGGTTTATAAATATGTTGCCCTTGCACTGGTTGTTGCCTGTATCGGCGCCTTTCTTATACGTCGCTGGGCCAGGGCCAGGCAGGAGCGGACAGGGCAGATATTCCCTGTTTTCCGTGTCTCACTGGTTATTTTTATCGGGTTTCCCCTGTTGGTCTGGGTACTGGGAGGTGCCCCCACGGCCATGAATGTTCCTGTTTTGAAAGGATTCAATTTTGTCGGGGGTAGAAACATCAGTCCTGAGTTTACTGCGTTGCTGCTGGGGCTGATTCTATACACGGCCGCGTTTGTGGCCGAGGTGGTTCGGGCCGGTATTCAATCGGTGAGCAAAGGACAGACGGAAGCAGCCATGTCCCTGGGTCTCAAACCGGCCTTTGTTCTGAATCTGGTGATCTTGCCCCAGGCCTTGCGGGTCATCATCCCGCCGCTGACGAGTCAGATGCTGAACCTCACCAAAAACAGTTCCCTGGCCGTGGCCATCGGTTATCCTGATTTCGTTTCCGTGGCCGGCACAACCATCAACCAGACCGGCCAGGCCATCGAAGGGGTGGCGCTGATGATGATCGTGTATCTTACCTTGAGTCTGCTCACGTCGGCTTTCATGAACTGGTACAATAAAAAGATGGCCCTGGTGGAGAGGTGATACAAGTTTATTGGGTTTATCGGGTTTCTTGGGTTTCTTGAGTTGATGAAATGGGGAAGGGTTGATTGCTATCATGCCCTTGTGACAGTGGGCAACACAATAAACACAATAAACACAACGAACTCAACGAACACAACGAACACAACGAACGCAATGAACTCAAGCAAGCAGTCTAAACAGCTAAAAAGCTTTCAAAATGAATGAAACAGCTACAATGGAATCGACCGAGATTGTAAAGCCGCCGGTGACAAGTGTGGGGGTTATCGGCTGGGTGCGGGCCAACCTGTTCAACAACATTTTCAATTCGATTCTGACGCTGGTTGCTATCTACTTTTTGGGGCGAGTGCTTCCGCCCTTTGTTCGATGGGCGTTCATCGACAGTCACTGGTTCTCCACCAGCGAAGTATGCCGAAGCGGGGATGGTGCCTGCTGGTCGGTGATTCCGGCCAATATTCGCTTTGTCCTGTTTGGTTTCTTTCCCTACGACATGCAGTGGCGGCCCCTCTTGGCCATGATTCTTCTGGTGGGCATGCTCTTTTACAGCCGCAACAGACGACATTGGAAAAAATCGTTGTTATATTCATGGCTTGTCGGTCTGTTTATCATGGGACTCCTTATGAAAGGGGGCATTCTGGGACTGGCTCCAGTTGAAAGCACTCAGTGGGGGGGGCTCCCGCTGACACTCCTGTTGTCGGTTTTCGGCCTGGCAGCGGCATATCCATTGGGCGTCCTTCTCGCTTTGGGAAGGCAGTCCCGAATGCCGGCCATCAAAACCCTTTGCATTGTTTATATTGAAATGATCCGGGGGGTACCGCTGATTACCCTGTTGTTCATGTCGTCGATTGTCTTTCCATTGTTCCTGCCCGAGGGTGTTACGGTGAATGTCATTTTGAGGGCCCAGGTGGCCATTATCATGTTCACCGCCGCTTATGTCGCGGAAGTAGTCAGGGGAGGACTTCAGGGAATGGCAACGGGGCAGTATGAGGCTGCCGATTCTCTCGGGCTCAACTATTATCAGACCATGCGTCTGGTGATCCTGCCCCAGGCGCTGAAAATCGTGATCCCCCCTACGGTGAGCCAGCTCATATCGGCCCTCAAGGACACATCTCTGGTGGTCATCATCGCCCTATACGATCTTCTCAAGACCACCCAGTCGGTTCTGGCAGATCCCAACTGGACGGCATATTCTTCTGAACTCTATCTTTTTGTGGCGCTGATCTACTTTGGGTGCTGTTATTTCATGTCCAGTTACAGCAGGCGATTGGAAAAGGAACTGGATACAGGGCTGTAAGCCCGGACATACAACAAAAAAGAGACAACCATGAATAATACAAATGCCAGTCTTAATTCACTACCCAGCGGCGATGTCATAATAGAAATCAGGCAGTTGCATAAATGGTTCGGTGAGTTTCATGTCCTTCAAGATATCAATTTGACCGTTCAGAAGAAGGAACGGATCGTCATCTGCGGACCTTCGGGTTCGGGAAAATCGACCCTCATCCGGTGTATCAACCGTCTTGAAGAGCACCAGCGGGGCCAGATTATCGTGGATGGCATCGAGTTGGGCAACAATTTAAAAAATATTGAAAAGGTACGTACGGAAGTCGGCATGGTATTTCAGCACTTCAATCTGTTCCCCCACCTGTCCATCGTCGAAAACCTCACCCTCGGACCCATCTGGGTGCGAAAAGTTCCCAAGAAAGAGGCTGAAGAAACGGCCATGTATTATCTGGAAAAGGTTCAGATTGCCGAACAAGCCAAAAAGTTTCCAGGCCAGCTCTCCGGTGGACAGCAGCAACGGGTGGCCATCGCCCGGAGCCTGTGCATGGCACCCAAGGTGATGCTTTTCGACGAGCCCACGTCAGCCCTCGACCCCGAAATGATCAAAGAAGTTTTGGATGTCATGATCGATCTTGCCCAGGAAGGCATGACCATGCTCGTCGTGACCCATGAGATGGGTTTCGCAAAAAGTGTGGCCCACCGTGTGCTCTTTATGGATTACGGACAAATTGTAGAGGGCAATACACCCGAAGCCTTTTTTGAAAATCCGCAGCACGATCGTACCAAGCTTTTTTTGAGTCAGATTCTCTAAGACTCTCCTCGGGTAGATCGCACGCATTCCTGTTTAAGGTTTCATCTACTACTGAGGGATCGTTTTAGGTCGAAGATACCTCACAGTTAGCTGCGAGGTATCTTCAACCCTTCGGTTCAACATTGATATCCATTCATCCGCCTTGGCTGAAGATCAGGAGCTCGCCTGCGGATGAATGCACAACACAACTCCCGGCCGTTACCAAAGCGGTTTCAACTCAACCCTTCTGTTACGGGTCTTGCCTTCGGCTGTGTCGTTGGAAACCAGGGGTTTTGAAGGCCCATAGCCGACTGCCGTCATCTGTTCCGGATTGACGCCTTCGCCGATGAGGTATTCAAGAACTTTATTGGCTCTATCACTTGAGAGCTTGTTGTTCATTGCCAGGCCTCCGGCACTGTCTGTGTGGCCCTGGACTTCTACCTTAAGGTTGGGATTCTGATTCAATACGCCGGCGATTTCGGCCAGCACCGGGTATGATGCAGGCTTGATATTCGTACTGCTCGAATCGAATTTAATGTCTTCATAAAGCCAGGTGCCTGCTTCCGTCACCTTGGCGCTCTGGGTGGCTTTGGGTATCGGGCAGCCCTTGGTGTCGACAGCTTCCCCGCTGGGAGTTTCAGGACATTGATCCATATAGTCTACCACACCGTCAGCGTCGGTATCCAGGGGACACCCGTTCTTGTCGACCGCGACGGCCTGAGGTGTTCCTGCACATGTATCCAGGTAATCTGCGACACCGTCAGCGTCCGTATCCACTGCACACCCGTTCTTGTCGACCGCAACAGCCTGAGGTGTTCCTGCACATGTATCTAGGTAATCTGCGACACCGTCAGCGTCGGTATCCAGGGGACACCCGTTCATGTCGACAGCGACGCCTTGGGGTGTTTCCGGGCATTGGTCTTTATCGTTGAAGACGCCGTCATGGTCATCATCCATTCGCTTGGTCAAGAAAACGTCTTCTACAAAAGCGGCCATGCCTGCACTGGTGGCGACTTTTTCTGCATCGGTGCTAAAACCGCATTCACCTACCTGAGCGAGTTCGTTCATCAAGACTTTTTCACGAGGGGTGCTTCCTACTGCTATGGTATAGATACAGACCCGGCTGCCATATTCTTCCTTGAGTCGCATGGCCGCCTTAACCGGTCCATTCCCCATGGCTTCGCCATCACTGACGATAATGACGGCCGCGTTGCCTGACGTGCCACTTAAGTCCTTGATTACACCATCGATAGCACTCTCTATCGGGCTGGATCCATCCGCCTTGGTTACCTTGTCCAGACCGCCTTGGAGGCCTGTCCGGGTATAAGGCGCCATGCCATATATGAGTGCTGTCTTTTCTGAGGACACCGAGCGGCTATGACCGAAAGTCCTGAGCCCGGCGTTCAAATTCAGACTGGGAAGCGTCTGGTTCATTCGGCTGACAAGCGCTTTGGCAGCTTCGAAACGGGTCGACCCATTATAGGCTATACGCATGGATTCCGATGCATCAAGAACGACGACAACATTTTCGACCCTTGCCTTGTATGGATCCATGTCGATATTCTGGGGTGAGAAAGCGGGTTGGGTTGAAAAGGGCGGCATGGTGGAACAGCCGCTGACGAGCAGAGCGGCCATCGTGAAGCCCAATAAACGCAATAAGTATCTATTCTTCATCTTGGTTCTCCTTTTGGGTGGTTAACGTAAGTGGATCTTCAAAGGCTCTTTGAATGCAAGCCATGGGAAATGCATTCGCTGTTGTAGTTCAAGGACATTCAATTAATATTTTGCTTAAAAATTGGATTGTCAAGTGAGGCAGAAAAATAAGCGTGAATTATTTCCCGAAGAGATGGGCCGGGATCTTGATGGAGGAGGGTTCGAAAAAAAACATAGGCATGCCAGTGGATATGTCGAGGTTTTTTGCGAACCCTTGATTAACATGCGTTGATGTAAGGTGCCCTAAGCGTCTCAGGCAGCACAAATCGCCATTGGATCACCCATTTCGCCATATTTAGGGTGTGAAAACCGAAAGTTGAGTTTCAAGCCTTGCTTAGGAAGCAACTCAGGGCCTGGTAAACCATTTCGGGTATGGTGGCTGTTTTCAGATTCGGGGTGTTCGATACGTCCATGCAGATCCGTTTTTCGATGCCGATCACCATGATTTTTTCTGTTTCAGCCATGGCTTTTCTTTTCCTTTTTATCCGTCAAGCCGAGTTATTTGATTATATACTAAGTAGTTATTAATGATAACTTCATTTAATTGTTTATGGTTGATGGGGCTTGATGGCTATCAAGCCTTTCCTGTTTCATCAACCCAACAAACCCAACAAACCCAACAAACCCAATGAACCCAACAAACCCAATGAACCCAACGAACCCAACAAACCCAATGAACCCAACAAACCCAACGAACCCAAGAAACCTTCTATTTCCCATGCACCCGCCACATGTCTTCGTCCGTGTAACATTTTTCAGGGTCACCATCTGCTCCCCTGGCATCCATTTCTACATTTCGCATCGCTGCAGGTGATGCGAGGATTTCACGGTAGTATTCATGTTGAATGAGTAGGTTCATGATTTCGTTGGTGCCGGTCCATATCTGAGTCAAGCGGATATCTCTGACGATCTTTTCGATGGGATACACTTCAGTGTAACCGATGCCTCCCATGATCTGCATGGCCTTGTTGGCAATTTCCCAGGCCGCGTCTGTAGCAAATTTCTTGGCTTCACTGACCAGCCGCCTAGCGTTAGGCGCCCCGGTATCCACGGCGCGTGCCGCCATATAAACAATGGCCCGGGCGGCGTCCAATTGCGTAATGGCATCCGCCACCATAAAATTAACGCCCTGGTAGCTGCGAATGGCCTTTCCAAAAGCATAGCGCTTATCGCTGTAGCGCAGGGCCAGATCGAGCCCTGCCCGGACCCCCAGACTTGCCGCAGCAGAAGTCAGGCGCTCGGGAATCATCATTTGGTGGAATACCAGCGCACCGCTGTTCATCTCGCTGATAAGATTTTCTCTGGGCACGCGGACATTTCTGAAGACAAGACGTCCGGTGCCTCCGCCCCGGGTACCCATGAGACCGTACTGGTATTCAGTCTCCACCCCTTTAGCCCTTTCAATCATCAAGGCACTGATCCGTTCATACTTGTGGGCATGCTCATCAAAGTTGGTCCGGCAGTAGACCAGAAAAACATCGGCTTCGGTAGCACCCACCACAAAACGTTTTTGACCATTGACGATGAAATGGTCGCCATCCAGAACAGCCGTCGTGGTAGCGCCAAAAAAATCTGATCCCCCCCTGGGCTCTGTCAATGCTTCTGCACAAATGAGCTTGCCCTGAAGGATGGGTTTGAGAAATTGTTCCTTTTGGGTCTCGGTTCCGAAAACATGCAGCGCTTCGCCCACGATAGAGGGCATCACAAAAGCGCACCCTAACGCGGTTCCCAACACACCGATTTCTTCCTCGGCAATAACTTCCGCGGCCCAATTAAGGCCGCGTCCGCCCCACTTGGGATCGAATCGCAAGCCTAGTAAGTTTTTGGCTGCCAGTTTTTCGACGTATTCACGCGGGTATTCAATTTCATCTTTGTCCATGGCGCGAATCAGGTCTGGGGATACGTCATCACGCACAAAAGCCCTGACTTCTGCCTGGATGGCCTTTTCCGCATCGGTCATCATGCTGTCGTAAAACATGTTCCCTCCTTCCCGAAGGTCATTTAACTCGAATATTTCATGACGTGAAACAAATGCCCTGATCTATCTGTTTGCACTGTTTTCCAATACTGCGGATCGCTTAACAAGCGCCATCACACCATCCAAGGTCTCGCCCTTGAACCGGATACGGAGCGCTGTCTCGAGCATGTCCTGATCGATCAGTCGTTGATGACGTGCCAGGAGACTCAATGCCGCCATGGCCATGTCCTGGCGTTGAATCTTATGTTCCTTGAAGTCGATGGAGAGGACGGTGCCGCGGCAATTCGGAATCTCTGTCTTTGAATCCACCAAAACAAAGGTCTCATCGATGCAGGAACTGAAAATCGCCTTTTTGCGGTCAATGCCTTCCTGCCCCAGGGCCAAGATTACATCGGGTACGGTGATGCCTGTGTAATCGATTTTATGGGGTGCTAATATGACTTCACAGGCCGAGTGGCCCCTCAGGACCGTGATGGGATAATCATTTTTCTGGGTTGCATGGAGTCCGGCGGTGAGTCCGGCATAACACAATATCTCACCGGCGGTAACGATGCGTTGCCCGGCACTGCCTAAAATCAAGATGTCTTTTCTCTCGTGAAAGAGCGCAGTAAATTTCTTTGTCACGCCTGTGGGAGACGGCATTGGTTTCTGCTGGGACGCTTTTTCGCGGTAGTGCTTGCCGTATTCCTTGCGAAGGTTCTCGCTTACAGGCCCCTGATAGGCAGGCAGGTTGTCGATGGCGGCCTGGATGGTTTTAAAGGTGGTTTTGTTCCGGCGGGTGTAACGGCCCGGACAGATGCCCCAGATGTCCAGGGTAGAAAACCCATTGAATCGAATGGCGTTTTCCATTTCTGTCGACAGGTTACGCTGGTAGGCGGAAATTCGGGTGACATAGCTCGCTCCGGCCGCACGCATGACCCGGCAGGCGTCCATGGGTTTTTCGATTTGGTTGAGAAAACCGGAGCCCACCAGGGCATCCGCCGGTGTTGTGGCCGAGAACTGACCGCCCGTCATGCCGTAGTTGAAATTGTTTAGGATCAGCAAAGTAATGTCTATGTTGCGTCGGCAGGTGCTGAGCAGGTGAGCACCGCCGATACCGAGGCCGCCATCACCCATGCTGACCACCACATGAAGGTCGGGCCTGGCCAGCTTGATACCCGTGGCGTATGTCAATGCGCGCCCGTGCAGGCCGTGAAAGGCATGCGTCATGAAAAGCGTATCGAAAAGACCGGAGCAACCGATGTCGCTGACGAGGACGACCTGATGCCCCTGGATGCCCATCTGCTGAAAAGCCTTGTCAAGGGCGCGGGTCACCACTTCGTGCGAGCAACCGGGGCAATAAGCCGTTGGCCTGGTGCTATTGATGAGGCTGGGCATGTGTGATGTACTCCTCGATTTGAGTTGGTGATATGAGGTTCCCATCCATCCGGCCCAGAAACGAGACAGATTGATTGGAGAGGATACGTCTGATTTCGCGGACATACTGTCCAAGATTCATTTCAACGACGACCACCTGCTTGAATGCCGAGGCCTTACGTTTGATCAGTGCTTCAGGGATGGGCCAGAGCGTTTTAAGGATCAGCACGGAGACCGGTGTTCCAGAGCGAGTAAGACTGTTCGCAGCCGCCATGCAAGCTCGTGCGCTAATGCCATAGGTGATCACCAGGATCTCAGCACCCGCCTGGGTGTGCTCTTCGAAATATGTGAACGTATCCAGAGCGTCTTCCAGTTTGTTGCGCAGCCGCTCCTGGCTTTTGGCGATGACCTCCGGGTTCACCGTAATGTAGCCGTCCGGACCATGTGTGGAAGATGTCTGCCGGACAATGGTCTTTCCGCCGATGGGCATAAAATCAGGAACGCCGGATGGGTTTACGGTGGCGAATGGCAGGTACAGGTCATTGCCGGGGGCGGTGGTCCGTTGAACAATGGGCGGCAGGGCCAGAGCGTCCAGGTCGATGCTTTCCCGGGTCATACCGATTTCCTTGTTGGAGGCAATGAACACCGGGCAGCGGAAGGTTTCCGCCAGGTTGAAGGCATGCGCCGTCAAGAGATAGCAGTCGGCCACATCCGTGGGTGCCAGTACGATGACAGGCAGTCCACCACTGTTGCCCCAGCGCAGGAACTGAATATCACCGTCAGCGCCTTTGGTTGCCGAGCCTGTTGAGGGGCCGAGCCGCTGAACATCGATGATGACGATGGGAATCTCGGAACCTATGGCAAAAGAGATGTTTTCACTGTACAGGCTGATGCCGGGACCTGATGTGGCTGTCATGACTTTCATACCGGCCATGGCGGCGCCGAGACAGAATCCCATGGAGGCTATCTCGTCTTCTCCCTGTATACAGATACCGTCATCGGGGGGCAGGATGTTAATCAGGGTGTTCAATATGGTCGTGGCCGGTGTAATGGGGTAGCCGGCAAAAAAACGGCAGCCTGACCGGTATGCTCCCCAGGCAACAGCCTCGTTTCCTTCCAATAACGTCAGGGACATGGGGTTCCTCTTTTTAGGGTTTGCAGATTAACATTTCTAAGTATCGTACGTAATTTTGGGTTAGAAATCAAAACCAAAGTTGAAAGAGGGTCCAAGGGGTATAGGATTCCAGGGTTTAAGTGAATGTGGAATCGTCTGTGAGCCTGGATCACAGGTAGCAGTATTTCAGTTCCAGATTCATTTATTCCATTGGGTGTAGACCTACTCCAAACAAGGCCTGTTTTTTTCCCTTAAATCCTCGATGCACATATTCTGTTTAATAAATCCTTACGATAATGTATATAGCCTTTTAGGGGTTTATACTGTAAACAGGTTGACTGCCTATATCCGATGTCTTTCTGCAACCCTCGAATCCTGGAACCCTTTCTGCCAACTATTTGGGAGAAGAGCCAAAAAAAAGAACCCATATGAAACCCATTGTTGCCATTATCGGTCGCCCCAACGTGGGAAAGTCGACTTTTTTCAACCGCGTCACCAGGTCGAGGGATGCGCTTGTGGAGAACTTTCCGGGCGTTACCAGGGATCGTCTCTACAGGGATGCGTGCTGGAACGATGTCGATTTTACATTGATCGACACCGGTGGGTTTACCGAGGGGGCTGATAATTTTGCCCCCCAAATTCGTCTGCAGGTCCAACAAGCCTTGGAAGATGCCGACGTTGTCGTTCATATGCTGGACGGCAAGGGAGGCATCTCGCCCTTTGACCAGGACATTATTCAATTGCTGCGTTCAACCACCAAACCGGTCATGGTGGTGGTCAATAAAATCGATGGCGTTGAACAGGAAAAAGGCATCTACGATTTTTACAGTTTAGGGATAGAGAACCCGTATCCTGTGTCGGCCGAACACGGCTACGGCATGCACGACTTTCTGGATGGCCTGGTGGAACAATTTGCCCGCCTTCTGCCCTTGAACGGCGAAGATTCCAAAGAAGACGCTGTCAAAATAGCCGTCGTCGGCCGACCCAATGTGGGTAAATCATCGTTGATCAATGCCATACTCGGTAAGCGTCGACACCTGGTGAGCGAGGTTCCTGGCACGACCCGCGATGCTGTCGATTCGGATTTTCAAAAGGATAAACGCCTGTATCGCTTCATCGATACCGCCGGTATCCGGCGCAAGGGCAAGGTCCGTCAAAAACTGGAAAAATTCTCGGTCATCAAGGCCTTACGAAGCCTTGACAGGTGCGACGTGGCCTTGATGGTTCTGGATGCAGCCGACGGCATCACGGAACAGGATATCAACATTGCCGGTTATGCTTATGACAGGGGCTGCGGATGTATCTTTTTGCTGAACAAGTGGGATCTGGTGGAGAAGGACAGCCATACCGTCAAAACATTTGAGAGGCAGCTAAAGGATGCGGCCAAATTCCTTCAGTTTGCCCCGGTATTGACCATATCCGCCCTCACTGGCACCCGTATTCGTAAAATATTCGACACGGTCGATTCGGTTTACAGTCAGTTCGACACGCGCATCAAAACGGGGCAGTTGAACAGAATCGTCGAAAAAGCCACCCAAAAGAACGAACCTTCCCTGTTCAGGGGAAAGCGGCTGAAATTTTACTATGCCACCCAGATTAGCACCAAGCCGCCCACTTTCGTGTGTTTTGTCAATTATCCGCAAGCGGTTCATTTTTCGTACAAACGGTTTTTGACGAATCAGATCCGCACCGGAACCGGTCTAACCCGGACGCCCGTGCGTCTCATCTTCCGTCAGCGAACCGGCCGGTTGACCAAGACAAAAAACTGAGTGTATATGGTGTTTGTTGTGTTGCACAGGGCTACATGCCAACAAACCCAACGAACCCAACGAACAATCCAACACGGTACATTGATGGATCTTTTCGAATATAATGCCCGACAATCCAGGGCCAAGCGTCAACCCCTTGCGGAGCGGGTACGACCGAAAAGCTTGAAGGCCTTCGTGGGGCAGAAGCATCTTCTGGGTGAGGGCAACCTGATCCGGACCGCTATTGAAACCGATCACATTTTCTCCATGATTCTCTGGGGGCCTCCTGGATGTGGAAAGACAACCCTGGCCCGCATCATCGCCAAGGAGACCCAGGCATATTTCGTCCATTTTTCAGCCGTGTTGTCGGGTGTCAAGGAAATTCGATCGGTCATCAAGATCGCCAAGGACCAGCACTCTTTGTACCGGCAGGAAACGATTCTGTTCGTTGATGAAATTCATCGCTTCAACAAGGCACAGCAGGATGCATTTTTACACCATGTTGAAGATGGGCTGATCACCTTGATCGGGGCCACAACCGAAAACCCCTCCTTTGAAGTCATTGCGCCACTCCTGTCACGCTGCCGTGTGGTCACCATGAAGGTCTTGTCGAATGAAGACATCGCCCTGATTATCGAATCCGCGCTCAAGGACGAAGACCAAGGGCTGGGGAAAGACGGCTGGCAGTTGCGTCGGGAGGCCGTCGATTACCTGGTTCGCATATCCGATGGCGACGCCCGCATGGCCTTGAACAATCTCGAACTGGTGACCAGCCTCAAAAGAACGGGCCAGGAAACGAAGGTCGTGACCCTGGAAGAGATCAAAACAGCGCTTCAGGAAAAAGCGCTCGTTTATGACAAATCAGGTGAATCCCATTACAATCTCATCTCGGCGCTGCACAAGAGCATGCGCGGCAGCGACCCCGATGCCGCCATATACTGGCTCGGTCGCATGCTGGCCTCTGGAGAAAACCCGCTCTACGTGGCACGCAGAATGGTCCGTTTTGCCGTCGAAGATATCGGTAATGCCGACCCCGGGGCCCTCAACATCGCCTTGAACGGCATGCAGGCCTATCGTTTTCTCGGATCCCCCGAAGGGGATCTGGCCCTGGCCCAGGTGGCTGTTTACCTGGCCGCGGCCCCCAAGAGCAATGCCACTTACGCTGCCTACAACAAGGTTCAGGAGACCATCCAGCAGACCGGTTCTCTACAAACGCCTTTGCACATACGCAATGCCCCCACCAAACTGATGAAAGCCATGGGTTACGGCAAGGATTACCAGTATGCCCACAACTATCAGGATGCCATCGACGCTCAGGAATACCTGCCGGACAAGATCCGGGGACTAACATTTTATCATCCCGTGGATCGTGGCCATGAACAGACGATCAAGAAGCGTCTTGACCAGTGGCGGCACAGGAAGCAGCAGCTACAGGCGTCGTCCAAAATAAAACCAAAACAGGAGGATGCAGAGAGCTGAGAGGCGTTTATTGTTCTACAAACCGCGTGCTTGGCACGCGGTTTAAAGCCTGAACCCACGGAGACCTGCCGTCTCTCTTGTCTTGCTTCCATTTCGCTCTGGCTATGGCAATACCCGAAAGTCGAGTTACTGCATCAAGCATGGATAATAAATGTATGGCACTGCGTGGTCACTTCTGAATTCTCACTGGCCTTTCTGCCAAATGTCCGCTCCAGGAACGTGATCTCACCGCTGTGTTTCCAAAGAAGAATGGAGGCGCAGCGGGTGCCGTAAATATCACTCGTGATAAACAGGGGCGACAACACCCTTTCCCATTCCAGGCCAACTCCGGTGTCGGGGAGGTCTTCATCGGTGGGGATGGATCGATCCCCCAGGATCCCGAAGATGTCTTCCTGGGAAAAGCCCTTTTTTCTACTGATCAATGAATGCAGTCTGGAAATGCCCTGGGCTACTTTGGGCCAGGGCGTGTTCAGGAGATGGTTGCTGAGACCATGCACACCGGGTTCGATGGTGTGGATGTTATCGTCACGGTTGGAAGAATGGAAGAGCTTGTTGGCATCCCCGATGATCAGGTTGAAACCATTATAGGCCTGACCCTTGTCCAGAACCGTTTTCAGATAATTGTGAGGCCTTGAATTGCCGATCAAAAAATCCTTTACCAGGTCCCCCCGGGAGGGGGCATCCTCTCTGGTTAAACCGACTTCCCTGAAATTCGTGATGGCGGCAAAACGCCCTGTTTTGGTGATGCCCATCCATGTGCCGCCGGCCTTGAGGTCCTGTCCGGCGAGAAGGGTCGGGTAATCGTTCCACCAGGCAAGAGGACGGGTGGGACGGTCGTAAAACTCGTCCCGATTGGCCGCCAGGATGAGTCGATATTGCGGGTGAACTCGATATGCAAAGAGGATCAGACACACAGCGAAATATTGACCTTTAAGATGCGCTTATGATAGGTAAGCTCACTAGTGGATTTTTGAAGGCTTTTTGCGAACCTTTGATCCGCCAGAGATTGGTTCAGATCGAGATAAAAATCGCTCAGTTCAGGTATAAACAAAAATATTCAAAACTTCAACATCATCATGGCGTATAACATCACATATACCAGTTGTCATATATATGTTCCGCATCATGCTCACGGATGAGAGGGTCCCCTATTTTTTAAAAAAGACATATCATGATGAATCTGCCCCGCTAACGTAGTGCCCTGCTGGATGGATGATGTTTCCCCGGTCTTATGGTATCACCAAACGATCTTGTTTCATCATCCATCCGGCGGGCACAAGGTAAAGCATGGGTTGATATGTCTTTTTGAAAAAATAGGGGACCCTCTTAAACCCCAATCGGAACGTTATTATGACAATCACTATATAAGTACAGAAAACGCGTCATAAAAGGAGAAACAGGATGAAAGAAGTCGTCATTGTGGGTGGAGCAAGAACAGCTATAGGAACCTTTGGAAGTGGTTTGAAAACCGTGCCCGTGGTGGAACTGGGATCCATTGTCATGAAAGACGTTTTCAGACGGACCAAACTCCGGCCGGTGGCCAGTGAGGCCATGCAGGCCTTTGCGCCAGACAAATTGAAGGGCAGGGGGCGCATCGAACTGGAAACCCAACACGGCGAGTGGGACGACACCTTTATGCCCATAACCATCGACGAGGTCATCATGGGGAATGTTCTACAGGCGGCTCAGGGGCAGAACCCGGCCCGTCAGGCCATGATTCGGGCAGGGATCCCCAAGGAAACGCCTGCCATGACCATTAACAAGGTGTGCGGGTCCGGCCTAAAAGCTATTGCCATAGGCGCTGCAGCCATCATTTCCAATCAGGCGGAAGTCGTTCTTGCGGGTGGTCAGGAGAGCATGAGTACAGTACCCATGGCATTGCCGAAAGCAAGATGGGGACATCGGATGGAGTTGAACGGTGTGGGGGATATTTACGATCTGATGGTTTTTGATGGTCTGTACGAAATTTTCTATGGCTACCACATGGGTCTCACCGCCGAGAATATCGCCGAGCTATATCACATCAGCCGGGAAGAACAAGATGAGCTTGCCGTTCTGAGCCACCAGCGCGCGAGAAAGGCAATCGCGGACGGCGATTTTGCCGCAGAAATTGTTCCGGTCACCATCAGGTCGCGAAAAGGGGAGACGCTGTTCGATACGGACGAAAGGCCCATGGAAACCGACATGGAAAAGATGGCCCGGTTGCGGCCGGCCTTCAAAAAAGACGGCACGGTGACGGCAGGCAATGCGTCGGGTATCAACGATGGCGCGGCAGCCGTGCTTCTCATGAGTGCTGAAAAGGCAGGCCAACTGGGCCTCGAACCGATCGTAAAAATCAAGGCCTTTGCATCCGGGGGTGTAGACCCTGCCTATATGGGCTTAGGTCCGGTACCGGCCGTGAGAAAGGTGCTCGAGACAACGGGGATGCAACTGAAGGATATCGATATGATCGAACTGAACGAGGCCTTTGCAGCCCAGGCCATCGGTTGTATGCGTGAATTGGGTATTGAAACCAGCCGTCCCAATGAATTGGGAAGCGGTATTTCACTTGGCCATCCCATTGGTTGCACCGGCGCCCGGCAAATGATCAGCGGTATGAATTTGATGCGACGAAAAGACTACCAAACGGGCCTGATCAGCATGTGTATCGGCGGTGGAATGGGCATGGCCATGATCATTGAACGTTGATTTTTCTCTTTACTTTTTAGACAATTATTGCTAAAAATCAAATCTTAAGCGGTTATTTTAAATTTTGGTAATGATTTAATAAATCATTACCATTTTGAACGCCACGCATGATAGCTTTTATGATGAAACGTTCCGAGACCGCTACGGTAAATATCGTCAAACAACCAGTATAGAATTCTGGTCTGAGAATCGGGTTGAAAAATGTAGTCGGGAGATCCATATGAACGTTAGCAGAAAATTGGGCATTCTGGTTTTTTGTGGTGTGCCGGCGATTGTCGGCGGTGGAATTTTATATGCTGTTTTTGGAAATTATATGCCTGTCTTTATTTATGAACTATTGCTTGTTTTTGCAGCTGGTAGCTATGTAAGCAGATAGAGCCCTGCCATTTGACGCACCATGTCACCCGTCACAACGACTTACCCCAACGTTGAACGTGATGAATAATGGAAACAGCTCAATTTGGGTGTCACACAAACCTCTTTCAACGTGGATCTCACAGGACCTGCTTGGTTAATTGATTTCAATAACCATCCCCTTAACAACATGCTAGAACAAACTGGGGGTCGTATGACCGAAAAAACTGCCAGCTATTCGATTTTATTGTTTTTCTTGGCCTGCTTTCTGATATCGATCCTTTTTCTCGGATGGCTTTTGTGGCCGTTTATATCCATTATCGTTATTGCGGCTGTCGTGTCCGGAATATTCAGTCCGCTCTATCGTTTTATCAACCACAGTGATTCCATTCGGCCTGCTATTGCGTCTTTTCTGACCTGCTGCGTCATTTTCTGTATTCTTTTTATCCCGATCGTTTTTTTTGTGGGCATTTTGTCAAAGGAGGCCTATGATCTCTATCTGGCGGCCAAGGATGCCCTGATCAGCCGGCAGATCAGTGCACTCATGGAAGGCAGCAGAATCCTTGAGCTGACCAACGATGTGCTGGCGAATTTCAATTTTCAGATTACCGTAGAGCAGCTAAACCTCTACATATCCGAGATCGCCAAATTCGTGGGTCTTTTTCTGTACGACCAGGCAAGATCGATTGCCTCCAATATGCTGGCATTTTTTATTAATTTTTTTCTGATGCTGCTCGTTATCTATTACCTGCTCATCGATGGCGGGCGGCTTGTTTCTTTTATCGTGGATCTATCGCCACTACCCAACAATCAGGACCAAATCCTGCTAAAAAAATTCAAGGATATGGCCGGAGCGATTCTGATCGGAAATGGAGCCGGCGGTTTGATCCAGGGGGTGGCAGGGGGGATCGTTTTCAGCATCTTTGGGTTACCCTCACCTTTTCTTTGGGGCGTCATCATGGGGCTACTGGCGTTTTTGCCGATAATCGGCATTGGTATGGTTTTTATTCCTGCCGCTATCTATCTGCTTCTTAAAGGCCGGATGGCGGCAAGTATCTTCTTTGTTGTTTTCTACCTTGTTCTTTCGGGGGGGGTCGAATACTTATTCAAGCCCAAACTCGTGGGACAGAGGGTGCAAATGCATACGCTGCTGGTGTTCTTAGCCATTATCGGCGGGCTAAAACTTTTTGGTATTCTGGGCATTATTTACGGCCCACTGGTGATTACCGCATTCCTGACCCTGACCGATATCTACCGCTCCAACTACCAGACAATGGTGAATCCTTTGGATATAACGTGTAAAGAAACAAGGACATCTGAATCTCAAGAATCACAGACAATAGAACGATAAGGTGAAACATGACGACGAGTGAATTTACACCCGAAATCAGCATCGAAAAAGAGATGAAAAAGTCATATCTCGACTATGCCATGAGCGTCATCATCGGCCGGGCACTGCCCGATGTCAGGGATGGCCTCAAGCCGGTTCATCGCCGGGTACTTTTTGCGATGCGGGAACTTAAAAACGACTGGAACAAGGCCTATAAAAAATCGGCAAGAATTGTCGGTGATGTTATCGGTAAGTATCACCCCCATGGGGATACCGCCGTCTACGATACCATTGTTCGAATGGCCCAGAATTTTTCCATGCGCTACCCGTTGGTGGACGGGCAGGGCAACTTTGGGTCCGTGGATGGAGATCCGCCTGCTGCCATGCGCTACACAGAGATTCGAATGATGCAGCTTTCGCATCAGATGCTCATGGACCTGGAGAAGGATACGGTCGATCTGATTCCCAACTACGACGAATCCATGACCGAGCCGTCTGTTCTGCCGACCGTGATTCCAACCTTGTTGGCAAACGGATCCTCCGGGATTGCCGTTGGCATGGCGACCAACATACCACCCCACAACCTTTGTGAACTCATCGATGCCATTAGCGCCCTCATCGATGACCCTGCCATATCCATCGATGGACTCATGCAATGGATTCCAGGGCCTGATTTTCCCACCGCTGGTATCATTCATGGTATACAGGGAATCAAAGATGCCTATCATACCGGCAGAGGGATCATTCGTGTCAGGGCGCGGGCCAATATCGAAAAAGACAAGCGCACGGGCAGTGAGACCATTGTCATCACCGAAATCCCCTATCAGGTCAACAAGGCCCGTGTCATAGAAAAAGTGGCCGAGTTGATGAAGTCAAAGCACCTGGACGGCATAAAGTTCATCAGAGACGAGTCCGACCGGGACGGCATGCGTATCGCCCTGGGGTTGAAAAAAGACCAGGTGGCGGGGGTCATCGTAAATAAGCTATACAAGCACACGCAGCTCGAAAATACATTCGGGATCATCTTTCTTGCCGTCGTTAACAAACAACCTGAAGTATTGAACCTGAAAGCACTTCTGGATCATTTTATTCTGCACCGTAAAGAGGTGATCGTCCGTCGTACACGCTACGATTTGAACAAGGCCGAAGCCAGGGCCCATATCCTCGAAGGTTTGAAAATCGCGTTGGATCACCTGGATAAAATCGTGGCCCTTATCCGCAGCTCCAATACACCGCCGGAAGCGAAAACCCGCCTGATGGAAGAATTTGACCTGTCGCCTTTGCAGGCCCAGGCCATTCTGGATATGCGCCTCCAGAGATTGACAGGCCTCGAAAGAGGCAAGATCAACGATGAGTATGTCAGCCTCCTGAAAGATATCGCTTATTTCAAGGAAATTCTGGGGAGTGAAAGACTGGTTTTGAACATCATCAAAGGAGAACTGGTCGAAATAAGAAAGGAATACGGAGATTCCCGTCGAACCGAGATCGTCGAGGCGACGCGTGAGTTGACCATCGAGGACATGATCGTTGAAGAGGACATGGTGGTTACCATTTCCAATAGTGGTTATATCAAGCGTAACCCCATTACGCTGTACCAAAGCCAGCGGCGTGGCGGCAAGGGAAAGACCGCCATGGGGACCAAGGAGGAAGATTTTGTGGAACGTCTCTTCGTCGCCTCGACCCATCACACATTCCTCTTTTTTACCAACAAGGGTAGAGTTTACTGGCGCAAAGTTTACGAGATACCCCAGGCCGGGCGTTTGAGCAAGGGCAAAGCCATCGTCAATCTTTTGAACCTCGAGAAGGATGAGGAGCTGGCAACGGTTCTCGACGTCCCTTCATTTGATCCGGGTTCCTTTATTATCATGGCCACCAAGAACGGACTGGTGAAAAAAACGGATCTCATGGCCTACAGCCGCCCACGCGTGGGTGGAATCATAGCGTTGAGCCTGGTATCGGGTGATGAACTCATTTGTGCCCGCATAACGGATGGAACCCGGAACGTGTTCTTGGGGTCCGTGAAAGGGAAGTCTATCCGGTTTCATGAATCCGATGTCCGCCCCACGGGCAGGGTGGCCCAGGGAGTCCGCGGGATGCGGTTGTCTTCCGGAGACAGCATCGTCGGCATGGAGGTCATGGGTCACGGGCAGACGCTGTTTACAGCAACCGAAAACGGCTATGGGAAGCGAACATCGATTGATGCCTACCCGATTCAAAAACGCGGTGGCCTGGGTGTTATTACCATCAAAACCAGCAAAAGAAACGGAAAAGTCGTCTCCATTTTGTTGGTGGAAGAGGATGATGACCTGATGCTCATGACCGATATTGGCAAGATTATCCGCATGCCCATCAGGGGTATTTCCGTCATCAGCCGCAATACCCAGGGTGTGACACTGATCGATATAGAAAAAGACGAGCGTGTGGTCGGTGCCGCACGCCTGGCTGAGAAAGAATAAATTCGTCCGGGACGAATTTATCCGCCTTCGTAGAATACCACGGGTTTACCCGTGGGGATCCATGGATCTTCAAAAGATGCTTGAAGACATAACAGAATATAACATTGGTGTTGTGGGAGCCGGCAGTTGGGGAACTGCCTTGGCGAACCTTCTCGCCACCAAGGGATATGCCGTTGACCTGTGGGTGAATGAAGTATCTGTCAGGGACGAAATTCTGAACTACAGGGAAAATCGGACATTTTTACCGCAGATCAAACTGTCCAGCCGGTTGACGCCTTGGAACGATATCGGAGCTGTGGTTTCAGGCAAAGACATGTTGCTGACGGTGGTGCCATCCCACCTTGTGCGGCAGGTTGCCGGCAAAATGTCGTCTCACGTATCCCCTGACGCAATCATCGTGTCGGCATCAAAAGGTATAGAGAATAAGACCTATTCGACCATGACCCAGGTTCTAAGAGACATGCTCCCGAAAATCCGTGCAGGAAACGTTGCGGCTCTGTCGGGTCCGAGTTTCGCTTTAGAAGTGGCCAGGGCCATGCCCACCGTCGTGACGGTGGCATCCAGTGACTTGACGGTGGCCGAAACCATCCAGCATGTTTTTGCCACGCCTTTTTTTCGAGTGTACACCAACGATGATCCCATCGGTGTGGAGCTCGGAGGGTCGGTAAAGAATGTGATTGCCATAGCAGCCGGTATCATCGATGGATTGGGTCTCGGTCTGAACACCCGGGCGGCGCTGATTACGAGAGGCCAAACCGAGATCAGAAGACTGGGACTGAAGATGGGGGCCAATCCCAGGACCTTCACCGGGCTGGCCGGTATCGGTGATCTGATTCTGACATGTACAGGTGATTTGAGCCGGAATCACACCGTTGGCAAGAGAATCGGTCAGGGTGAAAAACTGGCGCATATCCTGTCGAGTATGAAAATGGTTGCAGAAGGAGTCAAAACATCTGAATCCGTTTACAATTTATCCCGCAGTCTGGGTGTTGACATGCCCATATCCCATGAAATTTATCATGTGCTGTATGAGGATGTCTCTCCTCAAGATGCGCTGTTTCGTCTCATGACCCGGGATCTCAAGCAGGAACTGGACGAGAACTGAAATTTTTCAAAGATGTTCGTTTGATGGGGTGTCAAGCCAATGGATCGAAAGCAGGAACATAAGGGTGCCGGCCACAGGCAGCGCTTGAGAGAAAAGTTTCTGGACACCGGTCTGGGTGGATTTCACGATTATGAAGTGATCGAGTTGCTTTTGACCCTTGGAACGCCCCGCAAGGATTGTAAGGAGGCGGCAAAATCGGCCCTGAAACGATTTAAGACGCTTGAAGGGGTTTTCGAGGCATCTTCACGGGAATTGCGCGAGATCAAGGGTATTGGTAAGAAAAACCTGTTTGGTATCAAGTTGATCAAAGCTGCAGCGGATCGTTTTTTAAACGCCAGCCTTATCCTGAAAGACCCGATCAACAACTCAAAGGCGTTATACGCGTATCTCACCGGCAGCATGAGAGCTAAGAGCCGGGAATGCTTCAAGGCTGTTTATCTGGATGCCAAGAATCGGGTTCTCGCCGCGGAAACGCTTTTTCAAGGCACCTTGACCGCCAGTTCTGTATATCCCAGAGAAGTTGTCCGTGCGGCACTGGATCACCGTGCTGCGGCGCTTATTTTCGCGCATAACCACCCATCCGGAGATCCCGAGCCTTCCGAAGAAGATATCGTTATCACACGCAAACTTATCTTTGCCTGCCAGATGATGGGCATCGCAGTTCACGAACATGTCATCATTGGACATAACCGATACTTCAGTTTTGCCGATCAAGGCTATATAAATAGGTTTAACAGGGAATATGAAAGAAGAGAAACCGAGTTTTCCCATCTGCTTCGGTAATTTGGAAATTGTGTTTCCGGAGGGCGATGGCGGTCTCAGGACATCCCCTGAGCACTGCATGGCATGCCTGCAGAAAACAGAATGTCTGAGAAAAGCAATGCAAGGGTCATCGGGTATCAATGTTCGCGAGGCAGCCGTTGACAGGGCGTATACATCCGGATCAATAGGGTTTGTTGAGCGTTGGTCGAGAAAAAAGGAATTGAAACGTCGTTTGAAGCAACAGGCCAAAAGTGAGAAGTCAAAAGTGAAAAAGCAATGGAGGGATGTACCATGAGAAACATCGAGGACATCGATATATCCGGCAAAAGAGTCTTCATCAGGGTTGATTTTAATGTGCCCATCGACAGCAAACAACAGATTACAGATGACGCCAGAATTGAAGCGGTGCTGCCGACACTGAAATATGCCCTGTCCCAGAAGGCCTGCGTTATTCTTGCCTCACATCTGGGCCGGCCCAAGGGGCAAGTCAAAATGGAGTTCAGCCTGCAACCGGTGGCCCGTCGCTTGGGCGAGATCCTCGGGCTGGAAGTGATGATGGCCCCGGATTGTATTGGTGAGGACGTGGCTGCAATGGTTGGCGCTATGAAAGGTGGACAGGTACTGCTACTGGAGAATCTCCGTTTCCACCAGAGGGAAGAACAAAATGACGCTGACTTTGGAAAGGCCCTGGCCGCACTATGTGACGTTTATATCAACGATGCCTTTGCCGTGTCCCATCGTGCGAACGCCTCGGTGGTGTCCATCACGGAATATGCACCCATTTCGGCAGCAGGGCTGCTCCTGAAAAGGGAACTCGATTTTTTCGATAAAGCCATGAAGAATCCAGTCCGCCCGCTGGTGGCCATTGTGGGTGGTGCCAAGGTATCGAGCAAGTTGTCGGCACTGAGAAATATGCTGCAGCATGTGGACAAGATCATCGTGGGCGGGGCCATGGCGAATACCTTTATCAAAGCCAGCGGCTGTGATGTGGGTCGATCGCTGCTGGAGGCGGACCTGGTGGATACGGCTACGGATGTCATGGCAAAAGCCCGGCAACGCGGTATCAAATTCTACATGCCGGTGGACGTCGTTGTCGCAGACCGTTTGGACCCCGATGCCGAGCTGAAAACCGTTCCCGTACAGGAGATCCCCCCGCAATGGTTGGTCACCGATATAGGGACGGCCACATCCAGTCTGTTTTCGGAAGTGCTACAGGATGCCGGGACGATTATCTGGAACGGACCCATGGGAGTGTTTGAAATGGCTTCCTTCAGTCATGGGACCTTTGCGCTTGCCAGGGCGGTTGCAGCCTCAACGGCTTTATCCATTATCGGCGGAGGCGAAACCGGAAGCGCAATACAGCTCGCCGGTGTAGGCGATCAAATGTCCTATATTTCGACGGGTGGCGGTGCTTTCCTGACCCTCATGGAAGGAGAACAACTGGTGGCAGTGGCAGCTTTAGAGAAAGCCGCACTTTCGGATATGTCATGAAGGATTCGGGTGCCCGTCACTTGGCAGGCAAATGGGGCTTGCTTCTAATGGGTGTTCTTCTCATCCTGGGCCTGCTCTTATTTCTTTATGGCGCAGAACTCTGGTCCCTGATGGGTCAATTTTTCTCTTTCCTTTCCAACAGGCAAAAAACGAGTGCTTATATCGAAGGATTCGGCCCTGCGGCTCCGTTGGTTTTTATGCTGGTACAAGTTCTTCAGGTCATGTTGGCACCCATACCCGGTGAGGCTACGGGCTTTATCGGCGGGTATCTATTCGGTCTTACCAAAGGTTTCCTTTTTTCGAGTATTGCACTGAGTGTCGGTTCCATCATCAACTTTGGCGTCGGTCGTTTCTTTGGACAGCGGTATGTGAGAAAAGTGATACCACCCAAGTACTTGGTGCGATTCGATATGGTTGCCAGACGGGAAGGTGTTTTGATCGTTTTTATGCTGTTCGTACTTCCAGGATTTCCAAAAGACTACCTGTGTCTGTTTCTGGGTTTGAGTTCCCTTCCGTTCAAGCTATTTTTTTTCATGACAACCATCGGCAGGTTACCGGGAACGTTTATCTTGAGCTTGCAGGGAGCCTTGCTATTCGAACAGAATTATTGGGTTCTGGGTCTGGCGACAGCGATATGTTCCGTTGTTGTCCTGTTTGGTTACCGATACCGCGAATCTCTTTATACCTGGATCGAAAAGCAGTCGTGACATCGTGTAACGATTCTCAGCCGCCAAGGGCGGCTTTTTGGGAAATGCACAGGCATTTTTCGAACGTGAAGATGCCACGTGCCTAAGCGCGTGCAGATTCACCCGTTGACCCATTCTCGATTTGGTGATAACATACGCTAAATTTTCAAATTACAGGAGAGCGGCATGGCATTTTGGGGTGTCAGAGAAGAGTTGAGCCGTGCAAACCAACTGAGGCGTTCCTATTACGAGCTCTTGAGAGACGAGCTCGATCAATTTGTTCTGCAGTATGCGCTTGTTGACTCATTTAACAATTTTCTAGTGAAAAATGAAGCCTATCCCTTTGTGGCCAAACGGGAATTAAAGCCGCGTGCCCGGATACCCGACCTGGAGTACGGAAGCCACAACACATTCCTGCTCCTTTTTGTTGAGGAGGCGGTACCGGCGGTTAATAAAAAATATATTCGGTTCTTTGATGTCAACAAGACCACCCGGGCCAATCTTCTAAATTCAGAGGCACTGACACTCTCGGAAAAATACGATAGAAGTCAGAAATATCTGGAATCGGTCCAATTCATCAATTTTCTGAAGGATCTTCTTCCGGTGGATTATGCATTGCTTATCCAGCGCGACAAGGCCAGCAAAAAGAGACATCGCTACACCTTGTCTCATTTCCATGTTCGGGTGGACTGGCCTATCGCAGATGCAGCCGAAGATCTTGCCAAAAACCTCAGGTATATATCCCAGGACTTGTACGAAAAAGGCGACAAGTATGCCGAGGATGTTCAAAAGAAGTTTTTTGAATATTACGGTGTGCCTGTCATGGTCGGTGGCAGACGTACGGCAGCCATTGTGGCCGCTCAATACTTTAAGCGAATCAACTGTATCACGACGGTATATGTCGGCAGCAGCGAGTCACGGGCATTGATTCGGATTTCCGAGCGGGGGACATCACGGATCGTTCTCATAGAGTTAGACGATATGGAGCTCAACCAAATCGTCACGGCCAGCCGGATCAAACCGCAGACATTCAAAAAGAACTATGTCGCCGTAAAATACAACCATAAAAATATCTGTCTATTTCAGACCACCTACGCCTACACCAACCATGCCCGGCCACCCGACGATGGAAAGCTTAGGGAGATCAAGCCGGATCTCAACTGGCTTTCGGTCAGCGGGCAGCACATCCTGCCGAAACCGGGTGCCTGGAAGAGCGCACCCATACCCTGGAACCTTGTCTACACCTAATCGTTTCTACGAACATCTCCCTTAGGTCGGCATGTCATAGAAACGATTGTTATGTCAGATTCAATAGGAGCAGGAGATGTCCGAACTCATTTTATCCATCGACCAAGGGACTACCGGAACGACGGTACTTCTCATCGATAAAAAACTGAATATGCTTGGGAAAGGATATCGCGAATTCCAGCAGATCTATCCGCAACCCGGGTGGGTAGAACATGCTCCCGCAGACATATGGGCATCCGTGTTGGCGTCTATCGCTGAAGCCATTCAGACAAGTGGGGTGAATACGGCGCGAATTGTCGGCATCGGTATTACCAATCAGCGTGAAACCAATCTCATCTGGAATCGGAAAACCGGCCGCCCTTACCATAACGCCCTTGTTTGGCAATGCCGGCGAACCTCCGGAATCGTCGAAGATTTGAAAGCCAAGGGCTACGAAGCACTTTTTCAGCAGCGAACCGGTCTTTTGCTGGATCCGTATTTCAGCGGGACAAAACTCCAGTGGCAACTCGATAACCTCACGGATCTCAGGGCGGAAGTTGAAGCTGGAAGGGCCATAGCCGGCACGGTTGACACCTTCCTTACGTGGAAACTGACCCATGGAGCGGCTCATGTCACCGATGTCACCAACGCTTCCAGAACCCTGCTGATGGATATCGAAACCCTGTCGTGGGACGATGAGCTTTGCTCGATTCTCAGAATACCGAAAGTCATGCTGCCTGAAATTCGGAGTTGTTGCGAGGTATACGGATACACCCGGAACGTTCCCGGATTACCGGACGGCATCCCCATCTGCGGTATGGCGGGAGATCAACAGGCTGCCCTGTTCGGCCAGGCTTGCTTTAAGAAAGGTGAGGCAAAGTGCACCTATGGAACCGGTGGGTTTCTGTTGATGAATACCGGGGCAACACCGGTGCCGAGTAAAAACAGGCTCCTGACCACAGTAGCCTGGCAGGTCAAAGATACGCTTGTCTATGCACTCGAAGGGTCGGCCTTTATCGCCGGATCAGCTGTGAAATGGCTTCGAGACGGGTTACAGTTTTTCCATGAAGCCGCTGAAATCGAGGCATTGGCGAATCAGGTGGCCGATTCCGGCGGCGTTACGGTGGTTCCCGCTTTTGTCGGCCTGGGCGCGCCTCACTGGCGTTCGCAGGCCAGGGGGCTGATTAGCGGATTGACCCTCGGAACCAACCGTGCTCATGTGGCGAGAGCGACCCTGGAAGGAATTGCTTTGCAGAACGTGGAAATTTTACAGGCCATGGTTGCTGACAGCGACCAGCGTCTGGTGCAGCTAAAGGTCGATGGCGGTGCGAGCGCCAACGATCTGTTGATGCAGATGCAGGCCGATTTTCTGGGATGTCGTATCATCCGTCCTGAAATGGTTGAAACCACGGCACTGGGAGCTGCCTTCCTGGCAGGATTAGGGGCAGGAATCTGGCAGGATTTTGGTGACATCGCCAAGGCTTGGAAAATGGATCGCGAATTTCAACCCGCTATGGGTGAACAAGATCGTTCCCGGATTCTCGCGCGATGGCGCGAGGCTGTTCAAAAGGCTTGAACCGCAACAGCGAGCGCTAACCCCGTAGCTTGCTGCGGGGTTCTTCAAACAAATTGTTGCATTTATCTATTTATTATGTTAATCAAACTGAACAAGGCCGTGCAACTAGATAGGTTGGAATGTGACCTCACCTGATTTTGATGACATCATACAAAGAGTGTTTGAAGCCACGGGAATCGATACCCAAAATGAACTGGCGCAGGCGCTCAAAATCAATCGCTCGGCCGTCACCCAGGCCAGAAAAAAGGGGCAGGTGCCGGATCGCTGGTTGCTGAAACTCTACCGAAAATTCGGCTTGAATCCTGAATGGTTGGAAAGCGGTGATGGGCGCTCTTTTCTTAAGAAACCTAGCGGGGGCGCTGTTTCTGAATTTGAAAAGATTCCCAAGGTGAATGCCAGGCTTTGTGCCGGTGACGGGTCCTTTGAAACGGATGCTGATATTCAGTGCTATTATTCTTTTCAAAAGGAATGGTTGAGAAAAAAAGGTACGGCCGAGGCCATGGTGTTGTTCGATATTTTTGGAAACAGCATGGAACCGGAGATCAGGAACGGCGATACGGTATTGGTCGATCAAAGCCAGAAGGCCATCCTGGCCGGGGCGCTCTATGCCGTTGGCATTGAAGACACCATACTGGTGAAGCGCATCGAAAAGCGTCCCAATAAATTGGTATTGCTGAGCAATCACAAGGATTATCTTCCGATCATGCTCAATCGGGAAGAGGCTGCGGCGGTCAGGATAATCGGCAAGGTTATATGGATCTGCCGTGAGATATAGCATCCTGGGATTATAGCTGATAGGGCTCAGGTTCTAGATACACGATGTGTATGAGCTCTCACAAAGAACGCTCGAACGTTTTATTGCTAGCAGTCGGGAGGTTTTTTTTTGCAATCGTTGTTCATAAAAATAAACACTGAGGTACATGCAGCTTTCCATGGACCCGGGTGCTTATGACAAGCCGACCGAAAGGAGAAGGAAATGACCAAAGATATGGTTCGATGTCCCAAAGACTCAAAAATTATGTATCAGCGGGATGTGTGCGAAAACATATTCCGCAAGGGCAGCATTCGCTGCTGGTGTAAGACGTGTGAGCTGTTCAGAGATGAGGAACAGGAGACGGAGAACCTGTAGCACCGAACCGACTGGGCATGGGCTGGCCTGGCACAAGGATATATGCCTTGGCTGCCCTCCCCAGCCGGTATTTGCGGCTGTTTTGTTGCGATTCTCTAAGAATGAAGAGCCTGGCAGCAAGCTGCGGAAAATGCGCAGGCATTTTCCGACCGTGAAGAGGCCCCATGGTTAAGCGCCTGGCGTTCACTTCGATTCAAAAGGTTCTGCGCAGGACCCGAACTGGACCAGTGCTTGTCCGCAATGGGGGCAGAAAGGGGTGGCGACATTGTGCTCATCCACGCACGCTTCCTGTGGAATACTTAGCATATAGGCTCCGACGCCATCGTAGTTGCACGCTTTTTCTGGACACGAAAAATTCATTGTTAATCTCCAAATAATAGTTATCGGTTGAAAGAACGATTAGAATATAGTCATGGTTCCGACATTGGCAAGGCTATTGCTGCTGAACAACGGGCCTTAATGCATATGAAATAAACGTTTCTCAAGCCTATTATACCAGTTGTTTGACGCCATTTTTTCGCGGTTTCGGAACCCTACTCTGACAACAACGTTAGGAGGGACGCGTGACACACCAAGAAGGCTATTTGAAAGGCGTTCGGGATAGCAACATTTACTATCAGTATTGGTTGCCGGAAGAAACGCCAAAGGCCCTGCTTATCGTTGTGCATGGTTTGGCAGAGCACAGTGGACGGTATATGAATGTCGTCAATCGCTTTGTTCCATCGGGTTATGCCGTGTACGGTATCGATCACATTGGACATGGGAAATCCGACGGAAAGCGGGTGTATGTGAAACGATTCCAGGATTACATAAACACACTCAGAATCTATATTGAAACGATTCAAGATTGGCAGCCGGGAATACCATTATTCATGATCGGACATAGCATGGGTGGCTTGATCGGCGCCGCATACCTGCTTGAACATCAGCATAAACTATCAGGCGCTGTTTTTTCTGGGCCGGGAATAAAGGTGCCGGATAGTATCTCAGCATCTGTTATTTTGGCAGGAAAAATGCTTTCTCTTGTATTTCCAAAGACCGGCATTTTGCAACTGGATGCCAACGGTGTAAGCAAGGACCCGTCCGTGGTTGCTGCATACGTCAACGATCCCTTGGTCTATACAGGAAAAATAACCGCGCGGCTGGGTGCGGAAATGCTCAAGACCATGCAGGATGTAACAGAAAAGGCAAACAAGATAAGCTTGCCCATAACGATTGTGCAAGGTGGCAATGATCTATTGGTTGATCCAAACGGCGCTCAATTGCTCTATGATTTGGTAAGTTCAGCGGATAAAACGATTAAGATCTATGATGGTCTTTACCATGAAGTATTCAATGAGCCGGAACGCGAGCAGGTATTGAATGATGTGCAAAAATGGCTCGAAGCTCGTCTGGATGCCATTTAGCGTACAAGCACATACCGGTCACACGGGATCAACTTTTCCGCAATCCAAGACGATAAAAAACTTTTAAAAAAATATTGTCATGAACGGGATTCATGATATAATTCCTGCGTGTTTTATCCCTTATTCCTTTGATGGTTCCTTCCGCTGCGATAATTATCATGTCAGCCAATTGCCATGAGAAAAGAAAAGCGATCAAAATTGAGCAATGATGACGGTTTGCGTAGAACAATGATGCGTTATGCCGTTAAGCAGGGCGCTTTGGTTGTCTTTAAAAAATCTTTTTTATTTGGAATATTAAAACCCCGAACGGTCCGGTCGGCTGCCATAATTGATGCAAGTATCAGCGGTATTAGGGCTCAGTACACGGCCGCCACCAGTTGGTCGAGCAACTTCGACAAGATGTCTATTGTCACCACTGACAACAAAATTGCCATTGAGAATATCCCATGTAAAATTATTTCCGATGCCATTGTCAGCCGTCTCCCAGATGGTACATTTATAAGAAGATGTGGCATTAAATATGGGGACTTGTCCGATTATCACAAATTGCAGTTATCCTATTTCATGCAAGAGTATTCTATCGTGCCAAAAAGTCTGAAACCGTGGCACATTGAATTTGCATAAAGATACGGACAATTGAACCTGAATGATTCCGCCTGCCTAACGGTCAGATTGGACGCTCTATCGTCGTTGACCGAAAAACGTTTTGAAACCGCTGCGGCAAATAACGTCAACCAGGCGCTCGAACGCCTGCCGGTGTTTTTTTCAAGAGCAAGCGGTGCAATCTAAATGATAAACTTGGCGGGTTGGATCCCAAGCGTCGCTGGATGATCCGTTTTTATGATGTTGCGGACGTATTGGCCTGTTTTTGCGTTGCGTTCTGAAAGGTTGATGCATTTGCCCTTGCAAAACGTTCCATCGGTGTTTGTGTTCAGGAGTTGAACTTGTGGACGTGTTCGATCCGTTTTTTGAGAACTGTGCAGGGCCAGGCCTATTTCGCCGGTATCCAGTTGCAACAGCGTTCCGATGGGGTATACGCCGAGCATGTTGACGAAAATCTTGAGCAGAACCGGATCGAAATATTTGCCTGAGTCAGCCAGCATGTGCCCCAAAGCGCTGTCCGGGCTCATGGAGGTCGGCCGGTATATGCGGGGTGATGTGATGGCATCGTAGACATCCACGATCGTCAGAATTCGACCGAACAGACTGATGGGACGCTTTTTATCAAGCGCCGGATAGCCGGAATGATCATATCGAATGTGGTGTTCGAACGGAGAAACAAACAAATGCACCTTACGGTATTTATTGGTTTTCAGCTTTAAAATGAGCAACGCGCTGTTGACGGAGTGTTTTTTGATCTCATTGAATTCAAAATCGTTTAATTTCCCTCTTTTGTTCAAGATATTTTTTGGGATTTCAATCTTGCCCAGATCGTGAAACAACCCACAGAGTCCCAGCTTTTCCAGCATGTTGCGGTTCATACCGATCCGTTTGCCCAAGGACATGGCCAGTAGCGCCACATTCAGAGAGTGCGTGAAGGTGTAGTCGTCGTACATACGGATGGTACTGAGTGAAAAAAAGGTGGTATCGTCTTCTGTGATGATGTCCACCATTCGTTGAACCATGCGAACCGACTTTCTGATGCTGGCTTCCCTGCCGGCAAGCAGTTTTTCCGCCACTTCCTTTACAGAATTCAACGAGTACTGGTAGGTTTTTTTGGCGGCCTCTTTTTTTCGTTCGAGGACTTGGGAATGTCTGATCTCAGCTTCCAGGGACACGTCGCGAAGGCTCAGATTGGAATCCTGCATCACCACCAGCCAATGAATATCGCTTTTTTCCAATTCCGTTTTGAGCCATTCAGAAGGGGTGTCATGCTGATCGGCAAGGTTCAGAAAACGGGCAAAGACCAGAATTTCAGCTGCGGGGACTTTTTCCAAGTCTGCATCGAAATGAAAACCGTAAATGGATCGTTTCTCCAGAAACTGCATCATATGGTTGAATTCAGCTGCATCTTTTCGAAGCAAGGGCAGTTTTTCTTCCTGAAGAAAAAAGCGGCCATTGAAAATCTGGAGCGCGACATGGTCGTTTTGAGCGCTGGCATGTTTTATGGCTTTTTTAAAGGCCGTCACGGCGTTGATGGCTAATTTGTTGTTGTCATCATAGAGCTTGGAGATTTGGCAGAGCCTGGCAATCCCCTTTAATAGGTTTGCCCCGGGCGAACTGGGTGACTGGGTGTGATCGTTTGCGAATGGTTTGGTCATGATGTTATGCATTCACCTGTTCATCATTGATTGGGCTTTTTTCGTATTGATCCCTTTCAATGCATATAGAGCCGCTTGGCGGCGTATGGAATTTTTGGATCGCCTGATTCCCACTCCGGGCAGAAAAAATAAGTCTTTTTTCAAAAAGGGCAACGATTCGTCCGAACCGCACTTTCCCAACGAGATGTAAACCCGGAAGAGGAATTGCTTGTTGCCGGATCGGATTCGATTTTTTTCAAGATAGTCGCGCAGCATTCTTTCGGTTTTTACATCCCGTTGCCGAGCGGCATATTGTAGAAAGAGTTGCTTAAGCTCTTCGTCCGGATCGTTCATCAGTTTGTTCAACTCATTGAGAACACTTGGTTTTCGGCGATAGAGCGCCTTTAAAGCCTCTATTCGAACGTCTGCCGATTCGTGGTCCAGCAGGTCGGGCAGTCGATGAAAAGAGGCCTTGTTTTTCATAAAACCCATTATATATATCAGCATTTTTAATAGTTCCGGATCGGCAAGGGATAAGAGCTTCTCCAGGTGTTCAAATTCTCGTTCCGCCAAACTGCCGATGACGACCATGAGCAGTTTTTTTGTTTGATTCGAGGGTGTTTCCAACAGCATCGGAGCGAGGGTCCCGATGGCCTCCGCATTGAGCATGAGTAGCGCACGCTTTAAATACGCTAGTTCTTCCGGAACGCATTCGGCAATGTGGTCCCAATCATCCTGCATGACATGCAAAAACGTTTTCGTGGAAAGTGATGCAAAAAAATCCTCAAGCAGGGGAATGGACCAGTGGTCTTCAAGTTTGGGGCGCTCGAGATTCTTTCTAAATAGTTGAAAGGTGTTGAAGACACTTTGATATTTGTGGTCCGCCATGGCCTCTTGAAGCTCCTGATTTAAGAAAGCCATGACTTCTGAGAAATCATCGGGTTGTGTCTGCTGTTCTAGAATGTACAACAGGATATAAAGGACATACTCGATTCGTTCCCAGTCTTCTTCTTCAACAAGCATGTTGCGCAGATGCTCTCGGTCTTCGGCTGTGATTTCCCATAAATGCCGTTCACGGATCAGAGGTTGGAGAGCTGGGTCTGGTTCTAAGATGTCAGAATCTGCCGTCGCCGGGTCCGGGGTGTCTTGGAGGGCGTCAGCGCCCCCCAAGTCAGGGATTTCAAATACTTCACCGGCATCGAACCCCACATCCTCTGCTTTATAGGTCAGGGAGGGCAAGTCCAACTCCCACAGGGCGGTGACGATATCGTTTTCTGCCTCGTTGACAAGGGTTTGATACTTTTTCAGTATTTCAAGGAAACTGTGAAGTTCCCACAGTGCAATGGATGCCTGAAATTGGAGGTGATACACCCCGTCTCGAAATAGAATGAATGCCAGATTTTCCTCGTTCATGGGGCCATCGTGAACCACTTCGTCGCCGTAGCGTATCTGGTGCCGTTCAATCTTCAGTGCCAGGTCCCCATGCTTGACGATAAAACGATCGAGGGTTTTTTTCAAAGAATCCAGAGACGATTGGTAGATAACATGCTCAGGGGGGTACAATAGGATTTTTTTGAAAGCGCCGTTCAACGCAATTAGCGTCTGTTGGACAAGCGTTAAACGCTCCCCGACGCGTGTTTGATCATGTGCCTGTGATCTGGCGAATGTATCCATAAGCGCATTTCAATACCCTTTGAGGGGTCGATGATGGGGTGAATGAAAAGAAAAGTGAATCTCCATTGGATATGTCGGCCTTTCAGTGATCGTCTTTCGTATCATCGAAGCTACTTTTTTTCAACATGTTATCATCCCGACGGCAACATTGAACGTTTTGAACCGCAACATTCCTGTTAGAGGATTATTTAATGAAACATCTGATTTGGGTTTTATTTATCGCAATCGGTATGCTACATGCAGACATGTTTTTATGCCGAGCTAAGGGATCTGATCAGGAGAAGTATTTACAAAAGGAGCTAGCGAATGATAGCAGAAATTCTCGCAACCGGCGATGAAATTCGGTCCGGCGCACTCATCGACTCCAATTCTGCTTACATCGCAGAAAAGCTCGAGGAAGTCGGAATACCCGTCATCCGTCACAGTTGCGTGGGGGATGATCTTGAAGCCTTGATTTCGATACTCAAGGAAATCTCCACCCGTGTCGATATCTGTGTGGTTACCGGCGGGCTGGGTCCGACAGCAGATGACCTGTCATCGGTGGCTGCGGCGGCAGCCGCAGGCGAAACACTGATAATGGATTCAAAGGCGCTTTCTGACATCGAGGCTTTTTTCAGGCGCCGCAAGCGGGAGATGGCCGATTCCAACAAAAAGCAGGCCATGCTGCCTCGTACAGCCGAGGCTATCTACAATCCCATCGGGACGGCACCGGGATTCAGTCTGAAAATAGAAACCTGTCTGTTTTTCTTTCTACCGGGGGTGCCGTATGAGATGAAACGCATGCTCTCAGATGAGGTGTTTCCCCGGATCGAGAAGATACCAGGGGCCTTGCGGACGCATTGTCTTGTGCGGAACATTACCACGTTTGGTTTGACCGAATCCGCCACCGGTGAAAATGTGGCCGGTCTTGTAGACGATTTTCCTGATATCAAGATTGGGCTTCGAGCAAAATTTCCGGAAATTCATGTGAAGCTTTATTTGAACGGACAGGATCTGTCAGCCATGGAAACCAGACTGAATGCGGCTTCGGAGTGGATTTTGGAGCGACTGGGAAGGCATGTCCTTTCACTGAAAGGCGCATCCATGCAGGCGGTGGTGGGTGATCTTTTAAGAAAAAATGCAGCGACTGTGGCAGTTGCCGAAAGTTGCACCGGGGGACGGATCGCCAACTGGCTGACCGATGTGCCGGGGAGCTCGGACTATTTCCTTTTTTCTGGTGTAAGCTATTCCAACGACACCAAGACCAAGGTCTTGGGGGTCCCTTACGATTTGTTGAAAACATACGGAGCCGTTCACGAGGAGATCGCCAAGGCCATGGCAGAAGGTGCGCGTCGCATTTCTGGGGCGACATATGGAATTTCCACCACCGGAATCGCAGGGCCCAGCGGTGGGTCCGATGACAAGCCCGTAGGAACGGTATGCATCGGTTTGGCAACACCGCAGAAGTCGGAAGCAAGACGCTTCTATTTCCCCTTCGGACAGCGTTCCATGAATAAAAGCATTTTCGGCATGGCGGCATTGAATGTGCTGAGGAAAGAATTACTAGACATATAGATTTCACGGGTCGTAGTTGACTCTCCAATAATTACTAATAAGACCATAATTGTTTAGACATAAATTGTCTTTGAAAACGCTATTATTAAAGGTAGATCTTCTCAAGAAGAGTTGATTAAAATGAAGGATTCCAGGATTCAAGGGGTCCAGGGTTCGAGTGGAATGTTTTGAAATTATAAAGAGTTAAACAGTAAGGAAAAATTGCATAAACTTTTTTTGGATATATATAAGGACTTCAAGAATTAAGAGAAAAGATCGGGGATAGAGAGAGAATACTAAAAGCGATGATCAAATCGCTGGAAAACAAACACTCGAACCCTTGAATCCTAAACTCCTTGAACCCTTTCTCCTAATTGAGAGAAGAATCTTAAATGTTTACAACTGATCGTGTCTAAATATTAACGGCTTTATTAGTAAGAGGAATTATCATTGGCTTTTATTTTAATCGGTCTCATTGCATTCTACCTCCTGTTCACCCTTCTGGTGTCGTTCGTTGTCCAGCGAATTCCAAGAAATCCCGTTATCGACAAGCCCGATTGGGGTAGGGTGATCGATACCAGGATTCCTGCTGTCGATGGTGGTTCTCTGGAAGTCTGGCGTGTCGAGCCGGATCGAGAAGCCCTCGGCATCGTTGTTTTTGCACACGGTTGGGGCCGCAACCGGGACCGCATGGTACACAGGGCCAGGCTATTTGCCGATCTGGGCTTTACAACGGTCATGCATAGTGCACGGGATCACGGCGGCTCCAGTAAATCGTGTCTTGTCAATGCGGTCAAGTTTGCCGAAGATATCGAGGCGGTTCTGGAATGGATCGGTGAACCGGTCGATTTATACGGCCATTCAGCCGGGGCGGCAGGTGCTATCATCGCCGCACACAGGAACCCCGGGAAAATTAAACGGCTTTTTCTGGAAGCAAGTTATGCCTATACCAAAGAGGGCCTGTTAAGTCTCTACAAATGGGCAAACTGGTTTTTTGGTACGCTTATCGGTCCCATGATCATTTTCTGGTGGGATCTCTTTGCCCTGGGTGCCATGGATCATTACAGCCCGGCCAATCTGGCACCTGATCTTCACATGCCGGTGATGATCATTCACGGGGAAAAAGATCAACGCTTCCCGTTGGCGTTTGCCTATGCCCTGAAGGATCGATTGCCATCCCATAAGGTGGATATGTATGTTGCGCCTGGGGCAGACCACAGTGATGCGAGTCACACACCCGGTTATCTTGCGTCCATCCGCTCGTTTCTCAATCACTATGGTGAAGCATGAACGCTGAACCGATATCAGATTGGAACCTTGGATCAAAGGTTCCTTGCGTGCGCCAACATGTTTTTGTTGATGGCCATATTCATCTTGGGTTGAACCAATTCATGGTGTTTTTCAGCGAAAGGAAGATACACAAGCACGTAGCTTATGGGGTGTATCTCGATATCCGGCAGGAGGCTCATTACCTTGCGCCTTGGTTTTATGATGCCGAAAAGGGTTAATTTCAGGCTTTCGAGACCTTCCCTCAAGGGCAGGTTAACCGGGTGCAGTTTTCCATTGGGGATCCCTTTTAAAAACTTTCCCGCAGGTTGCGCTACGGTCATGGTTTGAGACAGTTTGATAAAGAACTGAGGTCGAACCTTAAACGCCAGCGACCAAAAGTGGAACGCAGGGTTCGACATTCCGGGCTGGACCGTTTTGGGAAGATTGGCTTCCCTTACAAGATCGGCATAGGACGTCAATGATATGTGAGATATATCTGCCTTGATACGCCAGAAAGGCAGATAATGCAGGTGTTCTTCTTCAGCGGCAAGGTGGACCGTGGTGAGTTTTATAAAGCCATTTTTCGCGGGCTTATAAACCGATGCACAATTCCCGCAGCTCAGCACCTGGGAATCCCGCTTTCCCTCGAGATCCCATCCACAGTGGGGGCACAGGGTGGGCAGAAAATGAAGCTTCCAATCCAGGCGGTCGCCGGCATACGTGGAAACGTCAAACGTGTCCAGGGGTTTTTTCGCTACCGGCTGATTCAGAACCGCATCCATCAAACATCCGTCAAAATAAAATGGTGCATAGATGATGCTGAGGCTATCCCCGATATCTGCTTGATGGACGATGGGTCTCGGCAACGATGCGTTGAAACGTTTATCGATGATATCGATCACCCGGGAAAACGAAAGGGTGGGTGTGAGAAAGCGCCCCTTGATGTCGGGTGAGGCAAAACGCAGTTTTTGTGTCTGGCTTCGCAGACCGACGGACAGGGGAAAATGCTCGTCTTGAATGGCTTTGTGACTGACATCGACCAGCTGGTGCTTCATCTTGCTGGAAAGACAGGAGAAGCGCATGCCCCTAAAACGCCAGTAGGGGACGTATATGAGCTCTTTATCTTCAGGCGCATTGCTCGGCAGAACATATCGAAAGTGCTTGGCTTTAAGATATGATTTAACCCGGCAGTACTGGCATTGGAACAACCTGTCGGTTTCTTCGAGTGTTGCCGGCGCGCCGCACTGGGGGCATTGGTATTCGATTTTATATTGAATGGGGAACTCCTATCCCAAACATTCGGAACCTATTTTTGACAACTGGCGTGAAGCGCCAAAAACAAAGCACCACCAGCTACAAGGGTCAGATTGTTCCGATTTTTTCCCCGCAACTCCCGCAGAATTTCGAATCCGGCAGGTTTTCTTCGTTGCAGTGGGTACAGCGTTTGGGCTGCGGCTTTTCTTCGGCGGGATGGCCACAGCGTGAGCAGAATTTGGCGCTGGCCGTCAGATTTTTTCCACAGGCGCTGCACTGACGGATGACAAGCTGTTGATGACCACAATAAGGACAGAATTTAGCATTACCGGGAATTTCGTTGTGACACTCCGGACAGGGAAAAACATCTGCCGGGGGGTGTTTCTGAACGCCCCCCGCCCCGCTAAAATACTGGGCAAACATGGCAGGCATCATGAGCCCTAGGCCGGTTCCCATTCCCATGCCGGCACCGGAAGATTCGGCAGCCGCGGCCTTTTCCATGGCCATGGCAGCTTTCATTTGCATGAGCTTGTTCATGTCCTTGAAGACGCTCATTCGGCTGCGATCATCTATGGCCGCTTGAACTTCAGGCGGCGGTGTAATCGAGTTCAGATACAGATGGGTCAAGGCCAGACCGAAATGGCTGAAATCTTCCTGCAGTCTCGCCACCAGCCCCATTGCGAGTTCGTCATATTTCGCCGGCAGGTTTAGAATGGAATCGATGGATTCCCCCATGTAATCATTGAACCTGGATACGATGACGCGATTCAGGTATTCATCTACCTCGGTGGTGGTGTAGATTCCCTGGGTACCAACCATGCTGTTGATAAACAGTACGGGCTGCACGATCTGCAGATTGAAGATACCAAATGCCCGCAAGCGGATCAATCCCAGTTCACTGTCCTTGAAAGCCACAGGATCCCGGGTCCCCCACTTGAGGTCCGTAAAGATCTTCAGGTTGGTGAAGTAGACCTCCGCTCGCAAGGGGCTGTTCATTGCCCAGGGGATACTGGCTATTTTTGTTAGAATCGGTATGTTGCCGGTTTTAAGCGTATGTCGACCGGGCCCGAAAGCCTCGATGGCCCTGCCTTTGTAAAAAAAAACCCCCGCCTGGCTTTCCCGCACAGTCAATTGGGCCCCGTATTTGATTTCACCGGATCCTTGCTCCGGAAGTCGGTGCACCAGCTCTTTGCCGGTATTGTCAAACCATTCCAAGTTTTCTAAAAAAATGAGGTTGTCTGAACCCATGTTCGCATACTCCTAAGATGTTTGCTGTTTACAGTTTGATACATTCGTGCAGCGAATTTATTCGTCTATCTGATCCGGATTCATAAACGTCTTTGCATATTCCAAGAGCAGATCGCTGTTGACAACCAGATCGTGTATATCGGGATCGATATGGCCGTCTTTTTTCAAAAAAGATAATATCTTCAAGGCCTGAGACAATTTCATAGGCTTTTTATACGGCCGATCCTTGGCTGTCAATGCTTCAAAGATGTCCGCCACCGCCATGATGCGTGACTGCAGGGGGATGTCGTCTTTGCTGAGATGTCTGAAGTATCCGGATCCATCCAGTCTTTCGTGATGCCCGGCAGCATATTCAGCGACCATGGCATGTTTTTTAGGAAACGGAAGTTCATTGAGCATCTTGAAGGTCACCTCGGCATGATTTTCGATGATGCTGCGTTCTTTTTCGGTCAGGGTTCCTTTTCGAATGCTCAGGTTGGTAACTTCGTCTTGGGTAAGATAGGGCCGCTGCATGTCGTTCATGCGGTATGTCTTTTGGGCGATTTTTTGGAGCTGATCCATTTTATCGTCATCCATGAACTCGACGGCCTGATTTATGGTCCGCAGAAATTCGAATTCTCTTGCCACCGTGGTCAGTTGTTCAGACAACGCCTGTTCAAGACGAAAATTTCTTTGCGGGTCAAGTTTTCCTTCGACGGACAATTCGAGCCGTTGTTTCAGGCTATCGTTTTCTAGGGCTGCTGCGATGAGGTCGAATCGGGTTGCGATGAATTCGATTCGATCGACAAAGGATTGCAGCTTGGTGGCTTTGTCGATAATGACCTCTGGGGTGGTGATCTTGCCGACATCGTGCATCCAGGCCGCCAGACGCAATTCCTCAATTTCATTGTCGCTGAAACAGGTGTCCTGAAAAGGCGCCTGGTCCGTTTCGTTGATCATATTCGCTATCATCATGGTCAGATCGACCACCCGTGTAACGTGCCCGGAGGTGAAGGGTGATTTTTCATCCATGGCCGTTGCGATGCTCTTGATGAAGGCATAAAAAAGATCGGTCAGGTTCTGGATGAGCTGCGTGTTGGTCAGCGCAACAGCCCCCTGGGAAGCCAGCGATGCCACCAGTTCGATGTAATCCGGAGAGAAAGAGACGACGTTTCCGCTTTCCAGGTCCTGTGCATTCAGCAACTGAAGCACCCCGATGGTCTCGTTTTCGTGATTTTGCATGGCCAGCACCAGCATGGATTTGGATCGGTAGCCGGTCGACTTGTCGTAATTTCGCGTACCGGAAAAATCAAAACCTTCTGCATCATAGACATCCGGGATGTTGATGATCTCTCCTGTCAGGGCAGCATATGAGGAGACATTGGCATGATTGGGTTTTCCTTGAAGGTTCAAGAGGGGAACGCTGGGGAGATCGATTTCAGCACCACTCGTTCCACCGAGGCGGATCTGCATGCTATCGTTCTGAAGGATCTGGAACTGAAGCGCCTTTTTATCTTTGTCCAGAATATAGAGCGTTCCTGCATCGGCATTTGTCAGGCTTTTGGCCTCGTCGACGATCATCTCGAGAAGCTTGTGGATGTTTTTTTCCACAGACAGGGCAGCACCGATTCGTGTGATCTCCTTGAGATGCATGGCCAGATGGTTGTCCATGGATTCAGTCCTGGATGCGACATAGGAGTAGGGGCTCAAGCTCTTTGGATTGTTGGCGGACGGATCGAAGTTCGAAGATGCGCTCATAACATCACCCTGTGGTGTATGAATGAAGTCAGCCCGGTGGCGTATGGAAACCAGCCACCCAACCCAAGTGTCTTCAGAGAGAATAAAGGCTGAACCGCTATAGCGAACACATCCCTCGTCTCTTGCGGGTCGACGGGAAGTTTCCATATACCACAATATGTCGAATGGTGCAATCGGCTTGACACGTGCGGAGCCATCTTCGAGCTTATCGCAGCTACAAGGAAGATGTCAGGATATGTTTAAACCTTGCGATGGTTTTTGTGTAGTCGGGGCTTTTAAAAATAGCCGATCCGGCGACAAAGATGTCGGCACCGGCCGCGGAGATATCGCCAATGGTGTTTTCGTTAACACCGCCGTCAATTTCGATACGTGTCTCAAGCGCTTGTTCGTCGATTTTTTTTCTGAGGTCTCTGATTTTATCGAGACAGCTCGGAATGAAATTTTGTCCGCCGAACCCTGGGTTAACACTCATCAACATGACATGGTATACGTTCGAAAGCTCCCAATCCAATGTCGACAGAGGGGTGGACGGATTCAACACCAGGCCGGCCTTGGCACCGGCTTCTTTGATCATCTGTATCGTCCGGTTCAAATGAACGCAGGTCTCCACCTGAACGGAAATGAGATCGGATCCTGCATCGGCAAATGCCTGTATATATCGTTCCGGTTTCTCTATCATCAAATGGACATCGAGGGGCAGGTCGGTCACCCGCTTGGCGGCCTCGACAACCAACGGTCCAATGCTAATGTTCGGCACGAAGTGGCCATCCATGACGTCGATGTGTATCCAGTCAGCGCCTGCCGCGTCAACCGCCTTGATTTCATCCCCCAGTCTGGTAAAATCTGCCGATAGTATGGATGGTGCAATCAATTTCATGTTCTTCTCCTGTCTATTAAAAAAGATTTCTATATTATTACTTTTAAATTGGCAATATCCTACCAGTACTCTATTAGCCTTTTAGGTGTTTAGACTATCAGACTGTTAGGTTGCGAATAGCCAATAGCTTTCAGCTGCGAATAGCCTATTCGTCTAACAGTCTTCAGCCTACGGTCTTACGGCGCATTGTATACCTGCGTCTTCACAAGCTCACCGTCTACATAAACAAACAGCGTCGCGATGGTGTTGGTGGGCACCAGCAGCCAAAGTTCCTGCCCCGGGCTCATGAAGTCGTTGAAAAGTTCACTCGACACCCCCATGCTGTCCAGGCGGACTTGGACATGTTTGTTCAGAAAGCCGGAATCTATTTTATGACTGAAAAAACCGGCTCGCTGGGTCTGGTCCGAGTTGGGTTGGGAACCTTGACGGTGTGTTCTGTTGACCACCAGGTCGATGGGCGATTTCTCAAGAACGCGGTATCCGGAATTAGGATACTGTCCAACGATGATGTTGTCGGGCTTGTCCTGATGAAATTCATACCGGAACCGGCCTACCTGCAGGTGGCTGCGCTCGATATATATGACAGCCTCATCAACGGACAACCCTCTCAGGTCCAGCATCTGATAGGCCCTGGGTCGTTGTCCCATGCTGACCATCAGGTTTACGCAATGGTCACGGTTAACCAGGATGCTGCCAAGGGGATCCTGAGCGATAACGACATCCTTATGGCCTGTGTCATCATCATAGACATAGGTGTCGTGCCCCTTGCATAATCCACTTTCTTCCAATAGCAGACGCGCCTGTCTTACAGGGAGTCCGGTGACATTCGGCATGCTAATGACTTTCGGTCCCTTGGATAGAAGAATCCGTAAGTCCCTTCCTTGCTTGATTTCTGCGCCGGGTTGGGGTTCCTGTAATATCACGTGGTTTTTGGGGATATCGTCGCTGAACTCGGAACCTTTTATCTTGGTATTGAGCCCCAGATCGGTCAGAATCTCCAGTGAATAAACGACATCCTTTCCCAAGAGGTCGGGCACGACCACGGTATCTTCACTGCGAATGATAAACGTCAGGGTCAGGTATGCCGTCGTGCCGGTAATGATGAGAAACACGATCAGCAAGGCGGATATTTTGGCGAAACGCTTTATCATTGCATCCGTTTAAATCGAACGGAAAAAAAGCCATCCATATGGCTGGTATGGGGATAGGTTCTGAAAAAGCCATTATCATCGATAAATGGTTGAACGGTTGTAGACAGTGTGTTGTGGGATGTGTGGATCTTAAAATTCTGATGATGTTCGATAAAATCTGCAACCACCTGTTCGTTTTCTTCCGGCTCCATGCTGCAGACAACATATTGAAGAATCCCGCCAATTTTTAGCATGGGTGCCAGCGTGTGCAGAAACGTGGTCTGACGCTGCCGGTAGTGGGTGAAATTCATTTTTGATATAGCCCATTTTGCATCCGGGTTTCGTCTTAGCACACCCAGGCCTGAGCAGGGGGCATCCAGCAGAATTCGGTCAAACGTTCTAGAAGGATTTTTTTCAAATGGGCTGTTCAGGTCATGGGAGTTGGTGGTGACAATCGATATGCCCAGGTGCATCATTTCGGATCGAAGCCGTAAAAGTTTTTGCTTTTGATAATCCATGGCAATGATACGCCCCTGGTTGCCCATTAACTGGGCGACGTGTCCGGTTTTGCCTCCCAGACCGGCGCAGGCATCCAGAACGGTTTCGCCGGGTTGCGGATCCAAAAAACAGGAGACAAGCTGTGCGGCTTCGTCCTGTACTTGAAACCAGCCCTTGTGGTATGCGGTCAGGCTTCCAACAGGCAGTTTGGGGTGATGGAAAGAAACGCCGTCTGCTGAGTGGGGTGTCGCCTGTACATCCATAGCTTCGTCACGCAGCAGTCGAATCAGACTGTCACGGTCGGTTTTGAGGCGGTTGGTCCTGACGGTTATGGGTGCAATGATGTTCAATGCTTCACATAAGTTACGCGTCTCATGGGGTCCGAATCGACTCACCCAGCGCTGGACCAACCACTCCGGGAATGCATGTGACGCCGCAATAAAAGCCACGGGATCTCTTTGAAAATCGGGAAAGTCGACGGTCTCGTATTCGACACTTGCTTTTCTCAGCAGGGCATTGACATAGTTAACGGTCCGTATATCGGCAACGCCCTTGGCCAATTCAACGGACGTGTTCACAGATGCGGATATGGGTACCCGTGTGAGGTACATCATTTGAAAAAGTCCAAGACGAAGAATATTGAAAATCTTGGGATCAATTTTTTCGGGTTTGGTATGTGAAAAATGTTTGACAAAATAATCCAAGCGACCACGCCATCTAAGAACGCCATATACCAGACTGTAGATAAAGGCCTTGTCCAGTTTTGATTGTTGACCGGAGTTGAAAACGGATTCGATGATCGTATCAAGCGTTAGCGAGGAATTATCGAGTTTGTTCAATATGTCGAGAGCGGTTTTGCGTGCGGTGTCTCTTGTTTTTTTCATGTCAGGACCGTTCCCGGTTCTATGCTGCATCCACACAGATAATCTTTTGTTGCCAGGCACTTACCCGAATCGCCCTGAAGCTCTTCGATGAGAAGTGTTCCTTTTCCCGTGGCCACACGCATTTCGTCTGCAAAAGACCTGAGTACGGTACCGGGTGCCTCACGGCTTTCTTTGTCAAGACATGTTGATTTGTAAATTTTTATGCGTGTGTCACCGCAGAATGTAAAAGCCCCCGGCCAAGGGTTGATACCGCGTATTAAATTTGCAATATCTTTTGCCGGCAGTCCCCAATTGATGTGGCCGTCCTTTTTACGCAGCATGGGAACATAAAAAGCCGCAGCTGGGTCCTGGGCTATCGGGGCAAGCTTTGCGGTGCTAAGTTTTTCCAATGTTTCCAACAGCAGACAGGCCCCTTCCAGAGCCAGTTTGTCATGAAGCGTTGCAGATGTGTCTTCAGGAAGGATCGGCAGGGCTTGTTGCAGGAGGATATCGCCGCTGTCGAGACCTTCATCCATCAGCATCGTCGTAACACCGGTTTCATTTTCTCCGTTGATAATTACCCACTGAATGGGTGCAGGGCCTCGGTATCTGGGGAGCAGGGATGCATGGACATTGATGGCCTTGAAGGGCGGAAGGTCAATGAGGCCTTTGGGCAGGATCTGTCCAAAGGCCACAACAACGAGCAAGTCCGGTTCAAGCCCCGCAATGACATCTTGGAACGTACCGGACTTGACGCTTTCGGGCTGTAAAAGATCATAGCCAAAGCGAACGGCCGATTCCTTGACCGGGGAAGGCATGATTTTGCGTCCACGTCCCTTGGGCCTGTCCGGTTGCGTTACCACCAGAACGATATCATGGCGGCTTTCGTGGAGTGCCTGCAGGGAAGGGACAGCAAAGTCAGGTGTCCCCATGAATACAACCCTAAATGGTGATGTGGTGTTGATATTACTCTCCCCGTTTGAGCTGTTTCTTAATACGACGGGCATAAAGCTGTCTCTTGAGTGGACTGATTCGATCGATAAAAAGGGTGCCGTTCAGGTGATCGATCTCATGTTGCAGAACAATGGCCAAGAAATCATGTGCCTCAAAACGGAGCAACTTTTCGTTTCTGTCGTAGGCCTCCACCAGAATCGAGGTAAAGCGTTTAACATCCGAGCGGTAATCCGGTACACTCAGGCAGCCTTCATTTTCGGACAACACCTCGCCTTCATTTTCGATAATCCGCGGGTTGACCAGGGCATTCATAGAGCGGTTTTCATCTCGAGGTGAAATGTCATATATGAGCATGCTTTGATCGATTCCCACCTGGATCGCAGCCAATCCGACCCCGGGTGCCTGGTACATGGTTTCGCCCATGTTATCGATAAGTTCCTGAAGGGCACCATCAATATTCTTAACCGGTTTTGTGGGTTGTTTCAGAAATTTGTCCGGATAGGTTACGATGTCTAGAATGGTCATGGGGTATCCTGTTGAACGAATGTATGCAATCTTACTGTCTAACGATATCTAGTGTTAATGTAATGTAATATATATCAAAGGGTTCCAGGGGTCAAGCCTTCGCGTGTCGGTTGACTCAACGCCGTGTTTGCCAAATATTTACCCCGCTGACGATGGCGGATACAAATCCGATGATCATCACCGGAAACATCTGCAGGGCATGATTTGCAAGTGTAAAACCGGCCGCATCCTTATAAGATACACCAAACAGTGTCAGGGCAAAAATACCCCCGGCTTCCCACAACCCCCAATATCCGGGGACCGATGGCAATGCAATGAAAATGCAGATGATGACCATCACGGCCGTCATTTCAAACAGTGTTATGTCGATACCGGGGCACCCCAATGCAAACATATAATAAGACAGGGCCGCCAGCAACCAAATCAATATGGAGAGCCCGAGGCACAACAGCATGTTTACGGGTGATCTGATCAGCTCGAACCCCATCGCGAAGTTGTCGATCAGACGGACCAAGGGGGCGCAGAACCGTTGGGCGAATTTCTCTTTGAGTTCTTTTCCGCTGAAAAATAGCAGGCCGGGGAGTTTGAATATTATCTGTTTGATAAGCCCGCGACTCCATCGAAGGCTCACGAGTATGATACCCAGGATAAGAAGCGTGGCGACTCGAAACATGCCCGTGACGATGGTTTCCAGTGTATCCCGACTCAGAACGGTTTTACCGATGCTTATGTGGGTGTTAGGGTCAAGGTTGATAAAGTGGTATACAATCATAAACAGCGCAATGATTAAAGCGATATCGAAGGCCCGTTCGACTGCAACGGTGGCCAGCCCCGTTGAATAGGGGGTATTTTCTTTGTTCATCAGAATGGCAGGCCGGGTCAACTCACCGAGCCTTCCCGGGAGAATGCAATTGATTGTAAATCCGATCATGAGCGGGTGGAAGGCCGACCAGAAACCAATTGCTTTTGCAGGCGCGAGTATAACCTGCCATCGAATGACGCGAAGAACAAAACTGAGAACCACCAGCCCAAAAGAGGGCAACATCCAGAAATAATTGATATCCGTCAGGTAAGCGAAGAGGTCATTTGCAGGAACGTTTCGAAACGCCAGATAGAGCCCGGCTGCAGACAATAGAAAGCCAAGGAGAAGTGAAATGATTCGTTTTTGTTTCATATGCAGGCGCGGCAACGTCACGTTTAAAGAATACGCTTATCTATGAAGCTCAAGCTAATTTGTTGAAGGACCAGCGGATATTCGGTTTGAACCGCAAAAGCGAGCGCATATCCCCGTAGCTTGCTGCGGGGTTAGCGAGCGAATCTAAATCTGGCCAAAACTTGTACTTAAGGATCCGTAAAGGCCGCCGCTGCCCGTAGCGTTAAAATACATTTAATAATTGTGAACAATCGTGCGGCAGAACCCACGGGGGATGCGCGCGCTGTTGCGGTTCAGACAGCGATTTTTTCAGGTTAAGATATCTCGTGCACGCAAAACATCGCGGGCAATCTGCTGGGAAAGCTCGCTTACCCCTGAGAACTTGATTTCATCCCGAATGCGCTCGATGAATTTGACCACGATCGACTTGCCGTAAATGTCTTTGCTAAAGTCCAATATGTAGACTTCAACCGTCAGTTCGTTGTTTTCAAAGGTCGGGCTGTACCCGATATTGGCAACACCTTTATGCTTTTCGCCAAGACAGTCAACCATGACGGCATAAATGCCGTTCTTGGGGCAAAGTTCTTCTTTGAGTTTGATGTTTGCCGTAGGGAAACCCAGGAGCTTTCCACCCCTGTTGCGTCCCGGGACAACGGTGCCGCTGACCTGGTAGTATCGGCCCAGCAGTCTATGGGCCTCTAAAACCTTTCCATCCAGGACCAATCTTCTGATTCGGGTACTGCTGATACGGGAGGGAACATTGTTTGAAATAGGGATCCAATCGACCACATCGACTTCGAAGTCATATGCTTCAGCGAAAGATTTCAACAGATTGAGATTTCCTTGTCGATTTTTACCAAACGTATAGTCTTTCCCCACGACAATGATCTGGGTACCGATGCGGTTTAGCAGGATATCCAGAACAAAGGCCTTGGCCGTGATGGATGCAAACTCGCGGGTGAAGGGGATGCAGATGAGAACATCGATTCCCGTTGTTGCGATCAACTCGATTTTCTGTTCAAAAGGGGTAATGAGTGGCGGATGCCCATTCTTTTTAAGAACCCGGATCGGATGAGGCTCGAAGGTCATGGCAATGGCAGTGCCGCCCAGAATGTCGGCTTTTTCTATGACCTCATGAAAAAGCGCCTGATGACCGATATGGACGCCATCAAAATTGCCGATGGTTATTACGGCATTCGGAAATGGTTTGTCGATATCTTCAATTTTATCAATTAGTTTCATTCAAATGCTCATCGACAATTATTGGCTTGACATCAAAAATGAAAAGATATACCTATAGCATCCTAAGATTTGAATCAATCCCTTTTTGGCGGATGCTTTCATTGATCTGTAAAGAAATGGGTTCGCTTTCAAGCAAACGTGCCGAAGTGGCGGAACTGGTAGACGCGCTAGGTTCAGGGTCTAGTCGGGGTTTCCCGGTGGGAGTTCGAGTCTCCCCTTCGGCACCACGGAACCTAATAAGCTGTAATCCTGTTGGGTTACGGCTTTTTAATTGCTTTCGGGTGCAGTAGGGGTGCATCGAGCAGGTTTACTTGTGAGCCTTTACCTTCTTCACGACCATCATCCCTACAGAACACCAATTCAAGTGCATCACCGAGGCCAAGCTTCAACCCAAATCGATTTTGTAACTGGTGTTCTTCTTAAGACTATAATTAATCCTTCGGGCATGTCAACTTTTCTGATCCCTCCTTTCCTTGTCGCTTCTCCGGTAACGGGTCGCTCTTTTCTCTGGGCCATTATAGACTGTAGTACAGCCACATCTCCTATCGGTTTTTTCTCTGCGATCTTTGTTTTTTCGTTTATCCGTCATTACAGTCCTCCACCCAATTATGTCGTTCATTCCCAGTATCAAAAATGCCCTGTGCTATAGCAACAGACAGTGACATTTATTTCGAGGAAGGCGAATTACGAAAAACGGACCATGAAAAAAAAAGACTCCTCATGATGCCGTATACCCGAACACCCGAGAAGTCCGTTAAATGTCACTTCCAGCAACGCTTTTTTCAAATTTAACCTTTGGAGGCTTTAAGCAGCCATCGCTTGGTTTTCGTTTATGGTGTTGAAGCTGAGTGACATTTAGTATAGAAAGTATATCATCTTGGGGTTAATATGTCAATGGGATTAGAATCACAAGGACAAGCATTTAGGTATCCATTCAAACATTGCATACAGATCAATCTATTCAGGAGCTTGACTTCGACACTCGAATCAGATGCGGAAATCAACTCAATTTCAGGTAGAAGTATTTGACAGGGATTCGGTCAATCCTTAAGTTGTTGAACGAATCAGGCCAAAAGGAGTGTTTTTCAAAGGTCTCAATAATTGGAAGGTAAATACGGAATTTCTGGACGGACACTCAATAAACAATTGGAGTTAAAAAATGGCAGAACAACGAACCGGCAAAGATCGCAGAACCAAAAAGGATAGACGTAAGGGTGGCACATCTTCATACCGTGGTCCAGAAAACAGAGCTACAAGATACCGAAGAAGTGACAAAGAAAGAAGGGATAAAAAATAGCAAGACTTTCCTTTCGACGGTCGTTCTATATATCATATGATTATTGGTAATTAACGTCCCATGTCACCAGCTTACATAAATAATTTGCTTTGGCTTCTAATCCTATTCTAGTATATTATTGCTCGCCGGACTCATTCGCAACCTGCTCCTGTTCAAGAGAAAAAAGACGCCATTAAGGGGCATCGATTTCAACGATATCTGCGGGCTAAACGGCAACGCCATACGCATCCAAAATGAAGTCTAGATTGGTGACGGCATTTTCGTACTTGATTTTTCCGTAGGTGTAGTAATCGAATTCAATTTTCGAAACATTGAGCTGGATCAGACTCCACAAAAACCAGTATATGTCCGGAAAGGGTTTGAAAAGATCGATAAAGAAGCGGGTTCGATCGACATCGCCCCCCTTGCAGTATTCTTTCACGATATTGGCTTCCACGTCACGGGGTACCAGAATTTCCTGAAACATGTCAGCGATGTCGTAGTATCTGGGCGCCATACCGCCGTACTCCCAGTCGATGATGTACATGGGCGCGTCATATTTGTGTGCCGCTTGCTCCTGAATGAGTATGAAATTGTCTGCCAGAAGGTCGTTGTGGCAGGCCGTGTATTCTGTTTCCGGAATATTGATGATGCTCGAAAGCTTGATGAGTCTTTGGATGGTGCCGTTGATGTCGAATTCCGGGTATTCGACGGTGAGCTGTTTCAGGATGGCAGACATTTTCATAACTTCCAGCAGGGGGTTGAAGATGCGTTTGAGTTTTACCCCGCTGGTGTGAATCTTTCGAATCGGCGCGACGATTTTAGCATGAAGCGATGGGTCCAGGAAGTGATCGTTATTTAGTACGATGGCGTCATCGATGAATTCAACGATGGTTACACCTTTTTCGGGAAGGAATTTGACAAGCCGAGATCCCACGCCGATTCTTGCCATTTCCTGAATGGTATGGGCCTCGTTCTCTCGGTCGATAAAAAGATCTGTCTTGTCTCCGTATACTCGAACCGTACAATCTCCTTTTTCAGACTGGATTCGATAGAGTTTATTGGTGATGCCGCCGCTCAGGGTGGATATGTTTACATCGAGTCCCTGCCACTCGGGCAACAGTTCATGGCAGATCTCCTGTGTAAATTCACTGTCTAAAAGACGTTTGGTCGTAGGCATGCTGATTCTCCCTGGTCGGTGTTGTAGATTGCGAATGACTCGCTTGCGGCTTAAAAAGTCAACTTTCGAAATTCAGCGCACGCGATTGGTTAAACTCGAAAGTTGAGTTAAAAAGCTATATAAATTGAGCCCCCCGAAGGAGTCAATCCCTTTTTGAAAAATGGAACCAGCCAATGCGAAGGGATCAAACCCTATTAATCCCTGACAACCGGCATAACAGCACCAATAACGCCGAACAAAAATCTTGACAACCCTTCACGCTGTGATATAAAAAATAATCCCTTTTAGCTGTGCTTTTAGGTTTCCCAAGCACCTAATAGGAGGTATGGGTTTCCAGAATATTTGGTTTTACCTAAGTTGGGCTCAATTTAGGTTTTAGTAGACCAGACAACACCTTTTGATTCTTTCGGGTCAGTTTTGAAAAGTGAATACGTCGTTTTCCCCCGATTGTATAGACATCTATAACTTTTGATCTTTTGGTGACGACCATCACCATGAGCCATCCCGTTGACACGATCGACTTACTCGCCTAACTGAGGTAGCATTGAGTCGATTGATGAACACCCCATAACCCCAATCTGAAAGGAGGCAGGTAGAATGAAAAGACGTGAATTTATCAAAAAAGCAGGCGTGGGTGCAGCCGCGGTAGCAGCTACCGCTGTCAGTGCGCCCTTTGTGCATGCACAAAAGAAAACCACCATCAAGTGGAGAATGCAAACTTACGCAGGCCCGGCGTTGTCCGCGCATGTCTGTAAACCGGCAATCGATGCATTCAACAAAGCCGCAAACGGGGAAATGGTGATCGAACTCTACAATTCCGATCAGTTGGTGCCGACGGGTGAGCTTTTCAGGGCCATGCAGAAAGGCACCATCGATGCTGTTCAAAGCGATGACGACTCCATTGCAGCCCCGGTGGACGTTTCCATCTTTGGCGCATACTTTCCCTTTGCATCACGCTATTCGCTGGATGTTCCTACCTTGTGGAATTGGTATGGGCTGAACGAAATCTGGGAGGAAGCCTTCTCGGAAATAAAAGGTGTCACCTGGCTGAGTGTCGGCGCCTGGGACCCCTGTAATTTCGCTACCACCAAACCGATTAGACAGCCTTGAAGACCTCAAGGGACTGAGGGTGTTCAGCTTTCCCACCGGCGGCAGGTTTATGCAGCAATTCGGCGTTATCCCCGTGGCGCTGCCCTGGGAGGACATCGAGATGGCCGTTCAGACAGGTGAACTGGACGGCGTTGCCTGGTCCGGTATCACGGAGGATTATACGGTCGGTTGGGCGGATGTCACCAAGTATTATCTGACCAACCCCATATCCGGCGCCTGGGCGGGTTCTTATTATGCGAATTCCGATTCATGGAACGCCCTGCCGGAACATCTGAAGACCTTGTTCCGTCTGCAAATGGACAGTTCGCACTATTACCGGCAGCACTGGTACTGGTGGGGAGAAGCACACTACCGCACCAAGGGCGGGAAACTTGAGCTGACCTCGATTCCCAGTGAAGAGTGGAAGGTCGTGGAAGATGCGGCACTCAAATTCTGGGACGAGACAGCCAAAAAGAGCCCCAGAAGTGCCAAGGTCGTCAAGATACTTAAAGAATATGCCCAAACCATGAAAGACGCCGGACCTCCCTACCGGTACTAATGATTGGGTAACAAACCTATATGCTAGCATAGCGATGGCCTTCCCCGGCTGCAACCTATCGATCGCCAGGGAAGGCCACTTTGTTACAGACATCTCTGCCTTCATCGCCCACCGGCTTGAATGGTTTGAAGGTAATTCAGATGGATTCATCTCGCCGGATCGATAGAACCTTTTCAATTCTCACCGGCCGATGCGGTGGCTTATGAAGGAAGTTACGGTACCAGAGGAAAGGGGCAACGATGCCTAAAGCAGTCAGAGTCTTCGTGCACGCTGTTGACAAAACGAACACGTTCGTGGGCAAATTCTCCATGTACCTTGTCTTTGCCATGATCGGGATCCTGTTATACGAACCTATTGCCAGAAATCTCTTCGGTATTTCAAGCATATGGGCGGTTGAGATGGCACAATTTACCATGGCCGCCTATTACTTGTTAGGTGGCGGGTTTTCGATGATTCTTCAAGGACACGTTCGAATGGATCTGTTGTATGGAAAATGGCCCGAGAAAAAACAAGCCAAGGTTGATGCTGTCACCGACCTTTTCCTGCTTTTTTATATGGTGTTTCTGCTCTTCGGCGCCTATTCCAGCATTGAATATGCTGTGATGTACGGGGAAACAAGAAATTCTGCATGGGCACCCTATATGGCCCCTATCAAGATTGTTATGGGAATAGGGGTTTTGTTGATGTTATTACAGGTTGTTGCAACATTTTTCAAGGACCTGGCAAAGGCAAGAGGGGAGAAGATTTAACATGAGTTATGAACTGATTGCGATATTGATTTTTTCCTCGATGATGCTCATGCTGTCTCACCGGGCAGCGTGTTTTCGGTGCCATCGGCGGCGTGGCCACCGTGTTTGCGCTGATGCTGTGGGGAAAGGGTGCCGCGGAGATGCCCTTTAATGCGGCCTTTGCCCTGCTGAACTGGTATCCGCTCCTGACATTGCCGTTGTTTATCTATATGGGGTACATGTTCTCCGAGTCGGGAATAGCGAGCGATCTCTACAGAATGTTCCATGTCTGGATGGGGTCCACCAGCGGTGGATTGGCCATCGGCACCATGGGACTCATGGTGGCCGTATCGGCCATGAACGGATTGAGTGTGGCCGGAATGGCCATTGGGGCGAGCCTTGCCCTGCCTGAAATGCTCAAGCGAAAATATGACAAGGTCATGGTGACAGGCGTTATCCAGGCCGGCAGTTCACTGGGTATCATGGTGCCGCCCAGTGTGGTCCTGGTTCTTTACGGCATGATTGCCAGGCAACCCGTGGGCCAGCTTTGGATGGCCGGTGTTTTTCCCGGGCTCCTGTTAGCGGCCTTGTTTATCATCTACATCTATATCCGATGCAGATTGCAGCCTCATCTGGGACCGACCCTGTCAAAGGAAGAGCTGGCCGAAATCAGCTGGGGAGAGAAATTGCGACTGCTCAGGGCCGGAATCGTTCCTCTGGTCATTATTTTTTCCATGACAGGCCTTTTTCTGATGGGGATCACCAGCCTTGTTCAGTGTTCGGCAGCCGGTGCGACCGTCACGACCCTTGCGGCGCTCGTCAAAGGGCGTTTAACCCGTCGGGTTATGGAGGAGACGTTAAAGAACACCCTGAGTGTCAGCTGCATGTTTATGTGGGTGATTCTGGCGGCGCTCTGTTTTGGTGCCGTTTTTGACGGCCTGGGTGCCGTGCATGCGATAAAGTCTCTATTTATCGAAAGATGGGGTCTCAGTCCCTTCGGGAATCCTGGTGATGATGCAGTTGTCCTACATTCTGATGGGCATGTTTCTGGACGACACGGCCATGCTGATCATCGTTGCACCGCTGTATGTTCCCCTGGTAATCGAGCTGGGTTACAACCCGATCTGGTATGGTGTTCTTTACACGATCACCTGTCAGATAGCCTATATGACGCCGCCCTTTGGCTACAACCTGTTTCTGATGAAGGCCATGGCACCCAAGGAGGTGTCTCTGGCGGATATATATCGTTCGATCGTGCCGTTTGTTCTGGTCATGCTGGTGGGTCTGGTCATCGTGATGATGTTTCCCGGGATTGCCCTGTGGTTGCCCAATTATTACTTTGGACGATAAGACCACGGCCCATGACACGGCGAGGCCGAAAAGCTGCCAAACAGATTTTATACCCGGACCCTGTCGAGGGTGGCCAATGATTCTTCGATCCTGTTTCGGGCATTGAGGGTTTTCAGCCATTCCCGGGGCAGGGCATCGATCCCGACGTAGGCGCCCAGAACCATACCCACCAGCATGCCCCTGGCCGCAGAGTCCCCGCCGGCCATGACGTTTTCAACCAATGCTTCCTTGAAGTCATTTTCGTATTTGCTGATCAAGTGGATCGTGCCTGGAAGGGCCGCCTCTACACTGCACATCTGACCGAATTCTGCGATGACGGTGCGGGTGTCCTTGTCTTGACTTGCCAGACCCAGGTATACGGCGTCCGCAATATCCGTGTCTTGAAATTGATTCTCCAGCAGATCGGGAATAATGGCTAAAGGCTTTTCGCCTGCCAGCGCACGAAAGGCCAGCCTTACAAAAAACGTGGCACTGTCCAGGACGGTAGGATTGTTGTGGGTCAGGGCTGTCTGTTGCCTGGCAGCCTGAATTGCCGTTTCCAGGTCATTGGCATATCTGATACACAATGGGAGCTATCCTGGCCGCACCGCCCAAGTCGTCTGAAGTTGATCCGCTTTCCAGGATGTTGTTTCCTGCGGTCATATTCTGAAGGGTGGTGAGAGTTGCCTTGTCCCGATATCCCTCGTAGTTGTCAAAGAAGGATTGCCATGCTTCGGCAAACTGTTTCGGATCAAACCCTGAAGCGTCCACCAGAAATTCGAGCAGCATCAGCATTTGATCGCCATAGTGGGTGAAGTCTCCTTTTTTCTTGCCGGCATGGTAGCTGACCAAAGGATCGAAGTACTGTTGGACGCGCCCGAATTTTTTATCGATGACATGCGTGTTGTAGACCCAGTGGGGCCCCAATGCCAGCGCATCACCCAAAAATGATCCGAAAATCATGCCCTTTTTCTTCTTGCTCATATCCGTATCTCCTTCATGATCTTGAGTGAACCTCCACGCGCTTACGCACCCGGCATCTTCACAACCGTAACATGCAGGGCATGCTAGGAAAATCCGCCTTTGGCGCCATTATTATAGATAGACAAATACAGATGCTCGCCGATATCGATTGTTTTGGCCGGGGAGAGGCCTAATGGGCGTAGAAAACTATCCAGGGCTTTCGGTGAAATCCTTATTTTCATGGGTGGGCCGGGCGGGCCTTCCTTTTTTTGGAACTCCACCACAGCCAGTTGGCCGTCGGGTTTCAATATTCTGTCTACTTCTTTGAGTGCTCCCTGGTCCGTGTTGTCCTGAACAAGGTCGTGCAGCACCGTCGCCATGAGACATACGTCCACCGAATGATTGGCCAGGGGGATATGGCGGCTGACATCGGCCACATGGGGAAAAATGTTTTCGATAGCCCTGGTTTGAATTTCGTTTTTCAAGGCCTCGATACCGTCTTCCCATAGGTCAACGGCATAGATTTTTCCTGAAGGGCCCACATAAGGGGAGGCCGCTATGGCGTAGGCGCCCGCACCGCAGGCGGCATCCAGCAGGGTGATATTTTTCTTCAGCCCGATTTCTGAGAAAAATAGACCGGAGTCGATAAGTGAAAAACTGCTTTTTCCTGCCGCTATGGGTTTGTCTGCCATCAATAAGCCTCTCGACGCGTTATTTTTCAGAGCGATAAGGTCGCGTTTCATAAAATCGTGCAACGATTTTATTCTAATTACGATCACCCTGGGATGCAAGAAAAAGATTCCTAAGGTCAGGGTTGGATTAATGGAGCGCAATTGAAGGTCATGGAACCTTTGTGAGGACTGCCCATTCAGCATGAGATCATGGTTGATGTTTTGGCTGATTTGCTCTAAAAAGAATATTTTTACAACCGCCGAGGTTTTGTAATTGTCAATAGATTCAAAAGCAGGGATCATCGACTCTAAACGCAGGACCATGATACTTTTCTCGGCCTTGCTGGCGCTCTTTCTGGGAGCCCTGGACGCATTGATCATGACGGCAGCCATGCCGACGATTGTTGCGGAGCTCGGCGGGTTACATCTATACAGCTGGGTCTATTCGGCCTATCTTTTGGCAAGGGCTGTTTCACTTCCGGTATTTGGCAAGCTGGGCGATATTTTTAAAAACAAACATATTTTTTTGCTGTCTATCGCTATTTTCCTGCTTTCCTCCACCGCGGCCGGGTTTTCCCCCAACATGGCGTTCTTGATCGTCTGCAGGGTGTTTCAGGGTGTCGGCGCCGGCGGAATCTTCGCCATGGTCTATATCGTACTGGCCGACATCTCGCCGCCGGGCCAGCGGACCAAGACCATGTCCTTTGCCAGTTCGGTTTGGGGGATTGCCAGTGTTCTGGGTCCGACGCTCGGTGGTTTCATTGTCTCCTATATGTCCTGGCGATGGATATTTTTTATCAATGTGCCTCTGGGGTTGCTGTCGTTAGGGGGCATATCTTTTTTTCTGGTGGAGGTGAGAGAAAAAGGCAAGAAGGTCTCGCTGGACCTGCTTGGCGTTTTGACCCTTTCCGATATCGATCGTGGGGTTGCTCAGCCTCTTTCTCGCAGGGGGAAAGGAAATTGCATGGGATTCACCCCAAGTCCTGGTTCTTCTGCTGGTAACTGTTATAGCGGGCATCGGGTTCATTTATGTTGAAAAGCGTGCCGAAAATCCACTCATTTCCCTGGCATTTTTCAAGAAAAGAGGCTTTGCCATCGGGAATGCCTCGGTTTTTCTGAGCAGCTTCGCTATTTTCGCCTTTTTTGCGTTTGCACCTATTTTCATTCAGGGTGCCCAGGGCAAAAGCCCCATGCAGGTGGGCGTCGCCATGCTCTCCCTGAGTCTTGGATGGTCCATCGGTTCGATCATTTTCGGTCAGATGTCGAATCGACTCGGTGCGAAGACCGCGGCCATCATGGGCGCCATGTGCCTGGTTGCAGGCTGTGGTTTTTCGCTTAGTTTTGGTTTGGAAACGTCCATGCTGTTCAGTTTCTTCGTTTTCCAGTTGGTGGGGCTCGGCATGGGGTTTGTCGCACTGGCAACACTCGTGATTGTTCAAAAGGCCGTGGATCCATCCGATCTGGGCGTTGCGACCGCTTCGCATCAGTTCATGCGAACCTTTGGCGGCACCGTGGGTATCGGTATCTGCGGTGGCTTGCTGATGTCCCGACTGACGGTCACCATCGATAGACTGGCGGTTAAGGACATTATGGGGATGCTGCCGAAGGGATTGCTGCACGAGTCCCAGGGAAGTTTTGAGAATTTACTGCGCCCGGAATTTCAGGCCTTGTTACCGGAAGCGGCTCGCAATTCGCTGCAGTTGTCCATCGCTTCCAGCGTGCAGTTTGTCTTCTGGATTGCTTTGATTGTTTCGCTGTTCTGCCTGCTTGTCTGTTGCCTGCTTCCCGAAACCAGAGGTGAGTAAGGCAGGGTCAGAAGGGGGGGTGCGGCAGGGTTTCAAGATCGGGTTTTGAAGATTGAGGTTCGAGGCTAGATAAAAACCGATAGCTGATAACTGTATTCCAGCTTGTAGCAGAACGGTCCAAACATTATTTTCGTTAACGTATTATTGGAGGCATGAATGTGAATAAGCTGTCGATTTCAGAACTGAGACAATTGTTGGAAACCTTTGTGGCAGAGGAACCGGCCAGGCTCGGACATTCTGGATGGTGGCGAAAGCCGCTGCTGGTTTCAGCGCCCGTTGATCAACGATTCGATGTTTTGCCGAATATTGCCATGGATGAGCATTTTCACCCAAAGGACTTGCTGAAAACAGCCCGATCGGTTATCGTCTTCTTCATTCCCTTTGTCAAAGACCTCATCAAGGAGAACCGCGTGGGCAAAAGGCCTTGCAGAAACTGGGGCCTTGCCTATGTTGAAACCAACGATCTTATCAATCGGGCAGGGGAAGCCATCGCCAAATATCTCAAAGGGGTGGGCCATGCGGCCGCATTGACACCGGCCACCCACAATTTCGACGAGAGACGGCTCATGGCTCGCTGGTCCCACAAGCATCTTGCCTATCTAACGGGTCTGGGACGCTTTGGAACCCACTGCATGTTGATAACGCCGTCGGGTGCCTGCGGACGCTTTGGCAGCCTGGTCACAGCGGCAGATCTGGGGGACAACCCGCTCATGGATGAGGCAGAGGCTTGCTTGCTCAAAGCTGGAAAGACGTGCGGCAAATGTATCGAGCGCTGTCCGGTAAACGCTTTGACTGAGAACGGGTTCGATCGTCGAAAATGCTGGGATCGGCTGAACGAAAACCGCCATACCCTGGATTATTATGCGGACCTGCCTTTGACTACCCACGTGTGCGGAAAGTGCAACACCATGCTGCCTTGTAGCTTTATCAACCCGGTGAAATAGGTAATGAAAACATCTTGGACCTTCCCATATCCCTCTCGAAGAATGCCGGTGTTTGCCCGAAATGTTGTGGCCACCTCGCAACCTTTAGCTGCCCAGGCCGGCATACAAATGCTGATTCAGGGCGGCAATGCCGTAGACGCAGCGCTTGCTACCGCCATTGCGCTTACGGTGGTCGAGCCCACCAGCAATGGTATCGGGGGGGATGCCTTTGCGCTTGTTTGGGACCGTGGCAAGCTGTATGGCTTGAACGGTTCTGGTAAATCACCCCAGGCCTGGCACCCCAAACGCTTTTCTGGTTTAAAAGAAATGCCGCAATCGGGCTGGGATTCCGTCACGGTGCCCGGAGCCGTCGATGCCTGGGTGACGCTATCGAAGACCTTTGGCAGGTTGCCGTTTGCCGATTTGTTTAAACCTGCCATCGACTATGCGCAAAATGGTTTTATCGTCTCCCCGATCACCGCTGTCCGCTGGTCTGTGGCTCAAGACGCCTTGGCATGTTTTCCTGACTTTCGTAACACCTTCTTACCCATGGGTAGATCACCCCAGGCCGGCGAGTTGTTTCGTTGTCCGGATCAAGCCACAACGCTTGCCGCCATCGCAGACAGCCACGCTGACGCCTTTTACAGGGGTGATCTGGCGGATAGAATCATCCAATGTGCCAAGTCAAACGGTGCTGCATTGGACAAAGAGGACCTGGAAAACCACGTTTCCGAATGGGTCGACCCGATTTCGATTGATTACCGTGAGTGGTGTCTGCATGAAATTCCCCCCAATGGACAGGGCCTTGCGGCCCTTCTGGCATTGGGCATTCTGCGTTATCACGATATTCAAAAATTTCCGGTGGATTCGGCGGACAGCCTGCATCTCCAGATCGAGGCCATGAAAATTGCCTTTGCCGAAGCCCATCGCCACATTGCAGACCCGGCATATATGGTGGTGCCTTGGGCAGATATGTTGGCGGGTGATTATTTGGCCGCTCGTGCAAGCGAAATTAACTTGCAACGGGCGACTCGTCGATTTCATACGCTCCCGACAGATTACGGGACCGTCTATCTTTCGACTGCCGACCAGGAGGCCAGGATGGTCTCTTACATCCAATCCAATTATATGGGTTTTGGGTCGGGAATCGTAATTCCCCATACGGGGATCAGTATGCAAAATCGAGGCTGTGGATTTGTATTGGAGAAGGGGCATCCGAATTGTGTGGATGGCGCTAAACGCCCCTACCATACGATCATTCCGGGCTTTGTGACGCGAAACGATCGGCCGTTGATGAGTTTCGGGGTTATGGGTGGGCACATGCAGCCCCAGGGACACCTTCAAATGATGGTTCGAATGTTCGACTATGGTCAGAACCCACAGACAGCCTGTGACGCACCGCGCTGGATGGTAAATCAAGACTCGAGCATCGGTGTTGAGTCCGGTTTCTCCGTTGATGTCATCGAGGAGCTCAGGCGTCGGGGTCATCAGGTAATACCCGCCGCTCACCTGTCTTTGGATGGGGAATTTGGCGGTGCTCAGATAATATATTGTCTTGAAGATGGCTATTGTGCGGCCAGCGATCCGCGAAAAGACGGGCAGGCGCTTGGATATTAGTCTGGCGAGCAACTAGCCAACCCCGTCATGCCGGATCCCCGATCAGGTCGGGGACAAACTTGACAAGCCTGCCCCGGCAGGCAGTTTGCCGGGGGCATCCAGACTCTTTCTGGATTCCTGCCCCCCTTCGTGCGAAGAGCCAGGCAAGCGGGAATGACAATATTCGGGTATTTTAGCGCCGGAGCAATATTAGCACCAAAACAGGGAGCGCATTTCCCCGGCCGGCTGGGAGTGTTTCAGCCGGATCGTTAAGGGAGATATTCTCAGACCCCAGCAATACCTTTCTTTATCCCCCGAGATAGGCTTTTTGTATCTGAGGATCCACCTTCAAATTTTCTGCACTGTCCTGGAGAACGATGCTGCCGGTTTTGAGAACATAACCCCTGTGGGCGACATTTAAGGCTTTCTTGGCGTTCTGTTCGACCAGAAGAATGGTCATGCCTTCCATATTCAGTTTCTTGATAAGTTCAAAAACCTTGTCGACAGCTATGGGCATTAATCCCATTGACACTTCATCGATGAGGAGGAGTTTGGGCATGTTCATGAGGGCTCGGCCGATAGCCAGCATCTGCTGTTCACCACCGGACAGCTTGCCCCCCATTTGTCGCTGGCGTTGCTTTAGAATTGGAAACAGATCGAAAACCCAATCCAGGTTTTTGCTTATGACTGCCCGGTCTTGGATCGTATAGGCGCCCATGTGAAGGTTTTGAAGAACGGACAACTCCGAAAATATTTTTCGTCCTTCCGGCACAATGCTGATACCGTTTTTAACCCGATCATGGGCCGGCAGTTTTGTGATTTCTTCTCCCTCGAGCCAAATACCACCGCTGGTCTGTTTCACGAGACCTAAAATAGCCCTGATCAGCGAACTCTTGCCGGCCCCGTTGGCACCGATAAAGGCCACAAGCTCGCCCTTTGAAACCTCAAATGAAGCGTCGGTAACGGCACGATATTCGCCATAAAATACGGATAGATTTTTGACTCTTAGCATGGCTTCACCAATCAAGCGCCCAAGTAGGCTTCAATCACGCGCGGGTCGTTACGGACGGAATCGCTGGGCCCATCACACAAATTCTCACCGAAGTTGAAAACCACCAGTCGTTCGCACAACTCCATGACATACGGCATGTTGTGCTCGATCAGAAGAATGGACAACCCTTCCTTTTTTAGACGCTTGATGACACCGGCCAAGGGTGCTATATCTTCTTCCCCCAATCCGGCAAACGGTTCATCCAGCATCAATATTTTGGGTTGCAGCGCCAGCGCCCGCGATATTTCCATACGTTTCTGATAACCGAGTGGCAGACTGGTTGGTTTTTGATCGATAAAATCTTCCAAGCCCACCAGACGCAGCAACCGCTTTACTTCACCGCGATGGGACTTGAGCCCGGTGCCCAGCATGGACGGTTTCAATCCCCCCAGCCGGTCCTTGCCCAGAGCAGCCAGAATATTTCTCTCCAGGCTGATATTTTTGAACGGCTTGACAATTTGAAAGGTGCGACCGATTCCCAACCTGGCGATACGATGCGTCGGCAATCCGGTGATATCCTTATTATCTAACATCACTCGCCCTTGATCGGGCCGGTAAACCCCGCAGACAATATTGAAGAAAGTCGTTTTTCCGGCACCGTTCGGTCCGATGAGACCGAGAATTTCATTCGGCATCAACGCCAAGTCGACATTCTTCAGTGCCTGGACCCCACCGAAAGACTTTGATAGATTTTCAACTTTCAAGATCGGATTCATACCCATTAATCCACTTTCACGTCTTGGGTCTTCGAGAACCAAAAGCGCGGCCTGAAAAACATCCGCAGAATGAATGCTTTGTCGCCGAAGAGCCCCTGTGGCTGAAATCGTGTCATCAACACGATCAGACCGCCGTAGAAAAGAAGACGATAGTTTGCCAGGGGCCGAAGCAGTTCCGGTAAGGCGGCCATCAGCAAAGCCCCCAGAATCGGTCCCCTGATGGTTCCGATACCCCCGACGACCATCATGGAAACGATTGTAATTGAAATCGGAAACGTGAAATCGTTGGGAGTGATGAAACGCATAAAATGGGCGTAAAGCGCACCTGCCAACCCGGCCCAGGCACAACCCAATGAAAAAGCGATAATTTTAAACTTCGCACAGTTTATGCCAGAGGCCTCTGCAGCATCTTCATCCTCCCGAATTGTCTCCAATGCCAACCCCAGCCATGACCTCGATACAAGCCAGTTGAACATGGCGCACAGCCCAACAAATCCGATCGCCATGACCAGGTAATATGCCTTGCTTATTTTCAGACCAAAAAGCATCGGATACTGGATGCCCATGATACCATAGGCGCCACCGAAAAAATCCGAATACTCAAACACGGTCACAATCACGAAGTTAATGCCGATGGTCGTTACGGCCAAAAAATCACCCCTGATTCGCAAGGAAATGACACCCACCAAGGCACCGATGATTCCGGCTGAGATCATCGCAAAGGGTATGGCAGACCAGAAGCTGATACCGAGGTTCAGCGTTACCAGGGCACTGGTATAGGCCCCGATGCCAAAAAAGGCGGCATGGCCGAGAGAGGCCTGCCCTGCGTATCCGGAGATAATATTCAGCGAAAGGGAGAGAATGATGTAGATACAGATAATGGTACCGATGGTTGTAAAATAACCTAAGCCCATTTGATTTTACCTATTCTTGCCAAAGAGACCTTGCGGTCTGATTATCAGAATCAGGATCATGGCCGTAAATGCGATTGCGTCACGGGGCATGATGAATCCGTAGTAAGCCGACATGATTGTTTCGGCCATGCCAATGATCAAACCGGCGACAATGGTACCGGGAATGGAACCCATACCACCCAAAACGACGATGGCGAACATTTTGTAGGAAATGACCGTACCCATGGTGGGCAGGACCGAGTTGTAGTTGATGGCGGTCAACACACCCGCGATCGCGGCCACCGTTGAAGCAATGATGAAGTTGAATGTCACGACCTGCCGCACATTGACACCCATGGCTTCAGCCGTGTCCATGTCCTGAGCCGTGGCTTTCCATGCCAGGCCCAGCTTGGTTCGTGAGATGATCACATATACCATCAGCAGACAGGCGGCCGTGGTGATCAGAATCAAAGCCTGATGGGACGTTACGACTGCATCCATAATATGAATTCGTTCGAACCAGAGATTGACCTTGAAGGCCCTGATGTAAGGTCCTCCCAAGAGCCGGAAAAGATCTTCACAGAAGATGTAAAGACCCACCGAGGCGATCAGGGGAACGATTCTTTCCTCCGCAAGCATAGGCGTGTAAAGGAAACGTTGAATGAGATAACCGAAAACCGCGCAGCCTGCCGCAGCCATGAATAAGGCTAGAATAAGGCTGTTGGTGTAGGTATAGGCAACCAGGCCCAGGTAGGCACCGGAAACGAACACGGCCGCATGCGCAATGTGAAGAATGCGCAAGATCCCATAGACCATGGTCAGCCCCACTGCAATGAGGGCGTATAAACTACCGATGATGATTCCATTTAGAAGCTGCTGCAACATGGCAATCAGATGTCTTCTTCCGCAGGTGAGACCGACGGGGTGCTTGACAGGGCAGTGAGAAAGCAGTTTGCCTTCTCACTGCTGCACCGTCATTTAGCCCGAACATGTCATGAAAATTTGAAAGAAAAAATTCCACCCCTGGCGCTCCCTGACGGCCACATTGACTGTGCTATCGGCAAACGACGGCTGCGCTTAACCGAGTAACTTGTCAACGAATCCGACAGGGGCGTGAAACATTCGGCTTAGGGTGTCAAAAGAGACGCGTCGGAGACAACGCCGTAGTAATGAAACGCATTGTTTTTGACAATTTGGAGCTCGACATTTTTGATGACTTCACCCTGGGCGGTAAATTCCTGAATCTGGCCGGTAACCCCCTGCCAGCCTTTCATTGTGCGGAATGTTTCCACGATTTGGTCTGAATCGGTGCCGACCTTCTTGATAGCGTCAAGGACCATCAAGAGTGCATCATACGTTGAGGCGCCGGTCATATCCGGGGCAAGGCCATACTTCTTTTCGTAGTCTTTCAGGTATTCCTGAGTGATATCGACCTTTGAATCACGGTCCAGATTGGTGGTGATGATGATGCCGTCCGCGGATTTGCCGGCGACTTCCAGAAAGCCCTTGGTGCTGTCGAGACCCTCCGAACCCATCTGCTGAGCCGAAATTCCCAGGTCAGCGGCCTGCTTCAGGATCAGGGCACCGTCATGCGGATACGCTGTATTGTAAATCAAGTCCGGGTTGAGTTTCTTAATCTTGGTTAAGACCGGCGAAAACTCTTTTTCTCCCATCTTGAACTTGTCTTCCGACAGAATCTTGACACCCAGCTTTTCGGCGTATTCTCTGAAACCCTTGGCCAGGGACTGCCCGAAGTCATTGTCTTGCACCAGCATCGAAACGGTTTTGGCTTTCAGCATTTTTGCTGCGGCATACCCGCCAGCCCTTCCCTGCACATGACCCAGCACCGTTACCCGAAAAACATATTTTCCACCGGACGTGACCGCCGGGTGCAGGGCATAGCCGACGGAGAAGGGAATCTTTTCTTCCTGAAAAACCTGTGCGGCAGCGCGAGTGGTAAAAGAGTACGAACCGGACACGCCGGCGACGATGTCGTCGCCTTCGATCATTTTATGGGCCACGGTTACGGCCTGTTTTGAATCGAACTGATCGTCATATACAAATAATTCGATCTGCTGCCCGTTGATGCCCCCGGCGGCATTGATTTTTTCGACCAGCATCTCGCAGGATTGCTTTGCCGATTGACCATCTGCCGCAGCGGGTCCGGTCAGGGGGGCCATAAGCCCGATCTTGATGGTTTCTGCGCCGGCAAGTGGACCAAAAATCAGTACCAGCGCCGTTACAACGGCCACGATCAACACCCGGGATGTATTCATTTTTATGGCAAATTTCATAGCATGTTCTCCTTTTGTGACGTTCAATGAATGGGTTGGCCCGAATCGGGAACAAAAAACGATCAAAATCTTCTTTATTGTTTATATATATCAGTCAATTAGAATGGCAAACGAAGAAGATTTCTTCATGCCGGTTTGTAGCATACCCCTGATGAAATATGCAAGGATCAAAAGATGAAAAAATTGGGTCTGGCGTCTGAAATGTTTGCAAAGTCCCAATGAGAATGCCGCAGACTGCTTTGATATTCGAATCTACAGCCCGGAAACCACGCCACAGCACAGTCTGAAGAATGAAGGCCCATTTCCCAGGTTCAATCTCAGGACTGGGGATTCGCAAGCGGTTTTGCAGTGATCCATTGCCTCAATCGCAGTATAAGATAGGTGATCGAGAAACAATAAGCCGGCAGGTAAAGCCACCAGGCAAACGGGTTCGGAAATCCGGATCGTTGGATGTCGCCGGGGATCTGTAAAATATTTTTCCAGTCCCAACAAAATGCCACGATCATGACGAGGGCACACATCAGTTCAATGCCCATGTCGTACCAGCGCCAGCGCATTTCATATCCCTTTTGATCAAAATAGAGAATGAGTGAACCTGCCACGACCATGGTGATGGCAATCAGCAAGGGGCTTATGACCGGACCGACCCACGGCAGCGGCACATAGAACAGAAGATCCCATGTCAGAAGGCTTTCGGGCCAGCCCACCATAACAAACAGCCACACGTAATAGAAGATGTCCCACACGCCGAACGCAATCATAAAAAAACAAAACTTTTGAAATCTATTTTTTCCGCTAATCCACCCCACCGCTATCAGAATGATCATGGTGGCAATTTCACGACCGAACTCGATGCGAACCAGGGGGTCGACAACATGTTTGCCATCCACCCATTTGACTGTCAGTGGAAAGCTGAAATTGCCGTCGAAGTAGATGTCTCGGAGATATACGACCACCGCACTCTCGACCCATGCAAACGCCATGGAAAAAATGACAATCCAGGTCCAATTGACAAAAACGGTATTGGAATATCTTTGTAATTCAATCTCGCGATGGCTATTTGTTGTGGCCATGTTGGATTCCTTTCATTGCCATTCACCCGAACCAAAAAACCAAGTCCCAAGCGCTTGTCTTTTGGGTTTATCGGAGTTTGCCACCCATGGCTTGATGGCCTTGCATAATGACCACAAAAGCCTTGGGGTCGGCTTCATTTACAATTGAGGTTAATATTTTCACATCCGGTCGTTTCAGTGCACAAAACAATGTCGTATGCGCCGCATTGGAAAACATGCCTTTTGCAGCCCAGGAAGTCACGCCAATACTCATGTGGTCAAACAAGGCCTGGGAAACGCTTTCTGGCTGATCGGTAACAATTAAGGCCGTTCTCACGACGCTGGGACCTTCCAGTACGTAATCGGCTACCATTCCCCACGTGAACAGGGTTATAAATGCATAGAGCGCCATCTCCCACCCGAAAACCATTCCAGCAATGATGATGACACCACCATCGATCAGCATGTATACTTGGCTGTTTGGAATGCCGGTTTTCAGATTTACCAAACGGCTGATGACCGAGGAGCCTGCGGGTGAAGTCCCGCCCCGATAGACGAATCCGATGCCGATTCCACCAACAACACCGCCGTATATTGCGTTCAAAAGCAGGTCATCGGTAATTCCGGAGGGCAGGAAAACGGCCAGGACATCGATCCCCAAAGAGTAAATGATGGTTACATAGGAAGCCCGTATGAGAAAGCGAAAGCGTCCCAGGTAGTAGAACCCAACAACCAACATGGGTATGGTCAATATCAGCATCGTTATACCCGGCAACCAGCCAGTATATTTGTGAATGATGATGGCGGCCCCAGATACGCCACCGGGTGCGATATTGAACGGTGCCAGAAAAATGTCGAAACCAATTGCCAGGATAACGGATCCGATGGTCAGCAAAAAATAGTCGGGCACAATTTTGTGAAGATAATGTTTGGCCTTGAGTTTCTTAACATATGGATTCATATAGATTTTCTCCAAAAGATAACATTTTTGATTCTTCGTGCAGGAATACAAGGCTCGGGGCTTCATTGGGTGGCGGTCCATAGCAGCCTATTTCCAGGTGTTTTGGGCCAATATCGAGGTGGGTTGTCTTCAGCATCGATTAAATCCGAACGGGGTCAGATGGTTTCGGAAGCGATTAATGATTCGATCTCCTGGGCGCTGAAGCCAAAATCAGCCAGGACGCTTTGTGTGTCCTGGCCGGGTGTGGGCGGTGGTCCCTTGATTTCGGGTTTGGTTCTCGAAAAACGGGGTGCCGGGGCCGGCTGGAGCACGCCCTCGTTTTCGATAAAGGTTTTGCGTTGTTTGTTGTGGGGGTGCTCGGGCGCTTCGGACATGGACAAGACCGGTGCAAAGCAAACATCACTGCCTTCCATGATGTCGCACCACGCTTGACGGGTTTTGGTCTTGAACAGAATCGAAAGTTTGTCCTTCAGCCGAGGCCATTGGGTAAAATCGAGCTGATTCTGAAAATCCGGATCATCGATTTCAGCAAGTTTGAGCAGGCCTTCGTAAAACTGGGGTTCGATGGCACCGATGGCGATGAACTTATTGTCTGCGGTTTCATAGGTATCATAGAAATGCGCACCGCTGTCCAGCAGGTTGGTGCCGGGCTTGTCGTTCCAGAGGCCGGCGGCCTTGAGCCCGTATATCATGGCCATGAGTGCGGCCGAGCCGTCGGTCATGGCCGCATCCACCACCTGCCCCTGTCCTGATTTTCGTGCTTCGTACAAGGCGCAGACCATGCCAAAGGCCAGCAGCATGCCGCCGCCGCCGAAGTCCCCCACCAGGTTCAAGGGAGGCACCGGCTTTTGACCTTCGCGGCCGATGGTGTGCAACGCACCGGAAAGCGCAATGTAGTTGATGTCGTGGCCGGCAGCCCGTGCCAAGGGTCCTTCTTGTCCCCAGCCGGTCATCCTGCCGTAAACGAGCCTGGGGTTTCGTTCCAGGCAGACATCGGGCCCGATGCCCAGCTTCTCCATGACGCCGGGACGAAAGCCTTCCTGCAGGGCATCTACCTGCTCCAGCATCCGTAGTAGCGTATTCATCCCTTGCGGTTTCCTCAGGTTCATTGAAATGGATTTTCGGTTTCGGGTCAGGAGATCGTATTTGGGCTCAGACAAAGACAATCCACCTTTTCGCTCGATGCGGACGATCTCGGCGCCCATATCCGAGAGCATCATGCCGCAGAAAGGTCCCGGACCGATGCCCCCGACTTCGATGATTTTAACGCCTGTTAATGGACCCATGTTTTCCTCCTTACTAGTATCCATCCATAAATGGTCTTTTCACGCCCTGCCTGTGTTGGTCGCCATGATTTAACTCCTCAAAATAGCTCGCTATTCCTCCGGGTTAAATCTGACGCCCGCCTTGTCAGAACGTGAAAATCCCTATTTCTGGACGGACACTAACTGTACCCATCCACAAAGGGTCTTTTCGCGCCCTGCCATCGTTGGAAGCCATGATTTGACGCCTCGAAATGGGGGCAAGACAAAGGAGACTTCACGTCTCCGCAAGTTCGAGTTTTAAACCGCCTGCCGGGCACGCGGTTTGTGGAACAATCAACCATGGCACCTACTCCTTTGCTGACTGCTTGTATTTCGCAAAAGCCGGACCATCGGCGCGCCAGACATGGCAGGTGTTTTTTAACCTTTCCAGAGAGTATGCCTTGAGGGCCTTGGATTCGTTTGGCCGTCGAGTGGCCATCGTCCAGGCGCCTTGCACAGCCGCCGGCGCCATGGCCATCAAGAGCGCCACGAGATGGGCGCATCCCTTTGCACCGCCCACGAGCTTCTTGACTTTTATGGTAAAACCAGACACGATCGACATCCCTTTGACGGGCTCGAGAGATCGGCGTGTTTCGAGGCAGACATCGTTAGGAACCGTCGGCATTTCCACATGGATGTCCTCGATGACAAGCCCGGGGCCCCGGACCTTCATGCGGATGATCATGTTGTGGAGCACACCGGGACGTACCACTTCGCCGCCGGAGCGATAGGCGTCGATCAGTCGATCGTCTTTCAGCTGTCCCTCTACGACAATCGCGTCGTCTTGACAGGCATAAATAACCACATCTATGATGCGGGTGTGAATCTTTTGGCAAGACGTGCTATCGATATCGATCATATATTCCCCTGTCGTTGATTTTGTGATACACGGTATTTGGGTTGTATCCTGCTATAACACAAGATTAGATGGATCTGAAGCGACAATGTCGCGTTCGATAAAATCGTGCAACGATTTTTCCCGCAGTTGCAAAAAAACCCCGGACTTGCCCGTGGTTCCAAAAGGAAAAGAAAATATGAGCCAACACCTTCTTGAAATTTTCTCCGACACCATCTGACCTTGGTGCTACTTCATTACCGTGCGTATTGAAAGACTGAAGTATGAAATGGACATCGACGTTCGCTGGCTGGCTTTCCCCTTGCATCCCGAAACACCGCAGGAGGGCAGAACGCTGGAAGCACTTTTTGCCGGTCGTGGGTATAACATCCCAGAAATGATGGCGCATATGAAAACAGTTGCCGACGCCGAAGGACTTCCCTTCCAAGATCGCACGAAAACCTATAACAGTCGTCTGGCCCAGGAGCTGGCCAAATGGGCCCAAGATCAGGGAAAGGGAGATGCATTCCATCAGGCTGCTTTCCGGGCCTATTTCGCGGATGGAAAAAATATTGCCAAGACGGAACACCTGCTTGACATCGCTGTTTCCGTCTCCCTGGACCCGATCGAAGCGCAACGGGTTATCGTGGAGAGAACGTATCAAGAAACCGTCGATGTCGACTGGCAGCGTTCCCATCAATTGGGGATCACGGCCGTACCCACGTTTCTGTATGAGGGGCGTCGGCTGGTGGGAGCCCAACCGTACCAAGCGCTAAAGGATTTCATTTTACTTGGTGCCAACCTGTAGCGATAAGCGGAGAGGATGGATATGGGTATCCAGAAGATAATGGTTGTGGGCGCGGGGCTCATGGGCAGCGGTATCGCACAGGTGTGCGCTCAGGCAAAACGTGACGTCCTGCTGCATGATGTTTCCCAAGCGGCGTTGAAAAAGGCGCTTGTAAGTATTGAATGGTCGGTGGGTAAATTGGTTGAGAAAGGGACCTTGGGGGAAGACCGGGCAACCATTCTCGGCCGTATTAGGACAGTTCAAGATATTTCGCCGGGCAAGGATGTCGATCTGGTGATCGAGGCTGTTTTTGAAGATCGCGAATTGAAGCTGGAAATTTTCAGACGTCTGGAAACATCCTGTTGTGCGCAAACGCTGTTTGCAAGCAACACATCCGCTATTCCCATCACGGAGCTTGCGGCTGCCACCAGCCGGCCGAATCAATTCATAGGCCTTCATTTTTTCAGTCCCGTGCCCATGATGCAGGCCGTTGAAGTGGTTCGTGGCACGGCAACCGACGATGACACCTTGGCGGCCGGCATGGCTTTCGTGCGTAGCATCGGAAAAGAACCGATACGGGTCAACCGCGATATCGGCGGGTTTGTCATCAACCGAATCAATTTTCCATCGGCGATGGAAGCCATGCGTCTTGTTGAGGCGGGCGTTGCCACCGTCGAAGACATCGACAAGGGACTTCGACTCGCTTCCGGTAGGAAAATGGGCATTTTCGAGACCGGTGACATGGTGGGCCTGGATGTAACCTATGCTGCATTGATGTCCATGTATCAGGAAACCGGCGACGGGCGCTGGTACCCGCCCCTGTTGCTGCGCAGAAAGGTCAAAGCCGGTCACCTGGGTCGGAAAACCGGCCGGGGCTGGTATGAGTACAACTCCGACGGTACGCGAAAATGAACCACTTTGGGGGTGAACACATGCAAGAAGTCGTTGTCATCAGTGCGGTCAGGACCCCGGTGGGGCGTTACATGGGAGCTCTGAAAAACATTGAAGCCTATGATTTGGCCGCAAGGGTTTTAAATGCGGCTGTTGAGAGAGCGCATATTTCTCCGGATCGAGTGGACGAAGTTATCATGGGGCAATCCTATCAGAACGGTGAATATGTCAATATCGCCAGGATGGCCGCGTTGCAGGCCGGCTGGCCGGATCATGTTCCCGGTGTAACCCTGGACAGACGATGTTGCACCGGACTGGAGGTCGTTCGTTATGCTGCAGCCCTGATACGATCCAATGAAGCAGAGATCGTCCTGGCCGGGGGAGTGGAAAGCATGAGCAATGCGGAATTTTACCTTCCCGGTCGAATCAAATGGGGTATCGGTGGCCAAGGGGGCGTGCCAAAGGGGCATGGCGAGGGTTCCATCTGGGGGCTTCCGTTGTATGATCGCATTCAACGGGCCCGGGTCATGTCCCAGCCGCAAGCTCGCTATGGACTGCTTCCATCCATGATGTCCTGGGCGGAAACAGCGGCCCGGGAAGAAGGTATTTCAAGGGAAGCCTGTGATCAGTGGTCGCTGGAAAGTCACCGCAAAGCAGTGTTTGCGACAACCGATGGCAGGTTTACGGAGGAAATCCACGCGCTCAATATACCCGACGGCAAGGGGGGCGAGATCTTGTTCAGTGCGGATGAAACGCCTCGACCGGACACATCCATCGAAAAGCTGACCGGTCTAAAACCGGTGATGGGGGGTGTTTGCACGGCAGGCAATTCATCGACAGAAAGTGATGGTGCAGCTGCTGTGGTTGTGACGTCTGCGCAAACGGCTCATAAACTCGGTGTTGAACCCCTCGGGTCTATCCATGCCTGTGCAGTGGTGGGTGGTGACCCCCGCAGAGCCTACCAGACGGTACCCCTCGCGGTGAAGAAAGCCCTTGCGGCATCCCATTTGACCCTGGACCAGATCGGGCGTATTGAAATCCAGGAGGCGTTTGCGGCTCAGGTCCTGGCGGACCTAAAGGCCATGTGTTTAGGCATCGAAGATTATGGAAAAATCAATGTCAACGGATCGGGAATCTCCCTGGGACATCCGATTGCCTGTACCGGCACACGCGTGCTCGTGACGCTGCTGCATGAAATGAAACGTGGCAACATTGAATATGGACTGGCGTCCATCTGTGGCGGAGGCGGGCTCGGTATTGCAACCATACTAAAAAAAAGCTTGTAAAGCCATGGTTGACTGCTAGAGCAGGGCATTCAGTGCGGAGGCGTTGACGCCCATATTGAATTTAACACCCATTCCCTGAGGACTGCACCACATAACTTCTCCGATGATTTTTATAGATTGCTCATCTCCATGGAGGGGAATGGTCATACTGATGGATTCGCCGACAGGGACCTTTTTGTCCGATTGAATAAACGCACCCCAGGCATTAATATCGGTAATAAAATCGATGAAGCTGAGATCCATGGTTGCATAGCCGACCTTAATCAGGCACGTTTGACGGGCATGCTTTCGACGATCTTTGGAGATCGCTTTTTCGGACCTGTCTGCCATGTTGGCTTGTCTTTCCTTTTTGGTTACGGATAAATCATTGGAGCATGAATGGCCGATTTTGTCAAATTAATGATGGGGATGGGCGGGTTGGGAGCAAAATGGTACCCAAAATAAAAAAAAGTGAAGATATATGATATAATCCCTTGACATAATTATTTAAAACTGCCAATTGATATAGAAGTTTTAAGACCTGTTATAATGATATAAAAACAGAGGAGTATTTTTTAAGATGGCACTTACAAAAGCGGATATCATCAATACAGTTCAGACCGACGAAGGGTTTACCAAGCAGCAGAGTACGCATATCATCGAAACCCTTATAGAAATTATCAAAAACACGCTCCAGTCCGGTGAAGATGTTCTCATCAGTGGCTTCGGCAAGTTTTGTATTCGGGACAAGAATGAGAGAAAAGGCCGCAATCCCGCCACCGGTGACGACCTGATGCTGGCGCCGCGAAGAGTTGTGACCTTTAAGTGTTCCGGTAAATTACGGGATCGAATCAATTAGTATCTGCCGGGTTTGCACATCAAGGATGACGGATCCCGGTCCAGCCTGAGATGCATGAAGACGATCTAAAGAAATAACGAAAAAAGAAAAATCCCTTGTAGTGGCTACAAGGGATTTTTTTATGAAATGTCCGGGTTAAACAGCCTTGATGTCAGCATCCCAGGAGCAATCGATGCCGTCCTTCACGGACTGATAGGCGGGGCACATGTCCGCATAGACCTGCAGAGCCCTTTGCGCTTTTGGCAGAAGATCTTGGGCTGCCTCGAATGTATATTTTAATCGGATTTTGGTAATTCTCAGGACGCCGTCAACAGCCTCCACGTCCCCTTCGACCTTGGCCACCAGGTTTTCAGTTGCTGGTATTCCGCGCGCATCCAGCGCGCCGGCAAGCGTTCCCGTCAGTCAGCCGGCCACACCGGCAACGACATAATCGAGGGTCGCCGGATATTCCGGACCTTCAATTTTTCGCCCGTATTTTTCCTGATAGAAATCCTTGATGCCGCCATGGATACCGAAGTTTATGGGGTCTGCAAAATTTTTCAGGTGAGCCGTTCGATGCGCTCCTGCATGCTTTTTTATTGTCAGATAACTGGTGTAGGCAACGGTCATGGTCATACCTCCTTTTTTTATTTCGGGAAAAAACGGATGTGCCCGACGATAAATATTGACTGAAAGCCGCCTTCAAATTTCACTTGACCCCTCGAATCCTCGAACCCTTTCATCGTTGAATGATTAAACATGGATGAATTACATGTCGGGAAGCCAAGCGAGATTGTGGTTCCGACAGTCAGTACATCGCCTCGATGAGATCACCAAAGGCCTTGTTGATAAAACTGCGTTTGACCTTCATGGTGGGGGTAACCTCGCCATCCTCTTCATAGAGTTTTTTCGGCAGTATGGTGAACTTCTTAACCTGTTCTACGCGAGACAAAGATTCATTGACGGTCTTGATTTCGCCGTCGATGAGTTTGTTGATAGCTTCGTGCTGGGTCAGGTCCTTGTAGGTGGAAAACTGAACCTTGTGGTCCTGGGCGTACTTGACGACATTGTCTTCATCGATGATGATCAGACAGGACAGGAATTTGCGCCGGTCTCCGATGACCACGGCATCGTTGATATAGAGACTGGCCTTGAGTTTATTCTCGATGTACTGTGGGGTGATGTTTTTGCCCCCCGCGGTGACAATGATGTCTTTTTTACGGTCCGTGATGGTCAAGAAGCCGTCTGCATCGATGCTTCCCACGTCCCCCGAGTGGAGCCACCCATCCACGATGGTTTCAGCCGTGGCTTGGGGATTTTTGAAATAGCCTTTGAAAACGCCCGGTGATTTGACGAGTATTTCTCCGTCATCGGCAATTTTGATTTCAACCCCTTTCAGGGGCAGACCCACCGATCCAAATTTGACGCGCCCGATTTCGGAGGTCGTGGTGACGCCGGTACCTTCGGTCTGGCCATAGCCCTCCACCAGGTTCACGCCGATGGAATGAAAAAAATGCAGAATTTCCGGTGCAATGGGGGCCGCACCGGAGTAGGCGACCCGTATGCGGTCGAATCCCATGCGTTCCTTGAGTTTGCGAAATACGACAAAGTGGGCCAGGCCGAATAAAAGTTTATTGGACAGCGGTAGCGGTTTAAAATTCATTTCGAGGGTGGCGCGTTTGTTGCCGATTTTCAGGGCCATTCCGAATACAAGCCGTTTGAACCAGGTGGCGTCTGACATGCGAATCATGATGGCGGAATAATACTTTTCCCAGATGCGCGGCACCGCGTGCCCAACGGTGGGGGAAATTTCGATCATGTTGTCCACGACCGTGTCCGGGCTCTCGATAAAATTGACCGATGTGGCCTACCTGAAAGTGGGCCAGAATGGTGAAGAGCTGCTCAAAAATATGGCACAGGGGCAGAAATGACATGATGGCATCGTCGTCGAACATGGGGTTGTTGGATGTAAGGGCACTTCCCATCCAGACGCAGTTGCGATGTGACAGCATGGCCCCCTTGGGAGGACCGGTGGTTCCGGATGTGTAGATGAGGACGGACAGATCTTCGGGATCGATCTGGTTGATTCTGTTTTGAAACATGTGCGGATTTTCCTGGGCGGCCTTTTCTCCCAACGCCAGCAGGTCATCGAATGACATCACCATGGGATCGTCGAACTGGCGCAGGCCTTCGGTGTCCCAGACGATGACCTTCTTTAAATGCGGGCACGTTGTCTCGAAAATGCAGCCACTTGTCCAGCTGTTCTTCATTTTCGACAAAAAGAAATTTGGCGTCGGCATTGGATACCACATATTCCACCTGCTGCCAGGCATTGGTGGCATAAACACCGGCAGCCCCGGCGCCACAGCATTGAATACCGACACTGGCATAGACCCATTCCGGGCTGTTGTCACCGATAATGGCGGCACAGTCGCCTTTTTTGAGACCCAGGGCCATCAGCGCGCAGGCAATATTCTTTGACATTTTCATAATATTCGTTCCAGCTGATGTCATGCCAGAGCCCTAACTCCTTCTTGCGCATGGCGGTCCGGGGGCCCCAATTCTTGACGGCTGACAAAAAGGCGGTTGGCACGGTTTGCTTGTCTGTGTTGGTTGGGTTCATTGGGTTTGTTGGGTTCATTGGGTTCATTGGGTTTGTTGGGTTTGTTGGGTTCATTGGGTTTGTTGAGTTTGTTGGGTTCGTTGGGTTCCCTGGGTTCGATGGATTTATTTATCTCAACCCAATGAACATGCTAACCTGTTAGAGCGGCGAAGCCGTGTCCAATAAATTCGCGAACGCGAATTTATCGCCACGCCTTCTTACGTTTCCAGCGTTGATACCCTTTGACGGAAGCCTCCGACTTAACGCCCATGTAAAACTCCTTGACGTCTTTGTCTTCCATCAAGTCGCAGGCATTGCCTTTCATGACAAAGCGGCCGTTTTCGATGATCAGCCCGGTTTTCGAAACGCCCAGAGCCATACGGGCATTCTGCTCCACCAGGAGGATCGTGACTCCCTCGGTGTTGATGGTTTTGATAATATCAAAGATATCCTTGACCAGGATAGGGGAGAGACCCAAAGACGGTTCATCCAGAAAGAGAAGTTTCGGACGGCTCATCAAGGCGCGGCCAATGGCCAGCATCTGCTGTTCACCGCCGGAGAGGGTTCCGGCCCACTGGTTCACACGCTCCTTCAAAATGGGAAAGTAGTTAAACACCCTGTCAAAATCCTGGTCGATTTCATTTTTGTCGTTGCGGATGTAGGCTCCCATGAGAAGATTTTCCCGGATCGTGAGCTCCTCAAACACTTCCCGGCCTTCCGGTACCAGGGTGATTCCCATGCGGACGATCTTGTCCGTGTCCAGGCCGTCGATGCGTTTGCCCATGAATTCGATGGTGCCCTTGTCCGGCTGGTCTTCGATGAGACCCATGACCGTCTTCAGGATCGTGGATTTCCCGGCGCCGTTATTCCCCAGGATGGCGGTAATGCTGCCTTCCTCAACGGTGAGGGATGCGCCCCGGATGGCATAAATCAGATCGTAATAGGTTTCAATATTCTTTATTTCAAGCAGCGCACTCACCGTCGTCTTCTCCTAAATAGGCTCGCAATACTTCAGGATGTTTCTGAACCTCTTGCGGCGATCCCTCGGTAATGGTTTTTCCGAAATTTATGGCCAGGATACGGTCTGAAATGTCCATGACCATGGTCATGTCGTGTTCGATGAGCAAGATGGTGATACCCAATTCGTCCTGGATATCCTTGACCCAGAAGATCATGTCCTGCTTTTCTTCGGCATTCATGCCGGCACAGGGTTCGTCCAGGAGAAGCAGCTCCGGTTCCAGTGCCAGAGCCCTGGCCAGTTCGATCTGCTTCTGGGTGCCGTAGGGCAGACCACCCACAAATTTGTTGCGGGCCGACTGAAGATCCAGGAGATCGATGATTTCTTCCACTTTTTTGCGATGAGACGTTTCCTCTTTACCTGCAAAGGAATTTTTTCCCCATAGAAAGGCGCCTCTGAACAGACCGGTTTTCATATGCAGATGCCGGCCGATCATGATATTTTCCATGGCGTTCATGTTGTTGAAGAGCTCGATGTTCTGGAATGTCCGGGCAATACCCATCCTGGCAACTTTGTCCGGTTTTTTGCCCCGAATCTTGCGGTCTTTGAAAAGGATCTGACCCTTGTTGGGTTTGTAGATTCCATTGATGCAGTTGAACAGGGTGGTTTTTCCAGCACCATTGGGACCGATAATAGCGTAGATCTCGCCCTTTTTGACCCCAAAGGAGATGTCGTCCAATGCTTTGAGACCACCAAAGCTGATGGACAAATTTTTTACCTCAAAAAAAGACATACAATTTGTATCCTAAATGGTTATTCTATACTGTCAGCCGTGATGCTTATTAACATCATGGCGACAGTGTGATTTATTTGCTCATGGGGATATAATCCGTCGGCGTCCAGTATGTCAGGATTTTGGTTTTAGCCTCGGCGGTTGCCTGGCCCAGAAAAACTGCAGAGGCTCCCAGACGGCACATAGGATCATTGGGATCAAAGGGCGCATAGCTGACCGGTCCAGCAGTGCCACGGAAATTTTGGAGTTTTTCCATTTCAGCCACCAGTTTTTCACGGGTCAGATCGCGGCCACAGCGCTTCAAGCCCTCCACAAAAGGCTCCGCAAAGGTGAAACCGGCGATGAAGAAAACACCCCAGCGCTCTTCCTTGGCCGCAAATTTTTTATAGGCATCGTTGTAGTATTTTTTCAGCAGCGGATGGGTCGGGTTGTTCAAATCGTCGATACTCCCTATTTCCAGCTTAGTACTTGACGCTGCCAAGCCAGCAAAAATGGTGCCGGCAAAACCGCCTTTGGTGATGTGCATCATCAGGGGCACGTCGCTACAGGTGCTGGTGCTCATCCACTGGGGTGTAAACTGCATGGCCTTGCCGGTGCCCTGCAAACGGGCCACATGGCCTGGGCTAACAAACAAGAGAACCGCCTCGGCCTCGGCCTTGCGGAATTTCATGATGTGCGGTTTCATGTCGGTGTCGGTCACGTTGACCGGAATGGCTTCCACCAGTTCCATGCCATATTTGGCCAGTTGCTTCTCAGCCCCTTCCAGCCCCTGTTTGCCATAATCGTCGTTCTGGTAGGCGATGGCGATGCGTTTAAATTTCAATGTGCCAACAGCGTACTGGCACAGCACCTGGGCATCGCCAAGGTAGAGCGGATAGTCGTTGAAAAGATACTTGTTGGGCGGTTCAACCCAATGACGCGATGCAGCCGCCGGACCCACCCAGGGGATCTTACGCTCCATGAGATAGTCTTTGACCGCCAGACCGGGAGCCGTGCCCACACCAACCACCCAGGCAAACATGCCGACTTCTTCCTGGAGTTGTTTGACGCCGGCCATGGTTTTGGCGGGATTGTAGCCATCGTCAAAATAATGGTGCACCAGTTTACGGCCATGGATGCCCCCTTCGGCATTGATCATTTTAAAGTAGGCATCCGTACCACGGGCCACGGAACCCCAGGGAGCTGCCGGTCCGGTTTGGGGGCCCCATTGACCGACGTGGATCTCGGTATCGGTGACACCTTCTTCGGCCGAGGTCGTCAAGGCCAGACCAAATAGCATCACCACCATCACAGCAAAAACGCTCAAAAGATTCTTTTTCATTCTTCTTCTCCTTTTTTGTTATTTGGTGTTTGGTGTATCGTGTTTTGTGTTTTGTGTTTAGTATGTTGTATTTGGTGTTTGGCGTGGTATCTCGTCAATCTGACCAAACACAAAAAACTAAACACCAAACACTAGTTTACACCTAAGTTGAGCGATTGTCGAGGTTGCCGTTATTCTTAAAATTTGAAACGCTCATCTAGGTTATACTTTCTTCACATAATGCCTGGCAAACAAACCACTCGGTTTGAAGCACAGCACCAGGACAATGACCACAAACGCTACAACGGATTTGAATTCGATGGATACATAGCCACCGAACAGGTGTTCCACCACACCCACGATGTAGGCGCCGAAAGACCGCTCCGGGCAGGGAGGTCATGCCCCCCACCACGGCACCGGCGAATCCCTTGAGCATGGGGTCCCACATCATGTAGGGTTGCATCAGGACTGGCGCAATCAAAAGACCGGCCACGCTGCCCACCACAGCCGATATGCCCCAGGTGATCATGCGGATCTGATTGGTCTTGATACCCATCAAGGCGGCGGCGTTTTCGTTCTGCTGGGTGGCTTTCATGGCCACGCCGATTTTGGAGAACCTGAAAAAGAGAAACAGGATCAGCATGATGATCAGGGCCACCACCAGGGTCAGCATATCCAGGGTACTGATAAAAATATCGCCAATGATGATAGCTGTCATAAGTCGATATGGGAAAGGGCATGACGTGCTGGTCGGCACCGAATTTCCAGGAGACAAACCCGATCAGCAGCATTTCGAGACCGATGGTGATGATGATCAGCCCCAGGACATTCGGTTCCTTGGCGCGCCGGAGCACGGCAAATTCCAGAACACAGCCCAGGATAAATGCAAAGATAAGTGTTGCAGGAAAGGCAATGTAATAGGGAAGTCCATAAGAGCTGAGTAGCATGTAGGCGATGAAGACCGGCAGAAGCGCCATTTCGCCCTGAACAAAATTGGGGACCTCGGAGGCCTTGTAGATCAGAACCATACCGAGTCCCATGAGCGCATAGGAACTGCCCACGGCAATACCGCTGAGAACCATCTGTAGAAAATCAACCATTTAATTCCTCTTAAAATAGCGGCGAAGCCGCGTTCTATTCTAAAAAGTTGTTCTTCGATTTTTAAAATGGCCACATCTTCCAGTATTTCTTGGTTCGTATCCAGATACCGTAGATGCCCAGGGGTTCAAACAGCATGATCGCGATCAGGATCGATCCGAATACGATCATCTGAATGTTGGAAACGCCGGTTATGGTAAAATAGCTTTCCGACAGGGCTTTTATCCACTGTCCGATATAGGGTACTTCAAGGATATTTCGAAGTTGCAGATCAAGAAGACCGAGCAGGCAGGCCCCGGCGATCGGTCCCATCATGGAGCCGAGACCCCCCACCACCGCCATGGTCAGAAACATGACGGACATGAAAAGGCTGAACAGTTCCGGCTCGATAAATCGCAGCACAAAGGCATACAGCCCACCGCCCGACCCCTGCATAAAAAGCGCTGACGGCAAAGGCCAGGGTTTTGTACAGCGTCAGGTTGACCCCCATGGTTTCGGCTGCGATATCGGCATCACGGATGGCGATAAAGGCCCGGCCGACTTTTGTGTGGACAAGATTGCGGGCCAGGACCGCCAGAAGGATGGTGATGGGAATCAAAAGAAAGTAAAAATCCTTGTCGGTGCTCAAATGCCAGGGACCGATGGTCAGTTCCGGCGCGTGCAAACCCTGACGTTCCCCCAGAATCTTTGATTTTGCCGATAATCTGGGTGATGGTAATGCCGAATCCGAGGGTGGCGATGGCAAGATAGGGTCCTTCCAGCCGCAGGGCCGGTAGACCCAGCAGAAAGCCGAAAATCGCGGCAATAAGTCCAGCCGCGGGCAGGGCCAGCAGAAAAGGAAAGTGCGCGTGGGTCATCAGGGCAACGGTGCCGTAGGCGCCAATGGCAAAAAAACCGGCATGCCCCATGGATATCTGCCCGGTGTAGCCCACCAGAAGGTTGAGACCGATGACAACGATGACATTGATGGCCATGTAGTTGGCCACATACACATAATAATTTTTGGCCACAAAGGGGAAGATGGCGAGTCCGATCACCAGAACACTCAGCCAGAAGGCGATGACACCGGATGTAAAAAACTGCACATCCTCATAATAGTCCCTTTTCATGTCCATGGGTGGGTTCTCCTGCATACCGGGTCAGAATTGTAGAGACGAGACGTTAAATTACCCATGGAACCCTGTTTTAGTCAAGAAAAAAGAATTGCAATTACAGTCAAATATGACGGTTGACTTCTGCCCCATAGCATATAAAATTGTATAATAAACGCAACAGCGAGCGGGTCCAAATTAGACAGAATCCCTCAATCGGAAAATTTATGACAGCCGCTATATGAGGAGACGTCCCATGTGGAACTTGATAGACAAAATACCTTACACCCTGCTGATCATCCTGACCGTGTTTATGCTGCTGGCGCCTTTTCGGCCCATGCCCCACGTTATGGAGAAGCTGTTGATGCTTAAAAACGGCACCTTGCACAGACCCATTGATATCTTCGATCTGTTTTACCACTTGATTCCGCTGATTTTTTTGCTGATCAAACTTTACAGAGATCATACCAGGTAAGGGCGAGGACACATGTGCGGCAGGTTTGTTGGATATACAAGCAAGGAGGAACTGCTGGATCTGTTTCCAATCGACGAATGTAGAACGATGGCGACGGGAAGTTATAACATTGCGCCTTCCCAGGAAATTCTTGCCATCGTCAGACGAGACAAAAAGAATTGTTTGGAGACGTTTTATTGGGGACTGGTTCCGTCCTGGGCTAAAGACACGTCTATGGGGGCCCGAATGATCAATGCACGTGCCGAGACCATCCACAGCAAGCGCAGTTTCCGCAAGGCCTTCAAGCACAGAAGATGTCTCATCCCGTCGGATGGTTTTTATGAATGGACAGGCGGCGAAAGCCACAAACAGCTTTATTTTTTAACCCTCGCTGACCAGCGGCCGTTTGCTTTTGCCGGCATATGGGAGAGATGGGATGGCGGACAGAACATATCCACCGCTTATCAGTCCTGCGCCATTATTACCACGGCGGCCAGTGAGGCCATGCGTCCCATTCACCATCGCATGCCGGTCATTTTGAGACCCGAGGTTTACCAGCAATGGCTCGATCCAACATATCACGATACGCAAGGGCTGCGGGATATGCTTGGTCTCATGACCATAACCGAACTGGTCAGTCGTCCGGTGCCCAAGCAGGTCAATGGGGCTCACAATAACGAAGCATCCAATATCCGACCACTGAAACAGATGGAACTTGAACTTTGAGCTCTAAGCAAGTTTGCCATAGGCCGTCAGCAGCTTACAGCTTCCATTACTTCACCACCCTCAGCCGATGCGTATCCCTGAGTTTTTTCCACATGATTTTGATGAGCACCATGGGCATATTCGACCTGTCCATGTGTTCTCTCTCGGCCGCTGCCACGCAAGCGTCGTATAATGTCGCATCGTGAGACCAAATATCGAGCTTTTTCTTGATGTACAGCCCCAGGGTTAATTGAAGCGGGGCGATCTCTTCCTCTCTTAAATTGGCCATGAGTGTACGATCTTTCAGGTGCATCTCATGGATTATGATGTCCACCGCAGCCTCTGCGGTTTTGGGCGTCAGGTCCGCTTTCGAGGCTTGGGCCAATTGTTCCTGAGTTCCAATGGGTTGGTTCATGCTGGTTTCCGTCAGGTTGAGAAAAAAGACGGCCTGTAGAATATCCAGCGTTGCCGAATAGATGTTGATGTCCTCTTTTTCAGAGGAGCCGGTGACATGGAGTATGTTGAGGTTGTTGTCGATGATCCAGTCATTGATCAAAGATGCGGCATTGAAGGCGCCTGTATGGCTCAGATCGACCTGCAACAGCGGTTTGCTGTAGCGCTGGATCGTTCTTGTCATGGGATCTAAGTTGCTGGATGCGCTTCCATGAAAAAGCAGCAGCGTTCCATCGGATTCCCGGGTATTCTTTTTGAGAGTTTCAGTCCGATTGACCGTGGGCATTTCATTCAGGTTGTATTTGTCCACATGCGTGCGGGCGTCGTCGTGGGCTTGCTTGGGTATCCACCCGCCGTATCCAATGCCGAGCTTGATGGCTGCATCGAGAGCGGCCTTTTCTGCACCGGGCCTGCCGCCGGATAGGATCCTCTCAATCATGATGTTCCGGGGATTGCTTAAATAAGGGCTCAAAGAAGGTCTGACGTTGCGATTCGGTCATGATTCCGAGGCGTATTGCCAGAATGGGGGAGAGGGTCGTGAAGTCGCCCCTGGATTTGACGCAGACCTCTCCGTTGTCTCGAGTGATAACGCCTTCAATCTCGGCGTTTCGTTTTCCGTTTGTTCCGATAACCCTGCCCACCGCTTCAAGGGATTCACCGACATATGCCGCTTTGATGAATTCGATGGTCATGTTTTTGGTCAAGGTGATCTGCCGCAGCAAATAGAGCCCAGCCCAGCCCATAATTTCATCCAGTATCGTGGACAATATGCCGCCATGAGCAACCGAGCCCCAGCCCGAAAAGTGTTCCGGCAGGGTGATGCGTGACATGACAGATGTTTCATCCGTGAACAAATCCATTTTCAGCCCATAGGGGTTTTTGGGGCTGCAGGCGAAACAATTATGTGTGTCGCTGTTAAAAATTTTTCTGAATTCCATACAGGTATCAAAACCCTATCTATTATGGTTGTCAAGAACATAGTCGGGGACGTTCTTTGGTAATTTGATATTGTACATTATAAGAATGTTAAATCGTTTTCGCGTGCAATTTTTTCTCCGCGCTTTGCAGATTGGCTTACGGATGGTTGTGATATTTTTAACCGTTTCGACAAATCCACCATTGTCATGCCCAGTTCCCTCGATGCCCAGAAACACAATAAACTTCTAGCCTTCACCCGGATGGGTTGTCTACCTGCAGACAAAACATCCGCTTTGTCGATGCCTAGCACTGCGGCGACGTGATCGACAACGGTCTCAAAATTAACTCCTTTGGCCTTTAATAAATATTTATTTTCAAATTTATCCTGGCAAGATTGCAGGGCAGCTTTGACAAAATCATTATCTCCCAAGATCCTCTCATCGCCCTTCATATAAACTTTTCTTCTCTTCAGCTCTTTGAGAGCGTGCCATCCGCCAACACTTCTGACGAGACCTCCGCCGACAAGGTCCGGTCTTTCTCCAGCAGAAATTCCTTTCTGTATGTATTCCCGGTAGTGACGGCGCGCTGATGAGCGCCTCTCAGAAAAAAAAGTTAGGATATAATCAATGGTTTGCCAATCATTTTTATCTTTTCCAATTATCGTCGCATGACCACTGTATCTGTAACCATCGAGCGACTTTAGATCCGCTAAGATACCGGCACGGAGGGGGTTCAAATGAATATACCTCACAAGTTCTAAGAGATAAACGTCTTCTTGACAAAGAATGGATTTATATCGGTTCTGAAATAGATGGCCCGCACGATCATATTTGCGATTGAAATAAACTGCATAACCGGTCAGAAGTCTTCTCATGATTGTTGAAATCGATAATTTCCCGGTTTTTAATAGCAGGTGGACATGGTTGGGCATTAATGACCAGGCGAAACAAAATGCTGCGTCATCCTTCAAGATCTTTTTCAAGCGCTCTATAAAATTATCACGATCGGCATCTTCTCGAAAAATCGGTTTTCTTTCGATGCCTCTCACAATAATATGATGTAATGCCCCTGGGGCGTCTATTCTTGATTTGCGTGGCATAGTTATTTCATTGCAGATAGATTTCAGGTTGTCAACATATAAAGGTACGTCCCCCACATATATGATAAAGTGCTTGAAATTCTTTTTAGACCGGGCAATGATATTTACATGTCGGAGAAAAGATTGAACATATTAGAACAAATACCTTTGGACTTGCCCTTAGGGGAAATCAGGCGCCAGCTTCACCTAAAAAAAGATGAACGCTGGGATGAAGTCAAATCCCTTGTCAAAACGGTTCTGCCGATCATAGAGGCAAAAGCGGTTTACCGGGTCTGTTATATCGATGAAAAGCGGGAGAATACCATTGGTATCGACGGGGTTGGTTTCATCAGCCGGGTGTTGGCGAAAAACCTGGCAGCGGTGGAGCGGGTATTTCCATACATCGTCACCATCGGAAGTCAGTACATGGCCCAGGTTGATACGCGGGGAGATCTGGTGGAGAAATACTACCTCGATGTGATCGGCAATGTTGCCTTGAGTTGCGCGCGAAAATTTCTCGAAAAATCGTTGCAAGCTAGGTATGGTCTCGAAGGCATGTCTTTTATGAGTCCCGGGTCTTTGACAGACTGGCCTCTGGAAGAGCAGCGGCCGCTGTTTTCATTGTTCGGAGACGGTGAAACCCCCATCGGTGTCTCTCTCAATAACAGTTGTCTGATGATTCCTGCAAAATCGGTGTCCGGTATCTATTTTCCCACCGAAGTTCCCTTCTACAGCTGCCAGCTATGTGATCGCAAGGATTGTCCTGGTCGAAAAGCCGCCTATGATCCAAACGCTGCTGCGGAATTTAACGAGCCATAGGCATACATTAGAAACAGGCCTCAACTTGCAACGCTTGTACCGGGTCGAGGTTCTTTTGATCCAATCACCATCAGACGCTGTAATGGTGATGCAGGTTGAAACCATGTCCTTGTGGACATCTAACCCGCAACAAAGACGTAAAGAACTACCAGTTTCGGAAGCTTATTCTGACAAACGCTCTAAGTGTGATCCGTAATGCCGTTTGAATTGCGTGGAGGCATATTTTTCGAGTTTCCAGTCCGGTACACGGCATGCGCCACAAGCCCCTTTGAACCATTTATTTCGAAGCCATCTTGCCGCACGGCTGTTTCTGGAGTTGTTGACCATGAAGGTCTTGTTGCAATGGGTCGTGATTTTGGCCTGCTCACCCAATATTTCAATGGATTTGATACCGTGAAGGATACCGCTCCTGGCAGGCCATAGTTTTATTTTCTGGATCAAGCGGAAAAGCTCGACCCGTTTGCGGTAAAATCGTTTGGCTGGTTTTTTTGACGTCATCTCACTCAGCTCCGTAACTTCTTGACCTCTTTTAAGGCTCCTACCAGCATCGTCGCCACACCGATCTGAAGCGGGTCGTGGAGGAGTCTGTCCCCGATGGCCGCCAGCGCAGAACGGTCAAGACCGAGGGGCATACCAGGCGCACTTACGATGGTTTGGGGCTTGATATGCTGCGCCAGAATGAAATTGCTCGCCGGGGATGCGTCGACGATGAGTTCATGCTGGAGCAAAGCCGGATCAAGATCGTTTAAAAACTGAATCTGAACATCTGATTCGTTGCTCAAATCCACTGCTAATCGGCCATATGCCGCGGGTTCGATGTCATAAACGGATATCTGACAGTCTGTTTCCAGCAGGGCTTTCACCGCACTCTGACCCACCGGGCCGCATCCCAGGACAAGCACATGTCGATCCTTCAAGCTCCCTGCCATGCGTTGCAGACCTGTCACAAATCCCCTGCCGGTTGCTACGGCATTGTCCACAATGTTGCGATGCTGTAGTTCAAGAGCGATAAAACGATTGTCATCGGCGAAAAAGAGAATGTCGGCCTTTTTTTGCACGGCTTCGGCGATACCCGAAACATCCGCATCCCGGGTGACAAAAGCCCTGCAACCAATGTGGCCGACAATCTTTGCCACAGTCTCACAGAAGCCTTTTAACACGCCGCCACCCGAGGTCATGGGTATCACCCCCACAACAGCATGTGCCATAGATACCTGCACATCTTTTTCGGCTACCGCCATTGCCCGGCAGGCAAGTTGCATCAGGGTGCAACCGGTTTTTTCGATCAGCAACGTTTCGTATGGGGGCAGTTCTTCGGAAATGGATTGAATATCCCCCGATGTCAGTCGGGTCACCGGTATTATCCTTTCAAGGTCAAAACGCGTTTGTCCATGTGATGGGTTTTCGGATAGTCATCTATGTAGGTGTCCAAATTGAAAAAGCGCATAATATCGGCCATGACGGTTTCATGTTTCTCCCATGCTGCAGCGCTATTTTCTTCGGAAATGATCAACGTTGCAACCCAGTTCTCTCGATTATCCGACTGGCAGGTGATGGCTTCATCGGCGCCAAAAAAATTCTTTTCCAAATGCAGAGGACCCGCCGAGGTCATGGCACGCTCACCCGTAACGGTCAAGACCTTGCCGGCCACCCTGATATGCTCGTACACGACACCCCTTTGGGCAACGGGAGTGATGGCCTTGCCGCCTGGGGTCCGCCAATGCTGCTTCGCCAGCAACGGGAGCATATTGACACCGGTCGAGGCATACACCGTTATGGGTGTCTGGCTGGGTAAGCGCGCATCTAGCTCAAGGACTCTCAACACGTCCTGATCCAAAATGACTTCAATATCCATCAATCCCTTGAGTGTTAGGGCTTCGGCGGCAGTGCTGGCGATATGTTCGAAATCCGCGGTTAATTTTGGGGAAAGACCCGAGGGTGCCGTCACTCTCTTACAGTCAAAGACAGGATCCACGTCAAGTTCGGTCACCTGGAGAGGCCAATAGCTACCCGGGTTACCGATAATTTCGAGCGAGTAGGACGGACCGGCGACAAACTTCTGAATGACCTGCTCCCCGGGAGCCAGTGCAAGATGGGATGCGAGCTGTTTCGAATCATGGACAACTTGTATTCCTTTGCTGCCGCTGCCCTGACTCGGTTTGACGATGACGGGGAAACCGCATTCTGGATATTGAGCAGGTGTTGGAATACGAATACCAGCCAGAAATCGATCCGTTTCGATCTTGGAGGATGTGATGAAATAGGCATCGAAATCGAATACAATCGGCAACACCTCGTTGCGGGCGTATTGTTGCAGGCGTTTGAGCGCGGCCTGGTTTTCAAGGGCCGGAATGACCAGGTCAAACGGCTTTAGAAGTCGCTCCAGGTCGGTTCGGGCGGTAATGTCGGTTTGAATATATCGTTGGCATAGACCCGACGCCGGTGCATCGGTTGCCCGATCGATTACCGTCACATCCCAGCCGGCTTTTCCGGCCAAATAGGCCGCTTCTAGCCCTTGAAGTTTTCCACCGATGATGGCTGTCTTCATGCAATGTCCCAATCCTATGATCAAAGGTTCATCAGGTTCTAATCAGACGTGTCAGATATTGAGCCGGATGCCATCTAAATACGCCAAACTTCGGCCGAAGCGGGCCAGGTTTCTGGATAGGTGGGAGGCCATCAAGAGGCGTTCGAGACCAAATCCGATCCCGATCCAGGACTCATTGATCTTCCATGGTCGATCCAGTGGGTGCGGGCCCATGGCTGCGGAGGCAATTTCCAGGCTATCTTCCCCGGCGACGATGTCGATGGTGTCGCCATATATTTCCGAGGTCACGGTTTCAAAACGATAGTTCTCCACGCCTGCAGCCGCCGCAATTCGTGAGCCCATGTCCTGAATTCTTTCTCTGCGGGTATTCTCGGGTGTCCCCATTTCAACCAGGTTCAGCATGGTAAATTCGCTGGCATGCTTCGATCCCCTGGATTCTTTTCGAAAACAGGAACCGATTTCAAAGATACGCACAGGCCGTTTCCAGATTCGAAGCAGATCGACCAGGATGTAGTAAAGATGGGGTGCCAGCATCGGACGCAGACATTTATCTCCCTGCAGCCAGTATATTTGAGAGTTGAGGGGGTGTTTTGAATCGATTGACATCTTTTTCAAAAGCCCCCTGGACATGATGATCGGTGTCGTTACCTGGACAAAACCGGTTTGCGTCAGCAAATCGGCAAGTTTGTTTTCAAGCCGGCAACGTTCAGGGCGGCTGGGCGCGGTTTGGAGTTCCGCCAGTTGCCTTCGCTGACGATTCACGAGTGATTTTTCCAGCGCCTGATACGCTTTTTCACGGGCAGCTTCATCATCAAAGGTCTTCTTCAAGGTCGGGTGCGGGGCATTCAACTCATTCAAACGCTGTGCCTGTGTCTGTGTCCAGGGGATCATGGTGGTTTTCGGTGTTACGTTTTCTGTTTTAGGTAAGCTATAGCCAAAAGCAGCTGTGCATCAGGCTATTGAATGTCGCGCGAAGCACATACGACGCCGGCAGGTCAGTGGCATTCGAACGCTAAACGATGTACACAATAAAATGGCGGGGAGTACGGGAGTTGCACCCGTCTATGTGGATTTAGAGTCCACACGATCACATGACGATCCACCCCCCGCGGTTAAAAAGCTTGCTGGAAAACTTGGAGGCGATGATGCTGTGAGGCTTCCATTGGCGGTCCGCTATAATCTAAATGCAACGTTCCAGCCTTTCTGGCACCTTAGTTTTCTAACCTGCTAAAAGCGCCTTGGCCTTGCGTACACCATCGCTGGCATCCTGGGCATAGGCGTCGGCACCGATTCGATCTGCCCATCGCTGGGTCACGGGAGCACCGCCCACAAGGGTCTTGTATTTTTCCCTGAGACCGGCTTTTTTCAACGTTTCTTCGATCTGCTTCTGAACGGCCATGGTGGTGGTCAAAAGGGTGCTCGATCCGATAATGTCTGCCCCAAATTTTTCAGCTTGGTCAATAAAGCGATCAATGGGTGCGTCCCTTCCAATATCCAGGACATCGAAGCCATTGGCTTTGAACAAGGCCACGACAATGGTTTTTCCAATATCGTGCACGTCGCCTTCGACCGTCCCCACCAAAATTTTCCCGGACACCGCTCCCTTACCTTCCGGAATAGCGGCATTGATGATTTCGGTGGCTTTTTCCATAGCCGAGGCACACATGACCAGTTGGGGCAGAAAAAGTCTGCCTGTTTCGAATAGGTCGCCCACTTGATTGATGCCGGTGATAAAGCCGTTGTTCATCAGGTCCAGCGGGTTCATGCCTTTGTCTAGCCCCTTTTCTGGCGATGTCAGCGGCCTTAACAGCATCACCTTTCATAATGGCTTCCACGGCTTCCTGGTAAATTGTTTCAGACATGTTAGGTTCCTTTCACGCACGGGTTAGGGGTATGAAATTTCACTTGCGTCAACACACAAAGAGACCCATTCGAGATGCCTTGAAAAACGCTTTTTATGACCCAATTTCGGCCTTGAGCTCAAATTATAATCTTCAAAATACACGATGTATTCCTGCGGCTAAAATCTTCGCCTTCCCTGAACAAAAACGAAATTGGGCATTTTTCAAAGGTCTCAGGCCTAAGGGAAGAAATAAGTTATTTTTATAAAAAAGCCAAGATATAAAATATCAGTCAAAGCATACAAGACCTTCAGGCCTCCAGAAAAAAACACGCTTTTAAGCACCAAGCGCTGAACCAATGACTGCTTCTCGCTTACCATCCATGGGTTAACCCGAAAATTTCATGAAATGTTCGGGCTATATGCAATACTCGGTCTCCCAAGGGCCATAAATGTCAATTCGGTCTCCAGAAAAATCTCTTTGTTGCCTTTGGCCTTGGCTTTCTTTTCCTTTCGAATTACCTGAACCTTTACATGTTCGGCGCCAGACTGGCGTGCCTTTTCCTCTGCCAGGGGTGTCATATGGCGGACTGCATACTGGACAGCTTCTTCGACACCCTGAAAATCTCTGGGACTGTCCGGGGAAAGGAGTCTCACTTTCTGGCTCCCGTTGACGGGCCGAATGCGAACCCTGAGGCGTAGAACCGTTTTTCCGCTGACGGCGCCGACAGCATTGGCGACCTCCGCGAATTCAGGAATTGAAAGCCGGGTCTGTAATATTTCCGCCGCCATGGGCATATAGGCTTTCACGGGTGCCCCGAGGGCCACGATAGGATGCCTCAATCTGATTTCAGGGATCAGCTTTCCTTTGCGGTCCTGCGCGAGGGCTTTTTTCAGTAGAAATCCGTCAACTGGCGACTTTTTCCAATCAAGCATCCCGATTTCATCCATGATGGCTTTGGATACGATGGCAGCGGCGGTCTGTCTGGAAACGGCTTGCACAACCTGGTTGCAGAATGCCTCTACAGACAATTCAAAACAGGCGGCAAGAAGTTTCCCGGCCAGCAGAGAGGCTTCTGTATGCCATTCCTGGAAGCGGCCCAGAACGTGAAGCGCATCCGTCGGGGTGAAACCCGCATGCTGAATCACACCGGTTTCTAACAAATGTTGGATACGCCTCGAAATCCATGGGTCTTCAAAGGCAGCGGGTGTGGTGAGAGCCGTAAATGGTTGAGGGCCGTTTTTCAAATGAGCCAATAGCGTTGCGTCTTTTTGAGACAACTTGGATTTGTCAGTTTTCCCCGAAATCAGAAACTGGGCTGCATCCGGATCGAACTTGTCTGAACGACACTGGCCTTTCAGGGCTGTTATTACCTGGTCCGGATACTCGCTGGCCAGTTTACAAAGTGGTATGACGCGACCGGGTCCAATGCGTAGCTGATTTTCGGATGATACCCTGGCGTGGCTGTCCCCACCAAGCCCGACAGTGTGGACATCAACGGCTTCGACCATGGTCCGCCATCCGCCAATACAGGCCCCATCGGGATTTAGTGACGGTGCGCCTTCAATGAGTTCGACAATGTCAGTGGTCGTTCCGCCGACGTCCACCGCCCAGGTGTTTCTTTCCCCGGACAGTTTCAGTGCCCCCAGGGCACTTGCGGCTGGACCTGACAGGACTGTTTCGATGGGTCGTTTGATAGCCCAATCCTCCTGAACCAGGCTTCCATCACCTTTTACCACCATCAGTGGCGCCGATATGGACATGGCTTTCAGGGTGGCACCAACATTGTGGATCAGATCTTGTATGATGGGAATCAATCTGGCATTCAGGGCGACGGTTGTTGCTCTCCGGATGGCGTCCAGACGCGTGGAGAGTTCATGGCCGCAGGTCACTGGCAGATCTGTGAGGTCCTCTATCAGTTTTTTGACCCTTAACTCGTGTTCCGGGTTGAATGCACCAAAATAACCCGAGACTCCAAACGCATTGACTTTATTGCGCCACGCTAAAACGCTGTTTCGAACGGCATCTTCGTCCAGCGGTTGGCGGGCCGTGCCCTGTTGGTCATGCCCACCTTGCAGGTAGACAACATTGCGTGTCCCTAGCGCATGCTGGAATTGGTATTGATGGATCAAGTCCCGGTCGTAACCGATCAATAGCAGGCAAACAGGGACGCCGTGCCCTTCGGCAATGGCGTTTGTTGCCAGGGTGGTGGAGAGACCGACAAGGCTGATGTTTTGCGGGGAAAGGGTTTTTCGCCTGATGGTCATGACGGATGTAACGGCTGATCTGATACCGGCGGAAAGATCCTGGTGGGTGGTCAAAGATTTGGCACTCGATAGGATTTTACCGTTCTCGTAATTGACCAGAACGGCATCCGTGTATGTCCCACCGGTGTCGATACCCAATACCACTGTCATGCCGTATATCCTTTATTAAACGGGACGCCATCCCCCATGCAAATCAGACCCAACTGATGACATGTGCTTTAGTAGAATGTCCGAATGAAAGTCAAGTTGTTATTGTGCCCTCGAGGCGTTTTCAATCTTGGAACCCTCTGCTTCGAATTTGGAGAAGATCCTCAATCGTTACTTAAATGCCTGTTAGAGAAGGACGATGAACGGGTGTAACGACACTAACTAGAAACGATTTTTGTCGACCTGGGGTTGCGCAGCTTTACCGGTTTGATCCGATGTTTGCGAATTTTCATATTGAGGATTTCAACAAAAATCGAAAACGCCATGGCAAAATAGATGTATCCCTTGGGGATATGCAGGTCCAGTCCTTCTGCGATCAGGGAAATGCCTATGAGTAAAAGGAAGCTCAGGGCCAGCATTTTTATGGTTGGATGGTTATCGACAAACGAGCTGATGCTTCCAGCCAGAAAAATCATCACGATAATGGCGATGACGATGGCGGCAACCATGACACCCAGTTGTTTGGCCAGGCCGATAGCCGTGACCACGGAATCGATTGAAAAGACGATGTCCAGAATCATAATCTGGGTCACCACGCTTAGAAACGTGGATTTTTGACCGCTGTCTTGTTGTGCGTGCGCCTCTTCGCCTTCCAGATTGCTGTGAATCTCGAGTGTGCTCTTTACCAGAAGGAACAAACCACCGGCAATCAGGATGATGTCGCGACCGGATATCTCGAAATGAAACAGCATAAAGAGGGGTTGGGTCAATTTCATGATCAGGGTGATGGAAAAGAGCAGCAGGATGCGGGTTCCCATTGCCAAAATCAAACCAATGGTTCGCCCTCTGGCCTGCTGATGTTCGGGCAGCTTGCCGGCTAAAATAGCGATAAAAACAATGTTGTCGACACCCAGCACAATTTCGATGGCACTCAATGTCAACAAGCCTAACCAGACATTCGGATCCATTATCCAATTCATTTGACACTTCCTTTGTTCGTCGATTTAGACACCCGTGAAAATTGACCATTTAGTAAACCAAATCTTGACGATATACAATCAAGTATCTCGATCGGCCTGATAATAAGTGCCGTCGGCGATTGGGTTCGCCCGATTTCGTGCAAGCGATACGATTATAGCGGTTTCCTTTTCACGCCTAGTGTATCCGTGACGAAAAAACTATCATAACTTACTAAAATAACAATATATATAATGAATAAAGATCTATATTTCGCTTGTCAAACTGAAAAGAATCTGTTAACCATTCAATTATTCGGGTTTCTATGCAACCGATACATGTATTCGAATCATCAATAGTGAAAAACCGTTCAAAGGAGGTGATTTTTTGAAACGTAATATGCGAGCTGGAAAAAGTATGCATGGCGGTCTAGAATTCAAGGTCTTTAGCGATGATGAAATGGATGACATACACCTGGCCACACTTGAGGTTCTGGAAAACACAGGCCTTTTGTTCGATGATGAAGAGGCGCTGCAAGTTCTCGACGGCGGCGGCGCTATCGTCGAGAAAAAGAAGCGTGTCGTCAAATTTCCCCCACACGTGGTTGAGGATGCCATCCGTTCAGCGCCGCCCACAATTCTGCTGGCCGGGCGTGATTCCAAAAACGATTTTGTGATGGGAAAAAACCGGGTGGGTTTCACCAATTTTGGAGAAGGTGTTTTTATCAACGACCCGTACACGGGTGAGCATCGGGAGACAACCAAGGCGGATGTGGCGGCCTCGGCTCTGATCGCCGACTACCTGAGTGAAATAGATGTGTATGAACGGGCCGTTGGTGCCAGTGATGTACCGACCCAGACGGTTCAACTCCACAACGCCGAAGCCTGGCTGCCAAATACGACCAAACATGGTTTCATGGGATCAGGCGATGGGTATTTAACCAAAAAAATTGTCGAAATGGCCGCCGCCATTGTCGGTGGCAAGGAAAAACTGAAAGAGCGACCCATCATTTCATTCATTACCTGTCCGGTCAGTCCTCTGCAGCTTGTTAAGGACAGCTGTGAAATTATCATGGAAAGCGCTCGGGCAGAGTTGGCCGTGAATGTTTTATCCATGGCTATGGCCGGTGGCTCGTCTCCAGTGACATTAGCCGGGACGCTGGTGGATCATAACGCAGAAATCTTAGGTGGACTTGTGCTCAGTCAGTGCACCCGCAAAGGAGCAAAATTCATATACGGGAGTTCCACGACCGCCATGGATCTGCGCCTGGCTGCCGCTTCTGTAGGATCTCCTGAATGTGCTTTGATCAATGCAGCAGTGGCTCAAATGTCGATTTATTATCTGCTCCCCAGCTGGGTCGCAGGCGGGTAGGGCGACAGCAAAGTCTGTGATGCTCAGTCCGGTCACGAGAAAACCATCACAGGCCTGTTACCAGCGTTGGCAGGTGCCAACCTGATTTACGGCCTGGGTATGATCGAAATGGGCATGACCATCGATTTTGGCCAGCTGGTCATGGACAATGAATTCGCCAAGATGATCAAATTCTTATTGCATGGCATCCCCGTCAATGACGAAACCCTGGCAGTGGACGTCATCAGGGAGATTGGGATAGGGAAAAATTTCCTCAGTCATGATGCCACGTTCAAGCACATGCGATCTCAATCCCAGCCCGAACTTATCGACCGCAGGATGCGGGAAGAATGGGAAGCCTCGGGCAGTACCGATATTCATCAAAGGGCTTCGCAAGAGGCGCGGCGCATTTTAGAAACCCACAAGCCAGACCCGCTGCCCGATGATGTTCTGGCCGCCATCCGATCGATTGTGGAAGAGGCGGAAAAGGAGCTGGGGGTTTCCAAGTAGCCAAAGGAGAATTTATGGGAAAAATCATGACGCGAATGGGTGACGGGTTTCCCGTTGAAATGACTGAAAACCAACTCATGCAAGATCTGGCGGCAGGCACGGAAGAGGCCGCCGAATATGGCAAGATAGCCCCTCTTTCCAAAGAAGAGCTGCAATATCTGTTCGATCTTTTTAGCGCGCCGTATCGTTTTGTCGGTGTAGAACCCGGTCATGAAGTCGTGTTGTCTTATGATGGCGCACCGCTCAAAATGATGCGCACCGCGATCGATGTCCATCGTGTTCAATCCCTGCAGATCTATGAAAAACTGCTGGGAGCCGATACCCTTGAACTGGGTCACATCGATTACAGCTACAAACAGGTCAAACCGATCGTGAGCATGGAACAGACCGTTTTGGAGCAAATATTGATGGTGACGCACCCGCCGCTTTTCTATGGTGCCATGCCGAATCTGGGCTTATATACCCAACCGGACGGCCCTTTTCAAAACCCCTCGGAATTACTGGCCATGGGCAAGATCGATCACGTTCAGAAATCGTATGAAAGTTCAGTTGCAGCTGCTGTCAAGGATATTGTATTTGTCGCCAGCGCCATGATTGAATCCGGAGCGGACGGAATAAATCTTGATACCGTAGGTGCGGCAGGGGATGCCGATTTTCTAGCCGGTTTGAGGGCTTCTGAAATTCTGAATGAAAAATATCCCGGTATCTGTATCGAGCTTGGCATGGCTGGCGAATTTGTTCTTGGAATGCACGGGGACTTGACCTACCAGGGCGAGCGCTTGGCCGGTATGTATGCCCATGATCAAGTCAGGATGGCGGAAAAAGCGGGCGTGACTATTTTTGGGCCTGTCGTGAACGTCAAAACCAACGCTTCCTGCCCCTGGAATTTGGCACGGGTTATCACCTTTATCAAGGCCTGCTGCAGGGTGGCCAACATTCCGATCCACGCGAATATGGGCATGGGCGTCGGCGGTGTCCCAATGACCAATCATCCGCCGGTGGACATTACATCCCGTGCCTCTACGGCCATGGTGGAAATCTGCCGACTTGACGGGTTGTAGGTTGGCGTGGGTGATCCGCTAGGCATGGCCATTACACACGCTATTGCCTCGGGCATGGGCGGAATGCGGGCTGCCGGAGATCTGGTGGCGCGAATGCAAATGACCCGCGGTATGAAAATAAACGACGCCAAAGCGTATGTGGCCGACAAATTGCGTGTTTCAGTTTCCGACCTTTCCGATCCGGTGGTTATGACGGAAGTTCGTGAAGATTTGGAGCTAGGCAGCCTTTCCCCGTTACCTGGTTGCGTAAAGGGGATCGAAGCCAAAATTCGTATCGCCGAAGTCCTGGATATCGACATCAACTGTGTCAAGCGGCTAAAAGGAAAAGGATTGATCTAGCCCGAACATTACATGAAATGTTCGGGCTATACTCGTAAAAAAAAGGGGATCGCTTTTTGTTAACAGCAAATCCCCTTGGTGATTCATTTCAACTTATATGTATCAGCAACAGCAGCTGGAGACACGACACCCACACGGATCAACATAACATCCGCACGGGTCCACATAGTAACAGCAGCACGAACTCGATTCAGCTTGCTCTTTGCCGCTCTTGCTTGACTGATCTTTTTTTATATTGCTATCTTTAGACATAAAATCACCTCCTGTCATTAGGGTGATTGTTTTCGCCACACGCACCTGCATCATAGCAGACACAGTTAAAATATACCACATAGTGGCACGATAGTCAAGTGTAATAATTTTGGTTGTCGGCCTTCGCACATGACCACGGGCTCGCCCGTGGTGGTGCCATCAGGTTACAAGAATTTTGCGCCAGAAATCCATGATGGAATTCCGCATGGCTTGGCTGTCCTTGTAATCTTTTTTGTGCAGGATTTCGTTGAGCATCATGATGATGATGCTGGTGGTTTCCTTAATCTGAACAGGGTTGAACTCACCTGAGGCAATACCCTTTTTTAAACAGCCGCCGATATAGGATTTCAGCCAGCGTTTGTGTTGTTTGGTATTGTTGGTGTAAATATGGCCCGGATCGTTCAGTTTTGCCGGCCTGGGGGCTATAACTAGGGCCATCTCATGGGGCATTTTTTTAACAAGGCTGAAATGCAGCATAAAAAGGCTTTTTAGCTTTTCAAACATAGTCTTGGTTTCTTTTTTCAAACCTTCCAATTGCTTGAAATAGTCCACAAAGATCGCATCAAGAATCGAGGTAAAAATTTCATCTTTGCCGGAAAAATGATAGTATAGAAGCGGTTCTGTGACACCGGCCTTGTCCGAGATTGCCTTCGTCGTAGTACCGTCAAAACCCTGTGAAGCAAAGAGATGGGTTGCTGTTTGGACAATGTTGTTCTTTTTCATGGTGGATACCTTTATATTGGGGTAACACGGTCAACCGTGTTTGTTAAGCATTTGCTTTATACTACAATGTAGTAAGCAGGTTGTCAAGCAATGTCAAGTTTTAAGAATTGACTAAAACGATATACAGCGATAATTGAACACATCGCAGCAAGCTGCGCTAAAGGGTCTGCCGTGCCGCAGAACCCACCGGGAATGCACTCACTGCTGCGGTTCATAAAACAAACTCAATCTTTCAGGAGGGCGCATTACCATGACAACAGACTGTCTTTTCTGTAACATCGCGAACGGTAAAACAGATACATCCTTTCTATTTGAAAATGAAACCCTGGTGGTTTTCAAGGACATCAACCCTCATGCGCCGGTGCACTTGCTGCTGGTCCCCAAAAAACACATCCGCAGCATCAACGATCTGACATCTGCAGATGGTACCATCGTGTCATCCCTAATAAACACGGGAAAACAGATGGCCAAAGAGATAGGGGTAGCCGCATCGGGTTATAAACTGGTTTTCAATGTGGAAAAAGGGGGCGGGCAGGTGATTTTCCACCTGCATCTGCATCTGCTTGGCGGGTGGAAGCGATAAAGCAATCACATTCTCTAAAAATTGACCTTATCCAGCCCTTTGAGATTCAAAAGTTGACGTGCCTCTTCAGGCGTTGCCGGCTCAACACCAAGTTCCCTGGCGATCCGGACGATCTTTTCCACCTGCTCGGCATTGCTTTTGGCTTTCAGCCCCTTTTCAAGGAAAAGATTATCCTCGAGCCCCACCCTTGCATTGCCACCCATAAGGAGGGCGCCGGTACACATTTTGAATTGGTGTTTTCCAGCTGCGCACACCGACCACCGAAAATCTCCAAGGCTGTCTTTGGCAGAATTATACAGAAATTGGAGATTATTCATCGTCGCCTGAATGCCGCCCAGAATCCCCATGACGAATTGAATGTAAACGGGTGTTTCTACATAGCCCCTGTCGATAAGAAATGCGATGTTGTTAATCATCGCCACATCGTAGACTTCAAACTCCGGTTTTGTACCTTCCTTACGGAAGTGCTGAATGAATTCACGCAGTGTCTTGAAGGTGTTCGGAAAAATAAAATCTTCCGTCATTTGTAGATAGGCATGTTCCCAATCATACTTGAACTCCTTATAAGTATCCAAGGCATGGAAAAGAGCAAAGTTGAGGGAACCCGCATTTAGGGAGGCAAGCTCCGGGCTGTATGCCTTCACCGCAGCTAGTCGCTCCTCCGTTGTCTGACCCAACCCGCCACCGGTGGTAATGCAAACCACAAGATCGGATCGGTTTTTGATTTGCGAAACAACTTCTCCAAACAACCTGGGATCGGACGATGGTTGAGCGGTTTCCGGGTCACGTACATGAATATGGACGACAGCGGCACCAGCCTCCCAGGCTCGAATCGAATCGTCTACAATCTGCTTGGGCGTAATCGGGAGATAAGGAGACATGCTCGGTGTGTGAATACCTCCTGTAATAGCTGCCGTTATTATTGCTGTATCCATTCCGATATTCCTTTTTCTGGCGAGGCAGTCAATTTTAGTAATTTTACCGACGATTACCTTAACCTGATGCCATGCACGCTAGAGCAAGCGTTCGCGATTACTATTTGTTTTTCCGTATTGTATCATGTAGGGGGTTGTCAAGCAACGGTCGAATCCGGTCTGCTGTTTTTTTCAAGTCCTGCGTCAGGGCTTTTCGTATTTCAACCGGATTACGTGCTTCTATGGCTTGATACATCCGTTCGTGGAATAACATATTGAAAAGGGAGGGTAACCAATGATACGAAAAGCCTTTTTCCCAGGGTGTTATTTACAGGGGAAGGATATTCTCCGTAATCTTGGGGAAATTGAAGAGCTTAAAAAGAAAAGCGTTTTTATTCTCGCTACTAATAAGGCCGTTAAGAGAATTATTCCGGAAAACCTTTCAACCTGGAAAAGCATATGCGAAATCAAATATGAGAAATTCAGTGGTGCGTGCACCTGGGATGAGATCAACAGGGTGCTCGAGATAGCAAAAGGTGGTGTCTATGATTTCATCATCGGCCTTGGGGGTGGGAAAACCATTGACACGGCCAGGGTGGTTGCCAATCAATTGGGCGTCAAATATATCGCAGCGCCTACCATCGCCGCAACAGACGCACCCACCGCAAGTGCTTGTGTCGTTTACAGTAAAGAAGGTTCGATCGTCGACTATTTCACCACAAGCAATCCCGATTATGTTCTGGTGGATACGAGGATCATTGCTGAAGCACCGGCAAGGTTTCTTGTTTCCGGAATGGGCGACGCTCTTGCAACATGGTTTGAAGCGGAGACCTGCGATCGATCATATTTCCGAAACATATGTGGTGGGTTCAATCTTAGGGCAATCATGTCCCTTGCCGAAGCATGCTACAAGACCCTTTTAACATACGGCAGCACAGCCAAGATCGCTTGTGAAAACAATTTGGTAAGTCCAGCGCTTGAGTACATTGTAGAAGCCAATACCCTTCTCAGCGGCCTTGGTTTCGAATCAGGTGGTCTCTCAACTGCACATGGTATTCATGACTGTCTCTGCAATCTTGAAGGCACGCACGCATATTATCACGGCGAAAAGGTGGCATTCGGTACCCTGGCCGGGTTATTCCTTGAAGCAAGGCCACAGGCTTTGATAGATGAAGTATACGCATTCTGCAGATCTGTCGGGCTGCCGACCACCTTGGCGCAGATCGGTCTGGGGGAAGTTACTGACAGGGAATTGGATGCAGCCATACATCCGGTTTTTGAAAACAAACAAAGCTATTTGCACAATGTGAGATTCGATTTGACACTCGAAGGGATCACAGAGGCTATCCGGATGGCGGATGCGCTTGGTCGCCACCTAGGTTAACGACTTACAGGACCAGAGGGGAGCGAACTCATCGATGGGGACGATTGTGCAGAACATTCCTAACTGGCGAGTCCAAGAGTTTGCTACCGAAATATTTCCTATAGATCACAGCCTCCCGCAACCCTTTGATAAGAGAATAAACACCATTGATACCCTAAATGCACCTGTGAAGGGTTCTGCCTTGACAGCTTGTTCAATCTCTTCTAAATAGTATTATCAAACGATTAGAGCAATGAGGTCGTCAAATCACCGACGCCCCCACAACCTATCCCGGCGCCAATTCAGTAAATCGGTTTAACATGAAGACAATAGCAAGGGTCACCGGGCTTTGCCTCCTGTCGGTTCTGTTCAGCGCTTGTTCTCCTTCTTCAGAGAGTGCGAGTGTAGCGGAACCCCCGCCTATACCGGTCCGCGTTATGGAACTCCAGCCCATTCAACTGCCCCTTGTTTCCGAGGTAGTAGGCCGGCTGACACCCAACCGGGAAGTGATTCTGGCCGCCGAGGTGGGCGGCGTCATCACGGGATATGACGTCGATACCGGCGACAAGGTTGAAAGGGGCAAGGTGCTCGTCAGACTGGACCCCGCTGATTATAGGCTGGCTTTGAAGGAGGCTGAAGCCAATTTTACAGTTGCCCAAACCCGCCTGGACCTGGCTTTGAAAGACTACGACCGTTCCAAAAGTCTTCTGCCGCGTAAGGTGATTACCCAGGATGCATATGACAGAGCGGAATCGGAGTACCTGTCAGCTGGGGCCTCGCTGGAAAGGGTGACGGTGATGGTGGATATTGCCAAGGCCCAGCTTTCCAAGACCCGCATCCGTTCACCCTTCGATGGCCATGCTGCAGCCCGGATGATCGAAATCGGGCAGATGATCGGTGCCGGACAGCCCTTGATGAAAATCATCGATTCAGACCCCATGCGTGTCAGGATCTGGTTGTCCGAAAAAGAATATGTGCGCCTTGACAAAAGCGACCCGGTATCGATCGTGGTGGAGCCCTTTCCCGAAGCCGTGATCACCGGTTCGATCGACCGCATCGATATTACGGCGGACGAAAGAACCAATACCTTCGGCGTGGAAATTGTATTGGACAATTCAAATCTGGCCTTGAAAGCGGGTATGACCGCCAGAGTGCGCATTATTACGGCCACGATACCCGACGCCATCCTTATACCCCAAAGCACGGTTCTCTACAGATCGGACCGGGAGGAGGTCTTTATTGCCGGGTCGGACAATCGCGCGGTCTTGCGGCAAATCACGCTGGGTATGTACTCAGGCGAAAAGATTGAGGTCCGTGAAGGCCTTTCAGCGGGGGATCGGCTGATTGTCACCGGCGGTCAGTTCCTCAGGCCGGGTGACAAGATATTGATTTCGGCTTTTGGGCGGGCCGGGACAAAATGAATATATTCCGCTTTATTATCCAGCAGGGGCGGATCTTTACGCTGCTCGTAATCATCTTACCGATCATCGCCGGTACTTATGCCTATCAATCCCTGCCCAAGGAGGGGGAACCGGAGATTGCCGTCCCCCACGCCATCGTTGTCACGGCTTACCCGGGCGCCTCGCCCAGCGAAATCGAAAGTCTGGTGACCAATCCCCTGGAAGAGGCTTTGAGCGACCTCAAGAATGTCGACGAGATGCGCTCCTCGTCAGCAGAGTCCGTATCGGTGATCGTCATTGATTTTTCAGTGGATGCGGATCTGGAGCTTTCCCTGCAACGGGTCCGGGAGAAAGTGACCGATGCCCAGAAGGAGCTGCCCGAAGAGGCCGAAGATTCGACGGTGTCGGAAATCAGCTTCAGTGACATCCCCATCTTGCTCGTATCCGTGGTCGGCGATATGGATCCCGTTTTGCTCAAGCGCCTGGCCGAAAAGGTTGCTGATGAGTTGGCCTTGATACCGGAGGTGCTCTCAACGGACGTGGCCGGCGGCCGAACTCGGGAGATACACATCTACCTGGATCCCAACCGGCTAAGCCAGTTCGGTTTGACGATTCTCGATGTTTACAATGCGATCAAACAGTCGGACATCAACATCCCCGGGGGTATGATCAACATCCCTGAGCGGCGTTTCCTACTGCGTACATTGACCGAAATAAAAAAGGTAGCCGACTATGAACGGGTTCCCCTGATCCAGCAGGGGGACCGGGTGGTTTTTCTGGGCGATGTCGGCATCGTCAAGGACGGACACCAGGAGGATATCAGTTATTCCCGTGTGGATGGCGAATCCTCAGTCTCCATCGCCGTGAAAAAGCGTGCCGGGGCCAATATTCTGCAAACATCGGCCAAGGTTCGAACGGCCATCGAGACCATGCAGGACGAGTTTCCGGCCGGTGTCCGCATGGTCGTCACCGCCGATCAAGCCAAATACATCCAGCAGGGTTTCGACACGATGAACAACTCGGCCGTTACCGGGTTGATCATCGTCATCATTGTGCTCTATTTTGCCATGGGTTTCAGGAACTCGATCATCACCTCCCTGTCCATCCCCCTGTCGCTGCTGATCACGTTCATCCTGCTCAAGGTTTTCGGCCAGACCAACAACAACATGGTTCGATTTTCACTGGTGCTCTGCATCGGCCTGCTGGTAGACAATGCCATCATTGTGGTGGAGAATGTCTACCATCACTATCAGCTGGGGAAAGAGCGGCTGGCCGCGGTCATCGACGGGGTTTCGGAAATCGCCGCACCGGTGGTCTCCGCGACCCTGACGACCATGGCCGCCTTCCTGCCTATTTTACTGATGACGGGCACCACAGGCGAATACATGGGCTATTTACCCAAGACGGTGACCATCGCGCTGTCGGCTTCCCTGATCGTTTCCCTAATTGCCAACCCTTTGCTGTTATCCCGGTTCATGAAACGCTCGGTCAAGGACGGCAGGATCGTACGGCCCGAGGAAGATCTGGCCTTCTTGAAAAAGGTTTATGTGCGCATGGTTTCGTGGGCCTTGAATCACCGTTTTGTGATCGTTGCACTGACGCTTTTCAGTATGGCCGGGGCCATCAGTCTCGTCGGGCTGAATGTGGTCAAGATCGAAATGTTCCCGGATATCGATTTCGATTACATCTATATACCTATCGAAACCCCCAGGGGCACGGATGTGGAGATCACCGACCGCATCGCCAGGCAGGTGGAAAACATCGTTGCCGAGATGGTGCCGGAGGCCAACCAGGTGGTTTCGACGGTGGGGTACAGGGGCCAGAGCGCCTTAGAGCTTACCTTTGGACAGGGGACCGCAAGCCATTTCGCCGAAATTACCGTGGAGCTTCTGGACGGCAAAGAGTTTGCCCGTGCTTCCCACCTGGAGATTCAGCAACGCATGGGTGAGCGGTTGGATAAGATCCCGGGTGCCGCCATACGCTTCCGTCCGCTGTCCTGGGGGCCACCCACCTTTGCTCCCATCGTCGTAAAGGTCATCGGCCCGGAGCTTGAGGTGTTGCGGGAGATTTCTACCGAGATAAGAGCGCGTCTGGCCCGCATTAGGGGGGCGGTGGATGTCAAGGACGATTTTTCGAATGCGCCCCCGGAGCTTCGGGTTACGGTTGACCGTGAGAAATCGGCATCCCTGGGCATCCCGCTGGATCTATTGGCCATGACGCTTCGCGGCGCCACTGCCGGCCTGGATATCCGGGAATTTCAGGATGAAATGGACGTATCCAAAAAGTACGATGTCAGGATACGGTTTTCGCCGGCATCGCGGACAACGCCCGGGATGCTGGATAATGTCAAGGTGCGGTCGGGCAACGGCATGCTGGTGCCGCTGGCCAATATCGCCAGGTTTTCTCAGGGACCGGGGATCAGCACAATCGGGCACGTTGACCGGCGCAGGGTCGTGCGCGTTTCGGCACGCAACGAGGACCGGCAAGCGGTGGAGATTTCCAAAGAGCTGATCGGGCAGCTTTCGAACTTCGATCTGCCGCGAGGTTACAGCTTCGATTTTTCGGGGGAGATACAGGAAACCGAGGAGTCCTTTGCCAGTTTGAAACTGGCCTACCTGATTGCCTTTATCCTGATTTTTGCTCTTCTGGTGACCCAGTTCAACTCCTATTTTCAACCACTGGCCATCATGACGGCTCTGCCATTGTCGATTGTCGGTGCCATGCTCGGCCTGTGGGTCACGGGTAACAATTTTTCGATCATGAGCTTTGTGGGTCTGGTCGGTCTGACCGGCATCGTGGTCAATGATTCCATTGTTTTGGTTGACTGCATCAACAACAAACGCAAGGAAGACATGGGAATATTCGACGCCGTTGTAGAGGCGGGACAGCAACGGCTGCGGCCCATTGTTTCGACTACCCTCTCGACTATCGGTGGCATTATCACCCTGACGATTACCGATAAGCTGTGGGAAGGGCTGGGTGTGGTGATCATTTTTGGCATTGGATTGGCAACGATACTGACCTTGGTTGTCGTTCCGGTGATGTACTCGCTTTTCGAAAGCCTGGGTTACTACGCCATTTCCGCATTCAAGGGCCCCAGGTTTCAATCCATGCCCCAGGGAAAAAGCTTTTTTCTCTCACGACGGCATCACGCAAAATTCTGGGTGGCATTGGCAGCACTCGCGCAGACTGCGGCATTTGTAGGCGGGGGCTATGTCCTCATCCCCAAAGTGATGCATCTGTGGTCCGCTGCCCACTTCCAAGCCCCGAATCTAATCAAGCTGGTGATTGAAGTTGTGGTATTTGTCCTTGAACTGGGGCTGCAGGGTGTCGTTGTGTTACTGGCGCTCATGCTTCCAACCTGGGTCGGACTGTTTTTCCTGATGGGACGCAGGACTCAGGAGGCGCACTATGCAGATATCACCGCCAAGGGGATCACCCTGACGTCGCCGGTCGAATCTCTCTTTTTGCCGGTCGAATCGATTGAGCGGGTAAGCTTTTCTAGGCTCACTAAACGGCTGACCATTCGGGCAGGCAGGCGACGCATCAAGCTGCACGGCATTGTTGCCGCGAAAAGAAAACCGCAAAAAGTGTCGCTCAGGACTTGGCTTGCCACAACCGCACCGTCTCGGGCGGAGCTCCGGGCCGGAATGCGCGAACTGAAAACAGCCCTGGATTCCCTGATAGCGGGTACGCGTTGAACCGTGAAACAGTTATTGCTAGAAAAAAACTCAGCTTTCGCGTTTGCCGAATCCCGAAAGTTGAGTTAATCACCTACAAGCGCTGTCAGATGCAGATCTGTATTGTCCCTTCAAATTGCCAGCAACACATTTAAATCCTAATTGAAATAATATGTTCCCATTTTGGGATAATTGTTGACATTCCCAAAATGGGAATATATATTATCTGCCATGAGGGTTATCACGACCAAAACAATTAATGCGTACAGGGAGTGTTACCCTGAAGCAAATGGCTCACTAAAGGCATGGGTGGCTCTCATAGAAGAGAATGAGTTTCAACATTTTCCAGAACTGAAGAATATGTTCGGGTCTGCGGACTTTGTCCAACCGGATCGAGTTATATTTAACCTGAAAGGGAATCATTTTAGACTAATAACCGCTGTTGATTTTGGCCGCCAGATTATATTTGTCAAATGGTTTGGCTGGCATAAAGACTATGACAAAATAAATCCTTCGGAGGTGCAATATGAATATCCGCCCTGTTAATTCAGAGCAGGCGTACGATGAGGCTATTGAGCGAATTGAAACGCTCTGGGGTGCCGAGTCAGGTACTCCCGTAGGGGATGAGCTCGATGTCCTGCTCACACTGGTTAGGGTATACGAAAGAGAGAACCATCCCGTTTCTCCTCCAACTCCCATTGAGGCAATCAGTTTTGTAATGGATCAAAAGGGTATGAAACAGGCCGATCTGGTGCCTTACATTGGTAGCCGCTCAAAGGTTTCTGAGGTTTTGAGGGGAAAGAGGACTCTATCTTTATCAATGATTCGATCATTGCATACCCATTTAAGGATTCCTGCAGAAATTTTGATTATGAATGGAATGGATTTCCCTCTTGATGGGGAAGGTGTCAAGTGGGACAGCTTCCCCGTTAAGGAAATAGTTGATCGTGGTTGGGTAAAGGAACTTGATCCTAAGTCTCAAGCTGAAGAGATAATGCGAGAGCTTGCTTCTCAAGCTTGTGCTGATTCTTATTTCACAGATCAGAACCGTGTATGCTTACGCCAGGGCACCAGACGTAACGAAAAGGACGATCCCTATTCAATAGATGCATGGATATTAGGAGTTTTAGCACAAGCAGAAACAATTGAGACTGGAGTAAAATTCAATCCGAATATCCTGGATAAAAGCCTTGTCATAAAGGTGGTTTATTTAAGTGGATTAATGGATGGGCCGCTAAGAGCTAAGGAGTTTCTCCAGAATAAAGGCATAAAACTGGTCGTTGTTCCTCATTTAAAGCGAACATATTTAGATGGGGCTGCCTTGGTAAATCAAAAAGGCGAGCCAATCATAGCGCTGACTCTAAGATATGACAGACTTGATAATTTTTGGTTTACGCTTGCGCATGAATTAGCTCATTTAGCGCTGGGCCATGTACACAGTATAGAAGGTCAATGCATTATAGATGATCTCGATCTAAGAGAGCCTCAAGATGAAATTGAGAAAGAAGCGGATGATTTGGCCAGAGAATCCCTGATACCAAGTCAATTGTGGAATAATCACCCGGCCCGCAATACAGGCAAGCTTAAAGATATTGTAGACTTGGCCTCAAAAGCTGACATTCACAAATCTATTGTTGCTGGCCGAATCCGTTACGAGAGTAGAAACTATAACATTCTTTGGGGCCATGTTGGAAAAGACATGGTTAGAAAATTATTTTTTGTCTAATGTCAGAATCCCTGTAATTGGTAATAACAAAGGGATCATCTCCAAAAGAGTTGATCCAAATTAAGGATTCAAGGATTCCAGGGGTCCAGGGTTCGAGTGAGATGAAGTGAGGCATCAGCTGAATGCTTAAGAATTATAAAGAGTTATTGGAAACGCAGACGATGATATCCGGTGATCTGGATTATATGAAGAAGGAAAAGCTTCAGGAATTAAGAGAGGAACTCGGTGATGTAGAGAGAATGCTAAAAGCGATGATCAAATCACTGGAAAACAAACACTTGAATCCTTGAATCCTGGACTCCTTGAACCCTTTCTCCCAACTTTTTACTGATCATCATCGGTTTATTTTGAAGCGACTTTTGAAGATGGTTAGCATGCTTGAAAATGAAATCGCGGGATTCGATCAGCAAATCCAACTCCTGATGGCAGATCAAAAAGAACTGCTTGGACGGATGAAAAAAGCCGCCGGCATTTCTGATGTTTCGGCTCGTGATATTTTGGCTGAGATTGGTCCTGACATGAGCAGCTTTCCGACAGACACATCCATTGTATCCTGGAGTGGATTATGCCCCGGCAACAATGAGAGTGCAGGAAAGCGCAAAAGTGGCCGAAGTCCTGTGAGGAAGCACTATTTGAAAACCATAATGGTCGAGGTGGCATGGGCTGCGATAAAGAAAAAAGACTCATACTTCAAAGATAAGTATTACCGCCTCAAGACGCGTCGGGGTGCTAAACGAGCGATTGTAGCAGTTGCTCACCGGATACTTCTTGGGATTTATCATGTCATAAAGGATGGCGTTGAGTTTCGTGACCTTGGAGCGGATTATTTGACTGAACGGAATAAAACGCAAAAGATTTCATACTTACGAAAGCAAGCTCAATTAATGGGGTACAAATTGATTGAACAAACAACATAAAAGTATTTTACAAAAAAAAGACGGATGTTGCTATTCATTATGGAGGTCGATTCACAACTGAAGCCACGAGCGCGTCAACTAACATGACCGATCAGCTGGGCACAACGAATTGTTGGCTCCTCAAAAGAGACCACGTATATAAAAATTACATTCCAAGCTGATTACAGATAATGAATAGAATATGCTAAAAATCAGAGATCTCCCAATAGCTATTTTCATATAAAATTGGGAGAAGATCCTAACAAAAAAACCTCATTCAGATTGATGAGTAGTGATTTACGATACCATCATGGACACCGTCCGAAAATATTGCAACACAAAAACTGTTTTTTCAGTTACCGATCACACCTACACCCAAACCTTTGATAAGAGAATATTGTCCCTTATGTTGCACATTGAGATTAAATAAGTTAGGATATACTTTAAACTGAACCGCAAAAGCGAGCGAATTCCTTGCAGCTTGATGCGAGGAATCTTCAATCTTTAAATCATATTTACACGAATAGCAGATACTGCAAGCTGCCGATTACATGTTTGTCCATTTGGCACGACATCATCTGGATAGGTTTTATGCCATCTAAACCGATTGGCTAATTTCCGGCTCGACAAAAGGTAGAAGACCATGCCGCAATCAAAAAGAAAAATTGTCCCATATATTGTTATAGGAGTGATCTGCTTTCTCCTATTTATCGGCTGTCCCGGTGGCGGTGGAAATGGAGGAACGGATTCAGACGACAGTATCGATATGGGCAGTGGTATCGATACCCAAACATATTATGGTACGGCAGACATCATCATTGATTATTATGATTATGACTTTTTCGGAGATCTTGTCTTCATTGAACAGAAATCCTACCAATATAATGTAGAGCTTGAAACCGGGCCTCCCAAGAATGTGGGTTCAGTCTTCGAGCAGAATGCCATCAATCTCCAGATCAATACCACAACCATGGGCGATGAAGGTACTTTCGGAATTTCATCGGCCATCCTCAATGTGGCCTTACAAGGCGGGTCGGTACTTCTGGAGTATTGGGACTTAAATTATGCCAACAATATGATTGATGGGACACTTGTCGATACCCACATTGCCGAATCTGCCGCTGCAAACCAGCTTTATGCCTGGGAAGATTTGGCCGGTTTTGTATCTGTATTGCTTTTTTATATGGATACGGGAACAACTATCAACGGAAGCCTCACCAACGATACCGCCGACATTCAAATTGACGGTCAAACCACAGATGGAACCCGTGTTTTTGCTATAGATATTCAGGCTCATAGCTAACGCCTTCTTCACGTTCAAAGTAAATAAGGGGAGCAGCTACTAAAAGAGTTGCATAGTGACACATATAAATTGAACCGCAACAGCAAGCACATTCCTCGCAGCTTGCTGCGAGATTCTTCAATCGTCAAAGGTTACAAGTACTTACGGCATGCTCTTTCATTATCTATTATTTCAAGTACTTAACCATATATGCTTGACTTTATTGACCATCTTTGGCATGCTTTGGGCATTCTTGCACTGGCACTACCCCAAACCAGGAGCACGCAGCATGGCACGAACCAAAGCACACCCCATTGAACGTATTCAATTTACCGATGACCTTACCAAGAATCAGAGCACCGATATCGTAAAATCTGTCATTGAAATCATAAAGGACACCCTTTACATTCGGTGAGGACGTCCTGATGCGTGGCTTTGGGAAATTCTGTATGCAGGATAAAGATGAACGAAGGGGCAGAAACCCGAATACCGGAGAGGATATGATGCTACCGGCAAGACGTGTGGTGACATTGAAGTGTTCTGGTAAGTTGAAGGAGAGGATTGATGGATCGTGACAACATGAGAATAAGGGATATTTCTAAAGTGATTTACGACAGGTCTTTAAGGGTAATCATCATGTTTGCTTTTCTATTGATTGCAAGCTTACCCGTATCTGTGCCTGAAATTCAAGCAGATCCCTTTAAAAAAGGAAGCGTACGGGTGTCTGTCGTAGCAGGTTCCGGACAGGCATTTTCAAACGACTATATAATTATCGGACTTGGTGCAGGATATTATGTGCAAAACGGTCTTGAACTGGGACTTGACGGTGAAGCCTGGCTGAGTGGTGACCCAGATATTTATAAACTAAGCCCTCAAGCAAAATATATCCTGCCAACACAATCGAGATTACGGCCATACATCGGTGTATTCTACAACCATTTATTTATCGACCACGTCGATGATTTAGAAAGTATTGGCGGTCGTGGGGGTGTTTACTTTATACAAAAAACACAATGGTTCTTCGGAGTAGGCGTGGTCTACGAATCGTATTTGAACTGTGATGAAAAGACTTATGGCTCATGTGATGATATTTATCCGGAACTTACGTTATCATTTACATTCTAAAAGCTTTTAAGTCATGATTTTGCGCCAAACTCATAAAGGAACTTTAAGGTGACTGGATGACTGATCAGCAGGTTACAAATGTAAAGGCTATACTTATTTACTTAGACACAGAAACCACCGGATCTGGCACTAACGACAGACTCTGCCAGATCGCCTTTAAGACAGATACCGGCACTGCCGTAGATGAAATGTTCAATCCCAACATGCCAATATCTGTTGACGCAATGTCTATCCATCACATAACTGACGAAATGGTAGCCAACAAACCGCCATTCAAAGACAGTAGCGCATACAAGAACCTGCAAGTTATGTTTGCCGATGATGCTACAGTCCTTGTTGCCCATAATGCCAAGTTCGATGTCAGGATGTTGAATCGAGAAGGCCTGCATCCACAGAAAGTTGTCTGCACCTATAAACTGTCACGTTATTTAGACAAGGACGGTGTCATTCCCAAATACAATCTCCAGTACCTGCGGTACTATCTGAAACTGAACATCGACGCCACAGCACATACTGCCCTTGGTGATGTGTTGGTCACGGAAGGTCTGTTCCATAGGATCTATGCGAAGTTCAAGGAACGGTCTGTTGACCCGGTTGCTGACATGATAAAGATCAGCAGTTCACCAGTGTTGGTGCCACGCATGCCGTTTGGTAAGCACAAGGGTCTGAAGATAGCAGAGGTTCCAAGGGACTATCTGGAGTGGTTGGCTGGCACTGATCTTGATGAGGATCTGGATTATACGGTGCGGCACTATCTTGGTAGGGGTAATGCCGGGTCTGATTACGATGCCAGTATCTAAAATTAATCGAATCACAAGGCCTTGTATTGGTTTGCCCCACACACAATTATAACATCACTGCTTGGATGAAAGCATTTATAGATCGGCTTTACTGTCTGTACATTTTTGATAATAACCGTCCAAGAGGATGGTCCAGTTGTTTAAACGGTCAAAAGCGTAAAGCTGTAATAGCAGCAGTTTGCGAACAGGATGATAAAAAGGATATGGGGTTTACACTTGAAGCTATGCGACTCCCTATCGAAGCCTTGGGTTATAAAATAGTCGCAGAGTTGGCTGTTTTTGGAATATTTGATAAGGGCAAGGTTCAAGATGAAAATGAAATCATGACCAAGGCAATCAAACTAGGAAAGCAGTTAGCGATATCACTCTAACCGATGGGGTGTTGATTCTGCGCTCATTTTAACCACTACAGGGTGATTTCGGCCACTTTTTCCAAGCCGCTTGTTTCGATGAGATTCTTGCTGCCGAGCACTTTTTCGGCAACCGCTGCCAAGGAGCACCCTTCTGTTTGAACATAAGCGCCTCGAAGCATGGTGATACCATCTAAGGCGGCTCTTCCAGGGATGCGGGCAATCCACTGATTGTATAATTTGCCCGGCGAAAGAATTTGAGCATCGCCGTCGCTACCGATATCAAACGTTATCCCCAACATTTGACATTTGCGTGCCAGCCATTGCAAATCAAAACCAATCAGGTTCCAGCCGGTCAAGGCATCAACCGATTTGCCGCGCATATTTTAAAGTTTATACGCTTTTTCCCAGACGTTTAACTCTTTATAATTCTTAAGCATTCAGCTGATGCCTCACTTCATCTCACTCGAACCCTGGACCCCTGGAATCCTTCAATCCTTAATGTGGATCAACGCTTTTGGAGATGATCCACATGATCTAATATTTACAATTGATAATACTTTTTCGAACCTTCCAATACGCTTCATCTTGTATTCCAGCGGCACTATAGATTATAGTGATCCATCATTCTCAAATTTGCTTTATGCTAAACGAAACAAGATCTATGCCTTCAACTATCCTAACCAATTTCATTGTAGCTTTAGGTCGTGCCCTTCTTGGAGCAACCCGCGATTTAGCGCCTATCATCATGGTCATCGCTTTGTTTCAGGGTCTGATCTTGCATCAACCTTTCCCTGAGCTTTTATCCATTTTAACAGGATTGGGATTGGTCATTGTCGGCTTAGCCCTTTTTGTGGTTGGTTTGGATATCGGTCTTTTTCCTTTGGGCGAAGCCATGGCAGAAGAATTTGCACGAAAAGGAAGTCTTTTCTGGCTACTGCTCTTCGCTTTTGCATTAGGTGCGGGAACCACTGTTGCCGAGCCGGCCCTTATCGCCGTAACGCGTGAGGGAGCTAAAGCCGCAGCGGAAGCCGGACTTATTGAAAATATACCTGCTTCCATAAACCGTTATGCTCTTGGTGTTCGTTTAACCGTGGCATTGTCCGTTGGTGCCGCCATTGTTATTGGGGTATTGCGGATTTTACGCGGTTGGTCCCTGCCGGTTATCATCATTGGCGGCTACATCTTGGTTATGGTCATGACGGTGTTCGCGCCCAAGGAGATCGTAGGGTTGGCATATGATTCGGGTGGCGTCACCACCTCAACCGTCACAGTGCCGCTGGTCACAGCATTGGGTGTGGGACTTGCGCGCACCATACGCGGCAGAGACCCGTTGACGGACGGTTTTGGCCTCATTGCTTTGGCGTCCCTTACACCAATGATTTTTGTAATGCTTTTCGGATTGATCGTAAATTAGGTGAAAGATGGAAATTCTTTTTAATCCTATGCTGCTGCTGCTATCCACGGCCAAAGACGTGTTGCCGGTTCTCGGGCTACTATTATTAAATCAGACCCTTGTACTTAAAAGACCCATCCCTCGGCCGGGCAGAATTATTTTGGGTTTCGGTCTGGTTCTGGTAGGGATGGCTTGCTTTCTGGGCGGATTGGATCTAGCCCTTTTCCCGATTGGCAGGACCATGGCGCTTCAGCTGGTTCAGGGTGCCCAGAACGGTAGTACTGTGACTTGGACAGCCTATGGGTGGGTTTATCTTTTTGCATTTCTATTGGGTTTTTCCACCACGATAGCAGAACCCTCCCTCATCGCTGTGGCCCATAAAGCACATGAAGCCTCGCGCCAAACAGTTTCGCCCTGGGGGTTGCGTATCGCGGTTGCCATCGGTGTAGCCATCGGTATAGCACTTGGCACTTTTCGAATCATCACCGGGACACCGCTTTATATCTATATCATGGCTGGATATGTCGTAGTGGTCATTCAAACCGTATTCGCACCGCGGATGATCATTCCATTGGCTTATGATTCCGGTGGCGTGACAACATCCACAGTGACCGTTCCCTTGGTAGCAGCCCTTGGCTTGGGGCTGGCATCCAACGTTCCAGGCCGAAGTCCGGTTATGGATGGATTTGGGCTCATCGCGTTTGCTAGTGTATTTCCAATTATTAGTGTTTTAGGATACGCCCAATTGACCCAGTGGATCGTGCGACGTCGAAACCGGAAAATGTAGAAAAGCAAGACCCGACCATGGGGGCAAATCTTCAAAATGGAAGAAATCGAGCAAAAAGAGAGGGTGCGTAATGGCTTATAAATCAATCATTGCAATGGTTAAGCCGAACTTGACCGACACGGTCGTCGGTTCGGCAAAACAGGCAGGTGCTACTGGAGCGACCATCATACCCGCTTCAGGAACAGGTGCTCATGAGGCGAAAACGTTTTTTGGCCTTAGCCTGGATATTCGCACGGATGTGATCATCTTTTTGGTGGATGATGCAATCGTTGAACCAGTTCTGAGCGCCATTAAAGAAGCTGGACGGTTTAGCGAACCAGGCACAGGTATCGCTTTTGTGTTTGCTGTAGAGCACATAGCTGGTTTTGAAAGTCAATCGTCAAAACCAAAGCGTTGACAAAAGAATACTTTGATAAGCCAGTAATTCTAACGCCATTGGGATCAATAAGGTATATCATAAATTCCAGGTGCTCTATTTCAGGGTCTTTTGAAACACCTTCGACCTACCAGCTTGAAAGCAGAGGATGACTATGTCGAAAGCAACACCCAATGCTGTTGTTATCAGCGGAACCGGACTCTACACACCGGAGAACATCATTACCAACCAAGAACTGGTCGATGCTTATAACCTATGGGCAGAGCAGTACAACGTCCGACACGCAGCCGATATCGAAAAGGGCCAATGTGAGGCCAAACCCCTATCCTCGGTGGAGTTCATTCTCAAGGCTTCCGGAATCCGTCAGCGTTTTGCCTATGTGAAGGAGGGGATCCTGGATATCAATCGCATGCGTCCGCGCATACCGGAACGTCCGGAAGAAGAGCTGTCCCACCAGGCTGAGATGTCAATCATTGCTGCGCGAGCGGCAATGATTGCCGCCAACAAAGAAGCCTCAGACATCGATGCCGTCATTGTCTCGTGCGCCTATACCCAGCGTTCCTATCCCGCCATTGCCATTGAAGTACAAAGCGAACTCGGTATCAAGGGTTTTGCCTTTGATATGTTGGTGGCCTGTTCTGCAGCCACGTTTGCCCTGCATCGCGCCTATGAGATGGTGATAGCCGGTACCGCAGGCTGCGTTCTTTTGATCAACCCGGAATTGACCTCACCACAGGTCAACTACTGCGACCGTGACAGCCATTTTATTTTCGGGGATGTGGCCACGGCCACCATCGTTGAACGTTCAGACACCTGCAAAGCCCCCCACAGCTATGAAATCCTGAGCATAAAAGCCATGACACAGTTTTCCAGCAATGTGCGATCCAACATGGGATATCTCAGCCGTGTCAACGATGTAGATCCTTTCGGTCCTGACAAACTTTTTCATCAGAACGGACGCCGGGTTTTCAAAGAGGTCTGCCCCATAGCCGAACAGCACCTCCGCAGCCACTTAGAAAGCCTGGGCTTGACCATTTCGAATGTCACGCGCTGGTGGCTTCACCAGGCCAACATCAACATGAACCAGATGATTATCCAGCGATTGCTTGGGCGGGAAGCCGCCCTGGATGAAGCTCCCATCATCCTTGACCGCTATGCCAACACCGCTTCGGCCGGTTCCATCATCGCCTTCAACCTGCACAACCAAGACTTGAAACAAGACGATATCGGTGTGATCAGTTCTTTTGGTGCTGGATATTCCATCGGGAGCCTTGTGGTCCGTAAAACCGGATAGGGCTCTAACAGCATAACCCTGATTTTTCATACCGAATGGCAAATTGAACTCGAATATGCATAGGGATATTCTTGCAGCAGGGGATAACGGCACGAAAAAATAGAGATTTAGCAACCCGCGGTATTTTTCGCAGACAACAATATTGACCAATGCTGTGATAAGAGAATATTAACAAGAAAAAATTATGTGATTCATCGTCATTTTTATTGAAAATGGGTCACCCAGATTGAATATCGAGATTAGATATAGGTTAGATAAAAAATGAAAAAGGACTTACTGGGTATTTAGTAACCCCTTGAAATTATTGGTGCCCCCGGCAGGAATCGGACCTGCGGCACATGGATTAGGAATCCAATGCTCTATCCACTGAGCTACGGGGGCAATTTGATAAATAAAAACAATTGATTATAAGAAAAACCTTGAGCTGATATTTCCAAGTGGAGAATGCACTCATAAACACTATTTCACCTAAAATGTCAATAGTGGTTAGTCAAACACAATCCTTTCTGGCAGGGCAGGGGATTGACGCATTAGTATATTTCAATTGAATATCAATGTAAGCGCATAATTATTTTAGGAAAGATTTCTGTAAATGTCCTTGCGGTGGCCAATTTTGACAATAAGAACCAAAAGGACGTCATCTTGAATTTCATATATAATTCGATAATTCCCAACACGTATTTTGTGAAAGGGATTGTTTCCTTTCATTTTGGTTGTGTCAGGATTTGGGAGGCATTCAGCTATGTGGTCAATTTTATCAGCAATACGCTTTTGGGCAGCTCTTGGTATCTTTTTAAGCGTTTTTGCAGCTGATTTTTAGACCGCTACCTGATAACTCAAAGTTCAAGTTCCTTTTTCAATTCTTCCCAGGGAATCGGATCACCAGGTTCTTTTTTTGCTTTCCAAGCATCGTCTATATCAATATGGTCCTCTATTTCCTGTAGTAATTTTAGCTCTTTCATTGAAACTAGGGCGGCAACAGCTTCTCCACGACGAGTTAGGACAAAAGATTCTTCACCAAAAGCGACACGATTGATTATATTTGCAAATTTTTTTCTTGCATCCACTGTTGTGATTTTATTAATCATGACAAACACCTCATATGTACGTAATGTTATTTATGTACATATTGTATATCTTCAATTATTATTAGTCAATGATCAAATTATGGCAAAAAAAGTGAAAAGCACGAAACCATTTCACTTTCTCCGATTGTGCCCAAATTGTGCCCGTCAAGGTCAAATGTTTACAAACAATTCCAAGCGAAACCAAAAACGCTTGAAAAATTGATATTGAATTCAACTTGTTGAAAATTCAGATGATTAAATAAATATCTGATATGATTAGGAATCCAATGCTCTGTCCACTGAGCTACGGGGGCTTTTGGAAGTGATGCTGACATCATCATGGCTTTGCGTTCGGGGATTCCAGATCGAGCTGCCTTCCTCACAGTTGCCCGCCTGAAATAGTGACGAAGCTTTATGCCAATCTTGGCGTGATTGCAAGCCTTTTTCCAGGTGTTATCGGAACGCTACATCCATTTGCCCGGGGATTGGGAACGCGCGCCTCTATGGCTGTCATTCTGAGCGCGGCAAACTTTTCCCTATGCAGCAATTACGACCTTTCTTTTTGGCTTCGTAAAGCGCTTTGTCGGCCAGCCAAATGAATTTGTCCTCCGGCAGGGTGTCCTCGGGAAATCCGCTGCTGGCCCCAATCGTAACCGTAACATGGTCGGTAATCAGAGATTTCTTGTGTTTGATGGGAAGCCGGCAGATGGAATCCCTGATGTCTTCGGCCAGGTGCAAGGCCCCTTTCAGTGTGGTGTTGGGCAAAATTATGACAAATTCATCGCCACCGTATCGCGCGGCCATATCCGAAGGTCGTCTAAGGGAGGAAACGATGGTCTGTGCGATATCCTTGAGGCATTGATCACCTTCGAGGTGACCGTAGGTATCATTAAAAGCCTTGAAGTAATCTACATCGCAGAGCAGCAAAGCCAGTTCGCCTTTTTCACGTTTCAGGCGCCCCCATTCCTGATGCAGCAACTCGTCAAAATGGCGTCGATTGGAAACATTCGTTAGGCCGTCAATCCGGGCCAGAATCTCGAGCATGTTGTTGGCTTCAACGAGATCTTTTTGTGCCTTTTCGCTTACCGTTATGTCCTCCATAACGATCACCTGGGTATTTCGGTCGTGATTGGATGGCACAACCGATACATCCAAAAGCCGGTCGCGGACCGGTATCTTGATGTGCCGCCCGACGGCACCACCCGTTGCTGCGGAAGTGTTGATCAAGGAAGAAAACGAGCCCTCTGTATCGGCCGGGAAAATCCGGGTTACATAACTGCCCAATATGGTTTCGGCGGGCATGGAAAAAAACCGCAGGGCCGATGGATTGGCGTAAATAATGCGTTTGTTCTGATCAATTTCGATAATACCGTTGGATATGCTGTCGAGCATAATACGGTAATGCCCGTTAATGGTTAACAGTTCATGGGTAATATTGCGAGGTGAAAGGTCTTCCACTCCTAAAACCCGGTTGCTCAGTTTTGGATCCCACAACAGCTGGGGGGCAGATAAAAAGCTATTTAAGATGACCTCCATTTCGGCAAACGCAACTTTAGCGATGCAGAGATTGGCGCCCAGTTTTACCGTATTGATCGCTTCCTCGGCAGCGATGGCGGAGATAATCACGATGGGTGTTGTCTTGAACTCTTTTTTGCTTCGTATAATGCGGCACAATGTCCGACCGTCTATGTTTGGCATTACCAAATCGATTAGAAACAGATCGGGGGTGTAGGTCTCGAGTGTATCAATAGCGGTGACACCATCACTAGCGGTTTGCACTTGCAAACCGGCTTTTTCAAGTATTCTACAGAGAAATTTGAGCATTATCGGATCGTTATCAACGGCGAGTACTTTTTGCAGTTGATAAGCGGCTTTTGTACCACCAGACCTAGTGGGCATATGACATTTCCTTTTACACCCGATGGTTTGTTAGATCGGGGCTATTTTGTGGCGGGGTTTCTGAACCCGATTGTCTACTCGACCTGTAGTGCCTGCCCAGGATAGATTTTACTCCTGGGGGTCAGGTCGTTAAGACGCAGAAATTGTCCCACAGACATGTTGTGACGTTTGGCGATCTTGTACGGACTGTCACCCCGACGCACGAGATATTGGTTGGTGTTGGCCGTGCCAGAACTTTCATAGTGGTATTCGGGCACTTTCAGGCGTTGCCCGATATACAGGTTGGTTTTTTTCAGGCCGTTTAACTCCTGAATCTTTTTGGTGGTGGTTCCATATCGCCGGGCCAGGATCCAGAGAGAATCACCGCTGCGCACCCTGTGGATAACGGTTTTTCCGGTAGGTTTTTTGATGCCTGTGGCGGCATGCGCGATAACGGTTCCGCGTTGAGGGATTTTCAATTTTTTTCCTGCCACGATAAGATGTGACGATCGAATGTTGTTGGCCTGCATAATACGCCGGACGCTGGTTCTGTATTTATCGGCAATGCCGGAGAGGGTTTCGCCCGACCGGACACGATGATAGACATAGGCAGGTCTTGGTGCATGCGAAACAGGGATGCTGTCAATAGCTGCCAACAGCAGATCGGTTTTTGCCGGCGGTATCTTTAAAGGATAGTTTTCCGGTGGCAGGATGTTGTAGCGAAGTTCGGGGTTCAGTTCTTTCAGCACTTGGCTCGATATCCCTGTTTTGCTGGCAATGTCCGTCAACTGAACCTGTCTGGACACCTCGACAATTTCGAAATCGAGGGGGGTGTCCGGCACGACCGAGTTAAGATCGTACATATCGGGATTCTTGATAATGTGAAGTGCGGCCAGGAACCGGGGGACATAGCGGGCCGTTTCCTTGGGAAGCCGTTCATATAGGTCCCAGAAATTGTCTAGATAGTTGATGTTCTGGCTACGGATGAGCCGCAGAACTCGGCCCTCGCCACAATTGTAGGCCGCTAACGCTGTTATCCAGTCTCCAAAAATACCGTGTAGCTCTTGCAAGTAGGCGATGGCGGCTTCGGTCGCTTTTGCGGGATCGATACGCTCATCGATGTACTGGCTGCGTTTGAGCCCGAACTTATAACCGGTCGACGGAATAAACTGCCACAGTCCGAGCGCTCTAGCTTTTGAAAGCGCTTTCACCTTGAATCCACTTTCAATGAGGGGCAGCCAGGAAAGTTCCTCGGGCATACCGGCTTCTTTGAGTCTGGAAACGATAAAGGGCCGATATTTTCCCGATCGGACCAGGGCTTGCTTGAAAAAATTCTTTTCCCTACCTTGGGTAAAAAGACGTATTTCAGCTTGAACGTGATGGTTCAGGTCCAAGGGGATGGCATTATGACTACCATTTACCACCGTGTTGCGTGAAGCGTATATTTCCAGAATGCGTTTGGATATCAGGTATCGAAGATCTTCCTTCTGCTGCATATGCTCCGGTTGGTCTTCGACCGCAATGTCAAGAATAAGAGAATAGGCATGGTCAAGTGATTCGAGGGCGTTTTCAAATTCCCCTTTTTGCCAGAATTCCTGGGCAGCTTCGCAAAAGCCAAGGGCTTCGTCGAATGTCATCTGGGTCGTTTTTTGGGGAGGCGACGTTTTGTCGCTCACCGGTTCTGACGATTCCGTTTCGGCCTCATTCGTTTCAGTCTCTTCCGTTTCAGTCTCTTCCGTCAGTGTGTCTTCCGCCCGGTATGCTATCGCTCCCACGGGTTGTACTTGCTGAAAAGCAGCGATACTGAGTTCTCTTGCGGGGTCATTTCCGTCATCGACAGCCGTTTCTGCAGGGTCGCCGTCATCCGGAGTATTCGGGGGAAGCTCTTCCAGGGTTTCGTCAGCCTGCTTGTCCGTCGTCAGGGCTTCTTGCGCGGAAACGTGGGCTGGTTGTGCCGGGGCATCAGCAGGAGGATCCGGCGGTTCAGCTGTGTCCCGCAGCAGTCCGAACTCACCAGGAGGTTCCTGGCCAGGCGGCACTTCGGGCTTGTTCGTCAGATGCTGACACCCGAAAGATAAAAGACTTAAAAGGAACAAGCACAGAAGGTATCGACCCACCTTCCATGCTTGGCACTTGCTATGGTTTGATTGAATTTGCATGTCCGTTTCTGGCGTCGCAGGTATATACAATAAGGTCGTCTCCTGTCAAGATCTTATCCCAATCGGTCCGTGAAACAGACCGTCGAGTAGATCTTTTCATATGCATTTCTACCATATATTGTATGACATATTTCTAAAAACATACTCTATATAGTGAAATTGGACCCAAATGTCAAGTCAAATGAGACCGCAGGCACGGCAAGGTGAATTACGACAGCGAGCGAATCTCAACTGGAATGACGAAGCGGACTTGATATTTCAAAATCTGGGCTTATGGTAACTCTTTCCCAAAGGGATAAAACGTGCGGGTGCGATGGAAAGTTCTGCACGGCTTGCGGTGAAAAATATTCGATAATCAGCAAAAACAATCAAAATAGGATGTAAATGATTGAATATGCCTAATATATATCAATGATTAACAACCATAGATGGTATTCAAAAAATATAGGGGTTGATAAAAAAGGTTCGGTAGGATACAAGTCACTGTTTTGAACCGCAACAGCGAGCGTATTTTCATATTTAACCAAACGGCTTGCTGACGCTTCGTCCAGGGGGTCGCGAGCAATTCTGAATGGATCAATTCTTTCTGTCTGGCGGCAATTAATTTTATTTGTAACAGTTTGTAAATATTAATTATGTGCCAGCGTAGCTCAGCTGGCAGAGCTACTGATTTGTAATCAGTGGGTCGGGGGTTCGAATCCCTCCGCTGGCTCCATTTTAAAGGCAGTGTTACTGCATCGTCGATGCAGCCATGACGGTTTGTTTTTGGCGATCGGATATTCAATCGTTCAGGTGGGGTTCCCGAGTGGTCAAAGGGAACAGACTGTAAATCTGTCGGCGAAGCCTTCGGAGGTTCAAATCCTCCCCCCACCACCAGCCAATTGTTGAGTTGTATGTAGGAGATTTCGGTCAAGAATCGGGGTCGCAAAGAACTACACGGCTTCTTTCTGAATGCGTTGTCTGCAATTTGAAGAAACGTTGTTTTCTCCATGCCCTGTCTAAAGGAAAGTCGATGGTTGTCAGAAGCGGGAGTAGCTCAGTTGGTAGAGCTTCAGCCTTCCAAGCTGAATGTCGCGAGTTCGAGCCTCGTCTCCCGCTCCAAACCAAAGTGGCAGTTGACCTGGCCATAGACAGTTGACGTGAATGAATACTATCTGCCCACGTAGCTCAGTCGGTAGAGCGCTTCCTTGGTAAGGAAGAGGTTCATCGGTTCGATTCCGATCGTGGGCTCCATAGCATTTCAAAACTCATGGGAGGGTGAAGAAGATGGCAAAGGAAAAGTTTAATCGAACCAAGCCGCATGTAAACGTAGGAACGATAGGCCATATCGATCACGGCAAGACGACCTTGACAGCGGCGATAACCAAGCATGCCGGTCTGAAAGGTTTGGCGGATTTTGTACCGTTTGATCAGATCGACAAGGCACCCGAGGAGAAAGAGCGGGGGATTACGATCGCGACGGCTCACGTGGAATACCAGACGGCGAACCGGCATTACGCGCATGTGGATTGTCCGGGCCATGCTGATTACATAAAGAACATGATTACGGGAGCGGCACAGATGGACGGTGCCATCCTGGTGGTCGGTGCGGATGATGGACCGATGCCCCAGACCCGGGAACACATATTGCTGGCACGTCAGGTTGGGGTTCCAACGATCGTGGTGTTTTTGAACAAATGTGACATGGTGGACGATGAGGAACTGGTGGAGCTGGTGGAGTTGGAGCTTCGGGAGCTGTTGGACAAATACGAGTTTCCGGGGGACGACACCCCGATCATTCGCGGCAGCGCGTTAAAGGCGTTGGAGAGCGACGATCCCGACAGTGAGGATGCCAAGTGTATTTTCGAGCTCATGGATGCCATCGACAGTTTTATACCGGAGCCCAAGCGAGACATCGACAAGCCGTTTTTGATGCCGATAGAGGATGTGTTCAGCATATCGGGTCGCGGCACGGTGGTAACGGGGCGCGTGGAGCGTGGCATCGTGCATGTGAGCGACGAAGTGGAGATCGTGGGGATTCGACCGACCCAGAAGACGGTGTGCACGGGAGTGGAAATGTTCCGCAAGCTGTTGGATGAAGGACGTGCGGGGGACAACATCGGGGTTTTGCTGCGTGGCACCAAGCGTGACGAGGTAGAGCGAGGCCAGGTTGTGGCGGTACCGGGATCGATAACGCCGCACACGAAGTTCAAGGCGGAAGTATACATATTGAGCAAGGAAGAGGGTGGCCGTCATACGCCGTTTTTCAATGGATACCGGCCGCAGTTTTATTTTCGGACAACGGATGTGACCGGGATCCTGGATCTACCCGAGGGCGTCGAGATGGTCATGCCCGGGGACAACGTCACGATAACAGCCGAACTGATCACGCCCATCGCAATGGAAAAAGAGCTCAGGTTCGCCATACGTGAAGGCGGTCGAACGGTTGGTGCCGGAGTGGTAAGCGAAATAATCGAATAACGGCGAAGGAGTTTACTGGTGAGAATTATAGTTACCCTTGCATGTACCGAATGCAAAAGAAGAAACTACACAACAACGAAGAACAAAAGGACGACACCGGACAAGCTGGAATTCAATAAATACTGCCGATTCTGTCGTAAACACACGCTACACAAGGAATCGAAATAACGTGAACAGCGCAGTTCGTGACACTGACAAAAATGATTTGCCCCTGCAGGCCAGTAGCTCTAACGGTAGAGCGTCGGACTCCAAATCCGGGTGTTGGGGGTTCGAATCCCTCCTGGCCTGCCACTTGTTAAGGGAGTAAATAGCAAACATATCACGCATGCAGCCGTGAACGAATCGGTGAAGTGACATATATCCCTTTGACGAATATTCAAATTCTCAGGAGACCAATGGGACGCATAAAACGCAAGAAGACTTCGGGTCAGAAAAAAACAACCGCAACAGCCGAAAAAAAAGGGCTCGCGTCGGAGAAGGCAGAGGCTGGTCCAGCAAAGTCGGATGTCGTGAAAACGAACACTGACGTTGCAGGCAAGGCCAAGAAAATCTTCTCGATCAAAAAAATTTCTAAGCCGCCTAAGGCAGTGAGCGGCAAGAAGGCCCAGAATATTATTGATAAAAGCCTCCAATTTCTCAGGGAGGTCAAGGTAGAACTTAAAAAAGTGACCTGGCCCTCCAGAAAGCAAACCATCGGATCGACGGTTGTCGTGTTGATACTCGCCATGATCATATCCCTTTTCCTCGGTGTTGTTGATATGGGATTGTCAGGCCTGATCCGGGTCGTCCTCAATTAAATATCAGGAGAAAAGCGAGATGGCACTTAAATGGTATATCGTCCATGTTTATTCGGGATTTGAAAGCAAGGTTAAGGTTGCGTTGGAAGAACGGGTTGCTTCATCTCCTTATCCCGAAAAATTTGGTGAGGTACTCGTGCCCACAGAGGAAATCGTCGAACTGGTCAAAGGCAAACGTAAGACATCGTCTCGAAAATTTTACCCCGGGTATATTCTGGTGCGGATGGAACTTGATGACGAGACATGGCATATTGTTAACGATACTGCCAAGGTCAGCGGTTTTTTAGGCGGCAGAGAAAGACCGACACCCATATCGGATGAAGAGGCGGAACAGATCATCAATCGCATGGCGGCAGGCAAAGAGAAACCTCAGCCCAAGTATTATTTTGAAATGGGTGACGAAATTCGGGTGATCGACGGGCCCTTCTCAAATTTCAATGGAACCGTGGAAGAAGTAAACCCGGAAAAGGGAAAAATAAAGGTTCTGGTGAGTATTTTCGGCAGGTCCACACCCGTCGAACTGGAGTTTGTACAGGTTCAAAAAATTTAGAAACAGGTATCAGGAGTATACGCAATGGCAAAAAAGGTTATGGCTCTAATAAAACTTCAGGTTATGGCTGGGAAAGCCAACCCGTCACCCCCGATTGGGCCCGCACTTGGGCAGCACGGCGTCAACATCATGGATTTCTGCAAAGCGTTTAACGCCAGGACGGCCAATGATGAAGGGATGATAATACCTGTTGTGATAACGGTTTATCAAGACAGGACATTCAAGTTTATCACAAAGACGCCACCGGCGGCTGTCCTGCTTAAAAAAGCAGCTGCGGTCGCAAAAGGTGCGGGTGATCCCAAACGTGACCGCGTCGGGACCGTCACACGCGCTCAGGTCGAAGAGATCGCCAAGCTCAAGATGGTCGATCTGAACGCCAATGATCTTGACGCAGCCTGCAAGATCATCAGCGGCACTGCCAGAAGCATGGGCATAGACGTCGAATCGCAACAGTGAGCGAGGTTAACATAAACAGAATTTTTTCGGTCGCTGCGAAGCACTGCCGTACGGCAGAACACCTCTCGCAACTTGCTGGGGAATTCTTCAATTGTGTGTTGGAAAATATGACAGAACGGCCTTTAATCAAGAATGGGGTTGTTATTTTTTAATGGCTAAAGGGAGTAAGTGAGCAAAATGCCAAAACGGGGTAAGAATTATATCGGTGTGACAAAGAGCCTGAGCAGTGAAAAACAGAGCATGGACGCTGCCTTGAAAACGGCAATCGATGCTTCGTTCGCCAAGTTTGATGAAACAATAGACGTTGCTGTACGCCTGGGTGTCGACCCCAGACATGCGGATCAGATGATTCGGGGTTCGGTCATTCTTCCCAATGGTCTCGGGAAAACGGTATCTGTTCTCGTATTCGCCAAAGGAGAAAAAGAAACCGAGGCGCAGGAAGCGGGTGCCGATTTTGTAGGCAACGACGACTTGATTGAAAAGATCAAAGAGGGTTGGTTCGGTTTTGATAAAGCCGTTGCTACGCCCGACATCATGGGGTCTGTCGGGAAAATAGGCAAATTGCTCGGTCCGCGTGGTCTGATGCCGAATGCCAAAACAGGCACAGTGACCTTTGATGTGGCCCGGGTGATCCAGGAACTCAAGGCTGGCAAAATTGATTTTCGAGTCGAAAAAGCAGGAATCGTTCACGCACCCATGGGAAAAGTTTCATTTGGTGCAGAAAAAATTCTTCAGAATGTTACTGCATTTTTGGAAACCATCGTTCGACTTAAGCCGGCGTCAAGCAAAGGAATCTATATCAAGGGAATTGCTGTCTCTACAACAATGGGGCCCGGGATTAAGATCGACATTTCCTCTATCAAAGACCTGTTCAAGTAAGCTGTTCCTAAAAAAGGATTTCACAGATTTGAATCAGCAAAGACGACCCAACTCACAGCTTAAGGTGTGGTTCTGATGTACTGCTGGGATGGATGGTCTTTTGCGCAGTTAATATCCATGAAAAAAGCCTGTCAAAGACAGTAGGTGCACGTATTAGTGCCTAAGTGGCCACGCCATCCTACCGAGGCGGCTTATTGATGCAAACGCTTCAAAGGTTTGTCTCCTCCGGTTTTTTTCAGAAAAAAGGAAGGAGGTGTGAGTTAACATTGAAAAAAGAAACAAAGAAACAGATTGCCGAGAATCTCAAGCAAAGGTTTTCAAAATCGAAGGTCGTCATCGTCACGGATTACAAGGGTCTTGACGTTATGGCCATCAACGCCTTGCGTCGCAAACTCAGGGAAGCGGACATCGATTATCAGGTTGCCAAGAACACGCTTCTCATCAGGGCATCTGAAGGCACTGACGTTGCCGTGATCAAGAAACATTTTGTCGGCCCCAGCGCGATTGCCATTAGTTATGAGGACCCGGTTGCACCGGCAAAAGTTCTCATTGATTTTGCCAAGGAAAACCAAAAACTTGCGATCAAGGCCGGTGTCATGGGGAAGAAGATACTGGATGTCGATGCCATCAAGTCTCTGGCATCCCTCCCGTCTCGGGAAGTTCTCTTGGGGCAGGTGCTCTCGACCATGAACGGTGTGCCGACGGCTTTCGTGAGAGTACTCAATGGTGTTATTGGAAATTTCCTCAATGTCCTGACCGCGATTAAGGATCAGAAGGAAGTCGGATAATTTAAAGAAAAAATAATTGGAGGATACGTTAAAATGGCTGATATCACAAAAGAAGACGTAATTGAATTTATAGCGAATATGACTGTTCTGGATCTTTCCGAGCTTGTCAAGGAGATGGAAGAAAAATTTGGCGTTTCAGCGGCAGCGCCTGTCGCCATGATGGCAGCCGGTGCTGGTGATGCAGGTGCTGGTGCACAGGAAGAGGAACAGACCGAATTTGATGTTGTCTTGATAGCCGCGGGTGATAAAAAAATTGCAGTTATCAAGGAAGTGCGCGCAATTACCGGTCTCGGTCTGAAAGATGCCAAGGCGCTTGTTGATGAAGCACCCAAACCTGTCAAAGAGGGTATTGCCAAGGAAGAAGCGGAAAAGCTCGTTGCCCAGCTTGAAGCAGCCGGCGCCCAGGTGGAAATGAAATAGCGATGGGTCTGTTCAGCCGGTCTGGCCAGTTCTAGTCTGTTGAGTCGCCGCGGGTCCGTTCGAATCATCGACCGAAGCAACCCAACAGGCTGCCCGCCTGGGCCGGCTTGTATCATGACTTGTGAAGTAACATCTAGGAACTGTAACTAAAACCGATACAGAACCTATAAAAAAAAATTGGAGACGCCATGTCGAATAGACCTTCGGCCACAAAGCGCATTCGAAAGAATTTTGGCAAAATACGTAAGATAGTGGACATTCCTGATCTGATCGGTATGCAGCGGGAGTCCTTTGCCCGTTTTCTACAAATGGACATTCCCGTGGAGCAAAGAGAGGAAATCGGTCTGCAGGCTGTATTCAGGTCCGTATATCCGATCAAGGACTTTACGGGAAGCGCTTCTCTCGAATTCGTCTCTTACCGATTTGGAGAAATCAAACACAGCGAAGAGGAGTGTGTGCAGAGGGGCATGACCTATGAACTGCCTGTACGTATTACCGTTCGTCTTGTTGTTTATGAGGTAGATAAAGAATCCGGTGTGTCAAATATCCGCGACATCAAGGAGCAGGAGATCTACTTTGGGACGATTCCCCTTATGACGGAAAAGGGGACTTTTATCATTAACGGAACCGAGCGTGTCGTCGTCAGTCAGCTGCATCGGTCCTCCGGCGTGTTTTTCGACCATGACAAGGGAAAATCACATTCCAGCGGCAAGATTATCTACAGCGCACGGATCATACCGGTGCGGGGTTCCTGGATCGATATGGAAATCGACCCCAAAGACATTTTGCACATTCGAATCGACCGCAGGCGCAAGTTTCCCATAACGATTCTGTTCAAGGCCTTTGGCTACTCAACCGAGGATATCCTTTCCTATTTTTACAGCTTTGACAGAATCTTTATAAAAGGCAAGAAGCTTTTCAAAGCCTTCAACCCGGAACTCCTGAAAGGCCAAAGGGCTTCCGAGAGCATCAAGGATCCCAAAACAGGAGAAATTCTGGTCAAAAAGGGGCGTATTTTCACCAAGCGTTCTCTCAAGCAGTTGGCCGACAGCGAGATTGAAACGATTCCCATCAGCAGGGAAGCGTTGGAAAACCGTATTTCGGCCTACGCCATTAACGATCCGGCAACCGGTGATCTACTCATTGGACCGAATATGCTTATCGATGTGGAGCTTCTGGAGCGGATCCTCGAGTCCGGCATCACCGAGTTTGAAGTCCTGCACATTGACGGTGTTACGAGCAGTGAATCGATTCATAAAACCCTCAAGCTCGATAAAGTTGAAAAAAAAGAAGATGCATTGATAGAGATCTACAGACGCTTGAGACCCGGCAACCCTGCAACCCCCGAAGTGGCTCAAGATTTCATGGATCACCTGTTCTTCAAGTCGTCATATTATGATCTATCGAGTGTTGGCCGGCTCAAATTGAATTTGCGTTTGGGTATTGAAACGCCGATCAAGCTCAGAACGCTCAGGAAAGAAGATATTTTTCTGACTGCCAAGACACTTCTGACACTCAAGGATACACAGGGGGTTGTTGATGATATCGACCACCTGGGTAACCGCCGCGTGCGTGCAGTCGGCGAGCTTCTCGAAAATCAGTACCGTATCGGACTGGTGCGGATGGAACGCGCTATCAAGGAAAGGATGAGCCTTCAGGAAGTCGATGCCCTCATGCCACATGATCTTGTCAATCCCAAACCGGTTTCAGCTGTTGTCAAAGAATTCTTTGGAACGAGCCAGCTAAGCCAGTTCATGGACCAGACCAATCCGCTGTCCGAAACGACACATAAGCGGCGTTTGAGTGCATTGGGTCCCGGCGGGTTGACGCGTGAACGTGCCGGATTTGAAGTCCGGGATGTGCACCCCTCTCATTATGGTCGAATTTGTCCCATTGAAACCCCCGAAGGCCCCAACATCGGCCTGATTGTATCCTTGAGCACCTATGCGCGTGTGAACGATTTCGGGTTTATTGAAACGCCTTACCAGGTCGTGGAAAATGCCAAGGTAACGGACCAGGTCAAGTTTCTGAGCGCATTTGAAGAAAAAAAACACCCCATCGCCCAGGCCAACGCCACCATCAACGAAAAGAGAGAATTCATCAACCAGTTGGTAACCTCCCGGGTCGAGGGTGAATTCATGATGGTCAACAGGGAAGAGCTCGAGTTTATGGACATTTCGCCCAACCAGCTCGTGAGTGTATCCGCTTCGTTGATTCCCTTTCTCGAAAATGATGACGCCAACAGGGCCTTGATGGGATCCAACATGCAGCGGCAGGCCGTACCGTTGATCATGAATGAAGCACCCCTTGTGGGCACCGGTATCGAGGGTGTTGTTGCCAAAGACTCCGGTGTCACTATTGTGGCGGATCGGGATGGGTTTGTAGAGGATGTCGAAGCTTCCCGCATCGTCCTTTCACATGGCCGGGAAGAGGATGAATTTGAAAAGCCGGTGACCATCTACAACCTCTCCAAGTTCAACCGCTCAAATCAAAATACCTGCTTTAACCACCGGCCCATCGTCAGAAAAGGTGACATCATTTCCGCCGGAGACATCATCGCAGACGGACCTGCCACCGACATGGGAGAGCTGGCCCTCGGGAAAAACGTTACCGTGGCCTTCATGCCCTGGGGTGGTTATAACTTTGAAGACTCCATTCTGGTGAGCGAAAGACTGGTCCGGGATGGGACCTATACCTCGGTGCATATCGAAGAGTTCGAGGTGGTTGCCAGAGACACCAAGCTGGGCAAAGAAGAAATAACCAGAGACATCCCGAATGTCGGTGAAGAGGCACTCAAGGATTTGGACGAAAGCGGAATTATTCGACTCGGCGCCGAGGTGACCCAGGGTGATATCCTGGTTGGGAAAATTACACCCAAGGGAGATACGCAACTTTCTCCCGAAGAAAAACTCCTTCGGGCCATATTCGGTGAAAAAGCCGGAGACGTCAAGGACACGTCTCTGCGTGTGCCGCCGGGCGTTGAAGGCATCGTCATCGATGCAAAGGTTTTTGCCCGAAGGGGTACCGATAAGGATGAGCGGGCGCAGCTCATAGAAAATGAGGAGATTGGCGTACTCGAAAGTAATCGGGATGCCAAACTGTCGGTCATGAGCGGGATGATGCAGACACGCATCCAGAAGCTCCTGCTGGGTCAAAAATGTGCATCGCCCCTGAAGAAGGGCCAAAAGGTGCTTCTCAAGAAGGACAAAGATATCGAACAAGAAATGTTGAAAGACATTCCTGTTGCTCATTTTGAAGGCATTGTTCTGAGCAATGCCGAGCTCACCGAGAAAGTTCACGATTATCTGGAGCGTTATCGCACAGAACAGGAAAGCGTGCGTGAGGAGTTCGAACATAAGCTCCTTCGATATGAAAGAGGCGATGAAATGCCGCCGGGCGTCATAAAGATGGTCAAGGTTTACGTTGCCATGAAGCGCAAGCTCTCCGTGGGCGACAAGATGGCCGGACGACACGGTAACAAAGGCGTTGTGTCGAGAATCCTGCCGGTCGAGGACATGCCGTATTTCGAAAATGGCGAAACCGTGGACATGGTTCTCAACCCATTGGGTGTGCCATCGCGTATGAATGTAGGCCAGATTTTGGAAATTCATCTAGGATGTGTCGCAAAGGGCCTCGGTGATCAGCTCAACCAGTTCGTGAAAGACAATGAAATGAATCAGATTCGGGAAAAGATAAAACGGATCTTTGACGACGCTTCCATGACTAAAATGGTCAAAAATATGGATGATGGAGAACTCAGGACTTTCGTTCAGGGTTATGCGAACGGTGTTCACATGGCCACCCCGGTGTTTGACGGGGCCAAAGAGGACGAGGTCAAAGCGCTCCTGGCCGAGGCAGGGTTATCCACGACGGCGCAGACGACACTCTTTGACGGTCACACGGGAGAGCCTTTCAAGGAAAAAATCACCGTGGGAACCATGTACATGCTAAAACTGCATCATCTTGTAGACGACAAGATTCACGCCAGGTCTATCGGGCCCTATTCGCTTGTAACCCAACAGCCACTGGGCGGGAAAGCACAGTTCGGGGGCCAGCGTCTCGGGGAAATGGAGGTCTGGGCCATGGAAGCATATGGCGCAGCACATGCCCTGCAGGAATTTATTACCGTGAAGTCGGACGACATGGCCGGTAGAACTCGTATGTACGAGAAGATCGTAAAAGGTCAGAATGTGCTGGAACCCGGCATACCCGAATCCTTTAAAGTTCTGACCAAGGAGCTGCAGAGTTTGGGTTTGGACGTGATGCTCTTGGAAGACGAACCAAACAACTAATAGTCGGTACACATGATTTAAACGCATAAAAAGGGTAATTATCTTATGGATACATTATACGATTTTTTTGCCAAGCCCAAAGACCCGAAGCTTTACAGCGGTGTTCGCATATCCCTTGCATCATCCGAGCAGATTTTACAGTGGTCCAGCGGTGAGATCAAGAAGCCCGAGACGATCAATTACAGGACGTTTAAACCGGAACGTGATGGTCTTTTCTGTGCAAAAATATTCGGCCCCACCAAGGACTATGAATGCAACTGCGGCAAATACAAACGCATGAAGCATCGCGGGGTCATTTGCGAAAAATGCGGCGTTGAAGTCATCCAGTCCAAGGTGCGGCGGGAGCGGATGGCCCACATTGCACTGGCAACACCGGTATCCCACATTTGGTTTCTAAAGAGTCTGCCAAGCAAGATCGGGAACCTGCTGGACCTGACATTGAAAAACATGGAAAAGGTTCTCTATTTCGACAGTTATATCGTGACGGACCCCAAGGATACGAAACTGGCCAAATGCCAGTTGCTGACCGATGAAAAATACCGCGAAGCCCAGGAGCTTTATGGGTCAAAATTTGAGGCAGGCATCGGTGCCGAGGCTGTCAAGAAGCTTCTGGAGGAGATCGATCTTGAAGCGCTCTATGTTCAGCTACGTGAAGACATCCGGGCCACAAACTCGATTGCCAAGCGGCAGAAGCTCTCCAAGCGCCTCAAAATTGTCGATTCGTTTCGGCGATCCGGGGTCAACCCGGTCTGGATGGTTATGGATGTCATCCCGGTGCTGCCTCCGGATTTACGACCCCTTGTCCCTCTGGAAGGCGGACGTTTTGCAACCTCCGATCTCAACGATCTTTACCGTCGGGTCATTAACAGGAACAACCGCCTGAAACGGCTTATGGATCTGAAAGCACCGGATATTATTGTCCGCAATGAAAAAAGAATGCTTCAAGAATCCGTGGATGTTCTCTTTGACAACGGACGGCACGGCAGGGTCATAACCGGTTCCAACAAACGGCCGCTGAAATCTCTCAGTGATACCCTGAAAGGGAAACAAGGACGTTTTAGACAGAATCTTTTGGGTAAACGCGTGGATTACTCCGGACGAACCGTCATTTCGGTGGGGCCGGAATTGCGACTTCACCAATGCGGTTTGCCTAAGAAGATGGCGCTCGAACTTTTCAAGCCCTTTGTTTATTATCGACTCGAGCAGAAAGGCTTGGTTTCAACCGTTAAAAGTGCCAAAAAAATGGTCGAAAAGGAAGTCCCGGAGGTCTGGGACACCCTTGATGAGGTCGTTAAAGAATATCCAGTGCTTCTCAACCGTGCACCGACACTTCACCGTCTGGGTATTCAGGCCTTTGAACCCATACTCATCGAGGGCAAGGCGATTCAATTGCACCCGCTGGTTTGTACGGCCTTCAATGCAGACTTTGATGGGGACCAGATGGCGGTTCATGTGCCGCTGTCCGTTGAATCCCAGATTGAAGCACGTGCCCTGATGCTCTCCAGTAACAATATCCTATCCCCTGCGAACGGCAGCCCCATTATCGTTCCCAGTCAGGATATCGTTCTCGGCATCTATTATATGACCCGCTCCATAGCGGGTGCCAAGGGGGAAGGACGGCTTTTTTCAAATCCTGAAGAGGTGCGCTCTGCATATGATGCCCGTTCCGTTGAGCTGCATGCCCCGATAACCGTTCGAATAGCGGGTGCGCGTGTGAAAACCACCGTTGGCCGGGTTCTGCTCTGGGAGATCATGCCCAGAGAAGACATCATGCGCTTACGGCATATCATGGTAGCCGACGAGAAATCTGCGCGAACAGCCCGGAAAAAGAGCCAGGCAGGCGAAGCCTTCATCAGCCTCGTTGATGCCTATTCGGAAAGTGACGACAAACGATTCGACGGTGACATCGGCCTGATCAAAAAACGCGACCTTACCGAGATCTTGCACCTGGACGAACCCGATGCCGAGACGCTGTTTGCCATGAATACGGGTGACGTCAGCAGCATTGTCATGTCCAACGATCTGATGTTTCATTTATTCGAAGTAATGGAAAAGCGGCCGGAAATACCTTTTAGCATCGTCAACAAGGTCATGGATAAAAGCGAGCTCAGGAAGCTGGTTGATTATGCCTACAGGAATCTGGGGCCCAAAGCGACCGTTATTCTGGCGGACCGATTGAAGAATATCGGCTACAAGTATTCCACCAAAGGGGGGCTTTCCATTTCCATCGACGCCATGATTATTCCAGAGGCCAAGTGGAGCATTCTCAAAGCTGCGGAGACGCGGGTTACGGAAATCGGTCGGCAGTACACCGAGGGTCTCATTACCCAGGGTGAAAAATACAATAAGGTTGTCGATATATGGGCCAAGGCGACGGATGATGTCGCCAATGAGATGATGAATTCCATGAAGATCGCCCCGGTTCTCGATAAAGACGGAAACCCGGTGCTGGGTGAAGACAAGAAGCCCCTTGTTATGGAAAGTTTGAATCCAATTTATATGATGGCGGATTCCGGCGCCAGGGGCAGCAAGGATCAGATGCGGCAGCTTGCCGGAATGCGTGGTCTGATGGCCAAGCCATCCGGGGAGATCATTGAAACGCCGATTACGGCTAATTTCCGTGAAGGGCTATCGGTTCTGCAGTACTTTATTTCCACACACGGCGCTCGAAAGGGTCTGGCGGACACCGCGCTTAAGACTGCGAATTCTGGCTATTTGACCCGTAGGCTGGCCGATGTCGCTCAGGATTGTATTATCCTGCAAGAAGACTGCGGTACCATGATGGGCGTGGAAGTGGAGCCGCTCATGGAGGGCGGTGAGGTCATACAACGCCTGTCCGAACGTGTTCTGGGAAGGACGGCGCTCGAAGACATCATAGACCCGTTTACGGACAAGGTGTTGATAAAGGCCGGAGAAGAAATTGACGAGGCCGCTGTGGATCTCATCGAGAACGCGGGTATTACCAGCGCAAAAATCCGTTCGGTTTTAACATGCAAGTCCGATCATGGTGTATGCGCAGGCTGCTATGGACGTGATCTTGCCTATGGAAAGAAGGTGGAGATGGGGCAGGCTATCGGTATCTTGGCCGCTCAGTCGATTGGTGAGCCAGGCACACAGCTGACCATGCGGACATTCCATATCGGTGGTACGGCGAGCCGGCGGGTGGAGCAGGCTGACATCCGTGCACGTGTCGAAGGTACGATCAAGTTTATCGATCTTGATGTCGTGAAGAACGCCAACAATAAATACGTGGTTATGAACAGAAGGGGCGGTGAATTCGCCATTGTCAGCGATAGCGGACGTGAGCGAGAGCGGTTTCCGGTTATCTACGGCGCTCATCTGGATATCAATGACGGCGACAAGGTCGAGGCTGGAGATCTGCTCGCTAACTGGGATCCGTTTACCACACCGATTCTTTCGGAAGTCAATGGAACCGTCAAGTTCGGCGATCTGGCGCTTGGAAAAACGCTCCAGGAAAAAGTGGATCAAGTCACGGGTAAATCGAGCCGCACCGTTATCGAATCAAAAACCGCGGAGGAAAGACCCAGAATTTCCATCAAGGACAAGGAGGGTAAAACCGCTTCTCTGCCTCGAAAAACAGGCCAAGCCAGATACATACTGCCTGTGAATGCCATTCTTCTGGTTGAAGAAGGAGACAGTATCCAGGCCGGTGATGTGCTTGCCAAGTTGCCGCGAGCCACGACGAAAACCAAAGATATTACCGGTGGTCTTCCAAGGGTTGCCGAGCTTTTCGAAGTCAGGAAACCCAAGGAAATATCGGTTCTCAGCGAAATCGACGGCTATGTTTCGATTGCCAAGGGAACCAAAAAGGGCAAACAGAAAATTACGGTTGCCCCGGTGGATGTGGGCGAGAAAAAGGAATACCTGATACCCCGTGGAAAACACATCAATGTCTATGAGGGTGATTATGTTCGTGCCGGTGAGCCGTTGATCGGTGGTTCGGCCATCCCCCAGGATATCTTGAATATCAAGGGTGAAGTTGCGCTTGCAAGATACCTCGTGGACGAAGTGCAGGAAGTTTACCGGCTGCAGGGTGTTCGTATCAACGACAAGCACATCGAGGTGATCGTCCGGCAGATGATGCGCCGGGTAAAGGTTCGTGAGATCGGTGACACCGATTTTATCGTCGAAGAGCAGGTCGATAAACACATCTTTGAGACGGCCAATCGAGCGGTTGTCGAAAAGGGCGGCAGACCTGCCGTGGCAGAACCTTTGATTCTGGGTATTACCAAGGCTTCACTGAGTACGGAAAGCTTCATTTCGGCGGCCTCTTTCCAGGAGACGACCAAGGTTCTAACCGAAGCGAGTATTTCCGGGGCGGTTGACAACTTGCGGGGTCTGAAAGAAAACGTGATCATGGGAAGAATCATACCTGCTGGAACCGGTTTGAAGATCTACCGGGATGTCGAAATCGAGCAGGCTGAACGGCAATAGCGGGCGCATTTCCCATGGCTTGCTGCAGGGTACGTGTCGACAAGGTTTGGCGGATATTCGGGATGCATTAAAAATAAGCAGCGATTTCATATAAAAGTTGGATAAAATGCTTGACAGTACCAGGCAAAATGTATACTAATTCTCTTTTGTGTGATGCCGCATATTTTGCTGAAGATACCCGTTCGCTTAAATGTTCCCCCGCTGTGACTCGACGGAGCTTGTGAAATTGTTGCAGCGCGTTTCAAAATATTATCAGTTTAAGACCATATGAATCAAATGAGGAGCGTATGCCAACCATCAACCAGCTAGTCAGGAAGGGTCGCAAGAGGGTCATTAAAAAAACCAATACACCGGCGCTGAAACGGGCACCCCAAAAGAGAGGTGTCTGCACCCGTGTTTACACCTCAACGCCCAAGAAACCGAATTCGGCACTGCGGAAAGTCGCCAGGGTTAGGTTGACAACCGGAATAGAGGTAACGGCCTATATCCCGGGTATCGGTCACAACTTGCAAGAACATTCAGTTGTTCTGGTACGCGGTGGACGTGTCAAGGACCTTCCCGGTGTTCGTTACCATATTGTGAGGGGCACGCTCGACACACTGGGGGTGGCGGAAAGAAAACAGGGCAGGTCCAAATACGGTGCCAAGAAGCCCAAATAGGTAAAGATTCCAGATTACGGTTCGAACCAAAAGGATTTAGAGGATGCCAAGACGAAGAGAAGTACCGGAACGCGTTATCATTCCAGATGTCAGATTTAACAGCCAGCTGGTATCGAAATTCATTGCGTGCATAATGCGGGATGGCAAAAAAAGTACTGCAGAGTCAATTCTCTATGGTGCGTTTGGTATCATAGAAGAGAAAACGGGTAAGCCACCGCTGAAGGTGTTTGAGCAGGCGGTGGACAACACCCGTCCCATGATCGAGGTCAAGTCGCGGCGGGTGGGCGGATCGACGTACCAGGTTCCCACGGAGATCAGGCCTTCGCGCAGAACGGCCTTGGCGCTTCGCTGGTTGATCAACTATGCCCGCAGTCGTTCAGAAAAAGGAATGGCGGGAAAGCTAGCTGGAGAGTTTCTGGATGCAGCCAACAACCGGGGAGCAACCGTCAAGAAAAAAGAAGATACGCACAAGATGGCCGATGCCAATAAAGCGTTCGCACATTATCGCTGGTAGCGACGTTACCAAACCAATCGAAGGTATAAAGTCTCACGGTCAGGTGTGTTGAACCGATCAAAAAAGAAAAGGGGAGGGTGAAGAAGATGGCAAAGGAAAAGTTTAATCGAACCAAGCCGCATGTAAACGTAGGAACGATAGGCCATATCGATCACGGCAAGACGACCTTGACAGCGGCGATAACCAAACATGCCGGTTTGAAAGGTTTGGCGGATTTTGTACCGTTTGATCAGATCGACAAGGCACCCGAGGAGAAAGAGCGGGGGATCACGATCGCGACGGCTCACGTGGAATACCAGACGGCGAACCGGCATTACGCGCATGTGGATTGTCCGGGCCACGCTGATTACATAAAGAACATGATTACGGGAGCGGCACAGATGGACGGTGCCATCCTGGTGGTCGGTGCGGATGATGGACCGATGCCCCAGACCCGGGAACACATATTGCTGGCACGTCAGGTTGGGGTTCCAACGATCGTGGTGTTTTTGAACAAATGTGACATGGTGGACGATGAGGAACTGGTGGAGCTGGTGGAGTTGGAGCTTCGGGAGCTGTTGGACAAATACGAGTTTCCGGGGGACGACACGCCCGATCATTCGCGGCAGCGCGTTAAAGGCGTTGGAGAGCGACGATCCCGACAGTGAGGATGCCAAGTGTATTTTCGAGCTCATGGATGCCATCGACAGTTTTATACCGGAGCCCAAGCGAGACATCGACAAGCCGTTTTTGATGCCGATAGAGGATGTGTTCAGCATATCGGGTCGCGGCACGGTGGTAACGGGGCGCGTGGAGCGTGGCATCGTGCATGTGAGCGACGAAGTGGAAATCGTGGGGATTCGACCGACCCAGAAGACGGTGTGCACGGGAGTGGAAATGTTCCGCAAGCTGTTGGATGAAGGACGTGCGGGGGACAACATCGGGGTTTTGCTGCGTGGCACCAAGCGTGACGAGGTAGAGCGAGGCCAGGTTGTGGCGGTACCGGGATCGATAACGCCGCACACGAAGTTCAAGGCGGAAGTATACATATTGAGCAAGGAAGAGGGTGGCCGTCATACGCCGTTTTTCAATGGATACCGGCCGCAGTTTTATTTTCGGACAACGGATGTGACCGGGATCCTGGATCTACCCGAGGGCGTCGAGATGGTCATGCCCGGGGACAACGTCACGATAACAGCCGAACTGATCACGCCCATCGCAATGGAAAAAGAGCTCAGGTTCGCCATACGTGAAGGTGGTCGAACGGTTGGTGCCGGAGTGGTAAGCGAAATAATCGAATAACGAGAGAGACCGAATCATGATGATGAATTCAAAGATAAGAATCAGGCTCAAAGCATATGACCACAAGCTGCTCGATCAATCTGCTGCAGATATATTGGACACTGCCAGAAAAACCGGCGCTAAGGTCGTTGGGCCGATACCACTCCCCACCACGATCAATAAATATTGTGTTCTCCGTTCTCCCCATATCGACAAGAAATCGCGAGAACAATTTGAAATGAGAACACACAAGCGGCTGCTCGATATCTTAGAGCCGACACAGCAGACGGTTGACGCCTTGATGAAGCTGGACCTTTCTCCAGGCGTGGATGTAGAGATCAAGTTGTAGCGAAACCATGGCATACCCGTTTGAACCGTATCGTTCAGTAGACACGGTAGATCAGACGTATCAGGCAACAGGGATAACCGAATCATAGGAATGGTTTTGAATTATGTGTAAAGGCTTAATAGGAAAAAAATTGGGCATGACCCGACAGTTTTCTCCACAAGGTACCTCCATACCCGTAACGGTTGTCGAGGCGGGGCCCTGTGTCGTCACGCAGGTTAAAACCGTCGAAATGGATGGATACAACGCGCTGCAGCTCGGTTTTGGAGAAAAAAAGAAAAACGAACCAACCGGCCACTGAAGGGACACCTTCAAAAGAGCGGGGCGGTGACTGTCCGGGTTCTCAAAGAGGTGTCGGTTGAAAATCCGCAAGAATTCAACCCAGGTCAGAAGGTGACCGTAGAGATGTTCACTATCGGTGAACGTGTAGAGGTGACCGGGACCTCCAAAGGACGCGGTTTCGCCGGGGTTATCAAAAGACATGGATTTCATGGTGGAAAGAAGACCCACGGAAGCCATAGCCACAGGATACCCGGATCCATTGGATGCAGTGCATGGCCGGCCAAGGTCATCAGAGGCAAGAAAATGCCCGGACATTACGGGCAAGATAGAAAGACAGTCCGGAACCTTGAAATCGTTGATATCAGGCCCAAAGAGAACCTCATCCTCTTGAGGGGGGCAGTACCCGGACACAATTCAGGATTTGTTACCATTCGAAAACCGAAATTTGCAAAATAAGAACCGAGGAAATTCATGGCTGTCGTCGATGTAATCAATAGTTCAGGTAAAAAAGTTTCACAGGTAGAGTTGAACGATGAGATATTCAATGTGCCGGTGAAAAAAAACGTTCTGCATGACGTCGTCACCATGCAATTGGCCAACAGACGCGCTGGGTCTGCTTCCACCAAACACAGATCCGATGTGACAGGAAGCGGGAGAAAATTGTTTCGGCAAAAGGGAACCGGCAGAGCGAGAAGGGGCAATATCAAATCACCGCTGTTGAGAGGCGGTGGCGTCGCTTTCGGCCCGAAACCGAAATCATGGGCCTACAAGGTGCCCAAAAAAGTAAGAAAACTGGCCCTCAAAATGGCCTTGAGCAGTAAATTAAAAGATGAGAATATTTTGATTCTGGACCAGTTTGATCTTGATCGGATCAAGACCAAGGCTTTTTCGGAGATCGCCGGAAATCTGAACATGGAGAACGCGCTGATCGTTACCGACCAGAAGAACGAAAATCTAGAACTTTCCTCGAGAAATATGTCCAAATTCACAGTGATGCGATTCGAGGGGCTCAATGTCTATGATATTCTGAAGCACAAGACCCTCGTCCTGCTTGAAGCTTCTGTAAAGGCAATCGAAGGGAGGTTGCTCTAATGATACAGTACGAGATCATCATTCGACCCCTGATTACCGAGAAAACCAGTATTCAGAAAGAAGATCATAACCAGGTGTCCTTTGAGGTCGATCGTCGGGCAAACCGCGTCGAAATCAGAAGGGCCATCGAAAAGATTTTCAATGTCAGGGTGGCCGATGTTCGCACGATGCAGATTAAAGGCAAAGTTAAGCAGCGGGGCCGCGTTGTCGGCAAACGCAGGGACTGGAAAAAAGCGATCGTAAAACTGATGCCGGGCGAGAGAATCGATTTTTTTGAAGGGGTATAGAGAAGCGGTTTTAAGTTTTAGGTGTTAGGTTTCAGGGTGGTATTCTGCTGTTAGCCTGAACTTAAAACTTAAAAGTTAAAACTTTAAATCAGAGGGTTCGTTAAGAACCCGGTCATGGAGATAGGTATGGTTACAAGAAGAGTCAAGCCGACATCACCGGGGCGTCGATTTCAATCATATGCTTCGTTTGAAGAGATAACCAAGACCAAACCCGAAAAAAGTTTGCTGAGAATCATCAAAAAGAGTGGGGGGCGGAACGCAAACGGGCGTATTACGTGCCGTCATCGCGGGGGTGGTCACAAACGAAATTACCGGATTGTCGATTTCAAGAGAGACAAGATAGGCATTCCTGCCAAAGTCGCTTCAATTGAATACGACCCGAATCGGAGTGCCAGGATTGCACTTCTGCAGTATGCGGATGGTGAAAAGCGCTATATACTTTTTCCGTTGAATCTCTCTGTGGGTGATGAAGTGATGTCAGGGCCCGAGGCCGATATCAAACCGGGTAACACGCTTCCTTTGAAAAATATTCCGCTGGGTACGCACATCCATAACATTGAACTGCGTCTCGGCAAGGGTGGACAAATCGTCCGTAGTGCAGGCACGTACGCTCAGCTCATGGCCAAGGAAGATCGTTATGCGCTGGTCAAACTGCCCTCCAGCGAGGTTCGGATGGTATTGCTGCGTTGTATGGCAACGGTCGGACAGGTTGGCAATGTGACCCATGAAAATATCGATTTGGGCAAAGCCGGTCGTAAACGATGGCTCGGAAAGAGACCCAAGGTGCGGGGCGTAGCCATGAACCCGGTAGATCATCCCATGGGTGGCGGTGAAGGCCGCTCGTCTGGTGGACGGCACCCATGTACACCATGGGGTGTGCCGACCAAGGGCTACCGAACCCGGAATAATAAACGAACCGACAGGTTTATCGTCAAGAGACGTACCAAAAGATAGACAGTTTGCAGCCTTGCCTTTTAGCAGGCTTGCAACGGGAGCAAACGGAAAAATATCACAGTTCAGGAGAATCTATGCCACGGTCTTTAAAAAAAGGTCCTTTCATCGACCAGAGTTTAATGAACAAAGTGGAGATGGCTCAATCATCCAGGAGCAATCAGGTCATCAAGACCTGGTCCCGGCGATCGACGGTCATTCCCGAAATGGTGGGCATAACGCTGGCGGTTCATAACGGGAAAAAATTTATTCCGGTTTTCGTTACCGAAAACATGGTCGGTCACAAACTGGGTGAATTTTCACCGACGCGGACGTATTACGGTCACGCCGGAGACAAGAAGTCGAAGTTAAGAAGATAACACTTTTTAAAAGGGAGTTTCGGTAATGGAGGTCAAGGCGGTAAGCAAATACGTTCGTATTTCGCCCCAGAAAGTCAGAAAATTAGCGGACGTTATCAAAGGAAAACCGGTAGAAGCCGGATTGAGCATGCTGAAGTACATGCCCCAAAAAGCGGCCGGTCTTGTGGAAAAAACGGTTCGCTCGGCCGCTGCAAATGCCGACAGCAATCACGGTATCGATGTCGATTCCCTGGTGATTCGAAACCTCATTGTCGATCAGGGTCCTTCATTGAAGAGATTTCGGGCCAGGGCACGGGGGCGTGGTGCCAGAATATTGAAACGGTCCAGTCATATAACAGTCGTTTTGGCTGAAAAGGCTTCTTAAAAAGGAGGTACGAGCTTGGGTCAGAAAGTAAATCCGATTGGAATGAGATTAGGGATCGTTAAAACATGGGATTCCAGATGGTATGCCGGGAAGAAATATTCGGATTATATCCTCGAAGATCATAAAATTCGTAAGTTTATCAAGAAGAAACTGTACCATGCAGGGATCTCCCGCATAGAAATCGAAAGATCTGCCAAGCGTGTACGCCTGCGCATATTTACTGCCAGGCCCGGGATAGTGATTGGGAAAAAAGGTTCCGAAATAGAGCAACTCAAGCGGGATCTGGAAGCGCTGATTTCCCAGGAAGTTCTCATCGATATTCAAGAAGTTCGAAAACCTGAGGTCGATGCGCAACTTATGGCTGAAAACGTGGCCTTGCAGATTGAGCGTCGTGTTGCCTTTAGAAGGGCCATGAAAAGAGGTGTGTCTTCAGCCATGCGATTCGGCGCACAGGGTGTCAAAATTATCTGTTCCGGAAGATTGGGTGGTGCCGAGATGGCCAGAAGAGAATGGTACAAAGAGGGCAGGGTTCCCCTGCATACCCTGAGAGCGGACATCGACTATGGCTTTACTGAAGCCAAAACCACTTACGGGCTGATCGGTATTAAGGTCTTCATTTTCAAGGGCGAGATACTGAGCAAGCAGGATACAGAACTGGGTCATGCCTAGCCAGCCGAAAACAATAAATGCAATTTAGGGCGAACGTAGTCGCAATAAAATTTAGAGAAATTGCTTCGAAGCCCTTTAACAGGAGATAAACCATGCTGAGCCCTAAAAAGGTTAAGTATCGAAAAAAACAAAAAGGCAAAATGAGGGGACTGGCCCGAAGGGGAGGCCAGCTCAATTTCGGGGAGTTTGGTCTGCAGGCCATCGAGTGCGGCACGATCAGCAACAAACAGATTGAAGCTGCCCGAATTGCCATGACGCGCCACGTCAAGAGAGGCGGAAAGCTATGGATACGTATATTCCCCGACAAATCCTTCACCAAAAAGCCGGCTGAAGTTCGTATGGGCAAAGGCAAAGGCGCTCCTGAAGGGTGGCTTGCGGTTATCCGGCCGGGAAGAATCCTATATGAGATGGCGGGTGTTCCCAGAGATCTTGCCAAAGAAGCGCTTCGGCTCGCAGCGCATAAACTTTCCGTTAAAACAAAATTTGTGGAAAGGAGTGTGAGCCAATGAAAGCCAAAGAAATTAGGGATCTCAGCTCCCACGAGCGGCAGCAGAAACTGACGGATTTGAAAGAGGAATTGTTTAACCTTCGCTTTCAACATGGCATTGGACAGATTGAGAACCCAACCAAGTTAAAGCAGACCAAATCCGATATCGCGCGCGTCATGACCATTATTCGTGAAACACAAAACCAAAACCAGAAATAGGCGATAAAATCTGCTATGAAAACAACAGGAATGAAAAGACAACAAGTTGGAACGGTCGTAAGTGATAAAATGGACAAGACGGTAACGGTCCAGGTCGAAAGGCTCGTGAAACACCATCTTTACAAAAAATATATTCGCAAACGCAATACGTTTTCGGCTCATGACGAAACCAACCAATGCCGGATCGGGGACGAGGTGTTGATGACGGAATCAAGGCCTTTGAGCAAGAACAAAAGATGGCGGATTGCCAGGATTGTAAAAAAAGCTGTTTGATATAAAGGAATGCAAAGATGATTCAGGCGGAAACAAAATTGACCGCAGCGGACAACTCAGGTGCCAGGGTGCTCTACTGTATCAAGGTCCTTGGGGGCTCCAGAAGGCGGTATGCGAGCATCGGCGACATTATTGTCGTTTCGGTCAAAGAAGCCATCCCCAATGCAAAGGTCAAAAAGGGCGATGTTCTCAAGGCAGTTGTTGTTCGTACGAAAAAGGAAATCAGAAGACCGGACGGGTCTTTTATTCGATTTGATGATAACTCCGCGGTTTTAATCAACGCACAGAAAGAACCGATCGGGACACGTATTTTTGGACCGGTTGCGAGAGAATTGCGCGCCAAGCGATTTATGAAAATTGTATCATTGGCGCCTGAAGTTCTGTAATCCGATCGGCTTTTGGAGACGAGGATATGTTTAGAGACAAGTGTCATATAAAAAAGGATGACAAGGTTAAGGTCATTGTCGGTAGAGATAGAGGCAAAATTGGCAAAGTGTTGAAAGTCGATAGGAAGAAGGATCGAATTCTCGTCGAGAACATTAATGTGGTCAAGCGACATACCCGTCCAACTGCAAAAAATCGCCAGGGTGGTATCGTTGAAAGCGAAGCAACTGTGCCGTGGTCGAATGTGATGCTGATGTGCAGCAAGTGTCTGAGCCCGGTTCGCATCCAGATGAGACGGCTGGATGACGGAAAAAAAGTGCGATCATGCAGAAAATGCAATGAAATTATTGATGCATAACCCGGGATCTCATTCAGTTTTTGATCGCATCTGTCCTGAGAACTTTTCAGACACTTCAATCAAACAGGGAGATCTCAGATCGAGGAAAACGTAAATGTCAGAGATGAAAACATATTATCAAAAAGAAGTCATACCGGCCCTGATAGACACCTTTAAGTACAGTAATATCATGCAGGTACCCAAGCTGGAAAAAATAGTACTGAACATCGGTATGGGTGAGGCGATCCAAAACATCAAGGTGCTCGATTCCGCTGTAGAAGAGCTCACGGCAGTTGCCGGTCAACGACCGGTGATAACACGAGCCAAAAAGTCGATTGCGGCCTTTAAGCTCAGAACCGGTATGCCCATTGGATGCATGGTGACCCTTCGAAAGCAACGCATGTTCGATTTTTTGAACAAACTGGTCAATATCGCCTTGCCGCGTGTTCGCGATTTCAGAGGTGTTTCGGGAAAGGCCATGGACGGCAGAGGTAATTATTCTCTGGGCATCAAGGAACAGATAATATTTCCTGAAATCGATTACGATAAGATCGATAAAATCAAGGGCATGAACATCACAATCGTTACAACCGCAAAAACAGATGAAGAAGGGAAAGAGCTTTTAAAAAAGCTCGGGATGCCTTTTAAAAATTGACGGTTCTCGTAAAAAGCCCAACTTCTACGTTGTGCTGCATTTTGCAATCATTCAACGTACAACGAGTACGCCTCATGATTACAAAACTTGCATGCCTTAAATTTAAACTTTTTACGAGAACCGACTATATCGGACTTTTCGCTTTGGAGCGATAAAGTCGCGTCCCATAAAATCGTATAACGATTTTATTGACGAGGAGGATGATTTGGCAAAAACAGCGCTAAGAAACAAAGCGACCGCAAAACCGAAATTCAAGGTTAGGGGCTATAACAGATGCCCGATTTGTGGCAGGCCCCGTGCTTTTATTCGAAAATTTGGTATCTGCAGAATCTGTTTTCGCAATTTTGCATCACAGGGAAAACTACCAGGCGTTGTTAAGTCTAGCTGGTAACTGGCACGGTTTCGGTGCTGGGCATCGAAATCTTCGGTTTCAACAGGCACACTGCCTGATGGCTTAGAAGGGATAGGAGAAGACAATGGCGATGAGCGATCCAATTGCCGATATGCTGACCAGGGTTCGGAATGCCGGCAAGGCAAAGTTCAATAGTGTCGACATACCCGGTTCCAAGATGAAATTCGAATTGGCAAAAGTATTGAAAGACGAGGGCTATATCCGCAACTATAAATTCGTCAAGGACAACAAACAGGGTGTGTTGCGGGTTTATTTGAAATACAACGAAAAACAAGAACACTCGATTCTACGACTAGACCGTGTAAGCAAACCGAGCAAAAGAGTCTATATGAAGGGCAAAGACATCAAGCCGGTTTACAATGGATTGGGTATTGCCGTTTTATCGACGTCCAAAGGGATTATGACGGACAAGCATGCCAGGGCAAAGAATATTGGTGGAGAGATTATCTGCAATGTCTGGTAGCCGTTGTGATGATACAAGCGCTCCATCCACGGACGTTAACGAAGTCTCAAATAACGTAAAAGTGACAGCGGAGGATCCCCATGTCTCGAGTTGGGAAAAAACCGATTCCGGTTCCAGATAAAGCAAAAATTAGCTACAAAGACAAAGTGCTGACCGTCCAGGGTGACAAGGGAAGCCTCAAGAGAGAAATTCACCGGGCCATTGACCTGGAGATCGCCGACAACGTCATTCATGTCACGATGCTCGCTGAAAACAAAGAGAACCGCGCATTGCAGGGTTTGACCCGAAGCTTGGTGATGAACATGGTGACCGGCGTCAGCACTGGGTTTGAGAGGGTTCTTGAAATCAATGGCATCGGCTATCGAGCCGAGCTAAGAGGCAAAAGCATCGTTTTTAATCTCGGTTTTTCGAATCCATTGACGTTTGATCTTCCGGAAGGCGTATCCGCCACATCGGAGAAAAACAATATCCTGAAACTATTTGCCATAGACAAGGAATTGCTGGGACGCACGGCCGCGTCAATCCGTCAGTTGAGACCACCGGAACCCTACAAGGGGAAAGGCATCAAGTACGCAGAAGAGTACGTGCAGCGTAAAGCAGGTAAAACGGGAACCAAATAACAGGAAACGACTTAGGACGATAAAATGGGCGCAACAAATAAAAACAAATTATCACGCATGAAAAGAAAAAAACGGATTCGAAAGCACCTGAGCGGTACCGACCAGAAGCCGCGCATTAGTGTATTCCGAAGTTCAAAGCATATATATGTGCAACTGATCGATGATGTCAGCGGGCGGACGCTGGCGGCTGCAAGCAGTCTGGAGAAAGTGCTCAGGGAGCAGCCAAGATTTGAAAGCAAGGTTGCAGCGGCAGAACATATCGGCAAGATTCTGGGCGAAAGGGCGATCGAGAAAGGTGTTAAACAAGTCGTTTTTGACCGCAACGGATTTAAATATCACGGCCGAGTGAAGGCTGTTTCAAAAGGCGCCAGAGATGCAGGTCTGGTGTTTTAGAAGCCATAAACGTAAGGAGGCAACCCCTTGTTCAGAAAAGATAAGGAAGATAGCGAATTAATAGACAAGGTTGTTCATATCAGCCGGGTCGCCAAAGTTGTCAAGGGCGGGCGCAGGTTCAGTTTCAGTGCCATCGTCGTTGTTGGCGATGGTGATGGCAATGTCGGGTATGGTCTTGGAAAGGCCGGGGAGGTCCCGGAAGCCATCAGGAAAGGCGTTGAAAAGGCGAAGAAGAACATGTCCGAGGTGGCACTGATCGAAGGAACCATTCCTTTTCAGGTTGTTGGAAAATACGGCGCCGGGAGAGTGCTCCTTGCCCCTGCAGCCAAAGGTACCGGTGTGATCGCGGGCGGTGCCGTCCGGGCCGTTCTGGAGGCGGCCGGTGTACAGAATATCCTTACCAAGTGTCTGGGCTCTCACAACCCCCACAACATTGTCAAAGCGACAATCGAGGGGCTTCAGCAACTCCAAAGCCGCGAGCAGGTCGCTGCCAGGCGGGGGATATCTGTTGAAGATTTATAAATCGAGGAAAAATTCATGGTCGAGAAATTAAATATAACCCTGGTCAAGAGTATGATAGGCCGGCCCGTAAAACATCGCAGGGTGTTGTACGGGATGGGACTCAGAAAAATGAACCGAACGGTGCAGCTAGAGGACACACCCGCCATTCGAGGAATGATCAATGCGGTTTCACATTTAGTCAGGGTTGAGGAGAACAGCGATGAGATTAAATGAACTCTCTCCGGCAGCCGGATCGAAAAAATCCAAGAACAGAAAAGGCCGGGGGGTCGGATCCGGTAACGGGAAAACCGCAGGGCGCGGCTCCAAGGGGTTTAACAGCCGCTCAGGTGGTGGTGTTAGACCCGGATATGAAGGCGGCCAGATGCCAATCCACAGAAGACTTCCCAAGCGTGGATTTACCAATATATTTGCTAAGAAAATCGCGACGATAAACATTCGGGATTTGAAACGGTTTGCGAGTGGCAGTGTTGTGGACGAAATCGTTCTGGTGGGTTGCGGACTCGTAAAGGGCGAACGCGACGGTATCAAGCTACTCGGTCACGGAGATCTTGACTATCCGTTGACCATCAAGGTGAACGCAATCAGCAAAAGTGCAAAACAAAAAATCGAAGCTGCGGGCGGAAACGTAGAGGTTGTATAATGATAGGTAGCGGATTCCAGAACATATTCAAGATTCCTGAGCTTAAAAAGCGCATTCTTTATACCCTGGCGCTTCTGACCGTTTACCGGATCGGAGTGCATGTTCCCACACCCGGGATCGATACCGTGGCACTGGCCTCTTTTTTTGCCAAAGCACAAGGAACCCTGCTGGGATTGTTCGACATGTTTTCCGGCGGCGCCCTGGAGCGGCTGTCCGTTTTCGCCCTCGGCATCATGCCCTACATCAGCGCCTCCATCATTCTGCAGCTGCTGACCGTTGTCGTGCCGCACCTCGAGCGGCTTTCCAAGGAAGGTGAACAAGGACGAAAAAAGATCACGCAGTACACGCGTTACGGGACGGTTGTCCTGAGTATCATTCAGGGATTCGGTATCAGTGTCGGTCTCGAGAGCATGGCTTCACCGGGTGGGGCTCAGGTTGTCATCGATCCGGGATGGAGCTTCCGGCTCATGACGGTGATTACCCTGACTTCCGGAACCGCCTTTATCATGTGGTTGGGTGAGCAGATTACGGAACGTGGGATTGGAAACGGTATATCCCTTATTATTTTTGCTGGTATTGTAGCCAGAATGCCCATCGCCATCGCTAATACATTCCGCTTGGTATCAACCGGCGAGATGGGTATTTTCGCGGTACTGCTGATACTTGTTTTGATGGTGGCGGTCATTGGCTTCATCGTTTTTATCGAGCAGGGTCAACGCCGGATACCGGTGCAGTATGCCAAACGGGTCGTGGGTCGCAGGATGTACGGCGGACAGAGTACGCACCTTCCGCTAAAGGTTAATACTTCCGGTGTGATACCGCCCATCTTTGCATCATCCATCATCATGTTTCCGGCTACCATAGCCAGTTTTATCGCCATACCGTGGGTAAAGAGCATTGCCGACTCCATGCGGCCCGGGAATTGGTTGTACCAGCTGTTGTTTGTCGGTTTTATCTTTTTCTTCTGCTATTTTTACACCGCGGTCACATTTAACCCGGTGGATGTCGCGGACAACATGAAAAAACAAGGCGGTTATATACCCGGCATCCGTCCGGGAAAACGTACCGCCGACTATATCGACAGAGTCCTTACCCGTATCACACTAGGGGGTGCGATTTACGTGTCGGTGGTATGTGTGTTGCCTTCCATATTGATCACCAAATTCAATGTGCCTTTTTATTTTGGTGGTACGGCGCTTTTGATTGTTGTCGGTGTGGCTATCGATACGATATCGCAAATCGAGTCTCATATGCTCACACGCCATTATGAAGGCTTTTTGAAAAAGGGCGGCATCAAGGGCAGACGATAGGGTAGAGCGGTAAATTAAGTCAATAAAAGGATGAGGCAATATGCCCAAAGAAGAGGCAATCAAAGTTGAAGGCATTGTGCTCGAGACCTTACCGAATGCAATGTTCAAGGTCGAGCTTGAAAACAAACACCAGGTTCTGGCGCATATTTCTGGAAAGATGCGTATGCATTTCATTAAAATTCTACCCGGTGACAAGGTGACTGTGGAGCTTTCGCCTTATGACCTGACACGTGGGAGAATTACGTATCGGTCCAAATGATACGGTTGCCTGCGGATGGAAATTTAGCTTCACCGTTCTGTAACTCGACCATTACAATCGAATGGGTCACATGGAAAAGAATAAGGAGATGCACACATGAAAGTCAGGGCATCGGTAAAAAAAATGTGCAATAACTGTAAAATCATTCGTCGGAAAGGTGTCGTGCGCGTTATATGTACGAACAAACGGCATAAACAGCGGCAAGGATAGAGGAGGATAGGCTTTGGCACGAATTGCTGGCGTAGATTTACCTAAAGGTAAACGTATAGAAATAGGCCTGACATACATTTATGGTATTGGTAGAACCACATCGAGCAGGATCTTGTCCCAGCTCAATATCAGTCCGGATACCAAAACAGATAATCTGTCAGAGTCTGAAATAAATAACATTCGAAAGGTCATAGACAGTGACTGCAAGGTAGAAGGAACACTTCGAACCGAAGTATCTATGAATATTAAGCGACTCATGGATCTAGGTTGTTACCGTGGTCTGCGCCATCGAAAATCATTGCCGGTTCGCGGACAACGTACCAGTACGAATGCGCGGACACGCAAGGGGCCCAAACGTTCCGCCGTCAAGAAAAAGGGCGGCGCCAAGAAAAAATAATAACACGTAACAAGACCATTAAGGTGGGATATTATTCATGCCGAGAAAAACGCGAACCAAAAAGAAAGAGAAGAAAAACATCTCCAGCGGGGTTGTGCACATTCAGTCCACTTTCAACAACACCATCGTAACAATCACCGATCAGGGGGGTAACGTGGTTGCCTGGTCCAGCTCGGGCGTCCATGGTTTCAAGGGATCTCGGAAGAGTACGCCTTTTGCCGCTCAACTGACCGCCGAGGACGCAGCGAAAAAAGCCATGGAGCATGGCATGCGAAGTGTCGAGGTCTATGTAAAAGGACCCGGTGCGGGCAGGGAATCAGCATTGCGATCACTTCAGGCGGCGGGGTTTAATATCCTTCTCATAAAAGACGTGACGCCGATTCCCCATAACGGGTGTCGTCCGCCCAAAAGACGCCGGGTATAAAGGAGGATAATTTGGCACGATATTGTGGAGCCGTCTGCAGGATCTGCAGACGCGAGAATATAAAATTGTTTCTTAAAGGTGACCGCTGTTACTCGGATAAATGCGCTTTTGATCGACGGAGCTATGCTCCGGGTGATCACGGCCAGCGGCGCAGAGGGAAAACATCGGATTATGGTATCCAACTGCGTGAAAAGCAGAAGGTGAAACGGATGTACGGTCTTTCCGAAAAACAGTTCCACATTTTTTTCGGTCGCGCAGATCATCAGAAAGGCATCACCGGAACCAATCTTCTTGTTTCACTCGAACGCAGATTTGATAATGTTGTGTATCGTCTGGGTTTGGTGAATTCAAGAACACAGGGTCGCCATTTCGTTCGTCACAACCATTTTCTGGTGAACGGAAAGAAGGTCAACATTCCTTCATATCTGCTGAATGTCGGAGACGTTATCGAACTCAGAGAAAAGAGCAAAAACATTCAAGCGATAAATGATTCCATGGATGCGGTGGTTCGGAGAGGTATTCCCCAGTGGCTCGATCTGGAAAAAGAAAATCTAAAAGGAACGGTAAAAGCGTTTCCTGTTCGGGAAGACATTGCCATGCCGATACAGGAACAGCTTATCGTAGAGCTCTACTCCAAATAAAATCGACAACGATTTCAAGATAATCTGGAGACAAATAATGACTTCAAATGACATTATGTTCATGAACTGGCAAGCGATGATAAAGCCAAAAAAGGTCGAAGTAGACAGTACGCCATCGTATGGTAAATTTGTCTGCGAGCCCCTGGAAAGGGGCTTCGGTATAACCATCGGGAATTCATTGAGGCGAATCATCCTTTCATCCCTTCATGGCGCTGCCATCGTAGCGGTTAAATTCGAATCCGTGATGCACGAGTTTACCACCATCCCGGGCGTTCTCGAAGATGTTTCGGAAATCATTTTGAATTTAAAGGAAGTTCGCTTGAAAATGGCCGGAACCAAACCCAGGACCGTCTCCATCGATGCTTCGGGTAAGGGAACGGTAACTGCCGGTGATATTATCAGCGGTGACGGCAAGGTCGAAATCCTCAATCTGGATCATCATATCGCGACATTGTCCGAGAAGGGCGAATTGAAGATGACCATGACGGTTAACATCGGCAAGGGTTATTCCCTGTCCGAATCGAATAAGGACGAGGAAGCACCCGCTGGAACCATTCCTATCGATGCTGTGTTTTCACCGGTTAAACGGGTCAATTACGTGGTTGGTAACGCACGGGTTGGCCAGCGAACCGATTACGATAAACTTACCCTGGAAGTCTGGACGGACGGCAGCGTCATTCCGGAAGATGCCGTGGCATATGCCGCAAAGATATTCAAGGAGCAAATGACGATTTTCATCAATTTCGATGAGGCGCTTGAACCAGATCCGGACGAGTCGGCAGAAGAACAGCACAAACCCAAGTTCAACGAGAATCTTTATCGCAGTGTCGAAGAACTCGAACTTTCCGTCCGGAGTGCCAATTGTTTGAAAAATGCCGAGATTTTGAAGCTTTACCAGCTTGTGCAGAAATCCGAAGCTGAAATGTTGAAGACAAAAAATTTCGGCAGAAAATCCTTGAACGAAATCAAGGAAGTATTGACCGAGATGGGGTTATCCTTGGGGATGAAGCTGGATGGGTTTATTCCGCCTGTGGAAGATGAAGAGGAAGGAGATTAAACAGTAAAATGAGACATCGAAAATCAGGTGTAAAATTGAACATGACGAGCAGTCACAAGAAGGCCATGTTTCGAAACATGGTAACCTCCTTGTTCAAATATGATCGTATACAGACGACGGATGCCAAGGCAAAGGAACTGCGGCACTGGGCGGACCATATCATCACATTGGCTAAAAAAGGGGATCTGCATGCCCGACGACAGGCCTTGTCGATTGTACGGGAAAAGGATGTTGTCCACAAGGTCTTTGAAGAGGCGCCCAAACGCTTTGAATCCGTTGCCGGGGGGTATACACGGATCGTCAAAATAGGCAGACGGCCGGGTGATGCTGCTCCGATTTCTTTGGTGGAGTTGATTTCACCAGCGCCTGCCAAAAAGAAAACCACCCAAAAGGCCAAAACGTCGGCGCCCAAGAAAACAGCCCCTAAGAAGAAGGCGGCCAAGAAAACAGACCTCGCGGAGACCGAAACAAAAGCGTCCAAAAAGCCCGCGCCAGCGGTCGACCCTGTCAAAGAAACGCAGACGCCTTCCGAAGCATCTGTTAAAAAAACCGCAGCAGACCAGCCCCAAGAGACTGCCGACGAGGTTGAGAAAGACGTAGCGCCCGTAAAGACTGAATTCGAAATCAAGGCTTCGGCCGGTGAGGATGAAGCGGCCGAGGATACCAAGAAAAAAGAATAAGCAACAAAACAATATCTGCATTGCTCAATTATTGGTTGGTGCAACCGCGAGAAAACTTTAATATGAGGTAACCGAACAGGCCAGATGCAAAGGATGCTAGTAATATAGCGAGCCTATCGGCATGCTGGAACAAGGTATCGTCCTTGAATGCGAGTGAGTCTACGAACAGGCTCATAGTGAAGCCAATACCAGTCAAAACTGAAACACCGTAAAGCTGTAACCATTTACTACCCTCGGGCAATTTTGCATACCCCAATTTTATAGCTATCCAACTGAAAACAAATACACCGATTTGTTTTCCAAAAAACAGTCCTGCCATAATGCCGACAGGAACACTACCTGACATTGATGCAAAAGAAACCTGGCGTAAGTCAACGCCTGCATTTACGAATGCAAAAAGCGGTAGAATGAAAAAGGAGACCCAGAAATGCAGATCATGTTCAATTGACTTTAATAATGAAAATTTATTACCGTCTTTATCGATTGATCGCAGAGGAATAGTGAAGGCCAGTGCAACGCCCGCCAGAGTAGCGTGCACTCCTGATTTCAATACGCTGACCCAAAGTATGCAACCAACTATAAAGTATGCGGCTTTCTTTACCACGCCCATACGATTTATGATTACAAGAGATACCAGGGCCATGGCGGCAATCGTTATTGATAAAGTGGACAGCTCAACAGTATAGAAGATTGCAATGATAAGGATGGCGCCCAAGTCATCAATTATGGCCAAAGCAAGGAGGAATATTTTCAGCGATACAGGAATACGTTTTCCAAGTAGTAAAAGAATACCAAGAGCAAAGGCAATGTCCGTCGCTGTAGGGATAGCCCATCCCTGCATACCCAGTGGTTCATCCTGGTTGAAATAGATATAAAAAAGTGCGGGCACCATCATGCCTCCAATGGCAGCGATGCCTGGTAATGCAACCTGGGAGAGAGAAGACAGATGACCTTCAAGAAACTCGCGTTTGACTTCCAATCCAATCAACAGGAAAAACACTGCCATAAGTCCATCATTGATCCAGAGTAGAAGAGGTTTATCTATCTGTAAGACACCAAATCGAATTTCGACCGGTGTATTAAGAAATTCTTCGTATAATTGTGAAAGTGGAGAATTTTTTAGTAAAAGAGCAAGAATGGTAACAAAAATGAGCGCAATACCGGCAGAAGATTCTTTCTTAATAAATTCATCGATAAAATTCATGGGTGTTATCTTCCCCGCCGAACATATTAATCTGCGAACGTTCCCTTTTTGTGCATTTACGTATTGTAACACATAAAATAAAATTTAAGCCTGATAAATTATTAATAATTATTTAATTGACAAGACTGATATTAAGGTCAGGACATTGCTTGACAGGATGGTATCACAAATATTCAGAGGCCCCTTTCACCGTTGATGAGTTGGAGACATCAACTATTGAGCAACGTCCCAGATAACCGGACCGCCGGAGGTGGGTCCGGTTTATTTGCCTTGTTGGGCGTCATTGGCCTATTCAGCTATACTAACAACTGCAACTATTGTGGCCTAGAAGCGACACCTTCAATGATGTCTGTGTTCTGTGAATCAATTATTAGCCACGTATTTTTATCTTTTAGTAACACGTTCAAAAGTATTCCATTTCGCTCTGGTAATGGTGCTCCGTCAGGTGTTACGTGGCCTTCCAAATTCCAACGGCATCGCGCAATCGCTATTTTTGGTACGGGAAATCTGGTGAAGACTTCTGCGATGGTCAATCTGCTATTCTTGAAAAGTGTTTGGTGAGTGAACTCATGAGCTGCCTTAATTTCTTCTCTTCCCTTCCACCATAACCCAACAACATTTACAAACTCAGCGTCCTTTGCAAACAACTCTGAAAACGCTTTCATATCGTGTCGGTTCCAGCTTTCGGCAAATGACTCGATGACCCGCGATACTTTTGTTTCTTCCGTAAGTTCTGTTGACATTAACTTTTTCCTTTTTCTAACAATTATGTGGTGGGGTTATGATAATTCAATAAGTGATTATACAGTTCTGTATATCATTACAATTATAGTGATATCTAAAATGGGTATCTGCAAGGTACACTGCAGATACATGGAGATCATTCCCAGTTCGCCAAAACTGCAGATGTCATGGACGCCTCCCGTTATCCAACCTCATTTTTTTCTTCTGAAAAATATAAAATTGCGAAATAGCCCACCAACAATCAAAACCACAGAGATAGCAAGAAGCGACTCCAGATAAGCCAACAGCGAATAAAATGTTCGTTCAATCGAAAGGCCATTATTGAGGTAGGTGTATGTATAAACCAATAAGAACGCAAGTACGGCTATGGCGAAAATGAAAAAATTGTATATGATTCTGGCTCGAATGTTGATGTGTTTTGGGGTGGTATAATAATAGATAAAAAGCGTGATGAAAAATAAAGAGATAAACCCGATCAGAGCGATAAGCATGCCGTTCCTTTCAACTGGAAAACCATCACCATTCCATAAGAATGAAAAGTACCACAAATGTACTGCATCAATCAATATTATTCTATTAATGGTTTAGGGAGAGTGGTAGAGAGGATGAAAAGGTGGTTTGCTTATCCCGTTTTATTTAACTTGCCCTTTGATAGATGGAGACAAGTCCAGTTATCCGACAATTTGGGAATTTGTCAGATACCATCTGGTTATGCCCACGGTACCACGTAGGGACCTAAAAATGCAAGATTTGGCCAGTTGCGATTATTTTCGCACACCGGTAATATTTCAGGGGCCTGATAACCTTGTTTTTGTAGGAGACATCCACGGTGCAAGGCAATTGACTTATGCCAGTAATCATGTGTTTTTTACCAGATATAATGACTACCATATGTGGTATCATAGTTAATCCTGATGGTGAGATAGATTTCCTGTTACCAATTTCCTTATCTTTGTTTGGCAACAATCGCGATTTCCATGTTTCCCTCATCAAATGACGACCCGCAACATCTGAAACATTTTCATATTACATATCGGCAGTCAGAAAACTCTCTTTTCAAAGCATCGGGGCAAATACAGCAACCAGTGTATAAACCGTAGGCGGACTTCCTGGTTCAATAATAGTATTCTTATCAAGGGTCACCTTATCAGCTTCATACTTGAAGGTATTGACGAAAGCATAGTAATCATCAGGTGACCAGAAACCGTTTAACTGATTCTTTTCATAGATTGCTTACTCTGTTTTTTGATCGAAGCGTTTAACCTGTAAACATCAAGCAAAACTGCACCACCTGAGTTCAGCAAGCCTTTGAATTTTGAAAGCAGCTTATCCCGTTGCTCAGGTCTTAAAGCCAATAGTCACACATAATCATGTTTGAAAAGGTCAAATTTTTCATCCGTTTCAAATTCCAGATAGTCTGCATGAAGATAGTTGACAGTCAGCCAATTGGCAGCAGCTACCTTTTTGGCATAATTCAGACTATTCACTGAAAAGTCTATGTCTAAAACCTTTGATCCTTTTTCGGCCAAGTCATCAGCATATATTCCAACGCAAAAAAATCGACAATTTTTGTAACAGCGCTAATTAAGATACTTGTAATACCAGTTAGGGCTGATTGCTAATAAATGCATGGTTGCGGCTTGACATGTCAATGTCAGCTTTCAATAATATTGTAGCATTTGCTTTGCCGTATGTTCATTTGTCCACAACTCATTTTCAGTATAAAACTGAAAAGGAATTTGGGTCGTAAATTTATTTCATTTTCCCTCCTGAAACAATATTTTCCTTATAGATTTCTATACAATGATGCAAATTTCCGACGGGATGCAATCACCAGCAATGAAATTACTGCTACCATGATCCGTCGCTTTCAGATCATAAGAACCTACAACCGCAACATCTTGGGGTTGAGGAGAATACGTCAAAACCGAAGACTACGCTAATAAGTCTTGATTCTATCCATCACCTGGCGGACATCGTTTAAACATCATTTTCCTTTCGGGTTTTTAGTGGTACACTGACAATTACCAAATTTCTTTTCCATTTTGATCTTTTCCATAATCGTAGATACCCCGTTATCCCGATAATCTTTCTCGATGTCTTCACCGGAATATCCGAAACAATAGCATATTAAATCGTTCACAAGATCTTCCTTAAAGTTGGTTTTTTTCAGGGTGTTGATAGATGGAGATATTCACGGTTAGACCCAATTACAGATATTACCTCAATTCTTAGTCCTGGCGCCACCCTCAATATACGTGAGCGTGAAAATCCGGTCCCAGGTCCGCTGCCAGATCTTCATACACTCTTAAAGATCCATGTATGGTGCTGATAGCACAATATTGGCCTGCTTGTGCCAGCGGTCAATGTCGTCGTCAACCGTCAAGCCGGAATCCTTCAAGTATTCGATGGCACGATTCAGGGTTTTAAGTTTGAAATTATCAGCACGAATGTCTATGAAGTAAGGGGCATCTTCTTTGATATTGGTAAAATTAACGGATAGGCGTTCTGCAATTTCATTGACCCGGGACCATAAAGTTTCCATACAGGTCGGGCAGTATTTAGATGTGTACTGGTTTCCGCACCATTCACATGGTTTCATAAATATCCAACTACTACTCTTTTTCCTTACGCCAGTCGATGCCGTGCTCCTGGAGCAGCTTTTCGGCACCTTTTTTTAATAGGCCGGATACGTTGGTAAACTCTTTGTCGGCGAGCTTCTCCAACGCTTTTTTCATTCGGGGATCCATTCTGATGCTAACTGGCAGGACCATAATCTCATAATTATTGAGTTTGGTAGTTTCTGTCAAATCTTTTTTATTGATACGTAGTTCATTGTAGTTTGATATAGTGTATAAGTCAACAATAACTCCAAACCACAGTGAGGGGTTAGGTGATTTTAGGTTTCATGATCTTCGGCACACCTTCGCTAGTCAGTTGATCATGCGGGGAGGGCTCTCAAAGAAGCGCAAGAACTGTTTGGTCACAAGAACATCAGGATAACCATGAGGTATGCGCACCTCAGCCAGGAAAATAAAAAAAGAGCCGTCAATCATCAGTCCTGCTTTTATGAATTGTCTTTTATGCACGTAACCATGCCACAGCTTCTGCCTTATCTCGGAACACATTGGTTTCGGTCAGGTCGGTATTACGGAAGACTTCATAAACACGTGACACACCGAAGGACAAATCCTCGTTGACCAGCATGGCGACCTTGGCCGGTTGTTTGTCCGCAGCGGATGCGTAGGAGGCAAGTTCGAGGACTTCATTCTGGGAGAAAGTAAAGCTGGAATCTTGAAAATCCCACAGACGGACGCTGTGTAAGTATCCGGATGAATTTCGAATCTGGTCCAGAATCAGCTTTATACCGTTGACATCGGGCTCACCCTTGATGGACACCACCAGGATACCCTGCATCTCGGAAATATCAAACGTCATAGGCATTGGGTGAGACCTCGATCAAAGCAACGAATCCTGATTCAAAGGATCAGACTTTGGTTTTCCCCATCGGGGGTTTCACAATAAATATGGACCAAGAATTTAGGAAGCCATAAGGCTTTTGGGCTTGAGGCTGAAATGCCTGGCGCTAGAACCGATCAGGCTCGTGAAACATTCAGATTTTAATATGGCTTTTTCATTTCAGGATGTCAATGACAATCGCTTATCGGTATCGAAGGACAAGGGCTTTAAAACAGGCTGGGATACTTGATAAAAGACAAACGGACAGCTTTTCGGATTGGGTGCGACAGCATCCGGTTTCATTGCATCGGGGTTCGATTTTATTCTTGACTATTTGCCCTTGTAGCTGTAATTTAGCTTCAAATCAGCTTTGACAAATGAATGATGTTTCGTTCACAAGATGACCCGTATTGGAAAAGGAGGCACAGATGATTAAAAAACTATCCATAATATTAACGGTCTCTCTGGTCAGTCTAAGTTTCTTTTTGGGGATTGCACTTGCCGCAGGACCATCATTGGATGCCTGGAAGCCGGCGTTTGATCCTTCCACCGCCAAGTATCGTTGCATTGTATCCAATGTTTCACACCCGGTCATCAAGGGTGTCTACACTGGATTTGCCATTCGGGATGAACTCTGGAAGCGGACCAACGGGCAAATCTATCTCGACTACAAGCCTTTTTCCATGCTGGGCGGCGAAGTGGAAGTTCTCAATCAGCTTCAAATGGGCGCCATCCAGGGCATGGGCGTCAGTTCGGTTGCTGCGACCAACCTGGGTCCGCGGTTTGGGGTCGTCAATCTGCCTTTTCTGATCAACTCTTTCGATAAACTGAGCAAGTTTGTCAACAACGAGAATCTGTATAACCATTTCCTAATGGCCATGGACCACCAGGGCATCACCGGACTCGGCATCACCGGTTATGGCAGTTACGGATGGGCCACCACCACACCGGTCCGAACCCTGGCGGATGCCAAAAAGATCAAGTTCAGAACCGCCGAAGCCATCGTCAACCAGATTCTTTACAGGGAGTGGGGCTTCAACCCCGTGGCCATGCCCTGGCCGGATGTCCCGGTAGCTCTGAAACAGGGTGTCATCGAAGGTCTCGACCATACCCCCATGGTCTGTAACATCACCAAGAAATTTGAGGTAGCAAAGTACTATACGTATATCAACTATGCCCAGGGGCTCTTTATCTGGATTTTCAACAAAGCCTGGCTCGACAAATTGCCGGCTGACCTGCACCAGACCTTTGTGGAAGTGGTGCGCGATGTTTGTGCCGATATCAACAAACAAAGTGAACAGCAGGAAAAGGATGAGATCGCCAAAGCAACAGCTGATGGCATCGAGTTTATCACTTTGTCTGATGCAGCCATGGAAGTTCTCCAGAGAAAAGGCGATGTTGCCCATCAAAAAATGGCCGCCGAAATCAACAAGCTCTATTCAAGCGATACTTACCGACCGACCAATTACCTGAAAGAGGTGCAGGACTTTATGGGCTACAAACCATAATACCTGCAATAGTAAACATGAAAGGGGCTTGGGATATACCGGGCCCCTTTTGTCTTGTTCTTAGAGGTTATCGATGATTGAAAAAACACTCGGAATATTAGACAGGATCTTGAGCTTTTTTGAGGATTGGACCTTGTTCGTAGCCGTGATGGTCGCCCTGACGGCTCTTTTTGTCAACGTGGTGATGCGGTATGGGTTCAATTACACGCTGGCCTGGTCTGAAGAACTGGTGCGGGAGGTGATTATTTATACGACACTCATCGGCTGCAGTGCAGCGATCAAGCAGCGTAAAATGATCAAGATCGATGCATCGGTCCAACTGCTACCGAAACTGAAAGTGCCGCTCAATTTTTTCAGTAATCTGGTTACCCTGATATTTGCATCCATGATGATCTATTACGGCTGGCTCATGGCGGCTCTCCAATATCGGACCCATCAAAAAACCATCATCATGCAGATTCCCCTGGCATATCTCTACGCCGTACTGCCGTTGATGGGTACCCTGATGTTTATCCGAACCCTGCAGGTTATTTACCAGGATGTCATGGAATTGAAAAACAAAGACATGGCCTAACAACGACCAAACGCGTATGACGCCGCAACACAGGCTATAAAAACCGCGCCAGAGGAACCCGCCCGGCAGGCGGGGGTGAATGGTGCAAAATGTATATTTATGATCGACCACCGAACCAATTTAAGCTTGTATGAGGAGAGTCCCTGAATGGAAACCAGCGACATTATCATCCTTTCGATCCTGCTGGGTTGCATGGCAACCTATATTCCCGTGTTTATGTGCCTCTTTTTCACGGCTGCACTCGGATTCATTTTATTCACGGATCTGCCCCTGTTATTGCTCGCGCAAACCCTTTTTCGCTCCATGGATAATTTCGCTCTGGTGGTGGTTTTGTTTTTTATTCTTTGCGGGAATATTATGACGGCCGGGAGTATCGTCGAGAAACTCATCAAGGTTGCCAATGCGCTGGTGAGCTGGCTGCCGGGTGGCCTGGGCATGGCCGGTGTCCTGGCCTGCGGGTTGTTCGGTGCGATTTCCGGATCGACGGTGGCCACCGTGGTGGCACTGGGTGGATTTATGATTCCCGCGTTGATCAAAAACGGCTACCCGGAAAAATACACCATCGGACTGATGACCACCTCCCCCAATTTAGGTGTCATCATTCCTCCCAGTATCGGTATGATTCTCTTCAGCATGATCAGCAACGTATCCCTGGAAGGTCTTTTCCTGACCGGTTTTTTACCGGGTATCTTGATTATGATCGGTGTGTGTGTTTACACCTATCTCACATTCCGCAAGCGGACCGAAATTACACGAATGCCGATTCCAAACCTTAGAGAAACCCTGGCAGTCTTGAAGGAGGGCTTCTGGTCACTGATGCTGCCGGTCATTATTTTCGGCGGCATTTTTTCGGGTGCATTCACAGCCAATGAAGCGGCCGTCGTGGCTTGCGTATATGCGTTTATTGTCGAGATTTTCATCCATAAATCCATGAAATTGAGCCAGGTCAAGGCGATCACGATTTCATCGGCCGTTACATCGGCGACACTGTTGATCATCGTTGCGGGCGCCACCTGTTTCGGCCGATTGCTCACGCTGGAAAGCATACCGGGGCGGATTACTGAAACCGTTCTATCCGCCATTCAATCTCCGATGCTGTTTTTGTTTGCCATGAACATCTTACTTTTGTTTGTGGGGATGTTCATGGATATTATTTCGGCGACCATGATTCTTGGGCCTGTCTTTCTGCCGATGCTGAATGCCTTTGATATCAGCTGGATGCATTTCGGGCTTATTATGACCGTCAACCTTGCCATCGGGTATTGCACACCGCCAATGGGTGTCAGCTTGTATATTACCGGTGCCATGACCAATCGAAATCTCATCTATGTGTCCAAAGCGGTGGTCCCTTTCATCATTATCCAGATGATTGTGCTGGGTATCATTACCTATATGCCGGATATGGTGCTCTGGTTGCCTAAATTTTTCGGATATCTCGAATAAATTCGTTGAACCGTAAGCGCGCGCGCTGATCATGTGGTTTGGCGCTATGTTTTCGCAGCCAATCGTGCGCTCGTCATAAAGAAAAACACTAACATTCAAAATGTCATTATAAATGCCAGAGAACCAGGAGGATGTTGAATGGATTTTGAACTCTCCAAAGAATTGGAAATGCTAAGGAAAGCCGTGCGGGAGTTTGCAAACAAAAAAATTGCGCCCTATGCCGACCAGTGGGACGCCGAACATTACTTTCCTTATAAGGAAGTTATCAAACCCATGGGTGAGCTTGGATTTTTCGGCACCGTGATTCCGGAAGAATATGATGGGGACGATATGGGGTGGCTGGCAGCTGCAGTGGTTACCGAGGAGATCGCCAGAGCGTCGAGTTCATTGCGGGTTCAGATCAACATGCAGACCTTGGGGTGTGCGTATACCATACTGAGCTATGGCTCGGACGACATCAAAGCCAAATACATTCCAAAACTTGTGTCTGCGGACTATATCGGTGGCTTCGGTATTACCGAATCGGATGCCGGATCCGATGTCATGGCCATGACGTCTACAGCCCAAGACCAAGGGGATCACTGGTTGTTGAACGGATCAAAAACCTGGATATCCAATGCCAACATAGCGGATATCATTATCTATTATGCCTATACAGACGTGTCCAAGGGCTCCAAAGGGCTGTCGGCCTTTGTTTTGGAGATGAAAAACTTTAACGGCGTCAAGACATCGGCATTGGAAAAAATGGGCTCCCATTCATCTCCCACCGGTGAAGTCTTTTTGGATAACACACGGATTCCCAAAGAGAATATTCTGGGAAAACCAGGCGACGGCGCCAAGATCGTTTTCGGTTCCTTGAATCAAACCCGTATGTCGGCAGCAGCGGGCGCTGTGGGCGTTTCGCAAGCTTTTCTCGATATTGCCACGAAATACTGCAACGAAAGAAAACAGTTTGGTAAACCCATCGGACAATTCCAGATGAATCAGGACATGATCGCACAGATGGCGACCGAGATCGATGCCGCACGGCTTCTGGTATACAAGGCAGCCTGGCGAAAAGATCAGGGACACTTGAACAATGGCCTCGACGTTGCCAAGGCCAAGTATTTTGCCGGTGAAGTGGTCACCAAGTGTGCCAACTATGCCATGAAAATCCTGGGCGCCTACGGTTATTCCACCGAATATCCGGTGGCCCGTTTTTACAAGGACACCCCCACGTATTTTATCGTGGAAGGCTCGGCGAACATCTGCAAGTGGATTATTGCCCTGGATCAACTGGGGTATCGAAAGGCCAATCGCTAATACTCGCGCTGCGCGCTAGTACGGTATGCGGCTGCGCCGCTGATTTATTCTGCCTTCAGCCGGGTCACGTTCGTGTTTTCGGGATAAAAAAAGGAGTTTCTTCAGGGGTATTGCTTTGGATAACGATCTGGTAGAGAAAACAAAAAAAACGGCCAAACTCTATTTCGAGGGCGTCGAAGATGAACGTCCTTTCGATCTTTGGCGCTCATTTGACAAGTCCCTGGCAAAGGATCTCTCCCTCTTTATCACCGGCAGCATGTATGCCAGGGAAAAGATCCCGCACCGGACCAGGCAGTTGGTGACGATTGCCGCCCTGACGGTCCTGTCCCGCCCCGAGGAATTGAAACTGCATATCGAAGCGGCGTTGAATGTGGGCTGTTCGCCAGGTGAGATCGCCGAGACCATATTTCAAACCCTGGTGTACGGGGGTGTTCCGTCCGCCAATGCGGCCTTGAAGGTTTTGCGCAAGGTCCTGCAGGAAAAGGGCAGGTGGCCGATCGAAGAACAATAGTCGTTTATATTGAAAAGAGGATCATCTCCAAAAGAGTTGATCCAAATTAAGGATTCAAGGATTCCAGGGGTCCAGGGTTCGAGTGAGATGACGTGAGGCATCAGCTGAATGCTTAAGAATTATAAGGAGTTATTGGAAACGCAGACGATGATATCCGGTGATCTGGATTATATGAAGAAGGAAAAGCTTCAGGAATTAAGAGAGGAACTCGGTGATGTAGAGAGAATGCTAAAAGCGTTGATAAAATCTCTGGAAAGCAAACACTTGGATCCTTGAATCCTGGACTCCTTGAACCCTTTCTCCCAAAAATTGGGAGAAGATCCTGAAAAGATAAACTACCTAATGGAGTAGAATCATGCGACCTTATTTTGAAAAAATGCCTGAGTTTGGAAAAGCGATCAGCCAGGGACAGACGCTAAGCACTCAAGAGAATGTTGAAAAGATCAAGGATGTGGAAGCGGGGATCGATGCGCAAGTGGAAAAAGTTAAAAATGTAGGTTTCCCGGAGGAGAAAATCAATGCCAGGGGCCAGATGACGGTCTGGCAAAGGCTTAAATATCTGGTGGATCCCGGAACATGGTGTCCCCTGCATACGCTTTACAACCCTGACGACAATGCCGAAGGGACGACCAATGTGTTTGACGGTTTGGGGAAAATCTCCGGCAAGTGGGCCGTAATCATCGGCTTTGACAACAAGCTTTTGGCCGGCGCCTGGGTGCCGGGACAGTATGAAAACATCCTGCGGGTCACCAACCTGTCCAAGCGATTGAACATTCCCCTGGTATGGCTTGTCAACTGCAGTGGCGTCAAACTGACCGAGCAGGAAAAATTTTACGCGAATCGCCGGGGTGGCGGCACGACCTTTTTCCGCCATGCCGAGCTCGAGCAGATGGGTATCCCTATTCTTGCCGCGATTTATGGCACGAATCCCGCGGGCGGCGGGTATCAGGGCATCAGCCCAACCATACTTTTCGCTCACAAGAACTGCAATATCGCCGTGGGTGGCGGCGGTATCTTGAGTGGTATGTCACCCAAGGGATATTTTGACGTGGAAGGCGCTGAGCAACTGATCAAAACCGCCAAACAGTACAAGGTGACACCGCCCGGATCCGTCAAGATTCACTACGATGAAACCGGCTTTTTCCGCTATGTTTACGAAGAAGAAACCGGTGTTCTGGACGGCTTGAAGGATTACATGAAGGATATGCCGGCCTATCACCCCAAGTTTTTCAGGGTGGCGGAACCCAAAGACCCACGTTTCCCGGCCGAAGACCTTTACCGACTGGTTCCGTTCAATCAGAAACAGATGTATAACTTTGACGAAGTCCTGTCCCGTCTGGTGGACAACAGTGAACATATGGAGTTCAGACCGGACTACGGCCCCGAGGTATACACGGGGATCGTTAAAATTGACGGGTTCCCCGTGGGGTGTATCGGCAACCGACAGGGTTTTTTGGGCATGGAATACCCTGAATATGCCGACTATCCCGGCATCGGCGGGAAGCTCTACCGCCAGGGCCTCATCAAGATGAACGAGTTTGTCACACTCTGCGGGCGAGACCGCCTTCCGATTATCTGGTTTCAGGATACATCGGGTATCGATGTGGGCGATATTGCCGAAAAAGCTGAATTGCTGGGCCTGGGACAAAGTCTTATTTACTCGATCCAGCAGACAGATGTGCCTCAGATTCTGATATTGTTAAGAAAAGGTACGGCGGCGGCACATTACGTGATGGGAGGCCCCACAGCCAACCGTCACAACGCTTTTACCCTGGGTGTCGCCACCTCTGAAATCTATGTCATGCATGGTGAAACCGCTGCAGCAGCAAGTTTTTCTCGGCGTCTGGTCAAGGAAAAAGATGCCGGCAGGGATCTTCAACCCGTCATCGATAAAATGAACCAGATGGCCCAGGAATACCATGATTATTCTAGGCCTCTATATTGTGCCCAGAAGGGGTTCGTAGACGAAGTCGCCAGGATGACGGATATCCGTAAATATATGATGGCCTTTACCGGTGCGGTCTATCAGAATCCGAAATCCATTTGCCCACAGCACCAGATGTTGTTGCCAAGGAGCATCAAGGGATAAATCTGCCTGTGCCTGCGCACGAGGTATCTTTATTACAAAATCGTGTTGCGATTTTATCCTGATTTTTTCCACTTCTTGCAGCGAGGGAAAAAATCGAGTAAGGATAAGGTCTTTACACGATTTTTTTTGAAACGGACGAGTCTATGTCGAATGACGTTCACATGACGCTGAAACCTGAACCCGGCTGCAAACTGTTGCGCTACCGGGGCGATACGGTGACATTCACCCTCACGTCAACCCGCCCCCTCAAAGGAAAAGCGCATCTCAGGACCAATCTTGGCCAGGGAAGCGTCTATCGCCAGCAGATTATCGCTTCGGTTGAAAATAACTTGCCCGGTCTGGGACGCGACTGGTTTGATCTTCCGATGACGAAAGTGGCGCCGCAACAATTCGCCCTGCGGCTTCCTTTGACCGATATCGGTCATTTTAAAGCCAAAGCCATGGTTATCCCGGAAAATGGACAAGACCCCATCTGGGTCCCGGGTCCCGATATAACCATCAATGTCGAACCGGCCGATACCTGCTGCGGAAATATCATCTACAATGCCTTTGTGCGGCAGTTCGGACCCAACAAAGAAGGCGGGTTTTCCCAACACAATCGTTCCGACGCTGTCCAGCTTCTGGACAAAGCGGGCTATGCCGTTATCCCACCTTCGGGGACATTCAGGGACTTGGTCCGGGAACTGGATTTTATCATCGGCCAGCTGGGCTGCCGGTTTATTCAATTGCTGCCTGTCCATCCAACCCCGACGACCTATGGCAGAATGGGTCGTTTCGGGAGCCCCTATGCAGCCCTGAGTTTTACGGCCGTGGACCCTTCCCTGGCTGAATTTGATTCCAAGGCCACACCCCTCGAACAATTCATCGAACTGGTGGAAGCGGTCCACGCGCGTAATGCCAAACTTTTGATGGATGTCGCTATCAACCACACCGGCTGGGCTGCCGCTTTGCATGAAACACATCCGGAATGGCTGGTGCGTGGTTCCAAGGGCGATATCGAAGTGCCCGGCGCATGGGGTGTTCGCTGGGAAGATCTCACCAAGCTCAACTATCAACACAAGGATCTGTGGCAATACATGGCCAATATGTTCCTGACCTGGTGTAACCGGGGCATAGATGGTTTCCGGTGCGATGCAGGCTACATGATACCCGTCGCAGCCTGGCAGTACATCATTGCCGTGGTCAGGGAACAGTTTCCGGACACGATCTTCTTTCTCGAGGGCCTGGGGGGCAAAATTGTCGTAACCCGCGAGCTTCTGGATCCAGCCAACTTCAACTGGGCCTATAGTGAGCTCTTTCAGAATTATGATCGCCGGGACATCGAATTTCAGTTGTTGCAGGCCATGGATATTTCTGAAGCTGAGGGTATCATGGTTCACTATGCGGAAACGCATGATAATTTGCGCCTGGCATCCCGGTCTCACACCTGGGCCAAAATGCGCACCGCATTGTGTGCCCTCACTTCCTTTCAGGGGACCTTTGGTTTTGCCAACGGTGTTGAATGGTTTGCCACCGAAAAAATAGATGTGCATGAGTCACCGTCCCTGAATTGGCATGCGGCAGAGAATCAAGTGGACCATATCCATCGATTGAGTGAACTCTTGAAGCGTCACCCGGCATTTCACGATCGGACCCGGATCCGTGTCATCGATCACGCATCGGAAGAGATTTTGATCTTGCTGCGTCATCATCTGCCGTCCGGGAAAAAACTGATCGTCGTGGTCAATCTCGATGACAGCCGGCCCAGAAAGGCGATCTGGCCCAAAAACGATCATTTCGGGCCACCAAATTCATGGCTGGATCTCTTGGCCGGGGACAAAGTGACCCCCCACATTCGAGGGCAGAACGTGGAGATCGATCTGCTTCCTGGCCAGGTTCTTTGCATCACGGACGGGCCAGATGACCTTGCACTGAACCAAACGCAGACCCATGAGCCTTTTCAGATGCCTGACCGGATTGTCCAGCAGCGTCTTCGAGCAAAGGTGTTGGACGTCTTGCAGGCGCTTGACGGGTTCGGGGACCTTGGAGACCGGGACATCGAAGCGTGCGCTTTAGCGCTGCAGACCGATCCGGTCGAGTTCTGCCGGCATGCCAACACTCGAAGCCCCGAATCCCGTGTTATCCGGTGGGAGTGGCCACGGGACGGCCGCAGGGAGGTCATGCTGCCACCCGGTCATTTTTTGCTGGTGACGTCTCCGGAACCATTCCAGCTGAAGGTTTCTCGCCGGCACACCATTCTGGGGGTTGAAACATCGATGCCGTCCCCAAAAGGGTTTCACTGGGCATTGTTGAAACCTTTTTCCGTTCCAGACGAACACCTGGAAATGACCCTCCATCTATCGGTCTACGCCGCCAATGGGCACCAACGCACAGAAACGCGTCTGATGCTGTTGAGTGCCGAACCGCCGGCCCTGATTTTGGGTCTCACAAGACAAACGCTCGGCGAGCCTTCCCTGCGGACACTCGTGACGAACGACCTGGGCGCGGCGAGCTTTCTGCCGATTGAATGGGGGGCCTTGAACAGCCGCTACGATGCCATTCTTTCTGCCAACATCGACGCCGATCTTCCGGTGGATAGATGGATCATGTTCACGCGTTTGCGGGCCTGGGTCGTTTATCAGGATTATTCTCAATCTCTGAACGGGGATTGCCTGGAAACGTTTTCCCTGGATGATTCACTGCAGGGCGAGTGGACGTTTCATGTGCCCACGGGTCGTGGAACCCATGTGGTCGTCAAATTCAAGACGGTCTTGGAAAAAGACACCGATGACGTCCAACTCGTGATCGAGCGATGCCCGGCAAGCCGTGAACAGGGTCGACTCCCGGATGGGGCGTCGATTGATATCATTTTGCGACCGGATATCGAAAACCGTTCCTTTCATGCAAACACCAAGGCCTACCAGGGGCTTGAACAATCATGGCCGTCAGCTGTGACACCTGCCAAGAACGGTTTTACCTTTCGTCCGGACGATCTGCACGTATTGGAAATGCGCCAGGCCAAGGGCGTGTTTACTTACGAACCGGAATGGCATTACATGGTGCTACCGCTCGGAGGATGAATCACGGGGTTTCGATGCGCACGGGGATCTTTTCAGCCCCGGCTATTTCAAGGTCCGGGTCCGTGGCGGCGGGCGGACGCGTGTGCGTGCAACGGTGACCAAGTCCGGTGAACGACATGCAGCCGGTCGCCAGTCAAAAAAAACATCGACCCCAATGTGCCGGTCGAACCAAGGCGCTATGAATTCGGTGGTGCCCCTCCAAAAGGTATTGGAAGCGGCGCTTCGCCAGTTCATCGTGAAGAGAGGGTCGCTCCATACGGTCATCGCGGGATATCCCTGGTTTCTTGACTGGGGCCGGGATGCCATCATTGCCACGCGCGCCTTGATCGAACTGGGTGAAACCGACCTGGCCCGCCGTATCTTGAAACAGTTTGGGCGATTCGAGGAGAATGGTACCTTGCCGAACATGCTGCACGGCACCCGTACGTCCAATCGGGAAACATCCGATGCCCCTTTATGGTTTGTCGTGGCCTGCAAGGAATTGATCGCAAAAGAGAATACTCGGTCCTGGCTTAAAGAAACCTGTGGTCAACGAACCATCCAGGACATCCTTGAGTCCATCGCGAAGGCCTATATCAGCGGTACGTCCAACGGCATCCGTATGGATGCTGAAAGCGGACTGATCTTCAGCCCTTCGCATTATACGTGGATGGATACCAATCATCCGGCGGGTACGTCACGGGAAGGCTACCCCATCGAAATTCAGTCCTTATGGTACGCGACCTTGCGGTTTTTAAACAGCATCGACAGCAATGACGGCCGATGGTCACATTTGGCCGAGCAGGTTCAGGATTCGATTGGCAAATTTTTTTGGCTGGACGCAGAAGGGTACCTGTCCGACTGCCTGCATGCAGGGCAGGGGATCCCGGTTCGAGATGCGGAAGCAGACGACGCCCTGAGGCCAAACCAGCTTCTGGCGATTACCATGCAAGCGCTTGTTCAGCCTGACATGTGTCGAAACCTGTTGGAAGCGTGTCAGGCGCTGCTGGTTCCAGGGGCCATTCGAAGTCTGGCTGACCGCCCCTTGCGCCGGCCCCTGGAAATAATTCATAAAGGGCAACGCCTTGGTGACCCGTATCAACCCTACCGGGGTCGTTATGAGGGGGACGAGGACACAGCCAGAAAACCGGCCTATCACAACGGGACCGCCTGGACATGGCTTTTCCCTTCCTTTTGTGAAGCCTGGGATATCACCTTTGGTTCAGAGGCGCGCCAAACGTCAAAAGCCTGGCTGAGCAGTGTGACCCGGTTGCTCCAGCAGGGTTGTCTCGGCCATGTACCCGAGATTCTGGACGGTGATTTTCCGCATCAGCAGCGCGGATGCCCGGCCCAGGCATGGGGAGCCAGTGAAGCGTTGCGGGTGTGGCTGAGGCTTGATAAGGTGATATGAGCTATAACGCAACTTTCGAAATTCAGCGCACGCGAAAGGATTTTATTGTAGCCGCATCCGGAATGTAATATATGGAAAGGTATGCTATCGTAAGTCAACCTCAATAATACGCACAAGGACAATCCATGAAACATCTTCAAATGTATCAAGTGTTCCCATCGGTTCCCAAACCATTGAAATTTCTGGAGGTATTGTCCAGAAATATGTGGTGGTGCTGGCGTATTGACGCCATCGAGTTGTTCCGGCGTATCAACCCCTACATCTGGCGGCAGTCCGGTCGCAACCCGATCCTTTTCGCCACGCTGATTCCACCGGAGCGCCTCGAGGAATTGGCAACGGATGGGGGGTATCTGGCCCATATGGAGCGTGTGAAAAGGAAGTTTGAATCTGAATCATCACCCTCTGATCCGGACAATCCATCCCTGAGATGCCGAGTCGAAAACGATCGCCTACTTTTCCATGGAATTCGGTATCCATGAGAGTCTGCCCCTGTTTGCCGGGGGTCTGGGTGTGCTGGCGGGCGACCATCTGAAAGCCGCATCCGATCTTTCCCTGCCCATGGTGGGTGTGGGTCTGCTTTTCAACAAGGGTTATTTCCGTCAGTTTCTAAACGACGAAGGATGGCAGCAAGAGGAATATCCCGATAACGATATTTTTCATATGCCGCTTCGACGGGTAAAGGATCGTTTCGGAAAACAAGCGTCCATCACCTTGGCCGGTCCGCAGCCGATCCATGCCATTATCTGGAAGGTGCAGGTGGGTCGCGTACCGCTCTACCTGCTGGACACGAACATTCCGGAAAATCCAGTCGAGGTCCGGGCCATCACGGATCGGCTTTACGCGGGTGAGCCAAGGCAGCGCCTCGAGCAGGAAGTTCTGCTGGGAATCGGTGGTATGCGGGCCTTGGAGTTATTGGACATTCAGCCCAAGATCTGTCATATGAACGAAGGTCATTCGGCATTCTGCGGCATCGAGCGATTGTGCCAGATCAAGAGCCAGTACGACATCGATCTGGAGACCGCGCTCGAAATCGTACCCAGGACAACTATTTTTACCACCCACACACCCGTCGCAGCCGGGCACGACGAATTCCCAAAAGACATGGTGGCCCCCTATGTTGCATCCATGCAGGCGTGTCTCGGCATCGATACCGACCAGATCATATCGTGGGGACAGCCCAATGGTGGGAACGCAAACGACCCGCTGTCCATGTTTGTTTTAGGGCTCAGATTGTCTCAGCACCACAACGGCGTGAGCCAGCTGCATGGTCGGGTTGCACGGCGCATGTGGTCGCATGTCTGGCCCGGATGGCCTGAAGACGAGGTCCCCATCGCTCATGTGACCAACGGCATCCACGTCCCTTCCTGGATATCGATTGAAAACGCAACCCTTTTCGAGCGTTATCTGGCGCCGGACTGGTATCTGAAGGTGGGAAAAAAAGATCTGTCTCAACGGATCGATCAGATTTATAATGACGAGCTTTGGCAGACAAGACGCATGAGCCGCGCCAGATTGATACGGACGTGCCGGGAACTGATGGTGAAACAGTATGCCCGGCGAAACGCATCCCAGTCAACCATGCGGGAAGCCGAAGGTGTGCTGGACCCGGAAATTCTCACCATCGGCTTTGCGCGCCGGTTTGCCACATACAAGCGGGCAACCCTGCTCTTGAAAGACCCTGAAAGGCTGAAAAAGATCATCAACGACCCTGAACGGCCCATTCAGATCATTTTTGCCGGAAAAGCGCATCCCAAAGACAGGGAAGGAAAGGACATCATTCGGCAATTGATCGCCTTTGCAAAGACCCCGGAATTGCGACAACGCATCGTGTTTCTGGAAGATTACGATATCAACATAACCCGAAACCTCATCCAGGGTGTCGATGTTTGGCTCAACACGCCCAGACGGCCCATGGAGGCTTGTGGCACCTCCGGGATGAAGGCAGCTGTCAACGGTGTTCTCAACGTCAGCGTTCTGGACGGCTGGTGGTGTGAGGGCTACCGGAAAGACCGCGGCTGGGCTATCGGCAACGGGGAGGAGTACGACGATCATGGGTACCAGGACATGGTGGACAGCTACGCCCTGTATAATCTATTGGAAAACGATGTCATACCCTGTTTTTATGACCGCAAAAACGGGGAGTCGCCCGAAAAATGGATCCAGATGATGAAGGCCTCCATGAAGATGGCTCTGGACCACTACTGTACCCACAGGATGGTCCTCGAATATGACAAAAAATTTTACCAGCCGGCGCTCGAAAGTTATCGGACATTTACGGATGATGGTGCTGAAAATGCCAGGCAGATGCTGGCACAGAAAAAACGTCTCATGAGCCTGTGGAATAACATTCAGGTAAAAGAGCCCGCCAGAAAAAACAACGGTCCATTCAGAATCGGCGAGTCGTTTCAAATATCCGCTGAAATTTTCCTGGGTGATCTTCGCCCCGAAGAGGTTCTGGTGGAACTCTACTACGGAAAGCTGCGCGCCTTCGACACGCTGTTGTCCGGGATGACCCTTAAAATGGAAGTTGAAAAAGAATTGGGCCAGGGGAAATATCTCTATTCCTGTTCGCTTCTTTGTGAGGCATCGGGCGGCTTCGGATTTACGGTACGGGTTAGCCCCAACGGGGATGGTTTTTTACGATTTACGTCGGGACTGATTACCTGGGCGTAAACAAGGGTTCAAGGGGCCGAGAGGATCTCTGTTCATTAGTAACTTATGATCTCAAGTTTAATTTATTAGGATCATCTCCAAAAGAGTTGATCCAAATTAAGGATTCAAGGATTCCAGGGGTCCCGGGTTCGAGTGAGATGAAGTGAGGCATCAGCTGAATGCTTAAGAATTATAAAGAGTTATTGGAAACGCAGACGATGATATCCGGTGATCTGGATTATATGAAGAAGGAAAAGCTTCAGGAATTAAGAGAGGAACTCGGTGATGTCGAGAGAATGCTGAAAGCGTTGATAAAATCTCTGGAAAGCAAACACTTGGACCCTTGAATCCTCGGATCCTGGAACCCTTTCTCCCAACTGATTGGGAGAAGAGCCAATTATTAATCAAAAACGGCGAATAAGCAGGTAAGTGGATGGCAACACCTCAATCATCACCACGGGTTCTGATTGTAACACCCGAGGTAACATATCTACCGGATCGTATGGGGAGCCTGTCCCATTATCTCACCGCAAAAGCCGGTGGCCTGGCGGATGTCTCCGCGGCGCTCATCAGCGCGCTATTTGAACAGGGGGTGGATGTGCATGTGGCCTTGCCGGACTATCGCGCTATTTTTTCCGATCACTTGGCACCCTTTCTCAAGGAAGAGCAGCGTATCATTCGCAAAATCATGCCGGATGACCGCATCCATCTGGCCCAGGACAGGGCATTTTATTACCTGAATCACGTCTATTCCGATTATGGTGGTGAGAACACCAAACTGTCATTGGCGTTTCAGCGCGAAATCATCAACCACGTCATTCCTCGTGTCGGGCCCGATCTGATTCACTGTAATGACTGGATGACCGGTCTGATCCCGGCCATGTCCCGCCAGATGGGGATACCCTGTCTGTTTACGATTCACAATATTCACACCGTCAAAAGCACCTTGTCCCACATCGAAGATCGTGGAATTGATGCGGCCTATTTCTGGCACCACCTGTACTATGAAAAGCCTCCCTATGACTACGAGCAATCGTGGGGAAACAATTCCGTGGATTTCCTGGTCAGTGGTGTGTTTGCGTCGCATTTTGTCAATACCGTCAGCCCGACATTTCTGAGAGAGATCGTGGAGGGGCGGCATGAATTCGTATCGGAAAGCCTGGAACGTGAGCTGGCGAACAAAACGGCGGCAAATTGTTCCGTCGGTATCCTGAACGCGCCGGACCCGGTTTTCAACCCCGCGACCGACCGTCATCTTTTTCACAAGTACACCCACAAAAATCACATGCGCTTCAAACAGAAAAACAAGCAGGCACTTCAAGCCAATCTTGGGCTGATCGAAGATCCAGAAGCACCCCTCTTTTTCTGGCCGTCCCGCCTGGATCCCAACCAGAAGGGCTGTCAACTGCTGGCGGAAATATTCTATCGTGTCATTTCGACCTATTGGGGTGATAACCTGCAGATCGTGTTTGTGGCCAATGGCGAATATCAGCGGGTATTTCGTGATATCGTCTCTTTTCACAATCTGCATAAGCGAGTGGCTGTGTGCGATTTCAGCGAAAAGCTGGAGCACCAGGCCTATGGTGCTTCCGATTTTATCTTGATGCCTTCCCGATTCGAACCCTGTGGACTGCCTCAGATGATCGCCCCTCTCTACGGGTCTCTGCCCGTGGTTCACGACACCGGCGGTATTCATGATACGATTTTTCATCTCGATATGAAAAAAAACCTCGGTAATGGTTTTGTTTTTGAAACCTATGATGCCAATGGTTTCTGGTGGGCCATCAGTGAAGCCATGCGTTTTTACCGGCGACCTGCACACAAAAAGAAAGTCCAGATTGGCCGGATCATGCAGGAAAGCGCCGGAACCTTCAACCATGCGGTCACCGCCCGCCGCTACATCGAACTGTACGAGCGGATGCTGCAGAGGCCGCTGGTATCGGTGTCACCCTATTAGAAAGCGTCTCAATTCGTTAATAAAGGTGGATCATCTCCAAAAGAGTTGATCTAAAAAGAGGATTTGAGGGGTCCAGGGTTCGAGTGGAATGTTTACAACTGATCGTGTCTAAATATTAACGGCTTTATTCGTATGTATATGGGATATTGACAAGCGCTCCAACGAATTAGCATGGCCAAGAAAATGAATTCAATTGACTTACAGATCAAACATCTGTTGAAACAGGATCCCTTTCTGGAACCACACCAGGACGTCATTCAGAGAAGACTCATCCAGGTAGAAGAGACAAAGACCCGCCTGCTAAAAAACAACATGAGATTGGCTGATATCGCCCTGGGGCATGATTACTATGGTCTGCATATCCGCCATGGTGAATGGGTTTTTAGAGAGTGGGCGCCCAATGCAGAGACTGTTTTCTTGATCGGAGACATGACCGACTGGGAGGAACGGCCTTCTTATGCCCTAAAACAGATCAACAACGACGGGGACTGGGAACTGCGCCTGCCGCTTCATAACTTGGCGCATGGGGATCATTACCGCCTTCGGATTCACTGGCCGGGGGGGGCCGGAGACAGAATTCCGGCCTATACCCGAAGAGTGATTCAAGACGAACAAACCCTGATCTTCAACGCCCAGGTGTGGCATCCAGAAGAACCATTTCACTGGGATCATCCGCTAGCGGAACGTCTCACCGAGCCGCCACTCATTTACGAGGCACATATCGGTATGGCTCAGGAAGAAGCCAAAACAGGGACCTATCGAGAGTTTGCCGAAAATATCATCCCCAGAATTGTCAGGGCCGGATACAATACACTGCAGTTGATGGGTCTGCAAGAACACCCCTACTACGGCTCGTTCGGATATCAGGTGTCGAGTTTTTTTGCCGCATCTTCCCGCTTCGGATCTCCCGAAGATCTCAAAATGCTCATCGACACAGCCCATGACGCCGGTCTGCGAGTGATCATGGACCTGATCCATTCCCATAGCGTTTCCAATGAAGTGGAGGGACTGAGCCGCTTTGATGGAACCGACTATCAGTATTTCCACGGGGGCTCCCGTGGCCGACACTCAGCCTGGGACTCGCGATGCTTTGACTACGCCAAACCCCAGGTGCTCCACTTTCTATTGTCCAACTGCCGGTTCTGGATTGACGTGTATCATCTGGACGGTTTTCGATTTGACGGCATCACCAGCATGCTCTATCGGCACCATGGCCTAAGCCATGCATTCACGCGTTATGATGATTACTTTGATGACAGCGTGGATGACGATGCGCTCACCTATCTTACCCTGGCAAATGGTCTGATTCATGAGTTGAATCCCGCGGCCATGACCATCGCAGAGGACGTGAGTGGTCTGCCGGGACTTGCTGTTCCGACAGAAGACGGCGGTGTGGGTTTCGACTTTCGTTTTGCCATGGGGGTGCCCGACTATTGGATTCAGCTGACAAAGGATACTCGGGATGAAGACTGGCCCATGGCCCACTTGTGGCACGAATTGACCAATCGCAGATCCGATGAAAAGACCATCAGCTATGCTGAGTCCCATGACCAGGCCCTGGTGGGCGACCAGACCCTGATCTTTCGCCTCATGGGTGATAGCATGTATCAGCACATGGGCGTATCGGACAATCACCTCATCGTCGATCGGGGCATGGCGCTTCATAAGATGATTCGTCTACTGACCCTTGCCACCGCAGGGCATGGTTATCTGAATTTCATGGGCAATGAGTTCGGTCATCCCGAGTGGATTGATTTTCCCCGACAGGAGAATAACTGGTCCTATCACTATGCACGGCGTCAGTGGCATCTGATGGACAATCCGGATCTAAAGTATTCACAGTTGGCCCATTTCGATCGTGATATGATCCAATTGGTCAAAACCAACACCTTGTTTGGAAGCTCAGTCCGTCTGGTTCACACACATAATGACGATAAAATAATCGCATTTGAAAGAAATCGGCTTGTATTTATTTTCAACTTCCACCCGCAGACATCCTTTAGCGATTACTTCTTCTACCTTCCATCCGGTCGATACGAAGGGATCTTTGACAGTGACAATCGCGATTATGGTGGCCATGGCAGACTGGACGGTGCCCGGACATATGTTTACGAGTCAAAATCTAGTAAAGATCGTCCGGAGAGCGGATTGGCGCTTTATCTGCCTTGCAGAACGGCGCTTGTCCTAGTCCGAACCGGCCCGAACATGTTGTAGCCTGTTAAAATAAATTAAAACAGCTTTGTGAACTAGAGATTGCCGTCATAACGTTCCGAAACCGCCCCGGTAAATATGGTCAGGCAACCGCTAGAACACCAAATTTCGAATGGAGGTTTGACATGGCAAAGGGAAAAGACAAAAGAAAACCACAAGAAAAGAAAAAACCACAGAGCAGCATTAAGGAAAAACGAAAATTGAAAAAGGAAAAAGTCTCAAAGATGCCTTAAACGCTCACGAGTGCCTATCCACAAGTCAGATCAGGTTCATTTTCTTAAAATACTGCCGGTAACCTTCCATCATCAGGGTTGCGACATATTGCGAAGAAGCCAAATACGCTTCCTGGCTCAACCCGGAACCTTTAACCAAAACAGCTGCCAGCCTAGCGGCCGTCTTTTCTCGATCTTCCGCCGCCCGCATTGATTTCAGGGCGATGTGGGTGCACTCCCGGGCATTATTCCTGAACCGGTCCATCGTCTTGCTTACCTCCCTGGTGGTGCCACCATGCGAAAAGAATAGTACCGCCGGGTCGCGTTTTTTAAGTTTGTGCATGCTTTCCAGAATTAAATAAGGGTCTGAGCCTGGTACAATGGAAGGGATGCTTACGTTTCGCTCGGCATCATATCCGCCCAAGGCATCTCCACAAAACAGGCCTCTGCTCCTGCTGTCCAATAAGCAGAGGTGATTGGGGTCATGCCCGGGCGTATGGATGACGTGCAGGGCTCTGCCCCCCAAGGAAATGCTTTGCCCGTCCTCCACCAAAACAAATCGTTCCTTTGCAATGGGAAGCATATCTCCGAATCGTTCCAGGGCATCATCCCCAAAGGATTGTCGAAAGCCCTGTAACAACCGGTCGAGAATGGACGGGTCCGTAAGGACTTTAGCAGCCCGCGCGTGCGCAACCACCTTGATCTGGGGCAGTTTTTGTGCCAAAAAACCAGCCCCTCCGGCATGGTCCGGGTGAACGTGGGTAGGAATGATATAGGAAAGCTTTCGCATATCATGGTTCAGCTTGTGCAACGCTTGCAGAATATCCGGTATCTGAACTGAGAAACCGACCTCCACAAGGGCTGTAATATCATCCACGACAAGATAGACAGTGCACAGCGGAAAACACTCAAGCCCATTTCCCTCTGGTCTGATCTCAAAAATATTTTCTGCCACCTCGGAAATTAGAGCCATTGGCTTTTCCTAGCGAAGTATTGTATGGTTATGGTACCGGTTGCCAAAAATATGTTGCGAATGAAAATCGCGTTTTGACACCCATCGGAACATTAATATGACAGCAGCTATAGCAGACCCATAAAGCAAAGACGAGTGAAATATCTCTCAAATTACTAAAATCTTATTGGCCTTGATAACCGTGAGCGTCACAGCCGGTGTCCTCTGGTATACCCACCAAACAGCAGCCCCAAGGGAAATCAACTGGAGCGAAGTACAGGTGGAGGCCCGAGAGGGCGGATATCAGATCATTGCAACGCAAGCCTTGTGGGATCGCTATCGTTTAAACCCGCAAGCGCTGCTGCTGGTGGACACACGCCAGGAATGGGAATACCGAACAGGTCACATCGATGGTGCCCAAAATTTTCCCATGGAGCCGACCTGGCTGGCACTTTGGCAGAAAAAAGGCCCCCTGAAAAAAGTGCTTGGGCCGGATAAGCAACGCTTTATCGTATTTTACTGAGCGGGCCTGGCATGAGCCCGCAGCGACGCCGCAGCCCGTGTGGCTGTTAAACTCGGTTACAAAAATATCCATCGCGACCCACTGGGCTATCCGGAGTGGCGCGCCAGGAATTTGCCCATAGCCGTGATCCCGGCAGGGCTTTCCGAAATGAACGCGGAGCCGGGGTTGCCGGGAACCCTTAACGGATGGGCATTGGTTTGGGCCCTGCTGGGTGTTTTTGCAGGCGGCATGGCTCTCAACCTAACCCCGTGCGTCTATCCCCTGATCCCCATTACCATCTCTTATTTTGGGGGTCGGAGCGATAAGGGGCCCCTCGTCATGCACGGCATTTTCTTCATCGGCGGTCTTGCACTCATGAATTCAAGCTTAGGTGTGGCTGCAGCACTGACGGGCGGTCTTATGGGGGCCATCCTTCAAAATCCCCTGGTGCTCATACTCCTTGCCGCTCTCCTGGTACTGCTTTCAAGCAGTCTGTTCGGTTTCTGGGATTTGCGCCTTCCCGGCGGGCTGGTACGGGTTGCCGCAAACGTTTATACCGGCTATTGGGGGTCACTGTTCATGGGTTTGACACTGGGTGTGGTGGCGGCGCCGTGCATCGGTCCCTTTGTCTTGGGACTGCTCGCCTGGGTGGCCAGTGTCGGGAGCCCTGGTTTTGGGTTTGGGGTATTTTTTACCTTGAGCCTGGGGCTGGGTTTACCGCTCTTTTTCCTGGCCCTTTTTTCAGGGTATCTAGAAAAGCTCCCGCGGGCAGGAGAGTGGATGGTATGGGTGAGAAAGCTCATGGGTTGGGTCATGATGGGTATGGCCGTTTATTTTCTAAAGCCCGTGTTATCCGAAACTTTCGATGTTTTTTTAAGCGCGATTGTTTTCCTGGGGGCAGGGATTCACCTGGGATGGCCGGAAAGTACACCCTCTCGCTTGCGGTTGTTCGAATGGATCAAGACGACCGTGGTCATGATCAGCATGGTTTTCATGACGGTGGTGGTGGGCTCATGGATATTTCAGGGCCCTGGCGTTGTCTGGCAGCCCTATAGCGAAGATTATCTGTCCAAGGCCATTCAATCGAAACGGCCGCTCATCATCGATTTCTATGCGGACTGGTGCAGCCCCTGCCGTGACCTGGAGGAGATTACTTTTCACGATGCCGAAATTGTTGCCCAAGCACGACAGCATTTTATCATGATCAAGGTCGACCTTACACGAAAGGGAATACCGGCCCATGAACGCCTGATAAAAAAATACCATGTAAAAGGCGTTCCCACGGTTCTTTTTTTTGATCGTGAAGGCAACGAACGACGGGACTTGCGAGTGGTTGATTTTCTGCCGGCTGACCCATTTCTGATTCGAATGGCGGAAGCTGTAAAACAGCCAATATCACCTGAGGGATGACATGGGCCACCCTTTTTCGACCGCCTTTTTTTTAAAACGCAACCTGGCCTTTTTTATCGGTATGCGCCATATGCCTTGACCGCCTCGAACATGGCTATACAGTTATCCGGATCCACACCCGGATGCAGGGTGTTGGACGAACAAATGATCAGACCTCCGCCTTGGCCGGCATCCTGTATGGCCTGCTGAACGGCGTCGGTGACCTGCTGAGGGGTGCCGCTCGGGAGGAGCTCCATGCAGTCGATATTTCCCAGAAGACACAGGCGGTCTCCACAGTAGTCCTTGACCTTTTTTAGTTGCATCCCCGCCTGGGGTTCCAGGGGGTTGAGCCCGTCGTATCCGGCTGCGATGAGCATATCGATAATCGGCCACAGATTGCCATCGCTGTGGCGGACCACCTTCAGCCCCATTGCATGTGCCCTGTCAACCAGTCTGCGATTGTAGGGCAGGATGAACTCGGCAAAATGCTCCGGTGAAATCAGGGTCGTATTTTTATCGGCAATATCATCTTCGACGATCAGCACATCGAGCCCGGCATTGCCCAGCATTTCGAGTTGCGCCAGGCTGTATTGCGTCACCATCTCGGCGATTGTATGCAGAAACGAAGGGCTGTCAAAGAGCTTCAGCATGTAGTTTTGCATACCGGTAAGACGCCAGCTTCGAACAAAGGCACCCCGCATCATCCAGAAAATAGCCTTGTTGTCTTTAAAGCGGTCTTTCATTAAATCAACCGCAAAAAGCTGATCTCGGTTGGGTTCCGGGGGAGTGTAGTGTTCCAGGTCCTTCCTGGATTGAATCGGATGCCTGGAGGGCACGGGAATACCATGGGGACTGCGGGTGAATCCGACACCCCAGTCGTCCACAACGCTGGCCTGGTCAGAGAATTCGGTACCGCGGCCCAGTGGCAGACAGGTATACCCGTCGATTTCATGGACATCGAGAATGAGAAAGAGGGTGTCGATCAGTTTGACTTTTTCCGCATCGCTCATTTGGTGCAGCATTTTCCCTTCTGGCAAACCGTTTGTGAGATATTTTCCGAGGCCCATGATAGGGCCTTCGTTGATGCCGTGGATGAACAGGGGCACCCGGTCGGGTTCCGTGAGACTCAAAGCGGTTAAAATGCGTTCTCTGCCGGTCATCGAATCCTCCTAAGGCTTTGGTGGAAAAACGTCCCGACCGTTGATCTACTCAATGATCAGGCTTATCGGATCTAGGGACCTTGTATCGGCTTCATAAAAAAAGGCGCCGATGAAAAAAAGGACCGCGCCTAGCACACAAAAAACGGGCAGTATTTTCAATGCGTGGGTCAGGTCGTATCTGTCCGACATCATGCCCACAAAAAGCGGGCCCAGCGAACTCCCCAAGGTGTGCTGAATGATGATGTTGATGCTCAGTGAAACCGCGCGAAGACCGGGATGAATCACATCCTGGGTTACGGAGACAGCTGCGGGGACAAACATGATAATGGTGACACCCAGACAGAGCAGTGCCATATACTGGAAATCGCCTTCGAGGTAGCCAAAGGCGATAAAGAGAATCGTGGCCGAGACTGCAGAAGATGTCGCCGGCAGCAGCATCCGCGCACGGGGGGTATGTTTCATCCACCTGTCGCTGAGATATCCGCCCAATGGTGCGCCGATAATGGCCAGAAACATGATCAGCCCGCTCTTGAGGCCTGCCTGGCTCATGGGGAGATCTTGCATGCGATGGAAATAGGTTGGCATCCAACTCAAAAGGGCAGTCGTGACGAATACATTGGATGCAAAAGCCAGATTATTGAAAAAGAGCGACTTTTTGCCCAGGAAGGTTTTGACAATATCCATGAGGGTCATTCTTACTTGTGGCTTGTCAGGTTCATGGTTTCTGGTCCGCATCAATTCAACGGTCTTGTAGTCCTTTACCTTGAAAAACATCAGAGCCAAGATAAATCCAGGTATAGCGACGATTCCGAAAGCGTGACGCCAGCCCAGATGTTCTGCAATGATTCCTCCCAGTGCGATGCCGATAGCGCTTCCCAGCGGAATCGATGCATTCCAGATACCCAAAAATCTGGCACGCTTTTCAGGGGCAAACAGGGCGGAAATCAAGGCTGTGCCTCCGGGAGCATATCCTGCTTCACCGATTCCGATGGCAATTCTGGCACCAAACAGTTGTTTGAAATTTCTGGTAAAGACGCAAACAAGAGTGGCCACACTCCATAGGGCAGCCATGAGGCCTATGGCTTTTTTTCTGCTCCAGCGGTCAACGATAATGGAAACCGGAAAGGAGAACAGGAGGATGGACCAGTAGACCGCCGATACAAGCAGACCGCATTCGGTATCGGTCAAGCCCCAGTCTTTTTGCAGAAAAGGGAACAGAGACACGATGATGAGCCTGTCAATGTAGTCGAACATGTAGAGCAGAAAAAGGAGCGCAAAGGTGTAGTAGGCATTGTTGGATGTTTTCATGGCGTTGTTTGCATATCTATGCTATTCGGTTTGAAATGGCAAGTCGTTCTACATCGGTCAGTAAGCGGCATTTGTTTTGGGTAACAACGCTGTTATGCATTCAACTGGCCATTCAGGTACCCGTGTTGTTGGCAGGGACCGCTGAGAATACGGCCCTTGCCCTGTCTGCAGCGGGGGTCTCTCCAGGTTCAACTCCCTCCTCGGCGTCACCCCGGAGGCCCTCATCCGTCCCAAAGCGGGAGAAGGATAAGCATTCGAAAGGCATTGAAATTGAGGCGGGCTACGCTTATCGGCAGGGCCGTTTTGATTGGAATATTGCCGGAGACCTCCAGGGGAACAACCCCGATGTCCTATCCGAGCTGACATGGAAGGATCTCCTCATCCACGAATTTTTCCTGGATATGCGGGCAAGCCTGAGAAACGCTTTTTACCTGAAAGGATTCATTCACTTCGGGATGATTGTCGATGGCAAGAACCGGGATTCTGACTTTGCTGCGGATAGCCGTGAAATGGAATTTTCCCGATCAAACAATGATGCAGACCAAGGGAACACCTTAGATGGGCTGTTCGGAGCGGGTTACAGGTTGCGATGTTTTTCGGAATCCCTCAGTCTTATACCGCTTGCGGGATATTCATATCACCGTCAGCACCTCACCATGACGGACGGATACCAGACCATAACCTGGTCAAACGGGCCGTCCTTGGGCCCGTTTGGGGGTCTGGATAGCACTTATGATGCCGAGTGGCGAGGTCCCTGGATAGGACTTGACCTGATTTTGGAGACCGAAAAATTCGCCAAGGCCCTGAAACCGGTATCGTTTCATGCGGGTTGGGCGTATCACTGGGCATCCTACCATGCGGAGGCAGACTGGAATCTTCGTGACGACTTCATGCACCCCAAGAGTTTTGAACACGACGCCGATGGGGTTGGCATGGTTTTTAGCCTGGGAATACGCATCGATATGAATGACTGGAGTTCGCTTCGTCTTGGATACGAAAACGAGGCCTGGTCAACGGAAGCGGGCATCGATCGCGTGTTTCTGGCAAGCGGCGCTATCGTCAAAACGCGTCTGAACGAGGTCAATTGGAATTCGGAGGTTTACCGCCTAGGCTTCTTGTTCCGTTTCTAACCAGCGATCAACGCTTAGCGATTTTATTCGGGTTGCATTCTGGTGCGGTCTGCCATATTCTTAAAGTTATGCATGATCATTTTCGACAGCTTGTGACGCTGGTTTGGCTGCTTGTTTTTCTCTGCCCGGCTGCCGCCTTGGCAAAGGTACCTGTTTTTGTCAGCATTTTGCCGCAACGGTATTTTGTGGAACAGATCGGGGGGCAGCACGTGGATGTCGATGTCATGGTGCTTCCGGGAGCCAGTCCCACCACCTATGAACCCAAGTCCCGTCAAATGGCCGCCATTGCAAAGGCAAAGATCTATTTCTCCATGGGGGTTCCGTTCGAGGCGGTCTGGCTGGCTAAAATTCTTGCGTCCAATAAAACCCTTCGGGTGGTACCCACGGATCGCGGCATCCAAAAGTTGTCCATGACGTCCCTGCACACGCATGAAGGGGCAGATGGTCAGATCGGCGGACTAGTGTATTCACCTGGCAAGGGGGGATCCACACAGCACGGTGTGCTCGACCCCCATATCTGGTTGTCACCGCCCCTGGTGATGCTGCAGGCACGAAATATTCTGATTGCCTTACAGGACATCGATCCGCAAAACAGATCGGAATATGAAACGAATTATCAACGGTTCATGTCACAGCTTCTGGCGCTGGACAAAGAACTGAGGCAATTGCTTGCACCGCTGTACGGAGCACGTTTCATGGTGTTCCACCCGGCCTGGGGTTATTTTGCAGACGCCTATCACATGCAACAGATCGCGGTTGAAATGGAGGGCAAGTCCCCCAAGCCGGCGCAACTAAAGGCGCTGATCAAGGATGCTCGCAATCGCCGTGTAAAGGTTATCTTCTTGCAGCCGCAGGTTTCTGCAAAAATCGCCCAACAGATCGCAAAAGAGATCGGGGCAGGGGTGGCATGGGTCGATCCCCTTGCCCTGGACTGGGCGGAGAACCTTCGTGAAGTCGCTGGAAGGTTTCTACAGGCGATGGAGTAGATCAGCGGGCGCGGACCCGGCGGGTTCGATAGAAAACTTGATCAATAAAACCTTCACGTGCAACCCGGCCCGGAAAGGAAGTTATTCGTATGGCAGCGGCGATTGCCAATATCAACCAGGTGGCCTTTTCATACAATGGCCACGTTGTCCTGGAAAGTGTTGACCTGACGCTTTTTGACGGGGATTTTGTCGCCATGATCGGTCCCAACGGCGGCGGGAAGACCACCTTGCTGAAACTGCTGCTGGGTCTCCTGACGCCTTCAAAGGGATCGATACATGTATTTGATCGACCGCCCCAAAAAGCGTCGCATCTTATCGGGTATGTGCCCCAGGATGTTCACATCAACCAGAATTTTCCCATAACGGCCATGGATGTGGTCTTGATGGGTAAGCTGGTACCTTCCAAACGTTGGCATCGAGATTCGTCCAAGGATCGACAGGAAGCATTGGAGGCCCTGCAGCACATGGAGATGGCGGCATTTGCAGACACGAAAATCGGTGAATTGTCCGGTGGACAACGCCAGCGGATATTCATTGCACGCGCCCTTGTCACCCGGCCGCGGCTGCTGCTGCTGGATGAACCCACCGCCAGTATCGATTCCAAAGGGCAGGCTGATTTTTTCCGACTTCTTTCGGCCCTCAACAAACAAATGACGATCCTGATGGTCAGCCATGATCTGCTGGCAATATCGAGACACGTCAAAAGCGTGGCCTGTGTCAACCGGCACCTGCATTATCACAATCACGCGGAAATCACCGGTGACATGCTGGAAATCATGTATCCATGCACGGTGGAGGAGGTCTGTCCTGTGGAGCTGGTGGCCCACGGACTGCCGCACCGGGTCTTGAAGGATCACCAACAATAGCTTGATAGACTGTTAGACTATTAGGCTGCTAACAGTCTAACAGCCTAAACTGCTGCTTTTGCAATTTTGCAAGAAAGAAACACGTATGCTTGAAGCCCTGCAATTTGAATTTATACGCCATGCCTTGCTTGCCGGACTTATGGCCAGCATCATATGTGGTGTCATGGGCACACTGGTGGTTGTCAACCGTATCGCCTTTTTAGCGGGAGGCATTGCGCATGCCGCCTACGGCGGGATAGGGCTGGCGTTTTTTCTGGGTTGGAACTTCCTGGTCTGCACCATTGGGTTTTCGCTGCTGGCTGCGATGCTCATGGCCTTGGTGAGTATGAAGCTCAAGCATCGTTCCGACACCATTATCGGCGTTATCTGGGCCTTGGGTATGGCCTTTGGTATCATTTTGGTCGACCTGACGCCGGGGTACAATGTCGATTTGATGAGCTACCTGTTTGGCAGCATCCTTACGGTACCGGTCTTTGATTTGATGGCGATGCTGATGATATGCTTGCTGACGATCGGTTTTGTGACCTTCTATTACCAGGGCCTGATCGCCTTTTCCTACGATGAAGAATTTGCCCAGATCCGCGGCGTGCCTGTCAAGGCGCTCTATTTCACCTTGATCGGTATACTGGCGGTCGCGATTGTGATGCTGATTCAGGTGGTAGGGCTTATCCTGGTGATTGCATTGTTGACGATTCCTCCCTTTATCGTGGAGAAATACACCCGTACCCTGGTCCAGATGATGATGGTATCGAGTCTGCTGGGGGCACTATTTACGGTCTCCGGTCTTTGGCTGGCCTATTTTTTTAATCTGACCTCGGGAGCTTCCATCATCCTGGTGGCAGGCGCTGTATTTTTTTTGGATTTCTTGTTTGACCTTTGCAGAAAACGCCTGCGCCGGGTCATGGACGTTAATGGATGAAATTATTAATTTATTTTATTATATATCAAGTAGATAGATATATAAAATTTATCCAAAGCCTCAATAAAATAAAAGACCTCAGATACCTTTTTGACGGGCGTTTATTCTGCTGGCCGCGCCTGGGTCGAATGCTGGGTATCTGCCTTGTGACGAGCTGCATATTCTTTTTTACGGCCTGTACCCATCATCCTGAAATTCAATCGAATCCGTCTCTGTATGAGGATTTTCTGAGTGTCTATAGCGAACCCTTAAATCATCTGGCCGCCGTCAGACGCGGCGCCTGCCCCATGTACCCGTCCTGTTCCGAATACAGCCGTCAGGCCGTCGAAAGGCATGGTTTTGTCATAGGATGGGCCATGGCGATGGATCGACTGTTGCGATGCGGCCGTGACGAATTGCGGCGTGCACCCACCATCCGTGTAAATGGCGAATGGAAATTCTACGATCCACTATCGGCAAACGATGGCTGGTGGTATTCCGCCGGCGATGTTGCCCATCCTTCAATCCAGGGGCCTTCGGATCCTTCCCCCCGCGGTTTTTAATTGTTCTACAAACCGTGTGCTGAGCACGTGCTTTCGAAGCTAAACGTTCAAAGACCTTTCGTCTCCTGAAATCCGCTTTTTCTGCAAAAAGGTTGACAAACGGCCCCCTATCACATAGTATTCTTCCTATACCGCCCGGTTACAGCGTCAATGCAAGCCTCAGGAAGTCTTTGCCTCCCCCTTATACAGACGCTCAGCCTGCCAGATTCGAACTTTAAAATCGATGTAAAAACATACGGTTATGATTACATCAAAGGAGTGATCACATGCGACATAAATTTCAAATCAAGCGCAATGAAAGTAAAAAGGAGCTCCGCATTCGGGAGTACGCCAACCTGGAACGAGAACCCAAGAACGAATGGCAACGAACCAATGTAGCGACCTTCTCACTCATCGGTGAGGAAACCTATGGCAAGGGAGCCGTCACCATGGCCATCGAAAAGGGTAAGCGGCAACTTATCTCAGTGCTGCGCACCCACAACATGTATCCCATAGGGATTTATGCCGAAGAAATAGCCGTGTCCGTTATGGGACTGTATGCTTCGGAGACCAAGCGTTCGGTGGAATTATCTTTTGATGACAAGGCCTATTTTGAGAGTGAGGACATCCCTCCAAAACCTTCAACGACAACTTGAACGACGGTAGGGCATCATGCTAAAATTCCTTCCAAATATTTCACGCCCCTGACGGATCCATTGACAAGGCATTCAGACAGTGCCCCCTTTGGCTGCCGATCACCCCTTCCGCTCCAAGACAGGGTTTGGTGAAAAACGTCCCGCCCCATGAAATACTTGACTAAGTTGCTGTTGACAAATAAGTTACAGCGCAACTTTCGGCGTTCAAAAGGCAGTGCGATCAATCACCCGTCGGTGTCGTGCGAACGTGCAGCAACTGCCTTGTCGTCAGGGCTTGACGGGCAAAAAATTTCAATCTGGGTTTTGCTAGGAGACCATGTATGGGTTGGTTAGGGAAAGTGGTGGGGGGCACCATCGGATTTGCCCTGGGAGGGCCCTTGGGCGGTATTGCGGGCGCCGTTTTTGGGCATGCCTTCGACCGAAGTGAAGAAAGAACGTTTTCGAATCAGCGGCAGCGCTTGTCACCGGGGGAGGAATCCCAGTTCGCCTTTTTTATCGGTGCCTTTTCCATGCTCGCCAAGTTGTCGCAATCGGACGGGCGTGTTTCCCAGGAAGAGGTCACCTCCATCGAAAAATTCATGCTGTTTGACCTCAATCTGAACCAGCAAAGCCAAGCCGTGGCCATGAATATTTTTCAGGCCGCTTTGGTGTCCCCTGGAACCTTTCAGGCCTTTGCCACCCAGTTTTACGAACGCTTCAGATTTCAGCCCCAGCTTCTCGATATCATGATCGACATCATGTTACGTGTGTCGATCGCCGACGGGACGCTCAGCCCAAGTGAAGAGCGGCTGATTCTTTCGGCCAAATCCATCTTCAGCATCAGTGATTCTCAATACACCGCCATCAAGTCACGATACATCAGGGACGACGACAAGTATTATGCTATTTTGGGGACTACCCGCAACGACACCGACGAGCGCATCAGGACGCAGTACCGCAAGTTGGTCAAGGAGTATCATCCCGACATGATTGCTTCGAAAGGACTCCCCGAAGAATTTACGAAACTGGCACAAGACAAGTTTCGTGAAATCCAAGAAGCGTATGATATTGTCCGCAAGGAGCGTGACATCAAATAGAAAATCGGCAACATGGTTGCCGTTTTTCTATTCATGACAGGACACGGCCGACAAGCGATTGTGCATCGCGGATCCCTTCGATTCGAACTTTCCGAAAGCTGTTTTGGATGCCTTCGTGTTTATCCAGGAGAATTTTGATATAATTGGACGTCACGCCCTTGAGCCGTCCGGTTTTCACGTCAGGCGTGGTTTCAACCAGCACCTCTATTTCGGCATGCAGATGTCTTTCGAGAAAAGCGCGCCGCTTTCGGTTCCCCAGCGCCCTTATTTCGCGGCACCTTTCCTTGACGAGGTCTGGGGGCACCCGGTCAGGGAATTCGTTTGCAGGGGTCCCTTTTCTGGGGGAGAAGGGGAATACATGCAAGTAGGAGAACGGGAGGCTCTCGATAAACGAGAGGCTGTTTTGGTGTGTCTTGTCGGTTTCACCCGGAAATCCAATCATCACATCCGCACCGATGGCCGCTTCCGGCAGCGCCCGATGTATGGTTTCGATTCGATCGCGAAAATCGTTTTGTCCATAAGGCCTGTGCATCCGCTTTAGTATGCTGTCGTCTCCGTTCTGCAGGGGTATGTGAAAATGGCGGCAGATGTGTCCCGGCCGCGTGGATGATTCAGATACCAGGCCAATGAGTTCGTCTGTGACTTCGAGGGGCTCAATGGAACTGAGGCGGATCCTGTCGATGGCTGCTCGTTTTTGCAGAACGGTTAGCAGTTCGGTCAAATGGCTTGCCGGAGAAAGGTCCGTTCCATAGCATCCGAGGTGGATGCCGGTCAGGACCACTTCGTGAAAACCGGCTGCCTGGATGTTTCGAACGGACGCCAGCACGTCCCTAAGGGGCACGCTGCGGTGACGGCCCCTGGCATAGGGAACGATGCAGTAGGTGCAAAAGGTGTCGCAGCCATCCTGAATTTTCAGGAATGGCCGGGTTCTGTTTCCCAAAGGGATGCCGGTCGTTTTTTCAGACAGGATCGGTTGAAATCGGTTTTTTGCTGTTGAAGGCGCCATGGGGGGCAGGTCGTTCGATTTAAGTATTTCAGGAATCTGGTGTTTTTGTGCATGACCGACGATTCGATGGACGCCCTTGATTTTTTTGATACTGCCGGGATCGGTTTGTGCAAGGCATCCCGTGACGATGATGGTGGCATGGGGGTTGAACCGGATGGCCTGACGGATGGCCTGGCGAGACTGCATGGATGCCTTGTGCGTAACGGTGCAGGTGTTGATGATACAGATACCGGCCCCACCATCATCGGGTGTCTTGTTCCTAGCGACCCCATGCATACCGGATTGCTCCAGCGCATGGGCGATGGTTTCGGATTCAAACTGGTTGACCTTGCAGCCGAGGGTGACGATGGAAAAGGTGGTTTTTTTTCTTGTCTTAGCCATTGTTCCTATTGCTATTCTGTTCGATTCACGATCCAGCCCGCCCCCAACACCTCGTCGCCTTGGTAAAAAACGGCTGCCTGACCGGGTGTGATGGCGGATTGAGGTGCATCAAAGCGGATATGGGCTGCATGGCCACCCATGGGTGTGAGTTGTGACGCTGCGGCTTCGTGTCGATAGCGTATTCGCGTCAATACACGGATGGGCTGCTGCTGCGCTTTGTGAACCCACTGGATCTCGTCAACATGGCAGGTGTCTGAAAACGAATCTTGTTTAAATCCGACCACCAGTCGATTCCGTTGGGCATCGATTCGCAGAACATAGTAGGGTTCGGACGCCGGAATGTTGACACCCCGCCGCTGGCCAATGGTATAGTGATGAAGCCCCTGGTGTTCACCGATGACACGGCCTTGCATATCTTCGACAAGTCCTTTCCGACGATTGAATCCGGGTTGTTGCGCCAGAAAATCACCGTAGGTGCAGTTGTTGATGAAACAGATGTCCTGACTTTCCTTGGGGGTAACGGGGCTTATGCCCCACTTTCGGGACAGGGCGATGGTGTCTGCCTTGGTATATTCTCCCAAGGGGAATACGGCCTGGGAGAGCATCTGCTGGTTCAGTCTAGCCAGGAAATAGGACTGGTCTTTTTTATGGTCTTTGCCGCGCAAAAGGTGATACGTGCCATGGCGGTCCTGCATGACCCGGGCATAGTGACCTGTTGCCAGATGCGATGCGCCCCCTTGTGCCGCAAGCGACAGACAGAGACCGAATTTAATGAATGGATTGCATACCATGCAGGGATTCGGCGTGCGACCCTCCTGGTAGGTGTGAACAAAATAGTCTACCACAAGCGATTGAAACGCCTGGCGTGCGTCGAATATGTCGATGGGAATATCCAATTGTTCACGCAGTCGAGAGACGATCCCCATAGCGGTTTCCCGGGGTTCGATATTGGAATTTGCTGAAAAAGATGGCTCCCCCGGGGCACGGGTACTGTCAGACACTTCAAACCCCGTAAAAAAATGAATTCCGAAAAGGACATGACCCTGATCTTTGAGAAGACGTGCGGTGACCAGGGAATCGACGCCACCACTGAGCAGAACGGCCGTTTTTCTCATTCGAAAAAAATCGTATTGGTTGGACGAATCTGCATGGCCCGTGTGGGACAGGCTGGGACACATAGTTCGCAGATGCTGCATTTTTTCTGATTGAATTCAACTTTCATTTCTGGTCTTACCACGGCAAGCGCACCCGTGGGGCATACGGCCGTACAGGCGCCGCAATGGGTGCATTGCCTGGTGAGGCGTTTGATCTCATGGGATGCATTCTGGACCCGGACCCCCATGTCTTTCAGATATTGAATACCTTGAGTAAAGTTTTTTTTGGGTCCGGTCAACTCCAGGACCATGACGCCTTCCCTCTGAGGCAGAATGGCTGCATTCAGGATATTGAAGGTCAGGTCATGATTTTTGACCAGGTTGCAAACGATCGGCTTTTCAGCAACGGTTTTGGAAAATTTCAGAATAAGAATTTTGGAATGCACGCGCACCTCCGAAAATAACGCTAGCCCAAATTGGGCATTTTTCAAGGGTCTAAAATCCTATGCTTCACACCTTGAGGCGTTTAAACATAAGGCTTTATTTTTTTTTAAATGCGGCGTAGATTAATGCTTGCCGCTTATAGTAAAAAATCGATACCGCTCGAATATATCTCCTTCGTGTTGCGATTGTCAAGAATCGCCAACACGAATCTATGTTTTGCAGGGAGCAATGTCAACACAATGAACCGCTTTGCATACCGCACAACCGGACTTTTTGTGAAGGTCTTGGAAAACCTTTCCCGGGCCCACGTGAATTTGCATGCGACGGAAAATATTCCCAGCGGGAACAACATTTTTGTGGTCAACCATTTTACGAGGATTGAGACATTTGTCTTGCCCACCCACCTTTTCCGGTTGACCCAGACGCCCATCTGGTCTCTGGCGGCAGCTGAATTTTTTAAAGGTGCCTTTGGCGCCTACATGAATAACATCGGTGCAGTTTCCGTAAAAAACCCCGATCGCGATCATTTGATCGTGAAGACGCTCCTCACCGGCGAGGCCATGTGGATAATATTTCCGGAAGGACGCATGGTCAAAAATAAAAAGATCATAGAAAAAGGGCGCTTCATGATCTCTTCTGCAGGCGGAAAACACCCGCCTCACACCGGTGCGGCCACCCTGGCGATGCGGACCGAGTTTTACCGCCAACGGCTTTTTGCCATGCACAAGTCAAACCCGCCAGAGGCCCGGCGTCTCCTGGATCTTTTTCGTATAAATTCCATGGCAGATATTTCCAAAACCGGAACCCGGCTGGTACCTGTCAACATCACCTATTATCCGGTGAGGGCCAGAGAAAACGCCTTGAGTAATATTGCCAAGAATCTGCTTGAAAACATATCCGAGCGCTTGGTCGAAGAACTCATGACCGAAGGACATATGCTCCTATCCGGCGTCGACATGGATATTCGTTTTGGAGAACCCATCGAGGTCGATGCCTATCTGAATCAATCAAGCATTCAGCAGGACATCCAGTCCAAGACATCCTTTCAGTTCGATGACCCGTTGCCCTCAAAGAAAAAAATGCGCCAATCCGCCTTGAAAGTCATGCAGCGCTATATGACCGATATTTATGGCTTGACGACATTGAACCATGATCACATTTTTGCATCCATGCTGAAACTGTTTCCATTCAGCGGCATCAAAACGCAGGACCTCAAAAGGCGTGTTTTTCTGGCAGCTTCTTCATCACGTGAGAAAATGAAGGTTTTTTGCCACAACAGTCTCAACGAAGATCAGACGCACCTACTGGTGGATGATCGCTACGGCAAATACCGGGATTTCATGTCTCTGGCAACGGAACAGGGCTTCATCTTAGAACAGGGCGATCGTCTGATGAAACGCAGCCCTATCGGTGTGGTGTTGAATTTTCATCTCGCACGGATCGAGAATTTGGTTTCGGTCATTGCCAATGAGGTAGAGCCCTTGATCGAATTTCAACGCTTTGTTCGAAGACTTGCCTGGCAGCCGCCCTTTATGATCCGCAGAAAAGTCGTGCACAACCTTTTAAGGAAGGCTATGGATGAGTATGCGGCCGACTATCAGGCATTTCGCGTCCAAGGGGAAACCAAGGATCGCTCGGTGGGAAGGCCGGTTTTGTTCAAGGGCCGGTCCAAGCGTGTCGGCATCGTTCTTTCGCATGGTTACATGGCGGCACCCCTTGAAGTTCAGGGTCTGGCAAGCTACCTTCAGAACCAGGGGTTCTGGGTATATACGCCGCGCTTGAAAGGGCACGGGACTTCTCCGGAAGATCTAGCGCAGCGGACTTACGCAGACTGGCTCACCTCTGTTGAAGAGGGGTATGCCCTGATCAGCAGTATCTGCGAGCGGGTCGTTATGGGCGGTTTTTCCACCGGGGCGGGCCTGGCGCTGCATATTGCTGCGCGGGTAAAGAATCTTGCCGGCGTGTTCGCCGTTGCGGCGCCCCTGCGGCTTCAGGATCTCGGGGCACGCTTTGCATCGACACTGGATGCATGGAACCACTTGATGGACAAAATCGGGAAGGGGACTGCCAAAAAAGAATTTGTCAGCAATAAACCCGAGAACCCGCACATCAATTATTTTCGAAATCCCATCTCAGGTGTCAGTGAAATAGAAAAATTGATGGAATCGCTTTATCCTCTTCTGGGGGACATCAGCATACCGGCCTTAATTGTCCAATCGGAGAACGACCCGGTGGTAAATCCCAAAGGATCGCGAAAAATATTCAAATGTTTGGGGTCGCTGGACAAGCGATACGCCCTTTTCAATTTCAACCGGCACGGGATTCTCCTGGGCGAAGGGTCAGAGCGGGTATACAAGACTATCGGAGCGTTTATTGACCATCTGCGATAAAAAGTGCTTGAAAGGATAATAAATGGGCAGAAATCCAAATTTCGACCTTCTATTTGAAGCAGTCAATATCGGACCTAAAGTGGCAAAAAATCGATTTTACCAAGTGCCGCATTGCAATGGTATGGGATATGTACGGCCGAAAACGCATGCCGCCATGCGCGAAGTAAAGGCCGAAGGCGGCTGGGGGGTTGTTTGCACAGAGTATTGCTCTATTCACCCGACATCCGATGACTCACCCTTTCCCTTTGCAGCCCTTTGGGACGATGATGACATCAAAGCCTACGCACTGATGGTGGATAAGGTGCACAAACATGGTGCCTTGGCGGGGGCCCAGTTGTGGTACGGGGGTGCGGCAACGTCCAACTTGATGTCACGTGAGGTGGCCATCGATGTTGACAGTTATCCATCGACCTTGGAACCGGACCCTGTCCAATGCCGGGCAATGGACAAGAAGGATATCCGCGATCTAAGACGCTGGCAGGTGACAGCAGCGAAAAGGGCGCTTCAAGCAGGGTTCGACATCGTGTATGTATATGCGACGCACGATTATCTCTTGTCGCATTTCTTGTCAAAGAAGTGGAATCGGCGCGGCGATGAGTATGGCGGATCACTGGAGAATCGTGTCCGGCTTGTGCGCGAAATGATAATGGATACCAAAGATGCCGTGGGTGACCGTTGTGCTGTTGCGGTCAGGTTTTCAGCGGATGGGTCCGAGAGCGGAAATGGTATCATCGACAACAGCGAAGAACGGGAGATGCTGGAAATGTTGGCTGACCTGCCGGACTTATGGGATATCAATATCACGGATTATTCAAGAGAGATGGGCAGTTCCCGATATATCAAAGAGGCCGCTCAGGAAGCGTATATATCCTATGTCAAGGAGATTACCGACAAACCGGTGGCAGGTGTCGGGCGTTTCACATCCCCGGAAACCATGTTGAGACAGGTGAGAAAGGGATGGCTCGACCTTGTCGGTGCAGCGCGGCCTTCCATCGCGGATCCATTTCTACCGTTAAAAATCAAAGAGGGACGTTTGGATGACATACGCGAATGCATTGGTTGTAACATCTGTTATGCCTTTAACTCAAAATGTGTTCCCAGCCGCTGTACCCAGAATCCGACCATGGGAGAGGAGTGGCGCAGGAATTGGCATCCGGAAAGGATTCCCGCCAAAGCATCCCATGATAAGATATTGGTCGTGGGCGCAGGGCCAGCCGGGCTGGAAGCGGCCCGTGCGTTAGGACAGAGAGGTTATACGGTAACCCTTGCCGAAGCCACCACCGAACTTGGTGGCCGTGTCCTGGCTGAGTCCCGTTTGCCGGGTTTGTCAGAATGGCGTCGTGTAATCGACTATCGTATTCAGCAACTGAAACGCTTGCCAAACGTTGCCATTTATTTCAGCAGCCGCCTAACCTTTGAAGACATCATCGGTTTCGATTTTCCACGGATCTTGCTTGCAACCGGTTCGAAATGGCGCAGGGACGGTCTGGGGAGGTGGCATAGCCAACCGCTTGAGACACTTGATGCAACCGTCGTCTATACGCCGGATGACCTTATGCAGGATGTGGATATTCGCGGACCGGTGGTTGTTTTTGACGATGACCACTATTACATGGGGCCGGTCCTGGTTGAAAAACTTCAACAAATGGGCAAGGACGTGACCCTGGTTACCCCCGCGGGTTATGTGGGTGAATGGGCCAAATATACCGTGGAGCAGGAACGGACGCAGAGAAGACTATTGGAATTGGGGATACCCCTTTTAACCGGAAAGGTCGTCAGCGGTTTTCAAGACGGGTCAGTGGAAATAACCTGTGCCTATACCGGTAAACGCACGCAAGTCGCTGCGTCATCCCTATTAACGGTGACGGCACGCCTAGCCAACGATGACCTTTACCGACGACTAATGGCAGAGCCTGAAACCATGAAGGAATTGGGGATCAAATCGGTTGCCCGTATCGGAGACTGTCTGGCGCCGGGGATCATTGCGGCCGCGGTCTATTCCGGGCATCGGGCGGCCCGGGAAATGGATGCGCCCCATCAGAAAACGCATTCTGTTGCGCGCGAGCGGGTTATTGTGTAGATCATGCCCAAAACGAGTGTTTCAGCTTTAACCCGCACATTTCATGACATTTTCGGGTTAAGGGTGTTGAAATGAAAGGAGTTCGCGATGGAGACGTCTTTTAGGGTTCTTTCTGAAAATGAGAAAGCGACCATTCATGAACAAACACTGCGCATTTTGTCGAAAACGGGTGTTCGGGTAGCAACGGATAAAGGGCGCAGACTTCTCAAGGAAGCGGGAGCAGTGGTTCATAAAAACAATGACCTGGTAACCTTTCCATCGAATCTTGTTGAGGCTTCGATTCAAATGGTGCCCAAAAAATTCAGCTTGGGCGCCAGAAGACCGGGCTGGGATCTCAAAATGAATAACGGGGATTGCAACCTTCTTCTGAGTGGTGAAGGAACCCATGTCCTTGACAGGCAAAGCGGAGAAATTCGAAATTCAACCTTTCAGGACTGGTTGGATGCTACACGATTGGCTGATGTCTTGGATGATTTCGGTCTGTATTGGAAAATAGTGGAAGCCACCGACAGGGGCAATGAGGCAGTCGATTACATAGACTATTTGATACATCTGTTCCGTAATTTTTCCAAACATGTTCAGGATTCGACCCATTCAATAGAAATGAGTCAGTGGCTTCTGGAGATATTGCAGGTGCTATTCGGTTCGAAGAAAGAGATTCAAAGAAAGAAACCGTTTTCTTTTGTGTTATGTCCTCAGTCACCGTTAATGATCGATGAAAAATTTACGGATGCCTATTTGGAACTGCGTGGATGGGGCATTCCGGTGGCGATCATGCCCATGCCCCTGATGGGTGCAACAGCCCCTGCCAGCCTGATATCGACCATCATCATGGCCAACTGTGAAATATTGGCGACACTCTGTTTGGTTCAAGCCTCTGAGCCAAATACACCGGTAATCTATGCCCCGGTATCCTCGCTCATGGATCCACGCACAGGTTTGGTTAAAAGCGGTTGTGTCGAGGAGGGATTGATCTGCGCAGCATCGATTGAGATGGCCCGCTATTACGGGCTCCCAGCAGAAACCTCCGGTTTTGAAACCGGCCGATATGATTTGAATGTTCAGTCAAGCTATGAAACAGCATTGACGGCAATTTTGCCGATGCTTTCGTTCCCGGATATCATCCTTGGTGCCGGATTGATCGGTGGGGCCATGGTTCTCAGTCTTGAACAGATGCTGGTCGACACGGAAATCTACAAGATGTGCCGGCGGGCCCACCAGGGAATTGCATCGCAAAAAGACAAATGGATGCTGGATGTCATCGAGCAGACAGAACCCGGTGCTCATTTTATCGATCACCCCACCACTCTGGAAGCTGTCCGGAGTGACGAATTGTATATCAGCCGTTTGGAAGCCATTGGGGGATTGGAAGAAAGGGACGATTCAAGGAAAACCGATATCATCGCGACGGCAGGTACCAAGGTGGATCAGATTCTTGCCTCCTACGAACCGTTGGCGCTGGGTGCGGAAGTGGAAAACGAGCTGCAAAAAATCAAAGAAAAGGCGCTTTCTTAGACCCCAATTCCATATTGGATCACCCATTTCGCTCTGGCTTGGTTAAACGCGAAAGTGGAGTGCTTCACATATCGGGAAACGCCGGAGCACCGGCATACTTTACGTATCGAACCAAGAGCGACGTTTCAATGGCTAAGATACCTTCTATTTGATTGATTTTGTCCACCATTCCGCCGAATTCATCTTGAGAACTGATATAATATTCGGCATCAAAATCGCTTGTTCCCACGAGCTGGGCAATGTACCATATTTCATCCAGACAACTTAATTCATAGCCAACGTTTTGAAGCTGTTTTTTGTCGGCTTGAACTCTCAAATTGCCCATAATACCGGACTTGAGTTTAAGCGGGTTAACGATAGCGATGACTTGTATACGGTCATCTTGGATCATATTCTGCAGCCGCTTGCGCACGGTCGCTTCTGATATTCCCAGGATTTTCGCTATTTCGGTGTTGGGTATTCGGCCGTTTTTCTGAAGCAAGCGAAATATTTTATAGTCAATATCTTTGTTTTCAATTCGCATCGTTGCCCTCAATTTTATGGTTCATAAATCTTCGGCTGGCCTTCAAAATATCACTGGCCCTACGCTTCGGTCAAGACAATAATCGAATTATTGTGGCGTAAATCGCAAAAAATAACCATTTTATTAAATAATATCGTGATAAATTATTGACAATCGAAACACATTTGCCTAATTTAGCTTATGTTTCATTACGTGTACTATCAAACAGGAGGAAGGCGATGAATAAAAACTCAAATACCAAGGAGGAAATGGAAACAAGCTGGGGGCTAAAGACCTTTTCGCGCGATGCTTTGGATAAAATTCACGTCTCCACCCTGGATGTGCTGCGCTCTACCGGAATTCGGGTGGACTCCGATGAGGCCTTGGGTATACTCGAAAAAGGTGGCTGCCGGGTGAACAAGAAAACCGCTGTCGTGAAATTTCCTGAGCGTCTGGTTATGGAGGCGTTGTCTATGTGCCCCAGTCATATATTGCTGGCCGGCCGTAACATCGAAAGCGATTTTCAAATGGGTGGTAGAAAAGTGGGCTTCACTACCTTCGGGACCGGTGTGCAGACGGTGGATTTGGAGACCGGCAAAATCAGAGACTCCACCAAAGAGGATGTCGCCCGTATTGCCTGCTTGACCGATGCGTTGCGGCACATGGACATTTTATCTTCGCCAGTAGCGGCCAGAGACAAGCCGCAGTCTTCTTATGATCTGCATATGTTTGAAGCAGCCTTGCTAAATTGCACCAAACACTATGACTGTGATGCCGAAGATGGTGACCGGGCTCGAAAGATGATAGAAATGGCAACGCTGGTAGCAGGTGGAAAGAAAGAGCTGAAGCAGCGGCCCTTGCTATCGCTGTGTGCCTGTCCCACCAGCCCGCTGCAACTTATCGAAACCTGTGCGGATGTCATTGTGGAAGCCGCCAAGCACTGGGTGCCGATCAATGTGCTCAGTATGGTTATGGCGGGTGCGACCAGCCCGATTTCTCTTTCCGGTGCATTGGTAACCCACAACGCCGAAGTGTTGTCCGGTATTGTCCTGGCACAAATGACGAATTCGGGCACCCCGGTCATATACGGGAGTTCTTCCACAACCTTTGAGATGCGGCACGGTACAGCGGTTGTCGGTGTGCCGGAGATGGCCATGATAAGTGCCGCAGCGGCTGACCTTGCCAACTACTATGGCCTTCCCAGCTATGTCGCGGGTGGCTAGGCTGACGCGAAGCTATCCGATGCCCAGGCAGGACACGAGAAGACCATAAGTGCTCTTCTTCCTGCGCTGGCTGGAGCGAACTTGATTTACGGTGCGGGCATGCTCGAGATGGGCATGACCTTCAGCTTCGGTCAACTGGTCATCGACGATGAAATCGCCGCCATGGTGAAACGGGTTGTTTCCGGTATCGATTTCGAGGACACGCTGATGGGTGTCGATCTCATCAAGGAGATTGGCATCGGCGGTCACTTTTTATCGAAAAGGCACACCCTTGAACATTTACGAAGTGAACAAATCCAATCGACGGTCATCGATCGACGGGTACGGGAAGAATGGGAGGACAGCGGTTCAAAGAGCATCATTGAATCCGCCAACGAAAAGGCGGCCGAATTGATAAGGACGCACATACCGGAGCCGCTGCCCGAAGACGTGGCCAAAGAACTCAGAAAAATCGTAAAGAGCGCCGAAAAACACCCGGGTTAGCGCTTTTCATGGAACAGAACGTCAACACTGCCGTCAGTAAACGGAAAACAGCGTCGCAAGAGGAGGAAACATGCAGAAACGCATTTTCACGCGCATGGGTGATGGAGAGCGCATCACCATGTCTCCTGAGGAAATCAGAGAGGATATTTTGGCTGGAACGAACGATGCAGCGGAGCGTGCCGGTATTCCGGTGCTCAACCAGGATGATCTGGAACTTCTTCTGGATATCTTTGCCGAACCGGCCAAGGTTGTCAGCGTCCGTCCGGGCGAAGAGGTCATCGTAACCGACGATGCCGTTGCCACACTTTTCTATCTCGATCAGGAGAACTGTGGCCAGGGCTTGCCTATGGGTCGGGTGCAGGCACTTTTGACCTATGAACGCGCCTGTTGTGCCGATACCATTTCAACCGGACACGTCGATTACAGCTTCAAGCAGGTCAAACCGATTATCAATTTCGAAAAACAGGAATATTACAATGCGTCCATGTTGACCACGGCACCCTTTTTCTATGGCGCCCAACCAAATATGGGGCTTTATTTCCGTCCGGATGGACCCTTTCCCAATCCGGCAGATCTTCTTCCTTCCGGAAAAATTAAAGCGGCCCAGGAAGCCCAGGAGGATGCCGCCGCACAGCTGACAAAGGACCTGATCTATGTCAGCAGTCAAATGTATCATGTCGGCTGTGAAGGTATCAATTTTGATACGGCAGCCTCGGCAGGCGATGCAGATTTTTTCGCGACGCTTCAAGCCATATCGGAACTGAAAAAAAAGACCCGGCATATGGCCATCGAGGTCGGTATGTCTTCCGAGTTTGTCATGGGGATGCATGGTGAGATTACATACGATGGAAAACAGCTGGCCGGTATGTTTCCCCACCAGCAGGTAAAGATCGTAGAGGCGGCGGGCGCGGATATTTTCGGCCCGGCTATCAATGTCAATGTCAGTAAATCCACACCCTGGAACCTGGCCCGAGCGGTTACTTTTGTCAAGGAATGCGTTGCCGTTGCAAGCATTCCGGTCCACCCCAATGTGGGTATGGGCGTGTGTGGTGTTCCCATGTTCGAAGTGCCGCCCATCGATGCGGTAACCAGAACGTCGAAAGCCCTGGTTCTGATCGGTAAGGCTGACGGGTTGTAGGTGGGGACAGGTGACATATTCGGTATGCCCACAGCACATATTATGGCATCGGCCATGGGCGGGATCCGGACTGCCGGAGATCTGGTAGCCTGGATGCAAATGAGCCGCAGAATGAAGATCGCCGAGGCCAAAGCATATGTGGCTGAAAAACTTGGGATCGATATCATAGACCTCACCAACGAAGAAGTCATGCGTCAGGTGCGGGAGGATTTGGATATCGGGATTATCACTTCGGTCGCCGGCAGCGCCAAAGGAATCGCGGCCAAATGGAAGATTGCCGAACTATTGGACATCCAGATCAATTCGGTGAAGCTCTTCAAGCAGAAATTAAACCTGAACTGAGCGATTTCGGAACGTTATTCTGACAACAACTATAAAATTAGGTCGCCTCATTTAGACGAAACGATGATGCACCAAGAAGGACCACCTGCCATGAAAGGTGTAAAGAGCACGCACGCAAGGGTCAAACCGATCATCGTCAAACCGGAGATGAAGATACAAACCTTGAGCCGACAGGACCTGGACCGGCTTCACCAGGCGACGCTGACGGTTCTGGCTGAAACCGGTGTGAGGTTTCCTTCAAAGAGAGCCCTGGATATTTTTGCCCAGGCAGGGGCGCGTGTCGATGTCCAAGGTGACATTGTAAAAATACCGTCGGAAATGCTCATGGCGTCTCTTGACAAGGTGCCCAATAGCATCACCATGGGATCCCGTGGTGCAAGCGATCTCGACGCTGTTCTGGATGGAACAAAAACTTACTGCGGCACCGCGGGCACGGGTTTCACAACCGTCGATCAGCAGACCGGCATAAAGCGTCCCTCAACAAAAGAAGACACGGCCATGATGGCCCGTGTGGCAGATTATCTGCCGAGCATTGGATTTTACTGGCCCATGGTGGCGCCGCTGGACAAACCTCTCGAGGTGCAGACGCTTCACGAATTGGAAGCGGCGTTCAATAACACCGAAAAGCATGTGGTCACCGCAAGCTGCGTCGATACAAAAACAGCACAATCAGCCGTCCGCATGGCGGAGATTGTGGCTGGGAGTTCGGAAAGCCTCAAAATACGTCCGCCCTTATCGTTGATCGTCAGCCCGATCTCCCCTTTGAACAACGACAAGGGGGCCTTGGATGCGGCACTGGTTTTTGCCGAAGCCGGGTTACCGGTGGGATTCGCGACCATGCCGGTGATGGGATCAACAGGGCCGGCTTCCATAGCCGGGACAATGGTACTCGGAAATGCCGAGATTTTAAGCGCCATCTGTCTGCTTCAGTTGGCTTTTCCCGGAGCGCCCGTTACATATCCGTTTTTTTCAGGGGTCATGAATCCGCACACAGGCGACTGCACGGTCACAACCAAAAATCAGTTTCTTTTTTATGCCGCTACGACCCAGCTGGGGCATTACTATTCGATTCCGGTCATGTCTTCCTTCGGCGGGACCGATCATTTTAAACCGGATTCCTGGCAGGTCGGTAAAGATGAAGCCGTGGATGCATTCTACATTTGTGCCAGCGGACCCGACTTGGCACCCTGTCTCGGTATGCTGGAAACGTACACCTGCTTGTGCCCCGAAAAGCTGATCCTCGATCATGATATCGTGCAGTCGATTCATGGCATGACGGAAGGATTTCGTGTCGATGCGCCGTCCTTGGCAATTGATGATATCGCCCAAGTGGGTCCCGGGGGACATTTTCTGGACACCGATCACACCTTAAAAAATATGCGCAGACTGTGGAATCCCGGCATTTCTCATCAATGGGATTCACGGCACGATACTTTTCTGGATTCCATTGAAGCCGCTAAAAACGAATTGGAATGGATCCTGGTCAACCACCAGCCCCGGGCATTGGAAAAAGAACAGGAAGAAGAAATAAAAAAAATCATTCAATCAGCTCACAATTAAACAGAAAGCTTCCCTCGCCACTCATTGGCGGGTGAACCTTTCACAAGCAAGCGACGCTGTCGCAGTTCATAAAATCGTCTATGCGGTTTTATCTTAAGGAGGGAGTCATTATGAAAAGTGGTCAAAAAACAAGAGCGATGTTTAAACGTGCCCTGGCATGTATGCCTTCGGGGGTGACATCCAACTATCGCTACTGGGGCGATGACAAATCATTGGTTTTAAAAAGAGGTGAGGGTGCTTACATATGGGACCAGGATGACAAAAAATACCTGGACTATCGCATGGGCTTCGGGCCGGTCATTCTAGGGCACGGATTTCCGGCCGTACTGGATGCGGTCAAAGAGGCTTTGAACATGGGTAATATTTTTGCCCTGACCCATGAATATGAAATTTTAGCAGCAGAAAAAATAAAGGCCCTCACGGGTGTCGATTTGGTTCGCTATGCCAATTCGGGTACCGAAGCGACCATGCACGCCATCCGTATTGCCCGCGCCTACACCGGCCGGGACAAAATAATAAAGTTTGAAGGGCACTACCACGGATTTCATGACATGGTGCTGTGGAGCACCTTCCCGCCACTCGCATCCGTGGGCTATCGCAAAGCCCCGATCAAGGTTCCTCAGGGTTCCGGGATTCCCCAATCCATGAGTCAGATGGTCGTGCTGGCGCCCTTCAACGATGAGGAACTGCTGGAAAAGAAGGTCAAGGAAAACTGGGGCGACATCGCCTGTATTATCATGGAGCCGATCATGGGTAACTGCGCTTCGGTAATGCCGCGCAAAGGGTATCTGGAATTTGTGCGTCAGCTATGTGACCAATACGGCATCGTTCTCATTTTTGACGAGGTCAAGACCGGTTTCCGGATAGCCAAGGGAGGGGCACAGGAATACTTTAAGGTCCGCGCGGATGTGGCAACCTACGCCAAAGCCCTGGGGAACGGATTTCCGATTGCCGCCATAGGCGGGACCAAGGAGGTGATGGGTGACATCGGCTTCTTAAAAATACCGCATGGCGGGACCTATTCCGGCAACGCGGTGGCCACGGCAGCAGCCTGTGCCACCCTCGATGAGATCGAAGCCGGTGTGCTGGACAAGGTTGCCGCTCACGGAAAACGTCTGAAGCAGGGGATTAACAAGGTTCTCAAAGATCGTGGGCTGCCCGGTTTTGTCCAGGGCCCGAAGGCCATGCCTGCCGTGGTCATGACTGAAGAGGAAACTGTTTTTGACTACCGTGGTGTGGCTGCCAGCGACCATGAGATCTATTCGCAGATCATCTGGAAATTGATTGAAAAAGGGGTCATGCCGGACACCGGTGTGCATGAACCGTGGTTTATTTCTGCTTCGCACACGGATGCGGACGCAGATCTTGCCATCGGGGCGTTTGACGAGGCGGTCAAGGAAGTGATGGGTTAAGCATGCGTAAATGATTGCAGATGCGCATGCAACCAGGGGTTGACCGGTGGGGTTCTGTTTGCGAGCGTAAAAATGTGTTGATTTATCGAGCCATTCATGGAATTTATTAACGTGTCGCACAATCATCTTACCTAGCGAATTTATTGCGTTGTTACATGGCCTTATATAAATATCCTGCTAACATTAGTTTGAAATGAAAACACCAAGATCGAAAGGAGAGTATGAACATGAAAAAGAATGAATTGTTCAACACCGCCATCGTCCTTTTATTTCTTTTGTTTTTCTCTGTCGGGATTCTGACGGATGCATCTGCCGCCGGTAAATACAAGGATTATCCCGTGCCGCAGGCATGCATGGATCAGGTCAGGAAAGAGGGCAGCAAGCTCTACATCTATGACTGGGCCGAGTGGTGGCCGGATGAATTATTTGAAAATTTCAGCAAAGAATTCGGGATCAAAGTCGTCCGGGACCATTATGCCGATACCGAGGAGATGGTCACAAAACTCAAACTCAACCCCAAGACCCCTTATGACCTCATTCTGGGCGCCGGCGCCGTCGACGCTGTCCGGCTGCATGAAATGGGCCTGCTCAAGGATCTGATCCATGCCTGGCTGCCCAACATGACCGCCTACCTGAAGGACGAGTACAAGACCCTGCCCTTCGACCCGGGCAACAAGTTTCAATTCGCGGATTCCCTTTTTTACACCACTTACACTTATAACGCCAAATACGTCGATGAAAACGACCCCCTGATGGGTTCCTGGGGACTTCTGTTCGAGGGCGACAAGTACAAGGGTAAGATCACCATGATCGACAATGCTTTTGAAGCGATCGGTTCTGCCTTGAAGTATCTGGGCTACTCTTACACCAGCGACAATGAAAAGGAGCTCATGGAAGCCAAGGCCCTTTTGTTGGCCCAGAAACCTAATTTGGCGGCCTATGATTCCTGGCCCAGCCGCCTGCTCAAGGACGAGGATGTATGGCTTTCCCATTTGTGGATCGGCGACAGTTGGTGGCTCTCCCGGGAAAAGCCGGAAATCAAGGGCGTCATGCCCAAGGAAGGCACCTACTATGCCGGCAACACCGGGTTCATTCCCAAAGGCTCCCAACACACGGCGGCAGCCCATCTATTCATCAACTATATTTTCCGTACCGAGGTCAACGTATTGCTTGTGGAATGGATTGGATACCCGCCGGTACACAAGCACACCATGGAGTTCATGTCCGACGAGATGAAGGCCTGGCCCGGTTTTGTCATCGACAAGGACTACCAGCGCAAATGCGACAGCTTCAATCGTAGGATGATCGAAGGGCCGGGCAAAGAACTGCGCGACAAAATCTGGGAAGAGGTAAAGAAGTAGCTGTCTAAAATCACCTTACCATCATGTCACGGAAGTGTGGACGGCGGTATATGGAAAGTTACCTTTGCATGGTTGCCTTGACACTTTCGTGACATTCCCTTTTTATCGATGTGGCATTTGACACCTAATTTTCATTGGGAACATATCTTTGACAACTGCTATAAACCAAGGGGTAGATTCCCATGCAAGCAGTGGATGACATTTCGGTATTCCAGACCGATGCCCGCAAAAGGGAAAAACGCAAACTCGCACTGGAAATATCGGCCTATTTAAGCCCCATCATCATCATCGTTGTCCTCTTTGTATTCGCCCCCCTGGCCATCATCCTGTTTTTCAGCTTTTTGGAATCCGGCCAGTACGGTCAGATCATCTATTCCTTTACGTTTGAAAACGTAGGTGCCGTTCTGGGCGGTGGATACAGTAAGATCTTCCTGCAGTCGGTCTACCTGGCATTTCAGACCAATTTGTTGTGCATTCTTTTCGGCTATCCCATCGCCTATTACATTACACGATTCGGCGGAAAGTGGAAAACATTGTGGATCTTCTTGGTCATCGTTCCTTCATGGTCTTCATATCTCATCCGGCTCTATGCACTCAAAACAATTATTGGGACCCGGGGAACGATCAACAGTCTACTGATGAACCTGGGTATCATATCCGAGCCTATCCAAATTCTCTACACCCACTTCGCCGTCACCATGGCATTGGTATTTGCCTGGCTGCCCTTCATGATCCTGCCGATCTATGCCGCTCTGGAAGGACTCGACCGCTCCGTCCTGGAAGCGGCCACCGATCTGGGAGCCACACCGTTTCGACGATTTTTCCGGGTAACCCTGCCTCTGACGCGAGGGGGGCTTCTGGCCGGTTCCATACTGGTATTCATTCCCACGGTGGGTGAATGGCTGGTGCCGCACATTTTTGGCGGCTCAAAAATCATGATGGCCGGGTCCCTGGTAGCCCACAAGTTCACTGCCGTGGGTAATATCCCCCAGGGCTCCAGTCTGGCCATCATGCTGGCGGCGACGCTGATTCTGATTCTGTATCTCACCATCAAATGGGGTGGCAGGGAGGCTCTCGAAAAGGCGCTATGAAGAGGAAAATCGCATCCAAAATATTGGGGACCATGAGTGTTCTAACCTTGATCTTTCTGTGGGCGCCGGTCGTCCTGATTATCGTGTATTCTTTTTCCAACAGCAAATACGGTTCGTCCTGGGAAGGTTTTACCACCAAATGGTATGTAAAACTGTTCACCAACGATCAGGTCAGGGATGCCCTGATGCGAAGCCTGATCATTGCCGGCGTGACCGTGGTGGTCTCCACCCTGATCGGTACCCTCACGGCCTATGGATTGTACAAACTCAATTTCAAGGGCAAGCAGTTCCTAAGGACATCGATACTGCTGCCGATCGTGTTTCCTTCGGTGGTCACCGGTAGTGCCTTGCTGGTATTTTTTACACGCCTGATCCACATCCCCCTGGGATATCCCAGCATCATCATCGCACACATCGTGTTTTGCTCGCCCCTGGCGGTGTTCATTATTTTGGGAAGAATGCAGCGTTTTGACTGGTCCTGGGAAGAAGCGGCCCTGGATCTGGGCGCAACACCTATGCGTACCTTTCTCAGGGTTACGGGGCCGCAACTGATGCCGGCTATCATGGCCTCGGCCATGTTGATTTTTCCGTGGTCATTCGATGATTTCGTCATCACCTATTTTGTGGCTGGCGTGGGCAGCACCACGCTACCCATCTATGTTTTTTCCCAGTTGCGGTTTGGGGCCACGCCGGTGATCAATACCATCGGTACCCTTTTCGTGGCCATAACGATGCTGGGTATGCTGCTGGTATACTTCATACAAAAGAAAACCAAAACGAGCGTTTAAGCAATATACGCTATGAAAACCCAGAAGGACCGAAAAATGCAAGTGCCAGAGACAGGCATGACAAACTCAGCATCGGGCATCTGTCTAGAGGTGAGAGATATTGTCAAACGCTTTGGTGATTTGACGGCCGTGGATCATGTCAATTTACAAATCAGAGATGGTGAGATCTTCTCATTTCTTGGCCCCAGCGGTTGTGGAAAATCCACATTGCTGCGGGTTGTGGCCGGTTTGGAAAACCAGGATCAGGGCGATGTACTCATTGCCGGACGAAATGTCAATCAATTGCCGCCCTACAAGAGAGATTGCAATACCGTTTTCCAAAATCATGCCCTCTTTCCCCACATGACCGTGGCGGAAAACATCGGTTTCGGTCTGGTGGAGAGAAAACTTTCCAAGCGTGAGATTCAAAAAAGAGTGGCCGAAAAAATAGAACTCGTTACCTTGGGCGGCATGGAAGACCGACGGCCGGAGCAGTTGAGCGGCGGACAACAGCAGCGCGTGGCCCTGGCACGGTCTCTCATTTTGGAACCCACGGTGCTCCTTTTGGATGAGCCTTTGGCCGCATTGGACCGCAAATTGAGAAAGGAGATGCAGCAAGAGTTAAAACGGATTCAACGCGAAGTCGGTACCACGTTTCTAAACGTAACCCATGACCAGAAGGAGGCTCTGAGCGTCTCTGATAGAATCGGTATCATGAATGCAGGTGCATTTCTTCAGATCGGGACGCCCGATGAGATATATGAGCAACCCGGTTCGATATTTGTGGCCTCCTTCATGGGTGCGACCAATATTTTTACCGGGAAGGTGGTTTCCCAAAATGACGGAAATATCGGATTGGAGACAACGGATGGAAAGCTGATATTTGGCCCGCAGCCAAAAGACAGTTCCGGACCTCCCATATCAGGGTTTTCTGTACATCCGGAGCTCATTGACCTAAAACCGACAACAGCAGGTGAACAGCAGGCCGATCCCGCTGAAAAAACCGAATTTCATGGAACCATCCATGAAGTGTTTTACCAAGGAAATTTTAGCGAGTTCACGGTTGCCTTAAAGGAAACGGACAAAGTGCTGACGGTTCATTTGACCCGCGGCATGGGGTATCGTGTGCGATTGCCCGAAGGCCAGGACGTTACGGTAAGTTGGGACTGCAGCAGCAACAATGTCTTGAGAGGTTGAAACCTACCAAAGAAGAATCCATGACAGCGCAACAAGAAATTGAATATGACGAGATCCTCGTTACGATGCTGGAAATCATCTGGGGTGAAGGGTTTCTTTCCCCGGGTGGGGCTGAAGAAGTGGCGCTTCTGCTGGAAGGGGAGGCTATCAAAGACAGAAAAGTGCTTGATATCGGTTGCGGAATCGGCGGGATCGATGTGCTGTTGGTGCGTGAGCATGGTGCCGAAAGTGTCACCGGTGTCGACATCGAGCAGCCTGTTCTCGACAAGGCCATTGCAAGGGCGGAATCCGAAGGTCTTTCAGACAAGCTCACATATCAGCGCGTTAATCCTGGACCGCTTGCATTCGATCCGGCGGGGTTCGATGTGGTCTTCAGCAAAGATGCCATGATCCACATCCCCGACAAAGACGCATTATTTGATGATGTGTATCGCATCCTCAAGCCCGGAGGCTTGTTCGTTGCCAGCGATTGGCTGCGATGTGACGACAACCCGCCCTCGACCGAAATGTTGCACTACTTGGAGGCGGAAGGTCTCAGTTTTGGTATGGCCTCGCCGAAGCGCTACGCCAAGGCGCTTGAAAAAGCCGGATTTGTCGATATCAAATTGCGGGACCGCAACACATGGTATCGTACGGTTTCAAGAAAAGAATACCAGCAGATGAAGGGACCCTTATATCCCCAAATGGAAGCGATGTTAGGGCGTGAAAATGCGGATCGGTATGTGGAAATATGGCGTGCCATGAACGTGGTCATTGAAAGCGGAGAACTTCGACCCGCCCACCTGCGGGCTATCAAGCCCACAAGCGAAGGGCGTTAACGAACGGTCGAAGGGTCTTCGTAGTTTGCTGCAAGGTTCTTCGATCTTCCTTGGATCGGATTTTAAGGAGATGTCGACACGTCACCATCGTCCTCAAAATATCTCTTGACTAATCGATTATCAAGCTGTTAGGGAAGAAGAGACCGACCGGTCTGTTTCTATTTCAAGGAACAATAGCATGAGCCTTAAAGACACAATCGTTCACGAATCCTTGAAACTCTTCTCCTTGAATGGGTTTTTAAGCACGTCCATTCAAGATATCCTGGCGGCCGCAAACACTTCAAAAGGTGGATTCTACAATCATTTTTCAAGCAAAGAAGACCTCTTCTTTCATGTTTTGGACGAAGCGCGCAAAATTTGGCGTCAGAAAAATTTGCATGGCCTGGATGAAATAAAAGAACCGATTGATAAAATAATTCAACTGCTCGAAAATTATCAAAATAGATACCTCCTGGATGCCGAAAATTTCCCCGGCGGGTGTATCTTTATTACCTTCGCTGTTGAGCTGGGTGATTCTCGCCCGCACCTGGCCCAGGAGGTTCAAAAAGGTTTTACAGGCTTGAAGGCAATGCTCAATAGACTGTTGAACAATGGCAATCAATCGGCGGCGGCATACAAGGGTGTCACTGCCGATACGATTACGGAAATTATATTTAACGGTATGTTGGGGGCTTCCGTATGTTACAGCGTGGACAAATCGCATGAAGCCCTGAACACGTCAATCCAATCCCTTATCGATTACCTCGATAAACTAAAAAAGTAACATGAGACGCTTATCTTGGCCGACGAAAGTTATATAATACATCAGGACCGACCGGTCTGTCTCTTGGTGCAGCAGGTCGAAATAAAACGGAACTATCAACCAAGCCTATAAATGTTGAACCGCAACAGCCAACAAAAGCACGAAAGGGAGAAGACGGACAATGATTGAATTTACTTTCACCGAGGAACAGGAACTGTTTAGAAAAGCAGCCAGGGAATTTGCCGAAACAAAAGTGGCCCCACACGTAGCCGAAATGGAGAAAACAGGGGACGTCAATCAAGTGGTGGTCCAGGCCATGGGCGAGGCAGGCATGATGGCCATTACCATTCCGGAGGAATACGGTGGCCTCGGGTTGGGGTATATTGAGCGATTGATCGCTTTGGAAGAGATCAGTCGCGTTTCTGTGGGGGTCGCCATGATGTTGCAGGTCTTTGCGCTGGGCATCGAACCCATCCTTAAGTTTGGTTCCAAGGAGCAGAAACACAAATACCTGCCGGACCTTGCATCGGGAAAGCGGCTGGCGACGACGGCCGTGACCGAAGCCACCGGTGGATCGGATCCGACCGGCATCAAATCGTCCTACACAAAGGAAGGGCAGAACTTTATCGTCAACGGCCGCAAGTGTTTTATCACCAATTCGCACGTCGCCGACACGATTACCATTCTGGCCAAGGCGCAAGACAACCCCAAAGACTTCTGCGCATTTGTCATCGACAAAGATATGCCGGGCTGGAAACCGACCCACAAGGAACACAAAGTGGGCATGCGCGGCTGCAACACCGGTGAGCTTTTCTTTGAGGACCTAAAAATCGGTAAGGAGCAATTGCTGGGCGAGGAGGGTAAGGGCTTGAGAGTAACCATGGCCGCCATTGGTGACGTGGGCAGGGGCGGTATGGTCGGTACCGCTATGGGGCTTCAAGCGGCTTGTTTGGAGGAGTCGATCAAATTTGCCAACCAGCGAATTCTGTATGGCAAGCCAATCAGTGCCCTGCAAACCATACAGAACAAAATAGCGGAGATGAAAATCGATCTGGAAGCTGGAAGGTTGCTGGGATACAGGGCGGCGGCCATCCAAGATGCCGGTGGCCGCTCCAGCAACGAATTTGCCGTAGCCAAGTACTACACAACCGAAGCGGCTCAAAAAGCGGCAAAAATAGCCGTGGACATACACGGCGGATATGGTTGCATGGAAGAGTATCCGGTATCACGTTTTTGGCGGGATGCTGCCGTGCTGGGGCCTTCGGCCGGTACGTCTGACATCATGAAGGTGATCATTGCCCGTTGGGCCCTGTCCTGAAGCTATTTGCGAGCCGGCGGCGCTATTTGCTTGCGCGCTGGTATGATTGTATCACCATCAACAAGTTTGAAGGGTATCAAATGTTAAAGATCGTTGTGTGCGTCAAAGCCGTGCCGGATCCCAAGCAGGCCTGTAACCTGAAAATCGATCCGGTCAGCAAAACCCTGCTGCGCTGCGATGTGCCGATGGTGTTAAACCCGCTGGATAAGCACGCCCTGGAAGCCGCCCTGCAGATCAAATCCATGACGGAGGCTCACATCTGGGTTCTGAGCATGGGACCGCCCGAAGCGGGTAGCATCGTTAAAGAGTGCATGGCGCTGGGAGCCGACAAGGGTTTTCTGCTCTCCGACAGGTGTTTCGGTGGTGCCGACGCCTATGCAACGGCTTATACACTGGCCATGGGGGTCAAGAAGATCGGTGACGTGGATGTCGTGCTTTGTGGGATGGCCAGTAGTGACGGGGCAACCGAATGGGTGGGGCCGGAAATGTCGGTGATGCTGGACATGCCGGTAGTGACCATGGTCAACGAGATCACCACCTGCAATGCAGAATTCTGGGAAGTGAAAGCAGCACGCGAAAAAGGGTACCGGCGCATGCGGGTCAGGCTGCCGGTGTTGCTGACGGTAACGCGTGACCTGAACACGCCCAGGGCGCTTAACTTTGCCGGTATCATCAAGGCCAGAAAAAAGGTCATCACCCAGTGGGGCCTGGATGATTTGGGTGTGCCGGCTGAAACGGTTGGCATCAAAGGATCTCCGACCATTGTGACGGAAATGTGCGCCGTTGAAAACACGCGCAAGGTCGATTTCCTGGAAGGAACCCGGGAAGAGAAAGCCGAGCTGCTGTTACAGAAACTGGTAGCAGGGGGTGTGCTTTAGGGCTAGATATTTTCGTCTTTTGCGAAAGAGCGACCCCGTGGCGGGCCAGAAAAACGTGCCTGCGATCGTATCTTGATACGCAGCTTTCGGGATTCAGCGAACGCAAAATGAATAATCCCCTGGCGCTTTGCGAACTCGCCTCAAGGGCTCCTAACATCAGCGCTGGCCATATGGTTAAACAGGCATGGCTGATAAGTGACCGTGTTTTCATATTGGATTTTCATTGACATGCGCTGATGAAAGGTGCCCTAAGCGGCTCAAACAGCGCAAATCACCATTGGATCACCCATTTCGCTCTAGCTTATGGTGAAACTCGAAAGTTGAGTTAATATCGGTGAACCAACGACGGATGTAACTGAGTGAACACAATGAACCATGCTAAAGACCCCGTTTGGGTCCTTGCCGACCAGGAAAACTGCAAGCTTTTACCGGTTACCCTTCAGCTTGTGGGGCAGGCGCGTATCCTCGCCGACGTGTTGAAAACGTCGCTGGAAGTCGTGTTGCTGGGCGATGGGGTCGACACCCATACCGAAAACTTAATTGCCGCCGGTGCGAATCGCATTTATTTGGGCAACCATCCCGATTTGGCCACGTATCACCCCGAAGCTTACACGGAGGTGATCGTCAAGCTGGCAAAAAAACATCTCCCCCAGATCATGCTCATCGGGTCCACATCTGTCGGTCGAGAGCTTGCACCCCTGCTGGCGGCCCGACTCGAAACCGGCCTGACAGCTCACTGCACCGATTTGAGCATCAACCAGGAAGGCATTCTCGAACAGAAAATTCCGGCCTACGGCGGTGAGATCACCATTGTCTGCCCGGTCAGAAGACCCCAGATGGCCACCGTGGCTCAGGGCGTATTTCCATCTCCATCTACAGACCAACGACGAAGCGGGGACGTCGTACCGATCCAGGGACCCTTTTTTTTCTCCGGCCGGATCCAAACCCTGGAAGTCGTGATCGCGGAACCGGACGGTATTCCATTGGACACGGCCTCATGTGTTCTAGCGGGAGGGGCCGGGGCCGGAGATCTGGATGGCTGGAAGCAGATTGCCGAATTGGCAGCCCTATTGAATGCGGGTCTGGGCTGTACTCGGCCTGCCGTGGACGAGGGTTGGGCGGAACTGGAAACCATGATCGGCCAGAGCGGTAAAATGATCAGCCCGGAAACCTATATCGGCATCGGGCTGTCCGGCGAACAACAGCACATGGTCGGTATCAGCGGTGCAAACGTCATGATCGCCATCAACAGTGATAAAAAGTCGCCGGTTTTCGGTCAGGTGGATTATGGAATTATCGATGACTGCCGGGGGTTTGTGCCGGTGCTGATCGAAAAGATAAAGCGATATAAAGAACAACGAGTCAGCTGTCAATAATTGGAAAGGAGCAAGAGCGATGGCAATAAAAACACGCGACGACTATCTTGCGGCACTCAGAAAACTGAGACCGAATATTTACAAATTTGGGGAGCTGATCGAAGATGTCACGACCCATCCAGCCACCAAACGAACCGTTGAAAGCCACGCCCGGTGTTTCGATGCGGCCTGTGACCCCGAGCTGCAAAAGATGTACACCACCACATCGATATTTACAGGTGCAAAGATTTTGCGTTGGAACGCCATGATGCAGGACCAGGGCGCATTGATCAGTAACATGAAGTTCAAACGCCAGAACTACCGTCGCTCCGGCACCTGCACGGGGGCTGTCTGTGTGGGTTGGAATGCCATGAACGTCATGTGGGCCGTTACCGAAGAGATGGATGCGGAATACGGCACGGATTACAAAGCACGCTTGAAAAACTGGATTCTAAAGGCCCAGCAGGAAGGACTGACGGTGTCAGGCGCCCTGACCGACGCCAAGGGCGACCGCAGCAAACCCCCCTCCCAACAAGCGGATCCGGACACCAACCTGCACGTAAAGGAAGTGCGCCAAGACGGCATTGTCATTCGCGGGGCCAAGCTGATGATCTGCGGCACGGCGGCGGCCCAGGAGATATTCCTGCTGCCGGGCAGTGGCTATAAGGATCCGGACAAGGATTATGCCTTGGCTTGCGTGGTACCGCGGGATATCGAGGGGTTGACCATCGTGGAAGCCCGGCATCCCAGCGACAAACGCGAACTTGAAGACACGTCGGACGTGGAGGTGCCGGATACGGGCATTACGCAGGGCTGGCTGCTTTTCGATGACGTCTTTGTGCCCAACGAACGCGTGTTCATGTGCCGGGAAGCCAAATACTCGGGCAAGGTCATTCAGTATTTTACCGCCAACTATCGGGCCTGCATCGGTGGCTGTGTCACCGGGCAAGGCGATGTCATGATCGGTGCTTCGATTCTGATGGCGCGTGCCAACGGTTTGAAGGCCAAAACATTCATGAACAAGCTGGTGGACATGAGCATCAACAACACCGTAACCTTCGGGCTGGGCGCCGGTGCCTGTGCCCTGGGTTTCCAACATGATTCGGGATCGTTTTTTGCAGATCCCCACACGGCCCATACCAATAAGGTGATGGTGGCGACGCTTCCTTACGAGGTCAAGCGCCTGACCCAGGAAATCGGCGGCGGCATCGTGGAAACGGGGTGCATGCCTTCATATACGGATATGTCTCATCCGGAATACGGGTCTTTCCTAAAAAAATGTTTGAAGGCCGGCAGTTGTTCGGCCGAGTCGCGTTTTAAGGCGGCACGCCTGTCCGAATGGCTGACCATTGGTGCGGGAGTTCCGGGCTGCATGCATGGCGGTGGATCTCCCGACGGCGCCAAACTGGTGGTGCGGTTTACGACGCCCATGGAGGAGTACGTTGAATATGCCAGCAAGGTAATGGGTATCGAAGAGACGATCGAAGAATCCGAGTAAGCGGCAAAGAACTCGCCCGGAAATTTTACATAAGGCCGGCAAAGGAACGGCAGGCTTATTCGCCAAAGAACGCAGCTGGATGAGAGGCCATGCCGCAAACCAGGTGACCCAGGATTGCGGGAACGAAAAGCCATCAAATGGAGGGCAGCCAGGATGACAAATTATCGTACCTATTGGGATGAGGAACTTGAGACAATGCCAAGAGACAAACTCAAGGCCTACCAATTCGATCTATTGAAGAACAACATTGAGTTGGTCTATCATAAGTCGCCCTATTACAAAAAACTTTTTCAAAAAGCCGGTGTTGCACCCTTTCATTTGGAATCGATCGAAGATTTAAAGAAATTTCCGACGATTGACAAAAAGGTGTTGCGCAGTCAACAGGAGCTCTATCCGGATTTCGGTGACTTGACCTGCGCACCGGAAACGGAATTTGTTTTTCTGAGCGCATCCAGCGGTTCAACCGGTGTCCCCACAGCGTCCCCGTTTACGGCAAGAGACTTTGAGGCGTTCCAGGATTGCGAGGCGCGTCTTTTCTGGTCTTCGGGTATGCGTCCCACGGACCGCTATTGCCATGCCCTGAATTTTACCCTGTTTGTGGGCGGGCCCGACGTAATCGGGGCCATGAAACTGGGCGCCTTGACCATCTGGGCCGGCACCATCCCATCCGAACGTCTGCTGTCGATCTTCCAGATCTGGAAGCCCACCGTTACCTGGACGACCCCTTCGTATGCCTGGTACCTGGGCGAAACCGCCAAAGAAGCCGGCATCGAGGTAGCGGATCTTGCCATCAACAAAATCTTCGTAGCCGGCGAGCCCGGCGGCTCGATTCCCGAAACCCGGCAAAACATCGAGGCCTTGTGGAACGCCGACGTTTACGATTACTACGGATTGTCGGACATCTTCGGCGCCTGTGCCGCCATGTGCGAGGCCAAAGAAGGCCTGCACTGGGCCGAAGATCACATCCTCGTAGAGGTGGTCGACCCTGAGACCAACGCGGAGGTTCCCGAGGGGGAGCGCGGGGAGATGATTCTGACGTCGCTTAAGAAGGAAGCGCGTCCCCTGATCCGTTTTCGCACGGGGGACATCGTATCCTACACAACGGAGAAATGCCGTTGCGGTCGCACCCATATGCGTTTAGACGGCATTCACGGGCGTCTCGACGACATGATGATCATCAAAGGTGTCAACGTATTTCCCAGTGATATTGAAACCATCGTGAGAAACAACCCCAAACTGACCGGTGAATACGTTTGCGTGATCAGCGAAGAAAAGCACATGTCCGTATTGACCGTGGAAGTCGAAAAACAGGACGACTTCAACGGTGACGAAAGCGAGCTTGTGAGCAATATTCAAAACGAATGTAAAAAAATCGTCGGTATCAAACCCCGTGTGGTCGTATTGCCTGCGAAATCCATCGCGCGTGCCACCCACAAGGCCAAACGGGTCAGGGATGAGCGCCGGAAGAAGTGAACCGCCGCGCCTTTACGCGCGTGGCATCTTCAGCCCCGCCCTGAAGGGCGGGGTCCTCTGGCGCGGTTGTAATAGTATTTGGCTTGAAATAGTTTGCAGATGACACCCATGCAACAGGATTCTAAGCGATTAGCCCGGAGAGCCAGGACCTGGAAATGTTTCCTTCGATGTGATTCGGAATAGGACGGAAACGTCTCAAGGTTACTTTTGCATGCAAGGAATCATTATCAGGGCCAGGCCTTCATTGTTCCAATCATTGAAAGAAAGGGGGAAAACATGCTTAAATTGGAAAAATTGGTAGGATTGTTTGAGCAGGGCAAGATTTCGCGGCGCGAGTTTTTAGCGCGGGCTTCGGCCCTGGGATTGGCCGTTGCCGTTTCACCGATGCTGATGCCCGGCAAGGCCAAAGCGGCACAGCCTAAAAAAGGCGGTCGGTTCAAGCTCGGTCTAGCCCAGGGCGCCACGACGGACTCACTGGATCCCGGTCAACTGCCCAGCACGGCTCCTCAGATGGTCCATCTGCAGTGCCGCAACTGCCTGGTTGAACTGGATCACAAGTACAGCCCTGTGCCGGAATTAGCGGAGAGTTGGGACTCTACTCCCGATGCAGCCCAATGGACCTTCAAACTTCGCAAGGGGATTGAGTTCCACAATGGTAAAACACTCGATGCCGAGGATGTGGTCTATTCCATTAATTACCACCGGGGGGAAAACTCGAAATCATCCGGTAAGGCGCTGGTAACCGCAGTAAAAGATGTCAAGGCGGATGGCAAGAACACGGTCGTTTTTACCTTGGAGGGTGGCACCGCTGATTTCCCGGTTATCATGAGTGATTATCATCTGGCCATTTTCCCGGCAGGTACCACGGATTTCGAAAAGGGCATGGGAACAGGTGCCTTCCAGCTGGTCCAGTGGGAGCCAGGGGTTCGGGCCTTGACCAAACGAAATCCCAACTACTGGAAGGCTGGGCGTGGTCATTTCGATGAAGTCGAAACAATTTTTATTTCAGATGTCAATGCCAGGACCACCGCCTTGAAAACGGGCGAAATCGACGCCATGAACCAATGTGAGCGGAAAACCTTTCACCTTCTTGAAAAAATGAAGGACCTCAAAACAATCAATGCCACCGGCACGACCCATTATACCATTCCCATGCTGTGTGATGTTGCGCCCTTTGACAACAACGACGTTCGACTGGGAATGAAGTACATCGTCGATCGTGAACAACTCGTGAAGACGGTTCTGCGCGGGTATGGCGCCGTGGGCAATGATCACCCGATTGCCCCGTCACAGCAATTCTTTCGCTTCGGAGCTGCCGCAGCGCCAATTTGATCCTGACAAGGCCAAATACCATATCAAGAAAGCCGGTTTGCTGGATCACGTCTTCAAGCTGCATACTTCCGATGCCGCCTTTTCCGGTGCGGTGGATACAGCCGTGCTCATGAAGGAGAGCGCTAGCAAGGCCGGTATCAAGATCGAAGTGGTGAGGGAGCCGGCGGATGGTTACTGGAGTGATGTCTGGATGAAGAAACCCTGGTGTTTCAGCTTCTGGGGCGGCCGTCCGAGCGAAGACTGGATGTTTACCATGGGATATGCAGCGGATGCAGCTTGGAACGAAGGTCACTACAAAGGCAAACGGTTCAACGAATTGCTGATTGCGGCGCGGGCCGAACTCGACAACAAGAAGCGACGTGAAATGTACGTCGAAATGCAGACCCTGATGAGCAACGAAGGCGGTTCCATCATCCCCATGTTTGCCAACATTCTCATGGCCACGAGCCCCAAGGTGGGCTATGAAAACATGGCCGCCAACTTTGATCTCGATGGTCTCAGGGCACATGAGCGCTGGTATTTTGTATAGTTCAAACATATGGATCATCTCCAAAAGAGTTGATCTAAAAAAAGGATTGGAGGGGTCCAGGGGCCAAGGATTCAAGTGATATAAGCCCATATTTACCATAAAATGAAAGCCTGGAATGTCACGGCGATCTCTTGGGTGGAATTATGTTAACCGGCTGTTGGTAGCGAGTTCGGTAAAGATATAATACACAACCTTCGGGATTAAACGAACGCGAAATGAATAATCCCCTGGCGCTTTGCGAACTCGCCCCAAGGGCTCCTAACATCAGCGTCGGCCATATGGTTAAACAGGCACGGCTGACAAATGACCGTGTTTTCATATTGGATTTTCATTGACATGCGCTGATGTAAGGTGCCCTAAGCGGCTCAAACAGCGCAAATCACCATTGGATCACCCATTTCGCTCTAGCTTATGGTGAATCCCGAAAGTTGAGTTAACCCCCCGCTGCATGCAGCGGGGGCCGGCATTGAAATTGAAATAGGTTCCTTTTAAAATAGAAAACGCGGTGCCTGACGTCAGGAGATGAATTTTGAGACTACTACGGTTTTCCGGCCAGCCGATTTTGCTTGACGGTGGTTTAGGACGCGAATTGCGGTTCAGGGGGGTGGCCGTGCCCAAGACCATTTGGTCTGCCGGGGCCTTGATGAGCGACCCTGCAGTGGTGCGCCAGATCCATCTGGATTACATTGCAGCCGGGGCCGATGTCATTACGACCAATACCTATGGTGTCATCCGGGGCGACCTGGCCAAAGAGGGAATCGAGGACCGTTTTGCCGAACTCAACCTGCTGGCATGCACGTTGGCAAATGAAGCGCGTGATAAATCGCCACGGGACGTGGCAATTGCCGGATCTCTGCCGCCTCTGGGGGGCAGTTTTCGCCCCGATCTCGTGGGTTCCAGGGACAAAATCGAAGCATGTTACCGGGAACAGGCCCAACTGCTGGCCCCGCACGTGGACCTGCTGCTGTGTGAAACCATGTCCAGTGCCGCAGAAGGGTATGCCGCGGCCAAAGCGGCCTGTGAAACCGGCAAACCGGTCTGGGTGGCCTGGACGCTGCACGAGGATCGGTCCGGCAACCTGAGAAGCGCTGAATCCATCGCAGATGCCGCGCGGGCGCTCGGGGACTTGCCTGTGCAGGGTCTGCTGGTAAACTGCTGTGCGCCGGAAAGCGTTACCAGCGCCATGCATCATCTGAAGGCAACCGGCGCCGATTGGATTGGCGGGTATGCCAATACGTTTGACCCGATTCCTCAGGATTGGGAACTGGATGGAGAAAAAGAAAGCGATGGGTTGTTGTCCCTTCGTTCGGATCTCGATCCGGAGCGTTATGCCGCACACGTAACGGCGTGGCTCAAAGCCGGTGCCACGGTTGTGGGCGGGTGCTGCGGTACCCGGCCATCTCATATAGCCAAAATTCATTCCATCATCCATGCGCGTCCGTCGGGGGCATCACACTGAATCGGTCAGGAATTATTCCGCACAATGACATCTAGACTGGAAGGGGAACACATGCCTTACGAGCGTCTTTTGAAGCCGCGGTCGATTGCCGTTTTTGGCGGCGCCCAGGCCCAGGAGGTGATTCGCCAGAGCGACCGTATGGGGTACAAGGGGGAGATCTGGCCGGTTCATCCCAAGAAGGCGGAGATCATGGGACGCACGGTCTTCCGATCGGTGGCGGATCTGCCGGGCAGCCCCGATGCTGCCTACGTGGGGGTCAATCGTAACCTCACCATCAACATCGTCAGAGATCTGGCCGCACGGAACGCAGGCGGTGCGGTCTGCTATGCCACGGGTTTTACCGAGGCGGGTGAGGAAGGTTCCATCCTCGAGACCCAGCTTTTGAAGGCTTCGGGTGAGATGCCCCTGGTGGGGCCGAATTGCTACGGGATCCTCAATTATCTTGACGGGGCGATGCTCTGGCCCGACCAGCAGGGTGGTCGACGGGTCGACCAAGGTGTGGCCATCATCACCATGTCGTCGAACGTGGGATTCAACCTTACCATGCAGCGCCGGGGGCTTCCCATCGCTTACCTGATGTCCTTGGGGAACAAACTGAAGTTCGATCTCCATGACGCAATCCGTACCTTTGCTCGACAGGATCGGGTCACGGCGCTCGGGCTTTACGTGGAAGCAATGCCCAACCCCAAGGCCTTTCAGGATGCAGTCGACGTCGCCCGCGAACTGGGCAAGCCCATCGTAGCCATCAAGACGGGTCGCTCCGAGGTCGCCAAAAAAATGGTGGTGTCGCATACGGCCTCGCTTGCCGGCTCCGACATTCTGGTGAGTGCTCTGTTCGAACGCCTTGGCGTGGCGCGTGTCGATTCACTGGAAGCGCTCGTGGAAGCGCTGAAGGTGCTGCACGTTCTTGGCCCGTTGAAAGGCGGCCGGATCGGGGCCATGAGCACTTCTGGCGGAGACCTCACCCTTCTCGCCGACGCCATGGGCCCGGGCCTGACCCTGCCCCCGCTGTCTGAAACGGTGGCACAAGGTCTTCGCGGAACGATACACGAGCTGATGGTGGCCGCCAATCCGTTCGATTTCCAGATGTTCGACTGGAATGACGAGGACCGGATGGCCGCCAACTTTAGCGCCTTTTTACAGGAAAAATTCGATCTGTCGCTGTGTTTGCTCGATTACCCGAGGGAAGACCTTTGTGACCAGTCGACCTGGGGCGGGGCCGAGAGGGGTTTTGTCCGGGCGGCACAGCAGACCGGCACCAAGGCTGCCGTACTGGCGACCTTTTCAGATACGATCTCGGAGTCGGTGGCGGCACGTTTGATGAAAGAAGGCGTTGCCATGCTCGCCGGCATCGATGCCGGGCTTGCAGGTATTCGGGCTGCGGTGGCGGTGGGGGCGGCATGGAGCAGGCCTCTCAGCCAACCCTTGCTTGCAGGTGCCGATCACCAGCAGGATGGTCCGGTCAAGGTCTTGGACGAGGCCCAGTCCAAGAATTTTCTTGCCGGGTGCGGTGTGCCGGTCCCTGCCGGGCGCGTCGTTCACAGTGCCGGGGAAGCGGTTGCCGCGGCCGATGCTTTGGGGTATCCGGTGGTGGTCAAGACATTGGGCGTCGCCCACAAAACCGACGTCGGTGGCGTCAAGCTGAATCTTGACAGTGCCGAAGCGGTGGCAGCGGCAGTGACGGCGATGTCGGATCTGGCCGAGTCCTGTCTGATCGAGAAGATGGTCGACGGGGTCGTTGCGGAATTGATTGTCGGGGTCGCGCATGATGCGCAATTCGGCCCCTATATTTTGGTCGGAGGCGGTGGGATTCTGGTGGAGGTGATGAAAGATAGCGTGTCACTCCTGATGCCGACCACCAGAGAGCGGGTGTTGCATGCATTGGGACAGCTCACGTGTGCGCCTCTGCTTAAGGGTTTCAGAGGAGCACCACCTGCCGACCTGAATGCCGCCGCCGCTGTTGTCCTGGCGGTTGCGGGTCTGCTGGAGCGTGATCCTTCGTCCATCATCGAACTCGATATCAACCCGCTGCTGCTTTTGGCTGAAGGCCGGGGAGTGGTTGCGGCGGATGCCTTGATCGTCCTGAACGCGAAATCCACAAACGATCCATGCAATAACCCAGTGGATAAAGATACCAACGAATATATGAAACACCCAAGAGCGACGGAGCGCGGGGCCGCTCTGTTCAGAGGTGGAAAGGACCCAGGCAAATGAAATTCAAGGGCAATGGGATCGAAAAAACCATCGTTGAAAAAGCGAAAGCCTTGGGTGCATCCTTGGCGGGGATTGCTGCGGTTTCCGATCTCCGGGCTTCCGCTTCCTACGAGATCTATGACAAGATGCCGTTCTACGAAGAATACAAGGGTGTCGCATGGCTCGAAGCGCACAAATCAGTGCTGGTTTGGGCGTTGGCCCACCCTGCATCCGATCCCGTACTCGATTGGTGGAGCATGAAGGTTCCCGGGTTTACCCCCGGCAACCGTGTGATGCGGACACAGTCGAGAAATCTCCGTATCTGGCTGGGCGAAGAACTTGGCATCAAGGCCCTATCGCTGCCGTACCAGATCGAATACGGCGGGGCTTTTCTCAAAGATTCGGCTGCACTGGCCGGTCTGGGGGTGATCGGTAAAAACAACCTTCTGATTACGCCGGCGCTTGGACCGCGTGTCCGCCTTCGGGGGATCTTCATGGAGGCCGAGCTCGAGCCAACCGGCCCCATCGACTTCGACCCTTGCAATGGCTGCGACATGCCTTGCCACAGAGCATGTCCGAGAGGGGCCTTTCGAAGCGGTGTTTTCGAAAGAGCACGATGCAAGAAGGAAAACGATCGACGCGAAGCCGAGCGCGAAATAATCGCTGGTTCTATCATGGGGATCGAAGAGGCCAGCAAGGTCTCAAAACCCTGCCGGTACTGCGAATTTGCGTGCCCTGTCGCACAGGATTGAGAGGAGCAGGGCAATGACAGTTCAAGTCGTCGTAAGCTATCGTGCCAATGAACGTGAAAAGCGTGTGATTCACTCCGAACTGGGCGATATTTCGAACATCCGATATCTCGCTGATTTGAAAACACACCGACGGGCATCGATCCTTGGAAAGGCGGATGTCATCCTTTCCAAAAGCTTAGCCAAGGCCGAAATCGAATTGAAGGAAGCCGCTTGCTTGCAAAATACGCGCCTGATTCAATTGATTTTTGCCGGGGCGGACAAGGTACCATTCGCGGCAATCCCTGAAAACATAACGGTGGCGAGTAATGTCGGGGCGTTTGCAATTCCCCTAGCGGAGCACGTATTGGCCATGGTGTTTTGTTTGGCCAAATCGATACTGCCAAAACATCTCCAACTTTCGAATGGACACTTCGAGCAATCGGGCTACAACAAGGAGCTGAGAGGCGGCCTCTGTGGTATTATCGGAATGGGAGGCAACGGCGCCGCCATTGCACGCCTGATGAAGGCCGTTGGTATGCAAGTGCATGGGATCAACCGATCCGCCACATCGTCCCATCCGCTCGATTTTATCGGGGGACTAGCGGATATGGACGCTTTATTGAGAAGATCCGATGTGCTTGTTTTGACGGTCCCCCTGACCAGACATACGCTGAATCTCATCGGGCGTCACGAGCTACAGATCATGAAACCGGACAGCATCCTTATCAATGTCGCCCGCGGCAACGTGGTGGCACAACCGGCCCTGTATGAGCATTTAAAGGACACACCGACATTCCGTGCTGGGATCGACACCTGGTGGTCCGAGCCGGCCGATTCCGGTGGATTCAAATTGGATTACCCGTTTTTCGATCTGCCCAACCTGGTGGGTTCACCGCACAACGCCGATGATGTCCCCGGTGCAATGACAGCGGCAACGAAAAAGGCTGCCAAAAATATCCGTGATTATCTTGAAGGCAAAGCGATAAAGGGGAGCGTCAACAGGGCTGACTATGTGGCATGAGTGTGTCCACGATCGCCGCTGTTATGGTCCAGGGGGTTGATCGGATAGGCGGACAAAGAATATACCAAGGTACTGATTTTCTGCTCTGGTGCGCCGAGGAAGCCAAACGCTACAGGTCTGGCTCACTGACCGCGTGGATGGCGATGGATGCCAGTTATAGTGATTGTCATAATAACGATCCGATTGGGGTTCAAGAGGGTCCCAGATTTTTTCAAAAAGACATATCAACCCATGCTTTACCTTGTGCCCGCCGGATGGATGATGAAACAAGATCGTTTGGTGATACCATAAGACCGGGGAAACATCATCCATCCGGCAGGGCACTACGTTAGCGGGGCAGATTCATCATGATATGTCTTTTTGAAAAAATATGGGACCCTCTCATCCGTGAGCATTATGCGGAACATATATATGAAAACTGGTATAACCAGGCGATATTAGCGGATCTTGGGCCCGCACCATTTACCTGAGGGGTCAATCGTTTTCGGTGACCATCAGCATGGTGGAGGGGTCGAGGATCAGTCCGGATGTCGAAACGTCCGAACCGCCGCCCTTGCTGGCTTTGACATGGATGTTCTTGCCTTCCGGCAGGAGCTGAATCCTGACTTCGAACATATCGGCGATAGGTGCAAGCTGGGGCGGAAAAACATCCGACTGGGGCTCTTGGTCACGGTGGGTCCGGATGGAAAACCAGATACGGAGTCCGCGGGCTTCAGCAAAGGCCTTGAACTGTTTTAGGGAGGCCTCGACGTCGTCATCAAAGGGAAATCCATCGATCACGATCATGTCCGGCGAAAAAATGTTCTGCTCCGCAAGGTCGGCCAGGCGTTCTTCAAGCGTGGGCACATTAAATCCCTCGACCTTGAAAGTCATGATGAATCGATGGTGGAGGATGGATTCCCAGAGCTGGTTGACCTGCTGTGGATTGTATTGATCCGCCAGGTTGTGAAAAACTTCCTTGTACCACAAATTCACCTTGTTTACCGGATCGCTCAGGCTGACATGCAGGACGTTTTTACCCCGCAGCAGGGTTTCCAGGGACAACTGGACCATAATGGCGGTTTTGCCCACACCGGCCCGTGCCAGGACCGCGCCAAAGCCGCCCTTGGAAATGATATCCTGGTTTTCCTCGCCCAGGAGTCTTAAGGGGTTGCGTAGCGTGAGATCTTTTTTCAACATCATAAAGCTCCTCTCCTTGAGGTTGATAATATTGTCATGGGGTGCAATCCCATGATCTCTCAACCCATAATCTGAACCAAGCCTGACGGCTTTATTTTCATCTATTTTCAGCATATCACCTATCAAGCAACGTGTTTCTTTTCTTCCTGGGCCTTTTTAATCAATTCTTCGGCAATGGATTGGGGCACCTGTTTGTAGTCTGAAAATTCCATGGTAAACTGGGCCTTTCCCTGTGTGGAACTGCGCAGTACGGTGGAATATCCAAACATGTCAGCCAGAGGTACCCGGGCTTCGATAACGCACATGGCGCCCTCATCCTGAGATCCCAGAATCATTCCCCGGCGCTGGTTCAATGAACCCATGACGGCACCCTGAAATTCTGTCGGCGTTTCTACGACCACGCTCATGATCGGCTCTTGGATGACGGCCTTTGCCTTGGCGTAGCCTTCAAGAAATGCGCCCCGTGCGGCGGCCTGAAATGCCATTTCAGATGAATCCACGGCGTGAGACGCGCCATCGTTGATCAACACCCGAATACCGGTTACCGGCAGCCCCATTTTGGGTCCTTTTTCAAGACAGGCTCTGAACCCTTTTTCGCAGGCAGAGATGTACTGCGTAGGAATAGATCCACCGGTTACCTTGTTCTCGAATTCAAAATCATTGTCGGCCGTCGGTTCCAGATATCCTGCCACCCGACCATACTGCCCCGAGCCACCGGTCTGCTTCTTGTGGGTGTAATTGAACTCACCGCGCTGGGTAATGGTTTCCCGGTACGCAACCCTGGGCATGCCCGTTTCCACATCCGCACTGTACTCTCTTCGCATTCGTTCGATGTAGACATCCAGGTGCAGCTCCCCCATGCCCGATACAATGGTATCACCGGTTTCCTGGTTGACATAGGTTTTGAATGTGGGATCTTCCTTGGTAAATCGATTGAGTGCTTTTGACATGTTGTTTTGAGAGACCTTGTCCTTGGGAACAATGGCCAGCGAGATAACCGGCTCCGGGACATACATGGAGGTCATACTCAGATGCATGCCCGGGGAGGTAAATGTATCACCGGACGCACATTCGATCCCGAAGAGCGCTCCGATATATCCGGCCGGGATAATGTCGATGTCTTCCATCTGATCGGCGTGCATACGAACCAGTCTGCCGACCTTTACCTTCTTGCCTGAACGGACGTTCACGATGGTACTGCCTTTGGATATCGATCCCTGGTAGACGCGGATATAGGTCAGTTGGCCGTATTTCCCATCCTCCAGTTTGAAGGCAAGCGCCACAACCGGCTTTTCCGAATCGGAGACAAGCGTCACCGCGGTTTCGTTGTCATCCATATCCAGGGCCTGGTTTTCAATGTCGGAAGGGCAGGGCAACAAGGCCGTGACAGCATTCAGGAGGGGTTGAACCCCCTTGTTTTTATAGGCTGAACCCATGAGGACCGGTGTCAGTTCACGCGAAAGCGTTCCTCTGCGGACGGCCTCTATGAGCAAGGCCTCTGTGACGCCCCCTTCCAGGGCCGCTTCCATGAGATCATCTGAAAACATGGAGGCTGCATCGATGAGTTCTTCGCGCTTTTTTTCTGCCTCGGCCAGCAGGTCCTGTGGTATGGTTTCCTCGCGAAGCAGCTCTCCGTTTTCACCGTCGAAATAGAGGGCTTTCATGGAAACCAGATCCACGACACCTTTCAAGTCGGCTTCGAGACCAATGGGGATTTGCATGGCCACGGCATTGTGCCCCAGCTTTCTCTTGAGTTGCTCCATGACCCGGAACGGGTTTGCGCCGCTGCGATCGCACTTGTTGATAAAGGCGATGCAGGGAACCTTGTAGCGTTTCATCTGACGATCGACGGTGATAGACTGGGATTGGACGCCACCCACCGAACACAGGACCAGGACGGCACCATCCAGGACCCGCAGAGACCGTTCAACCTCTATGGTAAAATCCACATGCCCCGGTGTGTCGATAATATTGATTTTGTGGTCGCGCCACTGGCAATAGGTGGCAGCCGAAGCAATGGTGATACCGCGTTCTTTTTCGAGCTCCATGGAATCCATGGTGGCGCCGACACCGTCCTTGCCCTTGACATCGTGAATGGTATGGATTCTATTGGTGTAGAACAGAATCCTTTCCGTCAATGTGGTTTTGCCCGAATCGATATGGGCGCTGATACCGATATTGCGGACGTTTTTGAGGTTGTTAATCATTTTTGCTTTTCCTTCTCATTATTTTACTAACGGCTTAAAGAACCGTAAAAAAGTTAACAAATATAGGGATGCGCGTCTGCATTGTCAACATAAATATTCAGGAGACAGGGGTCAGGAGTCAGGGGTCAGGAGACAGAAGTCAGGGGTCAGGAGACAGAATCAGGAGTCAGAAGTCAGGAGACAGAAGTCAGGAGTCAGGAGACAGAAGTCAGGAGTCAGGAGACAGAATTTCGTAAAGCGCTAAATTGTTTTAATGCTGGAGAACGAATGAACATCGAATATTGAATAATTGAAAAAAAGATCTGTTGAAGTGACCGCCCACATTTACTATGTAAACAACGCAATCCAGACAGTTGACCCCAACATTGAAAAAACCGGAGGGCTTCAGACTATTATCTATACTTTACCATGTTGTTAATACAACTATGGGCTTGAGTCTGTAAGCTATGAACATATTGAAAGGCAAATAAACAGTGACCCGAAATCCGATCCTGCCAGGTATTAAGGCTGCCTGGCCCATCTGTCTGGGATACATCCCCATCGGTCTTGCGTTTGGCGTCCTGGCCCAGAAAGCCGGCATGACATGGCTTCAGATTGCCTTGATGTCCTCGATTGTGTTTGCAGGCAGCTCGCAATTCATTGCCGTCTCCATGCTGGCGAATGGTTCTGCGGCCCTGGCCGTGATTTTGACCGCGTTCTTTGTAAATCTCAGGCACCTGCTCATGAGTTCCTCTTTGGCGGCGCTATTGCATAACGAGCACCGTGGCAAACTCTCTGTATTTGCGTATGGGGTGACCGATGAAAGCTTTGCCATCAACTACACCCGCCTCCTGGCCGGGGAGTGGGACCTGAACCGGTCGCTGGTGCTCAATCATACGGCCAACGCATGCTGGATCCTCAGTACCGTCGCGGGCGGATTTTTCGGTCACCTCATACCCGCCCACAGTTTCGGTATCGATTATGCTTTGATTGCCATGTTTATCTGTCTGCTGGTCTTCCAGCTTTCCAGCCGCCCGATCGTCGTGACGGCGATCATGGCCGGCCTGCTGTCGGTGGTGCTGGCCCTTTGGATCCCCGGAAACGCGTATATCGTTCTGGCCTCCGTAATGGCCGCCAGCATCGGGTTAGGCGTCGGGAAGCTCTCCCGGGCAGTGCATTCAGGGAAAGGAGATTAGTCATGCCCGAAGCCTATGTGTTGACCGTTGTCGGGATGGGACTGGTGACCTATATTCCCCGCTGGCTGCCGTTGTTTATCCTGACGAAATATAGCTTGCCGGGGTGGTTCAAAGAATGGCTGGCCCTGATTCCGGCTTCCATCTTGAGCGCCTTGCTGCTGCCGGCGCTCGTGACCGGGGGCGACCCCCGTCACCTCGATATTACGCGGCCTGAGCTGTGGGTGGCGGTGCCCACCTTTGTGTTTGCCCTGGCAACCAAATCCTTGGGCGCTACGGTGGTGGTTGGAATGGCACTTTACTGGCTCAGCGGGAAGATTTTTTAAATAGGTGGATAGGCTGTTAGACTGTAGGCTATTAGGCTCTATGTTATCTAAGGAGATCGTGTGAAGCTATACGATCATGAATCTCTATTAGGGCCGCATTCAATCCTGCTCATGGCGACAGAATTACCTGGTGCAAAAAAACGAATGAACATCGAACATCGAACGCTCAACATCGAATTTTGAACCGCAACAGCGAGCGCATTCCCCGTGGCTTGCTGCGAAGTTCTTCAATTCGATGTTCGATGTTCAGCGTTCGATGTTGGACGTTCATCTTTAGAAAATCATCATATATAATGAACTGAAGTTATAATTCCGGTGGTCCGGAAGGGATCATACAGGCAAACAGCAAGGTTTCGTCGGCGCTGTTTCGTATCTGGTGTTCTTCGTTTCCGGGGATGAAAACGGTGCTTCCCTTGGACACCGGAATCCATTTTCCGTCTGAGAAAACGGCTCCTTTGCCAGAGAAAAAGAGGATTTCGTGCTCCCAGTCGTGGGCGTGGCGCGGTGTATAGCCTTCCGGTTCGACTTCGAATATCCGCATGCAGAAGTTTTTGGCACCGTCGTTCTTTCCAATGGCCACGCGTCCTTTGACACCCTTAACGGCATCACCGTCAAAGGCTGTGGGCTCGATATCTGAATAGTGAGTTATTTTCATTTCATGTTCTCCAGCGTTAGTGGGTAGAATATAGATAAATAAATTAAGTCGAATCAGGTGGCGTGTCAACCACCATTCACACGATAGGTGGATAGGCCATTAAATCACTGCAAAGTTATATTTCTATCTTGTCTGCTTATGGTTGATAGTTTATGGTTACACGCAATGACCAAACCGTGTGCCCTGGGGAGCGGAAAAAATGGATCTGAAAACCTACTGCCCTGCCAAAGTGATGTCGGCCAAGGATGCCGTTGAATTAATCAAGCGCGGAAGCCGTGTGTTCTTGGGAACCGGGTGTGGCGAGCCGCAGCACCTGATCCGGTCGATGGTTGAGGCTGATCAGCTTCAAGATATCATGATTTATCAGATGCTGTCCCATACCCTGGCCCAATATGTGGATGATGCCTCCTTTCTGCGACGATTTTCCATGAAGCTCTTTTTCATCAGTCAGGACATGCGCAAGGCGGCCTTCGAAGGCAAGATCGATTATCTCCCCATGTACCTGTCGCAGATCCCACGCTACTTTTCAAGCCAGCGCATCGGCCTTGACGTGGCGCTGGTGCAGGTTGCCCCTCCCGATAAATTCGGCTACTGCAGTCTTGGCGTATCCGTGGATATCACCCGTTCGGGAATGGAAAACGCCAAGATGGTCATTGCCCAGGTAAACCCCCGCATGCCCAGGACCTGGGGAGACAGCTTCGTGCACGTGGACGAATTGGATTACCTGGTATGGCATGAGGAACCCCTGGTGGAATCGGTGCCCAATGTCAAGGACAACGAGGTGGCCCAGCGAATCGGATTCTATGTCAACCAGCTGGTGGATGACGGCGCCACACTGCAGATCGGGTTCGGCCAACTTCCCTATGCCATTCTCGGCCATCTCGAGGGAAAAAAAGATCTGGGGATCCACACCCAGCTGATTACCGACGGCTTTATCCCCCTGCTGGAAAAAAGGGTCATCACCAACAAGAAAAAAACATTCTTGCCCGGACGGGTGGTGGCTTCGCTGTGCATGGGATCCGAAAAGCTTTACCGCTATGTGGACAACAATCCGGTTTTCTATTTCCGCTCCTCGGAATTTGTCAACGATCCCACGGTCATTGCCAGAAACGACAACCTCATTTCCATCAGTTCGGCGCTCGAAGTCGATCTGACCGGCCAGGTGTGTTCGGACTCCACCGGCTACCTGTTCTACAGCGGCATCGGGGACCAGGTCGATTTCCTGCGTGGCAGCGCCATGTCCAAAGGCGGGTTTTCGATCATTGCCCTGCCGTCCACGGCCCAAAACGGCAAGGTGTCCCGCATTGTACCCCATCTCAGCGAGGGTGCCGGTGTTGCCACAACCCGCGGTGACGTCAACTTTATCATCACCGAATACGGGATCGCCGAGCTTCAGGGCAAAGGTATTTATCAGCGCGTCATGGAGCTGGCGCAGATCGCCCACCCCAAGTTCAGGGACGACCTCATCGACGTCGCCAAGAAGCGCCATTATATCTTTGCCGACCAGCTGCCGCCGTCCAGCGAAGACCTTCATTTTCTGGAAGCATACAAGAGTTCGTTTGTGCTGCGGAATGGGAAAACCATGGAAATTCGTCCCCTCCAGCCATCCGACGAGTTCGCTTACCGGAATTTTTTCTATTCCCTGCGTGAAGAGACCATCTATTTCAGGTTTTTCTACAAGATGAAGCTCTTTTCCCACGAAGTGGTTCAGAAACAGTGGGCCAGCGTCGATTACCGCAAGAACATGTCCTTGATCGGCATGGTTCAAAAAGGGGGCCACAAGGAGATCATGGCCATCGGTTCCTATGCGGATGACGGGGACAGGGCCGAGGTGGCCTTCGTGGTGCGCGAGGACTATCAGGGCCAGGGTGTGGCATCCCATTTCCTTGAAAAACTGGAAGCGATCGCCAGGGAAAACGATTACAAAGGGTTCACGGCCACGGTCTTGAAAGAAAATAGCGCCATGTTGCGGGTGTTCAAACGCCGTTACCCCAAGGCCAAGATTTCCATGAGCGGCGGCAGCGATATTTCCATTGTCATGGACTTCGTCTAAATGTAAAAATCGAATAACACCTCACCTTTACTGGTACTGGTTTCCCGTTGCGGGCCCTAATTTGCCTTATTTCCTGCCGGTCCAACCCTAATTTTTTCCTTGACAATAAAAGCAATTATCTACTAAATATTGTATGTTTATAGCATGTACTGCTACAATATGGAGTGGTATGTGACGAAAAACATGGTTTGTCGTCCAAGAGGAGTGAACGACGCAGGCGTCACAAAAAAATTATATCATCCAGCGTAGAAACCCTGGCCCTTTGGGCCAGCGCAGAGTTCAGTTACAGATTGTTACGTTATTACAGGAAGGGTTGCGGTTTTGAAGTTATTGCGGTGGCGTTTCGAAAACCTGCCAGAACAACACCCCCACCCGGGAATTTCACTCCATCGAGTGATGACCTTTTTTGTTTTCCTGTTTTTTTCAATTTCTTGCTTGTGCTCCTCCGTGTTGGCCGACGACCAGGTATTTGCCCCCGGTGCCTACATTATCGACATGGGCCGAAGCCCGCAAACCATTGCCAATGGGTTGAAGCCCTATGGGCTCGTCTATGATCTTGTCAGGAATCACCTGGTGCCCGTGTATTGGGCCATCCGACCCGGCAAGTTCAAAGACGCTGTCGATTTCACGCCGACGGCAAAGACTACCGTGGCGGTCCTTTTATCATATCGGCAGCATTTGCACGCCGACGCCATGGGTGCCATCAACACCTGGCGCGCCAAAGGGGTAGTGGTGGATGGACCCACGGATATCGGCGTTTACTGCGCCGGTCTTCAGGCGCGTCACCGGTTTCCCCAATGTGGTGATCGATGACCAGAGCGACGGGTTGGTGACCCCTTTTTATGAAAACGCCGAAATCCCCTCCAGTGCCTACCGCATCGGCTTCCCGTATGACCTGGGTCCCTGCGACGATGTGTTTGTCATGCCGCATGCCGATCCCAGCTGGGAAGATCATCAGAATCTGATCACTTTCAACGCGGGCGGCGGCTTTATCTGGGCCGCCTGCCACGCTGTCAGCGCTCTGGAAAATGTCGATGATCCCGCAGACCCGGACAACGACCCGAACATGAATTTCCTGTCCGAGCATGCCCTGGTGATGTGGGGCGATCACGATGACGGCACGCCACCTTACCAATACAACGACAGCGAATCCGACAACCCCATCATGCAGTTCATGGGCAATATCGACGCCGCCACCCAGAACGGTTCCGAGCAGATATACCTGCCGGACGCCTCGGGCTGGCGATCCTCCACCACCGTCGTGGGGTGGGATCCGGACCACCCCGATATCCCGGGCGTTTCACCGGGGGCAGCCGCTGTCTTTGCCTATGGACGCGGGTTTGGGGACCCGAACAATGGTCTGGTGATGTATGAGGCCGGGCACGATTTAAACGATGGCTCATCGGCAGGTGTGGCCGCGCAACGGGCCTTTTTCAATTTTCTGTTGCTGGGCGGCATCGAAAACGAAAGCCAGCCTACCATCACCTTGGATGTTCCTGACACCATTAGCTGTGAGCCAGCTGAGGTCAGCACGACCAACGCGGGCGGGGAACCACCCTATACGACCTTTTGGGCCAATGACTGTGGCGGAAGCTTTTCCGACCCCAGCGATCCGAATGCCACCTTTACCCCCCCGGAGGTCACTGAAGCCACCAGCTGCTTGATACGACAGACCGTTATCGATGAGTGCGGGCGTTTCAACTTTGCCACCACCACCATTACCATCGACAATCCCGAAATCACCATCGATAAAGCAGTGGATCCCGACCGGGTGGCTCCCGGGGATATTGTCACCTATACAATCACAGTCACCAATGTGGGTGATGTAAATGCGCATCTTACGGAATTGGAGGATGTGGCTTTACCACCCGGATTTACCTATGTACCCGGAAGCACAACCGGTCTAACCACCGATGACCCAGTCGTTACCAGTCAGAACCTGACCTGGACGGGCGATTGGAATATTCCGCCTGCCGGTAACGCCGTGCTAACCTATCAGGCCCTCGCCAGCAGTGTGCCCGGTGACTACCCGAGTGGTGCCGCTACGGACGAGGTCTGTGTGGACACGGTGGTTTCGGTGGAAGACACCGCACCGGTGACCGTCACACTGGATGCCGATATGCGCCTGGACATGGGTGTGGACAATGCCACGCCGGTCATCAACGATACCATCACCTTTACCATCACCGTGACCAACGACGGTCCCAATAACGCCACGGGTACGTCGGTGCTGGACCTTTTGCCGGCCGGTTTGACCTTTATTTCGGCCACGCCCTCCCAGGGAAGTTACACGCCGGCTAGCGGGGTCTGGGACATCGGTGCCATCGCCGATGGGGTTATTGCTACACTGGACATTAGCGCACGGGTCGACAGCACGGCCGGTATCATCAATACGGCCGAGCTCATCACCTCCGACCAGCCGGATCCCAATTCAACGCCCAACAACCACGATCCCGACGAAGACGACCAGGCCAGTGTGCTGATCAATTCCATCGCCGACCTGGCGATTTCAAAGAGCGATGCACCGGACCCGGTGGATGCCGGCAGCCCGCTGACCTACACCTTGAATGTCACCAACAACGGACCCAATGACACCTTAAGTGTCAAAGTGGTGGATGTGCTTCCCGGCGAAGTCGTTTTTCAAAGCGCATCCGGCTCCGGCTGGGTGTGCTCCGAGACTACTGGCACGGTGACCTGCACCCGTTCTGCATTGGTCAATGGTGCCACATCACCCGATATCACCATCGCGGTCATGGCACCGGCCGACGGCGGCACCATCAGCAACAGTGCTTCCACGAGCTCCCTGGCCAGCGACACCAGTCCGGCCGACAATGCCATCACCATCGACACCACCGTGAACCCCGTGGCCGATCTGTCCATAACCAAAATTGATCTTCCTGATCCTATTTTGAGAAACGAAACCCTGACCTACACCTTGACGGTGACAAACAGCGGACCGTCCAGCGCCACCACTATAGTGGTGACGGATACGCTGCCGACCGGGGTTGTGTATCAAAGTGCCGGCGGCAGCGGGTGGGGCTGTAGCGAATCCGCTGGGGTCGTGACCTGCACCAGCACATTGCTTTCCGCCGGGGCTACTGCAGCGGATATAGCGATCCTGGTGACCGCTCCGGCCGTGGCGGGAAACATCAGTAACACGGTCGCGGTCACGGCCGACGAGACTGACCCGGACATGGGCAACAACAGCGCCACTGCCAACACGACCGTCACGGACCAGGCCGATATTACCGGCACCATCTATGTAGATCCAAACAGTGACGGCAATCTGTTAGACGGTGTCACTCGCCCCGGTGTGGACGTGTTCCTTTATCGTGACGGGGGCGACGACCAGCCTGACGGTATCGACGACACCCTGGTGGGCAGTGAGACCACCGATAGTGCGGGCGATTATGGCTTCTTGGACATCACCCCGGCAACCTACTGGGTGGTGGTGGACGCCAAAACCGTCACGCCGTCGGCGGCTTTTAATGTCGGTTCCGACCCGCAAGATGTCTGGGCCGAGCAGACCCATGGCCCCCTGGGCGCTTTGTGCAGCAATGGCAATCTCGGTACAACGGAACATGTCTTGGCAGGTGTCTGTTTCGGTGGCCGCCGTGGCGATCAGTCCGACGATGCCTCTTCATTGGGAAGCGCCGAGCACCTGGCCAAAGTGGCCCTATCCGGCGGTACGGGCAATGTCGACTTCGGTTTCAGCTTCAACGTGGTGACCGATGTACGGGGGGGCGACAACGCAGACGACGACGGTGCATACGACCGCACGGTCCAGGGCAGTCTGCGCCAGTTTCTCCAGAACGCCAACGCCATTGCCGGGGCCAACAGCATGCGTTTCGTGCCGGCCGTGCCGGCCAATGCCGGCACCTGGTGGCAGGTGGCAGTGACGGTGGACCTGCCGGATGTGCTGGACAGCGGCACCACCATCGACGGCACGGCCTACAGTTTGAACGACGGCACCAGCCAGCGCGATTCAAATCCCGGTTTCATGGGCATAGGGGGTGTGGTGGGGGTGGACAGCATGGCCCTGCCGACCCTCAACCGGCCCGAGTTCGAGATATGTGGACGGCAACAACCGCAATATCGGTCTCGATCTGCAGGCCGCCAACGCCACCGTGCGCAACCTGGCCATCTACGGTTTCGGGGATGCCCAGAACAACGACGGCGAGGCCAACATCCGGGTGGGTGCTTTCAACGGGACCGTGATCGAGGACTGCGTCATCGGCGCCAGTGCCGGCAGCTTCACGCGCCCCGGCCGAGGTGGACACGGCCGACAATATCCGCGTGGTGGGCGGTGACAACGGTACCATCCGCAGCAGTTTGATCGGCTTCAGCGGCGGCAACGGCATCGGCCTCAGAACCGATGCCGACGGCTGGGTGATCGAGGGCAACGAGATCCGCGACAATGCGACTCAGCAACAGCGAGCTGAACGGCATCTCTTTCGATGACAGCAGCGGCGCCACCGTCCAGGGCAATCTGATATCCGGCAGCCGGGGTGCCGGCATCGACACCCTCAACAGCACCGGCGGCCACACCATCGATAACAACACCATCCGGCAACAACGGCACGGGCAATGTCGAAACCCCCGGCATGCGGCTCTACGGCACGCGGCAGCGCTGGTGGATCGCAACCGGATCTATCACAACAACGGTGCAGGTGTGCTGGTAACCAAGGATGCGCGGCAGAACATCGAATCACCCAGCAATTCCATTTACGACAATGGCCGTCAGGACCCAGCGGTCAAATCGGCATCGATCTGTCTGTCCGGCGGCAACGAAGCGACCGGAGACGCCCCCTATGTCACCCTGAACGACCCGGGCGACGGCGATTCAGGTGGCAACGGATTGACTCAACTTCCCCATCCTGGAGAGCGCCGGCATCACTCGGCGGCAACCTCGTTTTGACGGGCTTTGCCCGTCCTGGGATCGGCTGATCGAACTGTTTATTTCCAAAATCGATCCCAGCGGGTTCGGGGAAGGGCAGACCTACCTGGCAACTGTGACCGAAGGTTCCGGTGACTGACGGTGACGCCACGTCTGGAAGCTACGGTCCTGGTGCAATCAACGGGTTCGATCCAGGGCAGCGACACCACCAGCCGCTTTCGGTTTGAAATCCCCGTTCCAGGGGGTGTCTCCATCGGCACCTGATCTGACGGCCACGGCCACCGTGGGCGGGTCGACGTCTGAGTTCAGCGGCAATGTGTCGGTGGGGCCGCTGGCCATCTCGGGCAGGGTCTATGAAGACATCAACGGGGATGGCAATCTGGTCGATGCCGTGGGTCGGCCGTCAGTGAGCGTGATCCTTTATCGAGACGGGGGCGACGGCCTGCCGGACGGCGGTGACGACGATTTTAGTAATCACCGAGACGACCGATGGGTTGGGAAACTACGATTTTCCCGAACATAGGAGCCGGGACCTATTGGATCGTGGTCGAATTCCAAGACCATCACGCCATCGGCTGGTTTTCGTGCCGGGTTTGATCTTGCGGATGTCTGGGCCGAACAGACCCATGGCGACAACGTCTTTACCACCTCACTGGATATCGGGCGCGCTTTGACGGCCGCACCGCGGGGGTGTCAGACAGCGCCGGTACGCTCGGTACCGCAGAGCATGTGGCCCGGGTGGTGTTGGTCAACACCGATGTCAGCGGGGTCGACTTCGGTTTCAGTTTCAACGTGGTGACCAATATACGGGGGGGCGACAACGCAGACGACGACGGTGCAAACGACCGAACGGTCCAGGGCAGCCTGCGCCAGTTTATCCAGAACGCCAACGCCATTGCCGGGGCCAACGTGATGCGTTTTGTGCCGGCCGTTGCCGACCAATGCCGGCCTCTGGTGGCAGGTGGCAGTGACAGTGGACCTGCCGGATGTGCTGGACAGCGAGACCATCATCGACGGCATTGCTTACAGTTATAACGACGGCACCAGTTTGCGCGACGACAAATGTTGGTTTTCTGGGAACCGGTGGCAGTGTGGGGGTGGACAACCTGGCCTTGCCGACCCTCGACCGACCCGAGTTCGAAATAGGGACGGCAACAACCGCAATATCGGTCTCGATCTGCAGGCCGCCAATGCCACCGTGCGGAATCTGGCTGTCTACGGTTTCGGGGATGCCCAGAACAACGACGGCGAGGCCAACATCCGGGTGGGTGAGTTCAACGGAACGGTGATCGAAGCATGCGTCATCGGTGCCAGTGCCGGCAGCTTCACGGCCCCGGCCGAGGTGGACACGGCCGACAACATCCGGGTGGTGAAAGGGCGTTAACGGGACCATCCGCAACAACCTGATCGGCTTCAGCGGCGGCAACGGCATCGGCCTCAGAACCGATGCCAACGGCTGGGAGATCGAGGGCAACGAGATCCGCGACAATGCCACCCAGGATGATGAGCTGAACGGCATCTCTTTCGATGACAGCAGTGGTGCCACCGTCTATGGCAATCTTATAACCGGCAGCCGGGGCGCTGGCATCGACACACGCAACAGCACCGGATCAAATACCCTCGAGAACAACACGATCCGGAACAACGGCACCGGTACGGAAGAGACACCCGGTATTCGTCTTTACGGCACCGGCAGCACCATCGGTCGCAACATCATCTCTGACAACTATGGTGCCGGGGTGCTGGTGACCAAAGACGCCCTACAGAACACCATCACGCGTAACGCGATCTATGACAATGGTTTGGTGACCGGTCAGGTCGGCATCGACCTGATCGATGGAGAGGATGAAAAAACCGGCGACAGCCCCTTTGTCACCCTGAACGATGACGGGGATGGCGATGACGGCGGTAACGACCAGCTCAACTTCCCGGTGCTGACGACAGCCGAAATCACCGCCACGGGTGTTTGTTCTGACGGGTTTTGCCCGCCCCGGATCATCATCGAGTATTTTATTGCCGCGCCGGACCCGTCCGGCTTTGGTGAAGGCCAGACCTATGTGACGACTCTTGTGGAAAATTCCGCTGATGACCTGGACAACACCAGTGGCAGCTATGGCCCGGGTGCCGTAAACGGCATCGTACAGGGACAAGACAGCACCCGCCGATTCAGGTTCGAAATCCCGCTGCCCGCCGGCATCAATTTGGGTACGGTGTTGACCGCCACGGCGACTCTGGGCGCTTCGACGTCCGAATTCAGCGGAATTGTTACCGTTGGCGGAAGCGCATTTCCGGATATTCTCCTGGTCAAATCGGTCCAGACCTTCTCCGATCCTTTCAACGGCGAGACCAATCCCAAGGCGATACCCGGGGCAGTGATGGAGTATACCATCGCCGCCACCAACCAGGGTATCGGCGGCACCGACATCGACAGCCTCGTTATTAGCGACCCCATACCGGCCAATACCGCCCTGTTCGTGGGGGATATCGACGGTCCCGGTCCTGCCAGCGGTCCGGTGCTCTTTACCGACGGTACCGCCCCGGATGACAGCGGTCTTACCTACACCTTCATTGCCATCGACGATCCGAGCGATGACGTGGCGTTTTCAAACAATGGCGGCAGCACCTATGTCTATGAACCGCTGCCCGATGCCGACGGGTTCGACACCAACGTGACGCACCTGCGGGTTAGCCCCGAAAGGTATCTTCAAGGGGGCCAGCGGGGGCGATACGCCGCGTTTTGAGATCCGCTTCAGGGTGAGGGTCGATTGATGGCTGATCTTAAACAAAAAGACCCGCATAGAGACATGATGAAAAAGCAGACCCACCAAGTCCGGCCCATGAAGATAGCGTACGCCACAACAGGGCTGGCTGTATCTTTTCGTGCTCCTTCGTCAGCTGCCTGCCGGTTCCCGCTGTGATGGCCCTGGGCACGCCCCCGGGAACCAACATCACCAACCAGGCCACGGTAACCTTTATCGCGGAGGGGGGAGCTACGCCACGAGCAGTAACATCGCCGTCACGAGGGTGGACGAGTTGGTCGATGTCAGCGTCGTCTGGCAGGACACGGCCGCTGTCATGGTCAAGCCCGGGGACACCCTTCAGGTCCTCACCTTCACGGTGGCCAACACCGGCAACGGCACCGAAACCTTTCTTCTCGCCGCCGACAGCGCCACGGGTGAAGGCGCGTTTGATCCGTCTTTGGTGAACATATATCTGGATAGCAACGCGAACGGCCGCTACGACACCGGTGTCGACCTGCCGTATGGTGCGCCGGCGAACGCCCCCGTTCTTACGGCAGACGGGTCGACGACCGTTTTTGTGCTTAACGATATTCCAGACGGACTCGCGGACGGTGATAGAGGAATCAGCCGGCTGACAGCAACCAGCGAGACCGGAACCGGTGTGCCCGGATCCGTGTTCACGACGGCGGGTGACGGCGGGACCGATGCCGTGCTCGGCGCCGCCGGTGGCAGTGCCGATGCCAGCCGGCACATACCTGGTTTCCTCTGTCACGGTTTCGGTCGTCAAATCGGCCCAAATCGCAGACCCCATGGGTGGGACCGAACCGGTCACCGGAGCGCTGATCACCTACGCCATCAGGGTGACGGTCAGTGGCTCGGGAACGGCGGAGGGTCTGGTCATCACCGACAGCATCCCGGAAAATACGACCTACAAGGCCGGCACCTTGGCCCTGAATTCGCTATTCCTGAGCGACGCAGCCGACACGGATCCCGGAGATGTGAATGCTTCTCTACCCGGCTTTGTTTACGTGGACCTGGGTGACATGACGTCGTCATCACCCATGCAACTCATTCAATTTACGGTAACGATCGATTAGGAAAAAGGATCATCTCCAAAAGAGTTGATCTAAAAGAAGGATTCCAGGATTCCAGGGGTCCAGGATTCGAGTGATATGCTCAAAAATTATAAAGAATTAAACGTTTGGCAGAAATCGTTTAGGCTTTGTTTGCATATATATCTGGTGACTTGGGTTATGTGCAAAAAGAAAGATTTCAGGAATTAAGAGAGGAAATCGGGGATGTCGAGAGAATGCTAAAAGCAATGATCAAATCACTGGAAAACAAACACTTGGATCCTTGAATCCTCGACTCCTGGAACCCTTTCTCCCAAAATTGGGAGAAGAGCCAGAAAAAAAACAACCAAGGAGGAAAAAAAAATGAAACAGCCGATGTTAATCCTGCTGACCATAGTGCTGGCGGCACTTGCCGGTGCCACCGCAGCATGGTCTCAGCAGACGGGGTATATCACCCTCGAGGCCGTCGCCGAGCAGGAGCGAGAGGTGATCAACGACAAGGGAGAAAAGGAGCTCGAGCGCTTTCCGGCAGCCAAGGTCATACCCGGCGACGAGGTGATCTATAGCGTGCACTACACCCACACTGGTACGGCACCCGCAGACAATGTGGTTATCACCAATCCGGTTCCGGAAAACATGCTTTACACGCCCGCTAGCGCATCGGGCGTCGATACGGTTATTTCCTTTTCCGTGGACAACGGCAAAACCTACGATCTGCCAGAAAAATTGACTGTCACCGCTGCCGATGGCAGCCAACGGCCGGCCCGGGCATCGGACTACACCCACATCAAATGGGCCTTTCAGAAATCAATGAGCCCTGGTCAAAAGGGACAGGTCAGCTTTCGGGCCCGACTGCAGTAATGATGGAAGCAAGCGAAGGACCCGATCAAAACGAAACCTCAGCAACACTGAAAATGAGAATGCAAACCAAGGAGGCAAAATGAAACGCTTACCCCAAACGATGACCGAGAACGCAACCAGAGGAGGTAACATGAAACGCTCAACCAAAATCAGGATCGCGTATCCAAACAGAGGAGGAAAAATGAGACTTTTTCGAAAAAGTTTGATGTTCGGCCTGTTTTTCACCGGGCTGCTGGGCCTGGCCGTTATCCCACAGGCCGTGGCGGCCGGGACGGCCTCAGGCACCAGCATCACCAACCAGGCCACGGTGAACTACGATGTGGAGGGGGCTGCTCAGACAGCCGTCGTCAGCAATGTCACGGCATTCATCGTCGACAACAAGGTCGATCTCACCGTGACCGAGGTCAGCGGGGGATACAATGACGTCATCCCCAATACGACCAACCAGGCGCTGGCCTTCACGGTGGCCAACACCGGCAACACCACCCAGGACGTTGCCCTTTCGGCATTGGCCGGAGCGGATCCGCATGGCGGTACGGACAATTTTGATGCCAGCAATCTGCGGGTCTTTGTGGAAGAGGGCACGACCGTCGGTTACCAGGTGGCCGAGGATACGGCCACGTACATCGATGAACTCGCTCCCTATGTAAATCCTGGGGATGAGGTCACGGTCTACGTCGTCGCAGACATACCTGTCGCACAGGGGAGCGGTGACATTGCCGCCTACACCCTCACGGCAACCGCCCGTGTCGGAGGCGCCGCCGGATCCTTGGGGGCTGCACTCACCCAAACGGCGGCTGCGGACACGCCGGGTTCCATCGATATCGTGTTCGCTGACGGCGCAGGCGTCACCGATGCAGCAAGGGACGCCGCCTTCTCGGCTAGCGATGCCTATCGCGTGTTGTCATCCCAATTGACGGCCACCAAAGTTACCACAGCGATTCGTGACCCCTTTAACGCGGGTGCAAATCCCAAACGCATACCCGGTGCCTACATCCAGTACGCCATCACCGTCAGCAATGCCGGAACGGCAACGGCTTCGGCCACCTTGACCACCATCAGCGATATTCTGGATGCCAATACGGCCATCGATCCCGACCTCATCGTCGGCGCCACGGGTGCTGCGGAAAGCGCTGCCGGAGAGGGATTTAAGGTTGAGGTAGGGGGTGTCGGCAACGCCCGAACAGGGTTCCCCAAGTTTTACACCACCACGAGCTCCGTCGACGGTGTGGATCACGATGGCTCCGCCAACGGTGGCACCGTCACGGCCACCATGGCCACCGTTTTGCCTGTGGACGCCGCTGGTCTCGGATATGCCGTTGGAGAACTGAAAGCGGGCGAGTCCGTCACACTGACCTTCAACGTCATCGTTCAGTAATGATGAAAAGGTAAGTGCATCAGGTGAATCGATCTGCCGAACAGGGTGCCTGCCCAAAGGCGTCAAGGCCTTTCCAGGCACCCTGGCAGCCTTTCATCGAAAAACAGGTATTGTGAAGAACCTCGCAGCAAGCCGTGGGGAATGCGCTCGCTGTTGCGGTTCAATTGAACCAAACCCTCGTTGACGGCTGATGCGTCGACGGTCGGAATTAATGGTGTTTTAGGGAGTTTGTGCCACATGGCAAGGCCTTGCCTGTCAAGACACATAATGACTGCGGTACTGTGTGCTTTTCTCATGCCCGCCCTGGCGTGGAGTCTCCCGCCGGGCACGCTGATCAGCAACACGGCCCAGGCCACCTACAAGCTCGGTGCGGCCAGCGGTGTCGTTTCATCGTCAAACACGGTGACGACGACGACCGTGGTGGTCCGAACGCCGTCGACGCTGGAGTACCTGCACTATGCACCCACGGTCCCCGGGGCCGAAGCGGTGCCCGTGTCTAGCACAGCCTACAGCACCACGGGAACGACCGCCGGTCCGTTCGTGCCACTATCCCCGCCCATTGCCTGTGGCAGCAGCACGCCGCTGGATATCAGCACCCCCCTGCCGCTGGTCCCCGCAGACGTCTATCACCAGGGCGACCCGATTATCATCCGCCTCACCGATCTCGACCAAAATCTCGACGCGCTCGCAGCCGAGACCGTGCTGGTGAACATCACCAACACGGCGCTAGAAGAGAGCGAACTGCTCTTGTTGACGGAAACGGGTGTCAACACGGGTGTGTTTGTGGGCTATATCCAGTCCTCTTATGACGTGCCGGTAGCACAACACGACGGTTGTCTCAGCGTGGCGGCCGGGACCCAACTCGATCTCCGATATATCGACAGCAACGACGGCAGCGACACCTCACGGGCCAGGGTGCTGGTGGATCCCTATGGCATTGTTTTCGACAGTACCACGGGACTCCCCGTTGACGGTGTCCGCATAACACTATTTGACACGATCACCGGTCTTCCGGCGCTGGTTTTTGGTGAAGACGGTCTGACCCCTTTCCCGGCGACCGTTACATCGGGCCATGCTTCCATGGACAGCGCCGGGAACAGCTACGACTTTCCGCCGGGTGGTTTCCGATTTCCGTTCGTGGTCCCGGGCACCTATCGGCTGGATGTGGTTCCACCTGCCGGGTGGTACGCACCGTCTATCGTACCGACAACCACCTTACAGGCCTTGCCGGGGGGGCCGTTTGCCATTGTCGAACCGGGCTCCCGCGGTGAGCCCTTTACCCTCAATCCCGGACCGGCGCTTCATATCGATGTGCCCATCGATCCGGAGTCAACATCGCCCTGGGTCACAAAAACCGTCAGTCAGGATGTCGCGGCCATCGGCGATTTTATTCAGTACAGGGTCGAGGTTCAAAACCCTGCCCAAGGCATGCTGCGTGATGTGACCCTCAGCGATCAATTGCCTTTCGGTTTCCGCTACCAGTCCGGATCCTTGAAGATCAACGGAGTGACATTCGACGATCCGACGATTTCACCGGATGGTCGCACCCTTAGCATCACCTTGGGAGACCTGCCGGGTGACACAAAAACAACCATACGATATGTCGTGGAGGTGGCTGCCGGCGCCAGGCCGGGCAAGGCCACCAACAGTGCTGTTGCCGTAACCGCCGGCGGTCTGAGTTCAAACGTCGCCCGGGCAACGGTGAAGGTCACCGAGGAGCTGTTCCGCAGCCGCAGCATTATCATGGGCCGCGTCATTCCGGGGGGCTGCCAAAACACAGCGGAGGCGGCGAATGAAGGCCTCGAGGGGGTTCGGATCTATCTCGAGGACGGCACCTATGTCATCACCGACAAACGCGGCCTGTATCATTTCGAAGGCGTTCGACCGGGTGTGCATGTCGTCCAGATCGACCTCGACAGTCTGCCTGAAAAGTACGAAGTGATTGCCTGCGAAGAAAACAGCCGTTTTGCCGGTCGCAGCTTTTCTCAGTTTGTGGACCTGAGAGGCGGCAGCATGTGGCGCGCTGATTTCTATGTGGGTCTCAAACCAACGCTCAAGGACAACGTCAGCCTGGAAATCACCAGCGCCATAGAGGATGATTTCATGCATTATAATGTCAACCTGCAAGGGGGCAGCGTGCCGCTGCGTAATCTGCGTCTGACGATCATGTTGCCGGAGGACACGGTTTACGTGAGCAACAGCGGCACCTTGAACGACCAGGGGCTGCCGGATCCAAGCATCGAAGAAAACCTGCTGACCTTTCGTCTGGGCGATGTGCCGGGTGATTGGGCGAAAAAACTGCGGTTCAAGGCCCAGTTTGCAAGACAAGGCGGCCCACGCGAACTCTTGACCAAGGGGATGCTGATTTTCGACACACCGTCGAAACAGAACCAGCAAACGCCCCTGGTGGACAACGTTCTGTTGAGGGTCCTCGAAGAAGCGCACCTACCCCAGCCGGAGAAGGTCCTGCTGCTGGTGCCGGATGAGAAGCGAACCCGCGAGACTGAAATTGTGACCTATCCGGATTTTGCCAGTTTCAGCTTGGATTTGAGCAAGCAATACCGGGCCGAGTTGGATGAGCTGTTGGCAAAATTGAAGCAGCTGGACATTCGCCATGTGGCGGTCACCGGGCACACCGATGGCAAATCCATCCGGGCCCGCAGCAGACACATATTCAGTGACAATTATGCCTTGTCCCTGGCGCGAGCGACGAGCGTGGGCCGCTACATATCGCAAGGTCTGGGTTTTGATATGTCAAAAATGACCATACGGGGCCTGGGACCGGATGAACCGATCGCCAGCAACAAGACCGCTGAGGGACGTGCGCTCAACCGCCGCGTTACGGTGAAAATTTTGTCCGAAAAGGTGGTCTTGGACATCTGTTCTTCGAACGCATCGGATGTGCCCGACACACCGGCTTTCGAACAACTGGATACCTTTGTGGGCAAAAACGAAAAGCAGGACCTCGAAACCCTGGTGAAAGAGCTCTCGCAACGCCAAGTGACCGACCTCTTTATTACCTACGAGGTGGGGCCTTCGGGCTCGAATATCCCCTTCGAAGTGAACGGGCTTGCCGCCGACGGTTCCGAGATCGTTCCCACGGCCCGGGCGCGGGTTGTGGGGCGGTATCTGGCGGAAGCACTGGGCCTCGATCCGGCACAGGTTGTCATGCTGGCGACAGGACCGCAAGAACTGACCAATCAGGATGAAAGCCCGACGCGTGTTGCCTGGAATTGTCCGGTTCAAGTGCGTGCATTGACCCATAAAATAAACCGCAGCACCGCGTTGCAGCTGGTAAAGCCGAGTGACCGCACGGTGGTTGAAGCCGAAGGTCTTCGCCCCGGTGAAACCTGGGAGCTCGCCAATGTTGAATTAGAGAAATCCGAGACCCTGCAGGACTATGACAAGGCATGGATTGAAAGTGCCCAACCGGGTCTCGCATGGTTGTGGCCGGGGCCGGATTATTCGCCCGCTATTCCGTCCCTCAAGGTTGCCGTTAAGCATGACCCCAACGAACGCACGACATTTCTCTTGAACGGCAGCGAAGTGGAGCCGCTCAATTTCGAAGGCATGCTGAAGAATGCCTCGAGCACCGTCGCTGTCAGCCGGTGGGCGGGGGTAGACCTGCGCGAAGGTGACAATTATTTCGAATGTATCGTCCATGATGCCTCAGGAAACAAAACCGGCCACCTGCAGCGCATGATTCATTATGCCGGTGCCCCTGCTTATGTTGAAGTGGTCGAGGCGCAGTCAAACCTTGTTGTCGACGGTAAGCAAGCGCCCGTGATTGCAATCCGCCTCAGCGACAAAGACGGGTATCCCGTCAGGGAAGGGATGGTCGGCACCTTTGCGGTAGATGCGCCGTATGCCGCCGAAGAGACCTTGGATGCGTTTCAGAAAAACCCCTTGTCGGGCATGGACAAGCAAAAGCCACAATACATCGTCGGTAAAAATGGCATCGCCCTTATACGGCTTCAATCCGGCGCCCCATCGGGTGAGGTCCTGCTGAGGGTGTTCCTGAACGATGGCGAGGAGGAGCTTCGAGTATGGCTGAAGTCCGAAGCCAGAGACTGGATTCTCGTGGGTCTTGCTGAAGGAACCATGGGCTATAACACGGTGACAGGGCACATGCAAAGCGCCGACAAGGCCGGTGTCGACCAAGACCTCTATGAAGATGGTCGCATCGCCTTCTTTGCCAAAGGAAGCATCAAGGGTGAGTGGCTCCTGACCATGGCTTATGACAACAAAAAAAGCAGCCCCAAATCCGATCGCAGCCTTTATCAGACCATAGATCCCGATACCTACTATACCCTGTATGGCGATCAATCTCAGCAGCGTTATGACGCACCGAGTTCAGAAAAACTTTATCTGAAAATAGAGCGCCATCAGTTTTATGCTCTTTTCGGCGACTACGACACGGGACTCACGGTCACGGAGCTGTCGCGCTACAACCGGAGCATGACCGGGCTTAAATCTGAAATGAAGGGTGAACACTTCAGTTACAATATATTTGCCAGCCAGACCGACCAGGCCTTCGTAAAGGATGAAATCCGTGGAGACGGCAGCTCCGGTCTCTATCGCCTGTCACGAAAAAACATTGTCATGAATTCGGAAAAAATCGTGATTGAAACGCGCGATCGCTTTCGAAGCGAGGTGACGCTTTCCACCAGGTCCCTTGCCCGTCACATGGATTATAACATTGACTATGACGACGGGACCCTGTTTTTCAAAGAGCCCATTTTCAGCAGGGATGAAAATCTGAATCCCGTCTTTATCGTCGTTGACTATGAATCGTACGATGCCACCGACGAAGAAATTACCTATGGGGGTCGGGGTGCCGTCACGATGCTGGATGATGCCCTTGAAGTCGGTGCAAGCTATATTCATGAGGGCACCACAGGTGCCGAAGCGGACCTGGGCGGTGTGGACGCCAGACTCAACCTGGGTGCGGATACGGAACTCAGGGTCGAAATCGCCACCAGCGAAAGGCTTGAGGACGGCACTGAGTTCGACGGCGATGCCTATCTGGCAGAATTGACCCATCGGTCCGACAAATTCGATGGACAACTCTATGTGCGGGAGCAGGAAACGGGATTCGGCCTGGGACAGCAGAAAGCAAGTGAGGCGGGTACGCGAAAAATGGGGGCCGATGCCTCGTATCGTTTGACCCAACAGCTCAATGTCCACGGAGAGGTCTACCGAAACCTGAATCTGGACACGGATGCCGAGCGTGATCTCGGTGAAGTGGATTTGAATTATACCTTTGATCGCACACCCTCCGCACGGGTCTTCGGCATGCCGAAGACAGGTTTGCCGATGGATCCAGCAACAGCTCCGATCAAATTTTCGCGGGCGTCGGTCAACGCCTGCTCGATGATCGTCTCCTGCTGAGGTTGGATCGGGAACAGTCCCTGGGGTCCAACGATGACAACCCCGATTTTCCGACGCGCACCATTCTGGGAGCCGATTTCAGGCTGACAGACGCGGTCACCTTGTTCGGCGAGCAGGAGTATACCGAGGGCGAATATGCCGATACCCAGGGGACGCGTCTGGGCATGAAGGTAACACCCTGGTCAGGGGCTGAGGTAAACAGCTCCGTCGAACAGCAATCGAATGAATACGGTCCGCGCACCTTTGCCAACCTCGGTCTCAGGCAGACCCTGAATATCGATAAAAATTGGGCTGTTGACGCGGGGCTGGATCATTCGCAAACCGTGCAGACGTCGGCGGACACGCCTGCCAGCGTCGCCGACGGCGGCTCGTATGCATACGACCATGATTTCACAGCGGTTTCCATGGGGGCAAGCTACAGAGAAGAAAGCTGGTCCTGGACGTCGCGTACCGAGTACCGCACCACCGACAGCGAAGATAAGTGGGGAATCACCACCGGTGTATACAGCGAACCGTCAACGGGTCTTGGCCTGTCTTCCGGCATACAGCTTTTCAGGGTCGAGTCGCAAGACGACGCAGATACCACGAATGCCGATGTCCGTTTAGGACTGGCATATCGTCCGACAAAATCGGCGCTGGATTTTTCTCGATCGCCTGGAATTCAAGATCGATGAGCAGAAAGACAGCGACAGCGAGATCGAAAACTGGCGCGTGGTCAACAACCTGAACGCAAACGTCAAACCCAACCGTAAGTTGCAGATATCGTTCCAGTATGGTCTCAAATATGTTCACAATACCATCGATGATGACGCCTACATCGGCTATACGGATCTCATGGGTTTGGAGACGCGTTATGATGTGACCAAACGCTGGGATGTCGGTCTTCACGGCAGTGTCCTGCATTCCTGGAATTCGGATCAAATCGACTACAGCGCCGGCCTGTCGCTGGGCTATCATGTCGTCGAAAATACCTGGCTGAGTGTGGGGTACAATTTCCTCGGTTTTGAGGATGAAGATTTCTCCGAAGCGCAATTCACCGCCCAGGGACCCTTTATCAAGTTTCGCATGAAGTTCGATCAGCAATCGGTGCTTGATATTATCAAGGCCTGGCGGTAAGACCCCCCTGCCGGGAAGATGAATTAGAGTGATGATGAATATTGGCGCTCAAGCCTGGAAAAATACGATAGTCGAAGGTGCACGGGAATTGGGGATTGCTGTAAGTGCCGCCCAGGCAGATCAATTTGCCGCCCATGCGCTCATCCTCAAAGCCTGGAACCGCAAGATAAACCTGACCGCCATTCATGCGCCCTTGGACATGGCCGTCAAGCACTTCCTGGATTCCATTATCCCTTCACGTTACATCCGGCCCGGCAGCCGGTTGCTGGACGTCGGTTCCGGGGCCGGTTTTCCCGGAATTCCTCTCAAAGTCATGCTGCCGTCCCTGGATGTGACCCTGGTGGATGCCACCCGTAAAAAGGTCAGTTTTTTACGTCATGTCATTCAAGCGCTCCATCTCAGTCGTATTTCGGCCATTCATGCCCGTCTGGAGAATCTGCAGCGGGAAGGGGACGGCGAGTTCGACGTTATTGTGTGCAGAGCGTTTTCGAATCTGGCTGCTTTTGTTGAAAAAAGCCTGCCGCTGCTGGCGCCGGACGGCCAGTTGCTGGCTTACAAGGGCCGGAATCTCGGGGCTGAACTCGGTCAGCTGTCATCAGCGCAGCGTGAGAGCAGGTCTTTCCCTGTTTCGGAAATGGATTCCACTAGACTGCTTCAGATGGAAATTGTACGTTTCGAGCTGCCGTTTCTGAATCTGCCCAGAACCCTGATTTTGTTGCGCCGGTGAGGGTTTTATTCTAGTGCAGCATTAGAGGTTGTTTAGGCTGTAGACTGTTAGACAGCAGTCCGCTTCAGGTTAGGAAGGGTCGACTATCGACGATTGACGTAGAATTGTTTTTCGTTGGCCGATTTCGAGTATGCATTAAAGCGATTTCCGGTGTTTGGTGTTTCCCGTTAGACCAATCGGATCCGTTCAAACGTATGTTCCTTGAGGTCGACGATCAGGAGCTGATTTCTCAGGTCGGAATCCCCGTTGAGCAGGATGTTGACAACTTGGGCACATTCCAGGGAAGCCACCAGGGAAACGGTAAAGGCCAGGTTGCCCAGGGTCGTTTCGGCACCCCTTGTGGCGGAAAGGTTCTGTTCGGGACCGTAAACCAGCTCGAGACCCCTGTCTTGCGGGAAAATGGCCGTTATCTGACCGAAAAAGCCGGCAACCGCCGCAGACACCATGGGGATAGCGGCCTTTTTGGCGGCTTTTTCCAGGACAAAACGGGTCTCGATATTGTCCAGACAGTCGACCGCTATGTCGGCATTTTCCAGCAGGTGGCGGGCGTTTTCATGACCCATTGTTTCGGTATGATCCTGGATCAGGATCGATGAATTGATCGTGAGAATCTTCTCCAGGGCTGCTGCGGTTTTGGTTTGTGAGAGATTGTGCTCGGAACTGAGTGCCTGCCGGTTGAGATTGCTTTCATCGAACACATCGCCATCGATGACCGTCATGGCGCCCACCCCGATCCTGGCAAGCGTCTCGACCACGGCCCCTCCCAGGCCCCCCAGACCGACAATGCAGGCCCGGGATCGAAGCAGCGTGATCTGGTCGTTCATGGAAAGGGCATCCATGTTGCGAATATAGCGTTCCGGAACGATGTCGTGTTCCAGGGCAAGAATTTCGATTTCTTTTCGGGTTCTTCCCCAGCGCTGGGCGATACCGGCGGTGTTAAGAAGGGAGATGACGCTACGCTTGGAGCCGTCCGGCAGCGTCAGCAGGCGCGAGGCCTTCGACAGTATTTCCGGGAGTTCTTGTTTCATGCTATCCGCCCCCCACCGGTGGAAAAATGCCCAGACGATCGCCATCTTTCACTATTGAATCCAGGCTTGCCTTGATACCATTGATAAAGATGAGTTTCGCTTTTATTTCTGGAATGCCGAGTTGCTGTACCAGGGTGCGTACACTTGTTTCCGATTCCAGCACGTAGGCCCCCGACGTCTGGGGCTTAAATGCCTGAAGTGTAGCAAAGAGTTTTAAATCGATCGAAATCGTCATACCAATATCCTTCATCAGATGGGCGATATTCGAGAAAAGGATTTATTTTGCGCAGCGCAATATGGTATGTATCCCACGACGAATGTTTTTGATCAAGTGATAAAATCGTTGCACGATATGAGCGGGTGTCAATATGGGTAAAACAAGGAAGCGTGTACTCGTAACAGGGGGGGCTGGCTTCATCGGATCTCATCTGGTGGATGCGTTGTTAGCGGACGGATGCGAGGTGGCCGTCGTTGATAATCTCTGTACGGGAAAACGAGCCAATTTGGCGCATGTCAAGGACAGGATAGCCTTTAAGAAGGGGGATATTCGTGACCTGCACACCATGAAAGAGATGGCCCAAGGGTGCAGCGCCATCTTTCATCAAGCAGCGGTGGTTTCCGTGCCCCAAACGGTGGACGACCCGCTTGGATCGTCGGCCGTCAACGACATGGGAACGTTGGTGGTTCTCGAGGCGGCCCGGCTGCAGGGCGTCAAACGGGTTGTGCTGGCCAGCTCCTGTGCGGTCTACGGGGACGACCCTGAAATCCCCAAGCATGAAAAGATGGTCCTAAAGCCCCAGAGCCCCTATGCCGTGCAAAAATTGACCAATGAACTTCAGGCCCGGCTGTATAGCGATCTGTACGGGCTGCATACCGTCTGTCTCAGGTATTTCAATGTCTTTGGCCCCCGGCAGGACCCCTCGTCAGCCTATTCAGGGGTGATTTCCATCTTCATGACACGGGCCGTTGAAAATAGGCCACCGGTCATACATGGCGATGGTCTCCAGTATCGGGATTTTGTCTTTGTCAAGGATGTGGTACGGGCCAATTTGCTGGCGGCGGCCACGGACGCTGCAAGTGGAGAGGTTTTCAATATCGGAACCGGTCGATTCGTGCGCATCAGCCGGCTTTGGGAAATCATTTCGGAACTGGCAGGTGTTGACTTTTCGGCGGTCTACCAAGACCGAAGAGCCGGAGATATCCTCGAGTCCGTGGCAGATATTCGAAAGGCCGGCTCTCTGCTGGGGTTTGAACCGGCCTATGAATTCGAGACGGGCTTGCAAAAAACATTCGCGTGGTACCGCGGGGGAGACGATAATGACCTATCAATATGAACGCGTGCTGGTGACCGGTGCGGCCGGTTTTATTGGATTCCATCTGGCAAGGCGCCTGGTCGAGGACGGTTGTCAGGTAACGGGCATCGACAATCTCAACCCTTACTACGATGTCAACTTAAAAAAAGACCGCCTGAAACACTTGCAGGCCCACGACAACTTCAGCTTTATCAAGGCAGACCTGGCGGACAAGGAGGCCATTCAAGACGTTTTTCACAGCACCGCCGTTCAGGTCGTGGTGAACCTGGCGGCTCAGGCAGGCGTGCGTTATTCATTGGAGAATCCCCAGGCCTATGTGGATGCCAACCTTGTCGGATTTACCAACATCCTGGAAAATTGCCGCCATGCATCGGTTGAGCATCTGGTTTTTGCATCATCCAGTTCGGTGTATGGTGCCAACACCAAAATGCCTTTTTCGACCCACGACAACATCGATCATCCGGTTTCCCTTTACGCGGCGTCCAAAAAAGCCAACGAACTCATGGCCCACGCCTACAGTCACCTGTTTGGTCTGCCGTGCACCGGCCTGCGCTTTTTTACCGTTTACGGCCCCTGGGGCAGGCCGGACATGGCCCTGTTTCTATTCACCCGGGCCATTTTGGAAGACAAACCCATCCAGGTGTTCAATCACGGAAAAATGCAGCGCGACTTTACCTATATCGACGATATTGTCGAAGGGGTTGTACGCGTCATGGGGCGTCTTCCGACCCCGAATCCGGACTGGTCCGGGGACAAGCCGGATCCGGGAACATCTTATGCACCGTACAAGATATACAATATCGGGAACAACCAGCCTGTCGAGCTGACCCGCTTCATCGCTGAAATCGAAAAGGCCCTGGGCAAAACAGCTCGAAAAACCTACCTGGATCTGCAGCCGGGCGATGTGCCGGCCACCTACGCGGACGTGGATGATCTCATCAGGGATGTGGGTTTCAAGCCAGCGACACCCATCCATATCGGTATCCAGCGCTTTGTCGCCTGGTACCGGGATTATTACGGCGCGTAAGCTTTCATTCCCCAATATCGTGATTATCTATATATCACACTGTGATACAAAAAACATATTGGGGAAATATCATGAAAAACAAGCTATTGAATTTAATCGTATTCGCCGGCCTCCTTGTCCTGACCGGTATCCCGTTACGAAGTGAGCTTATGACTCCAGGTAGACATCTTCCTCGTTGATTTCCCAGAGGTCATGAGAAGCCCCCAGGGCGTTTTCGGCCGCCAGGATGCCCGATTGCATGGAGTGATCCATGTTGTTGTAGCGGTGCATGCCGTTGCGGCCGATGGTTTGGAGGTTGTCAAAGGTATCCACGTAGGCGCGAAGAATACGCAGGTTATTTTCATAGCGCTGATCATAAACCGGATAGGCGTCCGGTTGCCGCACAACATAGCTGTCGATGATATCCCCGGGTTGTGCCAGTGCGAGCTTGGCCAACTCGCTCGAGGCCACCCCGGTGAGCTGGTCATCCGGCAGGCACCAGAAAGCATCCCCCTGGTTACAGAAATATTCCATGCCGATACTGGTCTTGCCTGGGTCGGGCACCATCTCCTTGCTCCAGTTCTTGAAATTCTGAATGCGGCCCACACGGACCTCCGGGTTGTGGATATATATCCACTGATCCGGAAACAGCTCTTTCTGGTCGATGATCAGCATGACGATCACGAATGAGCGGTACGAGAGCTTGGCAGCCGCCCCTTGTATGCCCTCCGGCGGCTGCGGGTCCATCATGGACACCAATCGGGAGATGGGGAGCGTGCTGATGACATGCGATGTCTTCACGCGTTGTATCGTATCCTTTTCATACATGATGTGCGTCACGCGACCCCTCTCATGGCAGACCTTACTCAGGCGGGCATTCAGCAGAACCTTGCCGTTGCCGTCGCCAATGGCTTCCACAAAGCGCTGCCACATCATGGCCGGACCTTTTCTGGGATATTGAAACCTGTCGATGAGGGTTTTGGATTGCTGTCCACCCATCAGGGCATGCATGACGGCACGCGCGAGAGAGAGTCCCCTGATACGCTGAGCTGCCCATTTGGAGATAATTTGGCTGCAGGGCATGCCCCACACCTTCTCGGTATACGTTTTGAAAAAGGCACGGTAGAGACGTTGTCCGAAACGATTGACAATCCATTGTTCAAAGGTATCTTCGCGCGGATAAGGTTTTAACTGCGATTTCAGGTAACTTCCCAGGATCAAGGTGCTTTCCCGAATACCCAGATTCGTAAGCGTGTTCATCATGTTGAGCGGGTAATCATAAAACCGATGCTGGTAGAATATTCTGGACTTTCGGGAGACCTCGATAAAATCCTGACCGAGCATCCCTTGCCAAAGTGCTTGAATCGATGGGAGCTTGGTGAAAAAACGGTGGCCGCCGATGTCGAAAAGATAGGACTTGTAAAATTCCGTTCGAGACAGGCCGCCTGGTTTATCTTCTTTTTCAATCAACAGCGGCTGCTGTCCCAGCTGGATGAGACGGTGGGCTGCGGCTAAACCGGCCGGGCCGGCCCCGATGACAGCGATCGGGTGCTTTCGATGGACGGTGTCATCTCTGTGGTTCATGTTGAATCCTGTTGAAGGCTGCCAGCGCCTCTGACTCCAAGCCCGGTGCGTTTCCCGTATAGCGGGGTGAGAAGTGGAAGGGAATGATATTTTTTACTGCGGACAGGGCCGCGATGTCGCCGGCTTGTTTTGCCGTGAGATGATATTTTTGGGCGGCGATGCGCCGGTCGGTTTCCATGAAGGCCGCTTCGATGTAGAGCTGATCGGACCCCTTGGCCAGGGCTATGATTTTGTCGACATTTGCGGAACAATAGAGAACATCCGTGACATAAGTGATTTTCTGTCCAGGCGTGATGAAAGCTATTTTGTCACGCAAGGCGCCAAGAGAGACGCGATGGACGGTGTTTGCGGAAGGAATGTCGAGGACGGTTTCCGGGGGTCTCTTTTCAAAAAGGGCTTGCTTGAAGGTCTGAATCCAGGGCCCGGGTTTCAGGTCCAAGGCCTGCAGTGCGTCTTTGTTTATGTTGACGTGAAAGGTTTCCTGGATGCTCAAACCGAGACAGGGTATGCGGTGGTCCAGAATTTCGGCGGAAACGGTGAAAGCGGACTCCTGGAGCAGGCGTGACGAAAAAGGTCGCTGGGGGTCTTCTCGAGTTGGCAGAAAACCATTCTGACAATGGAATGTCGTGCATTTTTGGCCCTCGGTGCAGATCTCTGTCACCTTGATGCTGAAATGGTTGCTGAAACGCTTGGCCAGGTTCCATTGGTATCCGCCGAGTTTTCCTTCGACATTGCGGGTAAAACCTCGAGGGCCAAACAGATGCAACTGTTTTTCTCTGCCCAGAAAAATTCGCAGCAGTCTGTCGAACCCTGCAAAATGATCCATGTGGGTATGGGTGACAAAAACATGCGTCAACTTGAGAATGTCCCTGGAGGAAAGGGCGTGAATATCACCGAGATCGAACATGATAGCCCTGTTTTCGAATAGGAAACGGATGAACAGCGCTGGATCTTCAAATGGCTTGTTAACGAGTCGGGGGAGCAGGGAGGGGCGCATTTTTTTTGTTCTAAAGACCGCGTGATCGGCACGCGGCTCCACATCCAAACGTTCGAAAACGTGCCGTCTTGCAATCATTTCCCGTTTTGCGGAAAAATCGAGACCAGCGGTTTCGCGGATCGTCGTTGCGCACGGCCGGTTATGGCAAATATTTTTTAACCTGCTGATGGATGCACAGATAGATTTCCTCATCAGAGCCGAATATGTCGACCACGTCTTTATGGTTGATCAATTTTTCGATAACAAAGGAGGTCACATAGATGCTCACGACATGGGGCTGATGGATGAGCTCCCTCAGTGGCGCCACCTGATAGTCGATGTCGAAGTCATCCGCGCGGTGCAGTTTGTCGAGGCATTTGTTGATCTGCTCCTCGAGCGAGTTTTTACTGGTGGTTTCAACGAGCTTGGTTTCAATAAGTTTGGTGGCGATCGCGTTGCTCAATGGATCGATACAGTCAACGATGCCTTTCAACGCCATTCGGCGAGTGTGTTCTTTGGAAGATTCGATTTTAGAAAGAATACTCGATTCACGGCTGCTGGTTCGAAACACTTTGGCCATCTTATATCACCTTTTTAAGTGAAGTTTGTTAAACCTGAACTGAGCCATTTTTATCTCCACCACCAAGAGCTCGGTACATCTCTGCGTGAAAAAATCGCTAAGATCAGGTTAAATTTTGCTTTGGGATATTAATGACTGCGGCACCAGATTGCAAGGAAAATATTTAACGTATGGGTATTTACAATAAATAGGCGATCGATTATACTCAATCGTTTGGATATGAAACAAAACAGCGCGCGCAATCCTCGCAGATTGCTGCGAGGCTCTTCAATGTATGGATGAGTTGAAATGCCGGTATTTGAATATACAGCACTGGATGCCAAGGGAAAAAGCAGCGCGGGCATCGTCGATGCGGAAAGCGCACTTGCAGCCCGTCAAAAACTGCGTGCTTTGCAGAAATTTCCCGTTTCAATCAACGAAGTGGTTGACCTGACCAAACAGAAAACAAAAACAACCCCATCCCTGGGATCCGTTTTTTATCGCGTCAAGCAGACCGACATTGCCGCCATGACACGCCAACTCGCGACATTGATTGGCGCCGGGTTCCCGCTCGTATCAGCCATCGATGCATTGATTCCTCAGACAGCATCAAAGGCCTTCAAACCGATTCTGGTGCAGATCAAGGACGCCATTGTCGAAGGCAACAGTTTTGCCGGCGCATTGGCCAGTTATCCCGGTGTGTTTACGCCCCTTTACACCAACATGGTCCGGGCAGGGGAATCCTCCGGTACCCTTGAGATTGTCCTGGAGCAACTGGCGGATATCACCGAAAAACAGCAGGCGCTCAAAACACGGATTCGTTCGGCCCTGGCCTATCCCATCCTGATGGCAGGCGTCGGTATTCTGGTGCTATTTCTGCTGATTACGTTCATTGTGCCCAACATCACCTCTATATTCGAAGACATGCAGCAGATTTTACCGCTGCCCACCATTATCTTGATCGATATCAGTGATTTTTTTAAAAATTTCTGGTGGGGGGTGTTTCTGGTTCTGATCATGGTCTGGTTCGGTTTCCGAAGTTTCAAAAAAACAACCGCCGGGCGCCAAATGGTCGACAAGGCCAAGTTGAAGCTGCCCCTTTTTGGGCCCATATTTCGAAAACTGGCCGTGGCCCGTTTTGCCAGGACGCTGGGATCACTTCTGGAAAACAGCGTCACCCTGTTGACCTCACTTGAAATCGTTAAGAATATTGCCGGCAACACGCAGATCGCCATGGCCATCGAGCACGCAGCCGATGAGGTTAGCAAGGGTCAGGGCCTTGGAACCGCTTTGGCCGCATCGGCGGCCTTTCCCCAGTTGTCTCTGCAGATGATTCAGGTGGGCGAGCAGAGTGGAGCGCTCGAGCGACTGTTGCACAAAATAGCGACGATGTATGAAAACGAGGTTGAATCGAGAGTCTTGAGTGTGACGTCACTCCTGGAGCCGGTGATGATTCTGGTCATGGGTATCGTGCTCGGTTTCGTTGTGTTGTCCATCTGTCTGCCTATTTTCGAAATGAATCAGTTGATTATGTGAGCTGCGCGATCCACCAAGTCAGCTCACCCGTCATACCAAGGAGGACTCATGTGTGTATCAACAAGGAAATTCGTTAACAATGCCCGTGGTTTTACACTGATCGAGTTAATGGTCGTCATTGTCATTCTCGGCATCCTGGCCGGCCTCATCGTGCCCAGAATTATGGGGCGTCCGGAAGAAGCCAAGCAACTGAAGGCCAAATTGACCATCGAAAGCCTTGAAACGAGTCTTCGACTGTATAAACTGGACACTGGCGCCTATCCTACCACAGAGCAGGGGCTGGTTGCGCTCATAGCAGCCCCGGATACCGGAAACCTGTCAAACAGTTATCGCGAAGGCGGTTACATCGAAAAAGGCAAAGTGCCCAAAGATCCCTGGGGCAGCGAATTTATCTATCTGAGCCCTGGCGTTCACGGGGAATATGATATTATTTCGTATGGATCGGATGGTGTTCCAGGGGGCGAAGGTAAGGACAGGGACATCAACAGCTGGGAAATAGAATAGCGGCGTCAGCATCCGCATTCACGGCAAGCGCTCAATTTGGGTTGCGCATGGGTCAGTGATGTCACGAATGAAAAAGAAAAGCATGCAGTATCAGGTCGTTACAAAAGGTCTCGGTGCACACCGGTGCAGCTGGGGATTTACGCTCATAGAACTCACGGTGGTCATGGCCTTGATCAGTATTATGTTTTTTGTCGCTTTGCCCAGAATCAACAACGATCTTTTTGTCGACCAGACCAAAAAGACCTCGCGATATCTTCTGACCAGCGTTCGATATCTGAAGGAAGCCTCCATTGGGGACCAAATCGATCATACGCTTCACGTGGACATGGACAATGGGAAATTTTGGGTAACTTCGGCCTCGATGACCGAAGAAATGCTTGCAAAACCAGAAACGGGTGGTCTGAACCTTGCGGACAATTTTCGAATTCTCGATGTCAGCTTCGCCGGCAACAGAAGCATATCGGACGGTGTGGCTCAGATTCAATTCTATGCCAAGGGGTATTCGGACAATGCCATGATTCACGTGTTAAATGAAGATGATACGGTTTTGTCATACCATATTAGCCCTTTTCTGCCACGCTTGAAAATCATTGAGGAATATGTGGGATTGGAAGAATAGCTTGCTATTGACTCGAACAACAGTGTTCGACAAACAACGAGGTCCCCAAAGGGGGAAGACCGGGTTTACGCTCCTGGAAACGCTGGTGGCCATGTCGGTGATTACCTTCGCTCTCATAGCCATATTCCGTTTGTATTCGCAAACCCTTGCCATGAACCAGCTGTTGTCTTTCAATACCACAGCACCATTTCTGGCGCAGAAGAAAATGGCCGAGCTGACATCCATGCCGGGCAAGGAACTGGACGATGGCGCAGGCGATTTTGGGGAAGCGTTTCCAGGCTACACCTGGATGGTTTCCGTTGAAGACGTGCTGCCTGAGACACTGGAAACGGAAGATCTGAAAAAAATCGATCTTCGCGTATTGAGAAACGACGATGCGCATGCATATTTCCTTAGACGATACCGGTTTTTGAGAGACTGACATGCATGCAACGCGACAAAGACCTCGCCACAAGGCTGGATTTACCCTGCTGGAGATCATGATTTCCATCTTGATTTTCAGCATCATCATCACAACGGTCTTCGCTTCCTTTCGATCTGTTTTTTTCAGTTCGGACAGAATCGATACCAACCTCGATTTATACGCCATGGTCGGCGGTTGCTTGAACCGAATGTCTCTCGATCTCAGCGGAATTGCCGTTGCCCAGCCGCCTGAATACACAAAGCCCGAATTTGATTCAACCCCTGATCCTTTTCGGGTCGTCGGGGATCGGTCAGACCTGTCCGGTGCGGATTTTCCCCGTCTCAGATTGGCCTCCCGCTCACACGTCCCCCTGGACGGCTCTGTCCATGAGAGCATCGCCGAAATTGTATATTATGTTTCCGAAGACGAGGACGAGGGCTATTCACTTCGGCGGTCAGACCGCCTCTACCCCTATACGCCGCCCCAAGAACAGGCAGGGGATCCGGTTTTGTGCGAAAATCTGAAATCCTTGCTTATTACCTATTACGATACAGAAAATACAGCCTTTGATTCATGGGATTCCGAGTCACAGGACGTTGACTATGCAACACCGAGAGCCATCAACATCTTGTTGGAAGTGGGTAAGGAGGAATCCGTCAGCATGGTATTTGAAACCATGGTCATGCTTCCGGTTGTGAGAGAGGCCATCGAGTAGACTTCCGGATCCTGTTGGCAGGGATCCAGGTTGCACCTTAAAGAGGCGTTATCGCCATGAAGGCAAACGATGAAAACCATGACCGACAATAACCGCGGCATCGCCCTGGTGATCACACTCTCCGTTATTGCCGTATTGGTGGTTACGACGCTGGAGTTGAATCGTAAAGCCCGCTCATCCATATATGTTGCGGGCGCTTTTCGGGACAGGATCCAGATGAAGCAGATGGCCATGTCTGGCGTTCATGCAGCCATGGCGCTTCTGATCAAAGACAAGGAGACGTCCGAAATCGACTCGATTCAGGAGGATTGGGCCAACCCGGAAAAAATCGAAGAACTCCTGGTGTCATTTACGTTTGATTTCGGGAGGGTCCGGGTGCTTATTGTGGATGAGCTGGGAAAAATTCAAGTCAATTCATTGGTGAAATTTCCGGAAGGCCGAATGTTCAATGAATCCCAGCGCCAGATGTGGGAGCACTTTCTGGATCTCGCTATCCCGGTTCTCGACCGAACCGATGACACGGCGCCCATACCGATCATCAACTCACTCAAGGACTGGCTGGATCGGGGAGATGATGATCTGATTACAGGGGTCAGCGGGGCTGAGTCGGAGTATTATCTCGACCTTGACCCGTCCTATCCGTGTCAAAATGGACCGTTCCATCACCTGGGAGAACTTTTGCTGGTCAAAGGGATTGACCCCAATATCTTCGAGGGCGTGGGGGGCGTTCCCGGTATCGCGAACTACATGACGGTATGGGGTTTGACGGAATCGCAAAACAAACAATTCACTTTCAACGGGGCCATCAATATCAATACTGCAGATCTACCTGTTATTGCAGCGATTCTGCCGGCAGAGAGCGAGCATCTGGCGCAGTCGATATTTGAATACAGGGCGGAAATGTCGGATGGTAGCTATGTCCATAGTCTTTCCAGCCCAAAATGGTACACGGACGCTCCCGGCTGCAGTGAGCTCGAAATTGATTCCAAGCTGATTCAGACGACGAGCGACCTCTTTCTTGTGCAAGCCGAAGCCGAGTGGAAAGGCATGACCCTGACGGCCGAGGTGGTTGTCAATCGGGTCAAAGAAAAAAAAACGGGTCAGTGGCATGCTAAAATCTTGAGTTGGCAGGAAAAGTAAGTTATAATTACAATTTGGCGTCATCTTTTGCGGGTCATCTTATCGGACAAGCGGTTTTGAACTTATGGGTAGAAAAATACTGGGTCTTGATATTCGTCGCGATGCCGTTTCCGCCGTTTTGGTGAAAAGCGGCATGAAAGGCAGCTGGATAGAGCGTTATGTCCGCATCCCCATCTCGCTGAAAAAGACCTCATATGAAGAGGAACTGAAACGGTCTTTCGAGCGTATCCGTGGACAGATGAATACGACCGATGCGCTCTGTATCCTGGCGCTGCCGGCCGTGGACGTGTCTTACCGGAACCTGAAGGCGCCCTTTCAGGAAGCTAAGAAAGTGCGGCAGATACTGCCCTTTGAACTGGAAACGGATCTTCCCTACCTGGCTGAAGATATTCTTTTTGATTTCAATATGCTCGAATCCTCTCTGGAAACGGACACGCCGCTGCTTTTTGCCGCGGCCGTTGAGAAAAAGCGCATTGCCGAGCTAATCGATCTTCTGAAGCCCTACAGCATCGAGCCGGACATACTGACGGTAGGTGGATACGCCATGGGGCAATACCTCTCTCGGCTGAACACGGGAAAGCGCTGTCTGGTCTTCCTGGACATGGGCGACAGCTCCACGACCATGGTTGTGTCTTTATCCGGGGATGTCTGCCTGGTGCGCACATTCTCGCTCGTCGCTGCAGACAAATCAACGCTCCGTTCGATCTGCTCCCAGATAAACCGGACCCTCCTGGCATTTGAGCAGAAGTCCGGGTTGTCGTGTGACATCGACGAGATTCACATCAGCGGTTCGCGCTCGGCAGCAGGGGACATCGATCGGGATCTGGAAGCCTTTTTCGGTGCACCGGTCATGCCTGCTGATCTCATGCAGCGTTCCGGTAAAATCGCGCTGTCTTCAAAAGGGGAAACCTGGGAACCGCATCTAATGGATGGCGCCCTGTCCCTGGTGTTGAATGCCTTGTCTGGGTTCGATACCTTGAATTTCAGACGGGGCCGGATGGGCATGGAAAAGGTCTGGCTTGAAAATAAAAAGGAGATTCTCAAGACATGTTGTCTGGGCGCTGTTGTCGGTTTGCTGTTTCTGGGTTACAGTATCATGGATTACTATACGCTGAAACAGCGTGTTGAAACCAAGCGAGCCGAAATTCTGGAAATATTTCAGGCGACATTTCCGGAAGTGACCCAAATTGTGGACCCCGTGCACCAGATGCGCGTCAAATTGGAAGCCGCTGAAAAGAGCATTTCGTTCCCAGGGGAGGTTGCGGTATCGGTAAAAACCATTGACATCTTAAACGACATCAGCCGTCTCATACCGGAAAAACAGGATGTGGAACTGGTGAGTATCGTTGTGGGCTCCGATAGCGTGATCGTTTCAGGCAACACCGACACCTTCAACGCGGTTGACGACATGAAGAGCGGGTTGGAAAAAGCGGATATTTTTCAGAGTGTATCCATCAGTTCGGCAAACATGGACCCGTCCGGCACACGCGTGCGGTTTAAATTGAAGGTTGCCCTATGATAAAAATGCTGCGCCCTTTTCTATCCAAACTGAGCAAGCGCGAGAAGATAGCCGTGAGCATCGGTGTCGGTTTTATCGCCCTCGTCATGATTGCGCAGGTGGCTGTTTTCCCGTTTATGGATGCCAGGGAAAGGCTTAAGCGAAGCCTGACCTCTTATACCATAAGTTATAATGAAATCAAGCAGCTGCGTATGAAATATTTGGCAATGCAAAAGCGTGCGGATGATTCGAAGACCCGCTTTGATCGGCGGCAAAGGGGTTTTACATTGTTCTCTTTTCTGGACAAGCTTGCCGGGCAGGTGGGTATCAAGGAACGCATCACCTACATGAAACCATCGTCAAGCAAACAGAAAGACACACCCTACAGTTTGTCGCTTGTCGAAATGAAACTAAATGGCATTACCATGGAGCAGATCTCCCGTTTTCTGTACCGGATTGAAACATCACAAAACATGATTCATGTCCGGCGATTGTCTTTGACCAAGAAAGAAGAGCAAGAAGGGCTGTTAAACGTGATTCTGCAGGTTGAAACATTTGAAGTTTAGTCTATGAAACAACTACATAAATGGCTTTTTTACGTTGCCTTTACCCTGGTTGCGATGGGATGTTTTCTCTATCTCCTGTTTCCAGCGCAAACGTTCAAGGGGGCGCTAGCCAGTTATCTTTTGAAAACGCTGCCAGACTACCAGATCCAGATCGAACGGCTGCATCCGGTGTTGCCGTTGGGGATCGGGTTCGAGTCGCTGCGTATCTCACAAGACGGCCACATGTGGGCCCAAATCGATCAACTGAAGCTAAGACCCCGAATAACAACCCTATTGTCGTCCCAGAAAACCATCAATTTTCATGGCAAGGCCTACCAGGGAGCCTTGAGGGGGGCCATCGATGTCAACAGGTCTGAAAAAAGTACCCAGGCAGACATATTTCTCAAGTTGGCCGATATTCAGCTGGCCGATATCTTGCCCCTTCAGGAGCGGCTGGGGAGAAAACTGTCTGGATTCCTGAATGGCGACCTAGACCTCATGGACAATAACGGGCCAAACAGGAGTATCAAGGGCATACTGGATCTTAGGGATGTGCGTTTGGCCTTTTCAAATCCCATCATCAACATTCAGGAAGTGCTGCTCAACCTTGTTGAGGTTGAATTCAATGTGAACAAACAGATCTTTTCACTCAAACGCCTGGAGGCCAGGGGTGGACAGGTAGAGGGCAGTCTAACGGGCACGATTATGATTCGAGTACCCATGGGCAAGAGCCGCCTTAATCTGAGAGGTTCCTTTTTGCCACAGGAAGTATTGCTGGCGAGCTTTCAAAATGGTTTGCCGGGAAACCTTTTCAAACAGCAGATGGGTGAGAAGGGGATACCCATTCGAATATTCGGCACCGTTGAAAAACCTAAATTTTCATTTAGGTAATGGATTTTAACCCACTAAGGTAACTATGAAAATCTATTTGATTCTCATCAATCTCGTTCTGCTAACCGCTGCATCTTATCTCGGTGTGAGTTCATTTTATCAGCTGGCCGGCGCCCAGCTCGAGGTCGTCAGCCCGTCTAGCGAAGACAGCCAAAAGATAGCGGCACCCACCAGTGAACGTGTTAAATCGCTGTCCGATTACAAAGCCATTGAAGAACGTAACCTGTTCAGGCTTGTGGAAAAGCAGCCACCGTCGCCCGAGTCGGCCAAAGTGGATATCGAAGCCTTGCAAGTGACCGATCTGCAGTTGAAACTCTGGGGGACGGTAACCGGGAATGGTCAAAATTCCTATGCCGTGATAGAGGACGTCAAACAGCGGGTGCAGCAGCTCTACCACGTGGAAGATGCCATACAGGATGCCATCGTCAAAGAGATTCACCGGGAGAAGGTTCTTCTGGAAGTGAATGGCAGTCTTGAGGTCCTGCAGATGGAGGAGATTCAAGGGGGCAGCAGTACAATTGCCAGCCGGGCAAGTGCCAAGAAACCCTTGGCGGCCCAGGCGTCTGAATCCAAAAACATTTCATTGAAGCGCGAGCGGATCGACGAGGCTGTGAATGACCTGGGCAACCTGATGCGGCAAGTGCGCATACGGCCCCATTATAAGGATGGCCAGTCCGATGGGTTGACGCTTTCCGGTATTCGATCCAATTCCATATTTGGTGAAATGGGCTTCAGGAACGGCGATGTCATTGTGGGCGTGGATGGTAAGAATATCGAATCCGTGGACGATGCCCTGAGCCTCTATGAAAATCTGCAGTCAGCGGAGAGAGTACAGGTTCAGATTCGAAGAAGGGGGCGTTTGCAGACCATCGATTACTCGGTGGAGTGATGTCTGAACGGCAGGCGTGATAAGCTAAAAATCTTATAAAGGATTCAATGGTATGTTTATGAAATCATATTCATATTTAGTAAAATTCGTTGTGGCGTTTTCGGTGCTTTTTTTTGTGTTGCAGCCCGCGCTGGGTGCTGAAAAAGAGACCGACCAGACGGGCAAGCTGGTGTCGATCGATTTTAACAATGTCGATCTCAGTGTTCTGATCAAATTCATCAGTGAGCTCACCGGTAAAAACTTTGTGATCGATCAGCGTGTAAAAGGTAAAGCCACCATCATTTCACCGTCCAAGATATCTGTCGCCGAAGCGTACAAGGTGTTTGAGTCGGTTCTCGAAGTGCATGGATTCACCACGATACCGGCAGGCAAGGTCATCAAGATTGTGCCGTCACCGGACGCTCGGTCAAAAAATATCGAAACACGCCTCAGAGAGGAGACCGGTGTCGCCGCCGATAAGGTGGTAACCCAGCTCATTCCCCTGAAATACGCCACGGCCGCAGAAATTAAAAAATTGTTTGCCCCGCTGGTATCCAAAAGCAGTATTATTCTCGATTATCCACCCACCAATACCTTGATCGTGACGGATGTCTATTCGAACATCCAGCGCCTGACCAAGATCCTGGATGCCATCGATGTTTTGAAAACCGGACTGGAACTGAGCATCGTCAAGCTGGTTCATTCGGATGTCAAGGAGTTGGCAAAAACGCTCGATTCCGTATTTGGCGTCGCTGTGTCAAAGTCCAAAAAAGATACCGGTCAGTCAAGACTTATCAAATTTGTGGCCGATGACCGGACAAACACGCTCATCATCCTGGCCAGTGAGGGAGATACCTTGAAGATAGAGGAACTCATCGCGGTGCTGGATACGGAGACCCCCAAAGGCAAGGAAACCATCCATGTCTATTACCTTGAAAATGCCATCGCGGAAGATTTGGCAGGTGTACTGGAGGCCTTGCCCACCAAGAGTTCGGATACCAAGACAGCCAAGGCGGCGCCCGTCGTTTCCTCAAAGGTACGCATCACGGCGGACAAGGCCACCAACAGCCTGATCATCACAGCCGGGAAAGAAGACTATCAAACCTTGGAAGCGGTAATTCGTAAGCTCGATATCCCCCGTGCCATGGTCTATATCGAGTGCCTCATCATGGAGGTCAATGTCGAAAAGGATTTTTTACTGGGAACCGAATGGATCGTTGGTGACAGTTCCGACATTAACGGGGATCTATACGGCGGCACAAGTGGTTTTAGCGGCGGCGCCCCCGGGTATTCCAATTTGGGTGGACTGTCCGGTGGCCTTTTGGGCATTGCAACGTATCCCCAGGGGTTTTCGTTGGGGGTGTTCGGGGAAGCCATCAATGTGGGCGGTGTCACCTTCCCGAGTCTGGGCGCCGTCATTCAGGCCTACAAGAAGGATGAGGACGTCAATATCCTCTCGACCCCTCAAATCCTAACCACGGACAACGAAGAGGCCACCATCAACGTCGGTAAAAATGTGCCTTATCAGACACGGTCCGCCGCCGAAACGGGTACTGAGACCTACAGCTCCTTCGAATACAAAGATGTCGGTCAAATTTTGAAGATTACACCACATGTCAGCCAGGATCGATTTGTTCGCCTCGTCATCAACTATGAGGGGACACAGCTCGACAATCTGGCCACCACCGCGGTGGATCGGCCCACGACCCTGAAACGGGCCATTGATACCACGGTCATTGTCAAGGATAAGGGCACGGTGGTTATCGGCGGCCTCATTGACGACAGCTCCACAAAAACGACCTACAAGGTGCCCTGTCTCGGCGAGATTCCTTTGCTTGGATGGCTGTTCAGGACTGACAGCAATGCCATGGACAGAACGAATCTGTTTGTATTTCTGACGCCCCGGGTGGTGGCCAACCCGGCCGAAGCCGAGGAAATATACGCCTCAAAGAAAGAACAGATCGAGCAGGCCCGAAAGGATCAAGCAGGAAAGACAGATGCAACGCTAGATCAGGAAGACGTGGACGCGGCCGAAGCGCTGGAAACCTCGCCCTCTATGGAGTAAGGGCATCCTGGCGGCATTGCATTTTTAAGAGCCGCTCCAGCGACAGACGGACCCAACGAGTGCTTACAAAAGGCATGACATATTCGAGACGTTCAATCATATGACAACTTCACTACCCCAGATTCTGAAACAACACTGCCATGTCTCCGATAATGACATCATGGACGCCCTGAGGGTTCGGGAAGAAAAAGGCGGCGATATCGGCAGCATACTTACCTTAAAAAAGGTGATTACCGAGACACAGCTTTTGGAAGCCCTCAGCATCCAGTATGATATCCCTTTGTGGACCAAACTGCCTCTGGAGGCTATTGGCAAGGATTTCGCCCAGCAAGTACCGAGCCCTTTCTTGAAAAAGCATCTGATCGTACCCCTGGAGAAAAATCGCCAAAACCTTGCGGATGTCGTATCGGGCGATTTTCCGGACGCCCTGGGCGCCGATACTGAATCAGACAGTGGCGGCGTCATTATCGCCATCAGCAACCCCGACAATTTTCAACCCATAGACGATCTCGCCCGGCTTCTGGGTATCGAAACCTATGATCTTGTGCTGGCGCCAAAAGATGAAATCATTTCCGCCATCAACCTGTCCTACGATTTCAGCAGGGATTCAGCGGAACAACTCGTTCAGAACATGGAAGAAAACGGCAGTATGATAATCAGCGACATCGAAGATACCGCCGATCTTCTGGACGATACCAGCGACGCCCCTATCATCAAGCTCGTCAACCACATAATATCGCAGTCTATCAAGGCCAGGGCCAGCGATATTCACATCGAGCCTTATCAGGAAAGTTTCAAAGTGCGCTACCGGGTCGACGGTATTCTGTATGACCTGCTCACGCCCCCCAAGTGGATCCAGGCCTCTCTCATTTCCAGAATCAAGGTCATGGCAAAGATGAACATTGCCGAGAAACGACTCCCGCAGGACGGACGTATCAATCTGAAGATCGGGAATCAGGAAATCGATGTGCGCGTGTCCACCATCCCCACATCGTTCGGCGAAAGGGTTGTCATGCGGCTGCTGAACAAAACCAGCTCGCTGATGAGACTCAGTGACCTGGGTTTGGACACGGAAATGCTCGAGATGCTAAAAAAACTCGTTGCCTCTCCCAACGGAATGATTCTGATGACCGGGCCCACGGGTAGTGGCAAGACCACCACCTTGTACGCCTTGCTCTCCTCGATCAATTCGCCTGATATCAATATCATTACCATCGAGGACCCCATCGAGTATCAGATCAACGGCATCAGTCAGATCCAGGTCAATCCCAAAATTGACCTGACCTTTGCCAGGGGGCTGCGCTCCATTGTCCGGCAGGACCCGGATGTGGTCCTGGTGGGTGAAATTCGTGACCATGAAACAGCTGAAATTGCGGTTCAGTCGGCCCTGACAGGGCACCTGGTGTTTTCAACACTCCACACCAACGATTCGGCCGGTGCCATCACCCGCCTGGTGGATATCGGCATCGAGCCGTTTTTGATTTCATCCTCGGTCATCGCCGTTGCCGCACAGCGCTTGGTCAGGGTTCTATGCGAACACTGCAAGGTGTCCCACCACCCGGATGAGGCCATGCTCATGGCCATCGGTATTTCGAGCGACAGCACGCAGGGCGCCGAGATCTACAAGGCGGTCGGGTGTGAGAAATGCTTCCACACGGGCTACTGGGGACGTATCGGTATCTACGAGTTGATGTTGATGGGTCAGGAGTTGAAGAGCCTCATTCTCAAATCGTATGACGCAAACCGCATTATGGAAGAAGCCAGGAAACTGCATATGGTGAGCCTGCGCCAGGACGGCATCAATAAGGTGCTAAGAGGGGTTACCACCATTGAAGAGGTTCTCAGGGTGACCCAGAAGTGATGAATTTTAAAGATGAACGTTCGATGTTCGATGTTCATTCGTTTTTAGGCACCTACTTGCGGTATCGAAACGGCATGCCTGGGCGCCTGATCGCGTGTCTGCTGGCATTGGCCATCCTTTCCATCGATGTCAATCCATCCTTTGCACAGACAAGCGTCACCATCAGTGCCGAGATGCAGTTCCAGTACGCGCAACAGCTGTTTTCCCAGAAAAAATACATGATTGCCATCGCCGAATACGAACGCTTTGTGCATCTTTTCCCCGCAGACGGGCGTGTACCTGAAGCCAGGTTCCATATGGCCATGGCCTACTATTTTGAAAGGCGTTACCCGGAGGCTATCCAGACCTTTCGTGAACTCAGCGAGTCCGTCGACCGGCAATCGGTTTATTATGCCCGTTCTTTTTTTATGGCTGCTGAAAGTCAGCAGCGTCTGGGGCAACGGACAGCGGCACTGACGACCCTTCGCAATCTGGGCGCGCTCTCGAAGGATATGGCTGTGAGGGATGAGGCCCATTACCGCATGGGCTGGATTTTTCTCGAGACGTATGAATGGGAAACAGCCCAACGCTATTTTGAAAAGATCAGCCAAGAGCAGCAGGCCAAATACCGCCTGGCCGATTTGATCGGCAATCTTGAGCGAACCGGCGATATCCAGCACAAGCGTCCGGGAATGGCCGGCGCTCTGGCCATTATACCCGGGGGAGGGTATCTTTACTGCAACCGGCCCCGGGATGCCCTGATCTCTTTTGTGTTGAACGGCGGCCTCATCTATGCGGCCTACGAAGCCTTCGACAATGACATGTTCGCCCTCGGCGCCGTCATCTCCTTTGTGGAGATCGGTTTTTATTCGGGCAATATTTACGGTTCCATCTCCAGTGCCCACAAATACAACCAAGACCAGGACAGGCGCTTTGTGGACCGCCTCAAGGAAAATCTGCAGATCAACCTGTCTTCACGCCCCGAAAACAAGGGGCTCGAACTCTCCCTTCAATACCGCTTTTAGAAACCCGGGCCGCACGTTCGAGCGCTTTGTCGCAAGTCCGAACGCTTGGTTGGTGATAGTTGCCGGTGCGGTTCCGGAACTTAATTCTAGAGCGTTTGTCACAATCTGAATAATTTCAACCGATAAGTGAACACATCGTTGCCTGATTGTAAATTAGACCAAACGGAACATATTTATGACAACCGCTATAACAACAACTATCGCTACAACGCCGAGGGATCAAACCGATTCTCAGGCAGTTTCAGGGTCTCGCTGACATCGCCGCCTAGCGTTTCGCGATGCCCTGGTCTGGGTTATAGGCCCCTAAAAAATTTTGTTGATCGCTGCCAAGACAACATGTATAATCGGATAATCCCCCAACAAACAGAATAGGTTTACGTAAGGTATCAAGCAGTTATAATGATTGTCATCCTAACGTTGCGATGGGTGTTAAAGCGGTTTCCATATTTTTTCGTCGACGTATCAAACGATGTTCTAGCTTCATCTTAAAAAAATGAAACAGACGGACAAGAAATCAGGCTACGATACACGAAGACTAAAGACGTTTATCAAGGTTTTCGATGACATCCTGGGTTCGGTTCGTGAGTCTTTATTGGTGCTTGATTCTGATTTGAAGGTTGTAAAAGCCAATACTGCCTTTTACCAGACATTCAACGTCAAGCCGCATGAGACAGAGGGCGTCTTGATATATGATCTTGGGAACCGGCAATGGAATATCCCCCAGCTTAAAGAACTGCTTGAAGACATCCTGCCTCAGAATACCCTATTTAATGACTTTGAAGTGGAAGCCAACTTTGAGACCATCGGTCATAAAATAATGCATTTAAACGCCAGACGGATATACCGAAAGAAGAGTCAAACTCAGCTGATCCTTTTGGCCATTGAGGATGTGACCGAACGCGAATATTATAAAAGACATCTTGAGAAAATTGTTGAAAAGCGAACGACCGAACTGATCGTCGCCAGGGAAGCGGCAGAAAAAAATCAACAGCTGGCTGAAACCGCCCTTTCAGAAATAAAAATATTGCAGGAGAAGCTGGAGGCGGAAAGAGAATATCTTCAGGAAGAAATAAAGCTGGAATACAACCACGAGAACATTATCGGTCAAAGTGACGAGATTCAATACGTTCTCTATAAGATTGAACAAATTGCCGCCACCCACACAACGATCCTGGTTCAAGGTGAGACCGGAACCGGCAAAGAACTGGTAGCGCGAGCCATTCACAGCTTGAGTCTGTGCAAGGATCGCGCATTGGTTAAAATGAATTGTGCCGCCCTGCCTTCAAACCTCATTGAAAGCGAGCTCTTTGGCCATGAGAAAGGCGCCTTTACCGGAGCCCACTCCAGACGCTTGGGTCGATTCGAGGTTGCAAACGGCGCGACGCTTTTTCTGGATGAAATCGGAGAATTGCCTTTGGAACTACAACCCAAGCTGCTCAGGGTGATCCAGGACGGCGAGTTTGAACGCTTGGGCAGTTCCCACACCATCAAAGCCGATGCACGGCTTATTGTCGCCACCAATCGCAACCTGGAAGAGGAGATCCGTAAGGGCCGTTTCCGCGACGATCTCTGGTACCGCTTGAATATTTTTCCGATTACCATGCCGCCGCTGCGGGATCATGCGGATGATATTCCGCTGCTGGTGAATTTTTTCGTCAAAAAAATTTCCAAACGCATGGGCAAGGTGATTGAAAAAATTCCCGCCAGCGTCATGAATGCCTTACAACGCTATCACTGGCCCGGCAATGTTCGGGAATTGGAAAACGTCCTTGAACGGGCAGTGATCAACTCGTCGGGTCCCAAGCTGCGCTTGGTCGACGAACTCAGGAAGCCTTTCAAGCATTTAGGTTCGAGTCAAAAAACCTTGGCAGCGGTTGAACGGGACCATATTCTTCAGGTGCTTGAACAGGTCTACTGGAAGGTGAGCGGTAAAAACAGTGCCGCCGAGATTCTGGGCCTAGACCGCAGCACATTGCGCGCCCGCATGCTTAAACTGGGTATCCAACGGCCGTGAGGAAAGGCCTCTGAAGGTGTGCGACATATCATACCGCTTAAGCCTTCCGACCCCCCCCATTCCCATCCCCTAAAGGTCATATATGGCCACTGGTCATATATGACCAGCAATCTTGCAGACGTCCCCTGGTCGATATCGACATCGATATATTATTTATTCCATATATATTCAATAACATATAAACAATTTTTCGTTCTTGTTCAACACGGCACGAAACGTGAATTGCTTGTGGTGATGGTGAAGCAGACATTTCAGCCCGTAATCGAGGCGAGTGTGAGGAGAGAACATGATAGCGACACCCATTCTCGAAACGTGTCCCATAAAGATTTCTGGATCATCTCCAAAAGAGTTGATCCAAATTAAGGATTCAAGGATTCCAGGGGTCCAGGGTTCGAGTGAGATGAAGTGAGGCATCAGCTGAATGCTTAAGAATTATAAAGAGTTATTGGAAACGCAGACGATGATATCCGGTGATCTGGATTATATGAAGAAGGAAAAGCTTCAGGAATTAAGAGATGAACTCGGTGATGTAGAGAGAATGCTAAAAGCGATGATCAAATCACTGGAAAACAAACACTTGAATCCTTGGGTAACCTGGCAATGGTTGCCTGTTGAGATGGAGGGCTCTTTAAAGAGCCAAAGCCATCCTGAGTAAGGTTTAGTCAACCGCTCAGTAGTGTAATGTCCGGCGGTGAAGACCGGGTGGACAAATAAGCGAGTGCAGCGAGGTGAAGGGTGTTGCCCTGAATCTGACACATAGCCCCGAGAACAAGGAATTTTGGGAACGTGCCGATCCTATCAAGGAGGGCGCAGGCCAAGCGGCAAGTGCGGAAATGACGAGTGCGAAGCTGACACCCCGGGGTCTAAGACGGCATCGAGCTGTGCAACGACAAGCAAGTAACCAGGCGAGCGACGATCAATGTGCTCTTGGAGACACAACTGCACTGGCAGTATCCGAGTACCAGGGCCAATGTAAAAAGAGGTCGTGGGATGGCCGCGTCGCAAGTGATGGGGACCGGAGAGCTGCAATGGCCTAGCGAAGAAGCGGCTAATCCCCGCTGAGCGAAGGTCCCCACGGTACATCGTCCGTGAAAGGAGCAACACTGACACTATGCAAGGAGTGACAATGCAGTGACAACAGATCTGACACGGATAGGTCGAAAGGCGCGCAAGGAACCGGCTCTGGTATTTACCAGTCTGTACCATCACATATGTGATGTGGACAATTTGCGGGCCTGCTACGATACGCTGGAAGCCAATAAGGCAACCGGAGTGGATGGCGTAACCAAAAAAGAATACGGGAAAAACCTTGAAGAGAACCTACGGCAGCTGTCGGAGAGGCTCAGGCGGATGGGATATCGTCCAGGGCCGAAACGACGCAGCTACATACCGAAGCCGGGGAGTGCCAAGGGTAGGCCGCTGGGCATAAGCAATCTTGAGGATAAGATTGTGGAACAAGCGACCAAACGAGTCCTTGAGCCCATCTACGAGGCCGTGTTCGAAGACAGCAGTTATGGGTATCGTCCGAGTCGGAGCCAGCACAAATGCTTGGATAAGCTTGGGCGTACAATCCAGCAGGAAAAGGTCAGCTACGTGGTAGAAGCGGATGTTAAAAGTTTCTTCGACAAGGTTAACCACGACTGGATGGTTAAATTCCTGCGGCATCGCATCGGTGACGAGCGAGTGATCCGTCTGAGTATCCGGATGCTCAAGAGCGGCATCATGGAAGATGGTCTGGTCCGGGCCACCGAGCAAGGGACTCCACAGGGTTCCATCCTTTCACCACTGCTGTCGAACATCTACCTGCATTACGTGCTGGATCTGTGGTTCAGCCGGCGGGTGAGCAGGCAGAGCAAAGGTGAAGCGTACTATTTTAGGTATGCCGACGACTTTTTGGCCTGCTTTCAGTGCAAGAGAGATGCTGAGAATTTTCGACGACGCCTGGAGGACCGCCTTGAAGGGTTTGGTCTCGAATTGGCAAAGGAAAAGACGCACTGCATCGAGTTTGGTCGTTTTGCCCGAGAGGCAGCGTATAAGCGAGGCGAGAAGCCAAAAGAGTTTACCTTCTTGGGATTGACGCACTATTGCGGTAAGACCCGGAAAGGTTATTTCAAGGTGAAACGTCGCACCAGCCGCAAGAAATTGGTGCAGAGCCTGCGCAGTTTTACCGATTGGGCAAAGAAGGTCAGACATGTGCTGAAGAAGGGGGAAGTTCTCAGGCAGGCCCGTACACGTGTGATCGGCCACCTGGGCTATTACGCCATAACGGATAACCTGGAAAGGTGTAGCTTCTATGTCTATCGCGCAACACGCATCCTGTTCAAATGGCTTAACCGTAAAAGTCAGCGCAAGGCATACACCTGGTCGACCTTTAACCAGGCATTGGCCTGGGTGGGTTGGCCTAAGCCCAGGGTTCGCAAAGACCTGAATCCGTATCGTAGAACGGAGGCTTACTGAATGGTGAACCGAGGAGCCGGATGTATGGGAAATCCGCTTGTCCGGTTCTGTGAGGGACAGGAGTTCAACTGTGATATGGTCAAGATATTGTGGCACCGCTGCGAAAGCAGGCGGAAACAGAGAAAACAAACATTGACCTATAGGCACGGGAGTCTCCTGTCTACTCGAAAATCCTGGACTCCTTGAACCCTTTCTCCCAACTGATTGGGAGAAGATCCTCATTTATTAAAATTTCCAAGCAGGAGGTAGGTCATGAAAGAGATCATTGAAACCATTGCCCAGGCTATTGTGGACGAACCTGATCATGTATCCGTCAGAGAGGTCGATGGGAAGCACATGTCCATGATAGAGCTCAAAGTCGCCAAGACGGACATCGGCAAAGTCATCGGCAAAAAGGGCCGGACCGCCATTGCCATGCGGACCATTTTATGTGCTGTTTCAGCGAAGGCCAACAAGCGTACGATGCTCGAGATCCTGGAATAGTCGCAAAAGGCCACAGCTGAGGAGGGTAGCTGCCATGATCGTCGTCAGAATTACCATGAACGTCCTTCCGGAAAAACAGTTGGAGGTTACGCAAACGCTTCTCTCCATGATCGCGGCGACGGGAAAGGAAGCGGGTTGCCTGAGCTATGCGGTCTTTTGCGATATCGAAGACGAGAACCGCTTCAGCCTGTTGGAGGAGTGGGAAACCCGTAAAGATTTGGATCGTCACATACGGTCTCAGCGATTCGGCGTGTTGCTTGGATCAAAAACGCTGTTGTGCGAACCTCCGGCCATTCAAATCAACACGGTTTCTCTAACCGAAGGAATGGAGGCCATCCATGCTGTCAGGAACAAAAAACCAATTCCTTGAGCACCGTCGCCAATCGAGGCGCTGCACCTTACTGGGAGAATTCAATCATGGATAGTGATCCGATGGATAAGATGTCATCGAGCGTAAATGAATGGATAGCCAGATTCAAATTTCCCCGACTTAATCTCAGGCTGACTGGGGCCTTGAGAATCTTGATCGCCCTGATCGTGCTGATGGTGCTCGCTTTTAACCTCTTTTTCGTTTATGTGCAGCCCGACAAATACGGGATCAAGGTGGCCAGAATCGGCATCAACCGCGGTGTTCAAAAAAAGATCTATCAGGCGGGCTTGACCTTTGTTCTGCCTTTCGGGTTGCAGCGGATGTATCAGCTCCCCAAGGGCATTCAGGTGCTGGAATTGACCAATTTTCCCGACACCGCGGCAGACATGGCCAGGAAAGACCGGGCGGCACATATTCAGACGTCGGACGGCTTTTTCGTCGATGTGGATGTTAGCTTTCTTTATCACATCAAGGATCCCTACATGGTGTTTACCACCATCGGTCCCGGAACCCTTTTTGAAGACAACGGCATCATTCCCAAGGCCGAGCCGGCCCTAAAGGAAACCCTGGGCAAGTTAACCACCGAAGAATTCTACAACAGCCCCATGCGTGTTCAAAAAGCGGAAGAGGCCAAACAACGGCTCAACAAAGAATTGAATCTAAAAGGCCTCGAAGTCGATCAGGTGCTGGTGCGTTATTTTATTTACAGCAAAGAAATTCAGAAAAACATAGAGGAAAAAAAGCTCCAGGACCAGATGGTGTTTACCAACCAGGCAGCGGCCCGCGCAGCCAAGGAAGAAGCCCAATTGAAGAAAATCGTGCAGGAAGGGATGGTCATCGCCGCCGTTGAGCTCGAAAAGGGCAAAGCCTATGTCACCCGCAAGATTGCCGAAAAGGATTTTTACGTTCGCAAGAAAAAAGCAGAGGCCGATCTGCTGGTGAAACTGGCAGAAGCGGAACGGGTGCGCTTGAAAAATGAGGCCCTGAAAGGAATCGGCTCCGAGCGCATGGTGGCCCTGAAGATGGCCGATGCCTATATGGGGCTCGATGTGATCATCCTGCCCAGTGACGGTCCGGACGGGGTCAACCCGTTGAATTTGGACAATGCCTTGAAGTTATTCGATGTCCGCAAAGGAGACGGCAAATGAAACCCCTTTTTAACTGGGTCGTTGGGATGCTGGCTATGTGCACCTTGAGCGCTTGTATTCCCCATACCACCGGGGAGACCGAGGTGGGGGTCAGAACCCGTAAATTGGCTTTTATCGGCCCCAAGGGTGTTGAGGACCGTTCCTATGCCCCGGGGGCCACCTATTTTTTTCTGCCCTTTATCAATGACTGGGATGTCTTTGACACCAAACTGCAGAACCTTGAGATGACATATTCACAAGTGCGCGGAGATCGCAAATCCAGAGACGACTTGGTACTTAAAACCATCGACGGCAACGACATCAGTCTGGATGTGATCATCGCTTATCGTATCGATGCAAACATGGCGCCCCACATTCTCCAGTACGTGGCACGCAATGATGCAACTTTGCGAGACAAAATTGTTCGAACCGTGGCACGCAGCAAACCACGAGACATCTTCGGCGAACTCAAAACGGAAGCCTTTTACGTGGCCGATGCACGCGAAGCCCAGGCCGTCAAGGCCAAGGAGGCGCTTCAGGAAATACTGGGGCCCATGGGCATCGTCGTGGAGAAAGTGCTGACCAATGATTATCGTTTCAACCCCGAGTACCAGAAAGCCATCGAAGACAAGAAAGTGGCCGACCAGCAGGTTGAGAAGAACAAGTCCGCCCAGCATGCCGCCACCGAGGAATACAAGCGCAAACTGGAAGAAGCCCGTGGCGAGGTCAACAAGATGGTGGCCGATGCCGACGGTCAATACCTCAGGGACAAGATCGAGGCAGATGTATACCTGGAACAGCAGCAGCTTCTTGCCAAGGCCATCCAGGCCGAAGGCATAGCCGAAGCGGCCGGCATTCGGGAAATGAACAACGCCCTGGCCGGATCGGGCGGCGAGGCGATTGTGAAACTGAGAATTGCGGAAGCGATTCAGGGCAAGCGCATTATGTTGCTGCCCGTTTCAGAGGGTGGGATGAATTTAAAGACCACCGACATCAACCGCTTGATCGAAACATTGGGCGTCAAATCTCTTTCGGGCGCTAACAGTGATACCAAGTGAGGGAAAAATGGCTCATTTCTTGAAAGACGATGTTCAGACATATGTCAGAGAACTGATCTCAAAGGAATTCAAGCGCAACACCACCGAAGACAAGGCGCCGCCGGACGACCACGACTTGAATGAAAGTGACCCGCTAGATCTGAAGCAAGGCGACAACGTTGCGTAACAAAAGGATCGATCAAGGAAAGATTCTGAAATCGGAAACGGATCCTCGCGGCGGCTTATTCGTCGAGGACACGCAGGCAGTCCTGGGGCAGGCGGTGGGTTCCCTTGTCTTCCAGACTGACCTCCACCAGGGCTTCTGGGTCGTTGATGGCCGTGTCCGGATCCGTGATGATGCCGTGACAACCAATGTAAGCTTCCATGTAATTTTCCCAGCCTTCATCATCGGATTTGCGGAAGACTTCCACTCGCTGTCCCCTTCGTAAGACCATTTGCCGTCTCCTTGTTGCCAAACGCTAGAAAGTTATCATCAAACCCATGCGAACTCGGTTCCATTAAATATGCGATACGGGTGGACTGGTTCGGAGTCCCTTTTTTCGAGCGCACATCTTACATAAGGTTTGCTTCGATGCGACCTGTCCTTCATTTTTAAAACGTTGATCGATATACGCAAGGTATCGGGCAGGGCCGATCGCGGCGCCGCACGAGCTGCAGAAAACCAGTTCCTGTCGATTCAAGACAGTTCCGCAGAGCGAGAGAATCCGCTCCCCATCTCGGTCTTCTATCTGCATGGCATCATTGGGACAGTTTTCCGCGCAGGCCCCACAGGCGATACAGCGTTCCTGGGTCAATCTGAAATCTGTTTCCACGGGATGGTCAAAATCGTAGTAACCCATCTGTAATGCATCGATTTTCATCTTGTCCCGGCAAACACTCACACAATCCCCACAGCGCCGGCAAACATCGCAGCGAAGGCATCTGCGGGCCTCTTCCCTGACCACGTTTTCAGAATAGCCCAATTCGACCTGTTGATAGGTTGTGCGCCGCCTTTCGAGATTCAGCAAAGGCATTTCAGGCCGCTTGAGGGCCATTTTCGTGCTGGCAGGGACCACGATGAAATCGGTTTTGGCACGGCGAACCGGGACCGGAGGCATCTTCGGCTGGGGCAGCCCGGATAGATAGCGATCGATGGCGTTGGCGGCCCGCTTTCCGCCACCAATGGCTTCGATGACCGTGGCCGGGCCGGTTACGGCATCACCCACGGCAAACACATCGGGTAGGGATGTGGTCATATTGGCCATATTGACATGAATGGTGCCACGCTGGGTCCACTCTATTTCAGCCAGCTTTTCCATGCAGGAACGGTCTACATGCTGTCCGATGGCGGGGATGATCACATCGGCCGCGATATCGTGGTCGCTCCCTGTAACAGGTGTAGGAAACATCCTGTCGCTGCCCTTCCTTTTTACCAGCTTGGCCTGAAGGCAATGCAGGGCTTCGATTTTATCGCCGTCTCCCTTGATGCCCACCGGGATGGTCAGCAAGGACAGCTTGACGCCTTCCTCCTCTGCTTGTGCCACTTCTTCTTCGTCTGCGGGCATCTCCCTTCGGGTCCGCCGGTAGGCGATGGTCACCGTTTCACATCCGAGCCTCAGGCAGGTTCGGGCCGCATCGACGGCAACATTACCGCCACCGATGATCACGGCTTTTTTGCCGGGTGCCCGCCGATGGCCCAGGGCGACGTTCTTGAGCAGGTCGATGGCATCTATGACCCGGGGAAAGTCGTTTTCCCCGGGGATGTGCAGCTTGAAAGCCTTGTGTGCGCCGATGGCAAAGAGGAAAGCGGCAAATCCCTCCTTTTTCAGTTCCTCATATGTCAGATCCTCCCCAAAACGGGTGTTGTAAACAAATTCGACGCCCAGATCCTCGATCATGGCAACTTCCCTGTCAATCACCTCTCTGGGGAGTCTGTAGCGCGGTATTCCCACCATGATCATACCACCCGCCATGGGCAATGCTTCGATCACCTTCACGCTATAGCCTTTGAGGGCCAGGTAGTAGGCGGCACTCATGCCACCCGGGCCGGCACCGATGACACAGACCTTTTGACCGTTGTCGGGCATCTTTTCAGGGTTCAGGTACTGTCCGTCGGAGAGGGCTTTTTCGGCGGCGAAGGCTTTGAGAAATTTGATGGAGACCGGTGTGTCGATGCGACCCCGAACGCACATGAACTCACAGGGTCGCGTGCACACCAGGCCACACACCCAGGGGAAAGGATTGTCCCTGCGAATGACCTCTATGGCCTCTGCATCCTTGCCCATACCGATCAGCGTGACATATGTGGGCACATCGATCCCTGCCGGACAGGCCATTTGACAAGGAGCCGGTGTCAGTTTGATGCAATCTCCGGTGGTGCAGTTACGGGTCTTGATATGACTTTGAAACACCTCGCTGTGATGGCTCAGTGTGCTGTCGATCTTTTTTTGGAACGCCACGCCCACCGGATCTGCGCTGCTGTCACCCAGCTCCTTCAACAGGCCGTGGACAGCCGCCAGATGATCGTCGCCCGCCATTCCCCAGGCAATCTCCCGGACCAAATTCAAGATATCTTCCAGAATACGACGGGTTCTGGGTTCTTTGACCTCACCTGAGTCAAGGGATGCTTTAATATCAATTATGGTGCCGTGCACCGGGCAGGTGCTTGAAGCCATGATTTCACCTAGGTTTCCACCGTCAGCTTAACCTGAAAAAGCAGGTCTTCTGGGTCAGGCCAGGGTGTCTACTTCACAGGTTTGTTGCCATACAGCATGGCAAGTTTGGGCGCAGTCATCTTCAGGTTTTTCCGGTAATAGAGTTTGCTGCAGGTCGGGCAGTGCCTGTGGGTTTCTTTTTCTTCCGGGTGTTCAGCCTCGACATGTTTGACGTGCTCCAGAAACTTGGTGGTGGTAAATAATTTGCCACACATCTGACATTGCTCGAGTGTGTGCCTACCCACTATTTCATCTCTGATGAGCACCGTTCTTATGTTGCCATCATCCTCATATCGAATGGCCTTGGTCGGGCAGATATTGGTACAGGTCAGGCATCCGATGCATTCGCCCGTATCGGATGGGCTGACATAGTTTCGACCCTCTTTTTTCATCATTTTCAGCGCGTTTGCACCGATGATTTCAGAACAGACCCGAATACATAGCCGGCAACGAATACATCCGTCAGGCTTGATGCCCGTTGCCAAGCCGAACTCTCGACCGACTTTATGAATCGCCTCGGAGTGGGGGGCCAGTTTCAAGAGATTGCCGATGGCAGTGTTTCTCAACTGGTGCACCATGGCACTTTCCGTGGTGATTTCCATACCTTCCACAATCTTGATGGCACATGCGAGCCGGGTGCGAATGGGTTTGTCCGCTTCTTTGACCTCCACGACGCAAAGCCTGCAGGATGCCGCCGGTGTGAGGGCATGATGAAAACAGAGATGCGGCACGCGGATGTCTTTTTCGATGAGGACCAGCAGGAGCCGTTTCCCGATTTCGGCGCTGTGTTCCATGCCATTGATGATGATTTTAACCATGATGCACCTGATAGTTATCCCAGGGATGCCGCGCCTTTGGTCGAAGCCATGGCATGTGCATAGCGTGTGCGTTTCATGCCCGGCATTTTTTCAGTGACGTTGAAGGAGAGGCAGTGCGTGGTGCAAACCGTGACACAGGCGGGTTTCAGTCCCTGATCGATTCGATCCATGCAGTAATCGCACTTGACAACTTTTCCCATTTCCGGATTCCATTGCGGTGCTCCCCAGGGGCATGCCGAGATACACGTTTTGCAACCCACACACAGATTGTGATCCACGAAAACAATGCCGTCTTTTTCACGGCGCTGCATCGCACCGGTGGGGCACGCAGAGACACACCACGCATTTTCACAATGGAAACAGGGCATGAAAATGAAGGACGCCCTGGGCTTGCCGTTGAAAAACTCGGGTCCCACCTGGATGATCTGGCAGGGACGGGTCTCGGGTGGCAGCGATTTGTTTATCTTGCATTGTATTTCACATGAATGGCAACCAATACACTTTTGCTGATCTTGCAGTAGAAAATACTTGCTCATTAGGGTCCTCCCTGATCTGAATCTCTTTTCGGGACTGTTGTAGGGTGATACGCACTAATTTCGGGTTCCATATTATACCGGCGTCACCGTGACGAATGTGTCGTGCAGTGCCGGACTGCCCCCGATTCTATCGGTCAAATTTTCCTGAAGCAGGGCGTCGCTGACGCCTTTTCGGCAACTGCGAGCGGCGCTGTCCGCTTCGTGCCCAAACCCATGCAGCATGAATACGGTTTCCGGGTGGATCAGATCGGTCGACTTCACCGCGATTTGTCCTTTGCCCACGCTCGAGGCTACCTCCACCCTGTCGCCGTTGCCAATCCCGAGTTCTGACGCACGCTCCCTGTTCATCCAAAGAACGTTTTCAGCACACAGTTCGTTCAGATAAGGATTGTTCTGTGTGGAAACATGGGTGTGCAGGGCAATACGGCCAACCGCAAGCCGGAAACTGCCTCGCGGCGGTTTGGGTACAGGTTCGTAGGCCGGGAACGATTCAAAGCCGGCATTCTCGAGCAGGGAAGATTTGAATTCAATCTTGCCGGAGGGTGTTTTGAATTTGAGCCCCTCTTTACGGTCCCAGAATATCTGCTTACTTCCATAAGCCACAAAACCTTTGGCATCGAAATCTTTCATTTTGAACCCGGTTCCTTTGAGTTGCCAAGCCACCAGTTCATCCATGTTCTCATAAGGGAAGAACTTTCCGGTTCCGACACGTTCTGCAATCTGCTTCAGAATCATGGCGCCGTCCCTGGTGTCGTAACGGGGCGCCACGGCCTGTTTCCGCAGAAACATCTGCGGTTTTAAACCGTTGGCCTGTTGGATGCAGTCGGTTCTTTCGAGATACGTGGATTCGGGTAGAATGACATCCGCGTACCAGGCGATATCGCTGTAATTGATGTCGATGGCCACGATCAGATCCAATTCATGCAGGGCTTTTTTGGTGAGGGTGGAATCCGGGATCGACATGATCGGATCGAAGCGGTAGGCGATCAAAGCCTTGATGGGGTAAGGGTCTTGGTTCAGTATGGCGTAAGGGAGTATCTGGCCGACACCATGATTGGGATCCGGCAGCGGAAAATCCTTGGTGCCGACCTTGTCAAAACGCGGAACGTCAATTTTGGGGAATTTCTGCTCGGTAAGCTTTCTGGCCGCTTTCCCACCTTCTTCGGCAGGGCCCTTTTTAAAGAAAAACCCGCCTTTGGATTCAATACTGCCCATCAGCGCATTCAGGATAAGAATGGAACGGCGAAGATAGATTTCATTTTGGTGGCTGGCGCCGCGGTAACCGAAGTGAAAAATAACCGACGGTTTGTCTTTGCTGACTTCACGGGCCAATTCGATAATGGCTCCGGCTGGGATGCCGGTTTCCTGTTCAGCCCAATCGGGTGTATAGGGATTGACAAAATCCTGAAGTTCGCGCAGTCCTTCGACCCATTTGTCTACATATGCGGCATCATAGAGACGCTCTTTTAATATGACGTTGATCAAGGCGTAGTTGAGCGCCAGGTCGGTGCCCGGGCGTATCATCCAGTAGCGGTGCGCCTTGGTGGCGGTTACCGTCACCCGGGGATCGATGTAGGTCATTCGGGCGCCGTGCTCCATGGCATGCATCAGGTTGTTGACTTCTTTTACGGAGATGGACTCGAAAAGATTGCGGCCGTAAAGAACAATATGTTTGGTGTTTTTATAGTCAATGCCCATCTGCCCGTCCGTATATCCGAACAGCGACCTGCAGGCGGTGTTGACGGACCCTTTACACAAAGCATCATGGGTAAATTGGTTCGGTGACCCAATGGCCTTCAGGAATGTCTTGCTGACATGGGTTGCCAGTTGGGTTCGTTCGCCGAGCACGACACTGTGCCCGCCATGCTTTTTAATGATGGTTGAAAGTTTTTTACCTGCCATGTCGAGGGCTTCATCCCAGGTCGCCTTTCTGAATTTCCCTTCTCCGCGTTTGCCCACCCGGATCAACGGTGACTGCAGCCGCTGGTCGTCATATAGCAGGCTTGGGCCGGCCGCCCCCCTGGGGCAAAGACTACCTTCCATACCGGGCACGTGCGGATTACCTTCTATCCAGGTGACCTGTCCATCTTTGACGATGACTTTAATGGGACAACGAACCGAGCACATAAAACAGAGACTGTAGACCTCTTTTTCCATAATATTCCTCCAATCGATCGAAATTCGAATTCATACCTTATTGCATTGCAAGCAAATTTGTTCAATAGCAAACCGTTTGTGGCTGTCGTCAGGGGGTTTTTTTGATCCCAGGTATCCGTTGCTTCAAAAGCATTAAAAAATGTCAAAACAGCAATATTCATACCACCATGGGTGTTTTCTTTACAAATGGATTGATATTGTCGAATTATGGTTAAAGACAGTGATATCAGTGAGATCGATTAAAGCAGGTCCTAAGCCGACAGCACCGCAACAGGGAATACAGCAGCGTATTTATGCATAGGTGCAACAATTATACTGCACTGACGTATAAAAACTGCATATCGTTATCTATCTGTATATATTTGTAATATTGAATATTCGGGGTTTGTGCAGTATATTGTCATGTCTTGACAATGGATTTGATTGAGCGCTATGTCTTGCAGACACAAGCGTTTTGTGTGCTATGGAAAAATATCGTATATGATTGAAAAAACATCAAAAAAAATAAAATGAATCTTGGTGTCATCCAAATACAGGAATAAATCGTCAGCGTGGCATATTGCTTGCTTCTAAATATCCAGTCATCGGTATATGTGATGGCATGTATCCGCCTTGGCAGAACCCCACGGGCTCGCCTGTGGGGTTCCATTTATACCATTCGTCAACATTTAGGAGGTAAAACAATGGCAAAAAAGTTTTTCAGCATCTTACCGATTCTTTTGATGGTCCTGACGCTTGCGATGCCGTTTATCACGGCGAACCATGTTTTTGCGGACAACCTGTCAGATGCCATCGCCAAGACGCCTGAGGGCAGCGAAAAAGGCCAAATCGACCCTGAAGCCAAACCCGGCTTTCTCGGAATTCCTGGCGCACCGAGTATCAACATGATCATCGGTCTCGTATGGGCTATCTGGGTGGGATGGATATTTTCTACGGTGGGCGCTTTTGGCGGTATCATGGCCGGTGTGGGGCATATGACCATCTACGGTCTGGGCGCCTATGCAAAAACCTTCAAGGACACGTCGCCGCAGATGAACAAATTCGTGACCGACAGTATCCGCGTGTCCAACCAATGGCTTGTGGGTATTTCGGCCCTGGTTTCCAGCTTCAATTATTACCGGCAAAAGCGACTGGTTCCGGCCCTGGGTCTTTTTCTGGGGAGCGGCGCGCTTTTTGCGACCCTTCTAGTGGTGTTTACCACCGCTGGAAAACTCAAATTTTCCCAATACCAAGGGTGGTTCGGGCTGTGTGTCTTCGTCATTGGCGGGTTCATGATCTACGAAATGACCCCCAAGGGCCAGGCGACCAAGAAAGCGGCCGCAGAGGCAGCCAAGGCTTTCGAAGGCACCATCAAAGGAAAAGGGCGGATCGAAGACCAGGGCGTTAAAACGTTGAAGTGGACTCTGAAAAAAGTCGATATCTCTTTTTTCGGCCAGACCTTCAGTTTTAGTCCCATATGGGCTTTCGTGGGCGGTTTCTTTATCTCGGCGCTGGCATCCTTTTTGGGCATCGGCGGCGGGTTTCTTTATGTTCCCTTTTTGACCAGTGTGGTGGGGCTTCCCATGTTTGTGGTTGCGGGAACGTCTGCACTCTCTGTCTTGATCGGCATGATATTCGCCATTTTTAATTTCATGGTTCTAAAAGGGACTATGGTCTACTGGCCAATGATCGGGGCCGAATTGGTGGGTATCTTTATCGGATCCATGATCGGCCCGAGAACCGGAAAATACATTCCAGCCAAGGTGCTGAAAAGTATTTTCATCGTTCTGGCCATATATATAGGGCTTCGCTATACCTTCCGGGGCTTTTTCGGGATCGCCATGCTGTAACAGCGGCATCTGTTTAGCCCTAAAAAGCATTGACAAGGGCCAACCCGGAGATATCACAAACCTGATCGACACCTGAATATGCCATGAGATTGACTTTCGTGGCATATTCGGGTAAGGGGTCACATACGAATTGCGGAAAACGGTCGCAAAAGGCAGGCTGAGGCATGCAGGGTTTTTATGACAGCTTTTTGTACTATGCAGATGGGTTTCTAATTGGGTTCTACCGCTTGACCGGTCATCCGTTTCTTGATTACTTGCTCGGAACCATTTGCCTGGCCTTGTTATGCGTCGTGGTGGGGGAGGTGACGGTTTCCCTGGCCATACGGTATAACCAGCGTTATATCGATGAAATGGCTCAGGAGATGACCCACAAAGAACAATTGTCCATGGCAGCCCACCAGGTAGGTGACACGTCCGGTTACAAGGCCTTGAACAAGCAAGCCACCGATGCGTGGGGCAAGCATTTTTTCACCATGGTCGGTTATTCAGCCGGTATGTTGTGGCCCATACCCTTTGCACTGGGATGGATGCAAACCCGTTTTTATGGCGTCGATTTCGACCTGGCCTTTCCACTGTCACTTATTTTTGGAAAAACAGTCGGTTATCTGTTCACATTCATTCCGTTATACATTCTGGCAAGAATAATTTTCAAGTACCTGCGCCCGTATCTGCCGTATTTTAAAGGTGTTCAGAAAAGACTCGATCATAGCGCCTCCAAAAACGCCTCCTGATTGATGTCTGGACACGGTCCGATCCATCTGCCTGATTTGCAAAAAATATAAACAGAATAAAAACGAATGCCAAAAATGTCCATCATTCACATCAGATCATTGCTGTTGATTGTCTGGTCGATCGTACTCGTGATACCCGTCCCGGCAGCCGCCACCCAGGGTCACAGCGGTGTCGAAGGGGTGCACGTACACCAGCTGGCACACCTTTATTTCACTTTTTGCATGGGAACCTTGATTTACTGGATACGCAAACGGGAGCTGGTCCTGGAGAAAGGCTGGCGTTATGTTCAATATTCTGCCGTCTTCTTTATCCTGTGGAATATCGACGCCTTTGCGGTGCATTTCCTGGATGAGCAGATCAATGCCGTGGTGGCGTCCAGGGAGGGGTTTTTTCTTTTTAAAATATCCACCCTGGAAGGGTTTGAATGGGTCAGTTTTTTCTATTATCTGGCCAAGTTGGACCATCTGCTCTGTGTTCCGGCTATGATTTTTCTTTACCTTGCGCTGAGGAACCTCTTGCGTGAAACGCCAGCCGGCAATACGAGGAGCCTGCTGTGAACGTGTTCCCCTTTTTACCCGTCGTCTTGGTTGACATGACCGGTTCATTTCTGATGATTGTCTTGTCGATCATGTGCGTTCGTCTGTCTCGGAAACTCAGAAGGCGCGACCCGGGGAACATTCTATGGAATTTTCTTCAGTATGTCAGTTATGCCTTGATGATATTCGCTGTATCCCGGTCGGCCGGCCACATTCTCAAACAGATTTTGATTGTGGAATCTAATGAACATATCTGGCAAAAGATCAGTCCCTTCAGCGGCGCCATCAACACATTCACGTTTATTGTGGTGGGTTCATTTACGCTCTATTTTGAAAGAACCTGGAATATCTATCAGAACATTGTCGGGGATAAACAGGCCTTGATATCCGCTCATGCAGAGCTGCTCTATCTCAATCAGAATCTTGAAAAATTAGCCGATATAAGAACCCGGGAACTGGTTCGCTCGGAGCAGAAATACCGCCGGATATTTGAAGTTTCAAAAGACACGATTTTGGTAACGAAAAAAGACGGCTTGATTCTGAATCTGAATCCTGCTGGATATAAAATGCTCGGCCTTGAAGAAAAACAGGAAGATGAAACGGTTCCTGAAAGATATTTTCAGCATTGGCTGGCCAAGGACAACGACTGGAAAAATATTTCGCAGACCATTGCCGACGAGGGCTATATAGAAGGCGAAGAACTCGATTTGAGTATCGGTAACAGGCAATTGAAAAAAGTGCTCTTGAGTGCCAGCGTGGCAGAGGCTTCGGTGGAGGCGGAAGAAACCATTCATTTTCTGATAAAGGACATCGAACGTCAGCACCAGATGAAAGAACAAATGATGCAAGCGGACAAGCTGGCATCCATCGGTGAGCTGTCCTCTGGAATCGCCCATGAAATCAACAACCCCCTAAATGTCATTTTGGGTTACACCCAGTTACTGCTGCGCAATGAAATCAAGGCCTCCGATCGTCATGCCGATCTCAAAACCATTGAAAAACATGTCAGAAACTGCAAATCGATTGTCGAAGACCTTTTGAGTTTCGCCAGAAAATCGAAAACCAAAAAGGATCGGGTTTCTATTGAGAACATTATTGAGAATGTGATCAAGTTTGTCCAGCAGCATTCGAGTTTTGACGACATTCGAATGGAAGGCACCTACGACCCAAACATTCCAACCATGATGCTCGATGAAAAGAAAATCAAACAGGTCTTGATAAACCTGTTCATGAACGCGATTCACGCGGTCGGCCGAAAAGGGTGCATAGGGATTTCCACTGAGATGGACCAGAAATCTAACAACCTATTTATCCGGATTTCCGACGACGGTTACGGCATCGAAAAAGATAATATATCGAAAATATTCGACCCTTTTTTCACCACAAAACCCACCGGTGAGGGCACGGGCTTGGGACTGTCCGTGAGTTATGGCATCATCAAGGACCATGGCGGCGATATCCGCGTGGATAGTGAGCCGGGAAAAGGTTCGATCTTTACCATTGAGATGCCCTTAGGGGAAAGCAACAAGGGAGTTGGTTGATGGTTGGAAATATACTCGTTGTAGATGATGAGCTGGACATGCTGGCGCTTCTGAGGAGGAGTTTGGGGCCTGATCTGAACTGTCATGTCGATACGGCTTCTTCGGCTGAGACGGCGCTGGCAATGATTGAAAAAGAACCCTACGATCTGATACTGGTCGACATAAAAATGCCGGGCATGAGCGGCTTGAAATTTCTTGAAATCATAAAAGAAAAGAGATCCGATCTCACCGCGGTCATGATGACCGCTTACGGTCATATCGACATGGCCGTGAAGGCCATGAAGTTCGGTGCCTATGATTTTATCACCAAGCCCTTTGAGCACGAGACCCTGATCCTGCGCCTGCAGAAAGCACTCGAGAGGAGTCGTCTTCTGAAAGAGAATTTCAGACTTCAGCAGGAATGCATGGGCGGCGACACGTTTCAGAACCTGGTGGGCAAGAGCCGCAAGATGCAGCGGATATATGAAACAATTCAGATGGTTTCAAAAACGGATTTGACGGTCTTGATCACCGGTGAATCCGGAACCGGAAAGGATCTCGTGGCCAGGGCGGTCCATGCATTGAGCGATCGGGGGAAACGGCCGTTTGTTGCTGTCAATTGCCCGACGGTTCCGGAGAACATTCTGGAAAGTGAGCTCTTCGGCTACAAGAAGGGGGCATTTACCCATGCCGTGCAGGATAGAAAGGGAATGTTTCAGGCGGCGCAAACGGGAACGATTTTTCTCGATGAAATAGGCGACATCAACCCGACCATTCAAACAAAACTACTGCGCGTGCTTCAGGAAAAGGAGATCAAGCCGCTCGGCGATTCACGGACCGTCAAGGTGGATGTCCGGATTGTCGCTTCCACGAATCAACACCTGGAAGAGAAGATTCGAAAAGGGACGTTTCGGGAGGATTTTTATTATCGTCTGAATGTACTTCCTATCAAAATGCCGGCCCTGAGAGAACACCCGCAAGATATTCCCCTGATCGCCAATCATCTCCTGGAAAAACACTGCCGGAAATTGAAAAAACCATTGCGAAAACTGTCACCCGAGCTCATCGGTGTCTTTAAAACCATGCGCTGGGAAGGCAATGTCAGAGAGATGGAGAATCTGATCCTGCAGGGTATTTTATTTTCCTCCTCCGACGAGATCAAGCTCGAAGAAATCGATATCAAGGACGCCCATCAACCCGGATCGACGGCAAGCTATACTTTTAGAGATTTGTCGTACAAAGAAGCCAAGGAACAATCGCTGAAAGATTTCAATGATGCCTATATCGGCAGCCTCTTGAAAAAAAGCGACGGGAATGTCACCCAGGCAGCCAAACGGTGCGGCATGGAACGCCAGACGCTGCAACAGATTATGCGACGTTACGGGATCAAGGGCTCCGAGTTCCGAAATGATCCCAATGACGATCCATTGGTGTGAGGTGTGTTTTTGGTGCTGTTTTTCCTGCGATCGCTGTAAAAAGCGTTGTCTTGATGTCCGGACGACCCCGTCCTTTTTTATCTTCGAAATGTTCAGGCTAGCAGGGTTGGGTGTCGCTGACCACCAGCTGGATGGATTTGTTGCCGTTCCATTGATTCCATTGAAGGCGGTAGGCAATTTGGGTGAAGTAATCCATGTGGATGGATTGGGGATCCGCGTTGAACTGAATGGCCCACAGGGCCCGGTTCTTTTTTTCGGTGGCGGATGACAAAAGCATGCGTCTGTGGTTGCTGCCCACAATTTTTGATGTTTGCACCTGCACATGGCTGGCCATGAAAACAGGTTCGGGGTTCTGAACACCGAAAGGACCTAGGGACGTGATTTCATCAAGCAGTTTGGGTGTAATATCCGATAGCTCCAGACCAAAATCGATGATCGTCTTGGGAAAGAAATCCTCGGGTGAGGCGGCTTGGCCGATGATCTGGTGCAGTCGATCCCCAAAAGCCGCTATCTGATCAGCCTGGATCTGCAATCCGGCCGCCATGGCATGGCCACCGAAACCCTGAAGCATAGATTCACAGGCTGTCAAGGCAGAACGGATGTCGATGCCGGGGATGCTCCGGGCAGAGCCTTTTCCCAGGTCCTTTTTTACGGAGATGAGGATGGCCGGTTTGAAATAAAGACGGGTCAGCCTGGCAGCCACAATGCCAACCACACCCTCGTGCCAGTCCGGGCTGGCAAAAACTAGGCAGTTCCTTTGCGCAAGCTTCGGTTGCCTGTCCAATCGTGCCAAGACATCTGCCAGAACGCTTTCTTCTTCCTGCTGGCGTTGTGAATTGAGCTTGCAGAGCAGATCTGCATCCTGGGCGGCTTTTTCAGGGCTATGAGCCCTCAGGAGTCGCGCTGCGATGTTAGCATGGTCCATTCTGCCGGCCGCATTGATGCGAGGGCCCAATCGAAAGGCTATGTCGTGTGCATCGATATGACGGTGGTCGATGCCGCAGGCATCTGCCAGGGCTTTGATGCCGGCTCTGGGTGCAGATCTGAGGATGTCGATTCCCGTGCAGGTCAGAATTCGGTTTTCGTCCACCAGGGGCACCATATCGGAAACGGTTCCCAAGGCCACGAGATCACAGTATTTTTTTAGATTTGGTTCGGCCCTCTTTTTGAAAAAGCCATGATCTCGAAGGTGTTTTCGCAGCGCCAAGGCCAGATAGAATGCGAGCCCGACACCGGACAGGTTTTCCAGGCCTGAATGACAGTCGTCCCTTTTGGGGTTGACCACAGCCAGTGCGTCCGGCAGTTTCGAGGGCATGTCATGATGATCCGTAATAATAACAGCTATATCATTGTCTTTGGCCACCGACACAGCCGCGTGACTCGACACGCCGCAATCCACGGTCAACAGAACCTTTATTTCCCCTGGGACGGCTATGTCCGTGATGTGCGATGCTTTCAGGCCATAGCCTTCGCTGACGCGGTGTGGAATATAACAGGCCACCTCAGCGCCGATTTCTTTCAGAAATTGATATAACAGGGTTGTGGCCGTCACACCATCCACGTCGTAGTCCCCGAAGATGAGAATCTTTTCTGCGTTCAGGAGCGCATGGTGGATGCGTGCCATCGCCTCGGTCATACCGGCAATGCTGAAAGGACTGCGCAGGTGGTGCAGGGATGGTTGCAGAAAGGCCTGGATATCCTCTTCTAAAAGCAGTCCGCGTTGAACCAATATCGATGCCGTGGCAGGATGGCAGTTCAAAAGGCGTGTGATCTGTGCTATGGCTTCGGCATCGGTTGTTTGAATTGCCCATGTTTTCTGCATGAACCAGGCTATATCACAAGCAGGCAAGAGACGCCATTGCTAAGGAAATCTTTTATTGCAATACGAAGAACGATGGTGATAATCTGATTCCAAACAGTCTTCAGGAACAGTCTCTAGGATTTTATTCGTGCAATGATTTTTAGATGAAATCAAAAATCAAATATTACCGTGTGGATCGACGTCAAATCGGTTTTCTCAAATTTATCCTCGAGGCCTGTGACGGGATCGTGACCCTGTCTACGGTGGATGCCGGGCGTGGCCTGGTATCCCTTCAAATCCCACCAGGATGCGAAAGAGACGTGACAAATATCATGCGAGACTTGCAGCTGGACATATACATGGAACCGTATACGATATAAGTAATGTTTTTATTTACATAATCAAATTTAACTTATTGAAATATTATTAAAAAATTAAAATTAAATAAAAACGTAATCGCCAGGAGGGGGAGATGAGTAGAAAATGGTATTTGCCGTACCTCATGGGTTGTATTTTCATTGTGACGGCGGGTATGGGAAGTTTTGGTGAACAGAGATCCATCGAAGCCCCTGAGCCTGACACGTTATACTCGGCAACCCTTGTCGATCAGTCCGATGTGTCCATAAATCTTGACAAAGTCTCCTGCAACGGGCAGACATATATCTTTGGCTATCTGGGCCGTTCACAACTGTCGATTGACTTCAATAAGATTCGCGCCATCGTTTTTCTTTTAAAAGACGAAAAAATTCAAGCCAGCATCACTCTGACAGATGGCAACACAACGGAAATTATTGTGGAAGAAGACATTCCATGGCATGGGGTCTCGGCATATGCCGATGTGAGAATCGATACCAAGGACATCAAAAAGATCGTTTTGAAAGGTCTGACAGTGAAGGATTAGGGGTTCAAATGACATACAACCTATACATCCCCTAAGAGAAGTGAGCATGAAAAAACTGTATATCAACACCATCGGGTGCCAGATGAATGTTTATGACTCCGAACAGATTGCGGAGCGGCTGCACCGTTTTGGATATGTCTCGGAAACGCGGGTCGAAAAAGCGGATTTAATCATCATAAACACCTGTTCCATAAGAGAAAAAGCAGAACAGAAGGCATTTAGCTTCCTGGGGCGCCTTGCCAAAATGAAACAGGAAAAGCCGCATTTGACGGTGGGTGTGTGCGGATGTGTCGCCCAGCAAGAAGGGCAAAAGATTATCGAACGGATGCCGCATGTCGATTTCGTTTTGGGCACCCAGGCCATCGATCGCCTGCCGGCTGTTATTGAGCGGATCGAAAATCATCAAAGCCGAATTGTCGATGTGGAGATGACCCAGGAGATTCAGGAAAGGGTGGATATGTTCGCACCTGCCAAACCGCATGAGATTTCGCGATTTGTCACCATCATGCGCGGGTGTGATAATTTCTGCACCTATTGTGTGGTGCCTTATGTCAGAGGAAGAGAAACCAGTCGGGCTCCTGAAAGTATTATCAATGAAATCAGATCACTCGTTGAAAACGGTGTGCGGGAGATCACACTCCTGGGACAAAATGTCAACAGCTATGGACAAAAACAACATCTTATCAATTTTCCATCGCTCTTAAAACAGATCAATGCGATTGACGGCCTGAATCGCCTGCGGTTCACGACCTCGCATCCCAAGGATTTATCGAATGAGTTGATCACCGCATTTCAATGCATGGAAAAACTCTGTCGCCATATCCACCTGCCCGTGCAATCGGGTTCCAATGAGGTCCTGGGCCGAATGAATCGGCGCTATACCCGTGAAAAGTACCTGGGGATGGTTGCAAAACTGAGGGAAACATGCCCGGAGATCGCCATAACCTCCGATGTCATCGTGGGGTTCCCGGGAGAAACCAGGGCGGATTTCGAACAGACATTAGCGCTTATGGCGCAGGTTGAATTCGACAGCCTGTTTGCCTTCATCTATTCAGATCGACCCAACGCGCCATCGGGTCGCTTTCGGGGAAAAGTACCAGAGCAAGAAAAGAAACAACGCCTGCAAGACGTTTTTGATCTGCAGACGCATATCACTCAGAAAATTCATGCACGCCTGTTGGGGTCTGATCAGGATGTCCTGGTGGAGGGTTACAGCAAACAACACAGCAATGAAAAGCAGGCCAGAACACCCGATGCGGTTCAATGGACCGGCAGAACCAGCGGCAATAAAATCGTTAATTTTGTTCAGAACTGCGGTTCGTGCCTTGACACGCGTGTCGAAATAGGGGAGATGGTCCGGGTTAGGATTGAAAGAACCTTTCCGCATTCATTGTGGGGGAGGGTGGTCACGATTGACTCAAAGCATGCCCTGGCCAAAGGAGAAGAAAGTTATGCTGCATAAAGTGACGATTGCAGGATTAACCATGGATCCAGCGTCCAATACACCGATTATTATTTTAAAATCAGAAGAAGACGATCATGCTATTCCGATCTGGATTGGTTTGCTGGAAGCGACCTCCATTGCATCGGCCCTGCAGAAGATTGAATTTGATCGCCCCATGACCCACGACCTCTTCAAAACTGTGGCCGATAGGTTCAAGGCAGAGGTGACACGTATCGAAGTCTGTGACCTCAAAGAAAATACTTTTTTTGCAAGAATCTATTTTAAATCCGGTGAGATATCCTTTGATATCGATGCCAGGCCCAGCGATGCCATTGCGATCGCGCTCAGGTTCGGGGCGCCCATTTATGTGGATGACAAGGTGGTGCAAAGCGCCAAAAGCGGTGACCCCCAGCCGGAGGTATTGGACGAGAGCGAAGAGGGCAAAAAATGGGCGGATTATTTAAAAAACCTATCTCCGGAGGATTTTGGAAAATATAAGGTTTAATAGCTAAATTTCCCATTCTCATAGATAACCATCTTTTTCCCATCATTCAGATATGCCGTCACCTGTTTTTTCTCCGTATTCACGAGATCCCAGTGCAGGGCAGAGTCGTTGAAACCGAGTTTTGTTTTGATTTTTCTGGTGAGTGCGGACGTGTCACCATCGTAGGTGTCTGAATACGATGCACCAAGGGCGATGTGGCAGTTGCCGTTGGGCCCGCCGTAATTTTCGTCAAATAGGGTGTTGGCCATGAATCGATTGATCTTCGAGAAGCGTCTGTCCGTTAAAGAGAACTCGCCGACCTTGTTGGCTCCCTGATCCATGGACAGCTGCTTTTTGATAAATGCGAGCCCCTTGCTTGCCTTGATTTCAACGGCTTTTCCCCTTTTAAACGTGATCGTAATGTCCTTGACGAGATTTCCACTTCTAAATGACGGTTGATCTGCATGGTAGACGCCTCGGGTGCCTCGCCAATCAGGGGACAGAAAGAGTTCAAAACTGGGTATATTGTGGCCGGAGATGCCGATCCATTTTCTGCGTTCGCCCGGCGTGATCTCAAGATCCATATGTGGAGATTCGATACGATAGTGACGGACCTGCATACGGTTGAGCCAGGCTTTTATTTCAGCGGCCTTATCGAAAATACGCTTCCATTCATCCACGGGGGATCGCTTGTTCAGAAAACAACTCTTAATTATTTGCGATGTGTAGGCTTTCTGCGAAAGCCCGGCGTGTTTCGCGAGTGCTTTTGTAGGATACACGCACAGTGTCCAGCTGAAGAGCGCCTGCTCTTCTCTTTTTTCCAGGATGTCACGGATGTACTTTCTGGCAATAGCGGCCTGGGCGATTTTATTCGAATCGATGTGGCTTAAATGGGTAATGGCTTCCGGTGCATGCAAAAAAATACTGCCGTTTAGATGTCGGTAAAAAATCTTTTCGCCAGGTGGCTGAAATACCAGTTGTTGCTGTCCGGAAATTTTAAAAAATTGTCGCTCCATTACGGGTGTGGCATCCGCTCGCATCACCGGATTCATACCCATGTCGAGCAGCCGGGCTTGAAGAATCTCCGCAAGCTTGATTGCCGGGAGGTTATAGCGCACCAGAAAAATTTCTCCTTCATTCAGGCTAGCCTTGCGTGCCGTTTTAAGCCCCCAAAGCAGTACGTCGGCGTATCTTTCAAGTTGTGTTTTTGTGAACATGTTTTACCTCATTTCAATCTTTTAAAAAAAGATGGTGGTACTCTTCTTCGTTGAGATGGGCCTTTAGCAATCGGGTCAGAAGATCAAAAACATCCGTCAGATCCTGGTCAGTCATTCGCTTGACAAGGGTGTTCATCAACGAATCATCTGAAAATTTCTGAAGATAATAGATGATCGTATTTTCATCGGTCTGGCGATTGAATCCAAATCCGACAAACCCATCGTATTCATCCGTAAACCTGTGAGAGTGTTTTGACATACGCATCCTTTACTTGTGCAGACCTGCCGTCTCCTTTGTTGACTAACGCCCGACTCTGAAATACAGTGTTTAAAATTTAAATCTAATGATATTGTTTCAACAATCAATAGACAACGTGAATTTCCCTATGTTAGCAAACGATCGCATCGCCACCAACAAAAAATGCAAAGCCTTATTCCCAAGGCCGCCATCGGCGGCTTTGAAAACATTTGACACGCATGACGGTCTGAAAATCCGTTTTGAGACCTATGCCTGTGAGGCAAAGACACGTCGGGGGGTCATCGTTCTGTTGGGCGGGAGATCGGAATTTATTGAGAAGTACAGGGAAATCGTGGGTCAACTTCTGTTGAGAAAATGGGATGTCGCCACATTCGACTGGCGCGGTCAGGGATTATCCGAACGTATGCTGCCGAATCGTTACAAGGGCTATGTGGAGACCTACGAAGACTACCTGAAGGATCTGGCCTGTTTCATGGACCGACATGTCCCACAAAAAGCCGACACCCCCGTGATGATCCTGGCGCACTCCATGGGAGGGCATATTGCCCTTAGGTATTTACACGATCATCCTGGCAGGATAGCAAAGGCGGTCTTGACGTCCCCGCTGATGGATATCGCCGGACCGCTCGTGTTGACGCAGGCCATGAAGATCGTTGTAAAAATTGTTGCCAGAAGTGGGTTTAAAACATATTATGCCACGCGGGCGAACGATTTCGATCCATCCAGGAAGCGCTTTGCCGGGAATCGTCTCACCCGGGATCCGCAACGGTTTCAACAAACCATTCGAATGATCATGGACAATCCGGATGTTGCATTGGGAGGCGTCACATTTGGCTGGCTGGCTGCCACCTTCAATTCCATTCAACACACGATGGCTAAAGGATATCTTGAGCGCATTACGACACCCATGCTAATGATTTCGGCGGGCGCAGATAAAATTGTGTCCTTGGCGGCCCAGAATAAAACCTGCCGTAGGTTATCTAATTGCCATTTAGTAACGATTCCAAATGCATTGCACGAATTACTGATAGAAACAGATACAGTTCTGGATCAGTTTTGGAACATTTTTGATGATTTTGTCATTACCCGATAACAACAGGCGCGTAATTCCCTGCGCCTTGCAGATGGATTGTTTTTCAAATAAAATGGTTGTTCAATTGTTTAACAGGAGGAAAGAGGGATGAAATGGAAAGATTCTGAAGAAGCTGTCGAAACGGTAACTGAAGAGGGTGGCGCCTTTGAGGAAGCCTACTCCCCTTTGAGAACGCACAAACCAAATGTTGTTTCCAGGGTGACGTCGGTTTTCACCCACCCGGGTTCCTGGGTGGTGGTCATTCTTTTGGTACTGCTGGTGATCCTGATCCTCTCTCTTCGCCCCGGCGGTGGTGAAAAAGCCCTGCTATCGGCAGTGGACCAGCGCATCCAACAACTCGAAAACAGGCTGGCGGCCCTGGAAGGGATCGGCGAAGTGGTGTCGGATCTCGAAAACAATCAACAGACAACACAGCCGTTGATGGCAAGACTGGATCGTCTGGAAACCTCTTTTGCCAACAGAGTCAATGAGGTGGACCAGAAATTGAAGAAGCTGGAGGCCAAACCCGTTGCCACGGGGGCAAAACAGAACTCAGCGCCCGTTGCCGGGAGTAATACAACAAAAGATTCCGCCCAAACCCATGTTGTCAAAAAAGGGGAGACCCTCTACGGTATCAGCAAACAATATGGATTGTCCCTGACGCAATTGATGAACTTGAACAAGCTTTCCAAAGGGACGGTCATTAGCCCGGGCCAGACATTGAAAATTCAGTAGCTAGCCGTGCCCGGAAGACTTCTGAGTGAACCGCCACGCGCTTGCGCACGCGGCCGCGTCACGGACGGGGTCCTCTGGCGCGGTTTTTATCGACAGGCGCCAAGCGATCTACGGTCTATAGTGATTGTCATAATAACGTTCCGATTGGGGTTTAAGAGGGGACCCTCTCATCCGTGAACAATAGCTCGCAACCGATAGGCCTTGTAAAGCATGCCTACAATCAAAGCCGTAATTTTTGATCTGGATGGAACGCTGCTGAATACCCTGGCGGATATCGGGAATGCAGTGAATCAGGTCTTGTGGAGGTGGGGATATCCCACGCACCCCATTGACAGGTATCGACATTTTGTAGGCGATGGTTCAGAGATGCTGGTCATGAGGGCGCTTCCAGAATCGGAAGCCACCCCTGGCAAGGTGCTGGCGTGTCTGGACGAATTCAAGGCGGTGTACGGAAAAACATGGGATGCCACCACAAAGCCCTATACCGGTATCCCTGAATTGCTCAACCACTTGACCCTCGATGGTATCCGACTGGCTGTGTTTTCCAACAAGCCACATGTTTTTACACGGCAATGCGTTGACAAGCAGCTTGCAGCATGGCAATTTGAAAAGGTGGTCGGTTTCAGCAACCGCTTTCCCAAGAAACCGGACCCGGAAGGTGCAATCCGCATTGTAGCGGACCTGAATCTGGAGAAGGGTAATTGCCTTTTCATCGGAGATTCAGGCGTCGATATGCAAACAGCTGTGGCCGCCGGTCTGTTTCCTGTCGGTGCGGCCTGGGGGTTCAGGTCCGAGAGCGAACTGATGGAATGCGGGTGTCGATTTATCGCCAGACACCCCATGGACCTTCTTACCCTTATATCTTCGTTCTGATGTACGCCGCCACCTCTGCTGGCGGACCCGGATCGCTACCCATCCGATCGGAAACAGGACCAAGTCACATTCCCAAAACGAACCTCATCCGCTATAATCGGTGCCTGTTTAGTCGTCTTTGTCTGTCGCGCAGACTGCCGCGGCAGCGACGGGGCATGATTTTCTTGACATTTGGTAAAAAAACGATAGAAAGACAACACTTGTTACGAATCCTCATCGATACACCGAAAGGGTCCAGGCATGAAAGCCGTTCTGGTTGCTTCCAGGGAACAGAATGCCATCCAAAGCATCACCCGTTGTTTTGCCAAGGGCTATCGGGTTGACAGTGCTTTTTCAAAGACGAAAGTGCTTCAATGTCTCAAGACAGCCAGCTATGAGTTTCTGTATATCGATCAAGAAATATTGCTGGAAAATCAAACCGGTTCTGATCACAAAGCAGCCTTGAAACCCATCTGGGAATTGAACCCCGCCATTGAAATCATTGTACTGACAGCACCCACAGATATGCGGAACGCCGTCATGATCGTCAAGGCGGGAGCTAGAAATTATTTGACCTATCCCGTTGAAGAAGCGGAAGTCAGGCTTGTATCGAGAAACATACGGGATTCCATTGTCATGGCGTCGGAGCTTGACTATCTGCGCGATAAATTCTGGCGTGTCGATTCGCTGGATATCGTGCGCACAAACAACCCTCGCATGCAAAAGGTGTTCGACCAGATTCGCTCGGTGGCCCCCACCAAAAGCACGGTCTTGCTGATGGGAGAAACCGGTACCGGCAAAACACTGATGGCAAAGCTGATCCACCAGCACAGCAATCGTGGAGAGGATCCATTTATCAGCGTGCATTGCGGGGCAATACCGGAAACACTCCTGGAGAGCGAATTATATGGACATGAGAAAGGCGCGTTTACCGGATCCATAAGAAAGAAACTGGGCCGATTTGAAATCGCCGGAGGTGGAACGATCTTTCTGGATGAAGTTGGAACGATCACGGCTGCCGCCCAGGTCAAACTTCTGCAGATTCTCCAGGACGGTACGTTCCAGCGGGTCGGCGGAGAAGAAACGTTAAAGGCCAATGTTCGTGTGATTGCAGCTACCAATTCGGATTTATTGAAGATGTGTGACACCGGAGAGTTTAGGAAAGATCTGTATTATCGATTGAATGTGTTTCCCATCCAAATACCGCCTCTCAAAGAACGGCTGCAGGATTTATCTCAAATTTGCAATTCAATTCTAGACCGGCTCAACAAATTCGAGTCCAAGGAAATCCATGATATCGATACGCAGGTGATCGAGGCATTCCAGCGCTACAATTGGCCTGGAAATATTCGCGAACTGGAAAACCTGATTGAAAGAGCCTACATTCTGGAAACGTCCTCCATGCTGACGATAGACAGCTTTCCCAGTGAGTTTTTTAAAAATGATCCCGGAATCAAAGCATCGGCTGACGCCGCGTTTCCGTCCTTGTCGGAGACACGTCAGCAAGGTATCGAAACGATTGAACGAAACTACCTCCGCAAGCTTCTCAAGCAGTGCCACGGCAAAATCAATGATTCGGCGCGTATGGCCGGGATCAGCCCGCGGCAATTGAACAAACTCATGAACCGCCACAGGATATTTAAAAAAGATTTTAAGGATCATCTCCAAAAGAGTTGATCTAAATAAAGGATTCGAGGGGTCCAGGGGGCCAGGATTCGAGTGATATGCTTAAAAATTATAAAGAGTTAAACATTTGGCAAAAATCGTATACACTATTGCATATCTATATGCGTTGATAAAATCTCTGGAAAGCAAACACTTGGATCCTGGGACCCTTTCTCCCAACTGATTGGGAGAAGAGCCGATTTTAAAAAAATCACAACACCGTTCGCGTTAATTAACGCAACTGCCAGGATTAAGCGAACGCGAAATGAACCGCAACAGCGAGCGCATTCCCCGTAGCTTGCTGCAGGGTTAGCGAGCGAATCAAAATTAGACAGAATTCCTTACGGTCGATGCGTAGCACTGCCGTACGGCAGAACATTCCTCGTAGCTTGCTGCGAGGTTCTTCAATAATCCCCTGGCGTTTTGCGAAATCACCCCAATGGCACCTAACATCAGCGCCGGCCATAGTGTTAAACGTGCATGGCTGACAAATGACCGTGTTTTCATATTGGATCAGCCATTTCGCTCTAGCTTATGGTGAAATCCGAAAGTTGAGTTAATTAGTGTCCGTTCACAAATGAAGATTTTTGCGTGAGATCAAGGCGGACGACAGATTTAACCCGCAGGAATAGCGTGCTATTTTGAGGAGTTAAATCATGGCGTCCAACGCCGATATCGCGTAAAAAGACCATTTGTGGATGGGCACTGAGCTGAGCTGAAGACCCAAGGGTGCCGCCATTCTGGCACAGGAGTTGCTATATCCGCTGATGACGTTTAACCATCTCCCCCACAGGTGATGACGATTGACTATCAAGCGGCCACAGATTTCATTGAAAGGCATCGTGGTCCCTTCCAATTGGGATGACAAGGGCAATATAATATCTTTAAAGATCGCATCATCCGATGAAAAAGAATATTTTGTTGAATCTCAAGACGTTAATACTATTTTGCTGCAACATTTGAGAGAGGAAATTACGGTTAGCGGCATCGTTGAACAACGCGGCGGTATCGATTATATCCATGTTCAGGATGTCATTAAACAATCTCATTGGAAATAATCTCAAACGATGCGGAACCGGAATCGTGAGTTCCGATATTCGGCCAGGCATTATAGCAAAACGGAATTAAGAATTCCGGAAATGGCCCTTCGTCATCGACGATGCTGTGTTGCATCATCGCTGTTTAACCCCATGACCCTAAAAAGACCTGTTATTTGAATATGCTGCCAGAATATTTTGAGACCCAGGATCAACGAGAGAAAAGATGGAAGACATGATTTTGGTTTGTGTTCGATGTGAAGAGGAATTTGAATTCAGTGCCCTGGAGCAGGAAAAATATGAAGATCGGGGATATGATATTCCCAAGCGTTGCCCGACATGCAGAAAACATAAGTACAGAAACATGGACGCAATGGATGATCGGCGCCACACAAACAAGAAAAGAGAGTATTCATCCAAGAACAGGAATGCAGACTGGTAAGGAGGTGCTATGCGCTACAGTGATAGGGAATACCTAGCTAAGTTTTTAATCGACAACGAGTTTGAAGGCTTGGCCTCCCAGGAGGATTGGGAGGAATTGATTGCTCCGGAGTTACTTGCCAGCGATGATGCGATGGACGCAGGAGACGGATACTGGGAAGACACCATGGACAGAGGCTAGAATGGACAAAAAGAATCTGGCGAATTTTCAAAACATTTTAGAGTCCTGGCTCGAGGAGTTGCTCGAGCAGGCAGATGATACCGTTATCGGGTTGAGAAAAAATGATGAGGTGTCTGCGGATCTTCTCGATCAAGCCAATGCCGAGTCTGAGCGGGAATATCGGCTTCGAATCCGCAGCCGTGAAAGTACCCTCATCAAAAAGATAAGACAGTCGCTGTGGGATATCGAGAACGGCGAGTACGGGATTTGTGAAATATGCGGGGATGGGATCTCTATCAAACGCTTAGAAGCACGCCCGGTCGCCCGTCATTGCATCAAGTGTAAAATTGCTATGGAGAACAGGGAAAAGCTTACCGGTTAGGAACGACAAGGTTGCGTTTCAACGAGGGCTAGCAACGACCTGGTTCTTCAATTACTCGCCGCACTGCCTTCGGCTTCCGGTTCATTGTCCGGGGGGTCTGCTTCGACTTCATCGATGCGCTCCTGCTCCTCGGCTTCCTCCTTTTCATTTGTTTTTTCAACATCTTTTTGATCCAGTTCCTCTGTTTCCTCTGCTTCCGTTTCCTGTTCGGACGCTTCTGTCTCCTCTGCTTCCGCTTCACTTTCCGCCGCTTCCATTACGGCTTCGTCCGTATCATTCCCCTGCCGAGAGCCGACTGGGGGAGGCGCTGCCGACGACCCCAACCCGTTGTCCGCAGGTGTTATCTTCGAATACGGGCTTGCTGTCGACATCCGATCCCTGTTTTTATCGGGGCTTACCGGGCCATAAATCTGGATCCGGATATTGTCCTGTTCAAAGATGACCACATGATTGAGATTCGTCAGTATTTTGGTGATGGCTTTTTCCAGGCTGAGATTGACAAAACGTACGTTAACGGGGAAATCCTCCCAGGCCTTGTCAAAAACGATCGCACTTCCTGACAACTGCGCCAGGTCCTGGAATACAACGGCAAGTGGTTTGCCTTGTATTTGCATGGAAAATCGCTCATCGGATGCGTGCCCGGAAAGTAGGGAGGCGAGTAGTAGGGCCGGAATGGCGATGATTTTAGCAAACGTTTTCATTTTTTTCGATGGTCCCAGACAAGATCCGCCCAGTCGTCCGGTTTGAAGCATTCAGTGATTCAATTTGCAGTTTAGGGATGGTTTTTTCGGTTGTCTGAAATGCACGATACATGCCATCGGGTTGCCACGCAGAATGGTACCGCTCTTGTCGTTCGGTCATCGCAGCAAATGACTGCGGCCCAGGCGGAGATGGCTTGCGACAGATCCGATCAGGTTCGTGACATATCTGGGCTAGCGAAATGTCTGATGCAAGGTGCGAGATCGAAATCGGAATCGAGAGTTCCGAAAAAAATCGAGCCAGCGGACCCCGCCCGTGAATTTCCACGTGCTTAAAGCTTGGAGACTCACTTTGGGCCTTCATGAACAAGGATTTTCTGCAACTCGCTGATGTCCTCGATCACATACGCGGCGCCTGAGGCCTGAAGCGTCCGATACAATTGTGTTTTGTCCGGTGCAGAGCTGAGCACGCCGATACCTGTGTACTCGTAGGCAGATCGCCTTGCCGCCAGCATGTCATCCGGCATGTCCCCGATATAATAGCGATGCAAAGTGTCATGGGCGTGGATTTCTGCAATGGTATCCAGCATAAAGGGATCGGGTTTGCTCAAAAAGACGGTTTTTTGCGTTTTTTCCAGGATGCTCTTTTCTTCACGGAGACAGTCATCCAGGGTTAAAATCGAAAAAAAGTATGCTCGGATGTTAAAATGATCCAGGGCATATTCGGCCTCGGTTCCAGGGCGTCCGGTGGCAAGGGCCAGCAAATTGTCTATGGCAAGGGTCTGGAAAACAGCGGGTTCGATCAAGAGCTTTTCGCGTTTGATCAGCCCTTCGCCGGTGTAGGTGCGTGCCGGGAGGCGATAGCTTGCCTCAAATAGGTTTTGGCCCAGATATATTTCTTGAAAGATCTGTTTGACGACATTTCCGCTGCCCACGTCATTGGCGGTCATTTTTTGTATAAAAAGGCTGTGATGTTTCGCGACTTTTTGACGCAGGTGCTTCAGGGGGGATTCGCGTGACGTCAGAAAATCGACCAGGCGTCGGAGCTCGCACCCCTGAAGCGTCTGAGCATGTAGCAGCCACGGGTCCATTTCATCCGGCAGGTCGGGAACGGGTACCCGGGTCATCAACAAATCCAGAACATGATAGGTCAACGCCCAATCGTTGTTGAGCCCACCGCTCTGCTTGATGCCGGCGAGATCATGCAGGGAGAAGAGAGGATCCGGCAGGTTGTCCCAGTCCGGTGCACCTTTAAAGAACAGCCTGGCGGTCTGGCGCACCGTGTCCCGGTACGATTCCGATACATCGACAATCACACCGTCCATATCAAAGACGATCAGATTTTTTTTCTTTTGATTCATCGGCCAGGCTTCCAAGCAGTTTTCGAATGCCGCCCATATATTCGGACAGACCCCGGTAAAGAATATCGTTGTGATTGGCACCCGATATCTGAATGAGTTTTTTATTGGGCGCAGGGCAGGTCTCGTACAGGGATTGGGCGTCTGAAAAAGGGATAATATGGTCGTATTCAGCATGGATGATCAAGGTCGGCCTGTCGAATGCCCGGATCTTGTCAACATTTCGAAAGCCCTTATCCTCGTTATATCCGATGGCTTCCGTATTGACCCCCAGCAGCCTCAGAAGCGGAGCGGCCCGGGCAAATCCGCTTTCAATGACGAGGGCGTCGATATCTGATTTATGCGCCCATGCGAGCTCGAGTGCAGAAGCACTTCCCAGAGACCGGCCCATGACGACCAGCGGGCCATCGTGACCGTTTTCTTGCAGCCATTGACGAACAAAGGCGAAAATGGTGTGGCAGTCCTTCATCATGCCGGCGACGCTGGGATCCCCATTGGAGCGCCCGTATCCCCGGTAGTCAACCGGCAGAAAATTGATTTGCAACTGCTTCATCATGAGACCCAGATCGTCATAATCTGACACGATTTCCCCGTTGCCATGAAAGAAGAGAATGTTCGGGCAGGTGTTACCCCTGATGTGAAACCTGGCGCCCACCCGAATGCCCGCCTCTACAGGAATGAGCAGGTCAAGACCTGTACCGGCAGTACCCCCGGCACCCGACTCCGGGCGGGGGTGAAACAGTGCCATGAGCACCTCAGGCTTGTCTAGAACGGCGTAATTCATTCCCTTGCTCGATCTCCCAAAAGGTTTCAACGTTTGTATACCCCTGAAAGAAAACATATTTCAATCCCTTTTTTCAAGATCAAAAATCTGTTATAAGTCAATTGACGACACACCCGTATTCGAAGCAACTCGCGCCAGAGGACCCCGTCCGTTAAGGCGGGGGTGAATGGCACCGAAGGTTTTAATGAAACACATCGCGTATCTTAAAAACACAATTCAAGAATATGCATGGGGGTCTCGCACGGCCATCGCCGAACTGATGGGGCAGGCGTCCCCTGCGGATCGACCCCAGGCTGAACTCTGGTTGGGAGCGCACCCCAAGGCACCATCCCTGGTTCACATCGACAACGAGTGGGTGTCTTTATCCGATGTGATCAAGGTCTACCCGATCGAAATTATGGGTAAAAACGCCGCCAAGAAATTCAATGCAAGGCTGCCTTTTCTACTCAAAATACTCGCGGCTGCCAGGCCCTTGTCCATCCAGGCCCATCCTGATGCCGACGCGGCTCAAGAAGGCTATGCCCGTGAAGAAACGGCCGGCATCCCCTTTGAGGCTCCCGATCGTAACTACAAGGATCCCCATCACAAACCAGAATGCCTGTGCGCCTTGACAAATTTCTGGGGTTTGTGCGGTTTCAGGAAGGTATCGGAAACTTTAGCGCTGCTCAACAGGCTATGTCCGGAATCGCTTCACGATGCGCTCGATATGCTGGAAAGAGCTTCCCGGGACAACGGCCTGGAGGTGTTTTTCCAAACGATCATGCGCTTGAGCCCCAGGGACCAGGCCAGGGTCGTTCGCGAGGCCGTCAGGCATGCCCAAGCCCTTTTGCATGCACGACCCGAATTTGACTGGATTGTCAGACTGCATGAGGCATATCCATCCGATATCGGTGCCATCTTTCCGGCCATACTCAACCTGGTTTACCTTCAACCGGGGCAAGCGCTTTTCCTGAAAGAGGGTGAGCTGCACGCCTACCTGGACGGGGTGGGAATCGAGCTCATGGCCAACTCCGACAATGTCCTGCGGGGAGGGTTGACATCCAAGCACGTGGATGTCGATGAATTGATGCACATCCTGTCTTTCGAGGAAAAGCAGGTCGACATTCTGGCACCTGAAAACCGGGAAGCGCATGTGCGTTATTACCGGACACCTGCTGAAGAATTCGAGCTGTCGGTCCTTGCCTTGGACAACGCCAAGCTAGGGTCGGGTCAAGCACCAAGGAGCGTTGAGATTCTGCTTTGCACCGCCGGTAATCACAGCATAACGGATGCCGGCAACATGAAGCGCTTGGCCTTTGCAAAGGGTTCGTCCGTACTGATACCGGCTGCGGTACCGGCTTATACCATCGAAGGCAAAGGGGTCATCTACAAGGCCAGCGTACCGATTGAACCGCACCACTGAGCGTATTCTCGGCGACGACGCGACTGCGCGGATCGACTGCGTGCCGCACGCCTAGCGAGCGAATCTGGATGTCGCCACTAAGGTCCAAAAAGCAAAGACCGTCCCCAATACGAAGGCGATGATGTCCCCTATGTCGAAGGTGCCCAGAAGAAAAAAATTGCGTGTGGTTTCCAGAAAAGGGATGGACTCAAAAAAATCGAAGTGCAGTCGCGTTGCCAGACTTTTATATTTTTGGCCCAGCTCGAAGCAGCAGTCAACCACAAGCCATCCGACAGCAATGGCAGCGTATGTTTTTTTGCTGTAGGTGACAAATGATGCGCTGATGAGAATAAACGAAAAAACGTGCAGAAATGCGGGCATACTGTTAGCGAGCGTATGCAATATCGGTGATGAAACCTCAAATATCCTATCGTGGATACCGAAATAGTTTGTAGCGTATATGCGTCCTGGTGATCGCAGCGTCACGTAAATCAGGCCGCCCAAGCAAAGCGCCGAGAACCCGATAAAAAACTGAACCCGGTTAAAAAAGCGTTCAGGTACTGCCTTGACTTGCTTCATCGTTGATCGTCCCCATCGAAATTTTCTTTTGACAACCCTGAAATCTAAACGTATACTGTTGGTCTATCTAGTGTCCGTCCACAAATAGAGATTTTCGTGTTTTGCCAAGGCGGAAGGCAGATTTAACCCGCAGGAATAGGGTGCTATTTTGAGGCGTTAAATCATGTCTTCCAACGCCGGCAGAGCGCGAAAAGACCATTTGTGGGTGGGTACTATCTAGCAATGGTCGGTATTCCCCCGGCCTTTTTCCGGTTAAACTACGTGACGCTGGTTTATTTATCAATAGATTTGTGGTCTCCACGGCCTACAAGGGGAAGACTGACAGCCAGATCGTACAAGCCCTGAACGATCTTTTCAATAACCCCGTTGAACAGCTTACCGAAAAGGAGGTCAAAATGATTTTGTCAAAAGCGGGCACATTTAAGACATTGCGTTTTCTCGGTATTTTTTGCGCCATTGTTATGGGGTTTATGACCTTGGTGGGAACCAGCGAAGACGACGCAAAAGACATTGTCGATGTTGATTTTGATGCCAATGCCACATTTGAACTTGACCCGATAACGGTTGATCAATCCGTCAACACCCTATCCATACTTGCGGCCGGAGATGCCAACTGTGGCACCTTGACCATCAATGAAGCTTTGGCGGCGGTTGAGGATGAGATCGAGGATCTGGATCAGGTCGATATTGACGATGTGGAGTTACGGTACATGGAAGGCACTTATACAGCCACCTGGTTGCCCGACACCGTTGCCTCCTTCAGCTGCAGCCTGACCATTTCCGGGTCTCAACCCACCATCACCATTGCCGAAACCGCCATCAATGGTACGGAAGGACCTTTGAACGATATCCTAACGGAAGCACAAATCGGTGTGATCAATTACTATCTTTCGAACCGGAAGCGAGGAATTCTCCTACTGTGTAACATGCGATGATGTTGAGCTCGATAGTTACAGCGTTACCTATAATGTGGATATCCAAGTCACCATCTCGGGTACCATTTAGGTCGAGGCCCGGTTGTGACCTGAGGCGCGTGAGGATGCCACAGGCCTAAGCGCGTACCGGTATAAAAGCATAAGGGAGAAGCCCGAAAATTTGCGTGGCTTCTCCCTTTTTTTCTTGTCGGCCGTGACGTGATACAGCCGCTATAAACCATCCTGATCTAGCGGTCATCTCGAAGATGACGCGCGTCGGAGAAGCACCATCCCCAGCGTTTGCAATGCCGATAGAACCACAAAATAGAACATCCAGGCCGGCAGCCCTAAAAACAGCGGTCTGGTGCGACCCCAGGCCCAGAAATCCATCCCCAGGATAAAAATAGCCATGAATAGGTACACGTAGCCGTTTGAAAGCCATGCGGGTTTGGCCATGGCCGTGCGTCCTTCCTGGTGCCAACGCACGCCATGGACGGCGAGATAGGTGCCAAATGTCGCCAGCATGACCCATACCACCGGCAGGAAAGCACCCGCCGGACAAAGCTTGAAATAAAAAAGCAGCATGACCCCTTCACCGGCCAGAATTGACAAAATGGCTGCTGCCGCGTAAACCCGTTTCAAATACAATCCAAAGAGAACCGTTGGAAACAGGACCGCCAGGCCTGTAAATGTCTGGGTGGCGATCTGCAGGATCGTCGCCGGTGGCTTCAGGGCAAGCAGCAATCCGGCGATGCTCAATAAAATGACAAACACGCGCCCGCTGACGCTGGTTTGACTTTTGGCGCTGCCCAGCAAGGGGAGGATATCGCGGCTGAAGATGGAACTCATGGTCAAGAGTTGCGAGTCCATGGTGGACATCAGGGCGGCCAGACCGGCAGCCAACACTAGCGCGGCCATGAAATCACCCGAGATCAGGGTAAGCGTCATGGGCAGGATGCGATCTGCCTCTTTGGCGGCCAGGTCAGGAAATGACAGATGTCCCATGACCCCCACCGAGATGGGCAGGAAGAACACCAGGGTGCAGATGAGGGGGTAGAACAGCATGGTTCTGGCGATGACATTCGGATTCCTGGCCGTGAAGAAGCGCTGAAAGAGCTGTGGGAACATGGGGTCGCAGAAGAACCACAGCATGATGTAGCTGAACCATATGCCATAGGTGTATCTTCCGCTGACGCCAGGTCGTGAGAACAATTGCGGGTGCGAAGAAAAGAGTTTCTGGTGTGCTTCCACAAATCCGCCGTGATGGTTGGCGACAATGACCAGTGAAGCGACAAGCAGCGGCAAACATGACCAACCCCTGAAACATGTCGGTCCAGGCAACCGCCCGAAGGCCGCCCTTGAGGGTGTAGAGAAGGATAATGACCGTAACCAGGAGGCAGCCATAAACGTAGGGCAGACCGATGAGCGCCTCCAACGCATAGCCGGCAGCCATGGGCTGTAATGCCAGGTAAGGGATGGTGAAAAGGATCATGACCAAGGCAAATAGCAGTGAGAGTGTGGGGCTTTGATACAGGGATCGGACGAGTTCCGGTGGTGTGACGATGCCTTGGTTTTCGCCCAATTGCCAGATTTTTCTGCCCAGGATCCAGAACGTCAGCGCCATGAAGCCTGTGCCGAATCCCATGATTGGGAAAAAGGCGTACCCATCCCGGTAACCGGCGCCGGATGTGCCAAAGACCGTAAAGGCCGAGAAATTGGTTGCCACCATGGTGCCCAACAGAATCAGCGTGCCGAATTGACGATCGGCCAGAAAGTAGGTTTCCGGGGGCGACTTGAGTTTGGTCCTGGCAATAAAACCGATACACAGAATGATCAGAAAATAGGCAAGCAGTACGGAAATTTTTACGGCCATGAGCTCTCCTTCAGCCGCCGAAGCGTCAGGCGATAATCAAACGGAAAATTTATGACAGCGGCAAAAAAACCCAAAGTGGGTCTTTAAAATGAAAAAACCACCCCGGACAAAGGCCGGGATGGTTCTAAAAACCTGACATAACCTCAACATTATGGGCGAATTAGCGCTTCAGCCAACGGATGTCAAGACCTATCTTCTAGCGACGCTTTTCAACGGTAATTTTCGGCGTTGGTTACGAAGTCTTCAAACTTCTTTTCAAGAAGAAAGCGTGAAATCATTTCAGCGACCTTGTCCGCGGTGTCCACCGTGTAATGTCCATTTTCATTTCGGCCTGACAGGCGTTTGGCGTTCTCGACGATGGCTTTCAGGGAAGTGGCGGTCATTTCGACCACCACATTGACGGCGATGGTGTCTTCAGGCTGGGGCACGGTGTTGTCTCCATTGTTGGGTGAGAAATCTTGGTCGTATTGACATGTCATGTGGTTGTGGCAGGTGAAACCGCTATTATGGACTCATGACGCCAGGTGCGGTTTGAAGGCCCTGTAGAGCGAGGCGTCCATGATGGCTTCGTAGCCTTTGAGCTCTGCCACGACCCTGCTGTCTGCGTCTACCAAGGTAAAATCACCTGTCATTTTGTGGTCCGTGACGTCCGTGACCTGCAGCACGGCCATAACGCCGTCAGCGGGGAATGTCGAACAATACTGCCGGTAATGCCTGCAGTAGCTAGGCAATGAGACCGTGCCGGTTTCTTCGTAGCACCAGAGCGTCGCGAGTTGGAAGGCACAATCCAAAGCAAGGGGGTCGCTGATCCAGGTGCTTCTCAGGGGTTCTTTGACCCAGACTTCCGGCGCCGGCGCCGAAGATATTCTGGCGGATATTCCCCAGGATGCGCAGTCGGTAATTTCTTTGATACCCCGTAACGCGAGACCGTGAAAAAGGATTTTGTCATACACCTCTTCCATGCTGCGGGGATACCCCTTCGAAGCTTGCGAACGGGTCGATTCAAACAGGGGTGCAGCAGGGAGCGTCTCAGTCAAAATGGCTTTTGCCCTCGAGTGAACGACATCCTTGCCCTCGAGAACACCGTCCCGCAACTCGACACCGACTTCAAAAAGAGAGCCCTTGCGATCGGCCTTTCCGGCAAAGAGACGGATCAGTTTTTTTTGTTGATCGAGTTTGACGCCCTTAAGCACACGCATGTCGTCAATACCGTGCAGTACCAGCCCGGGGTTGCCGTGCAGTGCGCCATGCCCAAACCATTCCGCTATCAGAGCCAAGGGAACAACCGGTTTGCCATCCAGGATGTGGGCATCCAGAATGGGGTGGTTGATGGTATCGATTTCACGCTTGAAGGTCAGTGACATGGGATACGACAGATCCAGACCGGGTGTCCGGTTTTCCTTGTTGGTGGTGTTGGCGATGCCACGAGCGGGCAGCGATGATCCCAGCACGACTTCAACCGGGTGCGTGCCAGTCTGGCTCATTTCGAGCAGCATGCAGCGGGCCCCGGCTTGCATCGGAATGAGCGCGATCCGGCTTTTCAGGAATTCCCGTTTCAGACCGGGCGATACCATACCACCATCCCAGGGGCCCCAGTTGATAGCGATGACCCGACAGTTTTTTCGTTGCCTGGCCTCTCTGCGACAGACCTTATTCAGGACTTCGTTGGCCATGGCATAATCCACCTGGCCCTTGTTGCCCAGACGGGCCGCCACAGAAGAGAAGACAACGACATATTTCAGCGGATCGGATGACGTAGCATCCATAAGCGACCGGAACCCCTTGACCTTTGTTTCATATACCCGCTTGAACTGTTGCAGGGTTTTGTCTTTTATAAGTCGATCTTCAATAACACCTGCACCGTGAATGATGGCGCGAACCGGACCGAGGGACTTGCGGACATCTTCGAGAAGGGACGCAACCCTATGTGCATCCCTGATATCGGCGGTTTCGTATCGGACGCGTGATCCCGCGGTGGTAAGTTTTCGCAAGGTCGCCATGACCTCTCTGTTGGCCATGTGTTGCCTGTAGGACGATTCAATATCTTTGGGCGAAGCGCCGTTGTTGTTGAATTCGTTTGCGAGAATGGCTTTTTTCATTTCCGGTTCGTCTTCAAGGGCGTCTAACCAGGCCGGCTCCGGGGAGGGCATGGGAGACCTTCCTAATAGAACGAACGATAATGGCACATGTTCGGCAAGTGCAATGGCCGCTGCAGCGGTCACCCCCCGGGCACCGCCGGCAATGACTACCACATCCATGGGCTCCAGGGTTAATTGGACCGTGGCATCCTTGTGGTAGGGAAGGGGCGTAAGTTCCAGGGCATAGCGGTTTTCACCGTCGAGTCCAACTTCTACACGGTCATGGGCTGGCGCACCCAGAATTTCTGCGGTGATCCCAATTGCCATTTCCGCCACATCCGTCCAGGCAGGATCGAGATCCAGCGCTTTACAGACGACGCCGTCCCATTCAATAGCGGCTGTTTTTACCAGTCCAGCCAGGCCTCCGGAAACAGGGTTTCCCAGGGCCCCTTTTCTAAAACCGAAGGCACCGTCGAGCCGTGTAACGGCAACAAAGAGGGTCAAGCCCGCCTGGGCGTTCTGAATCAGAATCGGTGCAAAACAACGGGCCAATTGAAACGCTTTATTAAGATAGGTGTCATCTGCCTGGTCATCGCCAGGGTGAGAATCTGGAAGAATCACCAGCCCTGCGGCATCGGAGATATCGTGCGTATCATCCAGGACACTGGACACCTTAGAGAACGGCAATTGGAATGCCTGGATGTCATGGGCGGCAAAGGTGTCAACGAGCGCTTTCCCAAGACCCGAGGCCGATCCGATAACGTATATGCGTTTGTCGGCGGGTAGGGTTTGATAATCGACTTGGGACAGCGGTCTGTTTGTAACGCTGACGCTGTGTCGCTCGATATCGGATGCCAACTCGCCGGCGGGTTGTGGGGTCTTTTCCGGTGTCGCTGTCGAGGGAGCAGGCGCAGCAGGCCGATCAGTCGCGTGCTCGCCCAGATCGTTTTTGTCGGAACCTGATGTCAGGTAATCGCTTATCTGCCCGAGGGTCTTCAGGCTGCCCATGACCTCCGGTGTCACCTGGGGGAGCCCCGGCAGTCGGTCTTCGAGGGTTGAAAGAATTTCGACTCGCTTGATGGAGTCGATGCCCAGATCAGACTCGATATCCATGTCGAGACCCAGCATGTCGGCTGGATAGCCAGTCAATTCGCTGACAATTTCGATCATCAGCATTCGAACATGGACGGTCGTATCCTCCGGAGGGTGGCGCACCGGATCCGGATCTTGTGACGTCTTGTCCGCAGGGTCGTGTTCAACGCCGATGCTTGGCGATGTCCCACCCAGGGCGTCCACAATTTGGGCTAGGGTTTTTAGACCGCCCATGATATCCGGTGATATGGCAGGCAAATGGGGCAGTTTTTCTTCGAGGGTCGACAAAATTTCAACCCGTTTGATGGAGTCGATACCCAGGTCTGATTCGATATCCATATGCATGTCGAGCATCTGCATGGGATACCCGGTGAGATCGCTGACAATGTGTAATAACGTGCTCGCCAGGGCACGGCTGGGGGCCGTGGGTATCAGGGGCGGCATTCGTCTCAGCCTCGCCGGCTTGACCTGCGGCTGGCAAAGGGGTATGCACACGCTGCTGCGGTTCATTCCGGGGGGCGTCTGGCAGGCTAGGGGGGGCCATTTGGGCTTGTCTTCGGCGGCGGGCATCGGTCGATAGTTCGGTTTGTATTTCAGTTTCCAGGGGCAGGGAGTCAGTGGATGCCGAACCGGTTTCGCTTCGTGTCGGGGAAGCGATTGTATCGGGGAGGTGGCTATGCTGCGGGGCAATACCCAGGGCAACTTCGGACATTTGTCGAATGCTTTCCATCATGCGCTGCAGGGAGCGCCCGGCCTCTGACTGGGTCTCAAGAAATTTCTTGTGGGCCTCGGTTGTTTGGGCCTGAAGCGCCTGCATGGATTTGAGCCCTTCCTGGACCGTGCGGAGGGCGTTTTCTACAAGCGCTGACGGGGCATGGGATTTCGATGTATTTTTCATGGTCTTATCTATCGATTTAGTCTCTTTTTGGGTTTTAGCGCCAGGGTGTGATAGCCCAAGGCTTGCTGTCCGGTCCTCATCAAGCGAGATCTCCGTGCGATGTCGTATATCAGAGGGCTTAGTGCCATTGTCTATTGGCACGTTAATGGATGGGTCCGGTCTTTGCTCACGGGGGCGCCGATAGTTGGCTCCCAGAATCTGCACTTGCATTCGACGGGCCTTTTTGGGGGCTGCGGGGTCTTCCCATGCAGCCAAATGGACCGGATGCCCCAAGGTTGTTAGAAATGCAAGCGTTCTTGCCAGATCGCCGATAGCGAAGCTTTTTCCGTTGGAGGCGTCCATGGGAATGGCATGGTGATGTTGGTCTTTCAAAATCGAATGAACGAGACCGCTGAGGACCGTTTTAGGACCCACTTCCACAAAGGTGCGCACATCCTGATCGTACAAGCGCTGGATCTCAGCCATAAAAAGAACCGGCTCCAGGATCTGCTTGCCCAGGATCGATTTGACGCTTTCGATATCCCTTGGGTAGGCCTCGGCGGTGTTGTTTGCGAAAACCGGTATGTCAGTGGGTGCAATGGCGCACGCTTCAAGCGCTTTTTGAAACTGTCGTTGCGCTCCTTCGACCAGGGGGCTGTGAAAAGCCGCCGATACCGGTAGCAGGACACAGTGAAACCCGCTAGCCTTCATCGCTGTCCGGGCAAGGTCGATGGCTTCTTCCGTTCCAGCCAGAACACCCTGTTGCGGGCTGTTTCGGTTCGCCAGAACCAGATCGGCTGTGTTGTCGGCAAATACACTTAGATGTTCCAGTGGGGCATTCACGGCCAGCATGCTGCCGCGGCCATTCTTTTTGGCGGCCTCGGCCATGGCGCTGCCCCGCGCAACGGCCAGGTCTAGGAACGTGGTCTCATCGATCCAGCCTGCCGCGCAGAGTGCTGTCAGCTCACCGAAGGAGTGACCGCAGGTTGCGGAAGGTCGAATGCCAAAGCTTTCCAGTATGCGGGCCATGGCCAAGCTGATGGCGCCAAGGGCGGGTTGGGCGATATCCGTGCGTCGCAGCAACCGCTCCTGCGCCTGACGGGTTTGCATGTGTTGAGACGGCACAGGGTATATATCGTCGGTTAAGCGCCGATGGGGTCCCAGCGCGGTATTGGCACGTTCCAGCAATTGCATGACACTTGGAAAAATACAGGCAAGATCGCGGCCCATACCCACGTACTGGCTCCCCTGTCCGGGAAACAAAAAGGCCGTTTTTTGCGGGGTCGATCGGTTTCCAAAGTAGATGTTTTTCAGTTGCCAGGCATGTTGGCCGGAATGAGATTCAAGGCCTGAAGATGCATCCACGAGAAGTTGTCTCAGGGATTCGTCCGGGTCTGTGTTTTTTGGGGAGAGATCATGGACCAGGACAAGCTTGAATGGATGGTCAGGACCAAACCGGCGCCGGGTTTGCTCGGCCGCGCGGGCCCGGTCATTGCATGACATACCCCCTGCGACAGTCGTTCTCAGCTCTGTCAGCTGTTGATGCATCTGCTTTACGCTTTGGGCAGAATAGGCAAAGAGTTCAACGGAACCGTCCCATGAAATGTCTGTCTTCTCCTGGGTGTGCTCCTCCAGCACAACATGGAAATTGCTGCCACCGAAACCGAATGAGCTGACGCCCGATCGTCTGGGGAAGTCTTTGTCGGGAAACCAGGGACGGGCTTCCGAATTGATATAAAAAGGAGACGCTGCCATGTTGAGATCAGGATCGGGGTGTTCGGCTTTCAGGGTAGGGGGCAGGACTTTGTTCTTTAAAGCCAGGGCGGTCTTGATAATAGCGGCTGAACCTGCGGCGGCCTTGGTATGCCCGATCATGGATTTGACGGATCCGATGGCACAGTTTTTGGGGCGCTCAGGGTTAAAACCGAACACTTTTTTCAAAGCCCTAAACTCGACTTTGTCTCCGACCTTGGTGCCTGTTCCATGGGCTTCGATGTTTCTGACGGTCGCTGGATCGATTCGAGCCGCTTCATAGGCCTTGCGGATTGCTTTTGCCTGACCTTCGACCCTGGGTGCATAGATGCTTTGCGATTTACCGTCGCTTGAGGAACCCATACCCGTGATGACGGCATAGATTCTGTCGCCGTCCCTTTCGGCATCAGCAAGCCGTTTAAGCACCATCATGCCGACCCCTTCCCCGAGTACGGTTCCGTCTGCATCCTTGGAAAAGGGCCGAATATCGCCGGTGGGTGACAAGATCTGTGTTTTCGAAAAACACATATGCATGAAAATGTCATTGATGGCATCCACGCCGCCGGTGACGACCATCTCACATTTATGGGTTTGAAGTTCTAACAGCGAAAGGTGCAGGGCACCCAGGGAGCTGGCACATGCTGCATCCACGACGCAATTCGTGCCGCCGAGATTCAGGCGGTTACAAACCCTTCCGGCAACCACATTGCCCAGTAAGCCCGGGAATGAGTTTTCCTGCCAGGGTACATACGCCTCTGAAATGCTGTTCATGACCTCAAGGGCTGTTTTTTCGGGGACAGCGGCTTTTTTCAAGGCCCGTCGCCAGATGGGGTGGCCGAGTCGTGCACCCAGGGGAATGACCAGTTCCTGTGTACCGGTAACACCCAGAATAACGCTGGTGTTATCCCTGTTGAAATCCGCGTCCTGACCGTAGCCTGCATCTTCGAGTGCATCTCTTGCGGTTATCAAGGCCAGGAGTTGGGACGTGTCGGTGGCTTCCAGGGATGAAGGCGGTATACCGAATTCAGAAGGATCGAAATCGATAGGGGACAAAAAGGCACCCCGCTGGCAGTAGACATGGTCCGGCATTTTAGGATCTTTGTGGAAGTAATCTTCAGCGGACCAGTGTGTAGCAGGGACGCTTCGTATGGCATCCTTTTTCTGGTAAAGAAGCTGCCAAAATGCCTTCAGCCCGGGTGCGCCCGGGAAAAGGCAGCCGATCCCGATGATGGCGATGGGCGTAACATTCAATTTGCTGTCAGTGATATTCATTTTTCAGGCACCCTGGAATCGTCGATTCCACGAAAACGCGTTTGGGTAACGGTGTTGAAGATTATTTAAACAATATAGTGTATCAATAGCATATTATCAAGTATTGACCACAAAAAAATAACTTGTTATATTAATATCACAACTTAACAACCGAGCGTTTGGAAGTCTATGATGATACGCTTTTATCTCAACCGGGAGCTTTCCGCCAGACTGGGTTTTAGATTATCGCGCTGGAAACGGTGGTCGCGCGAATTTTTAGCACCCGATCCACTGGGGGGGCTCCAATCGGGTTTTGCGCGCCAGTACAGTTTGACAGAAGCCTTTGTGGTCTACCTGGGCGGACATCTGGTGGCTGATCTAAAGTTTTCGATTCCGGAAACGAAAATCATCTTGAAAGATTTGAAGGAATGGATAACGGGCCAGTTCTTTTCATATGCAAACCCAGAAAATCAGCTTTCGGTCCAACCGTCCGTCAAGGAATATCGTATCTGTATTTTCAAGAACCCTGAAAGCAAGGGGTCCGGACAGTTGTACGCTTACCTGATTCGCAGGATGATTGACCAGGAAAGATCACTGGGGAAAGGTGCCTGGATCGTTACGGAACGCTATATAGAAAATTGGCTCAAAGAAGGCCAGGCCGCTCCCGGGATCGACAGATCAGACGCTGCGCCGGCCGGGATAACGGCCAGGATTTTGTATATTTCGAACCTTCATCAGATTTTTACAGAACGGTTGCGGGAAGAAACAGGCCAAGACTGAAACCCCTAACTGTTGACTTGCAGCATAACTTTCGGGATTCGGCGAACGCGAAATGAACCGCAACAGCGAGCGCATTCCCCGCAGATTGCTGCGAGCTTCTTCAATTATCCCGGCCATCTAATGCGTCAGAATAACGTTCCGAAAGCGCTGCGGTAAATATCGTCAACCAACCCGTATAACATACGCTCCGGAATCAGGTTTCAGTTTCTTCGAGCAGGTTCTGAATTGCATCGCTTTCAAGTGGCTGTATACGAGTGGGGACACCGGCAAGGGGAATTCCCTGCTGCCTGAGCCACTGTCTTCGGGTAACGATGGCCGCTCCGAGCAAAATATTGAGGGCAACGACGACAACTTGCCGGTATTGAGCCGATTCTAAAAAGGACCCTTTTACCCACTGATTGAAGGCACCGATGGCCGGTCCGCACCAGATTTGATAATCGATCTTCCTGGAGGGGTCTCCTGTATTGGCCCAGTTGGATGACTGGCCCAGATAAGAGCGGAAAACCAGCGCCATTTGATGCTTGGGATCTTTTTGCGCTCTTTCGATCTGTTTGGGGTCCCTGTCGAGAAAAAAATCCCTTGTGTTGGCCCATTCCTCATCGAAGGATCTGCGAAAACAATCCCTTTCAATAACCTTTCTGTTGGAAGCTGGAATATCTTCATACCTGTCATGGGCGGTATAAAGCTCGTATAGCTTGCCTGCCCTGAAGGGAAACATGGTTCCCCGTTTCAACACCTGGACCTTGACACCCATTTCAAACATATCCGCTGCCGGTGCCATGGTGACATCGGCTTGCCCGGCTTCTGAAAGCATCTGACGCACGATGTCAGAGGTGCCGGCTTCTCCGCAAGCCTGGTTGATGGAACCCGTTACAATAAAATCCGCCCCCATGGCAAATGCCGCCGCAGCCGACTCAGGCGTGGCAATGCCTCCCCCCAGTCCGATGCAAACCGGGGTGTCGAAATGATACTCCGTCATCGCCCGATCTCTGAGAGATAGCATTGTAGGAAGCAGGGCCAGTGCCGGCCGATTGTCAGTGTGGCCCCCGGAGTCGGCTTCTGCCGTCAGTGCGTCGGCCATGGGAAGGGTTTCTGCCAAGCGGGCCTCTTGGGGGGTGATCCAGTCTCTTTCCAGGAGTGCCTGGATGAATTTATCGGGCGCTGGTGCCAGGAACTTTTTAGCAAGCTCTTCGCGTGATATCTTGGCAATGATTTTTTGACGGGCTAGCGTAAGGCCGTGTTCGTTCTGGTGGACGCCTTTTAGACGGTAATATACCAGCGGGAGCGTCAGGTCCATGAAAGCGGAAGCACTGATCAGACGAATACCGTATTTGAGATAGAGACGAACCGTTTCCAGCTCCAAATTCGGGTCACTGGGGCTGTGAATCAGATTGAACCCGAACGGCAGTCCACCCATCTTTGCTTGAAGGTGCCGAATCGCGGTTTCAATTTGCGGTAGGGGAAGACCTGCGGCGCCGTAAATACCCAGTAAGCCGGCACGTCCTGCAGCTTCAACCATTTTTGTGGATGTTATTCCGTTGGCCATAGCACCGACAACGTAAGGGTACCGAAGCCCATGGGTGCGGATGAAATCAGGACTTCCCATGCTTGCTGGGTGCAGCGGCGGCACAAACGCCATCCAGGGGAATTGCCCCTCCCTAAATGTGGGATCACTGAGCGGCAGGCTTGCGCTGACGACGCCGCCGCCTTGGGCGACACCGAGTTGCCCTTTGGCATCGATGACGTAAATCGGTTTTCGCACCTGTTTGATGGCTGCGTATAGGGCACCTTGTCCCAGCCCAGGTCTGTCGCTGCCCTTTATCCACCATCCCAGTTGTCTGGGTTGACGCATTGATTAGCCTCTTGGATGATATTTCATATGAACTTCCCTTAAATGTTTCTGGGCAATGTGCGTATATATCTGCGTGGTGGAAATGTCAACATGCCCGAGCATGACCTGAACCGTACGCAGATCAGCCCCACCTTCAAGGAGATGGGTGGCAAACGAATGCCTCAGGGTATGCGGCGTTATGTGTTTCAACAAGCCACATTTTTGAGCATATCTTTTCAGCAGCTTCCAGAACCCTTGTCTTGTCATGGGCTTGGCGGCTCTGGCAACAAATAGATAGGCACTCATCCGTCCCTTCAGAAGCGCGGGTCGTGCCGTTTCGAGATAGCTGTCGATTTTATTTTTTGCATAGCTGCCAAAGGGGACAACGCGCTCTTTTGACCCCTTGCCCAATACGCGCAGGAAACACCCGTCCAGGTTGACATCCATCAGTTTCAGATGAATGAGCTCGGAAACTCTCAATCCGGCGGCGTATAGGAGTTCGAGCATTGCCGCGTCTCGCGCACCGGACGGTGTTGTCGGAACCGGTGCATCCAACAGGTTTCTGACATCATTGACGGTCAGCACATCCGGCAGTGCGACATGTCGTTTGGGGAGCGTAACAATCTTGGCATGATTCTTGGGGATATGCTTTTCCTGAACCAGAAATGAATAAAACCCCCGAATGGTCACCAGGTGTCTGGCTCTGGAGCTGGTTCCCAAGCCCTGGTCTTTGAGATGGACGAGATAGTCAAGAATGATCCTGGTATCGGCTTTTTCGATGCCGTGGATGCGGACTTTTTTTAAATAGGCCAGATACCTGACGATGTCCCTGCTGTAGGCGGTGATGGTTTTTTTTGCAAGCCCTTTTTCCACCAGGATATAATGCAGATACTGATCGGCCAGAGCGTCCATGTCAGACATTGTCAGTGATTTCCTTGTCCAGCTTGGGTCTTAGTGTAATTTCAGCACCTCAGGAGAAAAGTCCTCGGCAAGCGTGTTCAGCACTTCCGCACCCTTGTCACGAACGACAACCTGGTTTTCAACCCTTACCCCGCCCCAGTCGGGCAGATAGATGCCGGGCTCCACGGTGACCAACATACCTGTCTTTAGTACACTGTCTTTCAGCGGGCTCAAACGGGGTGCTTCGTGTACGGCCAGCCCAGTCCCGTGTCCTAAACCATGCCCGAATTTTCCTTTAAATCCCTTGTTTTCTATATGGTCCCTGGCAATACGGTCTACCGCTTGAGTGCCGGCGCCTTCCCGAATGGCGTCGATGGCTTTTTTCTGGGCATCCACAACGGTCTGAAACACTTTTTTGAATGTGCTGTCAGCGGTGCCGCAGAAAAGGGTTCTGGACGTGTCTGAGCAATATCCATTCAGTTTGGCACCCCAGTCGAATAGAAGCGGTTCTCCCTTCATCCATGCACGATCCCCGGGAATGGCATGCGGCAGAGCACTGTTCGGGCCGGATGCAACGATGCATGGAAAAGACAGGGCTTGTGCCCCGCTTTCACGCATCTCTTTTTCCAGCAGCCAGGCAATCTTTTTTTCCGTCATACCCGGTTTAATTTCCTGGAGCACCCGTTGGAATGCTTTTTCCGCCAGTAGCAGGGCTTGCCTGGTTTTTTCAATTTCTTCTTCATCTTTGATTTCGCGAAGGTGTTCGACGACACCTTCTGTGGAAACCATCTCGGTACCCATCCTCGCAGACGAGATTATCTTTTCGAGCGCTTGAAACTGTTGGTAAGACATACGTACGGACTCGAATCCCAAGCGTTTCGACCTCAGCCGTTTCAATATGCCCGGCAAGGCTTTTTCAAGACCTTCCCGATAGCAAACAATATCAAAATTCAGGGCTTCATGGCTTGCTTGCAGGTCAAAGCGGGAATCGGTAGCCAGGATCAATTCGTGCCCGCTGATAAACAACGAGCCTGCGGATTCATCACATTGGGTGTCCTCTCCGGTAAAGCCGCTCAGATAGCGACGATTCTCCTCCGTGGAAACCATGAGAGTGTCGATATCCTTTTTTTTCATCAGCGCCCGAAGCTTTTCAATCCGTGTAATCTCTTGTCCTTTCAATGGTCTCGTCTCCTAAAAATAGATGGTTCATCTCCCATATCGTTGCAGCAAATAGGGGCGCTGAGTGAAATTGATTCATTTGGTCTAAATGATCATAAAGGATTGAAGAACCCAGCAGCTCGCTGCGGGTCGCTTCATTTATAACCACTATGAAAAAATCCGTCAAACAGAAACGTCGGATCAATCGTAAACAGATAAAACGAACAATGCAAAGATTGACTTTTCGGGCATCTTAACATAGAGTGGCGCCGTTCATCCCTTTTTTTACATTGCAGAGGTTGCCCGCCATGAAATCTTCTCTGAAAAAACTAATTAGCCTTAACCCCTTGACCCTATCCATACTCCTGATTTTTGCCGGTATCTTCTTTTATCTCATTGAAATACCGTTTCTGGAACTGATGGAACTGAAAACCATTGATTTGCGTTATCTCAGCAGGGCTGCCACCGAGAGCGAGTCCGATGTGGTTTTGGCCGTCATTGACGAAGAGAGTATCGATAAAGAGGGCAAATGGATCTGGCCCAGATCCAAGATGGCCACGCTGGTGAATACGCTTTCGAATGCAGGTGCCAGGGTTATCTCTTTCGATGTCGGTTTTCTCGAACCGGATGAAAAGAGCGTCGTCAGGACGATCGAGGCTATCGAGAAGAATCTCACGATTCTCACTAGCCAAGACCGTGCCTATCTCGAGGAGTTAAAACGGGTGTCGGACAACGACTACTTGTTGGCCAGCGCCATTGCTGAATCAAAAGCAAAGGTTGTGCTGGGTTACTTTTTCCAGATGCAGAAACTGCATTCCGGGGACGACGACGAGGAACTTCTCAAAATCCAACGCAAAAATATCCAGTCTTCGCGCTATGATCAGGTGAAATATGACTCAAAGAAAGCCATGGGTGTTCCTATCATAAAGGCCCGGGTTGCCAACGCAAATATCACTGAAATTAGTCAGGCAGCACCCTATTCGGGCTTTTTCAACATGATCCCGGACAAGGACGGCGTGGTTCGCTGGATACCGGCCGTTATCGATTATTCGGGTGAAATGTATGCACCCCTGTCCCTCATGACCCTGAGTGCTTTTTTGAATATACAACCGCTTGTGGTGGTGGCGGATTATGGTATCGAGAAAATCCAGTTCGGCGACATTGCCATCCCTACGGATGAACTGGGAAACATCATGATCAATTATCGCGGGGATACCAAAAGTTTCAGGCACATTCCGGTAACGGACATCCTCAACGGCAAGGTGGCGGAGAGCGACATAAAAGGCAAGGCGGTTATTGTCGGGGCAACCGCCATCGGCATTTACGACATGCGGGTGACACCTTTTTCCAGTGTTTTTCCAGGGGTGGAGATTCACGCCAATGTCGTCGACAGCGCCCTGAGGGGAGCGTTTTTGTACCATCCGACATGGGCCGCGGTATTCGATATACTGGCGATTATCCTGGCCGGGTTTATCCTGGGAGCTGTTTTGCCACGCGCCGGCGTATTTATAGGGATTTTGACTGTCGGTGTTCTGTTTTTCGGTCACATCTTTTTCTGCCAGTACCTGTTTGCTCGGCAGGGCTGGATTCTGAACATGGTCTACCCCTTGCTGGTAATCGTTTCTGTCTATATCAGCATCACGGTGTATAAATATCTCTCCGAATCGAGACAGAAGCGCTTTATCCGCAATGCATTTTCCACATATCTCGCCCCCACGGTCGTACAGCAGCTCATCGACTCACCCGAACATCTGGAACTGGGGGGTGAGGAAAGGGAGATCAGCGCATTTTTTTCGGATCTGCAGGGTTTTACGAGTATCTCGGAGAAGCTGACACCCCAGGCGTTGGTGGAGCTCTTGAACGAATTTTTAACCGAGATGACGGATATTATACTAAAGCGCGAAGGAACTGTGGACAAGTTCGAAGGGGATGCGATTATCGCCTTTTTTGGTGCGCCCAACGCACTTGCAAACCAGGCCGAGACGGCTTGCCTGACGTGTGTGGACATGCAGAAACGGCTCGTGGTGCTGCGTGAGAAATGGCGCCAGGAGGGCAAACCGGAGCTGAAGATGCGTATTGGCCTGTCCACGGGATTGGCAGTTGTCGGCAACATGGGATCGCGAAGCCGGATGGACTACACCATGATGGGAGATACCGTCAACACAGCCGCCCGACTGGAAGGGGTCAACAAGATCTATGGGATATACACCCTGGTGTGTGGCGCAACGTTCAAAAAAGCCAGTCAGCGTGTATGGGGTAGAGAAATCGATGCCATCAATGTCATGGGCAAGGCCGAGCCGGTAACGGTTTATCAGATCCTCGGCTATTCGGAAGATATCGATGAAAGCATACTGAAAATGACCCGCCTGTATGCCGAAGGGCTTCAGTTGTACCGTCAACAACACTGGGACACAGCCATTGAGAAATTTGATGCCGCTCTCAACATTTTGCCGGATGACGGCCCCAGTAAAGAATTGAGAGGTCGTTGTGCTTCCTATAAAATAAAACCACCGCCGCAAGACTGGAACGGGTCTTATACAATGAAGACCAAGTAAGAGAAAAGACTGGGTCCGAGAGTAATATGATTCATTGAGTTTCCTGAGTTCACCTATTGGAGACATGAAAGGGCAGAAAATGAATTTCTTGAAAAGACACCCGGGACTCGTTCTGGGCCTGGGTATCATGATCCTGTTTCTTGGGCTTTGGTTCGTGCGATTTCATTTTATCGATACGCTCGAACTCAAGTTCTACGATGTCATGATGAAGCTGAGGGGAGAACCGGAAGCCGAGAGCGACATCGTCATGGTGGACATTGACGAAGATTCCATTGAAAAACTGGGTCGTTGGCCATGGCCGCGATCACTGCTATCCAAGGGAATCCAGAAGATCAACGCGGGGAATCCGAAGGTTATCGGCCTCAATCTGCTTCTGACCGAGGCTGAAATCAGTGACGGACTGCGTGAGCTTGAATCGCTGGCGGCGACCTTTGAAAAAGAGCTATTAAAAAAGACCGGACAGAAGGGGACCGCATTTCTCGGGATGCTTCAGGATGCTCAGGTTCGACTCGACAATGACAAGCAGTTGACGGAGGCATTCCAGGCGGCCGGGAATGTGGTGCTGCCGGTATTTTTCAAGGAATCGGTCGTTGTGGCGGAAAGGAACGAAGAAACCGACCCTCTGATAATGGCCCAGTCGATTCAAGATGTCCGTAATGAGGACGGTTTGAGTCTTCCCAGGGCTAGTGAAATGGTTTTGCCGGTCAGGTCCTTTTTTCAAGCCGCAAAGGGTATCGGACATTTCAATTTAAGTTACGACATGGATGGCACCGCCAGGCGAGAACGGCTTCTTTATGAATACAACGGGCGCTACTTTCCCTCCTACACCCTAAGAGCGGCCGCCCTCTATTTAAATATACCCATGCAGGATATCAGCGTCGACCTGGGGACGGCGGTCTACCTTGGATCCAAAGTGGCAGTGCCCACAACGCTCTATTCGGAAATGCTGATCAGTTTCAAGGGTCCACGAAATTCATTTGGCAACTTTTCCTACTTCGATGTCATCAACGATAAAATTCCGGGCAGCGTGTTTAAGAACAAACTGGTCCTGGTGAGCCCCTCTGCGGCGGGTATTATGAACCCACTGAGTACCCCCACGGACCCGACCATGCCCGTGGGTGAGTTTACTGCGAACACGATCTGGGCCATATTAAACAAGGCCTTTATACAAAAACCACCTTGGGCCGAAATGGTCGAACTGGGCTTGATCGTCGGTATCGGTGTCATTATCGCGTTTGCACTCCCGCGCCTTAAAGCGCTGTTATCCGGGATCGTGTTTGCGGCACTGCTGCTGCTATTCGTCGGGGGGCCTGTATTTGCCTTTGTTTCCGGCGGGATCTGGATACCGACCATGTATCCATTGTTAGAACTTATTATCGGTTATATCGGTGTGGTGAGTCTCAGTTATTTTGTTACGGAGGCGCATCGGGACAAGGTGGAAGGAGAGTCCGCCGAGACCAACCGCATGCTCGGGTTGAGTTTCCAGAACCAGGGGATGCTGGATATGGCTTTTGACAAGCTCAGGCGGGTACCTGTCAACGATGAGATGAAGGATATTCTCTATAACCTGGCCCTCGACTATGAACGCAAGCGCCAGTTCAACAAGGCTGCATCTGTCTACGAATACATAGAGGAGAACGACAGCGGGTTCAAGGATGTGACAGCGAGAAAGAAGAAGCTGCTCCAGGCCAGCGAGACCATGGTATTTGGTGATGGCTTTCTGGCCGGCGGCACCCAAAGTGACGGTCTCGTAGAAACCGGCACCGATATCAAACCGACCCTCGGTCGCTATGAAATCGAAAAACAGCTAGGTAAAGGTGCCATGGGAATCGTTTATCTGGGTAAAGATCCTAGAATCAACCGCACCACCGCGATCAAAACCTTTCGTTTTAGCAATGAATTTGATCCTGCTGAAATAGAGGGCTTGAAGGAGAAGTTTTTCCGTGAAGCCGAAAGCGCCGGGACCCTGTCTCACCCCAACATCGTCACCATTTACGATGCCGGGGACGAACAGGATCTGGCCTATATTGCCATGGAGTACCTGGAAGGTGAAGATCTGGAAAAATATACCAAAAAAGAGAATTTGATACCGATGCGGAAAGTGATCGACTACATGGCCGATGTGGCGGACGGCCTTGCTTATGCCCATGAAAGGGGTATTGTTCACAGGGATATCAAACCGGCCAATATCATGCTCTTGAAGAACGGTAAGGTGAAGATTACAGATTTCGGCATTGCCAGGATTACCGCCACCTCTCAGACCCGCACCGGCATCGTCAAGGGAACGCCATACTATATGTCCCCGGAGCAGTTCTCAGGTGAAAAGGTCGACGGCAGATCCGACATCTTTTCACTCGGCGTGATGATGTACCAGCTCATGACAGGGCAGCTTCCCTTTTATGCCGACAACCCGGCCGCGCTGATGCATCAAATCATGACCGAACCCCATCCGGACCCGAGGAAATTCAACCCCCATATCGTAAAGCCGCTGATAACCGTTTTGAACAACGCCCTCATTAAAAACAGGGACAAGCGCTATCAAAAAGCCGCTTTGATGTGCACACATCTAAGGGAAATTGGGAAGCGGATCGATGCCGTGAGGGACCGCAAGAAGAAAAGCGATGCATGATCTCAAAGGCGTGACCGAAATCTTGCGGCGCTTCTTCTCGCGATGCTTGACCTGAATCCATTTTTGTTATAAACACAACCAGTCGACGGCCGGCAACTGTCGCTGCTTGCTGTGAGGTTCTTCAATCTTGACGAGAAAAAAAAAGAAAAATATGTATCATATTGAATCTGCGGGAATTACCGATATTGGCATGAAGCGAAAGAACAACGAAGATTCGCTTTTTTTGAACGATGATAAGCAGTTTTATGTGGTGGCCGATGGTATGGGTGGACACCAGGCCGGTGAGGTTGCCAGCAGTATGGTGGTGGAGACCCTGTGGGGTTACGTCAAACGATTCAACGGGAATGATGATGTCGAGGAGCTGGCGGATCTTGATGAATCGTTATCCAAGGAAGCCAATCGCCTGCTTTCGGGCATCCACCTGGCCAATAAGAGTGTTTTTCAGGCAGCCCAGAATAGTGAGACCTACCGCGGTATGGGTTCAACGGTTTCATCGGTCTATTTTACGGACAACACGCTCATCGCCGCCAATGTAGGTGATAGTCCCATCTATCTGATTCATGACGGAAACATTGAATTGCTGTCGGTTCCCCACACGGTTCTCGCCGAACAGCAGGCCTTGGACCCCGGCAATGCCAATGAACTGGGCAATGAATACAAACATATGCTGACCCGGGCAATGGGCGTCAGCGAAACAGTCCAGGCCGACATATCTGAAATACAGTGCTTCAAGGGGGACGTGCTTGTGATTGGGTCGGATGGATTGACAGAGAAGATCACCCAAGAAGAGATCCATGCAATTGTCTCCAGGGAAAAACCTGAGAAAGCCTGCCGGAAACTGGTGGACCTTTCCAATCAACGCATGGGGGGTGACAACGTGACCGTTGTCGTCCTGAAGGTAAAGAATGCAAAATCTTCCGGAAGGGGATTTTTCAAATTTCTGTCAAATATTTTTAATAGATAACGATAATACCAAGAGGTGTTGGCATGCCGAAACTCACACTGAAATTTAAGGATACAAAGATCAATGACTTCCTGCTTGATCAGCGGAAAAACATTACGATTGGGCGCCGGGAGGGCAATGACATCGTGATTGAAAATCTGGCGGTTTCGGGTATGCATGCCAAGATCGATGCCATCGACAAGGGATACCTCCTGACGGATTTGAAGAGTAAGAACGGCACCTTTGTCAACGGCCAGCTCATTGCCACACACTGGCTGGGGCATGGAGACACCGTGAGTATTGGCAAGCACACATTGGTGTTTGCGTATGCCGAGGGAGAAGAAAGGGTGGATGCCGGTGCCGGCGGTATGGACAAAACCATGGTCATGGATACCGACAAGTACCGCGACATGCTGTCAAAAAGCTCCGGAAGTGTGGCCAGCACCATCAGGAAAAAGGAATCGATGGGCGTTTTATCGTTCCTTGCCGGTGGTGAGGGTGAATTGGAAATCAAAAAGAAACTGATCAAGATAGGCAAAGAGGCCTCTTGTGATATCGTCGTCAAGGGGTTGATGATCGGAAAAACAGCCGCTACTGTCAGCAAGAGACCCAAGGGCTACTATCTGAGCTATGTGGGCGGCATGACCAAACCCAAAGTCAATGACGTGGCGGTCAAGGCGTCTGTCCTGCTGAATGAGTTCGACATGATCGAATTGGGTTCGGTCAAGATGCAGTTCATATATAGAAGTTGATACCAGCCTGTATTGCTTGTTTAAAAAAACCGCGGACTTGGCACGCGGTTTCGAATCTTCACTTGCGGAGACCTGCCGTCTCCTTCATTATTCGCTTTTCTTCCGGGAGATAGATCGTGATGGATATTCGTACCCACCTTGCCATTGACCGGGCCTTGTGTGGCATACCCCAACGAATCGAGGATGGGCATAGCTGCGTCGCATTGAGAGCCTTACCGGAGATGGCTGTGGATAAAACCGGTCTCGTTCACGGAGGCTTTGTGTTCGGGTTGGCCGATCATGCTGCCATGCTGGCTGTCAACCACCCCAACGTTGTTCTCGGGTCGGCGGATGTCAAGTTCCTTAAACCGGTTCAGGTGGGGGACACGTTGGAGGCGCGAGCGTCGGTTCAGATGGTGAATGGCAAAAAACAGACCGTAGATGTTGCCATCACTCGAGGGGACAAAACGGTTTTCAGGGGCGAATTCACCTGCTTTGTTTTGCCAGCACACGTACTTGAACCGCACTAGCGGGCGCAATCCCCCAAGGTGATCGGACAACCGCAGTGGAGGGAACTTCATGAAACACAGGGTCATTATCAGAAAATGCACCGATTACGATGCAGACAAAATCGCCGGCATCATCCGCGAGGGCATGCAGGAGCTGGGGGTCAAACCCGAGGGCAACATCCTCTTGAAACCGAATACGGTTCTGGCACATCCTGATATTTTTCCACATGCCTTTACCCGCAAGGAGTTTTTGGACGGGGCGATTGCGGCCACAAAATCACTTGCCGTAAATGTCGAAGAGATTGCAGTGGGGGAACGTTGCGGCATTACCATACCGACCCGTTTCAGCTTCAAGCACGCCGGGTACCCTGAAATCATCAAAAAACATGCCATCAAGACCCATTATTTTGACGAAGTCAAGCAGGTCCCCGTCGAAATAAAGGGCCAAGAAAACCTGAGACGCCAGCTGTTCATACCCAAGCCGGTGGTCGATGCGGATTTTCTTATCAATTTGCCTAAGTTTAAGGCCCATCCGTGGAGCCGCATGACCTTGAGCCTCAAGAATTTTATCGGTATTCAGGACGACCGGCACCGCCTTGTGGACCACAATCAGTTCCTGGAGCATAAAATCGCCGACCTGCAGGAGGTTATTCAGCCAAAGTTTATTGCCATCGACGGGATCATTGCGGGCCAGAAGATGATGCTGACCCCGACGCCTTTCCCGCTGGGTGCCATTGTGATGGGCGTCAATTCCTGTGCCGTGGACACGGTAGGCTGTCACATGGTGCATGCAGATCCAAAGGAGGTCGTTCACCTCCGCCTCGCCTCAGAGCGGGGCTTCGGCCCCATGGATATCACGGAAATAGAGGTTCTGGGCGATTTTCCATTGGAAGCAGTCCGGGCGCACAGCAAGGGCTTTGCATTCTGCATGGAAAGGATCGATGATTATTTTGACAAGCAGAGCAACCTGTCTTGTACAGTGGGAACATTTCCGGAGGCACATTCACGCGATTACTGCTGGGGTGGATGTCCGGGCGCACTGCAGGAAGCCATGCACATTTTCAGAGGTTTTAATCCCGACGTTGACAAAGAGATGAAAAAAATTCGTTATGTCGTTGGCAAGGTGGCGGGCCCCCTAAATCTGGCGGATGGCGAGAAGGTCATTTTTGCCGGTAGTTGCACCAGTTGGGAAGGGGAGCTAGACGGTGAGAAAGTAAGCATTGAAAGCGATTACAAAAGACATGACGAAGTGGATGAGACAAAAACCAAAACGAACGACATGTTGATCAAGACCTTTGCAGCGCTTTTCAAAGCCTATAGAAACAAGGGCAAAAAATATCTGCATGCCAAGGGATGTACCCTCTCCGTGGCCGAGAATGTTAACTATTTGTCGGCCTTCGCCGATATCAAAAACCCCAATTTTGATCCGAGGCTGTTTATTGGCGTGACGATGGCCTACTGGCAGATGCGCTTCAAGCGATTTTTCAACGGGTTGATGGGTACCTAAAATTGTGAAGCGATCCCGTGTACGTATGCCGAATCCCGGTTTCAAGGTGTTTACCAGCAATCGCCTCGAAATTCTCGTGCAACAGCTGGCCCAGGAAATGCGGGCGCCCCTTTCCTCGCCCCTCGAAAAGGATCTGGTTATCGTACAGAGCCAGGGAATGTCCCGGTGGGTCTCCATGGAACTGGCCAGGATCAATCACATCTGCGCCAACTGCTTTTTTCCTTTTCCAAACGCCTTTTTGAATTATTTGGGTCAACAGTTGCTGCCCGGTGTTTCTGAATCCCCGATGTTCGAGACCCATGCGTTGACATTCAGAATTATGAAGGTTTTGCCCGAATGCCTGCATAAGTCTGCATACGGCACCCTGAGATCCTACCTTTCGGACGACCAGGCCGGTGTAAAGCTTTTCCAGTTGTCAAGTAAGATCGCAGACCTGTTTGACCAATACCTGGTTTTCCGGCCCGCAATGATGCTTGACTGGGAAAAGGGAGCGACCCCCGACAATCCCAACCAGCATTGGCAGGCAGACCTGTGGCTGGCGATCCATCCACCCCTGCCATCCATGCATCGCGCACGCCTGCGTGACATGTTGCTTGAAAGACTGTCAAGCACCCAAGGCGAAGTTCCAGGCCTCCCGCAACGGGTGTCGGCCTTTGGTATTTCGCACCTGCCCTTGTTTCATCTTGAGATATTGGCAGCCGTGTCCAAGCACGTCCCGGTCAGTTTATTCCTCATGAATCCCTGCAGGGAATACTGGGGTGAAATCGTCACCAACAGGGAGATCCGCCGCATCAGGGAACATTATGTGGCCAAGGACATCGAGGCCTTAGATCTGCATCTTGACAAGGGAAACAGGATTCTTTCGACCATGGGGGCCCTCGGGAGAGATTTCATTTCCATGATCAGTGAACTCGACGCTGAATCGATCGAGATGTTCGAGCCGCCGAAACGGCAATCCATGCTCTCGACCATCCAAGGCGATGTTCTCGACTTGGTGGAGCCAGCCGTCCGATCTGATCCACAAACCGAGGATTGCGCTGGTTCAACAGCGGAAAAACGCAAGACCGCAGGCCGACTTGCCGAAGACAACAGTATTCTCGTACATGCCTGTCACAGCCCCATGCGGGAGATTGAGGTGCTTCATGACGGAATCCTCGCCATGTTGGAGGAAGATCCTAAACTGGTGCCTCGGGATATCCTGGTGATGATTCCGGATATTGAAACATACGCACCGTTCATCTATGCCGTGTTCGATAGCGTTGCCGAAGAAAGCATGCGTATCCCGTTTAGCGTCGCCGATAGAAGCATGTTGAAAGAGAGTCGTGTCATCGAGGGTTTCATGGCCATACTCGAACTGGCGGAAAGCAGGCTGGAAGCGGGACGTGTTCTTTATCTGCTGGAACATCCTGCCATAAGAAAGACGTTCGGCCTGACTGAAGCGGATCTCTCCCGCCTGGAGGAATGGGTAAAGGATCTCAATATCCGCTGGGGAAAGGACGCGGCATCCCGCTCCCGTCTGGGACTGCCGGCTGTGAACGAAAATACATGGGGGGCAGGGATCCAACGCTTGCTCCTTGGGCTGGCCATGACGGGCAGCGACCGAAACCTGTTTTCGGGCATCCTTCCCTATGACGGGGTGGAAGGAGACGACAGCCTGCTGCTCGGTGCTTTTCTAGATTTTCTCAGCCGCCTGTTTGAAACCTGCGCCAGCTTGGAACAACCCAAAACAATGTGTCAGTGGGCGGCGACGTTTATCACGATCTTGAATCAGCTCTTTTCTTGTGCTGAACCGTTTGAAAAGGACCTGCAGGTACTGCGAAAAACAATTGACCAGATGGTGGCGAATGCTCAGGTTTCTGAGTTCGAAAATAAGCTTGACATCGAAGTCGTCAAAACCTGTCTGCGCAACAGCCTCGAAGAAAACATTTTCGGTTCAGGTTTCATTTCGGGTGGTGTCACATTCTGTGCCATGCTTCCCATGCGCAGCATCCCCTTCAAGGTCATTTGTCTGGTGGGTCTGAGCACGGACGAATTTCCCAGGGATATTCGAAAGCTGAGTTTTGATTTGATGGCGGGCCAACCCATGAAAGGGGATCGATCCAGACGGGATGATGATAAATATCTGTTTCTCGAAGCACTGATTTCAGCCAGAGAGACCCTTTATATCAGTTATATCGGGCAAAGCGTTCAAGACAACACGAAAATCGTTCCCTCGGTTCTGGTCAGCGAACTCATCGATTATATCCATGACCGCTTCGGCATCGGCCCGGATGCGCTGGTAAAGCATCATCCATTGCAGGCGTTTTCCCCGACCTACTTTCAAGGACAAAGCCCGTTTTTCAGTTATTCTCAGGAAAATTTCGCCGCAGCGGCACGACAGCACGCACACGAACCTCAGACCGAATTCCTGTCCGGAAGTCTGGGGCCACCGTCTGATGAATGGCGCCGATTGGATCTCGAGGCCTTGTGTCTTTTTTTCAAAAATCCAGCCCGATTCCTGCTGCAAAAGCGCCTGGGAATCGTCTTTGAAGCATTGGCGGTTTTGCCGGGCGACCGCGAAAATTTCAGGCTGGAGCGTCTGGACAGGTACCGGGTGGAACAGGAACTGTTCCGTCACCGAACACAAGGGATCGACCTGGATGCGTTAAAGCACGCTTTCGATGCCAGGGGCGTTCTGCCGCACGCGGAAATCGGCACATATGAATTCAAGCGAATGTGTCGGGAGGTCAAACGGCATGGCGACTTTCTGTCAACCTATATCCGCGCGAGGGAGCCGACGGTTCTGGCATTCGAACTGGTGGTGGGTGACTTTACATTGACAGGCAGCCTCCCCGGCGTCTATGACGACCATTGTCTCTATTTTCCTTATGCAAGATGGAATCCCAGGGATATGATCCGCCTGTGGATATATCACCTGGTCCACGGCTGTGTTGCAGGGACGCATCCCGGGAATAGCTGGTACATTGCGCGTGACGCGGCATTTGAATTTTCGCCGCTGGACAGCGGTCAGACGATGCTGAAATCTCTTTTAGCGACCTATTGGGAGGGCCTGTCCGAGCCGATCCATTTTTTCCCGTCATCATCTTACGCCTATGCTGAACAGCTGATACGATACGCCGCTAAACGTGAGGCAGCTTTGAAGTCCGCCGAGAACAAATGGATCAATGAACGTGCATGGTCTGAGTCGGCTGACCCATATGTGGCACGCTGCTTTGCGGGATTGAACCCCTTGGACAAACGCTTTGAAACCCTTGCGGAAAGCGTTTTCAGCCCCATAATGGCCCATTCCCAGGAGCGGGAAGGGCCGTGGTCTTAATTCGAAACAACGATTTTATAGGGAAACGGCTAGTGTCTGACAAATATCAAAAAACCTATCCCATATCATGGGAACAGCTGCACAGGGATTCAAAAGCACTGGCATGGCGGTTGCTGGATCAGGGGGCATGGCAGGGAATCGTTGCCATTACCCGGGGTGGACTGGTTCCGGCGGCCGTTATTTCCAGGGAGTTGGATATTCACTTGGTTGATACGATCTGTATTTCCAGCTACCAATGGAAGGATCAGGGCAAGGTGGACGTGTTGAAATCGTTTCAGGGGGATGGGGACGGCTGGCTTCTGGTGGACGACCTGGTGGATACGGGCAAAACCGCCGGCATCGCCAGGAAAATGCTTCCCAAAGCCCATTTCGCAACGGTGTATGCGAAGCCTGCCGGGAGACCCCTTGTGGATACATTTATCACGGAGGTAAGTCAGGATACCTGGATTCTTTTCCCATGGGATATGGAGTCCCGCTATGTGGAACCGATTTCCAACATCTGTAATGACTAAAAGGCACCCAACTGACAAGGCTTGATTTTCAGACCCAGGCATTCGCAGGCGCTGGCAAGCGCCATTTTCTTGATGCCTTGTTGTGAAGCGATTTCCCAGCAGTTCAAACATGAGATGCGTCCGTCTAGCTGTTTGGTTTGGATGGCGTTTTTCAGCGCCAAAGAAACGCTTTGGGCTGGCTTGACGATGTTTTTTTGCGGTGAATATCCAAAGAGTCCCATCTGGCACTTGGTTATGCGTGCCTCCAGGAGGTCGATGGTCATTCCGACTTGCGAAGGTGGTATCGAGAGCTCCGTGGCGATGGTGTGAGCAGCTGCACAAGAAATGTGGTTGTCGGAAAGTGCTTGTCTGACCTGTTTCTCAAGCGTGGGGTCGGCCTTTATTCCCTTGGGGTGTTTGGATGCATAATGTCCTGCGTCTTCATGGGTCATGGGGTTCCTCATCGTTGGATTAAAGTGTTGCTGAAACGTTTCTTTCTAACGAGTGTCCGTCCAGAAATAGGGATTTTCGTGTTCTGACAAGGCGGGCGTCAGATTTAACCCGGAGGCGCCCGCAGGAAGTGCCCTTGGGGTGAATAGCACAAGCTATTTTGAGGAGTTAAATCACGGCGCCCAACACCGTCAGGGCGTGAAAAGACCATTTATGGATGGACACTAACTATCATATTCGCATCCTTTATGAAACCATTTGATTTACTTACTAGCCCACTTGGCGGCATAAACCTCATCGAAGCCAGCGCCGGAACCGGAAAAACCTACACGATCGCCGGTCTTTTTCTGCGCCTGCTGCTGGAAAAACGCCTGACGGTCGACCAGATCCTGGTGGTGACGTTCACGAAGGCAGCTACGGAAGAGTTGAAGGGGCGGATTCGGAATAAGCTGCTGGAGGCACGACGGGCATTAACATCGGGATCAAGCGGCGATGCGGCGGTGCTTGAGCTGGTTTCCGGGATGGACCATGCCGAAGCTGCCCTGGAAAGGGTGCAGGATGCCCTGCGGGATTTCGACAGCAGTGCCATTTTTACGATTCACGGTTTCTGCCATCGGATTCTGACGGATCACACCTTTGAAACTGGCGAACGATTCGATACGGAACTGATGACCGAGCCGGCACCCATGCTGACATCGGTAGCGGATGATTTTTGGCGGCGCCATTTTTACAAAGCCGCCCCGGAACTGATCCAATACGCCTTGAAAAAAATCAAGCATCCTGAATTTTATTCTGCACTACTGCAGAAAGCCCGGCAACCTGGCATTCGGATCACGCCAGATTCGGATGAACCCGAAATGAGTCACCTGAAGACCTACAAACAGGGGCTGTCACAACTTCGATCCATGTGGCCGGATGCCAGAAAAAAGATCCGCGAAATACTCAAATCGCCATGCTTGAGCAGCGTCGTCTACGGCGGCTTCAAGGAAGACAAAAAAAATCCCGGCACCACCGTGAGGGAAAACAGGGTATCGGCGATGATCACGCAGATGGATCGGTTTTTGGAGCACAACGGTCAGGATCTGCCGCTTTGGAAGGGATTTGAGAAGTTTACGGCGCACAAAATCGAAGCGTGTGTTAACAAAGGACACGGTTCGATTTCGAATCCATTTTTCACAGCATGCAACGACCTGAAGAAAGAAGCCGAAAGCCTGACGGCGGAGATGGAAGCCTACCTTGTCTATCTGAAGTCCAAATGCCTTAAATGGGGTCACAAAGAACTTCGAACAGCGAAAAAACACCGCAACGTCCAGTTTTACGACGATCTTTTGCTGATGGTGCAGCAAGCGCTTATGGAAAGAAAGGGTCATGGGTTGGCGTCCAAGATACGTCAGCAATACCGCGCAGCGCTTGTGGACGAGTTTCAGGACACCGATCTGATTCAATACGAGATATTCACCCGTATATTTTCACAAAAAGACCGCCCCCTGTTCATGATCGGCGATCCCAAACAGGCTATTTACAGTTTTCGCGGGGCCGATGTCTTTTCCTACATGAAAGCCTCGACCCGCGCAGAAAACAGGTTCACCCTGTTTCAAAATTATCGCTCAACACCCGCAATGATAACGGCCGTCAATACCCTTTTTTCAAATATGCGCAAGCCATTTATCTTTGAGGAAATTCCTTTCGAGAAGGGAAAACCCGGCAAAAAACCGGCGCCCGCCAAAGACGTCCAGGAGGCGCCTTTCCGTATCTGGTTCCTGTCACCCCAGGGGGGCGGTAGCATGACGGTCCAGGACGCCACCCGTGCCATTGTCAAGTCGGTTACCGGGGAAATTGCTCGACTGATTGCAACTTCTTCAGAGATGGTCAATCCCGGAGATGTCGCTGTTCTGGTTCGCACCAACAAACAGGCGCTTATGGCCAAAGAGTCGCTAGCCAAGGCCATGATTCCGGCTGTCATCTATAGTGCCGGAAATGTCATGGATTCATCAGAATCAGATGAAATAGCGCTGATACTGTTGGCTATTTCAAATCCCGTCAAAGAGGGGACCCTCAAGGCTGCCCTGTCCACGGATATGATGGGGATCGCGGCGTCATCCCTCGACCCTGCACAAATGGCGGACGGCTGGTGGGATAACCGCATCGAAGCGTTCATGGGGTATCATCGCCTCTGGAATGATAGCGGCTTTATGCCGATGTTCCGGCGTTTCATGAATTTAGAAGGCCTAAGGGAGCGCCTGCTTTCACTTTCCAATGGCGAGCGGCGCCTGACCAATGTGTTGCACCTTTCAGAAATTCTTCACAAGGCCTCAATGGACCAGCAACTGGGGCTGAGCGGACTCCTGAAATGGTTCTTTGTCCAGAAAGACCCTGATACACCCAGGCAAGAAATTCACCAGCTGCGCTTGGAAAGCGATGCGGAGGCCGTAAAGGTCATTACCATCCACAAAAGCAAAGGCTTGGAATTTCCGATTGTCTTCTGTCCTTTTGCATGGGGGCACTCGCAGGTGTCCGGCGATGATTTCACATTCCACGACATGGATGCACACAGACGTATTACCCTCGATCTGGGTTCCATGGAAATGGAAAACCACCGGGTGATGGCCCAGAACGAGCTTCTGGCCGAGAACCTGAGACTCCTCTATGTGGCCGTCACACGGGCCATTGAACGATGCTATCTGGTATGGCCAAAGATACGCTATACAGAGACCTCCGCCCTGGCGTATCTGTTTCATGGCCTTGGCCCGGCATCTTCCTCAGGACTTGAAGAGAATCTGATCGTCAGACTGCGTGACACCTTCTCCGGCATGAACCCGCAGACGTTCTTGAAAGACATACAGCGCTTGGCGCTCAATTCCCAAGGCAGCATCGTGGTGTCAGCCTTGCCCGCCGATGAAATTCCGGCTGTCGTAAAGGCCATCCCGGACAGAAAAAAGCTACAGCTGAGAACTTTTTCCCGCAGCATCGACAGGCGCTGGCGGGTGTCAAGCTACTCGTCGATTGTTTCAGGCCGAAGCCCGGATCAGGAGTTGCCTGACCGCGATGAACTGCCCGGAATTCTGGACCATGAAGGTCCCCGGCAGATTGAAGATACCGCGGGAGACAGCGGCCCAGGGGAGCCTAGCATTTTTTCATTTCCCAAAGGAGCGGCCAGTGGTATTTTTTTTCATGATATCCTGGAGCATCTCGATTTTAGCAATCAGGATTTGACATATCGGCAGGCGTTGGTGAGGTCAAAACTGTCCGCTTACGGGTTCGACCCGTCCTGGGCGGATGTGCTTGTCCTGATGCTCGAAAATCTTTCGACCGTGACATTGTCACCTGAATCAGCCGATTTTTCTTTGTCTGCGGTTGACAATGCGCAGCGGGTCAACGAGATGGCATTCTACTTTCCGTTGAAAAAGCTGACCCGCGGTGCGCTCATTCAAATTTTTTCAAAATTCTCACAACTGCCCCTTTTAAAAGGATTTCCAGAGAAAATGGCGCGATTGACATTTTCTCCGGCCAAAGGATTGATGAAGGGTTACCTGGATGTACTGTTCGCGCATGACGACCGGTTTTATGTGCTTGACTGGAAGTCGAACTTCCTGGGGCCAACACTGGAAAGCTACAAAAGAAGCGTGTTGAATACCGAGATGCAAAATGCTTTTTATGTTCTGCAATACCATTTGTATGTTCTGGCAACCCATCTGCATTTGAAGATGAAGCTGCCGGGCTATGTGTATGAAAGAGATTTCGGGGGGGTTTTTTACCTGTTTCTCCGGGGTATTGATGCCACAAGAGGCCCTGGATACGGTATCTTCGAAGATCGTCCGGATATTCGTTTGGTGGATGCCTTGGGAAAGTCACTGATACCGGATTACCCAATCACACCAAGCGGATAAGCGACACCAATCAAAATACGTTTAATAATTGTGGATCATCTCCAAAAGAGTTGATCCAAATTAAGGATTCAAGGATTCCAGGGGTCCAGGGTTCGAGTGAGATGACGTGAGGCATCAGCTGAATGCTTAAGAATTATAAAGAGTTATTGGAAACGCAGACGATGATATCCGGTGATCTGGATTATATGAAGAAGGAAAAGCTTCAGGAATTAAGAGATGAACTCGGTGATGTAGAGAGAATGCTAAAAGCGATGATCAAATCACTGGAAAACAAACACTCGAACCCTTGAATCCTGGACTCCTTGAACCCTTTCTCCCAACGAATTGGGAGAAGATCCATAATTGTGAACAATCAAAGCAACTCGAGCCTATTGGCAACACAAATAGTGTGGAAGATGGAATTACTCGACAAAATTGATCGAAGCGACTACTTCTCCTCGGTCGATCGTCATTTCGCTCGCTTCATGACGACGCTTTCGCTGCAGCCAGATCCCGTTATCGGGTTGTCGGCGGCGCTCGTGAGTCGCAACAACCGGGAAGGGGACGTCTGTATCGACCTGTCCTCGTTTGCCGGCCTGACCCTCGGGTCGGAAACCAAAGACCAGCAAGCATTGACATGCCCTGCGCTAGCGAACTGGCAGGAACATTTGAGGAAAAGTGACCTGGTGGGAAAGCCGGGAGAATTCTACCCATTGATCTGGGATGATGCCGATCGGCTTTATCTCTTTCGTTACTGGGAGTACGAGAAAAAACTGATCGATTTTATCCGATCGCGAACCCTGAGCCATGGCGGGGACTTCGAACGCGCAAAACTGAAACGGCATCTGGACACCTTCTTCCCCGAGACGGGAAATTCAGGCATCGACTGGCAGAAACTGGCCGCAGCCGTTGCGGTGCTGAAGCGGTTTTGCGTGATTTCAGGGGGGCCTGGCACGGGAAAAACCTATGCCATTGCCCGAATTTTGGCAACCTTGATCGAACAGCACGCCCCAGATGGGCTGCGAATCTATCTGGCAGCCCCCACCGGCAAGGCCGCAGCCAGATTGGCAGAATCCGTCGCGAACGCCAAAAAAGCACTGAATTGCGATGCAAGGACCCTTGATGCCATACCCGATGTCGGCTTCACGATTCATCGTATGCTCAAGCCCGTGAAAGATTCCCCGTATTTTATCTACAAGCGCGAAAATCCATTGCCAGCCGATGTCGTGGTTGTGGACGAAGCCTCCATGGTGGATCTGCCGCTCATGTCCAAACTGGTGCAGGCGCTGCCGGAGAACTCAAGACTCATTCTCATTGGCGACCGGCATCAGCTCGCCTCTGTCCAGGCCGGATCAGTTTTGGGTGACATCTGTGGGGACAAGATTGACAACGGTTTTTCCAAGGTATTTGCCGGGACTCTGGCATTCCTGGCGAATCGCGAGCCAAGACAATTGACAAGTTTCCAAGAGAATAAAGCAGGCATGCAAGACAGCATGGTCTATTTCACACAGCCTTACCGTTTTGAAAAACAAAGTGGTATCAACGTACTGAGCCGGGCCGTTAATCAAGGTGCCGTCGACGATGCATTGAAGATACTCAGACAAGGTCGCTACGCGGATGTCGATTGGTACCCGCTTTCAAGCCAGGCGGACCATGCCTAGACTGCTGTCAGAAAAAATCCATGCCCACTACGGCAGGCTGCGCCATACCAATGATCCCCAGGAGGCGCTCGACCAACTGAATCGCTTCAGAATTTTGTGTGCCGTCAACCAGGGCAGTCTGGGTGTCGATACCCTCAATACCCTTGCAGCGCAAAGACTGGCGTCGCAAGAAAAAACCCGGGCTCCGGGTGGGCTTAAGCCAGACAGCTTTCACGCTAGGCCCGTTCTGATTACAGCGAATGACTACCATCTGGGTCTTTTCAATGGCGATGTGGGGATTGCCATGGTCTTGGATACGGCCCAAGGCAAGACATGTCATGTCTTTTTTCACAGTGGGCCGTCAGGGGGACTGCAACGATTCGCGCTCTCCCGTCTTCCCCGGCACCAGGATGTTTTTGCCATGACAATACATAAGAGTCAGGGATCGGAGTTTGACGAGGTGCTGTTGGTGCTGCCAGAAAAGGACAACCCACTGCTCACCCGGGAGCTGCTCTACACCGCTATTACCCGGGCCAGGCGAAAGCTGTCGATTTTGGCTTCGGAATCTGTTATAAGGAGTGCTATAACAAGACGGATCGAGAGAACGTCCGGTTTACGGGATGCCTTGTGGGAATAACGGGTTCATTGAGTTCGTTGTGTTTGTTGGGTTCAATGAACTGGCAGTATTAAATAAATAGCGACAACGTCGCGTTACATAAATTCGTAAAACGAATTTATTTGGGGAATAAATACAATGCGAAAAACGATTATCAAGGGCACGGGCCGCTATGTTCCGGAACGGCTGGTCACCAACGACGATCTGACCCAGTGGATGGAAACGTCGGATGAGTGGATCCAGCAGCGTACGGGGATCAAACAGCGCTACTGGATACCGGAAGCGGGGGATGTGGGTGCATCGGACCTGGGATTCGAAGCCACCAAGATCGCTCTTAAAAAAGCCAAGTGGCAGCCGGAAGATATCGACATCATTATTTTCGCGACCCTGAGTCCGGATGCGTTTTTTCCCGGTTCCGGGTGCTTTCTGCAGCATAAGCTGGGTCTTAGCGACACGCCGGCGCTGGACATCCGACAGCAGTGCACCGGATTTCTATACGGGCTTGTAACGGCTGACGCATACATCCGCAGTGGTCTTTACAATCGGGTTCTCCTGGTGGGCGGGGAAGTCCACAGCACGGGCATCGATATTTCCACCCGTGGCAGGGATGTGGCCGTGATTTTCGGAGATGGTGCTGCCGCAGTCTGCCTGGAGGCAGTGGAGACCGACGAGAATGCGGGTTTGCTGGCATCGACCCTGCACGCCCAGGGAGAATATGCCGAGAGTCTGTGGGTGGAAGCTCCTGCATCGCGACGGATGCCCCGTATCGACGAAAAAATGTTGGCTGAGAACCGGCACTATCCCTATATGGATGGCAAGAACATCTTCAAGATGGCCGTGAGGCGCTTGCCCGATGTGACCATGAAAGTGCTCCATCAGGCCGGCCTGACCATCGAGGACCTCGATTTAATCATACCCCACCAGGCCAATCTGCGTATCAACCAGTTCTACCAGCAGACCATGAAAATACCCCCAGGCAAGGTCTACAACAACATCCACAAGTACGGCAACACCACTGCCGCCTCCATACCCTTGGCCATGGATGAGGCCCTGGAAAAGGGTATCATCGACAGTTCCAGTACCCTTTTGTTCCTGGGCCTGGGATCCGGAATTACCTGGGGGGCTTGCATATATAAGGGCTTGACGGGTAAAAGCGACCGGTCTTAAATATCGGTCACGATGTTATTACCTGAACTACCTAGCAAGACACCCCATACAATTACCTTTCTTACACAAAGACCCCAAAATCCTGACGCTAGAATCTGATGGATAGGATTCGGTGTGCTGAAAACGATTATAACCCAATAAAATAATTATATAAATAATTTGCATTGAAATGCTACAGTGTTTTTTTCGAATGTTGGCACCAGTTCTGCATTAGTTAAAATCAATCCGTCGACCTGGGATACAAAACCCTTTGAAAAAAAGTCTGAAACGTGGCGCAAGTCACTCCTTCTACTGCCCGTTTAATGGTGAACGGGCAGTTTTTTTTCTTTGAAAGGATTTCTTCTGCAGTGTTGATATTCATTGTCCATCGCTTGACAATAGCCCTCCCAGCGGTTACTTTTTCCAATCAACCATAACAACAATAAATTGCCATAGCACAACTTTCGGGTTCTGCCCGTGCCAGAGCGAAATGGGTGATCCAATGGCGGTTTGCGCTGTTTGAGGCTTGGCGGCACCTTCGCAAAGCGCCGGGGACTGATTTTCCTGGATTCCGGAGCTCATTCCGCTCTGCTACATTCGTCCGGAAAGACGCTTTCGGCGAATTGCGACACAGCTTCTTGGCACGCGGTTCCGAACCTGATCCGGTGGTTGACGTCCATGGAACCTGGCCCCTCGAACCCTGGTTCCTCAAGGTACCCAAATGCACATGCTACTCGAAAATCCCACATCTCTCCAAACCCACATTCAGCAGGTTACGGGTGAGCACTTGCTAGAAGAACAAGCTTACCCGGAAAACATCGATGGCATCAAGAATGCCTCGGCGGTCATGTTTCTCCTGGGGCTTATGCCGGGGAGCAACGGGCAGCCGCTCGAGCCCAGTCTCATACTGAACAAACGATCCCAAGCGGTCAATCAGGCGGGTGATCTTTGTTGCCCCGGTGGCGGCATTTCACCCAACCTCGACACCCTTCTGGCAAGGACCATGACGCTGCCGGGCCTTCCGATGTGGGGCTGGCCTTTTTGGCCGGCGATACGCTTGCACCGATCCAAAGAGGCAAGCATTCTGCGGGTGCTCTTTTTTACCAGCCTGCGTGAAAGTTTCGAAGAGATGCGTCTGAATCCGTTTGGTGCTCGTTTTCTGGGACCGCTTCCGATCCAACGCCTGGTCATGTTTGAGAGGGAAATCTATCCCATGGTGGGGTGGGTGTCCAAACAGCAGCACTTTCGACTGAACTGGGAGGTCGAAAAAGTTGTTTCGATTCCCTTGAGAAAGTTACTCGATCCCGACAATTACGTCCAATATCAAATTGAGCTGAAAGATCCCAACAGTGAAAACGGCAGTCAGCGGGTTTATGATGCACCGAGCTTTCTTCATAAAAACAGTCTGGAAACAGAAGTGCTCTGGGGCGCCACCTGCCGGATTACACTGAATTTTCTTGAACTCATGTTCGATTTTACACCGCCAATTAAGGGATCACTGCCAGTTCTCGAGGGTAGCATGGATGAAACATACATGAGCCCCAAGGCTTCCTATAGATGAACCACCCGTCTTCCGATAACTTCAAACACATCTGTCTCATGTCCTTGCCGTGGCCGATGTTCAAACGGCCATCGATTCAGCTGGGCGGCCTGAAATCGTTTCTTGGCAGGCGCCTGAAGAACACCCGGGTCGAGGCGGCGCATGCCTACCTCAACGTGGCTCATGCCATCGGCTATGATGTGTACCAGGCCATATCCAAGCGCACCTGGCTGGCGGAATCCGTGTATGCAGCGCTGCTCTATCCTGACAGGGTTGATTCCATTGAACGGTTTTTCCGCAATCAAGCATCCCGAAACCAGGTGCTGAGGACGGTCGAATTTAAGGTCTTGCTTCGAAAAACAAAGGCTGCCACGCATGCGGCGATACAGCAGTTAGACTGGTCTGACATGGGTCTGGTGGGTTTCTCCGTGTGCTTGTGCCAGTTGTCATCGAGCCTTTACGCTGCCCGACATATCAAAAAGATAGCTCCCCATATCATCACCCTATTGGGCGGCTCAACGGTCTCCAATTCTTTGGGCCAAAATTACCTCGATGTTTTTGCGGACATAGATCTTATCGTGAACGGGGAGGGGGAGCTTCCCCTGCTGCACCTCCTGGAACATTTAGAAATCCACGGCAATATCGAAACAGCCCATACCATTGACGGCGTCGTGACGCGGATGTCGTCCCACAATTCAGCGCGTTCTTTTTCTCAACTTCGGAATCTCGAAGGCCTGGCAACACCCGATTACGATGACTACTTCAAGACCCTGGACACGTTTTCGCCTGAGCAACGGTTTTTTGCGACACTGCCCGTGGAGTCATCACGGGGCTGCTGGTGGAAAGGGGAGACCCTCGAAAAAAAACAATCCGGATGTGCCTTTTGCAATCTGAATCTGCAGTGGGACGGATACCGGAAGAGGGATCCTGCAAGGGTTGTTCATGACATCGATGTCTTGACGGAGCGCCACCAGACGCTATCGGTTGCCTTCATGGACAATGTGCTGCCGGCAGATTCGACTGACACGCTTTACGCCAAACTGGGTCGTCTGGACAAGGAACTGCAAATGTTTTCAGAAATCAGGGCATCGACATCCCTGAAGACCCTAAGCAAGATGCGTTCGGCCGGCATGACCCATGTCCAGGTGGGTATCGAGGCACTCAGCTCGCGTCTTCTGAAAAAAATGAACAAGGGTACCACGACGATTCAGAATATGGAGATCATGAAACACTGCGAGGCCTTGGGACTGCACAACAGTTCCAATTTGATGCTCCACTTTCCGGGCAGTGATGAAGCGGATGTCGCGGAAACCTTGAAAAACATGACCTTTGTCATGTCCTTCAGGCCTCTCAGGCCGGTTTATTTCTGGCTGGGTCTGGGAAGCCAGGTCTGGCGATACCCGAAACGGTTTCATATCCAAAGCCTATCGAATCATCCGCATTACAGCAGACTGTTTCCCGAGGAAGTCACGAAAAACGCGACATTTAGCATTCAATCCTATCGCGGTGATCTGCTGCGCCAACGAAGGCTCTGGAAACCCGTTGAAAAAGAAATTCGAGCGTGGAAGCGGTTTTATTCGGGTTTGCATGGGCAGCCGTCTTCGGGGCCAATCCTCCTTTACCAGGACGGCGGGACGTTTCTGATCATTCGCCAAAGGCGATTGGGCAATGACGCCATACAGCATCGCCTGACCGGCACCTCCCGGGAAATTTACCTGTTTTGTAACACGACCCGGTCTTTGCGGCGAATCATGTCACGATTTCCGCAACTGCCGGAGGACAAACTTATGGATTTTCTGCAACTAATGACCGGCAAGGGCCTGATGTTCGAGGAGCAGGGGCGGTTTTTGAGTTTGGCTGTAAGCGCTAAGCGATAAGCCAGACGCGCCTGGCAGACTTTATGGCGGTTGACATTTGTTCCGGTAACTTGCCGATTGCCACGGTGGGCTTATGTTTAAGGATCATCTTCAAAAAGAGTTGATCTAAAAAAAGGATTCGAGGGGTCCAGGGGTCCAGGATTCGAGTGATATGCTCAAAATTATAAATAGTTAAACGTTTGGCAGAAATCGTATAGGCTTTGTTTGTATATATATCTGGTGACTTGGGTTATGTGCAAAAAGAAAGATTTCAGGAATTGAGAGAGGAAATCGGGGATGTCGAGAGAATGCTGAAAGCAATGATCAAATCCCTGGAAACAAACACTTGGACCCTTGAATCCTCGACTCCTGGAACCCTTTCTCCCAACCAATTGGGAGAAGGGCCATGTTTAATAATGCTCTAGAATGTGTTATGATTGCACTTTCATTGGCACTTCCAAACACGGAATAGTGAAATGGTGATACAGCGACCGCATCCACCCATAAACCAGGAAATCGGAACCCTCAGGGAAATCGTACCGCAACTGGTGCTGCAGCTTAGGTTGGACGGGGACGTGGACATCACAACCTGGCAGGCCATCATCGATAAAAAGCTGCTTCCCAAGCTGGCGCCTGATTTTCCACTGGTTGCATCCATCTGTGGCGGGGGCTCATCGGGTAAATCCTCCCTTTTCAATGCCATCATTCAAGACAACATATCACCCACAGGCGGCACCGCCGGGATCAATCGCCGGATTCTCATCTCCGGTAACGTCGATAGCTTTTCAGATGGCAGCCACTTTGCAGACCTCTTCAATAGCTTTGGCTTTCGACCGGAACCCCTGATGGACAAAAATGATCTTATCCAGCAAGGAAATGCCTGCTATGTTCTCAACAAGCAAACGCCCTCAAATCTGATTCTCCTGGATACACCTGATTTCGACACCGGGCTGAAGGGAACCTATTTCAATCGCGCGGTTGCCAGACAGGCCCTGGAAGTGTCGGATGTGTTAATCTATATTTTCACCAATGCCAATTACAACAACCGGGACAACACCGACTTTATATCAGAGATTCTCACCGGTATCGGGACCCGCAAATGCTTTCTGGTCTATCGGGTATATGCCAGCTATCCCGATGAAGAGATTCTGGCACATGCCGGAACGGTTGCGGAAAATCTATATGGCCGTGGTGCCGCCGAACAAGTACTGGGAATCTACCGCGCTGACGAGGACAACCGGGTGGCGGCTGACGAGAAATTTATGGACATGCTGCCGGCGGGCGGTGGTGCCATCTCCTTGAGGGATGCACTGGCAACGCTGGACAGGCAAAAGATTCGACTCGATTTGATGTCTTCCATCCTTCTGGACGTGTTGGAACAGGCCGCAAGGATTTCACGTCGGGCCGGGGTTTCGCTGCTCGAGTTGGGTCTTTACAGAGATGCCCTGCAGACCTGGCAAAGTCGCTGTGTGCAACAGGCCTTGAAGCGCTTTCCCATGGATATCGTACTCAAACGCTTCGTGGAAATATGGCAGCGCACAGACCCCTCTCACATTCGATGGATGCGCCGGGCAGGCAACATCATCGATTTTCCGATTCGGGCGGCCGTCAAGACCGTAAAATGGTTCAGGGGCATTGAATCCCGGCCCCCGAGGTCCGAAGAAAACATTCAAGGTCGCTATTCAGAAGAGACCCAGGATGACCTCTTAACGGCCGCCAATGATTTGTGGCGAAAATTCATCGATGCCGAGATCTCGGTATCGCTGGCGAAAACCGATCCTGTGGCGGTGGAAATGCGCAAGGCCTATCAGGAAATAGAGGCACAGCACAAACGGTTGACAAAAGGGAGTCCTCACCGGATGAGCCTTTCAGCTGATGGGGGTTGGATTTTCAACGTCAGGGCCCATCCGGCGGTTCTTTCGGAAGAGACATCTTCCAATTCGAGGGGATGGCGTTCAGCCATCACGTCGATCCTGTCCAGTACGGAAAAACTCCTGGAAACGTCCGGCCAGATCGACCGGGATCTTGAAACGCTGGTGGAGGGATTTCGAAACCGCATGAATTTCATGGCCAAGGTCGGGCAGACTTTTTCAGCATTCCTGAACGTGCTGCCGGCAACGGTGGCAGTTACCTACATTCTGTCAACCGGAGATCCCGTGGGCGCTGCGGGTATCAAGGTAAAACTTGCGGGTTTGTTCGGATTGAAAGACTTGTATGCACTGGTAGCCCTACCGGCCACTTCGGGTCTTCGAACAGCCGATCAAACACAACTGGCGGCGCTGATCGGGCCCATCGCAGAAACCTGGCTTAACCACAAACTCAAGCTGATCGAGACCATTTTTCAGGACACCATCAGTGGCGAGACATTGGACAAGGCCGAGCGGATTCATTTAAATGCTGGTCGGCAGATTGCCGATCTGAATCGGATTTTGTCTAACTGCAGCGTCTATATCGAAAAAGCAACCGCAGAAAGGGATTCCCATGAATCAGGCAAATCACCCTGAAATCATCCAGGCGCTCGGGAAAATTGCCGCCTTTAGAGACGAAGTGCAAAGCATGGCGACCATGATGGAGGCGACACCCCTTTGGCGTCCAGGCAAAGCCTTAACAAAAGAGTGCAGGGAAGTTATCGCTCTGATAGATGACCATGAAAAACGATTTGATCGGAAGCTGATGGTCGCCGTCATCGGCCCCGGTGGTTCCGGCAAATCGACCCTCGTCAATGCCCTGGCCGGTATAGACGGTCTTTCTGATGCCGGGACCAATCGCCCTACGACCACGGAAGTCGTGTTGCTGTGTCGATCGATTAGAGATGCAGATTTCCTTGATCCGCTATTCAACCCCGAAGAGTTGCAGGTGATTACCGATGCCGGAGCCTTTCGGCTGGAGCACCTGCTGCTGGTCGATACGCCGGACATTGACAGCACACACCGGGCGGCGCACACACCTCTCGTTAAAAAAGTGATCGAGATGGCAGACGTGCTGCTGTGTGTTTTTAATTCGGAAAACCCGAAAACCAGGGATCAGGCCGATTTTTTCCACCCCTATGTTCAGCGGTTTCATGGTGAGTCGCTCATCGGCATCTTAAACAAGTGCGATCGGGTCGAAGAGCATGAATTAAGAGACGTCATTTTACCCGAATTTAAGCAACATATCACCAAGGCATGGGAACGGCCGTTAACATCGGTTTTCTGCATATCGGCACGCAGGCATCTGAGAAATCCGAATTGGGATGTCAACGCAGGCCCTAAACATGCGTTTGACCAGTTCGACGATCTGGAGGATCTGGTAACCGGGACTTACAGCCGGCCTGACTTTACCACGGACAGGCGTCTTAACAACGTACAGCAATTGAGAAATTTTGCATACAACGAGGTTCATGAGACCATCCGGGGGTGCAAAACCCCCTTGTCACAAGCCACGTTGCGTATGCGAGCTGTTGAAAAAAAGGCCTTGAATGAGGCTTTCGAGGCCTTGAAACACGAGGGAACCGGTCAAGTACTGGGGGTGAATGTCCTGCTGTACCAGAAAGTAGCCCAGCGCTGGTTCGGTCCGGTAGGGTGGCTGATAGCGCTTTGGGCGCGAATCTTGATCTTTGGAACCGGTTTGATGGCCCTGTTTCGGTTTGGGAATCCTGTTCGGCAGATCATGGGTATTGTCTCTTCTCTTCGTCATTTCAAGGAGGCAAAAGCCTCCATTGCAGCCGGGGAAAAAAACGATCAGTTGGGTGCCGCCATGAGAAAATACCGGCTAGCGGTTCTAAGTGAGTGGCCTGAAATAGCCGATTTGCTGGTGCAAGGCGGATTTGAAGAATCGGTCAGACAGCCCGACACCGGTATGTCTGACCAGCTTGAATTGAACGCCACGCTTTCGACCATGTGGCAGGAGAGACTCGGCTCAACCATTGAAAAGACCGCTCGGCGTTTCAGCGGTATGTGGCTGCAACTCCTATTCAACATACCGACCATCGGAATGCTGGCGCACATTGCCTGGCTGACGGTGAGGCATTATTTTGCGCAAGATTATCTGGCGACGGATTTTTTTGTTCACGCATTTCTAACGGCTGGTATTGTAATGTTTTTAAGTTTTTTTCTATTTCAAGCCTGTCTTCGAATGTTGTCCGGGCCGGAACGCATTATCAACAGGGCATTTGAGCAGATCAACGTTCATTTAGACCCGCGTCAACGCATGTCCATCGGCCCGGTGTTCAAACAGCTCGATATCCTGCTGGGATCCCAGATCCTGTCGAAAGACCCTGCCAAAAACACCCCGACTAGCAATCCACCATCCTGATCCAATCGACTGCTCTTCATAACCATCACTAAAACGCGCTTCAAACAGGCGGCCGTTTGTATGCCGTCACCCGCCGGAGCTATTGTCAAAGGCAAACGGAACGTACCTATGACAAGCGCTGTCATGGGACCCCGGGTTTGCCCGTAGGGATCCACATTAAAATGCAACATGAAAAATAAATATAAAAATATTAAATCAAACCATGAAAATTTTTGATTCAAATTTATTATTAAAATATATATTAAAAAAATTTATTGACAAATTAAAATATATATGTTTTAAGATCAAAAAAGTCAAATAAAGGAGGATCAAAATGAGAATATTACATGAAAATTTTAATGAAGAGTTCACATTTAGTTCCTTTATTGATGAGTTTGATAGATTTGATGAATTTGATATTGAAATGATTTCTAAGGAGTATGAAATAAAATTCGAATCAAAAAATGTTATAAATAATATTGATGAAATAAATTAGATATGCTAAGGTAACTGCAAATTCTTCGCAGTCATGGCAACTCGGAAACTAGCGAAGGCTCGCGTCTTTTCCATTGCCAAGGACGGGCGTGACAGGATCTCTTTTTTTTTGCAGGTATCTCAGACATTGCATCATAAAAGATTCCCGCTGAAACTTAGAGGGAATTTTCAATTTTGAAAAGGACGTTATGGCGGCTAAAATTTCTGACAAAGAACTCTTGAAGGTGATTGAACGCTATATGGATGCGGACAAAATATGCAAACAGACCGATCTAAAGCTAAAGACGCTTCAGGCGCGTGTCGGAAGTCTGACCTATAAAAACATGCTCAAAAATCCATCTAAAATCAAAGGCTTGTACAAACCGAAACCCAAAATAGTTAAAATGAGTCAAAACGCAATCATCATTCCAAAAGCTAGAATCGAGGAAGCCGATTTTAAAATTGGTGATATGTTCAAAGTCACCTGCGAGGAAGACCGGATTATCCTTTCGCGCTTATAATTTTGCGTGTGTACTGCCAGCAGGTATTGGCGAACAAGATTTCCTTCAGGGTTTCATTTTTCAACCCGATATGCCATCATTGAAACTTCCCAAACCGTATATTCGGGGGTTGTCTCACACCCCTCCCTTGGTAAAATCAAAACCTGGTCTGTTATGTTCAGGTCTTTAACTACCCAAGTCTAAGGTAGATAATCAGCGAGGATATCATGACGCAGGTTAGTGACGATCCAGCAATACCCAAAATCCATACCAGCGAAGAGATCTACAAGGGGCGGCAGTTCTCTTTTGTAAAAGAGCGCATTACCCTGCCGCACAACGTCGACGCAGAAATGGCATTTGTCCGCCATCCAGGCTCTGCGGTTATCGTACCATGGTTTGAAGACCAAACAATCGGCGTAATCAAACAATACCGCTATGTTATCGATGCGTACATCTTTGAAATACCGGCAGGTACAATGGATGTCGGGGAGACACCTGCACAGTGTGCCAGGCGTGAACTCGAAGAGGAGACAGGATATGTGGCTTCAAAATTCATCTCCCTGGGGAAAACCTATTTGCTGCCTGCCTATTCCGACGAGGTTTCCCACATTTACCTGGCAAGCGCCATGACCAGGACAGTTCAAAACCTCGATGAAGACGAAATCATCGAGCTTCATCGATTCAATGTTCAAGACACGTTGAAGATGATTGACTCGGGTGTTTTCAGTGATGCGTTGTCGATCCTTGCTATTCTGCGTGCAATCCAGTATTTAGAGAAAACCGCATAAGCCCTTACCATGCACCGGTGAACCCCATCCCATTCGAACGAGGAAGCAGCGATGAAAGACGAAAAAGAGGTCTGGTTGAACGGTAAGTTTATACCCTGGGCATCTGCCACGGTTCCAATTTTATCGCATGCTTTTTCGAGAGCTTGCGCTATATTCGAAATATTCCGTATCCATACAGGACCGGAGGGTCCGGCGGCTTTTCGAATGGATGCCCACCTGAGTCGGCTGTTGAACAGTGCCAGACTTTTGGAAATGGAGATATCCTACCCCGTGGAAACCATCGCAGGGGCCGTTGCCGAAACCGTTATCCGCAATGGTGTTGGCAGAGGGGTCGTTAAAATCATGGCTTATTGGGGAGAGGAAGCGGTCGTTCGCTTGTTGCCCCGTGAAAAGCCGGATATTGCGATTTTTGCCATACCGGAAATGCCGGAGATGAATCTTGACAGCCAAAAACCCGTCAGGACCTGCATCAGCAAATGGCGTAAAATTGACCCGCGAACGGTTCCGGTGTCGGCCAAGGCCTGCGCCAACTACCTGAATGCCTACCTGGCTCGAAAAGATGCTGTCACGCGCGGGTTCGACATTGGAATCATGCTTGGAACGGACGGCTTAGTGACAGAAGGATCGGTAGAATCTGTTTTTATCGTGGTTGACAATGTGCTAAAAACTCCACCTTTGGGCAGCGTTCTGCCTGGCATATCGCGGATGTCGGTCCTGGAAATGGCCGAGTTCATGAACCTTGCGACTGCTGTGGAACCACTGAGCCTGGATGACCTTTATGGCGCCGACGAAATGTTTTTGTCGCATACCGGTGTCAAGGTCGAGCCGGTCAAGCAGTTTGAAGACAAACACCTGGCAGCGCCTGGGCCCCTGACGCGCCAACTGATGGATCAGATGGCAAAGATTCTCGCTTTCGAGGACGATGTGTTCACCCGATGGATGCAGAAACTGTCTGTACCTTTATGTTGACGTTCAAACGTGCGATGTAACCTTCTTTTGACAAAACAGCTCCTATTGATATATGTTTTTGGTCAACGCCTTGGAAGATGACCCATGGCAACGTATTTTCAAAGCCCGATAAAACATCTCGTGTTATCAGGACCGACATTGGAGAGCATATGAACGGCGGTGTGGACTATTGGCTGGGACAACTCTTAAGCCTTTTATTTTATCTCATGACCATCATTGTCTACAACCGCGCCAAAAAAGAATATGTGGGTGGAAAAATTGCCGCTGCCATCAATCTGATCATGGTTTGCCTGGTCATCCTCTTTTTCACTGATTTCATCGATTATTTTCTCCTCAAGCTGGTGCCCCTGGCGAAAGACACCATCACCATTCTTAAAATATTGCTGAAGCTGATTGCCATATGTGTTCTGTTCTTCGGCGGTCTCAGATTTTTTATTTCCAAGTCGACCCCGTCCACAATGGATCAGGACACAGATATTTTGGCCGGCATCAACAAAGACTTGCCGCAGCATCAAATGGCAGCGTCCCCGAAGGATAACAGGGCAACCGTTGTCATCGAGGACGTGGCCACGAAAAAGAAACCCAGACTCGGCCGATACGAGATCCTCGAACAGATCGGCAAGGGCGCCATGGGCATCGTTTACATGGGGCGAGACCCAAAACTGAATCGTTTGACAGCCATAAAGACCATTCGTTTTATTGATGAATATGACGAGGACAAAGCCGAACAGATAAAAGCACAATTCTACCGGGAAGCCGAAGTCGTGGCCAGGCTCTCGCACAAAAACATCGTGATGCTGTACGATGTGGGCGAAGATCTGGACCTTTCCTATCTGGCCATGGAATACCTAAAGGGTGAAAGTCTCGAGCGCTATACATCGCCAGACAATCTCCTTCCCCTGCACCAGTGCCTCGATTATATCATGCAGGTGTGCGAGGCACTCCACTACGCCCACAGCCAAGGCGTTGTTCACCGCGATATCAAACCCGGAAACATCATGATACTCAAGGGTGGACTGGCTAAGGTTATGGATTTTGGTATTGCCAGGGCCGCCGGGGGCACAAAGACCCGCACGGGCATTATCAAGGGCACCCCTTTTTACATGTCACCCGAGCAGGCAAAAGGCGCCACGGTTACCGGCGCCTCGGATATTTTCTCCCTGGGGGTTCTTTTCTACCAACTCTTGACGGGCGAATTGCCATTTTCCGGTGAGAATCTGGCGACGATCATGTATCAGACCGCCAATGTCACCCCGGAACCCGTCACGACATACCGACCGGAACTGGACCCGGCAATTGTCTCGATACTCAACAAGGCGCTCGAGAAAAACCCGCAGATGCGTTTTGGCAGCGCAAAGGAAATGGCCGATGCCTTAAGAATACATCTCGGAAAGATGAAAACGGACCCGCTCATCCAGGAAATCGATACGACCGGACCCGCGTTTCCAGAGAAGGTTGACCAACCGTCGGGATCTGAGGCAGCCCCCGAAGAAACCATCGAGTTGTCAGATTTAGAGCAGGTGTTACAGGCGCAAGTCGCAATGCCGGAGCAAGGGGACGTGACCTTGCCAGATGCCGAAGATGTGGCTGATGCGGAGCATCCAGGAGATACGGTGCTGGCAAACGATACCGAAGACGAAACAGCCAAAGGCTTCGATCTGGCGGCGTTGAGAGAGATTATTGCCACCGGAAAAGATCGGCGCCCCGAAGCTGAAATGCAAGACCTGAGCGCCTCCGGTGCTGGTGAGAAAGCGTTTAAGCGGGTCGGTGCGACGAGGACCGATACCCAGCAGACAGTCGCGATGGATTTGTTTGAAGAAGACCTACATGAAGTGGTTCGGCAGCAGCCCACGCCAAACAGATACAAAGATGATAAAAGGGCGCTGCCCGGATATGCATTTCCAATCGCCTATCTTGTTCTGGCACTGATGCTGTCAGCGGGATGCTATTACTTTTTCTGGAAGAGCCCCAATGCCGACGACAGGCTTGTGAAGCTGGTGTATTATAAATATTTTGAATCAGCCGAGCAAAAAAACAAGAAAATGCGGGAAGAACAGCAGCGCCTGGTCCAGGAAATCATGCAACAAAAGATGGCCGAAAAACAGCTTCTCGCCCAGGCACAAGCTGAAAAAAAAGTGCAGCAGGAAAAAAAAGAATCCACGCAAGAAGAGAAAAGGAATATTCAACTGGCTTTGGCCATGGAAAAAATAGAGCTGGAAAAAAAGCTAGAGGCCGAACGACAGGCCCGCCTGCTCCAGGAGCAAAAACAGGAAGAAGAAAGATTGCGGCGCATTGAAGCGGAAAAGAAAAAAGAGTCTGAACGCATCGCCAGGATTGCTGAGGAAAAACAGCGGCAGCAGGAACAACGGGAACGAATTGAAAGGGAGGTCCGAGAGGCCGATCTCCAAAAAGATCTTTCGAAGCTTGAAACTTTCGTATCGGCCGCTGACACCTATCGAAAAGAGCAGGACTACCAAGCGGCCAAGAAACAATATACAACTGCCCTGGATTTGATTGAACAGAGCGCCTACAGGATGGACCCACGGCTGTTGCAACAGAAAGTCGTCATCCAGGACAGGCTCTTACAGGAAGACATGCTATATGGCCCAAGGGGCTACATACAGTATCATAATGTCTGGGTGTCTCCTGAAGAATATGAAGCATTGCGCCTCAAAGAAGGTTTTGTCAAATTTCAGGGCGAATTCAGAGACTATCAAACCCTTCAGAAACTCATCAGGTCGAAAACAGAACCACGGGTGGAATCATACGTATTGTCAAAATACAGTGATGAGGCAATCCACAAAAAGGACATCAAATTCCGCCGGATCAGCTTGAAAGAAAATACCAGCGCGCGGTCAAGTTATGTGATTGATTACCAGTGGGAAGTCTGGCGTTTCAAGGGTATCGAAGAAGGCGTCTGCTCGGTTGAGATCGCTTATGATGTCACAAAGAATGCCTGGGAGATTCTCAAGGGCTGTAATGAGGCCTTAGACCAATAGTCCAATAGTCTACAGCCTACAAGTTTGTTGCGTTAGCCGAACCGTTTGTCATTTAGATATTCGTGGTTTACATTTTATAGGGAACCATATGCCCATCCAGGGAGATATCAAGACCTTTTCGCTGTCCGCGATCGGAAGAATGATCCATGCCGAGAAAAAGACCGGTATTCTGAACGTCAGTAGCGCCGATGCTGAAACCCGGATTTATTTCAAGCAAGGTGGCATTGTTTTCATCAGCGGCGACCTGGCCGAGGATCTTTCCCTGGGTGCCTTGCTCAAGGCGGATAAACGGGTTCAGGAGTCAGAAATCCAGAATGCACTGGAGGTTGCTGCAAAATCAAATAAGCGTCTGGGTGTTATGCTCGTCGAACTGGGGTATGTCACGAAAGAGGATCTGGTCAAGGTGCTGAACCTGCAATTCAAAGAGGCTATTTCAAATGTATTGACCTGGAAAGAAGGCACCTTTGTTTACACGGATGGACTCGATGGATATGTGGAGGATATCCAACTGGATATCGATCCCATTCGCCTGGTCGCGGAGGCCGAGCGGTGGAAAGAGTACCGGATACTGATTCCCAATGACCAGGTTGTCTTTGAAATAAAGGAAGCGGACTTGCGCCCCAACGGTCTTACAACCGAGGGCGTTTATGATATTATGCTCCTGGCCGATGGCAAACGAACGGTTGCTCAAATTATCCAGTCGACCGGCAAAACACGTATTGCCGTGTACAAAGCCCTCACCAGCCTCTTTGTGCAGGGTATTATCCAGAGAAAAAAAACGCCTCAAGACATTCGACAGGGGAGACAGATTAGCGCCGAGTCGATCATGCGTTTTTTCCTGCCATTGATCCAGGAGATCGTTTCAGATTTCTCCACGGAGATGGGGACCAAAAAGGCTGTATCGATCCTGAATAGAAGCATCAGGTCTTCACCGCATTACGAACCATTCCTTCAAGAGGTACACCCGCAGGATACCATCGACACGATGGTTACAAATATCCGCGCTAGGATGGGGCGCTCTTCGAAGCCGGTGAATTCGACTGATTTGGCAGCAGGCTTGAAAAACACCATCGTACAGATTCTCAAGGAAGAGCGTCAACTTCTGGGGCCCAAGGCCGTAAACGGCACCCTCAGACGCATGATATCTCTGATTGAGGGCATGCCCGAGGAACAGAAGATCATCGCCGGATCCTTTATGCCCCTTCTGGCTAAATTATTCTCAAATGGAAAAGACACCCCGGAAACCGAAGATATATTTTTGCGTAGCACATCGGACGGCGGGGTTACAGGGGGCAGCAACGGCATTTCAACCCCCAGATTGAGCGGCATCAACGGCGCCGGGATTATCGCTTTCTACACCAGAATCGCCCAGATACTCATTACGGATTTAGAAGAAAACCTTGGGGCAAAATCGCATGTGCTGTTCGATAAGATACTCGAAAAATCGGAATACCATGCAACATTTTTATGCTGTTTTCAGGTTAGGGACGATATCGCAGCCAATGTCGAACGCATTCGAGGTCATATTTCGAACAAAGGCTTACGGATCAGTAAAATGAAGTTCATCCGCGGGTTTCAGCAAGTATTGGTTGAGCTTCTACTAGAAGAAAGACGCCTCTTGGGAAGCAAACCCACGCGTGCAAGCTTGTCCAGACTCAATCGATTTATGTCGGATCCAAAACAGGGAGAGTTCTTGCCGTTAGCGGAATATTTTGTCTCAACTATCGAAACCATGGCCCCGACGTTGATGAAATCATAAGCGCTAAACCTCAAAACCTTGGCTGCTTAACGCTGATAGAAAACAAAAGAAATTTATTCACACAGCTTTAGAGATTGATAGCATGGACAATAGTTTAAACTACTGGTTAGCGCAGCTCCTGATTCTGGTTTTCTACGTCATGACGCTGCTGATATACAACCGTGCCAGAAATGAATATATCGGGGGAAAGATAGGGGCCGCTATCAACCTGATAATGGGTTTTCTGCTGGTGCTGTTTCTCTCCGATCTCACGGACTATTTTTTGGTTCTGCTAGTTCCCGGTCATGGGGATATTGTACAAATCGTCAAAATCCTGCTGCGCTTGGCGGCCATCTGTATATTGTTTTTCGGTGGATTGCGTTTTTTTGTAGGCAGATCGCGCACGACAGAAGTGATGCAGCATACGGTGGATCTGCGAGATCAAAAAACGGAGCCGCCAAAAATCGAAGCTGCGATTCAGGCACCTCAGATGACGCAGGTGATCAAAAAAGTGCTGCCCAAGCTGGGGCGGTATGAAATTCTGGAACAGATCGGCCGAGGCGCCATGGGAATTGTCTATAAGGGCAAGGACCCCATTCTCAACCGCCTGACGGCGATCAAAACCATCCGTTTTTCCGATGCCTTCGATGAAGACAACGTCAGTGTCATCAAGACGCAGTTTTACCGTGAGGCCGAGGTCGTGGCCAAGCTTTCGCATCCCAATATCGTCACCATTTTTGATGTGGGTGAGGATCTGGATCTATCATTTCTTGCCATGGAATACCTTCAAGGTGAGAGTCTTGAAAAATATACATTAAAAGGGAATCTTTTTCCGCTCAAGAAATGTCTCGAAATAGTCGCTCAGGTATGTGATGCCCTTGAATACGCCCACACGCATGATATTATCCATAGAGACATCAAACCCGCCAATATCATGTTGCTGGCGGATGGCACTGTCAAGGTAACCGATTTTGGCATTGCCCGGGCAACCACCGGCACCAAAACGCGCACAGGCATCATCAAGGGGACGCCCCACTATATGTCCCCGGAGCAAGCCAAGGGCCTCGAGCTTTCAGGAAAATCCGATATTTTTTCATTGGGTGTCGTCTTCTACCAGCTTCTGACGGGAAGGCTGCCGTTTGATGGAGAGAACATGGCGGCCATCATGTACCAGATCACGTCTGTCGACCCGACGCCCCCAACGCAATACACGCCAGGAATCCACAAACCTATCCTCACGGTTTTGGGCAAGGCGCTGGTGAAGGAACCTGCAAACCGGTACGCACACGCCAGTGATATGGGCAAACATATTCGGATGATTCTAGAGAAGATGTCGGAGTTGGGGGGTATTCATAAACCGGCGACTTAGCCCCAACAGTTCATGAAACCTGACGGGAAATTTTTAATTGCCCTTATATGTCGACAGCGTGTCATGATGGGGCAAGTCAATCAGAGCGACACCGTTTTCCACTTACGGCCGAATGTTTCTCAGATGGATTTCCACCCGTCTGTTTTGTTTCCGGCCTTCCGGCGTCTTGTTCGTGGCAATCGGATTTTCCGGACCCCTGCCGGACACGAGAATCCGTCGTGAATCGACACCATGACCCGCCAGATAGCTCTTGACAACCGTCGCTCGAAATAATGACAATTGTCGGTTGTAGTCAATACCCCCCGTTGCATCCGTGTAGCCCGTGATTCGAATCTCCAAGTCATGATACCGCAGGGCAAGGTCGATGATGTCGCTTAAAAACCTCTGCGCATCTGGCGAAAATTCATTGGAGTCAGATGGAAACTGAACGCTAAACATCTTTTCCTGAAAAGGGGCTGGCGTGGGTGCCGATTCTGCGGGCGCAGGGGAAGGGCTTTCTGCCTTTGCTTCTGTTTCCAGTTCCGGAATCGTATGATTGGCCGGCTGGGGTGGGGGGGCAGGGGATGGCGATGGTTCCACTGAAGGCGGTGTCTTCGACACGGTATTATCCGGTGCCATGCTCAGGTGTCGGGCTATATTTTTCGGAAGCATATCGGTAATCGAGGCGGGCGCAAAACCGGTTCTGAACAAGATGATGCCGGCGGCACTCAGGATCAAAACAAGCAACCCGAGGTAGAACAAAATAGCCAAAACCGGTTTTTTCAAGACCTGTCGGAAGGCATCGACCACGCGGTCGATCCAGCGAATACGCAACTGGCTCCCTTTGGGAAGTTCCACACTGATGTGGAGATCTTTGACACACTCCCTGATGATGGTGCCATCTACTTTTTGTTTGCCCTTTACATAGGTTGTCAACAGGGCATGATCACAAATGATGTTGATAAGGCGCGGATAACCATTCGAAAAGGAGATGATCTGGCGAATGGCTGCACTGGAAAAGATCTTTTTTACGGAACCGGCAACCTTGAGTCTGAAGGTGATGTATTTTTCGACATCTGCATGGTTGAGCGGGCCGATCAAGTACTTCATGGTAATGCGCTGCAACAGCGCCCTGTTTCTGGTTTCGTTGAGCGCTTCGATGAGTTCGTGCTGACCGACAAGGAAAACATTCAGCAGTTTGATGTCTTTTTTTTCAATATTGGACAATTGACGAATTTCTTCCAACAATTCGTAGCGGAGACGTTGTGCTTCGTCGATGATGATGAGAACTTTTTTCCCCTGGGCGTTGGCTCTGTGAAGAAAATGAATAAAATGAACGAGAAAATCGCCCTTGCTGTGGAAGGTTTTCTTTATATCGAATGCCTGGGTGAGAAAATTGTAGAAATCGAGTTTTTCGAGATCCGGATCAGAAATCAAGGCGATCAGTGTCTGGTCGTCAAGGCTCTCCAAAAGACTGTTGACCAGCGTTGTCTTTCCGGTCCCGATATCACCGCAAAGCAATAGAAACCCGCAGTTGTCTTGGATACCGTATTTCATCATGGCCAGGGCTTCTTTGTGGGTTTCGCCCAGCCACAGAAACTTGGGATCCGGACTGATTCGGAAAGGCTTTATCTTGAGGTTGAAATGCGAAAGATACATTCTGCTAGCCTAAGATCCTTTTGCCATGGAAGCGGCAGGGTGCGCATCGTTTGATATGTCGATGAATAAAAATGGCGACCCCTTTATAGCGGTTGTCATAAGCATATTCCGAAAGAACAATTTCGTACAACGAATTTATTATGCCAAACGGATCAGGGTGTCAATCAAACAATCGGTTGCCGTCCGGAAAATCCTTGACATTTCAAGCACCCTGAACATAATCTTTCTGGCACGATTCTCAGATATAGTTTGAACATCAATACATCGTGGGACGTTTCTATTGAGAAAGGGAAGCAAACATGAAATTTGAAGCAACGTCGATCTTTAAAATCGGTATCCTGAGCTGCCTGGCGATGGGCCTGTTGCTGCTCGGCGCTGGGGGTGTTTTGGCACAAGAGGAAAAAGCACCGCAGACACTTGTGACGCCGGAATTGCCGGCCGGTATGAAAGATCCTGCCAAGACGGTGCTGAAGGTAGACGTACTGTTTCTTTTGGACAACTCCGGGAGTATGAAAGCCAACGATCCGCAGTTCGTCACCAGGGAGATCGTCACGAAGTTTATGATGAATCTCAAAAAGGAGTTTCGGGTCGGTATGGTGACGTTTGATCAGGAAGCAGAACTCATCGAATCCTTGACAAGCGTCGATACGGTTGCGGATCGCGAAAAATTCATCAAAAGTCTCGATAGAATCGACTACAAGGGCCAGTTCACCAACACGCCGTCCGGGGTTGAGAGGGCCATTTACGAGCTCAAATCAAATGGTCGTGAGGATGCCGAAAAAATTATCATTTTGCTCACCGATGGAATTGTCGATACCGGTGAACAAGGAGCGAGACATCGCTGGCGTAGCGTGGTTGAGAGAGCAGCTGACCATGGATTGCAAGAAAGCAGGTATTCGCGTATTTGGTGTTGCTTTCACCGATTTGGCTGATTTTCCGCTTATTCAAACCATGGCCGTGAAAACAGACGGCGAGTATTTCAGGGCGTTCAGCAGCGATGACATACCGGTCGTCTTCGATAAAATCGACCATATTATCAGCACGCCCAAAAAGGAAACCCCCGGTCCCCAGGCGCCAGCGCCGTGGTCAAAGCAGAACCGAAACAGGTTGAACCGGTCATTGTTCAGCGGCCGATTCCGTCCACGCCACCAACAGAAGCCAGCCAGGAAAACATTCAACCCCGTACCGTTGCTTTTGGCGGGCCTCATTATCATTGTCATCATCATCGTTGTTTTGATTTACCTGAACAAAAAAAGAGTGCCCACCGGGGATGCCAGCCCGGCAGAAGCAGGGGGCGGTTTTGGCGTCTCAGGAACCCCTGAAAGGCGAAGCAGAACTCATCGACACCGAAAATGTGGTGTCAGAGACCGAGTTGTCCATCCCGATCGATAAACGATCCGGTCGTGAAGATAGGTCGGGAGGATAGCAACGATATCGTCATATCCGAGAGATTCCATCTCCAGTCTGCATGCGACCATAGAATACAGGAACGGATGCTACTATCTTGAGGACCATCGAAGCACGAATGGTACAAGACTCAACGACGTGAAAATCAAGGTCAATACGCCCATGCGGCTCAAGAGTGGTGACAAGATTCAATTCGCCGTATACGGGTTCAGATTTTCAATGCCGGAAATGGCACCTTATGGCGAAACCGTCATGATTCAGACCAACACCGAACCGAACCAGAAGCCAAACCCTAACCCGGATGCGGACTAGGTTACTTTTCACAAAATTAAAGCGCTTATTCCAGAATTCTCGCCTTGCAGCGATGTTATTTCCAGAAATCCGCTTTTCTCAACTTCTCGAGATATTCCAGGTCATCGGCCGGTGTTTTGGTTTCGGCAAATTTCAACAGGGTTTCGGAAGGGTTTTTCATGCCAGCGGCTGCAGCATAAACAGCCAGCGTATACAAATCTTTATAGCTCGTTTCTTCATTGAAAACATTAATACTTTTTCGTAAAGATGTGATAGGCTTTTTTATAAGCTTGATTTTGAAGTAGGCCGAATGAAGGTTCTTTGACAAGGCGGCATCAAATTGCCCACCTGGTTTATGATAGGCGACATCGAGGTATCGAATGGATTCCTGGAAGCGGTTTTGGGCGAACAATACCTGACCCATCAATGCATAACCCATAGGATTTTCAGGGTGATGCTCGATGATGTTTTCCGGATACTGTAAAATATTTTCATGATTTTCCAGTTTCAGCATGACATTGGTTATCAGGGTGTTGATAACGGCTGAGTCGGGGTAAATATGCTGCATCCGCGTCAGTTCCGAAAGCAGTCCCGACAATTGCGATCGATCCATGGTTTCATAGGGCATTTCCAGGGCCTGAAACGGATCCAGATGAAGGAACCCGTATTTGTCGACAATACCGGGCAACTGGTCGCTGTCTGCGTATAAAATTTCGCTGTCATCCAGGAATATGGGGACTTAGGTGTTTTTCTTTAGCTTGCCGAGAACGTCCGGAAAGGTTCTGTTTGTATGCGGATACCAGCACGAATGTCGGGTGATAGGTGTCGATTACATGCTGCAGGACGGTCGGGTCTCGCTTGGAAAGAACGGCGGTGTAGAGATCACTGACCTCGAATAGGGACATTTGAAGATCCATAAAGATACGGTATTTCGGGAAAGAGCTCCCAGTGCACAAAACCGCCGCTGTTGCTTTCGTTCAGTATACGGCCGCCAACGTCAATCCGTTTCAGGAATGCCGTGGTTCCAAATGGAAGTTTCTGATAGGAAAACGGATAGTTAGACTTGATGGCCGTAAAATGAAAAAGCAGCACCACCGGAGATAATACAGCCGCGGTAACGAGGATGGACCATCGCCAAAGGGCGTTCGTTTTCTGCGGATTTCGACAGAATGCATCCAGGCCGCTTTTGGCCAGAGGCAGGGTCAGCAGGGTGGCCTCATAAACAAAGCGGATATTCAGCGCATCAAGACAATGGCGCCTATAAACAGTATCAGGTGACTCGGTCGAATGCTCTTGTTGACGATTAAAATGACGCAGACGATAGCGTTGAGAATAATGATGCACGCTGCAGGCTGCCCAGGGCGGTCATTACGGATCTGAAGTCGAGATTCAGGTAGCTGGATGAACGGCACCGGCAGCATTTCCATTATTGCATGATTCAAGAAGGGAGACATGTTCATGGGCAGTTTGATAAGAGAAAAACCGGCCGGCGTCAGAAAGAGGCAGTAGACGGAAAGAATCAGCAGCATGCCGCTGCTTTTTTGTAAAATCGAGAAGGCGGTGTCTGTTTGCGGATACTTTCGATGAAAATTCAGACGAGATAGGCCCCGATGATCAGAACGGCAATGGGGTATTCCATCCCATGCAGGTTGCCCAGGGCGAGACACATGAACGGCATCATCCAGATACTGCTTTTTTCTCTGCTCTATGATGAGAAGAGCGGCTGCGATAAACAGGTAGGAAAAAAGATGGGGGCGCACGAGAAACAATTCTCTGGGTATGATGGACAGGGCATACAGGATAAAGAGCGCTGTCCCATGGTTCTTCACACGTTGATTGGAAGTGCCGTCATGGGTCAGATAACGAAAAATGAGAAAAATTGTCGACATGTAGAGGAGTGCACGAAAAAGAATCAAACCATAGTAGCCCGAGAGCGTGTAAATCGAAAAAACAATGACTTGAAACAACCAGTAATAGTTGTTCCACTCTTTGGCCGGGGACATGAAGGAGAAATACGGATTCGGTGGGAATTTTCAGATGGCTAAAAAAATAGCGTCCGCCGGACATGTGATACCAGAGGTCGCTGTCGGCGTGTACGCCTCCCACAGGCCAGCTCAGGAACAGGTAACCCGACGGCGCAGAAGAAAAATGCAGCTGCGATCTGATGGACAGGGGTGCGGAATTGGATTTTCATGGCATCGGTAACCTTAAAGATGTCGAGCGCAAGCGGCATCGCACATGCGTGTGAATCAAAAACTATCTACACCATTCAATCAAGCGCAAACAGGCAGGTGAAAACCCAGGATGTACATAAAGACAAGAATCGGGTGAATGCACAGACCGTAACAGGGCATGTTGACGGTAGCCTGCAGCTTAAAAGGGACGATACAACGGACAAATCGGCGTAGCGGCTTGTTTCGAACCTTTCAACACCGTGCACGCCCAATTTAACAAGGAATCGAATCATGTCCCAAACCCATCTGAACCAACTCTCACGGATTATTACCGAATCGAAAAAGCGATCGCTTACATCAAGAAGCATGCGAACCATCAGCCCACTCTTGATGATGTCGCAGCAAGTGTTCATCTGAGCGACTATCACTTCCAACGGATGTTCAGCCGCTGGACCGGTATCAGTCCCAAGCGTTTTCTGCAATACATTACCAAAGAAAGTGCCAAGAAACTGCTGCAGGGAGACCCGGTCCGTGATGGATACGGCCTATGATGTCGGATTGTCCGGCAGCAGTCGTTTGCATGATCTGTTCGTGGGCTGTGAGGCAGTGACGCCGGGGGCGTATCAAGCGGGGTGGGGAAGGTCTGCAGATATTTTACGGGTGTCATCCCTCACCATTCGGTCTGTGTCTTCTGGCTGCCACCGAACGCGGTGTTTGTTTTCTGGCGTTTCAGCCGGATGATCAGAAGACCCCGTCCATCGAAGGTATTCGTAAACGATGGCCCCGGGCGAGTATTGTTTCGAGACCCAAGAGAAGTCTTGCGCTGATGAAAAAAATCTTCGACTTCGATCTGGAAACGGATGTCGCCCCCCTGCACCTGTATGTCAAGGGCAGCAATTTCCAGATAAAGGTGTGGGAGGCCTTGCTCAGGATACCCCTGGGTAAGGTGGTCACCTACGAAGATGTCGCCAGATACATCCAGATGCCCAAAGCGGCAAGGGCCGTGGGTAATGCGGTGGGACAGAATCCGATCCCCTTCCTGATACCTTGTCATCGTGTGATCAGAAAAATGGGCGAATTTGGTAATTATGGTGGTGGCAGGGAGCGGAAAAAGGCCATGCTGGGGTGGGAGGCAGCCAGAATTGGAGAAGTCAGGAGACAGAGGACGTAGGCCGGAGGCCGGAAGACAGAGGTCGGAAGTCGGAGGACAGAAGACAGAAGCCGGAGGTCGATAGATGCAGATAAAAAATATAAAACACTCTGTGCTCTCTCTGTGATGAAAAAAAGATACTTATAAATCAAAGAATGTCCCGCTTATCTTTCCCACTGATCTTTATGAAACTGGGGAAATCGATTTCGATACCGATAGCGATAGCGATTTCGAAGCCTATGAGACGTAAAATGTGAGACGTGAAGCTGGGTATCTCGATTAACGTCCAGCTTCTAACACAGTTTAATTAGGAGCGCGGTTGTTGCTATGATCAAAATCGAAATCGGGATCGCTATCGAAATCGAAGAAATATGGAACTCGGACCCGAAAAACTGGACGTCTACTGTCATTCGATAGGCTATGTAGCTTGGGTCTACGAGAAGACCAGGAACTCTGCGGCTTGCTGCGAGGTTCTTCAATGGATGGATAGAAACTTATATATTAAGGATGTCCCCAAAATTTCCAAGAAAAGTATCCGGGGTAAGTATTCTTATCTTGCCGTAGGAATTAAGGCTTAATAAATGCCGATCACCGGAAATTATTGCGCTGGCCTTTCCGGTTTTGGCACAGTGAATAAATTTATCATCTGAAGGCTCAATTTTGTTAAAGTTCGTGGATTTGGACAATTAGAGGGGTCAAGGGTTAAAGACCAGAAGGTTGACAGGGCAGGGTTGGGAGAACGCAAACCAAAGACTGTATGCTGGAAGGTGAGGATGCCTGGAAGCCGGAGTGCTGCTGTCCGCTTATAGCTCTCAGTCCCCCTGGAACCCTCGAATCCTCGATCCCTTGAACCCTTGCTTCATGGTCGGGATGGCTGGATTTGAACCAGCGACCCCAGCGTCCCGAACGCTGTGCTCTACCAGACTGAGCCACATCCCGACATTGCTGCGGAGCTTCTTTTATTTCACTGAAAACCTAATGTCAAGCCATAATAAAATCGCCCGGCGATTTTATCTGATGCGGCTGCGCCGCTTCTTTTTCATTCACTCGACCCCTGGAATGCTCGACTTCTCGAACCCTCTTTAAAAAACTACCCAGACACATACGGGTTCTCCAGCACAATGGTTTCATCCCGTCCGGGGCCTATGGATATAATCTGAATTGGTGTTGCGGTAATTTCCTCGATCCGTTTCAGGTATTTTTTTGTGTTTTCAGGAAGATCATCGTAATTTCGAATTCCGGAAATGTCCTCAGACCATCCCGGAAGTGTTTCATAGACCGGCTTGCATTCAGCGAGCATCTGGAGGTCACCGGGGAAATAATTGATTGTTTGCCCCTGATAGTCATAAGCGGTACAGATGTTGAGCCAGTCCAGGCCACCCAAAACATCCAACTTGGTAACGGCCAGTCCGGTCAGGCCATTCAGCCTGACTGCATTGTTGAGAATAACGGTATCGAGCCAACCGCATCGCCTTCTTCTGCCGGTGGTAGCACCAAATTCGGCACCTTTTTCCTGAATGCTGTCGCCAACAGCGTCAAGAAGCTCCGAAGGGAAAGGTCCGCTTCCCACCCGGGTGGTATAGGCCTTGACAATACCGATGACGTGCTGAATTTCCTTGGGCCCAATTCCAGCCCCGCAGCACGCATTTCCCGATAACGTATTGCTGGATGTGACAAACGGATACGTGCCATGGTCGATATCCAAATGGGTTCCCTGGGCCCCCTCGAACAAAATCTGCTTCCCGGTTTTCAACGCGTGATGCAGTTCAACGGAAATATTTGCCACATAGGGTGCCAACCGGGCTGCGTAAGCAGCATACGTGTCGATGACATCATCTGCTTTGAGGGGGGCGGCAGACAGGTAGTTTTCCAAGATGAAGTTTTTCTCTTCGAGAACGCTTTTGACCCTTTCGGCAAAAACCTTCGGCTGCGTGAGTTCGATAAAACGGATGCCCAGCCGGCTCGCCTTGTCCTCATAGCAGGGGCCGATGCCACGACCGGTGGTGCCGATCTTGTTGTCGCCTTTTTTGATTTCACGGGCGTGGTCCAGGCTTTTATGATACGGCATGATCACATGGGCTTTTTCACTGACGCGTATTCGGTCGGGCCCAACGCTTATGTCGTGGTCGCTCAGATAGTCGAGCTCTTCAATGAGAACACCTGGGTCGATCACCATACCGTTTCCCAGGTAGCAGATTTTTCCTTGTATAATCCCGGAAGGGACCAAATGGCTGATAAATTGCTCTCCCTTGACAACCATGGTGTGGCCGGCATTGTTTCCGCCCTGAAACCGCACCACAACATCCGCGTGTTCTGCAAGGAGATCCACGACTTTTCCTTTACCCTCGTCTCCCCACTGGGTTCCAATGATAACAACGTTAGGCATTGTTGACTCCTTTTATAGCGACGACGTCGCGCTTGACAAGACTGCTATATAACATGCTGCAGGCGTTTATTTTTAAAAAAATTCTGCATGAGTTGCCGGCAGGTATCCTGGCAGATACCGCCGGTGACCTGTGGGCGATGATTCAGCCGATCGTCCTGCGCAAAATGATACAGGGAGCCGGCAGCTCCCCATTTGGTATCCCTTGCACCAAACACCAGTCTGGACACCCTTGCATGAATAATGGCACCCATACACATGATGCAAGGCTCAATCGTAACATACAGCGTGGTGCTTAACAAACGGTAATTTTGCATTTTTGCGGCGCTTGCGCGCAAGACCAGCATTTCGGCATGTGCGGTGGGGTCTGAAAGTGTAATAGGTTGGTTGTGTGCGGCAAAAAGGATCTGTCCTTCTGCGGCAACCAGTACGGCGCCCACCGGCACTTCACCTTTCCGCTTCGCTTTTCTGGCCTCCTGAAGGGCCAATTCCATAAATTCGATATCATTCATTATGGTCAATACGAAATGAAAACATCATCTCCATTCAATGATTGCAGCGTTGGTATTTGGACTCTGCCTCCATGTAACCTTTTGGCCCAATAGGGTACGCCCTCAGTTCTATTGGAGACATAATCAAAAATTTCCTTGTAGGTAATCTGCCTGTTACTATCTTTGTCAGCGTCGCCATTTACCGCTTTTAACAAGAAGTAAGTAAACAGTCCGTGCCTTTTCTCTGGATACCAACTGCTGATCTGGCTGCTTTCTGAACTCGTAAGTATGGCAACATTTTTTTTGCCAACAGGTGGGTTGGATACTTTTATCAAAGCAGGGCTTGCATTTGAAACAATCCATTTTCCTGAATCAGTGCCACCGGAAAAGCATGCGTCTATCACCACTGTTATATGTTTTGCTGGTAGTCGGGAGATGTTTTCGAAAAAAATATCTAAAGCATAACCGGTAAATGCAATTTTATCAGGCGTGCTGTTTTTTGTAACAAAATAGGCTTTCTGGGTATTGATATCCGGCGCTCCGTGCCCACTGTAATATATGAATACATCGGATACATCTGGTTTGATATAATCATACAGCATACCCTTGTGATTGTTTTTTATGCCAAAGATCATTTCTAAGTCAGGTTTTATTGTATCGGTCATGAAAATAATGTTTCCATCTTGATAACCCAATGTATCTTTCAGGAATATTCTCATCGCCTGGGCGTCATTGCCTGCGTAGGTCACTTCAGGAATATCTTTGTGGTCATAGTTTCGGTTTCCGATAACGACCGCTATCCCATCGGGATTTGTCAAATTCGTCTTGAGGAAAGTGATGTCTGAATCATATTTAGACGTTTCAGAAAGGATAGTGGGTTGCGTCTTGCGCAGTTCAGCCTTTCTAAGCTCTTTTCTTGAATTGTGATACCATGACCATAAAAATTTATATTGCCTATCAAATTGAATAGCCTGTTGGTGTGTATCGACATAATCACCTGCTTTTTTTATGGATTTCGCTGCATTCTCTAGCGCTGTAAGCTTTAGGTATGTATCGGTAAGTCGAAGATTGAGATAACATAGCTTCCTCTGCCGGTATCCGTGAAACTGTTTTCCCTGTCATCGTGCTTCAACGTGTCTTCAATCTACCGAATCGGCTCTTTCCACTCGATGCCCTTTTTCTCTTTGAGGTAGGTCAACGTGGCATTGAGAATAAAATTGCTTAAAGTCCAGTTTTCCGCTATGGCTTGATCTTGAAAACTTTTTTTTAATTTTTCATCAACTTTTATTCCGATCAAGGGTTTCATAAGTGCTTGTTTGACATAGTTTAACTAAGTTGTAAATAGACGATGAAAACTTGTCATGCTTGGTTGGGCACACTCGAGCATGAAACGTGATGACCAGCGCAAGGGGCGTGGCAACCGAAGGCGAAGACAACTATTTTGACACGTCCACGCATATACCGGTGGGGTTCCAACGGGGCTGAAAGAAATGATGTTAGAGGCTTGATCGGTACACCCAAAAGTGCTAAGGTCCGTCGCGTTAATTTACCGCCGAGCAGCTCGAGTATTGCTATTTCCGGATTACGATTGGCACCGATCGTCAGTGACGACCTTGATCCATGAAAGCGGAGGTCGATCAACTAGATCTTGACAAAACACCCAATTGCGCCCTATATGGGGACCCTACCTCTGGAGGAGGTTGGCTAGGTAGGCAATAACTACTGTCCGTCCACAAAGCTGATATCACCATAGAGCGCCCGTAGCTCAGTTGGATAGAGTGCCGGACTACGAATCCGTAGGTCGCAGGTTCGAATCCTGCCGGGCGCGCCAATGAAATAGAGGCAGGTGACGGCTTCAAAGAGCCGTCACCTGCCTTTTTTGTTATTTCCGTAAGTATTCAAACCAAGTCGGCAGGTTGTGGCACCAGCCGAAATCCCGCCGCAGTCCAGGCGGGGTTCGAATCCTGCCCCCGCAAAGCGGGATTTCACATCTGATTTTTAGTATTCAGGAGTTCAACGGGCGCACCATGAAAAATCAAGGACTTGGGTGATAACACCAAGTCCTTTTTTTATTCTACCCAGATGAGCGCAGCTCAGCGGCTTTTCTGATCCAAAAGGCTATTTTTCATCAAGATCAAGGAAATATGGATTGTTTGTATTCATACCCCTGAACAATATTGTCTTGACATTTTAATGGTTTTCCTTCAATGTTTAACAATTACAAAATGAAGGAAAACCATTGTTGGTAGTTGCCAACCTGTCTGTTGTTTTCCTTCAAATCTTTAATACCGATAAAAAGATGGAAAACAAGATGCAAGCGTATGACTTAAATGAGGATCAAGGGCGTATTTACATCGACGCAGTCCAATTGCATGAAGCGTATCTGGACGCCTTTACTAAAAATCGTGCGTATCGCGGCGGTATGCATTGGAAAAAAGGGAAAGGTAAGCAATACCTGTTCAGATCTCTGGATAGATACGGCTATGGCAAGAGTCTTGGGCCACGTTCAGAGAAAACCGAATCCATATACCGTGAATTCCACAGCAATAAAGAACAAGCCCACACCCGGTTGAAGATATTAAAAGAAAAGCTTAAGGAGCAGGCCCGCTTTTGCAGAGCGGCCCGCATCGCACGCGTACCACGGATAGTGACAGCAGTCTTAAGACTCCTCGAACAGCATCAGCTACTGGGCGGCAACCTTCAAATCGTCGGCACCAACGCACTATATGCTTATGAAGGCCGGGCCGGTGTATTTCTGGAACGGGGACTGTTGTCCACCCAGGATATGGATTTGTTATGGGATATAAGGCCCAAACTTCGACTTTACGCAATCGATGACGTAGACAACAACGGTCTCATCGACATTCTGAAAAAAGCGGATCGCTCATTCGATTTGCTTAGTGAGAAGCATTTTAGAGCCGTAAATAAAGATGGTTACATGGTTGATCTGATTAAACCTGAACCCAGATCCGTACTGGTATCTGAGAACCGCCAGTTGGGTGTTGGTGATGACCTTATGGCCGCTGAAATCAAGAATCTTCAGTGGTTAATTTCTGCACCCAAATTTGCCCAGATTGTAATCGGCCAGGATGGTTTCCCTGCTACGATGATTGTTCCGGATCCCCGTGCTTTTGCCGTACATAAACTTTGGCTCAGCAATCAAACAGATCGGGACACCATTAAAAAGAAACGGGATCGTTCCCAGGCGCTGGCCGTATTCAAATTAATCCTGCAATATATGCCTGAATTTGAAATCAAGAAAGAAGATTTGCGTATGTTTCCCGAAGCCATCGTTACCGATACGATTGAAGCACTGAATAATTCTGACCTCCCCCCGGGGTATGAAGCATAGATTATCAAATTTACATGGAAACCAGCAGGTAAGCCCTATCCAGGCGATAACAGCGGCCAGGAATGATGATAAACCGCCCCCTGGCATGAAAAGTGTACGGTTTGACAGCCTTCATCCGGCACCTTATCTTATAATTACAGCTTTCGGGGTTCACGCGGCGGCGGAATGAACCAAGCGGCAGTGTCGAGTTAACTCGCAGCAACGGCCCCTAACATCAGCGTTTGACGGGAAATCAAACCCTTGCCTGTTGTGCGCTGATGTAAGGGGCTGCAGGCTGCTCAGACAGCGCACAACACTATTGGATAACCCATCCCGCTTCAGTTGGACGAAACGCGAAAGTTGAGGTATTGTTATATGTTCATTGGCCGTCAAATCGATAAAAACAGAAAAAGGGATTGACACCATGCGTTGTATAATTCTCCTGCTGATTATCATTACAATGACCGTGCCGGTTGCAGCAGCAGACTTTCAAATTGAGGGCACGAAGGGCACCATGCTTACGGCGGATCGGGTCGCTGCTTTCGATGAGCCCTGGGCCATGACCTTCCTGCCCGACGGCACTCTTTTGGTGACCGAGAAGCGAGGGATGCTGTGGCATGTTTCCAACGACGGATCGAAAACAGAGGTGCAGGGCTTGTGGAAAGTCGCCTATGGCGGTCAAGGCGGCCTGGGCGATGTGGTGCTGCATCCTGATTTTGAACGCAATTTATGGATCTATTTGTCCTATGCCGAACGCGGGGATGACAACACCACAGCCGGTGCGGTGGTGGTGCGTGCAAAGCTCGATCTGAAACACAGCCCGCCCAGGCTCGCGTCAGTGGAAAAACTGTGGGTTCAGGAACCGAAGGTCACCGGGAAAGGACATTACAGCCATCGCATCGCCTTCGGCCCCGACGGCAAAATGTTCATCACCTCCGGAGACCGCCAGAAACTTACCCCAGCCCAAAATTTTGACGGCCATCTTGGCAAGGTGCTGCGCTTAAACGATAATGGAACGGTGCCCGACGACAACCCGTGGCAGAACCGTGGTGAGATTGCCAGGCAATTCTGGACCGTCGGCCACCGCAACATGCTGGGCATCGATTTTGATGCCGACGGTCGTTTGTGGGTCCATGAGATGGGTCCGCGTCACGGCGACGAGTTGAACCTGATCGCTGCCGGCAAGAATTACGGCTGGCCGATCGTATCGAACGGCGACCACTACTCGGGTATGATGATCCCCGATCATGACACCCGTCCTGAATTCGAAGCCCCCCGGACTTTCTGGGTGCCCTCCATAGCACCGTCCGGGCTTGTTATTTATGACGGTGACATGTTTGCCGGTTGGAAAGGCAGTGCGGTTATCGGTGGCCTTGTATCAAGAGCCCTCATTCATGTTGATTTAAAAGGGGACACGGCCGAAGAAACTGAACGCTTTCAATGGGGTGAGCGCATACGCGAGGTCGAACAGGGACCCGAAGGGGCCTTGTACGTGCTCGAAGACGGTTCCGGTGGACGTTTGCTAAAGTTAACACCCAGCCGTTAGAAACCATTACATCGAGTCCGTCATGAGCGACACCGCACACCCCGTCGTAGATCAGTTCTTTCACGTCATTAAAAGCCAATAAGATTTACTATATGATGGATTGGTCCGACCCTACAAATACTTATAATAGGTTATGCAAATTCAATATGCCAAGACTTTGAAGTTTCCAGTTCAGCCTCATGCCCTTGAATGAAAGAAGATAATTGTGATTTATGATATTCAGTCAGTTTTCCAAATTTGATGCCACAACTTCTTATGAAGACATCATTGGTGAGGCAGGTAACCACGGAATCGGTAACTTTTTCACATGGAATATTATTAATTAGAGTTATTTTGTCGGTGTTGACAATCGAGACATTATTGAAGTTGCTGGACCAAACTGCAGCGGTTTTGTAGTGGGCTTTCATGCCATTAAGACTGATATCGATAAGAACCCCCTGGAGCGTGTTAAATTTAACAAATCCAAATATAATTGATTGATTAAAAAGAACGAAAGCTCCCTGTTTAATAACACTACGCTCAGCATGTCTTTTCCGAAGGTTAACAGAATTTGTTGTTTTATATCTCATGGCGGCGATTTGATCCGTCAGCTCATCTAGATAAAGAGCAATTATAGGTTATATTGTATCTACAGCGAACAGCACTTTTCGTACGTTAGCGTTAAAAGAATGCGAATGCATTCATCATCAATAGCTAAAATTATATTCCGGATAATACTCCAAGTTTCGTGCCAAATCTGCCTTCCGTCTTGGCAAAACACGAAAATCCCTATTTCTGGACGGGCACTAACTATATTTTCGATGTGAGAAACAACCGTGAAATGACAAAAGCCAAAGAAGAAAAAGGTCATATTTGACCACATGGTGACATATGACCACCATGAGCGTGAGTTCAGGTTAACATCTCCATTTCGCCCCCATTCCCCATCCGTACGCCATGCCAACTTTTTTTCAGCCTTGATCATGCTGAGCACATCTGGCATCATTAAGCTTCTATCCAACCTCTTCCAAGGAGGTTCTACTATGATCAACCAAACCTTACTATTTACGAAATGCATAAATCTGAATACTGACCAATGCCGCTATACAAAGAGTCCGGAGAAGGTCCTGTCCCTGTTTAGCGACCCTTACAATTGTCCTAATGATACCCAGAAAATTCAAGAATTGAATGACATCTGCGCCGGTTGTGAATGGTACCAAAAATAAGGATAACTGGCAAACATTGAAGATGAAGGTGGTGGAATGAACAGAAAGTTTTTTTTAAAAAATTGCCTGCCATTCCTAATTATTGCATTCCTGATCCTGTTGACTTGGGCGATCCAGGCGAATACTGCTCGCGCCGAGGTTGACTTTGACTACCTTCACGGTTCCGATCTGGGAATGGGTATCGGTGCCCGGGCGATGAGTATGGGCGGGGCCTTCACGGCGGTTGCCGATGATGCCTCGGCCGTGTTTTGGAATCCGGCTGGACTGTCCCAATTAACCGACAATCAGATTTTTCTGTCTGCAGATGATCCCGGCGAATTCAGCAGTGCCGGGTTCATCTACCGCCCGCCGGTAAAAGCGTTTAGACGTCGCCAGTTGACAATTGGATTGGCAATGGTAAACAGACTGCGCTTTAAAGGGGACAGCGGTGACGATGTCTGGGATGAGCATGCGTCTACTTTACTATCCCTGGCAATGGTGGACACCGATGACGATTTTTCAGGTGCAATCGATTCCAAAACCATGGATATCCGTTTCTCCCTGGCCCTTGCGCCCCTGGATAGCAAGCGACTTCTTCTGGGATTTAATTATATTCACCTGGATTGAAAGACCAGTCTGTGTCCAACCGGCGGTTCGGACGCGTGGTCATCGGCACGGAACCAGTCCGTCGAGTATGAGACCATCGATCTGGGCGCCATCTACCGCGTATCCGATGCAACCCGTCTGGGCGTCATGTTCAAAAACATTGTCGGATTCTCTTTTAAGGACGAATACAGTGGGTTTGCCGTTCCAAAATATGTCACTCTTGCACTGTCCCACACCATCGAACCAACCACATTTTCCCTGGACAGTGAGTATATCTTTGGACGATTCGGGGGATATGAAAAGCAGTCTGCCAACATCTGGTTTCTGCGAGGCGGGATAGAGCGCCGATTAACCCAGCACATTCGTCTGCGGTCCGGCCTCGCCTATCCGGTCGTTGCCGAAACCTCCGCCTCTGGCGATCTCAAAAAAGACCTTCCATGGCCTGGAACGGGGGCCAGTCTGGGGTTGGGACTGGTTCTGGAGCGGTTCGACATCGACCTGGCCCTCTACGGCGATCCAGCCAGAAGCTATGTCGAGCAAACGCTGAATCTGGGTGCCACTGGCACGCTGATATATAAGTTTTAACTCAACTTTCGGGTTTCACCCTGGCAAGAGCGAAATGGGTGATTCGATGGCGATTTGCGCTGTTTGAGCCGCTTAGGAAACCTTGATTCAAGTGTTTGTTTTCCAGTGATTTGATCATCGCTTTTAGCATTCTCTCTACATCACCGAGTCCCTCTCTTAATTCCTGAAGCTTTTCCTTCTTCATATAATCCAGATCACCGGATATCATCGTCTGCGTTTCCAATTCACAGACTGATCCATCTTTTAACTCTTTATAATTCTTAAGCATTCAGCTGATGCCTCACTTCATCTCACTCGAACCCTGGACCCCTGGAATCCTTGAATCCTTAATTTGGATCAACTCTTTTGGAGATGATCCTTATATACTTATTCTAGCGCCTGAATATTTTTCGGTCCGTTATGCTGCACCGAATTGACCTGTTTGGACACCGGTATGCTGTTGAGCTCAGTAAAGATCTGACTCTCGATGATATTCGAGATCGAACCGATATCTTGATTGTCCGGATCGAGCCACGTGTCGAACGCCTCAGGTTTCAAAATAACCGGCATCCTGTTATGTATCGGCATAACCGATGCACTGGCCCCTCTGGTTAGAATGGCACATGAGCGATATGCTGTCTCTTCCTCACCTTTGTCATCCCAGATTTCCCACAAGCCGGCAAAGGCGAAGGGGCTGCCATCAGGCAGGGTTAAAAGCATCGGCTGCTTTTGCCCTTTCTCCCCCATCCATTCATAGAAGCCATCTGCTAGAATCAAGCATCTCCTTTTCTTATATGCATTGCGAAAGCCGGGTTTGGTAGCTGCAGTTTCTGAGCGTGCGTTTATCATTCTGCTGCCGATCGTCTTATCCTTTGCCCAGAACGGAACCAGCCCCCACTTAAGATAGTCCAGATGGTTCCGTTCTTCAATTCGGAGAATGGCAAGAATCTCTTGGGTTGGAGCGACATTATAGTTGGGTGAGACTTGAGCATCAACCACATCGATGGGAAAATGCGCCAATAATTCTTCAAGATTTCTATACCCAACAAATCTTCCGCACATACTCGACTCCAGCTATATTTCTCCATCTTTAGTGCGTATGTCACCCAGCCACCGGTCAAAGATTTCTTGGTATTCATCCAACTCGGTTTCACGTTTGCACTTTGGACATACGACAAATTTCAGATCATCTTGTTCTTTGATCTTTGCAATTCTGCCACAAAAGATGCAGATGATTTTTTCACGATCCATTGATTCTATCCCTCAACTTCAATGAGTTGTGCTTTGGTTAGCGCCATTTTTGCACCCCTTGTCTTCAAATAATCCATGAAAATACAGCACTTCCGAAAAGAATCCCAATGATGCCAAAAAACCTATGGGTTTGGTCAGATACCGCGTTCAAATACCAATCGTTGAGGCCATTTGCCATCTTAATTGGATTGGTGAATATGAAGACGCCTTTGAAGATAGCCAAGATGCCGACAATCCTGATAAATCCTGGATAGTGGCTTGCCGATGCGCATATTACTAGTAATATGCCACCTATGAAGGGAAAGAATGCAATGATCTTAAGTTTGGAATCCTTGAGGATATTTTTCAGCATATCCCTGTATCGGGCAGTGTAAAGAATTGCGTAGGAACCAAATATTATCCATAAGATGCTAAATGCGTAGAGTACCCATTTCATCGGAAGGCCTCCTATAAATAGATTGGAAGTCAGTTTGGGGAAGATAGTTAATCGTGCCAAAGATCACCAATAATGTCAAGTATATATGGTCAAGTATTTGAAAAAGCAAGTAATGGACACGTCTTGCATAACAGCTTGATTTATTTATTAGTTTGTGCAATCATGGTCATGTTTTATTGGATGCTCCAATTATTAACAAAAATTGACAGAGCGAATGCCCTTACATTGGTCCCAAGACACATACATTAAAGCGTACAGATTCGCTGCAGAAGCCCACAATGGACAACTCGTGCCTGGTACTGCCTTGCCGTACATCGTACACATCAGCCTTGTTGCCATGGAGATGACTGCTGCATTGGCTGTAGAACGGGTCAACAACCCGAATCTTGCTGTTCAGGTAGCCCTGCTGCATGACACGATCGAAGACACGGACGTCACCTATAACGATCTCAAGGGACAGTTCGGTATTGCAGTTGCCGATGGCGTTATGGCGCTAACCATCGATGAAACGATTGGTCCTGAGTTAGGCAAATTTGAAATATGAAAACAACAACATTTTACGAAAGAGCAGAGTACATCAGAAAGAAATCCGATAGGTACTTGACACGCTACTTTGACAGGCTGTTGCTGGAAGGTGGCAAGGTTCAAAATATCTATCTCAAGGTTAACAAGAAGCAAGATGAGCTAGGTGGGGATAGGTATAGAAAACGGGGCTGGTTTATCAAGGATGGTAGCTTTTGGGGTCATGTCGGTGTTAGAATTAAAGTTGAGGGATTTGTGATCTGCGTTAACAAGCGATCCGTTCTTGATCTCAATACCACAAAAGAAAAACTTGATAATATTTTTTCGGGAAACGCATATATTAAATTAATTGGTGTTTATGATGACCTTATGGGGAAGTGTTAATCCGTTTATTCCCCATAAACAGTAATTTTATAGGTGCCGATGATGCCGAGGATGTTCTTAACATCCCAGTCAACGTAGTGTATCTTTGTTATTCCACCATTCTTCATGGCCGTTTCTAGACTGGCATCCCCAACAGCGACTATCCCAAAATAGCTTTTACATTCAGCCGTGCCAATTTTTGGAGAATCAGACGGATTGGATGTCACATTAACGGGGAGTTTGAGTTTCGTATATCCGATTCCCATTGGAACAGTACTGGCGCAGCCCCATAAAAAGCTTGATAAAATGATACCGATGGCCACCCGTGCTAAATACCTGTTCATCATTGATCACCTCCTTATTTTCTCTGCCATCCTTAACGGTTCGTTTTGTCTGCATCGAATGCCTGCTGGCGATCTTGCTTTATCGTGAATACAGCTTTGCACTGATTGTTGGAAGAAGCACAATTGACAACGGTTTGTGCTAATTCAAGGAATGCTTCCAACAACTCCTCTTTTGTCAAGGTATCAATAGATTTTCCATGGTAGCCTATATCCGCGTATTGTATTTTTTTTTGATCAAAGTCCGGCATACTTGCACAATCCTTTTGGTGAGGTGTTCAAAACAAACATATCTTTTACTAATAGTGTTTAGCCAAAGTCAATAATTTCCTTCGGGTTGCATTGACAATCGCGGCCAATCTGGTATTAAATTCTTCTCGTATAGACAGATAAAGAAAAACGGACCTATAACCAATGTTAAGGTAGCGCGACAAGCCATCGACACTATACATAACCTTATTCTGGGTTATGGTTCCGAAGAAAAATGAACAAAGGAGCTTGATCATGCAGATAATGCAACACGCTGCCCATCTGGACCAATTGATCCGTCAGACACGGGCTCATCACGTGAGTTTAAGTTCAATGGCCGATAGAAAGGCCAATATGATGCTGACCATTGCATCGCTGATGATACCCCTTTCGATACGCTTCCTGTATGACGAGCGGTCTCATCTGGCTGCAGTTGCACTCATCGGATTCTGCGTTCTGACCATACTGATGGCCGCCTTGGCGGCAATGCCCAAAATAAAGACCGGCAACGCCTTAGGGGCAAAGCTTGATCTCAATGAAACGTCATTCAATATCCTGTTCTTCGGATCCTTTATGCGCATGAGCTACAGCGAGTATAAAGATGCGATGGAAACAATGATGAATGATTCAAACGCCGTTTATGAAACGCAAATTCGTGAAATATATACCATGGGTCAGTATCTGGCCAAAAAAAAGTACCGCTATGTCCAGTTTTCTTATTTGTCATTTATTGCAGGCATCTTGATTAGCTCGTTTATCTACGTCATCGGGTCATATGCCTGACCCTGCAAGGTAATTCATATCGTTAGAACAGGCTATGGCACGTGAAACCTTTTGACTTATAGAGGAGGATCTTCGATGGTCAGAAAGAAGAAATTGAAAAAGAATCAGAGTACCCACCTAAATATCGAATTGACCTCCGACCTGTTTCTAACCATCAAAGGCATAAAGGGATTTTTCCCAAGTTATCTCATCGGCATGAACCGAAAAGCGTTCGTGATTATCAAATCTCCCACGATCATAAGCAGTGAGAAGCTGATGTCGGAAGGGACTTCCCTAATGGTACGATATGCACACTTAGGTGATATATACCGCTTTAAGGCAACGGTATTGGGGGAAAACGATGATCCGTTCAAGGTAACCTATTTGTCCTATCCCGATGTGGTTGAAAAGATAGAATATCGTGATTCTCCAAGGGTCAGTAGCTACATACCTGCCTTTCTGACCTTTCAAAAGATGAAGGTGAAAGGTATTGTCAGCGATATAAGTGTTGCTGGATGTAAATTCAGAACAGATGCAACGGATCAAATGGATGACTTGTTACCAAAGAAAGAGGGTGATGTCCTTATGCATTTTCCTTTATTGGGACTGGATGGTATCAGACTGTTCAAGGGAAAGATAAAAAAGATCGAATTTGGTAACGAGCTTGCATTGGGCATTGGGTTTCATGAAATTGACAGTGATTCCCGCAACACAATAAGGTCCTATGTAGAAAGCACCCAGGAAAACAAGGACAAAGGGATGGGTTCTCCTTGAGGTTGTTTCCAGAGGAATCCTTTTTCGTTTTGTATCATCTGGTGCGTGTTTAAGGCTTGCACAAATCACCATATTGTGTTATAGATTCTGTTGTTACACAATATGGAGGTGATGGTATGAAACCTGCCTTTGGTGTCTTGTTATTTTTTTTGGTGACGCTTTTTTTAGCCAGTCCGGTTAAATCAGGTGAGTTGGTGGTTGACATCGATCCCACTGAAAGCGATACCAAACTACAGGAGGATTACCCTAAGAAACAGGATGCGGTGGAGCCTGGCGGCAAAGAATCGAAATCGGCAATAATTCTGCTCCTTAGCATCGGCCTGGTTGGCCTTGCAGGAGTCGGCAAAAAAAGGTTTGGGAAAACTAGTCATGAAGAGGACATCACTCCCTGATAATGGCGGCAGACGTTCTGGTGATGATCGGCGGCAATTTTCGTATGCCATCCATATTCCTGAAAGAAGATTGATAAAAGAGCGGAGATTTGGGGTGGATAGGCGTAACGAACCATAATTTAGAGGGGGCGCATCACATGATGGCCTGGTGATGCCTTTGACTCAGGATATAAGAACCGATGGCGTGGTCTCCTTTTTGGGAGTCATCAAACTCAACCCCAACAGCATCTTCACCAATATGCCTGGCATATGCGGTTTTTTGAATATGCGTTTCGCCATTGTCTTTGAGGTGAAAAACAACCAGAAATGGATCATTGAAAAAATGGTTGGCGGGTTTGATGGTACTCTTAAAATTTGGTTTGATTTTCAACCCGCTGGTTGACAAATCGACAACCTTCATCGCAATGCCTTCTGAAAATCCCCTTGTCCCCACCTGACTGCAGACACATGGAAAATCTACTGCCATTCGATAACTTTTTCTTCTTTCAAGAATGGATGTCCATGAACATCCGCATGTGCATTTCGACGTCACTTTTGTTCGAACATGACCCTCTGCGTATTGGGAAACATCTACGGATTTTGTATTAAAACAGTTTGGGCAGATAAATGTTGCCATGTTTGATTTGTCGATATGAACTTTCTTTATCATTTCATCCAATCCAAAAAAGATTCATCGTGTCGGCAGGCCAAGACTGCTTATTCAATAGCGCATCAAATCGAAAAAACAAAGCATCTTATTTTTTATTTTTAGCGTGTATTCGAAGAGGGGGACGAAAATGAGCAAGACCTATGAATTGACGTCATCTGATTTGCGATATTTTTGCGATCCGAAAATATTCAAATTCAAGAGCACAGACGACATAGGCCCACTGGACGAGGTTATCGGACAGGAGCGTGCTGTTCAGGCCATCGAATTTGGTCTCGGTATGAAGAGCTCCGGTTATAATATTTTTGTCACCGGTATCGAGGGCACCGGAAAATCAACCATCACCACCGACATTACCCGAAAACATGCCAAAACACTGCCGATACCGAAGGATTGGTGTATGGTGAACAATTTTCAGGACCCCTATCGACCGAAACCCCTCGCGGTGCCTTCGGGCAAAGGGTCATACCTCGGTCGGCAGATGGACAGAATGATTCAGGCGCTGAAAATCAAACTGCCCAAGGCATTTGACGACACGTCATTTCAGGATAAAATCGGTGTCATCCAGGACGGTTTCCAAAAACAAGAAACCGAACACTTTCAGAAACTTGATAAAGCTGCGCAGGAAAGAAAGTTAGGAATCAATAAGACCGGGACAGGGTTGCAGACCATACCATTGAAGGATGGAAAACCCTTGACGCAAGAGGCCTTTCTGAAGCTCTCAAAGAAAGCGCAGGAAAAGATCGAGTCAGCGGTCCAGTCTTTCCAGGGAGAAATCGAAGCGGCTCTCAGGGCAGTCGGAAAAATCCGGCAGGAGCGGGGAAAAGCCGTGGAGGCGCTGATGGGAGAGACCGCGTTGTCAGTGGTCGGTGAACAGATGAACATTGTCTTGGATTCCTATGATGCGTGCCCGGAAATAAAGACCTATCTTGAAGACGTCCGTGCAGACATCGTGGAAAATGTGGACGACTTTCTTCCAGCTCGGGAGCCACCTGACAAAACACAGGCCTTGATGTTTCCAGAGGCTGGTCTCTGCTTTTTCAAAATACAAGGTCAATGTTCTCGTGGACCGCAAAAATACCATCGGGGCACCGGTTATTTTCGAGTCCAACCCGACGTACCAGAATGTTTTTGGTCATATCGAAAAAAAACCCCAGATGGGGGGCATGACCACCGACTTCACCATGGTCAAAGCGGGCTCCCTCCTTCAAGCAGATGGCGGTTTTCTCATCATGGAGATCGATTCATTGCTTATGAACTCGATTGTCTGGGAGTCCTTGAAGCGGGCGCTGCGCAACAAACTTCTTTTTATCGAGGACATGCTTGGCGCACACGGTATGGCGGCAGCCTCTCTTCGCCCTCGTCCGATTCCCATCGATGTAAAGGTCATTCTACTCGGAGGCTATGAGCCGTTTCAGGCGCTTCAGAACTTTGACCCAAAATTCAACAAAACGTTCAAGGTTCGGGCCGACTTCGACTACGAGGTCGAACGGACGGACAAGACCATCCAGCAGTATGCCCAGTTTGTGGCCAGGGTCTGCAAGGAGGAAGCGCTGCTTCCCTTTTCTCCGGATGGTGTGGCGGCACTGGTTGAATTCGGTGAAAAATTCGCATCCAACAAGCAAAAACTATCCCTGAGGTTCGGCGTTATTGTCGGGATCGTCAAAGAAGCCGATTACTGGGCACGTAAAGAAAAAGCACTGATCGTATCTCAAAATCATGTTGTTCAGGCCTTTAAGGAGAACCGATTTCGATACAACCTTTACGAAGAAAAAATCCATGAATCCTACAGTGATGGAACCGTTCTAATCGATGTGGCAGGGGCGGTTGTCGGCCAGGTGAACGGCCTGGCGGTCCATCAGATGGGAGACCTTTCTTTCGGCCGCCCATCCCGCATCACCGCTGAAACGTTCATGGGCAAGAAAGGCCTTGTCAATATTGAACGGGAGGCGAACATGAGCGGCAGCACCCATGATAAAGGGGTTTTGATTTTGTCCGGCTATATCGGCCGAACATTTGCCCAGAATCAACCGCTGAACCTTTCCATCAGCCTGACGTTCGAACAGAATTACCAAGGTATCGACGGAGACAGCGCATCGTCTTCCGAGCTTTACGCCATTCTTTCCAGTCTTTCGGATTGCCCCATCGATCAGGGTATTGCGGTGACAGGATCCATCAACCAAAAGGGACAGATTCAGGCAGTCGGTGGTGTAAACCAGAAAATTGAAGGCTTTTTCGATGTCTGCAAAACCAAAGGGCTTACCGGACGTCAAGGGGTCCTGATACCGGTGGCGAATGTGAAAACGCTCATGTTGAAAAAGGAGGTCGTCGATGCGGTTGAAAACGGTGATTTCCACATCTATCAAGTAACGACCGTGGAGGAGGGTATTCAAATCCTGACAGACACGGCGGTGGGACGTCGCGACGAAACAGGCAATTACCCTGAACAATCACTTTATGGTAAAGTATGTAACAAGCTGAAAAAATACATAGATCGAGAAAGAGTACTTCGTCTTGATACCTATGCCTCAGACACTGCCAACGGGAGGAAAATCGATTGATGATGGTCAAACAGATCAAACTTTCAAAAATGGACACCTTCTGCTACTTGATTGGTGACCAGCAGACAATGACCTGTGCACTTATCGACCCGGCCTTCGACACACAACGGATCCTCAGGATTGTTGCGGATGCCGGATTTAGCGTTACCTATGTCATCAATACCCACTGCCATTCTGATCACACTGCTGGAAACAAAGCCATTATCGCTGCAAGCGGGGCAAAGCTCTTGATTCATGCAGCGGATGCCGGCCGCCTGACCACGATCGTGAACAGTGCTTTTTCAAGGGTTCTGGGTGGCACATCATCACCGAAACCGGACGTTCTGCTCCAGGACAACGACGACATCGTCGTCGGTAGCACACGCCTGAAAACGATCCACACACCCGGGCATACACCAGGTGGCATTTGTCTGTATGCAACGGGGCATGTGTTCACAGGTGATACCTTGTTTGTGGAAGCGGTGGGTCGGACCGATCTGCCGGGTGGGTCGTCACGGCAGCTGTTGCGATCGATTCGGGAAAAGATCTATTCATTGCCTGGAGATACGATTGTGTGGCCGGGTCATGATTATGGCCCGAGCCCGAATTCAACCGTTGCCGACGAAATGAGAAATAACCTGTTCACACGCTAGGCCGACACGCAAAACCGTTTGCTTGGATCTTGACATAAAAAATTTTATTGATTATTTCTATGGGCCGCATCAATACGCCCCCCGCTTTCTTGTCCGGGTGGCGAGAAAGTGACAGCTAGCATATCCGCAATCGCCTTTGCGGAGCATTGGGAATAGGGGAGACCTATATGATTCATGTTGAAAATCTGAGCAAATATTACCGTGAACTCTGTGCTGTGGACCATATCAATCTGGATGTGCACCAGGGAGAGATTCTGGGAATGCTGGGCCCCAACGGGGCCGGCAAAACCACCTTTCTGAGAATGTTGACCGGTTTTCTGAGGCCCAGCGCCGGTACGATCCGGGTAAAGGAAATTTCCGTGGCATCCGATGTTTTGGGAATCAAGAAACTGATGGGTTACCTGCCGGAATCAGCACCCCTGTACAAGGACATGTTGGCCTTCGATTATCTTCGGTATGTTGCCGGCATTCGGGGTATTAACAAGGACAAGATTCCTTCGCGTATTCAGGAGTTGTCCGATCTGTGTGGCCTGAAAAACATGATGCACAAACCCATAGGAGAGCTCTCCAAAGGGTACAAGCAACGGGTGGGACTGGCCCATGCCATGATGGGTGACCCGGAAATTCTGGTTCTGGATGAACCCACTTCCGGGTTGGACCCGAACCAGATCGTCGAGATTCGGGATATCATTCGACAAATCGGGAAAGAAAAAACCGTTATTCTGTCCACGCACATACTGAGTGAGGCTGAAGCAACCTGTGATCGCGTTGTGATTATTCACAAAGGAAAGATAGCTGCTGACGATCGCACAGAGAATCTCAAGTTTGCCGGCGGTAAAGAAAATCTGTTAAGATTGACGCTTGTCAATGCCGAACCGTTGAAAGTTCAAGAACGATTGAAAACGATTGAAGGTGTTGAGCGGGTGGATCTGGCCGACGCCCCTGGAGATACCCTCTCGGTACAACTGACCTGCCACAGCGGAACGGATCCAAGAGCTTCGGTCTATTCGGCAGTCAAGAGCACCGACTGGATCTTGACCGAATTGAGCATGGAAACACAAACCTTGGAGTCTATTTTCAGACAAATCACAATGGAGCGCTAGCATGAAGCAGGTACTGCACATATTCAGGAAGGAATTCAACACATACTTCCTGACCCCCATCGCCTACATCGTTATTTCCATCTTTCTGATCGTCACTGGGTGGTTCTTCTTTTCCACTTTTTTTATATTTAATCAGGCCAGTATGCGCAGTTTTTTTGCGATGATGCCGATCATTTTTTCCTTTGTGGCACCGGCTGTCAGCATGCGTCTGTTTTCGGAAGAGTATAACTTGGGCTCTTATGAGCTCTTGTTGACCATGCCGGTTACCATTCGACAGGTTGTGCTGGGTAAATTCCTGGCGGGATCGGTTTTCATGGCCATGATGCTCGTTCCGACGATTTCCTTTCCCTTGACGATCTCTTTTTTGGGGGATCTGGACTGGGGTCCCGTTCTAGGCGGGTATATCGGGGCCTGCCTGCTGGCGGGATCTTATTGTGCCGTCGGTCTGTTTGCCTCGTCCCTGACACGGAATCAAATCATTGCCTTCATCATCGGTCTTGCCATCTGTTTCTTTCTGACCATGGTGGACAAGATGCTCTTTTTCCTGCCCGAAACACTGTTGGGTTTTTTCAGCTATCTGGGTGCCGACGCGCACTTTGCCAATGTCGCCAAGGGTATTCTCGACACCCGCGACCTGCTGTACTTCTTGAGCGTGATCTTTGTGGGACTCTACGCGACGCATTTATCGGTTGAAGAAAGGTGTTAAGACCCTCGAAGGCGAATATGAGGTACATCCAAGGAAATCGTTTGGTTTTGAACCGCAACAGGCAGCGCGAATTTAATAGCAGGAGATACATATGAAAATAGGCCATGCATCGTCTAAATATACCAAATTCATCCTATATGCCTTCGTTGTGGTGTTGATGAATATCGCTGGGTTGACCCTGTACAAAAGAATGGATTTGACGGATGGAAGACTTTATTCCCTTTCGAATGTCAGCAAAAAAGTCGTATCGACGCTGACTGAACCGCTTACCATCAATGTATTTTTTACCCGCAACCTTCCGGCACCGCACAACAATACGGAGCGCTATCTTCATGATCTTTTGTCGGAGTATGCCGCGTCTGCCAATCGGTATTTCAATTATCGATTTTATGATGTCAGCCCGGAGCAGGGCGATAGTGGCAATGAAACGATGAACAACCAGACCTTGGCCGGCAGCTTCGGAATCAGACCCATTCAGATCCAGGTTATCGAAAAAGATGAGGTCAAGTTTCAGAAAGCCTATATGGGCCTGGTAATACTCCACGGCGACCAGATCGAGCGGATTCCCACCATAACTGCCACTGACGGGTTGGAATATAAACTGACCATGGCCATGCGGAAACTCAACAACAAAGTGAGTGCCCTGCTGGCATTGGAAGACAGGATACAGGTCGATCTTTATATGTCTTCGTCCCTCATGGATGTGGCGCCCCTTATGAAACTGGCGGATTTAAAGAACTTGCCCGAACAATTGCAAGCGGTGGTTGCCCGGATCAACAGCCAGAGTTACGGCAAGCTGGCATTCGAGTACAAGGATCCCACCCAAAACCCTGCTCTCGAGGACGCCCTGGAAAAACACCGCATATTGAACCTGAATTGGCCAAATCTTGACAACGGAAGGATCAAAGCGGGCCAAGGCGCCATCGGGCTGGTGATGAGCTACGGTGAAAAATCCATCAGCACGCCCATCATGCAGGTGATCAAGGTTCCTATTTTCGGGACTCAGTACAAGCTAGTTGACCCGGAACAGCTGGAAGAAGTGATCAGCGCCAACATGGAATCACTCATTGACATCAATCAAAATCTGGGTATTTTAACCGATTTTGGCAGTCTTCCCATTGTTTCGCCGCCGCCGCCCGCGGCATTCGGACAGCAGCAGGAATCTGCTGAAACGCTCAGGGCTCTGGCGAGTCAGAATTACTCGCTCAAAGAGGTGGCCTTGAAGGAAGGTGCATTGCCGGACAGTTTCAACTGCCTTTTGATACCGGGACCCCAAGAAAAATTTTCCGACTATGACCTATTCCAGATCGACCAATTTCTGATGAAAGGCAAAAGCCTGGCCATTTTTATGGACAGCCTGCGTGAGGTTCCCTCGAATAATCCCGATTTCCAGATGGCAGGTGCCAATATTGGCTTTGTTCCCATGGAATCGGGTCTTGAAAAACTGCTGTCACATTATGGCATCGACGTTCATCCCTCGATTGTTAACGACGAGCAATGTTACCGGCAACGCTTGCCGCGTGAAATGGGCGGTGGTGAGCGGCCGGTATATTTTGCCCCCCTTATTCAGAATGCCAATATCAATCATCAACTCGACTACATGCAGAATATCAAAGGCCTCATTGCGTTGAAAGTGTCACCCATCAGCATCGATAGTGAAAAAATCAAGGCGCACAATCTGAAAGCCGACGCACTGTTTCGATCGTCGGCACTTGCCTGGGAGATGAAAGACCACATCAGTTTGAACCCCGCATTCATCAAGATGCCGGAAGCGGGTGAACAACGAAAAAGCTTTGACCTGGCCTACATGGTCGAAGGGGAATTCCCCAGTTATTTTGCCGGAAAGTCGGTACCTGAGAAACCCAGCGATGCGCCAACGACACCCTCTCCGGAAGAAGACACCCAGGCGGCCGACACAACAGCGGCGGAAAACCAAGCGCCTGCCCAGGGAATGATCTCAGGACAAGAGGGTGTCATTGAGAAAGGAAAGCCCGGCAAAATTTTCATTCTGGCATCCAGCGACATGATCAAGGACAATGTTCTGGATCCCGAGGGCCGGGGCGCCAACGACATTCTGGTGATGAATGTGTTGGATTATTTGAACGACCAGGTGGGGCTAGCCCAGATGCGCAGCAAGCTGCAACGCTTTTCGCCGTTGAATGAAAGCGGCGCTTTCACCAAGACAGCCGTAAAAATGATCAATATCGTCGGTCTGCCGGTCGTGGTGGTATTTTTCGGGCTGGGGGTTTGGGCCAGGCGGACAAGCCGCAAGAAGCTCATTCAGGGTAAGTTCAGCAAATAAAATCGGTCAGTTCAGGTTCAAGAAAGTGGAGAAGATCCAAAAATGAAAATAAGAAAAGAAGCCGTTATTCTTGGTGTGGTCATTGTTGCATTGTCGCTTTATCTGATCTTCAACGAAGGCGATCGCAGTCTTTACGAACTGCCGAACCTAGACCCGATTCCGGTTTCCGAGATTTCAAAAATAGCGCTGGATTCTTCGGATGATTCGATTCTGTTTAGTCAAAAAACAGGTGAGTGGGTGATGAATGAAGAAGCCTACCCTGTCGATAAAAACGCCATCAAACAGGTTTTGGATATCGTTGCCAACCTCAGGTTGACGACCCTGATATCTGAATCACAAAATTATGAACGATACGACCTGGATTCGAATCACAAGATCAGCATCAAGGTGTGGGCAGGCGATAAGCTCGTGAGGGAGTTTGATGTGGGGAAAGCCGCATCGGGACACCGCCATACCTTTGTCAAACTCGCCGGGGATCCTCGAGTCTACCATGCCGGAGAAAGTTTTCGCAACAGGGTGCAGGGGAAAGTTGACCAGTTCCGGGATAAAACCGTCTTGTCGTTTGAAGCGGGTCTCATCGAGCAGGTTCAGATATCGAGCAGGGAGGGGCAGGGCGCCTTTGTGAAGGCGAAACCCCCGGAATCTTTCGGTGAAACACCCCTGGATGGCGATAAGCAACCCATGGGAGAGGCAAAGCCGGTATGGAAAAATATGGCCGGGGATGTTGTCAAAGACAACACGCTCACCAAATTGCTGGACGATTTATCCTCGCTGAAGTGCAGTGCCTTTATGTATGAGCGTAAAAAAGACGATTTCCAAGACCCCATTGTCACGGTGGTGTTCACAGGTGCGCAAGAACTGACCTTGCGCGTTTTCGAACCACTCGAAAACGATGCCTCCCGGTACCCGGCGGTTTCGTCACAGAACGATAATGCCTTTTTTATTCCAAAATGGCAGGCGGATCAATTGACGAAGGCGCTCACCGAGATTGTTCCAATAGAAAAAGACAATGCCTGAAATAACCCGACGCAGTTTTTTAAAATTAGGTGCCGCAGCTGTTGGCGGCAGCGCTGCACTCAAACCGACACAGGGGCATACGTCAAGGGCTGAAGAGCATCGGGGTGTTGACATGACGGCAGAGATCGACAGCTGCTGTCAGTTCTGCCAGGTCCGCTGTACGACAAAACTAAAGATTGAAAATGGCAGGGTCGTCACGCTTTACGGTAACCCAGACAATTTCTGGACAGCCGGGAGCATGTGCCCCAAAGGCAAGTCTCTGGCGGAAACGCACTACCGCGAGGACCGCCTGCGTTATCCGTTACGAAGAACCGTCAGGGGCTGGGAAACCATCAGCTATGAAAAAGCCCTGCGAATCCTGGTCAATAAGATCAAAGGGCTCAAGGAAAAACACCCCCAGGATTTTGCACATCGAGTGGCGCTCTTTATGCCGCTGTGGGACAGCCGCGAAAGCGAAATTGCCGCCTTGATGGCCTTGCAAATGTCCGGTTTTCCCGATGCTTGTTCACCCGGGGACACCTGTATCGGCAGCACTGCCACCATGCTCAATATCTGCCTGGGAAGCAACAACTCACCCACCACTCTCGACGAGGCGCTTGAAACCAAAACCTTTGTGTTGTGGGGCGCCAATATTGCCGAGATATACCCGCCCTACATGCGCTGGGTGGCAATGGCAAAAGATAGAGGCGCCCGGATTATTTTTCTGGACCCTCGTGAAACACCCACCAGCCAATTCAGTGATGTTCAGCTACGTCCAAGACCGGGCACGGATGGCGCCCTCGCGCTGGGTGTTGCTCGTTTTCTGATCCGCAATGGGCTGTATGACGATGCCTATGTCAAGAAAAAAGTCAACGGATTCCAGGCGCTCGAAACAGCGGCCGAACCCTATACACTGGAGCACACAGCCCAACTCACCGACTTATCGACGCAGGAGATCCAATCCTTTGCGCAAACACTCGGCCGGAGTGACCGAACATTGGTCTGGCTCGGGGGATCTCTTGCCCGTTATGCCAACAGCATGCACACCGTACAGAATATCATTGCCCTGCAAGCCATAACCAACAATCTTGTCGGTTCCGGAAAAGGACTGATGAATGTCCAAGGCGGCAAGCCGGGTGGTGAACATGAATTCCTGGAACAATACAAGGCACCGGATCTGGCCAATCGCCTCAATATCCGCAAGGTCCTTTACAACATGAAAAAAGGCAAGCTGGATGTCCTGCTGCTGAATTCCAGCTATCGACGATATCCCGATGCCGATGCGGTTAAGGCAGGCATTCAGAATGTCGGCTTTGTCGTCTATCGTGGTTTTTTCATGGACGAAGAGGCTCAACTGGCAGACCTCATCATTCCCGCTGCCATGCCGTTCGAATGCGAAGGTTCCCAATACGGGGCTCAGCGCCAAGTGGTATGGCGGACAAAGGCCACTCAAAAACCCGGTCAAACCACTGCGGACTGGAAATTTTACACGGACCTGGGAAGGGCACTCAACGGCGAGCGTTTTCCCGACTTCCGGTCAGCGGAAGACATTTACGAACTGTTTCGCCAAAAGATTGATTCCTGGTACAATCTGACACTGGACAAGGTTAAGGCCAGCCCCACCGGTATCACCTGGCCCTATCCAAAAGACTATGCAACCGAACAGCGGGGTTCCCTGTTTTTGGGCGGCGATTTCCTGACGGCGGATGCTAAGGTGAACCTTGAATTCAAACCGCTGGGGCCCATACGTTGGTTTGAACCCAAGGGGAGTCCCAGGGACAAGAAAAACAAAAAAGCCAAGGACTTCCCCTTGATTTTTGTTCAGGGAAAGGTTGTGCAGCACTGGCAGCATACGTTTACCAACTGGTCGGAATACATCGGGAACCTTTCCCAGGGAAGTTATGTTCAAGTCCATCCGAACACGGCCAAAGCGCTGAACATTTCAGACGGGGATACGGTTTATATCGAGTCTAGCATTGGCAGGCTCAAGACGGTGTCCCAGGTTACCAAAGCCGTGCTGCCGGGTATTGTTTTTACACCCTCGCATCCGGCACCGGCCAATAAAATCAAAGGCAATATCGGCCAGTCGGTCAACACCATCGTTCCCAGTTACTGGAGCAAGGTGTCGGCCCAATTCAATGGATTTGGGTGCCGTTTGGTGAAAGGTTGACCGAATGAAACAGGGTGGAGAGAACCCATGAGACATCTCAATATCAAAGATCACGTTAGCAATCGTCGTGCTGATGCTTGCGGTTGTTTTGTCTTCATACATGGTTGCAGCACAAGAAAAACTCGCTGGTAAAACCGTCAATATCAACACAGGCACGATCGAGGAATTTACAAAAATTCCCTTGATGACCCCGGAACTTGCCGAGGCCATTGTGAAATACCGCGAAGAAGTGGGTGATTTTCAATTCATCGAGGAACTGTTGCTGGTGGATGGTTTCGATCAAAATTTATTTCAAAGGATTAAGTCATTTTTTCTTCTGGAAGGTATTGGTGGAGACGATTGCAGCTGCTGACATACAATCGTTACATGATTCTATGAAACGTGACATTGGCGCTTAAAATGAGAGATATGGCATGGGCGTAAAATACGCGATGGTCATCGATTCGGCCAGGTGTTTTAACTGCAAGGCCTGCATCATTGCCTGCCAGCTCGAAAACGGTGTGTTGCCAGGCAATAGCCGCAACTGGATCAAGACCAATTCCCTGGAAACACCCTTGGGTATGCATTTTCAACCCGGGAATTGCATGCACTGCGATGAGCCCATGTGCGTCGATGCATGTCCTACCGGCGCGACTTACAAAGACCCGACCGATGGTGTTGTAAAGGTGAGAAAGAACCTGTGCATCGGATGCGGCAGCTGTATTCCGGCCTGTCCATACGGTGCCCGGCACAGGCATCCGGAAAAGAAAATCGTCGACAAATGTGATTACTGTGAAGCCCTTCGAACCGCAGGCAGAACGCCTGCTTGTGTAGAGACCTGCCCAACCCAGGCCAGGGTGTTCGGAGACCTGAACGATCCTGACAGCCAGGCGGCACAACTATTGAGAACCAAAAAAACCGTCCGCATTGTCAATCAGGAAACAGACACGGACCCGGCCTTGTACTATATCGACCAGACAGGACCCATGGACTGGACGATTGCGGCAGCTGCGCCCGTGCCGATTCGATTGTGGCGCTATGGCGCACTGCCGCTTGTCAAGGGTCTCGTGGGCATGACCGGCCTCGGTGTGCTGCTTATGATCGCTAGACAATTGCTGATCCAGGAGGACCCTATGCACGCTGTGGACACGGATGATATGAAGGCGGAGGCTGATGACACCTAGAAGCCGCATGCTGAAGCGTCACAGCATCGATGCCCGAATCATGCACTGGTTTAATACGATTTGTTGGGTTCTGCTTCTGATGACGGGGATAGGTCTTATCGATAACCCTGTCATGCAACCCTTGGGCATGTGGTGGGTTCGAGCGATGCAGGCGCTGTTTGGAAACGGTGTGGCATTACTCGAACTGCACATCGCTATCGGCGTGGTCTGGTCTGTTGGATTCCTTTTTTACGGTATTTTTCGCTTTAAGCGAATTACCCTTCCCTTTGTCATGCAGATACTGACATTTAAACCCATCAACGATAGTGAGTGGCTGATAAAAAAAATCCTCAGCATGACGGTGGGCGTCAAGATGATGCAGCGATTGGGCCTGAAAGCGACCATTCCCGATCAAGGGTTTTACAATGCGGGACAGAAAATATTCGCCGTCTGCACGCTGTTTGGCGGACTTGTCATCGCCATAAGCGGTTGGATCATGATTTACGCCCAGCATGACCTTTTCCGTCAAAGCACGGTGCAATGGGCAATCATGATTCACTTCCTGACGGCAGGGCTCTTGTTTGCCGGCTTACTGGTCCATATATATATGGCAGGCATTGCCAGGGGAGAGACACCCGCCCTTGTATCCATGTTTACGGGTAAAATCCCTTGCGATTATGCATCCGCCCATCACAAGCTCTGGTATGAGTCACTTCAGGCATTCGACAAGCAACAAATTCGGGATTCGAATGCCAGGTGATAAAATCGTTGACAAAGCATCTGTGCTGTGTGATGGTCTTGCGTAGTAATGCAATCCTTCCCTAAATTCTTAATATCTGTTCGTCATACGAAGAATTGATTTCCGATCACATCCAAAAGCGATTCTAGTTTGAACCGAAACAGCGAGCGCATTTTCCGTGGTTAGCCGCGGATTTGGCGAGCGAACCTAAATTGGCAGAATTCCTTAGGGTCGAACCATATTCGCAGGTTGCCGCGAGGTTCTTCAATTTGCCGGTTTCATGAAGTAAATGATGTCAAAACGTAACTATACAATATTATTGGAAAGATTTCCTGGTGGTTGTCACGGGATTACGCCACAAGGCGAGGCCGCAGGGAACGCTTCAAAAAAAATGGGGGGTATTCTATGAACGACTTTCTCCACAGTCTACGCACCGGGAAAGACAAGCGCTATGATCGAACCAGAAGAGGAAATGACGGCGTGCCTTTCCGCACGAACGACAGGCACAACAGCATGGACAAAAGAAAACGAGGAAATTATACCAAAAGCAATGTAGCGGAAAATGCCTATGTAACCATTGCAAAGCTGCTGCCACCGGTGAAAACATTGCTCGAAACGATTGTTTCGGATAAAAAAGATTTTTTGAAAATCGAAGAACGTAAAACCGAGGCCATGGAAAGCATTGCCCTTTGCCTGAAAAAAATTGCCGGAATCGATAGCGCAGAAAACGACGCCGTCCAATTGCAGACCGAGACCGAAGACAATCAGACATACGTGGCGGTTCCAGAGGACATAAACGAGAAGCCGAATCCGGTCCCTGTGGCGCCTGCAGACATGATAAGAGAGATGCGATCACAAGGCTTCAGCTACGACAAAATTGCCCGCGCGCTGGATAGGGAAAACATTCCTACGCCATCAGGAAGAGGAAAGTGGCGAGGGCAGGCAGTCAGTAAGCTGCTAAAAACAGGGTTCGAAGAATGATGCAATCGCCAAACGATTTTACTGAAGAAATTTGCTAAACCATTCGACGGCGTCCTGTAAAAAAGCTTTCTGGTGGGCTAGATCAGACATACGGTGGTCACCGTTCGTCTGGATTGTAAGTTTTTTGGGTTCTGAGGCGCACTGATCAATAAAACGTGCGTGTGAAAGCGGTACCGTGTCATCGGCATCACCATGAAACAGATGGATGTTCTTGATTTTGGCAAGCCTGTCTGACAGATCGAACGTGAGATTCATGGGCAATACGTCTGGGCTGAGAAGGCGGCTGCAAAACGGGGCTGCAAACGTTACAATGGCTTGGATATTCTGAGAAGCAGCGATCTCAAGACAAACCGACCCCCCCAGGCTGCTGCCAAAGAGCCCGATACGATCGTTGACAAGTCCCGAAGACTGAATTTTCTTCAACGCGAATCCCAGATCACTGCAGCGGCCTTGAAACGACGTGTCTTTCTTCAGGTCGCCTTGACTGGTGCCGCATCCCCGATGATCAAACCTGAAATATGCCAATCCAACCGTGTTGCAATGATCTGCCAGGGCGATCTGTTTGGGTGAAGCGCTGTTGCTCAACAGCCCATGGCAGCCGATTACGATGGGTGGAGAGCTGTTCAGGGGAAGATGAAGGGTACCGGTCAACTGAAAACCGTCGGAATCGAATGTAACCTGCATGAAGTAAATGTATTATGACAATAAAAAAAGGTCAACAGATCACCCTGGACATATCCCACATCGCTTTTGGTGGCAAGGGCCTTGCAAAGCCGGATGGATTTGCCGTCTTTGTCGACCAGGCTGTGCCCGGTGATGTGGTACGGGTTCAGATTACCCGCAAGAAGAAAAATTATGCCGAAGCAAGGGTATTGGATCTGTTGGCGCCTTCTTCCGACAGAATCGATCCTGCGTGCCCCTACAGCGGATATTGCGGCGGTTGCAAATGGCAATTTCTTGCCTATGCCAAGCAGTTGGTCTACAAACGTCAACATGTGGCCGAAGCCCTGGCGCATATTGGTCAGCTCGAAACTGTTTTGGTTCACGAGACGATGCCGTCTGAGCGATCGTTCGGTTACAGAAACAAAATGGAATTTTCGTTTTCGGACAGACGCTGGGTGTTGCCGAGCGAGATGGACAGAGATGATTTGGATCGAACGTTCGCCCTGGGGTTGCACGTGCCGGGAACCTTCAACAAGGTGATCGATACGGAAGTCTGTCACCTGCATCCGCTATTGGGGAGCGATATTCTGGGGGATATCCGGCAGGCCTGTATGCGCTCTGAACGCGCCCCATACGGCCTGAAAAGCCACACAGGGTTCTGGCGTTTTGTCATGCTCAGGAATTCAGCTTTTTACGGGCAATGGATGGTCAATATTGTCACCCGTCACGAGGACACCCGGGCCATAGAGCCGCTGGCGCACCAATTGATGGAAAAATTTCCCGAGATCGTTTCGATTGTCAACAATATTACGGCCAGAAAATCGAGTGTTGCGATTGGGGATTCAGAACAGCTGATTGCTGGAAAGCCTTTTCTCAAGGAAAGAATCGGGCCTTTTGAGTTCATTATTTCGGCCAACTCTTTTTTTCAGACAAACAGCGTGGGCGCCCAAACCCTTTATGACAAGACCATGGCGTATGCGGAACTGCAAGGACACGAAACCGTTCTCGATTTATACAGCGGTACCGGAACGATTGCCATTTATCTGGCGGGTTCTGCAAAACATGTTATCGGTATCGAACAGTCTGAATCTGCCGTAAGAGATGCGGAAAGGAATTGCCGGATCAACCATGTATCCAATTGTCGGTTTATTCTGGGAGATATCAAGGATAAACTGCCACAGCTCACCGAAAAACCGCAGGTTGTGATAATCGATCCCCCAAGGGCGGGCATCCAAAAGAATGTGATTCATCAGATACTCGGGCTGGCACCGGAGAGGATTGTCTATGTTTCCTGTAATCCGGCCTCCTTGGCAAGAGATGCCGCCATGCTGTCGGAAGCCTATGACGTGCTGGAAGTGCAACCGGTGGACATGTTTCCGCACACATACCATATCGAAGCGGTGGCGAAGTTGGTGAGGAGACAGGGGGCAGGAGACTGAATACAGAATACAGAAGGAAGAAGGTAGAGGACAGAAGAGAGAAGAGGGAAGAGAGGAGACAGCATGTAGGAGATAGACGTTGGAGGTTGGACGTTTATCTTTTCCCGACGCAGTTGGTGTTTTTCGGTATTCCGTTATTCCGCCATTCGATTAATTCTCTTTGCTGCCCGTAAGCGCCCCGTACACATCTTCGATGAGGGTTTCAGAAAATTTCTGCATGGCCCGGCTCATACTTTCCGCAAAGCCTGTCGGTGTCTTGTCCAAAATGGGTTCCTGGAAAGAATATCGATGTTGAAACAGGATCATACCGTCAACGGGACCGGATGACTCATCCACAAGGAGCACGCTGACGGAAAGAATCGATCGCAACTGGTCGATATCGATACGCTGATAAAACTCTTCAACGGTACCGGTCAGCAAATGCGTGTAGACAGGTATTGATTCTGTTGTGATGACGGCACGTAAGAAAGCGGCCTGGGTAAAGTCTCTGGTCAGGTGGTCAGCCACCAACTCTCCCGGGTTCGCTCTCCAGCGGTGATGTGAAAATTCGTTTCGTTTGAATGCTTCAGACCGATACAGGAACCGGTTGTCATCGTAGACCGGCGACACCGCAAAGGGTTCAATTTTCAAAATGAAGGGCGTTGTCATGGCATAGGTACGATCGGGCGCCGGATATTCAAAGGTGTAATAATCGGTTTTCGGGGCAGGGTTTTTCAGGTCGATACACCCGCCCAGGAGGATCAGCACTGCAAGCAATATTGGAATATTTTTGGAGATCATTTTTTCCTCGTTATAGCGATGTTCATAAAGCTGGCCTTATCCAAATATTTTCTTCTCTTGAAACCTTCCGCTATATTTGCGGGGACTGATACGGCGGCTCTTCTTAACTGAGATGTGAGGCCGAACACCTCGTCTTTCAGAAAATATTTGCTTAGCTGATACACCGAAAGAACAAAATGATGTCCTTTTTGCCATACAAGCAGATCCTGAAAATTTTGAGCCGGTTTACCATCCATCCTGCTATATTCTGCCTCCTATCTCCTGTCTTCTACCTTCTGCTCCTGATTCTGCTATGATTCTGTCTCCTGCAACGCCAAACGCTACTCGCCCGCAATGTCCTTGTCTTCAGCCGGACTACCAAAAATCAATTGCGACGGCTGATCTGCAATCTGTTCCAAAAACCGGTTCAGGTGCTTACCCGCTTTTTCGTATTGCTGCAGTGTGTTTTTCAGTTGCAGCAACAACCGGAAGCTATCCTTGTGCGTACCTTCAAGAAACCGATCCGCACGCGAAATCAGAGAATCAAGCTGCTGAATAGATGTGCTTACATCGGTCATAAACACCTGCCAAGGCCTTATCGTTGTCAAGAACGGCCCTATCGATATGCGTCAGCGTCGCATCGACACTGGATAGGGTTTGCGTGCCTGCACTGGAAAGCGACTGGATGGTTTTGGCGGCATTGTCAAGGGACGCCAGAATGCTTTGCCACTTTTCCTGGCTGGCAAATGCTTGTATGGCTGAAAGGGTTTTGTGAATATCAATGACCAGTTTATCGACCTGGGCATCCGCTAGGGCCTGTTCCACCTTGACGAGGGTCGATTGGATGCGGTTCGATATTCCCTCGGTGTCCAGTTTTTTTAATTCCATCAGCACATCGGTGACGGATTCAAAGAGCTTGCTGATGTCGGACGGTTTGGTGTAGATGACAGGATATTTGGTTGGAAAGTCGATCTGCTGTCCGAAAATCACATCCTGTTCGCTTTTTTTCTCGAGTTCCACAAACATGATGCCGGTAATTCCGACCGACTTGAGTTGAGCGACAATGCTGCTGTCAAGTCGTGATGTCGGTTTCGATTTTCAAGACCACCTCGATGAGGTTGGCATCCGGGGCTACGCCGATGTGATTGACACGTCCAATGGCTACGCCGCGGTATTTCACGGGAGAGTCTTTGTCCAGGCCCTGAACCGATTCATCAAAATAGGCAACGTAATATTGGCCTTTTTCAAAATAATTCGACATGCCGAGATATACCACAGCGACCACCGCCAAAGAAAAACCTGCTACGACAAACAATCCCACCATGAATTTTGTTTTAAGCGTTGCCATGTTTTAAAAACCGCCTTACCGTGGGGTGTTGACTCTGTTTCAGCAGAAAAGCCGGGTCGCCTTGGGCAATTATTTTTTTTGTATCCTTGTCGATCATCAAAACCCGGTTCGTGATGTCGAAGATGGTCCTGATATCGTGGGTTACGAGCACGATGGTGATCCCGGCACCCTGGCTGATCTCCCGGATCAGGGCATTGATCTCGGTCCCCATGATGGGATCGAGTCCGGACGTGGGCTCGTCCAGGAAAAGAAAGCGTGGATTCAATGCCATGGCTCTGGCCAGGCTGGCCCTTTTTTTCATACCGCCGCTGAGCGTCGAGGGCAGCTGGTCCGGATAGGCCGCCAGATCAAATTTACACAGTTTCATGTGTACCAGCCGGGCGATGACATCTTTTGACAGATCGGTGTACTCAACCATTGGAAGAGCAACGTTTTCAGCCAGGGTCATGGATCCGAAAAGGGCACCGCCTTGAAAAAGGACCCCCATATTTTTATATAGCGATTGCAGCATGGCTTCGTCGGCGCCGGCAATATCGACATCGTCCAGGAAAACCTGTCCTGAATAGGGCTTCTCCAGCCCGATTAAATGTCTGAGCAGCGTTGATTTGCCGCAGCCGCTGGTTCCGATAACACCCACAACCTCCCCTTTAAAGACATCGAAAGAGATATTGTCAAGAATGATTTCATCGCCATAACGGGCGACCAGATTTTCGACGCGTATGATGGGCTGTTGTGTCATCATTTTTCAGAAGCAATCAATCCATGCGATAAGTATCATGCTGTTCAGCATAACAGTCACTAACCAAGCGAACTTAAAAAAGCGGCAACGCCGCTACCATTGAAGAACCTCACAGTTTGCTGCGAGGTTCTTCAATTATATGTAAGACCGAATCACCGCAAATATCGAATCAAAAAGAATAATCAAAAAAATGGAACTGACCACCGCCGACGTTGCGGCCTGCCCGACAGCATCGGCACCGCCCCGGACCTGAAACCCCCGCAGACAACCGGCCCAGGAGATGAGAATGGCGAAGATAACGCTCTTCAACATTCCCCACACAACCTCGAAAAGCGTGATGGCCTCCCAGGTCTGGGCCAAGTAAGAACCGGGGGTCAGGTTCAACAATGTCACCCCCACCACCAAACCGCCGGTAATGGCAAAAAAATCGGAAAAAAGCGTCAGGAATGGCACCACGATGAGGCAGGCCAGCACCCGGGGCACTGCCAAGAAAAGGGTCGGGTTGATACCCATGACAAAAAGGGCATCGACCTCCTCTGAGATCTGCATGGTGCCGATTTCAGCTGCAAAAAGAGAGCCGGTCCGGCCGGCGACAACGATGGCGGTCATGATCGGCCCCAGTTCCGAAACCATGGCCAGCGCCACCAGGGATGCGACATAGATATTGGCACCGAACTGGCTGAGCTGGATCGAGGACATGAACGCCATAATCAGGCCCAGAAGAAAGCTGATCAGGCCCACGATGGGGACGGCATCGACACCCGTCTTTTCCATGTGGGTAATTGTCTCCTCAACGCGCAGAGCGCTGGGGTGGCGGATAACGTGTAAAAAAGACATAACCACGGACCCCAGAAAGGATACCATGAATCGAATGTGGTAGGCCTCTCGAATGGCTGCCTCGCCGAAGCGGACGAAAATGTTGGGGCGTGTTCGTTTGGGGTCAAACGCGCATTGGTCTATCAACGCGTTACTGGTGTTGTCCAGGCGCGCCTGGATTTCCGGGGCGACGTTGCGAAATTCGAGTCGGCCGTTGCGGGAGGCGATCATTTCCTGCAGTTCTATGAGAGCCAGCAGACCATATTCATCGACATGGCGGGTTTCCGCCAGATCGAGGATCAGTTTGCCGGGCTTGATCTTCGAAATGTCCGCCAGGAGTGAATTGAAAAGCACATCGGCCGTCGATACATCCATGTGCTCGCCGAAACGCACCAGGAGTTCGCCCTCGCGCATGACGGATATATGGTAATGTTCGCGTTTTTCCAATTCAGAATTAAGCATGCTTATCAGGGTGTTGTGATTTTAAAGATGAACGTCCACCATCGAACATCGAACTTCGAATAAAAGGATGAACGTTCAACATCCAACATCGAACATCGAAGGTCGAAAAAGAAGCATCAATTTGGACCGCCGATGGTCATTTTATCGGGTACTCGAAACCACCATCGCCAGCAGGTCTTGTATTTTGTCCAGCAGTGAGCACGCTTCAACGCATCGAGGGAAGATGCCATAGTGCCGGCAGTTTTTACAGGGACTTTTAATAAGGTGACCGACTTCGAAGTCGAATATTTTGGTATATTTTGTGTTCATTTGCTCATAGCTCATAGGTGATAGGTTGTAGCCGGCTATTAGAATACAGAAGTCAGAATACAGAAGTCAGAAGTCAGAGAAGTCAGAATACAGAAGTCAGAAGTCAGGAGTCAGAATACAGAATGTCGCTGACAGCTTACTGTCTACTAAATTTAGCTGGCTGCTCAGCACCTCCTGTATTCTGAATTCTGAATTCTGTCTTCTGCATTCTGTTATTCTGCCTTCTGCCTATATTTACTATACTGCACCATTTTGGCCAGCGTTTTAACGGCACGTTCCGGGGTTGTGTAGAAAACGCTTTTAAAGGGGCAGTTTTCAACCAGATACGTGGTGCGGTCCATCGCATCTGTCAAAAGGGAGACGCCGATGACGGGTTTCTGGTAGATTTGTCATGAGCTGGGCGATTTTTTCGACGTATTTCTTTTCAAATACGGCCAGTGTCTCTTTGATAGCGTCTAAAAAAGCAGGTTCGTACATGGGATCCGACTTCCTGACAGCATCGACATACAGACCGGCCAGGTGTTTGCGTCCCATAATACCGAGATTGATCACGGCATCACAGCCGTCCCACTTTAAAAGTTCTTCGATAATCGTCAGTGGCAGATGGTCGTCGTGTTCCCCAACGAGATCGATGGGGTTGGATCGACTCCAGAAGGGTGGCAGCAGCGTGTCGATCTTCTTGATCAGGCCAGGGGAAAGGTCTGGAACGTCAAGATGGTATTTGTTACACAGATCCGCGGTGACCACACCCCAGCCGCCACCCAGGGTCATGATGCCGGCGCGGTTGCCTTTTGGCAGCGGCAGGGAAGAGAAGGCCGCAGCCAAATCGAGTAGATCCATGGACTGTTCTACTTTGACAATACCCGCCTGCCTGCAAACCGAATTGAAAACCCTGGTGTTGGTACTCAAAGCGCCGGTATGGCTGGCTGCCGCCTTGATGCCGGCGTCGCTTTGGCCGCCTTTCATCAGGATGATGGGCTTCATCTTCCCCAGACGCCTGGCTGTTTCGTAAAAGCGGCGGCCATTTTTAACGCTTTCGATGTAGAGCATGACCGTTTTGGTCAGTTCATCCGATTCAAAGGCTTCCAGAAAGTCTTCGATGGTGGTCATGGCTTCATTTCCCGAGCCGCAGAACCCCCGAATGCCGATGCCCTGATGCTCGGCAAAGGCCAGGAACTGGGTGCCCATGTTTCCGGATTGGGAAACCAGAGCGGTGGTTCCCGGTCTGGGATTGACGGGCAGGCTGGTGCAATTGAGCGCCACGTGAGGGTTGCAGATACCCATGGTGTTGGGGCCCAGGATTCGAATGCCTGCCTGGCGTGCAGAAGCCACCAGGTCCTTTTCCAGTTTTTTACCTGCTTTATCGGTCTCTGAAAAGCCGGACGTAATCAGCAGCATGTGCCGAATACCTTTGGCCTGTAGCTGTGGGATCAGATCGATCACATGTTCGGCAGGTATGGTGACGATGGCAAGCTCGACAGGGTCTTGAATGTCGCTAAGGGATCGATAGGCTTCCTGGCCCACGATCCGCCCCCCTTTTGGATTGACGAGATAGATCTTGCCCGCATACCCGCCGCTTTTGGTGTTTGCCACCAGCATATGACCCCATTTGCCCATGCTGGCGGAGGCACCGATAAATACGATGGACTTGGGATAAAAGAAGGGCCTCAGGTCGTCGGGCTGGAAATCGTGGCGAGGCAAGGCGGTTTCTTCTTGTTTGTCTTCCACGACCACAAGCGCGTCGACAGCCACTAGATCGCCGCTGGGCGTTGCGATGAGGGGGTTGATATCCACCTCGATGACTTCCGGGTGTTCTTTGGCAAGGGTCGACAATCCGGTAAGAACCTGAACGATTTGTGATCGATCGATCTTTTTTTCTCCGCGGAAGTCTCCGAGAAGAGCAGACGATTTGATTTCCTCGATCATTTCTCGGGCATCCTCAGGGGATAAAGGCGCCAGGCGGAAGGTCACATCGGAGATAGCCTCGGTTAAAATGCCGCCGGCGCCGAACATGATTAGCGGCCCGAACTGCTCATCATAGGAAAGGCCCGCGATCCACTCACGTTTTCCGTCGATGTGGGGCTGGACGAGAAAGCCTTCCAGATCATCCCCGGCATTGCGTTGTATGGTCTCGGCGGCTGATCGGACCTCGGCCACGGTCTTCAGATGTGTGTGCACTAGATCGTGCTCGGTCTTGTGGGTCAGTCTGGCACCGAGCCCCTTGAGAACCACTGGGAATCCGATATCCAGGGCCGCCGCCACCGCTTCTTCTTTTGTTTTAGCCACCGTCTCCTGGACAACGGGAATGCCATAAGACTTCAGCAGCTGTTTGGATTCGTGCTCGGAGAGGGATTGTTTTCCAGAATCCACGGCTTTTTTAAGAAAGGTATTTATATCCAATTTAATTGAGTTCCTTCATAAAGACTCTTAAAAGATGAACGTCCAACGTCGAACATCGAACATCGAATAAAAAGATGAACGTCCAACATCGAACATCGAACGTCGAATGAAAAACAATCAATATCGAATTATTTCTTTTCCTTCATCTTTTTCCATTCAACATTCGATGTTTGGCGTTCGATGTTCGACATTCATACTTCGTAAATTCAACATTCGATGTTCGACGTTCATCTTTTCTGTTCAATGCAAATTTTAAAACGCAACTTTGAACTTTGTCTGTATATCATAAAAAAAGCAGGGCTCAAAGCCCTGCTTTCAATAACAGCGCGAAGCGTTGTTATTACCATATTGCCAGATCGGAGACCGGGTATCGCCGCAGAAAATAAAGTTGGAAGTCGCTCAAGGTGATGTTCTGGAAAACGTCGCCGGTACCCTGGGTAAAGCCGAAGAGGATGCGTTTTAATTCATCATGCAGGGTTTGCGGCAGTTCAAGGGAATTGCCGTTCTGGACGGTCATTTCAATTTGAGGGGTCCGACTGAAGGTACTCCTGATATCATCAAAATCAGCGTCTTCCTGAGGCGTACAAGCTTCGCAGTCAATCCATACCTTTATCTGGTAATCGTAGACCGTATCGACTTTGCCGTCATCGGCCAGGGAGAGGGGGCGTATCAGTTCCAGGCGCAGCCGGTGCAGGTTGCCGTCTTCCAGCCAGTTGGGGTCGATGGGCATCTTGGTCACTTGCCAGATAGCCGTCATTGCCATTGCCAGGGTTGCTGTTCAGAGAATTTCGCGGGCTGCTGGTGCCGCCGGCACCATGGCGATTGTCGTCGTACGTTGCTCTTTTCAGGGCTAGCCCGTTCCGCAATCGAAAGCGGAAACCGTGTCTGCCGACCAGCCTGAGGTGCCCATGGCCGTGGCCGATATGCCTGACGGACCGGCATCCGCCTGATCGACCTGCAAGGGGAAATAGGCCTGCAGACCGGGTTCGCTGCCGGACAGACGCACATCGTAATCGCTTTGTATATCGGTCAGATCCCTGGCGACATTGTAATATCGCAGGTCCGAGCCCTTGCCGTCGACAATAAAATTCTGTCGACCGTTACCACCGCTGGAGTTCAGGAAAAGATTTTCAGTGATCAATCCTAGGTTGATACCGGTGTCCAGGACAATTTTCGGTGCACTGAAGTGAGAAGACTAGTTTCATCACCGCGATAAACTGCTCAACGTAGTCGGTTGATCGTCCCATGTGATGGCGATAAAATACCATTTCCCGGTGACTGTGAACGGGTTGACTGGTATGGATCAGGGCGTTGATCGCCGCCCCAGTCTAAGACAAGATTGTGCCGCTGCTGGCAAAGCGCATCTCCATGTTGGCATTCTGCCCCCACAGCCGGTCACCGCTCGAATCTCCATCTCCGTATCGAGATCGTGTCACGTTTGAACCAGAAACTTATGGTTCCCTGGGAGGAACTCCAGTCTCGGAATCTAAACTGCAGGTATGCCGACCACCATCGGCTTGTACCCGATTGACGTGGCCAGGTGTCAAAGGAACCGACGTTTTCCTCACCCCAGTAGACCAGGGCGGCATGGTTGGCATCGCCGTCGTCCCGCCGGCTGTCGTCGCCGCACACACTGCCGGCGCCGGGATTCGGATAGGTGTCGATCTCCACGGCCAGTTTGGGTGGCTGCAGGCCGTTGCTGGAAAGGCCGGCGCCGGCGTAACCCATGTACTCACCGCCGGCACCGGTGTCACCATCCGTGTAGTTGGCGCCACTGACAAGGGAAAAACTGAACCCGTCACCGAAAGCCTTGCTGTCGGCGGAGGTGTCTGTGTCGTCAAATTCAAACTCGAGTAAGCCCGGATGCCCCGACCCAGGAAACAGTTGCCATTGATGCAGTTGGCGATGTCCGAATCGCCCTTGTACCAGACCGATCCATATGCGTCGGGAAGGTTCCGACCGAGCTGCGATCTGCTTGTTGGTGACGTCCACGATATCGTTGGGATCTCGGGGTCGACTGGGATTCCGCCGGTTTGGGTCGCCCATGGTGGGGATAAAATCGGCAATATCCTCTTCAAAGGAAATGGTGTCCTTACCTTTTGAAAAACCGCCGTCCAGATCCCACATCGGTATAGTCGCCGACGGTCTTTTTCGCAGCCCAGGTGCCATATCCCACCGTCGAGGTGGAAAAAACGGCCAGGTTCCGTCCAAAGTAGATTTCGGAGCTGTTGTCCACCGGAAAGGGGAATTCGGATGGATTATCGTTGTTTTGATGCTGGATGCCGCTCAGGGTGATGGTGGTGGGCAGGTTTAGCGGATCGATGACCTGTGGGATTCGCTCCAGGTAGGTATAGTCCATTTTGTCGTTGTTTTCGTTGTACACCCTGAAAGAGCCGTTTTGGGCAGGCACGATCTGGACGACCGGGTTGGTGCCCGGGAAGTCGATGCTGCCACCCTGGGAAATCGACTGGGAGGTGGTGGCGTTGTCCGAATAGACCAGAAATATGTCCTCATCGGTCTGAATATCATAAGGGAATCCAGGATTGATGCCGAAAACAATCGCCGTACCATCGGCCGGCGAAGCGGGTGATGCCGAGGTAATGGTGGCCAGCTGGGTTTTGCCCTGCAGTTTCAGAAATCCGCTGACGGGGTAGGTAATTCTGGAAGAACCAGCATCGGGCGGGTTTGTCAAAGGGGTGCCGCCCGGTATCTTTAGATTGATGGCTGTCGTACTGGCCGTGTAGGCACTGTTGACGTAAAACCAATATGGGTGAACCCTCACATCGAACTGTCCTGCATTACCTGCCAGGCTCAGGGATGCCCCATGGAGGTTTTCCAAAATGCTGTTCTTGGATCCGGTGGCGTTGTTGTATTCACTGGCCACCACCCTGAAGCCGGATTCCGCCAGATAGAAGGCTTTGGCGGCGTTCTGGGCGCTCAGCTGGGTAAAGGTCGACGTGCTGGTCAACGGAGTAGATGGCGACGCCGGCCAGGCCGATGATGATGATGATGACCACCACCGTCAGCAGGACAGCGCCCGCGGTGTTGCAGAGGGGCTGCAGGGCGATCCGCCGAGACAGACAATTTTGAATTTTGAATTTGAATTTGAATTCATGAGCTTTGGGTTCTATCTAAGCGTAAATATTCTTAAAGCGCCTCGATTGGGCAGATGCCTGTCATGCTTTTTCGGTTCCTAAAAAAACCGCCATAACCAACAAGGGCGCATTCCGTAAATGGTTCATGCGTGGGTTGACCATCGTCACCAGCGCATCGGCGTAGTTTGTAAATTTGAGCATCACCGTGATGGCATACAGTTCCGATATGTCATCGGAAGCCGTCCACGCGGAGGCATTTCTTTTCTGGAAAGTTAGAAAATTGTCCGTGCCGTAGTCGGCCAGGACGTTGTCCACGAGTGTTTTGGCCGGTATGGTCGATGTGCCGGCTGTCTTTTCAAGGGTGATGACATTGCCTGTCTTGTGGATTTCGTAGGTCCCGTCATCCGTGGTGTAGATGATTCTGTTTGCTTCGGCCGTGGTGATGTCCGTGACATTCAACAGTTCTATGCGGATTCGGGAAAGACCCAGGTTGGCTTTCTGCGTTACGCCGGCGGCGTCTTTTGAAAGTGAAAAGCCTTTGAGAGCGGTGACCACGATGGTCATGAGCGCCAGCGCCAGAATACCCGCAATGGTCAGGCTGGCGATGAGTTCTACCAGACTGAAGCCGTTACTTTTCGTAAGAAATATTTTCATATTAAGATGTCATGCATCAATAATAAAGATGAACATCGAACATCGAACATTGAACGTCGAATGAAAAGAAAAGATCAATACCGAACCATATACCTGTTTCTTCATGATTGCTCATTCAAAATTCGATGCTGGACGTTCATTCATTTCCCAGCGGGTATCTACTATTATTGAGCGAACAAGGCCACCAGTGTCTGACCATTGTTAATCAGGGTAACCTGCAAAATTTTATTGGTTCCCTGGGTGCTGTAGCTGCCGCTGTTGAAGCTGTTGACATAGGCGGTGCTTTGCAGGAAGTTGGCCGTGGCATCAATGTTCGTTTTGAAGCTTGTAATGTCCAGGGTCTGGTTTCGAATCTCGTCCCTGTAAACCCCGGTCCATTTGTCCATCTCCTGAATAAGGAGTTGATGATCGTTGAGTCGTTTCACGGGCTCTGCACTGCGGGTCAGATTCGTTCCCAGGGCTGGAAACATGATGGCGGCCGAAATGCCAACCAGGATCAACGTGACGATGATCTCCAAGAGGGTGAAGCCTCTCTGGGATCTTAGGCGGCGAGGGATCGGAATCTGTCAATCACGGTATGAACCCCGTGTGCTGTGTTACGGTGATGGATTCGACCGGCACGGTTTCCCCTGCCGGTGTCACATTGATCAAGAGATCACCGGAAAAGGGGATATTGGCCGTTTCATCGGTATAGGCACTATAGGGAATCCCCCGTTGATCAAAGAAAACCGTGAACGCGTTTCCGATGGCTATTTTTTTCTCGGCCAAGTCAAGCTTGCCGTCGTTGTTGGTGTTGTATCGCTGATCATCGGGGAGCATGATGATATTGGTGTCGGGATCGTTTCCTTTGAACATCCAGTAATAGCTGGTGTCACATTTTATGCCAAAAATATCACCCGCATCCGTTCCGGACATGCCCAGGGTCTGGGCATAGCGAAGATGAGTTTTCAGAATCTCGGTTTGTGAAACCAGATCGGTTGAAAAAGAGCCGGATTGCTGATGATCATCGTACTGATAATAACGACAATCGACCAGAACGGCGATGACTTCGACCAAGGAAAACCCATGTTTATTTTTGCAATCAAGCACTGGCAGCTCGAATACCGGATAAGAATTCACCTTTTCCGGTAAAAGATAGAACCTGCGTGGTCAAATCTGTCGGAACCAGTGTCCTATTGCCCCGGACGCCATGAAATATTAAGGGAACGTCACAGAAAAGTACCCGGGTGAATTCATTGCCGCCGGCCGTCCAAGTAAGATTGTAGCTGTATGTATTCGGTGGGTTGGCAAAGGCGATGGTGCCCGTTGCCGGTGCATCAGCAGCCTGGCCGGTGATAAGGAATTCGGGACCGAGATCACCGGTATACCCATGTAGTTCCCGGCGATGCCGCCGTTCAATGCATTCTGTGCATAAGCAAGCGCAACCTGACCGTTCAGTTCGCCGATGGCACCTTGAATCGCTTTTTCGCGGGCGGTGTCCTGCATGTCAAAAAACTTGGGTATGGCAACCGCGGCCAGAATGCCCAGTATGACCAGCACGGCAATGACCTCTACGAGAGTGAAACCCTCTTGTTTTTTCAGTTGCTGCTTCATCTTGGTTGAATTTGTCTGCATGGGGGTCTCCTAAATTTGTGATTAATAGGCTTTGAACAGTGAAACGTCGAAGACAAAGGAGTATATGATGCCAAATTAAATAAAAACATGCGATTTGGATCATAAGGTATTCCCAAAAGAAATCTTACGTTTGTGCTATGTGAAGATTTTAATTGCACGAAAAATGCCATAAATCTTAATATATTCATCAAAAAAATGAATAAATAAGATTAATAATCAGGTTAATTTAACAATATCATAAATAAATCCGCATGATAGAAAACAACAATTCTCGAAAAGAAGCGATGCATAGAAAAAATCAAAACAACTGAAATACTTTAAAAAATCAAAACACAACAATAATTGTAGGTGCCATGCTACATTTATTGTTGTTTGAAAGACGTGACATCGATATGGTATTTTTTGATTCGATGCCACAGACTGCGTTCCTTGATGTTCAGAAGGGCGGCAGCCTTTTTTTGAATTCCCCCTGCCTGGGTCAGTGCGTCGATGATGATGCCTTTTTCGAGGTCTTGTATTCTGCGGTCCAGGTTCATGGACTGGCGACAGCTTGTCAAGATTTTTTGGTATTGATTTTCCAAAGACATTGGTAATGGCCGATGGCAGGTGGTTGGGTTTGATGACATCCTCGGCAATGATCGTTGCCGCCTCGATGGCATTCTCGAGCTCACGCACATTTCCAGGCCAGTCGTAGGCGGTCAGCAGTTGCATGGTTTCAGGCGTCACGCTGAGCGTAGAATCCTGTCGTTCCAGGAATCTTTCAACAAGCAAGGGAATGTCTTCGCGTCTTTCACGCAAAGGCGGCAAGTGAATGGCAAAGACATTCAGACGGTAAAAGAGGTCCTGCCGGAAGGTGCCCTGGGCAACCAGAGAAGGCAGGTCCTGATGGGTCGCGGTAATGAAACGGACGTCGACCTTGATGGATTTGACACCGCCCAGGCGTTCAAATTTATTTTCCTGAATCGCCCGCAGTACCTTGGTCTGGGTTTCCATGGGCATATCGCCGATTTCATCCATGAAAAGTGTGCTGTTGTGGGCAATTTCAAATTTACCGAGTTTTCTGGCATCAGCCCCGGTAAAAGCCCCTTTTTCGTGCCCGAAAAACTCGTTTTCCAACAGGCTTTCAGGTATGGCGGCACAATTTAAGGTGATGAAATCCTTTTCTTTGCGTCGGCTGTGTTGATGGATGCTTTGGGCTATCAACTCCTTTCCGGTGCCGGTTTCACCGTGAATGAGAACCGTCGAGTCTGTCTTGGCCACCTGTAGAATCTGTTTCAATATAGCCCGCATGGCTTTGCTCTGGCCGACGATATTCGGGGAACAGCTCCCGGGCTTCAACCCGGCTCAAGATCTCCGTGACCTGATCGAATAATTGTGAAAAGCGGCCCATGTCGTCCTGTTTATCGGGAATGACTTGCCTTCCGGTCGCATGCCCCAGAACGCCCAACTTTTCCGTGTTGCGTGCAAAGCGCTTCATGGGGTCGATAATAAACTTGACGATCAATATACCGAAAATTGCGGTAACGATAACCATGACCGTTCCCCAAAACGCCACCGGCCAGGTGGGATCCAAGCCTCGTTTGGTATAGATAGGTGGTGATGTTGAAAGAGGCAATCGTGGCCAGGATGGAAATACCGGCAATGATAACGGGAATGATAATGTACAGGCTTATGTCGAAGCGGATATCTTTCATAAATAAAATTGCTCCGCAATTTTATTGCAAGCGACGGGTGTCGCTGTCGTGAAACAGTTCAAGTCGTGTCCCATGCTACAACATATCTCAAATTGGGCTTTGACAGGATCCCCTATTTTTTCAAAAAGACATATCAACACGTTATTATGACAAATACTATAATTAAAAACAGCCCGCATGTCCATGCGGTCGCTGCTATCCTGCCATCTTGGTCATATCCCACATGGGCAGATAGATCGCGAGGGCAAAAAAGCCGACGACAACGGCAAGACCAAGGGTCAATATAGGGCCGATAGCCTCGGACAATTTTTTCATGGCATATTCGAGTTCAGAATCGTAATGCAGCGCAATTTCGGAAAGCATGTCTTCGAGATTGTCCGATTCCTCTCCAATGGCGATCATGTTAATGACAATGGGTGGAAAATATTTGGCGGATTTCAATGGTTCGGCCAGCCCTCGGCCTTCTTCCAAGCGTTCCGTCACAATACTGAATTCATTTGAAATTGCCGCATTGCCAATGGTTTCAGTCAGAATGCGAATACAATCCAGGACAGGGACCCCACTGGATTGGAGGATTGAGAAAATACTGGCAAACCGCGTCATGGCAGCTTTGGCGAAGAGCGGTCCCAGGAGGGGCAGACGCATCAGAAAGGTGTCTTTTGCCAGCAGACCCTGTTCGGTTTTCAAATAGTAGCGCAGAAATACGAGGCCGCCAACGATGCCGGCGATCAGCAGCAACCAGTAATTGGCAAGGAACTGATACATCAACATGCAGATCTGCGTGGGAAGGGGAAGGTCGATTTGCGATCTTTCGAAGATGCCAACAAATTTGGGGATGACGAAGGTCAGCAGAACAAAAAACGCAATACCCAGAAAGGCCAACACAATGATGGGATAGGACAGTGCGGCTCGAATGTCGGATTTTATCTTGTGTTCATGTTCAAGAATGTATATCAGACGCTCCAATATTTCCGGTAATGCGCCGCTAGCTTCTCCAGCACGCAGCATACTGCAGTAGAGCGGCGAAAAGGCCTTGGGGTGTTTCCGGAATGAATCATGCAGACTGGCGCCTTCCTCCACATCCTGGGAAACAGTCAGGATGATGTTTTTCAAGGCCGTGTTTTCAGTTTGATTTTCTAGGACCTTGAAGATTTTCAAGATCGGCACACCCGCCCGAATGAGTGTCTTGAACTGCTTGGTAAAGAGAATCAACTCCGGTGCTTTTATGGAGGCTAAACGTTCTTTCAATCGCCTGATAAAAACGCTGGACACCACCTGGCCTTTTTCAACCACCTTTGAGGGCAGGTATCCCCGGGCGGAAAGAATGTTGTTGGCCATGTCGGTGGATTCGGCCTCGACTTCACCGGTGACAATGTTACCGGAATCGTTGATCGCCTGGTATGAATATGTCGGCATAATAACCTGTTTGTTGGGTTCGTTGGGTTCGTTGGGTTTGTTGTGTCTGTTGCGTTCCGGGTTGAGTGACAGCCGGGGACGTTACGATAAACGTTTGGCTAACAACAACCCAAGAAACACACCAAACCCAATGAGCGTATTTATACAATCACTGCCGATGCAGCTTCCTCGATGGTCGTAATCCCCTGCAGACATTTCGTGGCGGCATCTTCTTTGAGTGTTTTCAGTTTTCCTTCCTTGATGGCAGCCCGGGCAATTTCCTGAGACGAGTTTCTGCGCAGAATCATATCCTGGACCATTTCATCGATGATGAGGATTTCATAGACACCGGTTCTTCCTTTGTAGCCCTTGTCCATGCAATTAAAACACCCGTTGCCCTGCATGAAATTCGGATTTTCAGCATGGCTGAGACCCCAGTACTCCAGTGCCGCTGCCGGAGGCGTGTAGGGTTTCTTGCAGTAAGGGCAGACCTTTCTGACAAGTCGTTGGGCGATGGATACGAGCATTACCGAAGAAACGAGAAACGGCTCGATGCCCATGTCAATAAAGCGGGTGATGGCGCCGGCAGCATCGTTGGTATGAACCGTGCTCAGTACCCGGTGACCGGTGAGCGCAGACTGAACGGCGATCGAAGCGGTTTCGGGATCTCTAATTTCCCCGACCATGATAACATCCGGATCCTGACGCATGATCGAGCGAAGACCTCCCGCAAATGTCATGCCGGCTTTTCTGTTGAGCTGGATCTGTCGGATTTTGTTAATCCGGTATTCAACCGGATCTTCCAAGGTGATAATGTTGATGTCCGGTTGATTGATCCGTTTGAGAATTGAATAGAGCGTCGTGCTCTTGCCACTGCCGGTAGGGCCGGTGCTCAAAATCATACCATAGGGTTTGTGAATGATCGGCTCGAGTTTGTGGATGTCGGCCATGGACATGCCCAGTTCTTCGAGAGAGTGTACCCCACCGCTCGTGTCAAGAAGTCGCAGCACCATATTCTCACCATAGATCGTGGGGATGGTGGAGGATCGGATATTGATCTCTTTCTCATCCATTTTAATGGTGAAGCGTCCATCCTGAGGAATTCTTGAAACCGATATGTCCATGTTGGAAAGAATTTTCAATCGCGAAATGATGAGCAGTATCATGGTTTTGGGCGGCGCAGGAAGTTCATGAAGTTTGCCGTCTACCCGAAACCTCACCTGGACATAGTCTTTTTCCGGGCTGATATGAACATCGCTGGCCCCTTCTCGAACTGCCTGGGAAAGAATCGAGTTGACAAGACGGATAACCGGCGCCTCTTCTGCCATATCCTGCAAGGAGCTGACCTCGATATCCCCGATCGTCGACCGTGACGTGTCTTCCTCATCGTCTCTTTCGATTTGCATTTCCTGCATACCTTCCAGAACCCCATCGATGCCGGAATAGGTGCCATACAGGCTACCGATCAAATGGTTGAGTTCCTGGTAGGTACAGATGACGGATTCCACTTCTGTGTTGGTATAGACCTCAATGGAATCGAGGGCTGTAATGTCCATGGGATCGGTCATGGCAAGGGTCAGGAGGAACTTGGTCTTTCTCAATGGCACAGCCTGGAACTTCTGGGCGAGTTCCAGGGGTATCACCTTGGACAGCTCGATGTCGATGGGATAGTCATCGGGGTTGTACTTCCTGATTTTAAGCTGTTTTGAAATAATTTCGGCGGCCTGAGAGCCACTCACGATACCCTCACGAACGAGATACTGCCCCAGTTTCATATTGGTTCGCTTGTGATCGATGATGGCCTGTTTCAACTGGTCTTCGCTCAACAGCCCGGCCTCGATGAGCATTTCTCCAAATTTCTTTTTTGTTTTCACAGTTTATCTCGCCTATTTTCCATCTTTAGGTTTTCGTGTTTAGGTAAGGATTTGCATAAAAAACCGTATGGTTATCCCACTCAGACACAATGCTACTCGTTGCATTGCCGCTCAAACGAAGCAGTTTAAGTTTGTTCTCAGCCGAAGCTTCATCAAAAAAAGGCTGCGCAAGCAGCACTGAAAAACGAAGGCCGGTCGAGCGGTTCCAGTAAGGGACCAGGTGTGCAGAAGACGCCCCCGCTTTGCGTTGTCGTAGAAATTTGAATACGGCTTCCAGGTTATCTTCTTGGGCAATTTGAACCCACCATCGTTTCAATGGCTGCTGTTCCACATTGCTTGTTATTGCCGGAAAAAGGATGATGTCACCCACGTTGATGGTATTCGGATCTGTTATGTGCGGGTTGATGCGCAGGACGGATTGAAGATGGGCCTTGGTGAAGACACCATAAATTGTCTGAATGAGGCCGCCGAGGGTTTCATGCCGCTTCACTTTCATCTGCCCCAGTACACCGGGGAATTCGTGTACCTTGGTAGTTGTGGCTTGCGGGTCGATGGTTGAATAAGACGCTTGCGGGGCTTTGTCCGCAGAACCAGAATCGTCATCGCTAAGCGGTATCGTGACAGATGTACTGGGCGCTATTATTTCCTGGGGGCTGGTGCTGGTGATATTGGAGGTAACGATGGTTTCTGCACTATCGTTTATCAGCGGCGCGACCGGCACGGCGGCCGGGGGCGCTGTAGACAAGGCCTTCGAAACAGGGGTTTCTTTGGCTACAGGTGCCGTGACCTGGCTCGGAAGCCATTTCGGAATGGCGTAGACGGCTCCGGCAATAAGCATCAGGAGCATGGCTGCAATTTGCCATGACCGCTTTTTGCCTGAAGAAAAGACCCTTCGTATACACGATTGCACCAAAAACCAGTTGGCCTTGCTTTTGTTTTGAATGATCATCGTCAGAATGCTGCGATGGCACAGGTTGACGATTTTACGTGGATAGCCGTTTGTGGCCCTGTAAATAGCCCAGAGGGCAGGGTAGGTGAACAAGGCCAGTCGTTTTGCAGCCGCACTGGACTGGTTCAGACGATACTGGATCATGGAGCGCGTATCGCGAAAATTCATGGGTTTCAACAAGTGGTACAGGTTTATCCGATCGGCGAAATTGGCATGCGCCTTGAGTGTATTGTCGAATTCTTTCTGGGCGAAAATTGCGATTTGCAGCAGTTTGTAATCGTTTGTTTCGAAATTGAGGAACTCTCTCAGCAATTCGAGACAGAAGACCGGAATTTTCTGTCCTTCATCGATGATCAGGATAATGGTTTTGTTTTCATCAACACCTTTCGTGAAAAGCGCATGTTTGATGTGTTCTTTGAGTTTGTAGTCGTCGATGTCTTCAGGGTATGTTTTATCGGTGAGCATCTCCGCCACAGCCCGCAGAAAGTCATGGGGCGTGCTGAAATAAGGATCCAGGATGAGGTGGGACTCTATTTCAGTGTCATCGGCAAAGCGTCTCAGAAGCTGACGACAGAGCGTGGTTTTCCCCGTGCCAACTTCACCGATAACCACATTCAATCCCCGTCTGAGCCGCAAGGACAATTCTAATTTCTGAAGACAGCTGACATGTTGCTGGGAATTGAAAAAGTAATCTGGGTCAGGAGAATTGGAAAATGGCTCTTTATTTAGATTCAGAATACTGAAGTAGTCCATGTTCTTATCAGGATTCGGGCGTGCTTTCAGATGACGTGTCATCCATTAGGGGTTCATCGGTATCGTCACCAAACGGCTCGCCCAGAATATGGGGTGTAATGAAAATCAGCACTTCTTCTAAATTGTCACTGTTTCTTCTGCCTTTGAAAAGATAACCAATAATCGGTATGTCTTTGAGCCATGGTACACCGGACTCGTTCCTTTCGGCATTTTCTTTGCTCAGACCGCCGATAACCGTGGTCTGCCCATCGAAAAGCAGCACGTTGGTGGTGGCCTTCTTGGTGTTGATGGCGGGCTGTCCCCCGACGGCATTGGCAAAATCGAGCTCGTCTTTTTTGGTGTTGATGTTGAGTTTGAGCGTGTTGTTTCCGATGACATGAGGGGTCACTTCGAGGCTGAGGACTGCCTTTTTGTATTCGATCTTGACTTCACCGTTCTCTACCGTCTGGTAGGGGACTTCCTTACCGCTTTCAATGATGGCCTTTTGATTGTCCAGCGTAGTAATCGAGGGGCTTGAGAGGATGTTGACCTTGCCTTCATTCTGAAGTGCCGAGAGCTGTGCGGCAAGAATGCCATTGCCTATATCTTCGAGAGCAAAGCCGAGGGTCAATCCAGCGGCACCCAAGCCACCCGTCGAAGAGGCAGGGAAATTGGAAGCAAAGCCCGAGGTTGGGTCGATCCCTCCGGCCGAGAACGAGTTGTCGATGACACCGGATGAATTGGCGCCGGGTGTGATCCAAAGATCTCCGTCGTTGTATAAACCGCCCCACTGAACCCCCAGCTCCATTGAGACATCTTTTGTCGCCTCGACGATATGCGCTTCGATCAGGATTTGGGGCGTTGGCTTGTCGAGTTCGACAATCAGAGGAAGCATTCGTTCAAGATCGCTATAAATAGCTTGAATGATGAGAGAATTGGTATGTTCATCCACCATTACCGAGCCGATGGGTTGACCTTCTTTTTTTTCCGACAGAAACATGGAAAGGCTTTCCTTGAGCTTGTTGGCATCGGCAAATTCAACCTCGACCACCTGGGTAATCAGTGTTTCCACGAGTTCCATGTCTTTTTCTTGAGACGCAATTTTCTGTTCCGTGGTCAGACGTTCCAGGCTCCTGGTCTTATCCTCAGGCGTTACAATGCGGATGATATCACCATCCCAGGCATACGAGAGTCCCTGGGTGTTCAGGATACTTAAGAAAACATGGTCCCAGGAAGCATCTGCGAATATCGATGTTGACGGTTCCTTTTACATTTTCATTGACGATCAAATTCAATCCGACCGCCCGCGTCAACGCCCGTAGAAGCACCGTCACATCGGTTTCGTACATGCGCATGGTAATTTTTTTGGTCGGCAGTGGTTTTTCCTTGTCGGTTTTCTGTTTTTCAGCCTCGGCGACGGTCAGCGTGCGTGGTGGCAGCTGGATGGTGCGCTTTTTTGACTGTGGAGAATAGCCTTTGGACTTTTCAGCGGTCGTTTTCCATTGTTTGAAAAACTGATCGGCCTCTCCATCATCCTGCTTGTGCGCACAACCGTAAAATAATGAAAGCAGAAAAATGACGGAAAGCATCCATCTCACGATAAGCAAATATTTGATTTGTCTTTTCATTTTAATGGCTTATTCCTTTTCTTCCAATGACATGTTAACGGGTTCATCCAATGGAAGGACCATGGTTTCTGAATTGTTTTGAATGCCCAAAACGATCTTGGTAGGCGATATTCTCTGAACATAATAATCGGTTTCAAGCAGTTGATCACCGGTTTCATACTCGGTACCATTGATAATGGCGATGAGCGTATCGGATGTCTGTAAAAAACCGGTATAGGCCATTTGAACGGTTTGAACCGTTACCTCGGCACGGGCTTCAAACGGTTCGGATGTGAGAAGTGTCCCGGCTTGAAGGAAAGGGTCCTGAGGCCAGACTTTTTCAGCTTGATCGATGATATACTTATCGGCAGCCGAGATATACTCATTGGACAAATTCGTGGCAGCGTCTACAACGAACTTTTTCAATTCCGAAAGCGTCTGTTTGGAACTTTCCACGACGACGTTCTGATCGGGATTGAAAAAGTAGGCGTAGCCGCCATAGGCGACGACGACGGCCATTACCAGTAGTATGATTTTCTCTCTATTCGCCATAATTTTCTGGTCCGAGAATCCCATGGGTCACGGATTCATAACGTCGTGAAACGATTTTATTGTTCTTGAGCGATCCAGAGGTTAATCGAAACTTTTTGTTTTTCGTCGCTGTTGTCGATGCGAATCGTTTCAATATGTTCAAGATACGGCAGCGTCCCAAACTGAAGTATCAGGTTGCGCAGATTCATGAAATCGCCTGTCATTTCAATTCTCATCTTGAGTATACCGGACTCATTCATCAACTCGCCGACATCGGTTTCGATGCTGTCGAGCCTGTAATCGTTCAGCCGAATGATATTTTGAATGACGGAAGAAATGCTGCTGGTGTCATTTCTGGACAGTTTTTCCTTTTTTGGAAAAGGTAGATTTTTCGGATCTTGAAATATGGCTTTATCAGACAGATCGGTAAAAATGGGTGAAAGAATCTTCTGCTCTTCGATCTGGTCTCTGAGCGTGTCGATTTCATAGGTAATGTTGCTGTAGACAATATAATTGGGAAAAATAGTTAAGAGCACAAACAAAAGGAATCCGCCGCCGAATAAAATGATAAGCGTGACGTTTTTTGTCGGCAGTTTACGCAAAGCCATTGATTTGTCCAATATGTTGATTGTCGACCCGGTCCTTACGCCCAAACGGCAGATTCAAACCAGGTCAAGTTTAGCAGTAAAAAGCAAGACTTCTTTTTTGTTAAGATATTTAAATGACTTGTTTTCAACACTGGGTGTACGAAACAGGGGCGAACCTTTCAGCTTGACGATAAAACCGGCCAGGGATGATTCAAACGTGAGGCGGTTGCCCAGAACCACCCCCTCCATCTCAAGCTGCTGCTTGGGTTGTTTCCCATTCGATTGCGGCTTCTCACCTAAATTGGCTGATATGCTGAGCAGTCGTATATCGGACGGGGTTATGGATGATATCTCATTGATAATCGCGACGCTTTTGTATTTGTCTCCGAGCTCTTTGATGGCACTGCGCTTATTTTGGGTTTTGGATGCCAGTTCGATGATGAGATTTTTGTTGACAAGGGGTTTGAAACTCTCGACCTCTGCCTGCAGTTTCGCCAATTCCAGCTTTTTTTGATCGATCAGGTTGTTACCCCACAGAAACAGTCCGAAACATATGGCCAGAAAAAAAAGAATGCTGGCAAAGATGCTCTGGTTGACCTTGCGTGCGCTTTCGGCGACTTGCTTGTCCTTATAGGTGTGTATAAAATTCGGCGTCAGGGAATTATTGGAAAGCGCCATGCCGATTGCAGGGGCATAGGCTTCTTTCTCCGTCAGGGTTTCCGGTATGGCCGCAATACCCAGATAGTTCAAGCGCCCCGAAAACGGATTCATTGTATCGATGGGGATATCGAGCTGTTCCTTCATGAAGACGAATAGCCGTTCGTATACACTCATCTGGCCGGAGACATAAACCTTGCTCACACGGTCTTTGTTGAAGTGCAGGTAATAGTGTGACAAGGTTCTCTCCACCTGTTTGACCAGGCGTTCGAGGGCCGGTTGAATCATACCGAATACGTCGTGTTCCTTGAGGATTTGACCGGTTTCTTCGAGGCGAATGGGTTCGCCGCCAGAAATGTGGTCAAAGAAAACCTGCCGTGCCTCATCGATGTCAAGAAAGTAGCTTTCTTCTTCGATGCCAAAAATACTGCTTTCAGAAGGTTGGGCCGCTTCCTGGGCCACATCCATTTTGCTTTTACTGATTTCCTGGGCAACCGCTTCGATCATGCTTCGAATACCGGCCTTGATACCCCTTGAAAGAACGAGATTGCCGTTGGAATAGATAACGATCCTGGACCAGTCTCTTCCGATGAACAGGCTGCAAATGTCTTTCCCGAGGGTTTCGACCACATCGGTTCGAAACAGGTTTTGAAGTGCAAAGGGAATAATGGAAATACCCGTCAGCGGGAATCCGATTTTCTCAAAAAGATTTTTCTGCTGAGCGATATCCTGCCTGGGTGCCACATAGGCCATTACCTCAATTTTATTGATACCGTCCTCAACGATATCGCCGATAATTTCGAAGTCAAAAATCATCTCGTCTTCGTTAAAAGACAAGTCCTTTTTCAACGTCCAATAGGTTGCATTGGCGATCTGCTTTTTGGATACTCTGGGGATTTTGAGGTTTCTGGTTTCGACCTTGGCTGATGATATGGCATTCCAGAGGGCGACCTTTCTGTTCCTGCCACAAAATTCTTTTAAGACATTCCGCAAAAATTGTGGAAATTTCGGGCTGTTGGGCGTAATGCCGGTTTCATAGGGAACGCTGATGAAGTCGATCAATTCCTGACGCTTTTCAGAAACCTGATTGACCTTTGCTAATTTGAGTTCATGATAGCCAATATCGATACCCACTCCGGCTCTCTTTCGCATGGGCACGACATTTGAAAGGATGGTGTTCTGGGGTTGTGCAGGGGGGGGGGCTGATGGTTCGGGTTTCGCAGTTGAAAGAGCTTCTGTGCTGTTATCCTTTTGGCGAATGAGACCCAACAGTTTTTCTGTGGAGGAAATTTCGTCTTTCTTGGCCAATGGGGATCTCCGTTTGATGATTGGTTATCAAGCAACGTCTAGCGAAGAAAACCCAGACAATCGCTACATCCCGTGTAAGTTATTGTTTGGTGGTGTATATGTATATAACAGCTATATGACTATTACCTATAAATATATACAAAGTATATTTCTCATAAATAGGCATATTTGTCAAGAAATAAAAGACATACAGGTCAAAAGACGCAACGCGCTTGAAAAAAGAAAGCAGATCTGCTTTAAAAGAAAAATTCATTGTACGAAGGTTGGGGAAAGCATGAAAATTCGCGTTGGATTGACAGACAAGATGGTGCTGATCGGTTTGGGTATCGCGGGTGTGTACTGGATCCTGGATATCATGCTGGCGCTGTTTGGGTCACACAATTTCAGTTTTGGAAGCCATCTTTTCGGTGCCGAATACGGTGAAATATGGCCACGTCTGATCGTCCTCTGTCTTTTCGTCATTTTTGGATCGCATGCGCAATTCACGATCAATCAGAGAAAAAAGGCCGAAGAACGGAGCCTGAAAGAGATAGCTACCCGGGAGAGATTTCAGCGCTTGCTTTCCCCGGATCTAGCCGAGATGGTTGTCTCCGGTAGATTGAGTGTGGAAAAGGGTGGTGAAAATCGCACCGCCACTGTGATGTTCGTGGATATACGCGACTTCACTGCCATGAGCGAAAACATTCCGGCAGCAGAAGTTCTGCAAATATTGAATGAACACTATGAGCTTATCGTGGATATTGTCTTTCGCCACGAGGGTACCGTCGATAAATTTATTGGCGATGCGATGATGGTCATATGGGGCGCTCCGGTCACGCATGAAGACGATGCCGCCAGAGCATGCTTTGCAGCCATCGATATTCAACGACAACTCGTGAACTTCAACGCATCATTGAGAGCAAGAGGACAAAAGGAAATCCGGATCGGCATCGGGATCAATACAGGGAGTCTGGTGGCTGGATATATCGGTTCAACCCAAACCATGAGTTACTCTGTTATTGGCGACACGGTAAACACAGCCTCAAGGATTTGTTCTGCGGCAAAGCCAGGACAGATCATCATATCAGAAAATACCCGCAAGCAGGTGCACTCGCTTTTCAATATGGAGGCACTCGACCCCATTGATGCAAAAGGAAAATTCCAGCCTGTAAAAGTGTTCAATATTACGGGGAAAAAGAGTCAAATCGTGAGTGACAAGCAGCCAGGTTAATCTGGCGAATAAATACCTGACCCCAGAGGGGCCGGTATTTATTGAATCCCTGAAAGGGGTTAGATTGCTTTGCCTCCTGAAGAGGCAAAGTGAGTTGCCCCGAAAATTGTTAGTACTCTAGGGTTTTTCTTTGTCAATACACGAAAGCGGTATTTTGGCACCCTAATAATGTGATATTGGCAATGCCAAATGGTTTGTGATAGTTTACGGAATCGGCTCATTTGTTACGCCTTGGCAAAAGTTGTGGGGACAACTCACGCCTTGGTTGTAACAGATGAGTCGTTCAGATGGCAAAGCCACTGAACTCTGACCTGGCCCAAAGGGCCAGGGTTTCTACGCTGGACTAAATAGCCAACAACATCATGCCGGACTTGATAAGCCTGCCCCGGCAGGTCGTTAGCCGGCGGCATCCCGTGTTCTCCTGGATTCCCGCCTTTGCGGGAATGACAAATTGCGGGAATTTATCCACCGGCGTAGTAGCTTACAGGAGGATAGTCTCTGTGATAAAAATCGGCCTGGGGTATGATATACATCCATTGAGCCGGGGAAGAAAACTCATCCTGGGTGGTGTCGACATAGCATATGAAAAAGGCTTACGGGGTCATTCAGATGCGGATGTGCTGGTTCACGCGCTCATCGATGCGCTCCTGGGAGCGGCCCATCTCGGCGACATCGGACGGCTCTTTCCGGATACGGACCCGCAGTACAAAGATGTGTCGAGCCTTCGCCTCTTGGAAAAGACAGGTCTGCTATTGACAAGCAAGGGCTATTTACTCATGAATGCCGATGCCGTCATCATAGCGGAATCACCCAGGCTTGCGCCCTATTTGGATCAAATGCAGTCGAATATGGCCGATGTATTGCAGGTTCCGACGACCTGCATGCATGTCAAGGCCACCACACATGAGGGTCTTGGTGCCTTTGGGCGAGGCGAGGGGATCGCTGCCATGTGTGTGGCGCTTCTGAGCACTAAGTAGTAAACTGTATACAGACGTCAGGAGACAGAATCAGAAAAAGACGTACGATGTTGGACGTTCATCTCATAAAGAGTTGATCCAAATTAAGGATTCTATGATTCCAGGGGTCCAGGGTTCGAGTGAGATGAAGTGAGGCATCAGCTGAATGCTTAATAATTATAGAGAGTTAAAAGATGGATCAGTCTGTGAATTGGAAACGCAGACGATGATATCCGGTGATCTGGATTATATGAAGAAGGAAAAGCTTCAGGAATTAAGAGAGGAACTCGGTGATGTAGAGAGAATGCTAAAAGCGATGATCAAATGACTGGAAAACAAACACTTGAATACTGGAATCCTGGACTCCTTGAACCCTTTCTCCCAATTGGGAGAAGATCCAATAAAGGTAACTATTGAAATATGCCCCTTACCATTTATAACACCTTAACCAAAAAGAAAGAATTGTTCCGAACCATTGAGCCTGAAAAGGTGCTCATGTACGTATGTGGACCCACGGTTTATGATTCCTGCCATATCGGGCATGCACGGTCGGTGGTGGTTTTCGATGTGATTTCCCGATATTTGAAGACCCAGGGTTATGATGTCGTATACGTGAGAAATTTTACGGATGTCGACGACAAGATCATACGCCGGGCAGCCGAGCTCGGTATGGAACCCAAGGCGCTGGCAGACAAATATATCGATGAGTTCTACCGGGACATGGATGCCCTGCATGTGGAAAGAGCCACTTACGAGCCGCGAGTGACGGAACATATCGACGACGTGATTCTACTCGTCAATAAGTTGCTGGAAAAGAACGTTGCCTACGCCGTCGATGGGGATGTTTTTTTTGCCGTTGAAGCCTTTGATGCCTATGGCGAATTATCCAACCGTCATCTGGAAGACATGGATCCGGGGGCGCGTGTCGAAATCGATCCCCGCAAGCGCAATCCATTCGATTTTATCCTCTGGAAATCGGCAAAACCGGGTGAGCCGTCATGGGACAGCCCATGGGGAAAAGGGCGGCCGGGTTGGCACATCGAGTGTTCGGCCATGAGCGCAAGATTCCTGGGTGAAACCTTCGACATACATGGTGGCGGCCGGGATTTGATATTCCCTCACCATGAAAACGAAATCGCCCAGTCAGAGGCGGGCCATGGCCGAAAATTTGTTCGATACTGGATCCACAACGGGTTTGTGAACATTGACAAAGAAAAAATGTCCAAGTCTCTGGGCAATTTCCGGTTGATAAAGGATGTCCTGCGGCAATACCACCCAGAGGTTATCAGGCTTTTTCTGCTATCAAAACAGTATCGAAAGCCCATTGATTTCAACCAGGTATCCATGGAAACCTCACAAACGGCCCTGGACCGGATCTATGCCTTGCTCCTTCGGATCGATGAGACCACTGCCGGCTCGAAGACACCTGCCACGGCACCGGAAGACATGCCCTTCTGGAAGACATTTTGCCAATCCATGGATGATGATTTCAACACCGCCGGCGGAATCGCCGTCATTTTCAACGCCGTGCGGCATGCCAACCGTATCATGGATGAAAAAGAAAACGAAACGACCTCCCGAAAGTTGGTGATGTCGCTGTCAACCATCAAGTGGGAAATATTGCGCATGGGTGCTGTGCTGGGCATTGGCAACGATGCACCGGAGGCCTACTTCCAAATCCAACGTGAATCGGTCTTGGCACAGGAGGTTCTGGACGCCAAGCTCATCGAATCTTTGATCGCCGAGCGCGAAAGGGCAAGGCAGGAGAAGAACTGGAAAAAGGCCGATGAGATCAGAGAGCAGCTGGCTGCCATGAATATCGTTCTCAAAGACCGACCGGATGGGACGCATTGGAAAATTGAAAAATGAACGTCGAACATCTTTTATAAATTCATCATAGTTAAGATCCTAATTGAGCTCATGCCCCCTTTCAAACTCGTTTCTGACTACACACCCACGGGTGACCAGCCAAATGCCATCAAAGTATTGAGTGAAAATCTGATGGGCGGCAAACAGCATCAGGTTCTCCTGGGAGTCACCGGCTCCGGAAAGACGTTCACCATGGCACATGTGATTGCCAGCGTCGGTAAGCCCACACTGGTGCTTGCCCCCAACAAGACACTGGCCGCCCAACTCTATAATGAGTTCCGTTCGCTTTTCCCTGAAAACGCGGTCGAGTATTTTGTGTCCTATTACGATTACTACCAGCCCGAGGCCTACATTCCCTCGAGTGATACCTATATTCAGAAAGATTCATCCATCAATGAGATGATCGATAAAATGCGCCATTCGGCAACCCGATCCGTCCTGACGCGCCAAGATGTCATCGTGGTGGCCAGTGTTTCCTGCATTTTTGGACTGGGAGCACCTGAGGAATACCTGTCCATGAAGGTCGAAATCGAAGCGGGACAACACATTGGGCGGGATACCGTTCTGGCGTGGCTTGTTGCCATGCAATATGAAAGAAACGACATCGATTTCCATCGCGGCGTTTTCAGGGTCCGTGGAGACCGTCTGGAGGTGTTTCCCGCCTATGAAGACAGCCTGGCGGTTCGCATCGATTTTTTTGGTGATCAGATCGAGGCTATCTCAGAGATCGATGCCTTGAAGGGAAGCGTCCAACGAAACACTCGACGAACCACCATTTTCCCGGCCAGTCATTACGTCATACAGGCCAAGAAAAGAAGAAAAGCGGTACAGACCATTCAGGATGAGTTGAAGGAGCGCATACAAAACTTCAGGGAAATGAAGAAATATATCGAGGAACAACGGATTGAAGAAAGAACCCAGTTTGATATGGAGATGATTCAGGAAATCGGGTATTGTAACGGGATTGAAAATTATTCTCGTCACTTTACCGGACGATCGGAGGGGGATCCGCCACCCACACTCCTCGATTATTTCCCGAATGACTATCTCCTGTTCATCGATGAAAGTCATATTGCCGTTCCGCAACTGCGGGCGATGTACAAAGGTGATCGATCCCGAAAAATGACCCTCGTGGAATACGGCTTCCGCCTTCCTTCCGCATTGGATAACCGGCCCTTGCAATTTGAGGAAACAGCCGCCAGAATAAAACAGGTGGTCTATGTGTCGGCAACACCGGCCGAATATGAATTGGAAAAAGGGTCTCAGGCACTTGTGGAACAGATTGTTCGCCCAACCGGTCTATTGGATCCCGAAATCGTCGTTCGAGCTGCGGAAAACCAGGTAGATGATCTACTCATGGAGATTCGCAAAAGGGCTCAAAAAAACGAAAGGGTGCTTGTCACCACACTGACAAAACGGATGGCTGAGGATCTAACCGAATATTATTCGGGCCTGGATGTCAAGGTCAGCTATCTGCATGCGGATATCAACACACTGGAACGGATGGATATTATCCGGGATCTCCGTATGGGAACGTTTGACGTTCTGATCGGCATCAACCTTCTCAGGGAAGGCCTGGATATCCCCGAAGTATCCCTGGTGGCCATTCTCGATGCTGACAAAGAAGGATTTCTGCGTTCCACACGATCGTTGATACAGACCTGCGGCCGTGCCGCCCGAAATGTCAATGGATGTGTTATCATGTATGCCGATGTCATAACAGGCTCCATGCAAAGGGCCATCGAGGAGACCAACAGGAGACGCATCATTCAGAATGCCTATAACGATACTCACGGAATTACACCCACATCGATCCAGAAAGAAATCGCTGGTTCATTTTCAGCCATGGCGGATGCCGACTATGTTGCCTTGGACAAGGTATCCGAGCGGCTTCAGGGATTTGACAGCCAAGAGAGTATCGAAGCGGTGCTCAAACAAATGGAGACGGAAATGAAAGCAGCCGCAAGGGAGCTCGCGTTTGAAAGGGCTGCGATTCTCCGTGACCAGATTGTAGAATTGAAAAAGGCCATGTTGTTTGAACTATGACACAACTTTCGGGAATCAGCGAACGCGAAATGAATAATCCCCTGGCGCTTTGCGAACTCGCCCCAAGGTCTCCTAACGTCTACACCAGTTGTCATAAATATGTTCCGCATAATGCTCACGGATGAGAGGGGACCCTCTTAAACCCCAATCGGAACGTTAGTATGACAATCACTATAGAAGGAGAGAACCCGTTCAAGGTTAACCGGTATGTCTGATCAGCAACCAGCTATTTCGAACTTGCGTGTACAACTTTCCCGAACCCCTTCCGGGCCCGGTGTCTATCTTTTCAAGGATATCGACGGCAAGGTTTTGTACGTGGGCAAGGCAGCGCAGCTGAAGAAGCGGCTGGCGTCCTATTTTTCAAAATCGAAACAGACGGATGCCAAGATCAGCGTACTGGTGAGCAAGGTGGCCGCTTTTGATGTGATCCTGGTAGGATCTGAGAAAGAAGCCCTTATCCTTGAGTCAAACCTGATCAAGAAGTACAGACCCAAATACAACGTTATCCTGAAAGACGACAAACGATACCCCTGTTTGCGTATCAACACACGGCATACCTATCCCAAATTATCGATTGTCCGAAAAATCAGAAAAGACGGAACCCTCTTTTTTGGACCCTATACATCGGCGGGTGCGGTGAGACAAACCCTAAAAATCGTGAACCGGACATTTAAACTTCGCAAGTGTTCAGACAGGGAGTTCGTTCAGAGGACGAGACCCTGCCTGCATTACCAGATGCGGCGATGCCTGGGCCCCTGCTGCCTGGAGGTAGACAGAAAAACGTATGCGGTCTTGATACAGGAAGTCGTTTTGTTCCTGAACGGCCGAACGCCCGATCTGATCAAGAAAATTAAGCAAGCAATGAATCGGCAGGCCGCGTTGGAGCAGTATGAAAAGGCCGCCGAGCTGCGGGACAAACTGTTTGCCCTGGAGAAAACCCTTGAAAAACAGCTTTCGGTAAGCACCGATTTGAGAGATCGGGACATTGTTGCATTGGCGACATCATCGGATCATGCCATGATCGCCATGTTGTATGTCCGAGGTGGATTTCTGCAGGGTAAACGGCAATTCGTATTTGAAAAGGTTTTGGCTTCGGAAGAAGATATTCTGGCTGGCTTTTTAGGTCAGTATTATGAACAGGCCCATATGATTCCATCTGAAATCCTGGTGTCTCATTTTCTTGAAGATGCTGAAATTATCGAGGACATACTGAAAGAGTTCAGAGACGGCAGGGTTCACATTCATCGTCCCCAGAGAGGAGAAAAAAAACGTCTGATAGGGATGGCACTGGAAAATGCGAAAAACGGATTGCGTGAATCACTGGCATCCAATGTTGCCGAGATGGCGCTGTTGACACGGCTCAAGAAGCGACTCAACATGGATCGTCTTCCGGGAAGGATAGAATGCTTTGACAACTCGCATCTGTCCGGCAGCGCATCGGTCTCCGGCATGGTCGTATTTGAAAAGGGGCGGCCGAAAAGATCGGCTTATCGCACCTACAAGCTCACCACAGCCGGTATGAATGACGACTACGCAGCAATGGCGGAAGTGCTGGGGCGGCGCTACGGCAAGACCGAGGGCCGGGATTCTTTGCCCGATCTTCTGGTGGTGGATGGTGGAAAAGGTCAGCTAAATATTGCCCGCGACATCATCGACATGCTGGGTCTGAACGATCGGTTCGAGATCATCGGCATCGCAAAGAGAGATGAAAAAAAAGGCGAAGTCAGGGACAAAGTCTACCAGGTGGGAAGGGCCAATCCAATATCATTCGGGCGAGATCTGGATGGGCTCCTCTTGTTGCAGCAAATCAGGGATGAAGCGCACCGATTCGCTATTCAATACCATAGAAAACGACGCGGCAAGCAGGCCTTGCATTCGGATCTGGATGACATTTATGGTGTGGGTCCAAAGAGAAAAACCATGCTGCTGAAGCATTTCGGCAGTGTGGCGTCGATCAGATCGGCAGACCTTGACGTTCTGGCAACACTGCCGGGGATAAATCGCAAAATCGCCCAAGCCATTAAAGAGGGCTTGGGTAAACGAGGGCGTTTGATACGTAAGCAGTAGGCAATGAACCGATGACTGCTTATCGCCTCAACTTTCGTGTTCGCTTGACCCCTAACGTTGCGTTATGGCTTAAATCTAAGCCAACTTTTTCAAATCGTCCTTCAGCCCCTGAACCGCCTCTGCGGATTTCATCAGGGCGGCAGTCTCTTCATCTGTCAGCGTGATTTCGATGATCGACTCCACGCCACCGGCACCCAGCTTCACCGGTACTCCGATAAAAAGATCCTGAATACCATATTCGCCTTGCAAATACGCGGCGCAGGGTAGGATTTTTTTCTTGTCTTTCAAAATGGATTCAGCCATTTCGACGGCTGCAGACGCCGGGGCGTAATAGGCACTACCGGTCTTTAAAAGTTTTACAATTTCGGCACCGCCGTTAGCTGTGCGCTCAACGAGGGCATCGATGCGGTCTTTGGGCATCAATTCCGTAATGGGGATACCCGCTACGGTGGAGTAGCGCGGTAATGGAACCATGGTATCACCATGTCCACCCAAGACAAAGGCATGGGTGCTCTCTACAGACACATTGAGCTCCATGGCGATAAATGACCTGAAACGTGCCGAATCAAGTACGCCTGCCATGCCGATCACACGGTTTTTTGGAAAGTGGCTGGCTTCATAGGCAACGTGACACATGGCATCCAGGGGATTGCTGACGATAATGAGCACCGCATTGGGTGAGCGTTCGGCGATCTGGGTCGTCACGCTTTTCATGATGCCTGCATTGGTGCTGATCAGATCGTCACGACTCATACCGGGCTTTCGCGGTATGCCTGCTGTGATGATGACGATGTCGGAATCGCTGGAATCTTCGAAACTGTTGGATCCCGTCACGTGGGCATCGTGCTTTTCAACGGGGGCCGCTTCGGTAAGATCGAGTGCTTTCCCCTGTGGTACCCCTTCGATGATATCGATCAGTACAACATCGCACAGTTCTTTTTCAGCCAGCCGCTGGGCTGCGGTTGCACCGACATTGCCGGCTCCCACGACGGTTACTTTATTTTTCATTGTAGTTTCCTCCGTAAGTGAATGACAGGGATCTGAACGCATCAAGACCAGCGCCGACAAACCTTTCGCCAGCAAGCGTGACGACGTCGCGTCTGATATCTTCGCAGCGTGAGCGTGAGTTTATTTTGATAGCATACTCGATTTCGATGTCAATACATTTATATGCTGTTCAATTATTGACATCCGATATGCAAACAGGATAAAGAGATAGATTGCAAATGAGGAGTAGAAGCAAACAATAACCCGTCGGGAAGCGGTCGCGAAAACCGGTACAGACCCTTGAAGCGATCGCTTTTGAGCCGTGCCGTTGCGTTAAATAGGCGCTTTGAACGATTGACTACGCTTAAAGAGGGACCTAATGGGAATCAAGGAATCCATCAAGAGGCTACTGCAGGAGGCCGATCTCTATAAAAGGCAGGGTCTGCTCGATGAAGCAAGGGGGAAGTATTCTGAAGCCGAGCAAAAGGTTCGAGCCCACGATAGAATTCAGAACAAGGAGACGCTCCTTAAAGGTATCGCCAATAAGATCAAAATACTAGATTCCCAAACCCACAGGATAGATAAGGGCCCGACATCACCAGAACTTTCGGAAAGGGCCCAGGACCTTATCAAGAAACTTTTTTCATTCTCAAAAGCGGACAGCGAAGAGGAAGCGATTTTGGATGGGGCCATCGCTCTTGCAAAATTTGGACAATTCGAGCGCGCTTTGGGTGAATTCAACAAGCTTATCGACAAAGAATCACACCGAGTCGTGGCGGCCAAGAATGTGTTGCGATGCATCATTCAGCTCAGCTCCGAAGATGCAGCCGCCGATCAATATGAAGACTGGACGCGCAAGGGGAACTTTCTGCCGGGCCAGCTGGAAAAAATTCGGATTTTCCTTATCGAGATTCTGAAAAGCAAAGGCATTCAAAGAGACCTCACCTTGGTTTCAGTTGAAGAAGATACTGTCGAGCAACCTGAGGAGGCTGAAGAATTTATCGATATCAGCTCTATCGGTATCTATATAAATACCGGGCCGGCAAAAGGCAGGGTCGTTGAATTTGACGTCAATTTTCAATCAGGCAATATGCTCAGTCTGATAATCTCCAAAAATGAGGCCAAAACCATTGAACACATTCAAGCGGGTGAGGCATTGAACGATCTTCAGTTTTTTTCGCCCATTGCCATGTTCAGCGGATCCGGTGTGGTATCGGCGAAATCACAAATTAAATCCGGTCCCAAGCAGGGTGATTTTTGTCTTGATATTAAGATATCGAGCAATTAATAAGAAAGAGCTTTTGGGCAACAACTGAATATGATATGTTGCCATTTAACGCCCTGGCTCGTTAATAAGATCATTATTCGATTTTTTTTCTTCGTTTGGAGTCGTGCCGTATGGCAATATTTAACCTGAAAAAGCAAGTAATCGAGTGCAAAATTGTTTATTACGGCCCGGGTCGTGGTGGGAAAACCACGAATTTGGAGTATATATTCAAAACCTATTCAAAACAGGTAACGGGTGAAATGGTCTCCATCAATACGGAAGGTGATCGAACGCTTTTTTTTGATTTTCTTCCCATGGGATTGGGGAAGATCAGGGGTTGTGATATCAAGGTTCAGCTCTACACGGTACCGGGACAGGTGCAATACAGTGCGACCCGTAAACTCGTTCTTCGAGGGGTCGACGGCATTGTTTTCGTGGCGGATTCCCTCGAGGTACGAAGAGAAAAAAACATGATATCCTTGAAGGATCTGGAGAAGAATTTAAAGGAATACGGCCTGAATATCTTCAAGGTGCCGCTGGTGCTTCAATTCAATAAAAGAGATCTGGCCGATGAAGGCATTCCATTGATGTCTGTAGAGCAAATGGAGAAAGATCTCAATCGCCAGCTAAAGGCACCCGCTTATCCGGGGAGTGCCATTAAAGGCACCGGGGTCGGCGACACGCTGAAGGAGTGCGCCAAGCTGACATTGAAGGCCTTGCAAAAAGAATTAAAATGGGCGCAGTAGGTATCGGATGAAAGAAGACATACTTCAGGGAAATATTGAATTTCTCAATCTCGGTGATCTCATGCAGCTTCTGGGGGGCAATGGCAGCTCAGGCATCTTGCGGATCAAGAGCCCCTATGCTCCCGAACCGGGCATCGTCTATTTCGACAACGGCAACCCAATCAATGCGACTTGCGGAATGCTTTCGGGACTGGATGCGCTCTATTCGCTGTTTGGCTGGACAGATGGTGAATTTGAATTTAAGACGACGAGCGTCACGAGCGAAAGGGTCATCACGAAGGGACGTATGGGCATCATTCTGGATGGCCTGAAGATGCTCGACGATGGCCAGATAGAAAGATTGGGGCCGGTCTCCCCCATAGACAGCCGAACTGCCAAGTATTCCGATGTTGGTGCAGCAGACCCGGTTATATGGGGACCTTTGGTCGATTATATGCATGTTGTGGACGAAGAAGAATTTCATGACGGTGATATCATTCTGCAAGAGGGCAGACACGGCAACTGGATGTGGGTCGTGCTGGAGGGGATCATTGATATACTCAGGGAAACTGACTCAGGACCCTTGACACTTTTTCAGATCGGAAACGGCTCCTTTGTCGGTAGTGTATCCTCTTTTTTAATCCGAAACCATTCACGGATGTATTCCGCCAAAGCCGTGGGAGATGTTCAACTGGGTGTGCTCGATTCACAGCGCCTTGCCCAAGAATACTCGAAAATGTCTTACGAGTTCAAGGCATTCGTCATCAGTCTGGACAGGCGATTGCGTCATGCCATGGATCGTGTGGTGGAGTATTCAACCAATCAGATAGATGTTGACGAGTACTTGAAGTATCGCCAGAAAGTGATCGAGCAGGGCGACGATGAGAAGCGCTTGTTCCGGGTCCAGCACGGCAAGGCATCCTTGGTTCAGAAAACCGAGCATGGTTTTGTGCCGTTGGCCCATCTGGAACGGGACGATTTTTTTGGCTACATCCCATTTTTAGACCTGGGTCATGAACCTGAATTTGCCTCTGTGCTGGCCTCCAAAGACCTGAAAATTCAAACCCTGAACCCGGAAATACTTCAACAAGAATATGACAACATTTCCACCTCGTTCAAGAACATTATCGACAATATCGCTACTTGCACTCATTCTATAACGAAAGTACTGAACAATCGGCAGAAAGAATTGATGACCTAGCCGACCAACGACAGGTGGAAAGGATGAATGCCAACGATAAACGAAAACATACCCGAATAAAATCGACGAACCTTCTGAATTTTGTCTGCACGGGTGGAGACGGTGAGCCATGCCAGCAGGGAATGGGCAGAACACTCAATGTATCTGAATCCGGCATACTGCTCGAGACCTACAAGCCCCTCGATGCCCAGACGCGTGTTTCGATCACCATCGGCATCGAGGAGGCGCTTGTCGATATTGAAGGCGTGGTCGTTTTTCAGAAGGAAAGCGCCAAAGATACCTATGAGGCCGGTATCCAATTTTTAAAAATCAATGAAAAGGAACGCACGATTCTGCTTCAATTCATTGAGGCGTTCAAGAAAAGATTCAATGAAAAGGTACCGTGATTATGAAGCCACATGTTCTGGAAACAGACTTTAAAGATTTGAAACTGTTGAAAAGGGGTAAGGTGCGTGATGTATACGACCTGGGTGATGCCTTGTTGATGGTTGCCACAGACAGAATCTCCGCATTCGATGTTGTCATGAACGACCCGGTTCCTGGAAAAGGCATTATTCTTACCCAGATATCTCTATTCTGGTTTAATGTCATGCAGACCCTGGTGCCCAATCATGTTATTTCAAGCGATGTCGCTGAATACCCTTCTGTTTGCAAGCCTTACGCCGAAAAACTGCACGGCAGGAGCATGCTGGTTCGCAAAACAGAACCCCTATCCATCGAATGCGTCGTCAGGGGCTATATTTCCGGCTCCGGCTGGAAATCCTACCAGAAAACCCGCAGTGTCTGCGGTATTGGCCTGCCTGAAGGGCTCAAGGAGTCGGACAAACTCCCTGAACCCATTTTTACACCATCCACCAAAGCAGAAATCGGACTGCATGACATCAATATCGATTTTGATGAAGCGGCCCGGATGGTCGGAAAAGACGTCGCCGAAGAAGTCAAACGCCTCAGTCTAGCCATATATAACAAAGGTGCTGAAATATCTGATCAGAAAGGGATTATCATCGCCGACACGAAATTTGAATTCGGGAAAATAGGGAATCAAATCATTCTCATCGATGAAATCCTGACACCGGATTCTTCCAGGTTCTGGCCCAAGAAGACGTATGCCCCGGGGGGGCCTCAAAAAAGCTATGATAAGCAATACCTGAGAGACTATCTGAGCGCCATCGAGTGGAACAAGGAGCCACCCCCTCCAGCCCTTCCGGATACCGTTTTACAAAACACCTACCAGAAATACAAGGAGGCCTTGACCCAGTTGACGGGCAGAGACGATGTCCAATAGGGTGACGGTTTTGGACCTGGCCGTCATTGACACACAAGATAGCACCTATCGAATCAGCACCGCCACTGCAGGGAAAGACCTCGCCAAATCCATACAGCGTGTTGGCCTGATTAACCCGCCTGTGCTCATAAAAAAACAGGGCCGATATGTTGTCGTCGCAGGATTTCGTCGTCTAGCGGCCATGCGGCAACTGAATTATCAACACATCCCAGCCAAGGTGATGCCTGTAGACAGCCAAGCCCTCGAATGCATCCGGATCGCCATCACCGACAATATAACGCAAAGAAAACTCGATCTTCTCGAGATCTCCCGATCGCTGGCATTGCTGTCCGATTGTGTAGAAAACCAGGAATGCTTGGTAAGCGAGGCCCACCATCTCGGTTTGCCCGACAATTATCAGCACATCAACAAAATCATTGGGATTTGCCGGCTCCCCCAATTGATTCAGGTGGGGGTCTGCCAGAACAGAATCTCGCTGAATATGGCCACAGAACTTCAAGAGGTTGATGCGTCTTCAGGGGAACTGCTGGCACGGTTTTTCATGGAGCTCAAGGTAAACCATAACAAGCAAAAGGAAATCTTTTCGCACCTCAAGGAAATCAGCCGTCGTGAAAAGCGTGACATTCAGGATATTCTGATGTCCGAAGGTATTTCGGAAGTGCTGGCTGACAAAGATATGGACAGTCTCCAGAAAGCCAGGACTGTGAGATCGAAATTACGCAAACGGCGTTTCCCGAACCTTTCCCTGGCTGAAGAAACCTTTCAGCAGGATCTGCGCAAACTTCATCTGGGTAGCCAAATCAGCCTGCTCCCGCCTGCCTACTTCGAGGGGACGTCCCTGAAACTGAGCTTGTCTTTTAAGAGCGAGAAGGAATTAGAAGAACAGATTGAGATTCTCAACCGAACCCTCACCAACCCCCACCTCAATAAAATATTTCAACCCCGATAAGGCCAAGCACCACTAACAAAAAGAACGCAGACCTGAGACCTCAGAGTACTAACGATTTTCGCAGCAATTATGACCAGCGCTAAATAATTGTACACCAATTCTGCATGTGAACATATTTTACTTGACAAACGTAATATAAAGATTATAGGAAATTTAAGAAATAAATAAGGTTCAGAAGCCATGGGAATACATGAGCGCAAAGAAAGAGAACGCGAGAGGAGGCGACAGCAGATCATCGTGGCCGCTAAGCGTGTATTCTCCGAGAAAGGCTTCACCCGGGCAACGATGGAAGACATCGCCCATGAGGCAGAGCTAAGCCCGGGCACCCTGTATCTCTATTTCAAAAACAAAGACGAGTTATACGCATCCCTATCTCTCAGAATTCTACACTATCTGCTGATACGTTTAGAACATATCAACAAGGACAACCATTTAGATTTTGAAACGCGAATATCGGATCTAAAGGAAGCCATGGTCGACGTGTACGAGTTTGACCCGATGATCCTTATCAACATGTTTCATCTACAATCCAGCGACACCTTAAAAAATTTGACGCCTGAATTGTTGTTGGAGATCAAAACCCTATCCAAACGATCGCTTTCGGAAATGGCAAAACTATTTGAGGAAGGGATCCAGGAGGGTGTTTTTATCGACAGGCACCCTATGGCCATCGCCGACATATTCTGGGCTTTGTTTTCCGGTGTGGTTCTCTGGGAAACAAGCAAAAGGATCATCAACGAAGACAAGGATTATCTTAGAGAAACTCTAAAAATCGCTTTTGAAATATTTGACAGCGGGGTCAAGAAACATTCCGAAAAACCAGGCAGCGGTCATATAAGTGCATAACAACTGAACCGCAACAGCGAGCGCATTCCTCGCAGCTTGCTGCGAGGTTCTTCAATGTGCCAAGCTACGATGCCTTGTAAAAAGTCTGGTCGACATATTTTTCGAGTTCATTATTTGTAAACCTATTCACCATGAAGGAGGGCTGTAAATGGCTGAAAAAGAAATTGTTGAAACATCAGAAGCGCAGATTGCGGTTCACTGGGGTGAGGAGGACTATTACTATCCCTCCTATCAGTTTGTGGCCCAGGCCAACATGAGCGACCCTTTGGTCTACGATCGGTTTTCTTTGGACAATTTTCCTAATTGTTTTAAGGAATATGCGGACATGCTGGACTGGTATGAATACTGGAACACCACATTGGACACCAGTGATGCACCTTGCTGGAAATGGTTTGTGGGAGGGAAACTCAATGCAAGTTACAACTGTGTTGACAGACATCTTGCCAAAAACAAGAACAAGACGGCTATTCACTTCGTACCTGAACCCATGGATGAAAAATATGAACACGTGACCTATCAGGAGCTGTATGTTCGCGTCAATGAATTTGCCGCACTTCTGCGTGATTTTGCCGGATTAAAGGCAGGTGATCGCGTTACGTTGCACATGCCCATGCTTACCGAACTCCCCATCACCATGCTGGCATGTGCACGACTGGGTGTTATCCATTCACAGGTATTTGGCGGGTTCAGTGGTCGTGCCTGCGCCGATCGCATCGTAGACTCCAACAGCAGGGTACTGATCACTGCCGATGCCTATTACAGAAGCGGCACACTTTTGGATCATAAACAGAATGCGGATATTGCCTGTGACCTGGCCAAAAAAGACGGCCAGACGGTTGACAAGGTCCTGGTCTGGCAACGCTACCCGGGTAAGGCGTCCTCTCCCACACCCATGAAAAAGGGCCGCGACTATTTTATCAACGATCTCTTGAAGGACTTCTATGGCGCAAGAGTCGATCCGGTTCCCATGCCGGCCGAAGCCCCTCTTTTTCTCATGTATACCAGCGGGACCACCGGTAAACCCAAAGGGTGTCAGCACAGCACCGGCGGCTATCTGGCTTATGTAGCCGGTACCTGCAAATATGTTCAGGATATTCATCCTGAAGATGTCTATTGGTGCATGGCCGATATCGGATGGATTACAGGTCATTCCTACATCGTCTACGGCCCCTTGGCGGTTTGCGCTTCCACGGTGGTCTACGAAGGCGTCCCAACGTTTCCTGATGCAGGCCGGGCCTGGCGAATTGCCCAGGATCTGGACGTGAATATTTTTCACACCGCGCCCACGGCCATTCGGGCATTGAGAAAACTAGGCCCGGACGAGCCCGCCAAATACACCTATCACTTCAAGCATATGACCACGGTGGGTGAGCCCATCGAGCCGGAAGTGTGGAAATGGTATCACGAGGTCGTCGGCAAGGGCGAGGCCATCATTGTCGATACCTGGTGGCAGACCGAAACAGGCGGGTTTCTGTGCAGCACGCTGCCGGGCATCACGCCCATGAAACCGGGAAGTGCCGGACCTGGTATGCCGGGCATTCATCCCATTATTTATGATGACGAAGGCCAGGTACTGCCACAGGGCGCTGGAAAAGCGGGCAATATCTGTATCCAGAACCCCTGGCCGGGTGGTTTTCAGACCATCTGGGGAGACCGGGAGCGCTTTGTGGAGACCTACTATACCCGGTACTGCAAAGACCCCAAAAGCAAGCGCTGGCAGGATTGGCCGTACCTCACCGGTGACGCGGCCGTTGAGTCAGAAGACGGCTATTACCGTATTCTGGGTCGCATCGACGACGTGATCAATGTATCCGGCCACCGCCTGGGCACCAAGGAAATCGAGTCTGCCGCCATGACGGTGGAAGAAGTGGCGGAGGCGGCGGTTGTTCCGGTGAATCATGACATCAAAGGCAAAGAGCCGGATCTTTATATTGCTCTCAAGCCGGGTTATGAGGCCAGTGAAGCACTGGCCAAGAAAATATCCGATGCCGTAAGCACGGAAATCGGCAAGATTGCCAAGCCGAGAAAGGTTTGGATTGTTGCCGACATGCCGAAAACACGATCCGGTAAGATCATGCGACGCGTTCTGGGTGCTATTTCCAATAAGGTCGATGAAGGTGACGTCACCACCCTCGCCAACCCCGAAATCGTCGAATCGATCAAGAAAATGGTTCAATCATAAACATCGAAGTTTTTTTTGCGGTACAGGCGACCATATGCGTCACCCTAAAATCCGAATTTTCTGTGGTACTTTGCACCGTAGAATAGGATTTTTCTAATAATTAATGTCAGCTTTCCTCAGTATACGTAGTTAATTAAGAAAGCAGACTTTAAGTACTAATTTAAGGGATGGAATAAAAGGAGGTGATGCCATCCCGGCAGGAAAAGTCGACAAGAAAAGTTGGAAGGCCTTAATAATTTAACTTTATGAAAGGAGAAAAGCATGGGATCTCATGTGTATTGGCTATTCTTTTTTGTTCTCCTTTACTGGGGATACTGCATTACCATCGGTGTCACTGGTTATCTGAAAGCCAAGAAGGGAACGGATTACTTCATTGCCGGACGCCAGCTCAACATCTGGGTGTTTGTATTGGCGGCCACAGCAACCTCGTTTAGCGGTTGGACGTTTGTCGGACATCCAGCCCTGATGTGGAGGGATGGTCTGCCCTACGGATACGCGTCGTTCTATGTTCTCACCATCCCGATTACGGGCGTATTCTTCCTCAAACGGCAGTGGCTGTTGGGCAAGCGTTATGGATTCGTCACCCCCGGCGAGATGTATTCGCAGTATATGAACAGCGAGGCCATTCGCATCCTGACGGTTATCGTGGCCCTGTTTTTCAGCATACCCTACCTGGGCATCCAGTTGCGGGCCTCCGGTGTGCTATTCAACGTATTAACCGACGGCCTGTTTTCGGTTAATGTGGGCATGTGGATGCTGGCTATTATAGTCCTCTTGTACGTGGGTTTAGGGGGGCTCCGTTCGGTGGCCTACGTGGACACCGCCCAGTGCATCCTGCTCTGGTCGGGAATCGTCGCCCTGGGTATCATCGGTGCTGTTTTTGCCGGCGGTTTCGATGGCTTGACATCGAAATTCGGCGATGTGGTGGTCTGGCTTAACAGCAGTGGTGCGGAGGTACCCAAATGGGCCGACCAAGGAGCCGTAAACCTTTTTATGGAAAAGGGTCAAAAGTTAATCGGTATAACGCCATTGGGTGTCACCAATAAAGTGGCGGTGCCCGGCGTGATCCAGTTCGTCCCGGCCGGCGCCATGGCCAAAGGCGGTACCTGGACCGGTGTCATGATTCTGACTTACATGTTTGCGCTCATGGGGATTCATTCCTCACCGGCATTTTCCATGTGGGCTTTCGCCAATAAGAACCCCAAGCCTTTTCCGCTGCAACAGGTTTGGGCTTCTACCTTGGGCATTGGATTTGCCCTGATTATTTTCACCACCCTGCAGTCCATGGCGGGCTGGGTGTTGAGCCTCCTGCCCGGCGGTGTCGGAACCACCACTGTTTTACCCTTAGATAAGCTTATCACCAGCGGTGGTAACGACCTTGTGCCTTATTTAATTTGGCTGATGAAAGACACGGCACCATTTGCCGTGGGTATCCTGGCCATCTGCGCCCTGGCGGCCATGCAGTCCACCGGTGCGGCCTATATGTCCACCGCCAGTGGTATGCTCACTCGCGACATTGTCAAACGCTATATCAAGAAAGACATGACCGAAACTGAGCAGACCACCTGGGGACGCATCACCGTGCTCATCGTTGTGGGGTCGGCCCTGATTTTTTCCACTTACGTACCGGGCGCCATCGTCATGCTGGGTGCTTTTGCCACGTCCTTCGGGTTTATGATGTACGTACCCCTGATCGCCACGCTATACTGGCCGTGGCTCACCCGTCAGGGTGTTGTTGCAGGCCTGATCTGCGGTATGTTTGCGGTGTTCCTGACCTTCCGCTTCGATCTGGGACTACCTTGGGGATATAGCCCGTTGACAATTTTTTCCGCCGGCTGGGGCATCCTGTTCAACTTGCCGGTAGCCATAATTGTGAGCTACTTTACCCAACCGGATAAGGCCGAGCAGGACCGCAAAATGGAGTACCATAGCTTTCTGCGTGAACATGCCAGTTTGGCTCCGGAAAAACGCCACCTGATTAAGTGGGGCTGGATCATCACCTGCGTCTGGTACTTTTTCGCCATTGGCCCGGGCTGCGTGATCGGCAACACGATCTTTGGCGATCCTGCCAAACCAGCCACCTGGGTAAATGGGATGCCGTCAATCTGGATCTGGCAGATCATCTGGTGGATCTTGGGCATCGGCATGATGTGGTTTCTGGCTTACAAACTGGAGATGTCCACCAACATCACCACCTCATTTGAGGCCCTAAAACACGACATTTACGAAGACGAAAATGTGGTGCCCGAAGAAGGATCTCGAGGCCAGTCAGGTGTATAGCCTTAATATCAAATAAAATCTCCATCACAAACAAACGAGGAGGCCTTCGCGCCTCCTCGTTTATGCTTCTACATCGGAACGTTACTCTGATTAATAATTTGCTTTTTTAGATGCTTTGGACTAATGAGTTAATTCGTTGAACGATTTGAGTTCGACTTTTGTCGCTCTGATGCGCAGGGACTGAGAAATGCTGAAACTATGAAACGACTAATTTTTGTGATTATAATTCTTGTTGTTGCCCTATTCGGGTGCGGTTTGGGGGTATCCAAATATGACGATGCCATTATGGATGGCGTTTCCAATCTCAATGCCGGTAAAACCGAAGAAGCGTTGGCGGATTTCAACCGCGCCATCAAGATCGATTCCAATAAGGCCGCCGGCTACCTGGGACGAGCCAACACCCTTAACATCTTAGGGCAGTATGAAAAAGCCATTGCGGATTACAACATAGCCCTTGAAATCAAGTCCGATCTCGCCAATGCCTATGTCAATCGTGCATCGGCGTATAGCAATCTGGGGAAAATCGAAGAGGCCATTGCGGATTATGAAAAAGGATTGGCCCTGGATCCCAAGATCGACAAACCCCCGGGAATATTCCAGCGCCTGTTTAGCGATAAACCCAATACCGACAAGGGTATTCGCAAACATTTGGAATATTTAAAATCGCAAAATAAATCATGAACCCTTAACACGTACCCATCACAAACAGTGATAAAGCAGACATCGGTATATTCCCTGCCGTAACGCCGATGACACTCTCACCGGATTTAAACTAATTTCTTTTGATCCGTTCGAATCAGAGGCACTATGAAATTGCTTTTCACCCGCATGATCCGGGCCACCAAGCTTGATCTGACCTTCTACGATGAAATTATCAATGATCCCACCAGCCAGGGACACTCCGTCTGGGTCGTGGCCTTGCTTGCCATGGCCACGGGCTACGGGATGTTCAGCCGGGCGGGTGGCACGGCTGTCAATGTCGGTCTGGCGGTGACTTTTTTTTCCTGGTATGTATGGGCTTTTACCATCTATTATACCAGCAACCATGTTTTTGGTGCTGCACCGTCACGAATGGATCGAAAGACGGTTTTACGTGTCATGGCATTTGCCAGCGCTCCCGGTATCCTGCGGATTTTAGGAGTAATCCCCAACATGTCTGTGATCGTATTTTTGGGTACTTCTGTCTGGATTATACTCGCCGGTGCCATTGGCATTAAAAAAGTGTATCAGCTACCCCATATCGGCAAAGCCCTCATTCTCTGTGCGGCGACTTGGCTGGTGGTCCTTTTTGTGCAGATATTTTTTATGATCATGTTCTTTTCTGTCTTTGGAGTAGGTTAAACCGAGCAAGGTAATTGCTGTCCGGACGTTGGAATCCGTAGGTGAGACCGTCACTAATATTTTAGGCGTGCATTCCAGCGCTATACCAACCGACGGTTCCTTATCATCTACAAGCTATACAATGATTTAACCTCCTGGTTTTCTATTCAAATGAGTGGGGACATCCTATGCCGAAAAAAATATTGATCGTCGATGACGAGCCGAATATTGTTATCCCACTGCAGTTCTTGATGGAACAGAACGGTTATGGCACGCTGGTGGCACAAAGCGGTGAAGAAGCGCTGGAAATGATATCCAAGGAGAAACCGGATCTGGTTCTGTTGGATATTATGCTGCCGGGTGTCGACGGATTCGAGGTCTGCGAAATCATCCGCCTGAATCCGGAGTGGCGGAATACCCGGGTCATATTCCTGACCGCCAAAGGGCGTGATGTGGATATTGCCAAGGGAATGGTATTAGGGGCTGACGAGTATATCACCAAACCTTTCTCCAACCAGCAGATTATCGCTGCTGTGAAGCGATTACTCGAAGAACCGGAATGAAAAGCAACAACAACATCTGGTGGGCATTCAGCCTAGCTATCGGTGTTGCTGCCATACTCGGACTTGCTCTGGTGGTGCTGTTCTGGCATCAATCCATCCAGCAGAACAAACCCATACTTCAGGAAATACTAGCCCGCTACGGGCACATCATTCTCTCCGTCGGCCTGGCCTTGATAGCCTTTCTCGGGTTCATGTTCGCCCGGGTATTCCGAACCGCCATTATTCCCATGAACAAGTTGTCCGAAGAGGTGGAGCTGATTCATTCGGTGAATCCTGCGCACCGGATTCAACTCGAAGGTGCGTATGGCTTGATGCAACTGGTGGCGCAAATCAACGCCGGGGCTGAACAATACGAAAAATTGGAAAAAAGCGTTTTCAATCGTGTCCATATTGCCAAAGCAGAACTGGAAGAGGAGAAAAACATCCTGGCCGCCATCATGGCCGAATTGCCCGAAGCGGTAGTGATCTGTAACCAGGAAGGCACCATTATCCTCTACAATTCTCAGGCAAAACGGTATTTCAGTGAACAGAACACGATCCTGCAGGTAGAACACCCTTCCGACGCCGGCAAGGAGACAGCCACCGAGAGCCAAGGGAAGGCCCATCTCGGTATCGGTCGATCAATTTTTGGTATTATCGAAAAGAATATAGTTCAGCACGCGCTGGATGAAATCAGCACAAAACTAAAAAACGATGAAGAAAATGTTACCTCGACATTTGTCGTGACGGACAGGGCCAACAGACTGCTGAAAGCGGAAACGGCTCCAATCCTGAATCCGCAAAAGGAATTCTCCGGATTTATTATCATTTTCAATGATATCACGCAGGGATTGCGGTTGGAGGCAAGGGCAGAATTCCTTCTCAAATCCTTTCAGCAGAAAATCCGACATTCGGTTGCCAGTATCAAATCAGCTGTTGAGATAATTGAAGCATACCCGGCCTTAGAACCGTCCCGGCAGCGCCAGCTGGAGGAAATCATCTATGCTGAAGCCGGTTCATTGGAACAACTGATCCAAAGTGAATCCAAAGAGACATTCAAGCAGACCAGAAACCAGTGGCCCTTGGTACCGATATCTATTCCAGACCTGCTTGGTTCGCTGAAAAAAAAAGCAGACGAACGGCTTGGGATAGAGCTGGCATTAGAACCTTGCAATGGAAAATGCTGGGTTAAAATAGACACCTATGCCATGATTCTGATTCTTTTATTCGTTCTTGAAAAAATCTGTGCCGAGACCGGTGTGCGTCGATATGGCTGCCGCTTTACCGAAAACGAGGATTTCGTTTTCCTGGATTTTTCGTGGAAGGGCAGCCCGCTAAAAATCGAAAAACTGAGACAGTGGGAAAGCATGCAGCTAAATTTTATGAAGGAGGGGATGCCGCTGCATTTGAAAGAAGTCCTCGACTATCACAATGCCGAGATCTGGCCCTATGCTGATCGGCAGTATGAAAAAAAATCCTGCCTGCGACTCTACCTGCCGGCTTTTCGACCTCAGGAGCAGGACGCGTTCCGTCACGCAGCCATTTTACCTGCCAGCCGGCCCGAGTTTTATGATTTTGACCTGTTTCACCAGCCGGGCCAAACGTCGGATCTTGATAATCGCATGTTAAAAGATCTAGTGTACACGGTTTTCGATACCGAAACCACTGGTCTGGATCCATCCGGTGGGGATGCGATCGTGTCGATTGGTGCGCTTCGAATCGTCAACACCCGTATTCTCACCGAAGAATCCTTTGATCAGATGGTGAATCCCCAACGTGAAATCCCCCTATCCGCAACAAACATTCACGGCATCAGCGATGCCATGGTAGCATCTCAACCAACCATCGACAGGGTGTTGCCGGCATTTTTTGACTACACCGAGGGTACCATCATCGTGGCCCATAACGCGGCCTTTGACATGCGAATGCTCCAGACCTATGAATCCCGAACCAACATCAGATTTGTCAACCCGGTGCTGGATACACTGCTGCTCTCCGCCATCGTACACGCGGCACAGGAAGACCAGACCCTCTCATCCATTGCCAGGCGACTGGGCGTGCCGGTGGTCGATCGTCACACAGCCATGGGAGATGCCACGATGACGGCCAAGATTTTTATCAGAATGATCCCCTTGCTTGAGAAAAAAGGTATCCGGACCCTGGGAGAGGCGAGGGCTGCGTCAGAGAAGACATATTATGCCAGACTGACATTCTAATAATGATTTTAGGTTCATCTCCCATTAAGTTGCAGTCAAATCTGAGGGCTGAGTGAAATTCCTTCATTTGGTCTTAATAATCTAAAAGGATTCAAGGGGTCAAGGGGTCAAGGATCCAAGTGATATACTCAATATTTACAATAAAATGAAAGCCCGGAATGCCACTGCGATTTCTTTGATGAACATATGTTAAGCTACTTTTGGTAGTTGATTGAACTCGCTACAGATTAAAAAGCCATTGTTTAAATCGTAAATCTGCAAAGGCACTTTAAAAAACCATAAATAACGATCACTTGAATCCTTGAATCCTGGAATCCTTGGACCCTCTTCTCCAACTAGTTTGGAGAAGATCCTGATTTTATAAAGATGAACGTCCAACATCGAACATCGAACGTCCAATGATGAATCAAAAAAATAGTTAAACCTGAGCCCTACGCCTGTTTCTTCATCTTTTCCATTCAAAATTTGATGTTGGACGCTGGATGTTCGATGTTCATTAGTTTTCCAGCGTTAAAACAATCACAACACTGAAATTTAGGTTTCAACGCTTTTGGAATCGGTCTTAATCGGTAACGTAAAGGAAAACACGGTCCCTTTACCGAGTGTGCTTCTAACCCAGATGCGGCCGTGATGAAATTCGATGATTTGTTTGGTGATGGTTAAGCCCAGACCGGTGCCGGCAGGTCTTCCTTTGGGCTCGGTTTTGGCTTGGCGAAATTTTTCAAAAATAATTGCCTGGTCTTTCTTGTGGATACCGATGCCGTTATCCACAACATCCACCCGCAAGAAGTCGTTTTCGGTGGTCAATTTTATTTTGATCTGACCGTTTTTCCGATCACAGAATTTGATAGCATTGGAAATCAGGTTCATCATGACTTGCATGAGTTGATCCCGATCTCCTTGAATCATTTTGCGGGGACTTCCCAGGTCTTGCTGCAGATGAATATGCTTGTCACGAAGCAATTGCGCGGATGCTGCCAGCGCATCTGCAATAATGTCATGCATATCGACGTTGGTGAACTCCCAGTCTGCGATACCTGCCTCAATTTTTTGAAAATCCAGGACTTGGTTTATCAGGCGGGATAAGCGTTCGGTCTCCTTGACAATAATGCTGAGGAAATTATTGCGCTGATCCACGTCCAAGGCAGGATTGTCATGCAGAATTTCCGTCAGGGAACGGACAGATGTGAGGGGCGTTTTGAGTTCATGCGTGACCGTTGAAATAAAATCGTCTTTCAGCTTGTCCAACTCCGTGAGGCGTTCATTGACCCGTTTCAATTCTGTGGTGGCTCTCTCCAGTTCCTGGCTGTAGGCGATGGCGTGACGGGTTTCATCCAGCATGTCCATGACTTCATCAATACCGGGCGGTTCGTCCTTGATGGCTGTGTCCATCATGACACGTGCCGATGCCGACCCGATGGCGCCTGCCAGCAGTTTTTCGATATGTGCTATCAACGCGGCATCTTCGATGATGTCTTTATCCCAGTTGATTTGACTGCTCTGAGCATAGGCAGAGAGGGCCTCGTTGCTTCTTTCTTCACCTAGAAAGCGGCTTAGAATGGACCTCAAGTCCGGCAGGGATGCTTTTCCCCGCCACATAAAAGAGCCTTCTTTTTCACCATCGTGTTTGAATATATCCACAAACAACGTCGCTTGGGTATGTTCCAGCGCCGTGGGTCGCTTGAAGACGGAAATGCCCACGTAGAGGCCGATATTGAAGAACATACTCCAGAAAACAGAGTGTGATTTCTGGCTGAGGCCCTGTAGACCGAATAGTTGGTAGGGTCTGAGCCATTCGATACCCCAAGGTCCGCTGGTAATGAAGCTTTCCGGCAGCATGCCGCCGTGGACCAGGTAGGGCAGAAAAAGGGTATATATCCAGACGACAAATCCGATGGTCAAACCCCACAGGGCACCAGACCGGGTGGCCCCTTTCCAGAAGAGACCACCCAGTATGCTGGGTGCAAACTGGGTTACGGCGACAAACGATAACAGACCGATGGATACAAGTGGATAAAATTCACCTGTCAGACGAACGTAAATATAGCCCAGGAGCAGCACCATGGCGATACTGCCCCTTCGAATGGTCAACAACAGGCTGCTCAAATCGCTTCTTTGCGTCAATTTCAATGGCTGGAAGCGCAGCAGTATCGGCATGACCAATTCGTTGCAGATCATGGTTGACAGGGCGATGGTCTCCACGATGACCATACCGGTTGCGGCTGACATGCCGCCCAGAAATACCAGCAGGGTTAAAACAGGTTGTCCCTGAGACATGGGTAGGGAGAGAACATAGGTGTCGGGGTCGACACCATTTCCCGGAAAATGCAGAAGCCCGGCGACCGCCACCGGAAGAACAAAAATGTTGATAGCGATGAGGTAAAGCGGAAACAGCCACATGGCCTTGTTCAGGTGTTCTTCGTTGACGTTTTCTACGACGGCCACTTGAAACTGGCGGGGCAGGAATAGAATGGCCATCATGGAAACGAATATCTGGAATCCCCAGTTGGCATAGGCGCCGGGTTCCGTGCTGATGCTGAAAAGGTTTTCTACATGTGGCAGGGCAGCGGCTTGCTGCACCAAATCGCCGAAACCGTCAAACATGCCGAAGGTCACGAAAATGCCGACAGCGATAAAGGCAGCCAGTTTCATGACCGATTCGAATGCAATGGCAGCCACCAGGCCTTCGTGCCGTTCGGTGGCGTCCAGATGGCGTGTCCCAAAGAGAATTGAAAAAACGGCTAGAAGTACCGCTACGTAGAAAGCGGTATCGGCCAACACCGGTATTTTGGCAATACTGGTGGGTTGGTGGGTCAGGATCAAAAAACTTTTGGAGATGGCTTTGAGCTGAATGGATATGTAAGGGACAATGCCGATCACGGCGATGACGGATACCAATCCTCCCAATGTCGTGCTCTTCCCGTACCGGGAAGCAATAAAGTCGGCGATGGAGGTGATATGATAGGTTTTGCTGATGCGGATTATTTTTCGTAAAATAAACCAGCTCAAAGCGATCATCAGCGTCGGCCCAAGGTAGATGGTGAGAAAATTAGGGCCAAAAGCCACGGCGCGGCCAACGCTGCCGTAGAAGGTCCAAGCCGTGCAGTAGACCGCGAGTGAAAGTGCATAGATGTATGGATTGCTGATAATGCTGCTACCGGCGTCGGCCCGTTTATCGCCATAATATGCGATGGCAAAGAGCAGGCCGATGTAAGCGAAGGAAAAGAAAAGAATGGTTTTTGTTGCTAACATAGCCCCCAAAAAAGCGCTTGACTCAAAGGTTGTATTTCTGGATCGGATGGAATAGCGTACTCCCCGTATCAAAGCATTCCGACGTTCCATCATTGTCGTTTGCGAGCGAAGCGCGCTCAGTTACTATCCGGTTTTCGCAGGTTTCCCTTCGGCTGTCGAGTGGTGATACTGATGAGAAGAATCAGGGCGGCCCAAACCGAAAAAATAAACAAGCACAAAAGGGGGATCCCCATGACGAACGTTTTTAGATTGAACAAGGAGAGTATCGGATAGTTCAACAAGAGGCTTCCCAATAAGAACAGGCTGATCAATCGTTTGTTTTTACTATTATTCTGTGTCATATCACCCTATGTTAAGAGAATGCTCTGAATCGTGTCAAGTAAAAATCACCCAAGTGTGTTCACAAAATGACCCTATCGAAGCTGTTGATTCATAAAGATGTCCTTGATTCCCCAGTGGTGAAACGAATGTTGTCACGTCTCCAGATGCCCTTCAGCGTCGTTAATGAAACCCAAGCGCTGTTTGAGCGGATTTCGGGCACAAAAGACCCTATCCAAAGTGGCAAGGAGGTCCTTTTGTTGACCCGCAACAAGGGCAGGTTCATCAAAGAATGTCCGGGCACGCGATCCTATACCTGCTGCGGATACAAGATTCTTCACATCGGTACCTTCTGCAGCATGGATTGTTCATATTGCATTTTGCAGACGTATTTTCATCCGCCCATATGTCAGTTTTTTGTGAATCATGAAGATCTGTTTATCGAATTAGATCAGTATCTGTCGCTTGAGGGAGGATCCCGCATCGGTACTGGCGAATTTACCGACAGTCTTATCTGGGGCCAATGGTCTGAAATAAACACCCGGCTTGTGGAACGCTTCGCAACGCAAACGCGGTCGGTACTCGAGTTGAAAACCAAGACGGTTGCCATCGAGTCGTTCGCATCACTGGCCCACCATCGAAAAACAATTCTTTCATGGTCACTCAATTCTCTTGCCGTAGTAAAAGCGGAAGAACGAGGCACAGCGACGATAAGGGCCCGACTCCGGGCTGCCCAAATGTGCGAATCCTGGGGATATCCTCTAGCTTTTCATTTCGATCCGGTGGTCATATACGATGGATGTGAAAATGACTACGAAGACGTCATCAAACAGGTCTTTGCACACGTGTCCCCACAGAATATCGTCTGGATAAGTTTAGGCACGTTCCGGTTTATGCCACAGCTGAAACCGATCATTCAGCAACGATTTCCGGATTCGTCGATAGTATACGGAGAGTTTATTCCAGGCCTCGACAACAAGATGCGATATTTCAAGCCCCTTCGGATCCGAATATACCAGCACATGGTTTCGGTTATCCGGCAATTTGCCCCCGATCTGACGGTCTATTTTTGCATGGAAGACGACGATGTCTGGGAACAGGTCATGGGGTACCTGCCATCTGAACGCGGGGGGCTGTCAACAATATTGGATAATAGTGCAGCCAGACACTGTGACCTGAAGGTGTAAGGTTTTTGAGAAGATCGGGAGACAGAAGACAGGAGACAGAATACAGGATACAGAAGATAGGAGATACAATACAGGCGTTACCGGAAAAAACTTGAACATCGACCATCGAACAGTCAACGCTCAATACCTAATTCACAACGATGCCAAATACCAGAAAGTGATGGAACGTCACTAGAAGCCATCTCAAAAAAAGGCGCCATGGCGGATCCTTCCATGGCGCCTTTTTTAGAGCGACAACGTCGCGTCTTATCAATTCGCGAAGCAAATTTATTCTTGTTTGGCAGTGACCTCCGCTATGATTTTATCGACCAGTTGCGTCGGGACTTCGTCATAGTGAGAAAATTCCATGGTGTAGATGCCGCGGCCACCGGTCATGGATCTCAAATCGGGGGCATAAGTGAGAAATTCGGACATGGGTACATTGGCATTGATGACCTGGTTTTTACCGGCAGTGTCCATACCGAGAACCCTGCCGCGCCGTCCGTTCAGATCGCCCATGATATCGCCCATGTATTCATCGGGTGTGGTGATGGTCACTTTCATAATCGGTTCCAGCAGTATGGGGTTCGCACTTTCGGCGGCTTTTTTGTAGGCCAGCGATCCGGCTATCTTGAAGGCCATTTCCGAAGAGTCGACGGCGTGAAACGAGCCGTCATTCAGGGTCACCCTGAAATCGACACACGGGAAACCGGCCAGGATTCCTTTCTGGGAAGCTTCGATGATCCCTTTTTCCACGGCCGGAATATACTGTCTGGGAATGACACCCCCCACGACAGCGTCCACAAATTCAAATCCAGCCCCACTGGGCAGCGGCTCCATGTCTATCCAGCAATCACCATATTGACCATGCCCGCCGGACTGCTTTTTGTGTTTTCCCTGTGCCCGTGCTTTTTTCTTGATGGTTTCTTTGTAGGGCACTTTGGGGGTGCTCAAATTCACTTCGACATTGTATTTTCTTCTAAGCTTTTCAATGGTGGCTTCGATGTGCACCTGTCCGGCACCTGACAGGAGAATTTGATGGGTTTCCAGATTTCGATCGAGCTTCAAAGCAGGATCCTCTTCAAGCAGCTTGGAAATGGAACTGAAAATTTTATCTTCATCCCCTTTGGATTTGGGTTGAAGCGCAAAGGAAATGAGTGTCGGCAGTGGTTCGGCACACTGGTAGCGTATTTTAGCGCCTTCATCACACAAAGTGTCTCCGGTGGTTGTCTCTTTCAGCTTTGCTACGGCAACAATGGCACCGGGGCCTGCGCCAGCGGCCGGTTTCTGTTCCTTGCCGAAAATGGTGAGCAACTGGTTGAATCGCTCTTTGACCTCCTTGGTTGAATTGTAGAAATTTCCTTCTGACCCCAGCGTTCCCGATATGACCTTGAAAATCGAAAGTCTTCCCGCATATGGATCGGCGATGGTTTTTACCACCATTGCCGAAAAGGGTTCATTCGGGTCTGGCGAGCGTTCGATGGTGCTGCCATCTTTGGGGTCGATTCCTGTTTTGGGCTGATTTTCTTTTGGAGATGGCATGAGGCTGTTGATGCTGTCCATGAAGATATCGATACCGATATTCTTGACGGCAGCGCCGCACAGCACCGGCACAAATACCCTTGAAAGGACGCCCTTCTTCAAGGCGCTTTTGATATCCTCATCGCTGAGTGTTTCCCCCTCCAGATAGCGTTCGATGAGGTCATCATCCGCCTCGGCGACATCCTCGATCAGTTTTTCCTTTTCAGCGTCGACCTGGTCCTGCATGTCTGCTGGGATAGCACCCTTGGTAACTTTTCCTGCTTCGTCATAGGTATACGATTTCATGCTGATGAGATCGACGATACCCTTGAAACCGTCTTCTTTGCCAATAGGAAGCTGAAGCGTAATTGGCTTCAAATCGAGACAGTCGGAGATATCCTGAAGCGTGCGGGAAAAATCGGCCCGCTCTCTGTCAAGTTTGTTGATAAAAATGAGGCAAGGCAGATTGAGATCAGTGGCAAAGTCCCACGCTTGTTCGGTTTGCACCTTTACACCGTCGACGGCATCGACCAAGAGAACCCCAGCATCTGCAGCCTGCATAGAGAGGATGGTGTCACTGAAAAAATTTTGGTCTCCGGGTGTGTCAATGAGATTGACGGTATGTTTTTTCCAGACATATTGACAGAAACCGCTACTGATGCTGGTATTCCTTTTGAGTTCTTCGGGCTCAAAATCCATAACCGTATTACCATCTTCAACCCTTCCGATACGATTCGTGATGCCGGCCTTGAACAGTACGGCTTCTGCCAGAGATGTTTTACCGGCGCCCCCATGAGCCAATAAGGCGATGTTTCTCAATTCATCTAATGCTTCGCTCATCTATGTATGCTCCTCTCTAAATAAAATCGTGTAATTAGAAAAAATCTAAAAAGAAAATCATTATATGGTATGGAGGGAAAAATCAAGTGGTACCCTGAAAAAACGACCCCTTTGTGTCGTTCCGGAAATGCGATTTTTTAAATCGTTTTATTGAAATGACATAAAAATTCTTTGTTTCCCTTGGTTCCGGTAATAGGGGAGGGGATGATGTCATGAACCCGGAACCCGCTGGTTTCGAAAAATTGCGCTAAAGATTGCGTTATCTCCCCATGCAGGGCGCTATTTTTTACGATGCCGCCCTTGCCCAGACGGTCTCTGCCCACCTCAAACTGAGGTTTGATGAGGGCAATCACGATTGCATCGGTCTTGAGAAACTTTCGAGCAGCCGGTACGACAATTTTTAAAGAGATAAAAGAGACATCGATGACGGCGAGATCGACTGGCAAGGGAACTTTTTCAAGCGTCAGGTAGCGGATGTTGGTTCTTTCCAGAATGGTTACCCTGGGGTCCTGGCGCAGTTTCCAGGCAATTTGTCCGTACCCGACATCGACTGCGGTCACATGTGCTGCCCCATGCTGAAGCAGACAGTCCGTGAAACCGCCGGTGGAGGCACCGATATCCATGCAGCGCCGGCCGGCAGCATCTATCTGGAATTGTTTTAGGGCTTCCGCCAGTTTGATGCCGCCGCGACTGACGTAAGGCATGTCGGTCCCTCTGATGATGATATCGTCGTGCTCGGAAATCCGCAGTCCAGGTTTGGTCATGGGTTCCCGGTTAACGAGTACTTTGCCTGCCAGAATGAGTGCCTGGGCGCGCTGCCGGGTGGGTGCGAGTTTTTTGGCGAGCAGGGCGGCATCGAGTCTTGTTTTGAGTTGAGCCATTAAATTGAAATATAAGCCATAATTTGTTAGCGGCTTAGCACTCATTTAGTGCTTATTAATTCCCTGGCAGCTTTGACGATGGCGGCCGCGTCAACACCATACACAGACCGTAATTGCTGTTGGGGGCCGTGTTCCACAAAGGTGTCTGCGATGCCGATCCGTTTGAGCCGGACATCGATGATGTCCTGATTGTTCAAGCATTCGAGAACGGCGCTGCCAAAACCGCCATGCAGCACATTTTCTTCAACGGTAATGATTTTTTTGATGCGCCTGGCGAGATCGGCTATCAATTCCGTGTCCAATGGTTTGATGAAGCGGCAGTTGACCACCGTGGCATTGATGCCTTCAGCCCGCAGTTGTTCATGGGCTGACAGTGATTCCTGGACGCTGCTGCCCACGGCAAGGATCAACAGGTCGTTCCCTTGCGTCAGAACCTCGCCTTTACCGATGGGCAGCTTAACAAGGGGCGCGGCAAGCGATACGCCCACACCGGTTCCACGGGGATAGCGCAGCGCGATGGGTCCATCATGGGATATCGCTGTCTTGAGCATATGCCTGAGCTCGTCTTCGTCCTTGGGCGCCATGACAACCATGTTGGGCAAACACCGTAGATAGGAATAATCGAAAAGACCCTGGTGGGTGGGGCCGTCCTCCCCCACGATACCGCCTCTGTCGATGGCAAACACCACGGGAAGGGATTCCAGGCAAACGTCATGCATCACCTGATCGAAGGCCCGCTGCAGGAATGTGGAGTATATGGCTACCACCGGTTTGAACCCTTCGGTTGCCAGTCCGGCAGCGAACGTGACGCCATGCTGTTCGGCAATGCCCACGTCAAAGAATCGATCCGGAAATTTTTCTGAGAATGCAGTCAGACCGGTCCCTTCCGGCATGGCCGCCGTGACAGCCAGGACATTTTCGTCCAATTCTGCCAGCGTCAGCATGGTTTGGCTGAAAACGTCCGTATAGGAGGGTATTTCGTTGTCTGACAGGGCACAGGTGCCGGTCTTGACATCAAAGCTGCTGCATCCATGAAAATAAATGGGGTTTTTTTCGGCCGGCAGATAGCCCTTGCCTTTGGTCGTTACCACATGCAGCAGGACCGGCTCGTCACGGAAGCGTATGTTGTCCAGAATATCGATCAAGTGATCGATGTTGTGGCCGTTAATGGGGCCAAAATATTCGAAATTGAAAGCTTCGAAGAGCATGCCGGGGGTTACAAAGGTCTTGAAGGAATCCTCGGAACGCTTGGCAAATCGATAAATATCGTCGCCAACCCGGGGCAGTGATTTCAAAAAGGTACCGAAGTCTTTGCGCCAGTCCTGCAAACGTTTGCCGGAAAAGGTTCTGCTCAGAAGGGAGGAGAGGGCACCCACATTCTTGGATATGGACATCTCGTTGTCGTTCAGGATCACGATCAAGTCTTTGTCTTTGTGTGATCCACCGGTCTGATTCAAGGCTTCATAAGCCAGGCCTGCGGTCATGGACCCGTCGCCGATGACGGCAATCACTTTTGATTTTTCCTTTTTAAGATGTTTGGCAGTCACGATGCCCAGGCCCGCCGAGATGGAAGTGCTGCTATGGCCGGTGGTAAAGCTGTCGTAGGGGCTTTCGTTTTTTCGGGTAAATCCCGAAAGACCGCCGAACTGTCGAATCGTTTCGAATCGGTCGTTTCGTCCCGTGATGATTTTATGCGCATAGGCCTGGTGCCCGACATCCCAGATGATTTTATCGTTGGGTGTGTCAAATACGTAATGGAGGGCGATGGTCAGCTCAACAGCCCCCAGACTGGAGGCGAGGTGACCCCCTTTTTGGGATATGACCTCGACGATTCGTTTACGGATTTCGCCTGACAATAGCTTTAATTTATTTCGGGAAAGATTTTTCAAATCAGAAGGGTACGATATATTGTCGAGTAAATTCAAGGGGCTTATCTCTCCTTATTCAGAAATCGATGCCGGGCCCTGGCTGTTTATTAGTGGTTTCGGTCAACGATGTAACGGGCGATGGCGCGCAGCGGGTCTGCCTTGTTATCAAAAAGCGCCAAAGCTTTCAAGGCAGATTGAACGAGATTTTCGGCAAATGCGGCGGTCTTTGCCATTCCCATGAGCCCCGGGAAGGTGTTTTTGCCTCTAACCGTATCGGTTCCAACGGCTTTGCCCAGTTTGGCGGGGTCTCCTGAAATATTCAGCATGTCGTCGATGACCTGGAATGCCAGGCCGATGTGTCGTGCGTAGGAACGCAGGGAGGCCATTTTTTCCTGGTCATGGTTGCCAAACAGTGCGCCAACAACCACAGAAGCTTCAATGAGGGCGCCGGTTTTGAGCGCGTGCATGGTCATGAGTTCATCGAGGTTTAGTTGGTTGCCCTCGGCACACATATCCTGCATCTGGCCCTGGATCATGCCCTGGTTTCCGGCTGCTTTTGCCAACACCTGCATAATTTTCAGGTGTCGGGCCAAATTTATTTTGGTGCTATTTTCTGTTGAAGCCAATATTTCAAAGGCCAATGTCAGCAGGGCGTCACCGGTTAAGATGGCGGTGGCTTCGTCATATTGAATATGGGCGGTGGGTTTGCCGCGACGGAGCGTGTCGTTGTCCATGGCAGGCAGATCATCATGAATCAACGAGTACGTGTGAATCATCTCGATGGCACAGGCGGACGTCAATACCTCCGATACCTGAGCATGGGTGGCTTGAGCGGCAGCGATAGCCAGAATAGGGCGGATTCTTTTGCCGCCGGCTGACAAGGTATACAACATGGCCTGTTCAATGCGTGTCGAAGGCGTTGCGGCTTTTCAATAAATAAATGAGCTTTTCATTAATAAGCTTCTGATATGTAATTAAATAATTATTTAAATCAAACATCGGGTCAGTCTTCGAATTCGGATGCGTCCGTGGGGAAGGGTTTTTCGGACAGCGTGCCGTCTGATTCTCGAATCAGTACCGAGATTTTCTTTTCGGTCTCATCCAACATTTTCGAACAGCGCTTGGAAAGGTTCATCCCTTCTTCAAAGCGATGAATGGCCTTTTCGAGGGGTAAATCGCCTGATTCGAGTTCCTGGACGATTTCTTCCAACTGTTGGATGGATTTTTCGAATGTTTGTTTGGGCATTTTGGTATTTCCTTGTGGTTTTACGTTTTAGGTTTTTGGACACCTGCACGGCCGGTCACGGTGGCTTTTAGTGATCCGGAACCAAGCAGAATCTCTAACCGATCCCCGCTTGAGACACTCGCGGCATTGCGAATCACCTGGGAACCGGGGAGGGATCGGGTGATGCTGTAACCCCTTTCAAGTACAGCCATGGGGCTCAAGGCTGTCAATCTGGACCTGCTTGTGTGCAGTTGGTTTCTTTTTTTATCGATATAATAACTTATTGAATACAATATATTATGATATATTTTATCATGTTTTGATTTAAGATAAGGCAGGCTGGCGGCCGGTGAAAGCGTCTGAAGTTTTTCCAGCCGCCAATGGAGGCGTTCCTGACGTTGTTGAATATCCTGGCTAAATACCCGGATCAAGCGACCGGTGAAATCATCCGTCCTGAGTCTTAACTCTTGAATTCGTCGTTTGGGATCGACGAGACGTCTGGAAAACTCATTTAGATATGTTTTCAGGAAACGCAAATAATTCGAAAAGGCGCTCACCAGGTTTCTTTGGCGTTCTGAACACTGTCGTTGCAGATCGGTTTTCAATGGAACAACCATTTCGGCTGCCGCCGATGGTGTTGGCACGCGCAAATCCGCGACAAAATCCGCCAGCGTAAAATCGGTTTCATGACCGATGGCTGAAATAATCGGTATCTTGGAGGCAAAGATCTCTCTGGCAAGAGCTTCGCTGTTAAAAGCTTGCAGATCTTCGAGAGATCCGCCACCCCTTGCAAGAATGGCCACATCCGCATCGTGACGCTGGTTCAGTAGTCGTATGGCCGCAATCAGCTCTTTTTCCGCATCCTCTCCCTGGACCTTGGCAGGCAATACGTCGAGCGGAATGTTGGCAAAACGACGGTTTAAGACGCGCAGTATATCGTGAATGACCGAGCCGGTCAATGACGTTATCACACCGATTTTATTTGGTAAATATGGAATGGGCAACTTATGTTCATCGTCAAATAACCCTTCGGCAGCCAATTTCTGTTTGAGCTGCTCGAACGCGACCTGCAATGCGCCGACACCACTGGGCTCCATATATTCCAGAATGATCTGGTAGGTCCCTCTGGGCTCGTACAGACTTATTCGTCCAATCCCGTTTATCTGCATGCCGTCTTCTAATTTAAATTTTAACTGATTGTTCTGCCCACGAAACATCACGGCATTGATCTGAGACCGTGAATCCTTGAGCGAAAAGTAGAAGTGGCCTGAAACGGGGACGCGAAAATTGGAAATCTCACCGGTAATCCAGATAAACGGGAATTGCGCTTCCAGATGAGACTTGATTTGCGACGTCAGTTCTGAAACCGTTAGAACCCGTCTTTGGCTAGGAAAGCGCCTGTGCTTGATATTCATTCATTTTGATTGAAACTGATTCTATCCGATATTGACTACTATAACGTCTGATAAGGTATATTATGTAAACTTTAAGAAAAGTCCTTTTATTTTTCGTCGCCATACTTGAACAGCACTTCCCTCAATGCCGGCATGAGATAGATGCTCTCATGCGGCAGCGTGCTGAGAAAGGATGCCAAAAGATCGATCTTTCTATGGATGTTCAATTGACTGTCGATGATAAACCGTTTCTGACCTTTCACGATACAGAAACCGGATGTGGCCTTGATATTCGATTTCTGCAAATTCTGTTCGGAGACGGAAATATCGAATTTTTCCGCCACCTCGATCAACTCGTTATAAATTTGATTTGGTTTCATTTCAGGTTGAAAAACCCATTGGCGTGTTATACTATATGCCATTAGCGTATATGTGCAATGCACAAGCAACACAAAAAATTAAAACACGGATAAGGAGAACAACCATGAAATCAGTTGCGCTGTCAAACACCCAAACTCAGTTATTGGTAAACACTTTTCTTCGAAGCGTTTACAACTGGATGGCCATCGGTCTGGCATTAACCGGGTTTGTTGCCTATTATGTGGCCAATACAGCTTCGATTCAACAGCTGATATTCGGTAACCGAATCATCTTTTACGGTCTCATTATCGGCGAGCTGGGTCTTGTCTTCTACCTGAGCGCAAGGGTTCAAAAAATGCAAGCCTCCACGGCCACGGCACTGTTCGTCCTGTATGCCGCACTGAACGGCGCTACGCTATCGATTGTATTCCTAGTATACACGGCGTCTTCGATTACTTCCACATTTTTCATTTGTGCAGCTACTTTTGTGGCCTTCAGCATCTACGGAATGACCACCAAACGCGACTTGACATCTCTGGGCGGCTTTCTGACCATGGGCTTGATCGGGATCATCATCGCCTCGGTCGTCAACATGTTTGTTCGAAGTTCCGGCATGAGCCTGGTCATCAGCTACATCGGTGTCTTGGTATTCGTGGGTTTGACGGCCTATGATACCCAGAAACTCAAAACCATGGCCCTTACGCAGCCTGCGGATGTCGGGGCCGGCGTTGTCAGAAAAGGGGCGATTATGGGCGCCTTGACACTCTATTTGGACTTTATCAACTTGTTTCTGATGCTGCTGCGGATACTAGGCAACCGCCGATAATTTCGCCAAGCGAATCGCGATAGTGGTACAAAAATGCCCCTGTGTTCAATCAAACACAGGGGCTTTTTTATCGCCTATTTCTTTGCGTACAATATCAGTCTAATTGACTGCAAAACCGGACGGCCTCCGCTTCGCTTGCCGCTTCCACCATGACCCGGCACATGGCTTGTGTCCCTGAATAGCGAACGAGCACCCTGCCGCCGGCTCCGAGCTGTTTTTCGATTGCGTTGATGGCTTCGGGCAGACCCTTGATATCGCTGATGAGCGGCTTGGCTTCCACGGCTATATTCATCAATTTCTGGGGGAAAACCTTCATGACTTCAGCAAGTCGTGAAGCAAGCGCTTGTTCGGAGACCAGCACACGCATAAACTGAAGTGCGGCCAGCAAACCATCTCCGGTGGTATGGGTATCCAGAAAAATGATATGACCGGAATCCTCGCCCCCGATAACCGCGCCGGATGCAAGCATCTGCTGCATGACATAGCGGTCCCCCACCGCTGATTTCAGATGCGTGACCCGCATATCAGCCAAGGCCTTGCCGAGCCCCATATTGCTCATCACCGTGGTGACAACGGTTTGATTTTTCAGCAGCTGGTGTTGATGATAAAACCGTGCAAAAACGGCAATGAGCTGATCGCCCGTAAGAACCTGGCCGGTTTCATCGACGGCAACCAGTCGATCCCCATCCCCATCGAATGCGAATCCCATGTCGCAACGGGATGCCAAAACTTTTTTGGCGAGGGTTTCAGGATGCTGAGATCCACAGGCATCGTTGATATTGACGCCGTCCGGGGTTATGGAGAGGGGGACGACCTCGACTTCCAGCCGAGAAAAGAGATCCGGAGCGATGATGCTGGTGGCACCGTTGGAACAGTCCAAGGCAACTTTCATTCCCTTCAGACCGGTCTTGATGTCCTGCAGGTAGTTTGCTCAAAAGAAAGTCCCTGTAAATTGTGCCGGCATTCGGCACCGGATAAACCTCTCCTATGGCTTCATCCCCTATGATTGCGGGTGGCTTGGTGTCATCGAGGATCCACTGTTCCAGGTGTTTTTCAGTGGTGTCGCTGAGCTTGAATCCCCTTCTGTCGAAAAACTTGATCCCATTGTCGTAAAACGGGATTGTGGGATGCCGACACGACGATTCCGGCATTCGCTGACAGATGGGCGGTGAGATGGGCCACACCCGGTGTCGGCAAAACGCCGGCCAGATAGGCATGCGCACCCATGGAACACAACCCGGACACCAGGGCGGATTCAATCATGCCACCCGAAAGCCGGGTATCCCTTCCGATGACGATCTTGGCGCCTTTGGGGGAAGTCTTGTTGTCCCGAAAACATACAGCCGCTGCCTTCCCTATCCTCAAGGCCATCTCGGGGGTTATGGGATATTGGTTGACCCTTCCCCGAATGCCGTCCGTACCGAACAGTTTACCCATAAAAATTTCTCCGAAAATTTTATCTGGCGGCTATGGCCGCGAATATATGATGAATAATTCGATGTTCATTTGTTGATTTTTAGCGATAGCTGGGAAGAATTTCCAACACTTTCGCGAGGGTCTGGTCTACAATTCCCTGGAGCCAGTCGCTGCCCACCCGTTTGGATTCGGGCTGGAGGGATTGGATGGTCTTGATGTAATCCTTGTTGTGATCTTGTGAAGCCCTCGCCGCCTGGCTTAAAAATTTATCCCGCAGCGCCGGGTCTCCGGGATAAGCCTGCATGGAAAGCAGGCTGTCATTGACCGCGTGCTGATTTACATAAAGTTCTTTTTGCTGAACCATGATTTTTGCACCACTATCTTTCTGGTAAATATGTTCATATTTTTGAATGGATAGAGGCATTTTGGCTGAAAGTTGAGCGAACCGTCGAATTCGTTCCTGAATTATTGTCTTCAATTTTTCCATGACCGCTGCATGGAGTGTGTCCGGGAAATTGTCAGAAAGAAAAAGAGATCGCACATGCTGATACCAGTGCAGAAGGGAAATGAGGTTGCCGATATAGAGACTGTTGTTGACTACGATCCGTTTGATTCCCTTGTAGAGCCCGGGAACAAAGGGAATCTTACCGCCCTTCCCTGCCCCTTCGAAAAGCATTCTCCCGGGTCTGATTTCATCTTTGCGAAAAATGGTGCCCGCTGCAATGACGGTTCCGAAAGCCAGACGGCTGGGTCCCACCAGCCCCCCCTGCCCGCCCAAAAAAATCGGTAATTGATCCAGCATGACCCCCCTGGGCACATCTCCCACAAGGGAGGGTGTTGCCTTGTCCTGGTTGGGTGTAAAATTGAAATGGATGTAGGCGCTGCCGACTTCACTGTGATTTTTTCGGCTGGTACCACCCGCCATGAGGCAATCGCAGAAATTGATCAGACTGCCAAGGGTCACGAAAGGAAACAGAATCGTTTGTTTGAGGCCCACGGTGTGGGCAATCTTGGCTTCTTCTTCGAGAATACAGCCTTCCCTGACATGAGATCCGCTTCCGGCACTGGCTTTATCCAGGAAAACAGATCCTTTGAAAAAACCGCCTTTTAGGGCAACGCGGGGGCCGAGTTGGCAATCCTGAATGGTGACCGGGGATTCATAGCCGATCTGTGTCTGCCCCATGATCAGGGTTGATTTTCCGAACAAACGGCACCCGGCATGGATCATGACCCGATCGTTGGATATGTTTTCGACCTCGATATCCTCGCCGATTTCAACACTCTCCGGATTTGGAATGATGACGCCTTTTTGGATGAGCTGATCGATTTTGGGGTGATTTGTTTTCATATTCTAAATGTCTGTTAGGGTAATGGTGAAATTTTTTAACGACAATTCCTGTTCTTGGCAGATCTTCATTAGGTTCTCGTTTTGTGACCCAGCGCCGTTTTTAAAGGAGACAATGATGCCTTCGATACATTGATTTCGGCAGATTTTTTCAATATCGGTCAGGCAGCCTAGAACCGGGTAACCCTGAATTTTTTTTCCTAATTTTCGAACATCGTCATCGATAAAACCGACCGGATGGATGGATAAATCCTTGTTGTTCAATATCTCGCGTAGCAGAATTTCACCGCCTCTTCCGGCGCCGTAAATAAGGGTTTTGCAGCCGGCCAGGTTTTTGCGTTTGATGATGTCGAGGAAAAGCCTGAAAGATCCCCGGCTTGCCAGCAGATAGCCAGTGGTCAGCAGCCAGTCGATGATGACGATTCCTTTGGAAAAGTCCTCAAAACGATACAAAAATGTCACGGCAGCGACACCCAAAAGGGAGGCCACCGTGGAGGCCTTGAGATAGAGGAACACGTCACTGGTGCTCATGTATCCCCACAGGAACGGTAGATGCCAAAACCAAAGAATACGATGAGCTTACAGGCGATAATGGCCGGTAATGAATTCAAAAATACATTGAAATAAATCGGTAAATGCGCCGGAATCGAATCGCAGGCGATATGACAGATAGTAGGCAAAGGAAATCATTCCAAAGTCGAGGATCACCAGCAGGAGCTGTTTCTTATACGTGATATCGATGAGAATGGGGGTATACGATTTATTGCGCAACACCGAGAATTCTTTTTCAGGGTAAATCCGCAATTGAGCAAGATAGATTCCCATCAGCAGAAGGGAGATGACTATAGGGGTTATGACGATCGGTGAGGTGAGATTGTCTGAACGGGCAACAAAAATAGCGGACATGCCGGACAGAATGCCGATGCCGTACAAAAACAGGACGGCGTTGCGTTCATTCAGCCCCATGAGTACCAGGCGGTGGGAGGTGTGGTCCCTGCCCCCCACGGAAGCCCTGCGACCGCTTAGGATTCGAATGATGGAGACGAGCATCGTATCAAATAGGGGTACCATCATTACAAGCAGCGGCACGGCATACGGGGAAATGTTATTTTTAGGGGCGGTTTCCGAATGCTGGAGCGTCAAGAGGGCCAGTGTAAAGCCGATGACGAGACTGCCGCCGTCACCCATGAAGATGGAGGCCGGCTTGAAGTTGAAGATGAGAAAGGCGGCCAGTGCACCGACCAACGCATAGGATGCAAGCAAACTTTCTGCCCCTGGTGTTCCATGAAACAGAAAGGCCAGACAAACGGCGGCAATCAGAGCGGTACCGGCACACAGGCCATCCATGTTGTCGATCAGGTTGAATGCATTGGTGAGGCCCACAACCCAGATAATCGTTACCATGGTGTCGAGGGTCAAGGAGGAAAACCAGTGCAGCCTGAAACCCAGAAAGCTGACAAAAGATGCCACCAGAATTTGGCCCACAAGTTTCGTCTGGGGTTTGATGGTGACAAGGTCGTCCACCAAACCGAGGGCAAAAAGAGCGGTTGCACCGACCCAGAGGGTGGCGCAGACGGAGGGCAGCTTTGCCATACTTGAATTCCGTAATACAAACGGCAGGAGGCTGCTGAAATCGGCGGCCATCAAGAGCGGGAGCGACATACCCAGATAAATGGCGACCCCCCCCATGAGTGCGGTGGGCTTTTGATGCCAGCGTTCCGTGCTCGGGGCTGCCATCCACCCGTTTTTGATGGCCAAAAAGCGAACCACGGGTGTCAGTGCCAGGCACAGACAAAACGATGTGATAAGATAATAAATGGAATGCATAGGCACTATCGGCTAGCCCGAATATTTCATGAAACTTGAAGAGAAATTTTACCCTGAATTGATTCTACACCCGCTCTGCAGGTGGAGAATCAGTCTTATTGCTTAAAGCTGTCGATAACGTCATCCAGAATGACGTCCAGGTCCTTTTTGGGATCGAAACCCACCAGACGCTGGATTTTTTCGATACCCGGGACACGGCGCTGCATGTCTTCGAAGTCCTTTTGAAAGGCTTCCTCGTACGGGATGAGAGAAATCTGGGATTGCGACCCTGTTTTTCCGATGATCTTGGTGGCCAGGTCCAAAATGGTGGTTTCCTCGATGCCGCCGATGTTAAACACTTCTCCAAAGGCAGCCTCGCTTTCCATGAGGGCCATCAGCGCCCCCACGACGTCTGTGACATGGGTGAAGGTGCGTGTCTGTTTCCCGTCTCCATAGACCGTGATGGGCTTATTTTCCAGTGCCTGTCCTACAAATCTTGGAACCACCATACCGTATGCGCCGGTCTGCCTGGGCCCGACCGTGTTGAAAAGTCGTGCAATCGTTACCTTCAAACCATTGGTTCTATGGTACGCCAGGGCGGTGAATTCGTCCATGAGTTTTGAGGCGGCGTAGGACCAGCGGAATTTGCTCGATGGACCGTAAATGATATTGTCCGTCTCCACCAGGGGCGCATGCAGATGCTTTCCGTAGACTTCGGATGTGGATGCCAGCAGCACTTTCTTTTTAAATTTATTACACAAGCCCAGTACCATTTCCGTACCCTGGATATTGGTGTGAATCGACTCGAGGGGCTTGTCCAGAATATACTGGACACCGACAGCAGCCGCCATATGAAATACAGTGTCACAAATACCCACCAGCTCCATCATCAGTTCGTGGTTCAATATGCTGTCGATATGGATGAAAAATTTGTCATGATACCGGTCTGTTGAGGACAGGTGTTTAATGTTTTTCATGGAACCCGTGGAGAGGTCGTCGATAATGTAGACGTCATCTCCCTTATTCAGATACGCTTCTGCCAGATGTGAGCCGATAAAACCGGCACCGCCGGTGATCAGTATGTTCATGGTTGCTTCCCTTTTAATATTAGGTATGGCACGCTAAACCCATTGCAAGCTTGTACCCTTTAGAATAGAAATACGGATTATTCTAATGAAATATCAACTGACTAAATCAGCTCGTTCAGAAGCCGTGCTAACTTTTGGATTTGGTATTCTCTCGTAAAAACGATCAATTCTTCAGGGTTTGATTCATATGGTCTTTTTTCCCCAGGGAAAAAACGATTTTGGATGTAACATAAGAGTGATTCAGAAATCCTTTTGGCATCATCTTCGAGCATCCCAGCGCCTGTTGCCTTGAGGGTTTCATCTACAATACCACCCTTTGGACCGATTCCAATTATCGGTTTTCCAGCCCCTAAATATTCAAAGAACTTAGTCGTAAAAACACCTTTTTGAGATGTATCATTCCACTCAAGAAACAAAAGCAGATCTGCATCCTTTTGCATCTGGATTGCTATATCGTGTGATACTGGCTTTTTGGTTTGAAAAAACGCTGATACAAGATGTTGTCTGACCAAAGGTTCGACAACATTTGAGTTCGGTCCATAGATCCAAACAGCAATGTCACCTGTTTTGATTTTTCTATTATTCACTAATAGCTTTATGGCTTCAGCAAGGGGCGCAATATTCTGAAACCCCAAATAAATCATGCCGGTGTATACGATATTGAATCGAAATTGATTCCATTCAGATTGATATTTTTTTTTGAGATCAGGTCTATTATCTGTGTCGAAGCCGTTGGTGATAACGTGAACCGGTTGTCCTGTAAGTTTGGCCATGTCTTTGGCAAGCGGTTTCGATACGGTCGTCACCATGTCGCTCAAATGAAGTTTTTTTTTTTCTAATCGTAGCTGATATTTTTTTTTAAATCGCCCATGCGATGCGGTGAAGTGAGAGTTGCTCAGCAGATCTCTGTAATCGGCAACCCATGGAACCCCCAGACTTTTTTTGATGTCTGCAGCAATCAGATGTGCAGAAAATGGCAGTGCACTGGAAAGGATAATGTCGGGTTTCAGGTTTTTGGCAATGTTAACGGCCTGTTTTCTGCCGAGAATGTACCAGGGCCAATGTGGATCTGGAAAAGTGATTATTTCATCGTATACCCAACCCAAAAGTCGTTTTATCACATTCGCTTGTTCGGACCTATATTCCTGCCGGCTTTTGCCGTACCCAGAAATCCGATGCCTGAAAAGCCACGAAATCACACTCCCTGTGTGGGCCCCGGGAAGCCGGTATACCGTACCGGTTTCCTCGGCCTGATGATCGATGGGACCATTCCATGTCCATCGATTCAGGCTCACGGTGGCAACAAATGGCTTAAAACCGAACTTCGGAAGGTATTTCGCAAAAGCTGCAATTCGATACGAACCGGCGGCCATCATGGGTGGAAATGTGTATGATATGATTAATATTTTCTTTATTGTTTTTCCCATTACCGGTTTTCGGATCCGATTGTTGAAGGGACTTCGGACAGCTTATTCTTTACCGTCAGCTACCTTTTCGTAAAGCGCATACCACCATTTGAAGGTTGTTTTTTTTATCGGGACCAGTGCTTCAAGTTTTTTCAGTGTATCAGCTGAAAAGCCATTTTTTGGACTTAACCCTTTCCTCGGATTGACTGCTGCCTGACGAAAGCCACACTGCGGGCATTTGCTGTTGGAAGGAAAATTGATAATGTGTCGCCAGCGAAAGCGTCGAGCCATATCCGAAACAATTGGAATTTTTTCTTTGGCAAATACGCCTTCCAGTCGAATCAGGTGCATAGTATCAGGTAGTTTGTTAAATATCGTACGCATGCGCAATGAATCGAAACTGCGCATATGGTAGAATCGATGAAATCTGCAGTCGCATTTCGGACAAATCGCATGCTTCATTGCCAAGCGTTCTTTATAAGGCACCGTAACCATGACAAAGCGCCGTGATACGCGTGCTAAGCTCCTTGAGTGAGTTGTTAAAATCACTATGTGGTAAATGTTCCAGTATCTCCATCGCCACGACAAGGTCAAAGACACGGTCCGAAAATGGCAGAGCGGTGATATCCGCCTGGCAGCATAACGTTTTAACATGTTGCAGCGCTGCCAAGCTCCGGTCTACACCCGTAACCTGCTCCTTTATGGCAATTGCATTTGTAAAAATGCCATTGCCGCAGCCCACATCCAGGATTGACGAAACACTAGGGGGTATCCAATCCATGGCCAGTTCAACCCTGTCGGATGGTTCACCCGAATACCGCTCGGGGTCCCACAAAGATGAATTTTCATAATATTGAAATTCAAACGACTTTCTTTTGGTCACGGCCTTATCACTCCCAAGCTGCGCAGAGCGACGGATTCTTTTTTATAAACAAGACCATAATACAACAAAACCATCGGCAAAGCCGCCACCAGCAATATCAGGTTCGATGTATGCAGCACATATTTAAGAAGCATCAGCACCACGGTAAAGGGCGAGGCATAAAAAAAATAACTGCCCACGATTTGGAGTAAGCGGCGGAATGAAACCTTGGCCTGCTTCAAACACCAGATCAACAGAATTGTGTATACGATGACGCCGGTTGCCGCGAAAAAGCCCAATGCAATCAAAACATTATGAAACAACCCACCGACCGTGAACGATACCAAGCGGGTGATAAAAATCGCTGAATGAATGATCAGCGCCAATTCCTGCTTCTCAAATACAATAAAAAGCGTGCTCATGGGCGATGAAACGAACCAAACAAACATCCACAAGCTGAATATCTGAAGGTACAACCCTGTCTCGATCCAAGTCTCGCCGAATACAACCGCGATGATCTCCTGCCCTATCAACCCGAGCAGTAGAGCCGGTAGTAGACCGATGGCTATCAATATGGTAAGAACGTTGTCAACCAAATCCGCCAAGGCTTTCTCTTGTTTTGCTACCGCTGAAGCCCTTTGCAGAAAAACTTTTGATATCGAACGTCCTACCAGCAGCATGGGTACTTTAACAATACGATCGGCCAACGCATAGAATCCGACCGTTGCAGGGGAGAAAAAGGCAGCCAGCATCAAGGCCGGTATCTGCCATGATATACTGTTGAACAAAATACCCCAGATGTCAAACAAGGGAAACTTGCGATATCGAAGGACCGTTTGCAGCAGCTCTCGGAAGCACATATTCCGAATTGCTGCAATATTACAATTCTTGACGAACCTATAGCCAAGGATTGCCGTGGAGACGGCAGAACCAAACATGTATCCGAAAATCAGTCCGCTGCTGCCCCCAAGATATCTGATGGCCGCCACGATTTGGTATGAAATGGTTCCACAGGCTGCACCGATTTCGGCGAAGGAAATGCTTGCAAAAAACTTTTTCCGTGCTTGCCAAAAATTTAACGCCGAGTAAATTGAACGCAGCAGGACCAGCGGAGCCACACACCACAAGTAAGACAAAAGTCCGGGAGCATTCAGGATGCGGGTCAGAGGGTGTTTGACAAAGGGTTGAACCGCGGCAAGAAATATTGACAACAGAACGGCAGCACAGATGGAAACAGCAAGCAAATTGAACGCGCTGCTATCTTGTGCCGGAAGTATGATGGCGACATCGTAGCGCAGACAGCCAATTACGCTGAGAGGCATGACGATTGCCATGAGCAATGTAGCGATTCCGAATGACTCCGGCAGATACAAACGCGTGAGCACAGGTGAGGCTAAAAGCAACAACGCCTGAGCAGTGATGCTGCCGCTGCTCAATGTAAGGACATCGCGTGCGAAGTTGTCCCCAGAGCCTCTGGGTGATTCGTCAATCTGGTTTTTATAGGTATTCAAAGGCGGTTTTTTCGCGGATAGTCAGGGATTGAGGGCAAGGTAAAATGCTCCCGATTGAAAATGTACGTATTTTGAAATGCGTCGTGTAATTGGCCTATTCAGTTGTGCACCCAAAGTGAAGCATGACGCCGAATTTAGGTTCTAATGATGGCTGTGATCTTTTTAGCCGCATTGCCGTCTCCAAACAGGTTCTCTTGCTTCTCGGGAGAGTTTGCGTCGCATGCCGCTTTAACAATTTTTCTTTTGTCGGCACTTGTCAGCACATTCCATCCGGAAGTGACTGTTTCTATCCACTCGGTCTCAGGCCTCAGGGTGATGCATGGAACACCGAAAATAAAGGCTTCTTTCTGTACCCCTCCCGAATCGGTCAAGATCATACGGGCATTTTTTTCCAACAGAAGCATATCGAGATAGCCCACCGGGTCCGTCAATATCAGATTGGATCTGGATTGAACCGACGAAGATCCAAAAAATGCTTCAAGCTTTTGCCGTGTCCGTGGGTGAATTGGAAATATAACCTTTTGATCTAGTTCCTGAAATGCGGATATGATCTGGTGCAGGTTTTCCGGATTGTCTGTGTTATAAGGACGGTGCACTGTTGCCAGGTAGTATTCCTTTGATTTGATATCTAATACCGTCAAGATATCTGATTTTTCCTTGGCTACATCTATGAACATCATTAACGCATCCACCATGGTATCTCCCACCAGATGGACACCCTGCACGATGCCTTCCTTTTGAAGGTTTGTGAGGGCAGTTTGGGTCGGGCAGAAAAGAAGGTCGGCACAGTGGTCCGCAACCACCCGGTTGGTTTCTTCCGGCATCGTTTTGTTGTAGGATCGGAGCCCGGCTTCCACATGCGCCAACGGGATGTGGAGCTTGCACGCTGCCAGCGCTCCGGCAAGGGTTGAGTTGGTGTCGCCATATATCAGGACCAGATCGGGTGACGCCTTGATCAAGACATCCTCGATGCGGATGAGCATGTGACCCGTCTGAAAGCCATGAGACCCAGAACCCACGTCGATATTCAAATCAGGTTCAGGGATTCCCAACTCAGAAAAAAATATATCCGACATCATTGGGTCGTAATGCTGACCCGTGTGGAGCAGAAACTCCGTTAATCCCGTGTCACGCAGCGCCTTACTCACTGGCGCTGCCTTGATGAATTGGGGTCGTGCCCCAACGATGGTCACTATTTTCATTATGAATCAGTCTGTTGTGGGTTGTATTTTTTAGCTTGAGGATTAATCGCTTCGTATAGCGGGAGAAAGGGTTTCAGGATTCACGGCAAAGCCGCATGGGATAATATCGCGCAGCGGTATTATTGGATTAAGAGAATCTTATCCTTGCTGATATTTCTTTTTCGCAATATTTCCAAGAGGTTCTCAGTATTGGAAATGTCCGTGATAAGGACTTTATCAAAGGATATGGTGTCGAGCGCATCCGATGATCGAATACGATGTCCTATGAACATATTGCCTTTTCTTTTATCATCCACCACGGCCTTGAGTTTCAGCGTCGTTTCTTGAAGCGAAATATAGGTGATTTCCGCCAGTTCGCCGGTACCGAAAAAAACGATATTTTGAATACCCTCTTCCTCCAATACTTTAAGTGTTTGCTTGATCTTATGTCTCGAATCTCTATAAAATTTAAAAGAATAGTGTATGTATTTATAGGTCAAGCGAGTTTTTTCCAGCGCGCCCTTGGGTGTCAAAATGTATTTAACCCGATTACTTGGAACGGTGGTGATTTTGAAGTATCCTTTCTGGGCCAATCGCTTGAGAAAGGCGTTCACAAGCCCCAGGGATATATTCAATTTCTGCGAGAGATACCGCTGGCTCGGTGGCGTCTTGGCATCAAACTCCTGCAGGAGTTTCATCGTACGAATTTCTTTTGAATCCATAATGCTACTTGTTTTTTGTTTTTGCCACGGACACTTGCTTAAAATACCATGCGTATGTCCTGGCAATGCCCTCTTTGAAACCGATGCTGTGCTGCCAGCCTAATTTTCGCATACGACTGACATCCAGAAGCTTTCTGGGGGTACCATCCGGCTTGGTTGTGTCGAATCGAATGTTTCCCGGAAAGCCGACAATGTCTCTGATGGTTTCGGCCAATTCTGCAATCGATATTTCTTGGCCTGCGCCGACATTCAAATGTGTAATTCCCAAACCATACAGCGTCTTGGCATCGATCTGATTCATGACGAACAAACAGGCCTCGGCCATGTCGTCTACATGCAGGAACTCTCGTTTGGGTTTACCTGTGCCCCAGATGTCCACCGCTATCACTGTGTCATCAGGTGCCGCGCTCGTTTCCCATTTGATTTTGGCCTCATGGAACTTGCGAATCATTGCCGGGAGTACATGTGACGATTCAAGATCGAAATTGTCGTAGGCTCCATATAGGTTGGTGGGCATGACAGAGATGAAATTACTGCCGAACTGATTGAAATAGCTCTGACACATCTTAATGCCAGCTATTTTGGCTATGGCATAGGCTTCGTTAGTGGGCTCAAGGGTGTCGGTCAACAGATACTCCTCTTTCATGGGCTGCTTGCAGTTTCGAGGGTAAATGCAAGAACTTCCCAGAAACAGCAGCTTTTTAACCCCAAATCGATGTGCACAGTGGATGACGTTATTCTGGATGGCGATATTCTGGTAAATAAATTCTGCGGGGTAGCTGCTGTTTGCCAGGATGCCGCCAACTCTTGCCGCTGAAAGAAAAACATAGTCAGGCCGTTCTGTTCCAAAAAACGATTCAACTTTATTCTGGCGCGTCAAGTCAAGCTCCGCATGTGAGCGTTTTAGGATATTTCCATACCCATTTTTTATTAATGCTCTGCATATGGCGGACCCGACCATGCCTTTGTGCCCGGCAACGAATACTTTGTCTCTTTTGTCCATTCTTTTTGTGTCCTTTAGATCCATTTCAACGTACGCAATCAAGCACATTGTCTTCGAGGGTTCTCCTCAAATCAACATGTTCGTAAGCGGCCGCTAATCTGGCATATTACCTTCAGTGAATTAGCAGTTTCTCGTAGAGCGATTGGATATCGCGTACCAAACGATCTTTTTGATAATTGGCCATAATGAATCTTCGCGCATCTGACGTCATTCGGTCATGGATGCTGGTATGTTGATCAAGAATATATTTGATGCCATTGGCCAGGCTTTTTTCATCATTGTTTTGGACCAACAAGCCCCTTTTGCATATTTTGAAACCGTCTGTCGAGTCGGCAATGTTCACTTCGCCAAGCAGGTCCTTGATGCCGCCCGCATCGGTTGAGACGACCGGAACACCCGATGCCATGGCTTCAATAATCGACACAGGGGTGCCTTCGTTGATGGAGGTGAGGGCCACGATATCGAGATCGGCGTACACGTAATGAATGTCTTTTATCCAGCCGCAGAAACGCACCTGTTCGGATATGCCCTGCTGAATGACATGAAATTTTCAAGATCATCTCTCAGTTCCCCATCCCCGATAACGGTGAACAGGATTTTTGTTATCGGGATATTGATCGTGTGAAATGTACCACTGCCTCGAAGAAACATGATGTGATTCTTGACGGGGACCAGCCTGCCGATAATACCGACCAGCCATCACCTTGTCATCGATACCGAGTTCTTTTCGAAAATGCCCTTTCAATTCCGCGTTATGAACAAACGGTTCGAGATCGAAACCCAACTTGATGGTTTCGAATTTTTCATCGGCTTGCGATTTGGTACTTGTTGACGAGTTCTTCTCTCTGGGTCGGGCTGATGGCGATGATTTTGCTTGTGAATGCAGCCAAAATTTTTTCGGTCCAAATGAAAAAACGGCTTTTTAGCTTGCTGAAATATCCTTCAAATACATGTCCATGGAAGGTGTGAATCGTCTTGATCTGTTTCCTGAACAGCAGGTTGTACAAAACCACGGATAATCGGGCGATGGTGCCCGCCTTGGCCGTATGCGAATGAACGATGTGCGGGTTTATCTGTCGAATGATTTTTAATAATTTGAAAAACGATTTCAGATCGTTCCACGGATTCAACTCCCGCTGCATCTCGGGGATCGTAAGAAAATGTCCGGGATCTGCGCGAATGATGTAGCGCATATCTCCTTCCATGGGAGAGAGGCTGCCGGAAACGAGTGTGGATTCAAAGTCTTCCTTTATTCAAGCCGTTTTGCAGCAGATTGACATGAATGGCGGGTCCTCCGATGTTGATTCGGGATATGACCCTCAGAATTTTTATTTTTTGTGGCGAATTGGCGTCGGTATCCGACTGACGACTGCTTTGCAACATCGTTCGTGAAAGGACTTCTGCAGGGGTTTGGGCGTAAAAACGTTTCGCCCGAGGATATTCCAGCAGCCGATCATGATACCCCTGGCAACCAGGGCAAAAAACGCCATCGGGCAAAAGCAGCTCTTCACCGGACCTTGTGCATATTTTTCAAAAAGTAAAAAACTGCTTCGATGAAAGTGGTAAATGGATCTCAAGGGGCGGGAGTCGCTGCTTTTGCCGATGTGATGGTGCAGAGATGGATCCGGGAAAGTAGATGACTTTCCAGCCTTTCCGCCACATGCGTCGGCACAGGTCTGCATCTTCCCAATACATGAAGAATCGTTCATCCAGCAAGACCGACTTCGGCAATGGCCTTTCTTCTTATCATCATGCAGGCGCCGGAAACCCAGTCCACCGCCATGGGCTCTTTTCATTGTGCCCTATTGTCATGATGTTGGCCCGTGAAATCGGGTTGTTCGGAAAGTGTTTTGTCAGATGGCGATGATCGACCATACAGGGCGGTGAGGGCATTGGGAAAGGCCCGGGCCGATCCTTGAATGGTGCCATCCGTATCCAGGATTTTGGGACCCAGAATGCCGGTTCGTGGATGGGTTTCCATATAATCGATCATGGGGCGAAAAAAATCAGGTGTCAGATACGTGTCCGGATTCAGAAACAGTAGGTATTTGGAACTGCTTTTCTTTATGCCCTGGTTGATGGCGGCGGCAAATCCGACATTGGTGGCATTTTGGATAATGGTGACCTGGGGATAGGTTTTTGCCACTGGGTCGATATTGTTTTGAGGATTGTTTTCGACAACCCACACGTTGACATCCATCTCCCCCACGTTGGCATAGATGGATTTCAGGCATTTCAGGAGATAGTCGGTACTGTTGAAATTGACGATAATGATATCCACGGATACGTTTTTCATAGCTGGATATCTTTTTTTACGGTGGGCGTTAGCAACAGTCTTGTTAAGAAAAGCAGGTGATAAAAAAAGTGTTGTCTGCGGATACCGCTATTGCGGATCGTTCGCAGTCGTTTGGCAGGACCTTCTTTTAAACAGGATGCATAGGTGTCGATAAGCCGATTAGTAAATAAGTTCATTTTTTTCCGTTTGTTGCCTACTCTCGTTTGGAGTGCCGACGCCTGACGAACGCTATGGATAAAATGACGATGCCCTGTGATCCATTGGTTTTGAATGTGATTACCCAATGGGGAAAAAAAAGAAGCGATGTTTTTTGCGCCTACGGTATTTCTCTCGTGTTGACGGTATAAGACCATTGGTTTATCAATATAAAGAATTTTACCACATGCCGCCGCGCATAGTGCAACCCACCAATCATGGATTACGGCTTCTTTTGGTATTGGGGTCGCCAATCTTAACAGGTCCCGATTTATTGCAGTCGAGCAGCCGGCAATATAATTGCCTGGCAACAGCAACGGCAATTGAACTTTCGGGATATTTTTAAGGTGCATACAAGATGACATGAAAGATTGATGAATGGGCATTAATAACTTGTCAACAACAGTCATATCCGAATGCACCAGGACTGGACAATTTTTCCCGTGCTGTTGTTCCATTTTACCGATCGCATCGACAAGCATTTGAATCTTATCAGACAACCAAACGTCGTCTTGGTCACAGAATAAGATGATATCTGCATCGCGGCGCAACGAGTCCAACATTAATACGTTATAATTATTCAAGACGCCCAGATTGCCTTTGTAATCGTTCAGAAGACGTATCCGTTTATCTTTTTTGGCATAATCCCTTATACTTATTGAGGGGTTGTTTTTAGCGTTGTCGTCCCTTATGATAAGTTCCCAGTTTTGGTATGTCTGTGCTTGAATGCTTTTTATCTGTTCTTCCAGATATTGCTCTCCATCATAGATCCCCAAAAGTATGAAAACTCGATTGCCTTTCAAAATAGCCTGCTGGAATTGAAATGTTTGTAATTACAATTTTTTAACTATGTTCAATTGCCATTGGAATGGCGGGCCATCATTTGTGTAGATAATAATGAACCAGGGGATTTAAGCCATGATGAACGACTTCGGGGTGTTCGATGAGGTAGTTGACCGTGTCAAAACTGTTGGATGGATTTCGGCCCTCTTGTGCACCAAAGCGGACATAGTGGGTTGCAGCAGACATGCCGTCTTTTATCGTGTCGGGATATATAGTAAAATAATATGCTGAATCGACGAAACTTGACTTTCGCAACATCTTGATTTCACTTCTTCCACGGTAGTGAAGTAAGCGCCAAAACCTTTTCCAGAAGCTTCTTCTCGAGAATAAATAGCTGATCAATATATTCCGTCGAAAAAGTTTATTGATTTTCGAAATATCATTCTTTGCTTGACGGATGCCAGATAGGCTTTCCGCTAAAGATTTGCCATGTCCTTCTATTGTGTTCATGGCATTGGTTCTGAATGTTTCAAACCCCTTCAAGGCAAGCTCAATCGAATCTTTTTTTTCCTCAAATGTGCCTTCAAGCCTGGATAGAGCATTTATTATTTCAGATAATGATTTCTTGTTATTATCCATTTCCCTTTTGAAAGACACTTGCTTTTGAGATATGCGATCAAGCTGTGCCTTTTTTTCATTTATTTCTGTTCGATTTTTATCTATTTCTTTACGATATTTGGTATGGTTTTTTTCAAAAATTGCTTCTAAATGAAATGCATTTTTCAATATCAATTCATGAAAAAGCGTTTCCTGCTTGAGGTAATGAATACGACGCTTGTCAGGATTTTGCGAAAACGTTTCGGCGATTCGTTTTATCTCTCTGTTTTTTTGTGCAAGATGTGTTCTTAATTCTTCGATTTTTTTATCACTCAGGCAATGGGCAGTAAAAACGGGTCGCTTGCATCGTCCCATAACGGGTGAAGGAACAATTGAAACCGAATCTTTTTCATAATCGAAAAGTAGAAAATCGTCTCGATAATAGTCAAATATTCGTTGTTTTATTTCTTCACTAAATAACGCTTTCGTCGCATTTCTGGTCCTGTTGGCATGTTCCAGTTCCAGCTCATAACCAGTGAGATCTTGTATTACCGGCCAGTCCTTCTCAAACGTTTCTACCTTGCCGAGAAAATCTGCCAATAATATCTCACCGTCGTACAGGATCATCGATTGCGGAGCTGCATGGGGTTCCAGTTCAATCGGATCGATCGCCGTTAGGATATCAACACACTCTGCGAAGGTACTGTCTTTTGTGATGCCAAATTTCTGATAGTACATTCCCGGTGACTGTCCATTGACGATCTTTGACGTGTAAAAAGAATAGATGCGATCATAAGGGTTGCGCACGAAGCTGAACTTTACAAATGAGGCTGGTAAGGGTGGGAAATGAGCAGGCCAGCGGCGAAAGAATAATTCCATGTGGGCATAAGGCGGATGAAAACCATGGATAGGCGAACTTCCGTCGGGCAAAGGTCTGGTTGGCGGATAAAATCCTTCTTCTTTGCGCATTTGAGACAAAGCGATATTAATTGAACTGCATGCCGCTTTGGCCATGTTCAGGTAAGCCACACCGCCGATGCGTGGAATGATGTAAAATCGGTTGATCATCAATATCCCCTGATTTTAAATAGCAATCCCCTTATTGGTGCAGTGATACGCCATGAGCGTGAATTATAAACGATTCTAATCTGGGCTTGGAGCAATGCATTCAATTCTTTTTGACGTTTGAGTTCTGTTCTCAACTGGGTCCATCGTTGGCCATGATCCGGGTTTGTCATAGTAGAAGGTAAATTGTCTGGTTTGATGAGTATCAGGGCATTTTTCCAAGCTGATCGGAAGTCATCTTTTAAAACACTATTGTAAATATTATGATGGGTTGACGGTATATCCGGTAGGTTTTGAGGCAACAGATTGACGATATTTTTCCATTGGTATAGGAGTTCCAATATTTCGTCCTCAGAAGGAGAAAAATGTGATAATATTGCGGCACTTTCAATTAACTGCCTAGAATACCTGTGATAATACATTTTTCGATAGCGATGGTGGCTTTTATTAGATTCAATAAATTCAAAAATATCGTAACAATATTTACATCGGAAAAATGCATCTGTTTTCTTAATCGTCGACATTAGTGAGTCATTGTAAACTTGCCTGTATATATATGTAATTTTAGGAACAATCGATATTTTGTTGGCCAATATATGAACTTTGCACGAAAATGGATTGTCTTCATGCTTAATGATATTTTCATTAAATCTGATTTTGTGACGGCGGAGAAATGAATGTCGGAGCATTTTATTCCAGGCGACTACATTCGCATAGAGTTGGGGCAGTTTCACAAGCGAACTTCCATGAATCTCCTTTTCCAAATAATTTACATGCCACCCATAGAATCTCTCATCGGTCTCCTGATTCCATTTCATTACACCGCCGATTACCTCGTCCGCTTGATCTTCAAGGGCAGTATTGTAAAGTGTTTCCAATGCATCACTGCATTCCAGAAAGTCATCAGAATCGATAAAAAAAATGAATTTACCTTTTGCGCTATCAAGCCCTGTGTTTCGCGCCGATGGTAATCCTTTGTTGTTTTTGTGATTCAATAAAACAAACCGATTATCAGCAGCGGCATATGTCTCGAGTATTTCATGTGATCTATCGAAGGAACCATCATTTACACAGATAATCTCAATATCGCCCAATGTCTGTGTCATGACTGAATCAAGGCATTGGGCCAAATAACGATCAACATTGTAGACAGGAATGATGACCGATACTTTTGGATGTTTAGAGTACGTCATGCGGTTATTATCGGAAGTATTTTGCGATGATACGAAGTGGCGTAGTTATCCGCCACGAATTGGAATTATAAACCATATCGAGTTGCTTAGCGAGATGTTCATTTTCAATTTTCATCCTATCAACTCGCGCCTTTAATCCATCAATTGATGAAGTATCTATATTGTCCATCTGTGTGTGTGGCAGTTTTTTATCACCGCTATTACTCACTGGAGGAGCCCTGTAAGTTTTTTTCACAGATCTTATTGATTCAAATTCAGATAGTGCTTCATCGAATTGATGTGAAAGCAAGAATATAGTGAACCGTCTGGTATATTCGGATAAATCAGTCAGGACATTGTCTGAGATATTCACGACAAGTGGCAAAAGTGTGGATAAATATTCGATTAGATCTTTTTTATCCTCTCCATAAACCCTATATGCTCTTTCGAGGTCTGCGGCAAACGTAGCCCCTTTATTTGCATCATCCTTTTAAGTGCGTTGCTTCCGTTAATGAGTGTGAATTGAATTGTCTCCTTTACATTGTCCCTTGCGTCAAAAAGCTTCTGCTCATTCGCGGTGTCAAGGAAATTACCAATACTGTAGTCGTAAGCACATATGTTGGGTACCATTGAAATTGTTTTGGCATAATAGGCTGTATAGAAAGAGGAACGAATGCATCCTCACCATTTTTTCTGTTAACGTTAAATTTGATGTTATTTTTCAACAACATCTTGCGGCTAAACAAACGCCCACCGAGAGTATGGTTAAAAACCAGAGGTAGGTGTTCATCAAGTTGAAGATTGTGGCGTTCTTTGTCTATTATATCATCCGTATAATGTTTTTTTAACCAAGTTTCAGTGTCTTTATCGAAGCATCGTATGCCTCCGTATACAATATCGGCATCGTATTTATCTGCAACCTCTAAAAGCTCTTGAAAGGCATATTCAGGCAAATAATCATCTGAATCCAGAAAAAAAACAAATTCGCCTTTGGTACATGCCAAACCATTATTTCTGGCCATGGCCCTGCCAATATTGTTTTCTAAATGGTTTGCCATTACTCGCTTATCTTTTTTGGCGAATAAATCGATAAGACGTGCAGTTCCATCCTTACTGCCGTCATTGACAATAATATATTCGTAATTGGAGAATGCTTGGGATAAGACAGATTCAACAGCACGAGCTAAAAGCTGTTCGTTGTCTTTAACAATGGTGATAACACTAATTGTCGGGGTATCAATACTCAATATCATCTCCTTGTGTTATCTTTTGCGTATTGAACAGATCCAACCAAGCTTTTTGATTTGGTCGCTTGTTCAAAGGGAGTTCGGATTTGGGAAAGTTAGGGTAATTGCTATGTCTGAAAGACTAATTTTGGCAAACCGGCGATTTCCAAGAACTCGTTAAAGCGTTTGGAAACAGTATCGTAGTTGTCAAAAAATGGAGTCAGATCGATAGCGTTGCCGATATCGTGTGGTATTCGCACCGAAGCGTGCTTCAAATTCATATGAGGCAGCTTGAAGTATTCAACCAGTTCTTGTGTGCGTGTGTCATGGGTAATCCACATTGCGGGTCTACCGGCAAGTAGCGCTGCCATATTCACGTGGAACCTCGTCCCGTAGCTGAAGCTTACATTAGTCCGCATGAACTCGAGCCAGTCTTGGCAGGTTCCGAAAGAGATGGTAGTTGTATTTGAAAAAATCTTGAATTCGTTGCGTATCGATTTGGTGCCGTCTCCGCATAGTACGTATGAAATACGGAAAGTCTTTCTCGCGTTTCGGATTTTGCTGCAATTCTTCATGAAAGATCTGAAGAAGGCTATGGAACGGTTCAATATAGTGTGTGTTTCCATTAATAGCATTTGCGAGCAAGGCTTGCTCTTGGCTCGAAAAGCCGAGTTCCTGAGTAGGATGGTCGAGACCCAACAATTTCATGGTCCTTGCGAAGCTCCCTGACCAGGTTTTGTCGGGAAAACAGAGAGGGACAGCCAGTTACGAATGCCTTTTTGACTCCAGCACACTCCTCAAGCACTCGTTTGGTGAAATGCCCTCTAACACCGATGACGGTTGCTTTATCGTCCAAAAAGCTCGGAACCGCACGTTGTCTCTTGGGGAAGACCGGCAGCGAGATCTTCTTCAGAACTGCCTTGCGCACCAAGACCAAAAATGACAATTGGCTTTTTGATAAAAGACAAGAATTTCATTATTGAAGCATGACGGCCGGATTTTTTTTCTCCGAATTGGATTCGATTCGCCATCGTCACGATGAGGTGGGAGCAGTGATCGTTGACAAACGTAGGAAAACCCTCTGTTTTAGAGGCGTGATGGCAATTTTCAAACATTCTTAAGGGCGCGTTCGCATGAACCATGTTCCCGGCATTGTCTTTAAAGCTTCGAGGAAAGGTTTCAGGCAGGTCGATATTGCAACCCATTACACCTATGGGCATGGATGTTGCTCCTTTTAACAATGAGCTTGAAGCTCAAACGATGACAACAATCAGAATAATATTTTAAGGGTCAAAATATAATTTGGAAAGCAATTCATCAACAGCATATACGTTAACGATTGCGTAAACTCTATTTTAGCAGCATATGGCTGTTAGAACAAAATATTTTGGTTTATTTTAGAGCGCTGAACATAGATCGGATATACATCCTAATGGTGCTCGGCAGATGAGCAACTATTTTTTTTGGTGGAACCATACTGCATCAAACGATTTAGTAAAATGCTTTTAAGTGGTTTATTTTTTTCGACATAGAGGCCTTTAGTGATGTAGACAAGATCCGATAGTTCCTGGGGAATCGTTTTACAATAAGGCCTCAAGGCTCGCAGATCGCCTGCAAACTGCAACGCATATCCAAGATTGTCCAAATGCGTCTTTCAATTTTAGGTACCTCGCCCCTGTAGTAATAAAACACTTCTGGAATAACCATTAGATTATAACCTGAGATAACGAT
>CAVOZW010000010.1:0-100319 GCA_963701385.1 uncultured delta proteobacterium
TATAAAGAGTTAAACGTTTGGCAAAAATCGTATACACTATTGCATATGGTTCAGTCTGTGAATTGGAAACCCAAATCATGATATCAGGCGACTTGGGTTATGTGGAAAAAGAGAGACTTGATAAATTAAGAGGGCAGATTGGGGATGTTGAGAGAATGCTGAAAGCGTTGATAAAATCTTTGGAAAGCAAACCCTTGGATCCTGGAACCCTTTCTCCCAACTGATTGGGAGAAGAGCCTTGTTTTTATTCTGGAGCGACAACGTCGCGTTTAATAAAATCGTCCAACGATTTTATTCAGGCTGTGGGGTTTCTCGAAAAACAATCAGGCGGTCACCTTGATGAATGGGGTGCTGGATGTCGATGCGGTTCCAGATAATGAGGGCTGCCAAGGGAATACCGAATTTGTCGGCAATGGTGGAGAGGTTGTCCCCTTCCTTGACGGTATAGAACTTTTCGGTCCGGGTCGATGAATATTTTGTTTCAAGATCTTGATAGCGCTCCTGAAAACCCGCGGAAGCCCCTTTTGGTACCAAAATCGTATGCTTTCCAGAAGCAAGATAATGTCCCCGAATTTCGGGGTTCAAGTCTTTGATCGCTTTGAAGTGGGTCTTTGCCGCCTGGGCAATAATCCGGAGCGGTATCTCTTGTAAACAAAGGACTTGAACCTGGTCAAATTCCAGTGGTGGATATAAATCCTTGGGGGTCAGCCCGAAGCCATATCGTTCCGGATTGGACAGGATCTGCTTTACCGAAAGAATGCGGAAGAGATATCGCTGTGTTTCAAGCGGCAGATATAACGTGTAGTAGTCGTCGGAGCCTTGTTCCAGCATTTCGGCCATGAGACCCCCTTCGCCCATATTGTAGGCGGCTGCGGCAAGGGTCCACGAGCCAAACTCCTGGTAAAGTTCCTTGAAATACTGAATCGCCGCCGCTGTCGATGCGAAAATACTTCGGCGTTCATCGACATATTCATTGATGACCAGCCCGTATTTGCGGCCCGTGGCCACCGTAAATTGCCAGAAGCCCATAGCCCCTTTTCTTGAGCCGACATGGGGTCGTAAGGCGCTCTCGGCAACAGCGATATACTTGAGATCATCCGGCATCCCATTCTCTTTTAACATGTTTTCGATATAGGGCAGGTAACGGTGCGAGCGTTTGAGCCAGAGAATTACCTGCGGTCGATCCCAAAGGGAAAGTAAGAGCTCCTTTTCCAATCGCTCCCGAATTTCCTGGTTTTCGACGGGGGCCATTTCGGCACAAAAATCAATAGAACTATCGATGTTTAACGACGACACCAGAGGTGGGTGAGCTGCGGTGACTTCATTCGATGCGGCCAGAGTGGTCAGGGGACACATGAACCACCCCAGCAGTCCGATCACGGTCAAACAACTAAGAAAGTAAGATTTCATTGGTTGCCAATTTCTGGATTACAAAGGTCTTTGGTTGAAAAAAGATAAGCGTAAGATGGGGAACCAAATCCATAAAGTCAAGACGGTATACGCAAATTATTGGGCGATGATCATCCAGAACACCTCATTATTATGATCATATGACCATAATAATTCTTGACAGAGGGTTTTGGCGTAGGTATATTATGGGCAAATGCTCATAAAGAGACGGATATATGCCCAGACCCAAAAAATTACGATTCGTATCCGGTTATCCGACCATCGCCGCATTTGTTCCCCAAGGTAGGATCATCACAGGCGAAGTGATGTTGACGGTCGAGGAACTGGAAGCGATTCGATTGAGTGATTACGAGTGTTTGGACCAGGAAACGGCCGCAAACCTCATGAAGGTGTCCCGGCAGACCTATGGCAGGGTCTTGACGCGTGCGCGCGGTATTGTGGGCAAGGCCTTGGTCACAGGAAAAAAACTGAAAATTGCCGGTGGAAACTATACCATCGGTAGAGAGGGAAGGCGTCGACGCCAGAGACGGGGTCGAATGGGTTATTAATAAACAAAGGAGGTGATGGTTATGCCACGAGGAGATGGAACCGGCCCTGATGGAAAGGGTCGCAGAACAGGAAGAGGTCAGGGTCCCTGCGGAAGCAACAATCAGAATTCCCAGGATCAGGGGAAAAAGGGCGTTCGCCCAGGAACCGGCCAAGGGAAAGGCGGGGGTGCTGGCGGTGGCCGGGCTCAGGGACAGGGCCGCGGTCTTGGCCAGGGAAAAAGAAATACCAATAACGATTGACTATCCAGTGAACAAAAGGAGGCAGTATCATGCCAGGATTAGACAGAAGCGGTCCCATGGGGTCCGGCCCAATGACGGGCGGGAGGAGAGGTCTGTGTGGCAGCGAAGCGTCGCGCTTTGACATGCCGGCAACCCAAGGATTTGGTTATGGAAGAGGCCTCGGGTTGAGGCGCGGTGCCAGAGGTGGATTCGGACCGGGTAGAGGTGCAGGACGTGGTTATGGCAGGAGGCTTGCCGAAAACCAAGGACCCTATGGTTACCAAAATATCAACCAACCAGGCCGATGAAATGGAAACGCTCAGGGCTCAGGCCAATGCCATGCAAGAATCGCTGGCAATGGTCCAAAAAAGAATCGAAGAACTGGAAAGCGATACTCAAAAATAGAGAACACGCCACAACGGAGGAAAATTATGGCAGATTTGCCTGAAGCCGCGGCGCAAGCGTGGGAAAATCGTGAAGGCCCGGTCGTGTTGACGACCGTCGATTCCAGGGGGATACCCAATACCATTTACGTCAGCTGTGTGAATAAGTACTCGAACGATCAAATTGTTGTAGCGGACAACAAAATGCACAAAACCCGGGCGAACGTCAAAGCAGGAAGCCCGGTAAGTCTGCTGTATATTACCAAAGAAAAGAAAGCCTTTCAGCTTAAAGGATCTGTGGCGTATGTCACAGAAGGGATCCAATTTGACGACATGAAAAACAGATGGCTGGATAAAAAATACCCTGGGCACGCGGCCGTGGTGATTACCATCGAAGAAGTGTACAGCGGTGCAAAAAAGTTGGCATAAGTAAAGGGTTACACCAACAGCCGGTCCTGTCGGTAGGCATTGCGGGTTGATTAGTCAAATCAGTCAAGGACGTCCCCTATTTGAAGCGGCCGGTATACCATCAGCGGTGGTTTCGCATGAGTGAAAACAGCGGAGCCACCGCTTTTCTGTCTTGATCATCCCCATTCTATCTGGCATCATCCCGGCAGCACGACGAATTGGATGGTGCCGGAGGTTTTTATGGGGGCTCAGAGGGCTTGCCCCCGCGGAAAATGCACCGACATTTTCCGAGCGGTTGGTTGACGTTATTTGCCGGTGCGGTTTCGGAACCTTATTCTGACAACGACAATAAAGCTGAAAAAACAATCATTTCCTTGTTGAGTCGCTTATGAATTTTGCATCCATCGCAAATGTCTTGGGAAAATTGCTGATCGTTACGGGCTGTTCCATGGTATTGCCATTGGCCTGTTCCATTTATTACGGGGAAAACGATCTGCTCTCCCTATTGGTTTCCGGAATTATTACCCTTTTGTTGGGAGGGCCGCTGTGGTGGGTTTTTCGAAGGCATTATGAACTCAATATCAAAGACGGCTTTTTCATTGCCGTATTTGGATGGATTCTGATTTCTGCGGTGTCAGGGCTTCCTTTCATGTTTCATGGGTCGATCCCTTCATTTACCGACGCTTTTTTTGAGATGATGTCCGGGTATACCACCAGCGGGGCAACGATTCTCAGGGATATTGAAATCGTCCCTCATGGGCTGTTGTTCTGGCGGAGCCAGACCCATTTGCTGGGCGGCATGGGATTTCTAACATTGACCGTTATTTTTCTACCCCACGGCATGGGCGGTGTGCGCATTTTTCGCGCGGAGTCAAGCCCCGGACAGGTGATAACCAAAGAAAAGTTCATGCCCCGCAATCGCGATACCATGATCTGGCTCTGGGGCATCTACCTGACCCTGAATGTCCTGGAAACGGCATTGTTGTGTTTCGGTGGCATGACCCTGTTCGACTCATTGTGCCACGCCTTCGGGACCGTATCGACATCGGGGTACTCGCCCAAAAACGCAAGTATCGGACATTATAACAGTGCCTATTTTGACTGGGTGATCACCCTCTTCATGTTCTTTGGCGGTATGACCTTTATGTTGTTCTATCACATGGTCAAAGGGGAATGGAAGGTCATCAGAATAAATACCGAATTTCGCTGGTACGTGGGATTTTTACTCTTCTTCTGCAGTATGGTGGCATGGATATTGTGGAAAGAAGGTACCTATAACAGCCTGGCCGATGCCATACGATACGGTACCTTTCAGATCATGTCGCTTCTGACCACGACGGGGTTCACCACCGCCGATTATGAAAAATGGCCCCAGGCAGCGCAGATGTTTCTCTATGCATCCTGTTTTATCGGTGCCTGCGCCGGGTCAACCACCAGCGGTATCAAAGTGGTCCATTATGTCATCGTCTGGAAATACTTGCTTGCATCCATTAAAAAAATATTTTTTCAGCCTATGTCGGTGGTCACGGTCCGCCTGAACCGCCGACCTATCGATCGGCTCATTATCGATCTGGCCATCTGTTATTTTATCGTCAATATCTTTCTGGTGTTGGGTGGTGGGTGCTTGATGGTACTGGTGGATGACATGGACTATGTCACCGCCATGAGCTCCATTATCGCCACCCTGATGAATATCGGTCCTGGGTTCGGCAGCATAGGCCCTTCTGAAAACTATGCCCACATATCCGCTTTCGGGAAATGGTTTTTGTCTTGGAACATGCTGGTGGGGAGGCTGGAGATGTTTTCGGCACTGGTGATATTTTACCCGTCGTTCTGGAAAAAATAGAATGTGTTTATCGATAGGGCTGTTTAGTTGAAGAATAGCTGCTGCACATCCTTCAAGGACAGCGATTTGCACACAACGATGGCCCGCTCATTGTCATGAATGTGGGTGTCGCCCACGGCAACATGCCATTGATCTTCGCGAAAAATAGCACCGATGATAATCTTTCCATAGTAAGAGGGGTCCATTTTGGAGAGCGGCTTGCGGGTAATGGGCGCGTTGGGTTCGGTCACGATTTCCACCATTTCAGCATCAGAGCCATGCAGATGGGCAACGGACAACAACTGACCCATGCGTATAAATTTCAGAATCTCGTTGCCGGCCAGCATTTTCTTGTTCAATGCAATATCAGACCCCATGGTTCCGGCCAACACCAGGTAGTCTTCTTTATTGACCAGGCAGATCGTTTTTCTTTGGCGGGCTTTTTCTTCGCCGCCCTTTTCGTTCATGAGGTGTTTTGCCAAAAGAGAGGTCATGATATTGGTTTCATTGTCCCCGGTTGCGGTGATAAATGTATCCATATCCAGAAGACCGGCCATCTGCAGTACATTGGCATCTGAGCCGTCTCCGTGCAGCACTTCCGTATTTTTTAAGCTAAACGATAATTCTTCAGCCGTTTTTTCATTTTTTTCGACCAAGGTAACCTGAACGGTTTTTTCAAGCAACTGGGCGACGCGGCTTCCCACCAGACCGCCGCCAAGAATCATGACCCTGTGACTGTGCTGCTGCGTGTCGCCGGTGAGGGTCATCAGCTTAGGTATATCCTTGGTGCCGGCCATAATAAAAATCTGGTCCTGGGGCAACAGCGTGTCGTTCCCGCCCGGGATGACGGTGGTAATACCGCGGGCAAGGGCGACCACCCGAAACGGAAACTCATGATAGGTTTGGGAAATTTCTTTCAATTTTTTGTGGGCAAGGGAGGATGATTCCCTTATACGCGTTGCCATGACCTGGACTTGTTCATTGGCGATATCGATAATGTCGTTGCCAGCTCTAAGTTTGATGATTCTGACGATTTCCTGGGCCGCCAGTTCTTCCGGGTGAATGATCAGGTCTATTTTCAGGTCTTTGCCCGAAAGAAACGAATCTAGATTCCCGAACTCAAGAGATCGGACCCTGGCAATTTTACGCGGAATCCCGAACTGATGGCCAATGATAGACGCCATCATGTTCACGGCGTCATTGTCGGTGACGGCGATGAGGTAATCCATATTGCCTGCATTGGTCTCTCGCCAGCATTCAATGCTCATGGCATTGCCCTGTATCAGCCGGGCATCCAGGGTGCCGTCTGCTTCGCGAATCAAACGGCCCTCCGATTCGATGACGGTAATGGTATACCCTTCATGCGCCAGTCGTTTGGCCAGATAGTATCCAACCCCGCCGAGACCGAGAATCAAAATATTTTCAGAGATAGTACTTTTTATTCCAAGCATGAATACCCCAAAATAACGCCCCTCATAAGCCACCGGTTCTGCCGGTAAGAATTGAAAAGGTTCTGCCGAAGCGGCGATCTGAACCGCAACAGCGAGCGCATTCCCCAGCAGCTCTTTTTAAGCGTTGAAGTATAAAGACACGATGATGGCATGTCAAGACGATTAGCCCGAACATGTCATGAAACTTGACGAGAAATATTTCATTTGTCCTTATATATCAAAAGATTATTTTGATATTACACCTCATGGGATGCACCCTATTGTGGTTTCGACAATGGGGACAATAGCGGCGAACACCGGTGATCCGCATGATCCGCCTGCCCGATCAATCGACATAACAGGACGAATCCCACTTAACCCTATGTAAAAGGAGAATCAAATGACAACGATTATTGGCATATCAGGCAGTTTGAGGAAACACTCGTTCAACTCCGGGCTGTTGCGTGCATCGGTTGAAGCGGTGCCTGAAGGCTGCGAACTCACCATAGGTACCATCACGGGCATTCCTTTGTATAACGCGGATGTCGAGGAAGCGCAAGGTGTCCCCCAGGTGGTGGAAGACTTAAAAAACCTGACAGATGATGGGGTGAAAGGACAGCTGGTCAAATATATGAGCGGGTTTGCGGAATTCGTTGCACGAATGAAAAATTAAATTCGCCTGTCCTTAACAGACGCCTCAGCTCCTACAAAAAGAGTGTTCATGGTCCATCGCACATATAACACCGTGAAAATGGTGGCCGACCAGGTGACCAGAAAAATACCCCACCAGATCCCCACAAGACCCATTCCCAGCAGGCTGGCCAGGGCGTAAAACACAAGGGCCGGGGCCAAAATCTGACGATAGAGCCCAATCCAAATGGCGTACAGTGGCCGCTTCAGGCCCTGCAGTGCCGCCACGGCGACAAAGAGGATAATGTAAGCCCAGTAAATAAAAGCTGAAATTCTTAGATAAAAAGTGCCGATATCCAATACCGCCGCATCTTCGGTGAATATTTGCATAATGGCATGCGGAAAAAAGAAAACGATGATCATGCTTATCGTGGTGATGAAGAGGCCATACAGGCTTGCTTTCCGATATACCTCGCGGCAGCGTTGATATTTTGCGGCACCGTTGTTCTGTCCTACGAGGGTCAAGGTTGCGGTGGTAAGCCCCATGATGGGCAATAAGGCTATCTGGTCCACACGGGTCGCGATGCCGTACGCGGCAACAGCAGCCTGTCCGTACTTGCTGATAAACCAGGTAATGATGAAAATGCCGATGGCGATGGTCATGGTATTCAGGCTGGCAGGAAACCCCTGCTTGGCGATTTCCAGAAAATAGTGCCGGCGCGGAATGAACATGTTCCAACATTCCCGACAGATCAAACCCGATTGGATGACGCGCATGCTCATATAAATGGTGCTCATCAGCTGGATCAAAATCGTAGCCCAGGCCACGCCGGTGAGACCCATGGCCGGCAATCCAAGACCACCATAGATAAACCAGGGGTCGAAAATCAGATTGAGGAAAAAGCCGATAATCAACACGTTGCGAAATGATTTGGTGTCACCCTGGGCGGTCAGAATGGCATTCAGAACAAAGGTCAGGGAAAAAAACATCAGACCGTAAAAAATGATGTCGATATAGGACAGGGCGATGGTCAGATAGGTGCCGCTAGCGCCTAAAAAACCAAACAACCAAGGTGCGGTGTAAAGTCCCAAGACCGTCAGTACCAGGGACAAGAGGATGCTGAAGGACACGGATTGAATGGCAAAGCGTTGCCCCTCTTTCTCATCCCCGGCGCCCAGGGCATTGGCGATCAAGGCCGTTGTACCGGTGCTGATGCCGAACCCGATGGCCAAGATGATAAAAAATACCGGGAAGGACAAAGAAAGCGCCGCAATGGCTTCGGTGGAGATCAGGCCGCTGAAATAGGTATCCACCACATTAAACATGGTGTTAAAAAACATCCCGATACTGGCGGGGATGGCCAACTGGGCGATCAATCCCGGAATCGGTTTGGTGGTCAAGTTGTTGTTCGCATCCATGTGGTTTAGCGTGTCCTTTGGCGCGGTTTCTACTGGAATGTTAATTCGTCAATCGCGATACACTACCTTCCGGAGAATTTTGTGAGGGAACGTATGCATTCTGTGGTGATCTGTCAAATATCGTGGAGAGGCAAAAACCAAAGCAGCTTCGCGGATATGGCTTGAAAGGAGTTGACAAAGCGCTTGTATCAGCTTACCTAGTAAAGTAACACATTGTGGCAACAATTTCTATCATATCCAACAAGGCTGATCCACGGCATGCATATCCAATGGAAGAGGGATCCGGTCGAAGGCAGGGACGGCAGCAGACGGTTTTGTTTGGCAGCCTTTCTGGTGGCAGATTCGGACAATGTAAACCGGCCCGGGGTGGGGGCCGTAACCCTGCTGGGATCTGTCGAGGAGCGCTTTTTATTTGCGAGAATCAAGGGCATGCGGGAGTTTTACCGGGGGCTTTTCTGGTCTGGTATCGATAATAGCCTGGACAGTCTTTCCCTGGAAAATAGCCAACGTGAGACCTTAGAGGTACAAATCTCGCATAAGATATCGCGGCCAGGAAAACAGTGGGCTTTGTGGGGTGTTACCTGCAATTCAAGGTTTGATTGAGGGAGCAAGATGAAAAAAACACTGGGTATTTATGTCACTTCGGATCGTAACATGAACCAGTTGATACTGCTGTGTAAAGCAGCCAAAAATAAGGGCGTGGCGGTAAAGGTGTTTTTAACCCACGAAGGTTTGCGGCTTTGTTCAGGCCCGCAGATGGACGAGCTGGCAGGCATCGTCGATGTCGCGCTATGCAAGGTCGGGTTCGAGAGTCTTGAGCTGGACAAATCCAAGACAGTCCTTGAGAGCCGTGCTTATTCTTCACAGTCGTGGCACGCAGAGATGATCTACGACTGCGACCGCTATTTGACGTTCTGAAATAAAATCGTATCAGGCATTTTCAGGGAGCAATCATTATGGAAAACATCAAACACTGTGCCGTCGTCGTACGCAGGGCCCAGGATGTATGGGAAGGTACCCGTACCGCTCTGGGGCTGGCTGCCCACAACTATTGGGCCTACCTGTTTGTTTTTGATGTGGTGGTGGATATAAACGAGGCCCTGCAGGAAAACCTGGAATGGTTGGAGGAAATGGAGTGCGAAACCTATTCCAACCTTAAAGTGAACGAGCAGCACGGGTTCAGGTTCGTCCCCCTGGAAAAACTGGCCCGAGAGCTGAAAAAAATGGATCTGGTGATCCCCTTCGGGAACCGGGACGATGAAAAGGAAGAGGGCCATGCCTAAGCGAAAAAAAATGTTGCATATTCTCAAAACACCCACCGATGACCTTCAGCGAACCCTCATGTACACCCTCTCGCTGGGGTATAGCTGTTTGCAGATACCCCTGTTTGAGATGGAAGGCGAAACACCCGATTACGACGAGCTGATCGATCTGATTTTTGATTTCGATGAAATTATTTGCTGGTGGTAAAAAATGCCCTTCGCCAAATTCCCAGCTTGAGGACACCCTGGATAGGGTATTTTTTCTGCCCACATTCCCTCCTGGGTATTATTTTCTTGAGACCCCACGAGATTGTAAAAAAAATGTAACGCGCTTGAAATAGGATATACTTCATCGGGGAGATGTATTAGAGTTACAGCCCTGATCAAATTATCGGATCAAAAAGAACAGGGTTCAACATTCATGCAAACGCGTATCAATCGAAATAGTCTCAACGAAGAGATGGCCAACAGCATCACCCATGGGGTCGGGATCGTATTGGCGATCGCCGCATTGGGAATACTGGCCGCTTTTGCAGGCGCCTACGGCAATGCATGGCACATCGTCAGCGTCAGTATTTTTGGTACGACGCTGGTGCTGCTTTACACGGCGTCCACGCTTTACCACAGTATTCAGCATCCCCGCGCAAAAAGCCTCCTTCAGATCTTCGATCATTCCGCTATATTCCTGCTCATTGCAGGAACCTACACACCGTTTACCCTGGTGAGTCTTCGGGGTCCGTGGGGCTGGTGGCTCTTTGGGGTGATTTGGGGTTTCGCGGCTCTCGGGCTGCTGTTGCAACTGTCACCGCTAAGACACCGCAGCGGGGTGTCGTTGGGTTTGTACATAGGAATGGGCTGGGTGGTGGTGGTGGCAATCAAACCGCTGATCCTATCTGTGGCAACTGGCGGCATCGTTTTTCTCGTACTGGGCGGTCTGGCCTATACGGCCGGTATTCTTTTCTATGGTTGGGAAAAACTGAGATTTCACCATGCCATATGGCACCTGTTTGTGCTGGCCGGAAGTATCCTGCATTTCTTTTCCATCTTGTTCTATGTCGTACCGATTCCGGCTTAGCAAAAACGGATTCATCTCTTTTACGGGGGGCCCTTTTAACGATTTTGCAAATGTCATTCAGGGCTCAACCCGCCGCCGGCATTCTTTCTAGACGGCATCCAAGCCAGTCCGAAGGCTTCCAGCGTGATATTCGAGCTTTGGGTTTTTATGCTGATTTCCTCAAGTTCTTCTTGGTCCGTATCCAATGACAGCTCGATTGTATCCATATCCGCCTGCAGACGTTCGTCTAACTCTGCCAGTTGCAGACGGATGGCTTCGGTTCTCTCCTGGGCCCTGGCCACGTCCATTTTTTCTTTTTTGACACGGCTGGCGGAGCGCATGGCGGTTCCAACGCGTGAGGCCGATGTGGTGCTGATCGCTTTTCGACCCAGGAATGCGCCCAAAATGGCGGTGCCAAAGGAAATTGCAGTCTGCATTTTTGAGGCCTTGGCTTGTTCGGACTCTCTGTCGATCGCCTGTTCGGAGCGCATTAAACGATCTTTCAGCGTGCTGAAGCGTGTATTGTATTTTCGGCGCAGCTTCTCAACTTCCAGGTCACGTCTTTCACGCATTGATTGAGCCAGCCGCGACCGGAACTCGCCCTCCGATTCACCCAGTTGGCTGGTCAGGCCAGAACGCTTAGATCGCAAAAGAAGCTTGGGCCGGTTTTGGCGTACCCAGCGAAGCAAGTCCTTGTTCCACTTGCGGTAGTTGGTAACTTTTGATGCCGCCTGGGGCAGATCGGCATATTGTCCCCCCGTCGTCGGCGTGGTCTCGAGAGCGTACGGGTCTATCTCCACCGCGCTGTCCCAGTCCAGAGCGACAGGACCGTCTTCCAGCTGGGCGGCGAGGGCCAGTGTTTCGGTGATGTCCACCTTGTGCCTGGCGTTGGCATAGTGGACATCCATACGACCGATAACGCCGGGATAATACACCACACCATGACCGGTGCCGGATGCGGGTAGATAAAAGATTTCGATTCCCGGTGGCAGAACCGGGGGACTTGCTGCGACTGGGAGCGGTGCAATTGGTTTTGGCGGATCAGCGGCTGCAGGACCATCCGGCAAGGTGCTGACGGCCGTTGGCTGGTTTTTTTTATCCGATGTCAAGGCTTTGATGTTTTCTCTGGTCATGGGACCGCGCAAATATGACAGCGCCCAGCGCGTTTGAAAAACGACCGGTTTGTTTTCGTGTACGTTATGCAAGAGAAATACCCGTTTTCCCAGGCCGGCCAGAATCTCTTCCATTTGGTTGCGCTGGAATCCGCTACCCGCAGCGGCGCCTTCAAGGCCTTCCAGAACCCGTGCTTTGTCACGCTCGGTCTGAAGACGACCGATGAACCATGTGCCGGTATTGGCAAGCCCTTTATAGTCCAGATCCACCGGATTTTGAGTAGACAGCACCACGCCCAGCCCATACGCTCTTGCCTGTTTCAATAGGGTCAAAAGGGGCGTCTTGGAGGGTGGATTGCTGACTGGCGGGAAATAACCGAAAATCTCATCCATATACAAGAGGGCACGTAAACTGGAAGTACCGGTCTGCGTGCGCATCCATCCGACAACCTGGTTGAGGAGCATGGAAACGAAAAACATCCGTTCTGAATCTGACAGGTGGCTGATGGTGAAAATGGAGGCGCGAGGCTTTCCCTGCGCGGTATACAGCATCTGCCCAATATTCAATGGATCGCCTTCCATCCAGGTTTCAAAACCCGGCGATGCCAGGAGGTTGTTCATTCGCATGGCCAGGCTAAATCGGTCCTTGGCTGGGTAGAACATCTCCATGTCCATGACCCCAATTCGGTCGAAGGGTGGCGTTTGAATGGCGTGGATAAGACCCGCTAGATCGAGATTTTTGGACTCAGACCAAACGGCTTCAAGAATTTTGGCAATCAGGATGTGTTCCCGGCTGGTGATGGGATCCGCTTGAATACCCAAGAGGGCCAGGATACCCGTGGCTGTGGTCTGGATACTTTCGCGAAGCAGGTCGGGTTCACTCAGAATAGCCGACGGCGGGCAAGCAAAGGACTTTAAAACACTCACCGGTTGTCCTGCATGACTTCCCGGGGTGTACACGGTAAAATCTGCCGCAGCTTTCAGACGCGCAATGCGTTCCGGTGGCTGTCCCCACTCGGCGAGGCCCTTGCGCCAGGTTTCAGCCTGATTGGCAGCGAATTTGTCGATGGTTAGACCCTTGTTCAGCGCATCCTGTGCGTTCACCCAGGGTTGGAAATCCGTGGGTTTAAGGTCTGGAAAGCTCAAAAGCAGGTTGGGCAGATCCCCTTTGGGATCGATGGCTAAAACGGGAATATTGTCGATCAAGGCCTCTTCCAAAAGACTGATGCCGAGTCCTGTTTTACCGCTCCCGGTCATACCGATGATGACCGCGTGGGTATTGAGGTCTTTGGAATCGTAGAGGATCAGGTCTTCTTTGAGCGTACGGGTGGCCAGGTCATATTCTTTGCCGAGATAAAATGCGCCGAGCTTTTCGTAGTTTTGAATCATCGATCAACCTCCCAATTATTTGGGAAAAGAGCAGCAAGCTCCAGGAACTCCAAGGAATTCGAATTTTGATTCGCTCGCTAACGCAGCAAGCTACGGGGAATGCGCTCGCTGTTGCGGTTCAAGGATCCAAGTGTTCGCTTTCCAGAGATTTTATCAACGCTTTCAGCATTCTCTCAACATCCCCTATCTCCCCTTTTAATTTACCAAGTCTCTCTTTTCCATATAACCCAAATCGCCTGATATCATGATTTGGGTTTGCAAACTTTATAGATATGCAAACAAAGTGTATACGATTTTTGCCAAACGTTTAACTCTTTATAATTTTTTAAGCATACCACTCGGATCCTGGACCCCTGGACCCCTCGAATCCTTTTTTTAGATCAACTCTTCTGGAGATGATCCAAAAATATATCATAATACCAAATAAAATAGATAATTAAGTTTTGTGTGTCAATAAGGAATCGCTCACGTTTCAACCCCCCTCAGCCGGCACAAGTCTCTTTGGGACCTTGCGTGCCAGGTGTTCAGACATGTTGCCGCCACCGATGCAAAAGGCCCGGGTTTTGTCTTTTCAGCGCCAAAGATAAAAAAAACTGTTGCAAATCATGGCCCCCTCGCCTACCTATCGCGTAAGTTACATCAACATGCACGAAACAATATTTATTTCTCTAATACGCTAATGGGGTGGGAGCATGTCAGACCAATTCGAAAATGAAAACAACGATCCGGAAGAGGAAAGCTTTGCCGATCTCTTCGAATCGTACAGTGCAGGAATGCGCGACGATCTTCAGCTTGGCGACAAGATATCCGGCAAGATCATTTCCATCGGCAAGGACACCATTTTTCTTGATATCGGCACCAAGGTGGACGGCATCGTGGAGCGGGCCGAACTGCTGGACAGCGAAGGGAACCTGCCGTTGGCGGAAGGTGATGAGGTCGAACTTTACGTGGTGGCGCGCGATGATCATGAAATTCGCCTTTCCAAAGCGATTTCCGGTGTCGGCGGTGTGGAGATGCTCAGGGAAGCCTTTCAAGGCGCCATTCCCGTGGCGGGAAAGGTACAGGCAACCTGCAAAGGCGGGTTCAACGTGGAAATGCTTCAGCGGCGGGCGTTCTGCCCCATCAGTCAGATCGACGTCGAATATGTCGAAACAGCGGAAGATTACGTGGGCCAAAGCTATGAGTTTTTAATTACACAATTCGAGGACAATGGTAAAAACATCGTGGTTTCGAGGCGAAAAATCCTGGCCCAGGCCATGGAAAAAGAAAAAGCCTCTTTTTTGAGCACATTGAAACAAGACGACGTTGTTGAGGGGCGTGTCACCAAACTCATGCCTTACGGGGCTTTTGTCGAATTGATTCCGGGCCTGGAAGGCATGGTACACATTTCGGAGTTGAGCTGGTCGCGGATGGAAAAACCCGAGCAGGTGGTTCAAACGGACGACCGGGTGCTGGTGAAAATCATCGGCATCTTAGACGGTAAAAAGAAAAACACCCCAAAAATATCTCTCTCCATGAAGCAGGTGGCCGAAGATCCGTGGAATCAGGTGTCGGAAAAATTCAATCCAGGGACCAAGGTTAACGGTACGGTGACACGATGTATGGATTTCGGCGTATTTGTAGAGATTTCGCCGGGCATTGAAGGGTTGGTCCACATCAGCGAAATGAGCTATCTCAAACGTGTGCTGAAGCCTGCAGATGAGGTGACGCCGGGGGAAAGCGTTTCCGTTTTGATCAAGGACATCGACCCCAGAAAGCGCCGGATATCACTCAGTATGCGCGACGCACAAGGGGATCCGTGGCTCGAGGTGGCGGACAATTTCAAGGTGGGCCAGATCATCACGGGGACGCTGGAAAAGAAAGAAGCCTTTGGATATTTCGTAAGCCTGGCACCGGGTATGACCGGCCTGCTGCCGAAATCAAAATTCAACCTGGCTGAAAAACCCGGATACCTGGAACAACTCAAGCCCGGCGACTCGTTCAGCGTCAGTGTGGTGGAGATAAACGCACCAGACCGCAAGATTAGCCTGGCACCGGGCGATGCAGCGCAAGCGAACGGTTGGAAGGATTATTCACCAAGCGCCAAGGCGGAGCCCATGAGTGATCTGGCCATACAGCTTAAGGCACTCATGGAGTCCAAAAAATAGAAAAAAGGGTTCGAAGAACCTAAGAAACATGTATACAGGGGAGAGGGTGTCAATGGAAGCAAAGATCAAGGTGGATGCGGGAATCTGTGGGTTTAAAACCATCATCAAAGCCGCTTCGCAAGACAACATGCACGTGGAATTGAAGGTTGTCAGCCCCTGTGAAACCATCAAAGAACTGGCCGCGTGTTATCAGGAAATAACACCCATCAACGCCTATCAGGAACTGAACCCGCAGAAAGAGAGTGTTATTCTGGAAGTATCACGGTCTGTGTTGATGAAAAAAGGCTGCTGTGAGGCCTGTGTGGTTCCTGCCGCGGTTTGCAAGGCCATACATGTTGCCGCCGGGCTGGCATTGCCAAAAGATGTTGTATTGGAAGTTTCAGGGCAATAGATGTTTTTTCAGACCGCATGTGCTTTCAGTTGTCCGCTAATAGATTTGATGGTACTCGTACAAATAGAAAATTCTTGTCCCACGTAAGTAGGGAAATTACGCCTGGATTGCGAATGAAAAAAGACGCCGGTGATGACACGAATGCGAATAGCGGAGACTTTATGCGGGTCATTTCCGGTTGCGACGCCGGGATATCACCGCACATCAATAATCTTTTCGATATTCCAGTCGGTTTTACCGAATTGCTCGATGAGATTGCCATCGGGGTTGCGATCCTGAGCTTGGATCGCAAGATCGTTGTTATGAATCAAACGCTGAAAGCCCTTACCGGATTCAGCCACAAAGACGTTTTCTGGTGTTGCCTGCGCCCATATCCTACGCAGCAATATTTGCCTGCACGACTGTCCGGCATTACATGTCAATGAAAAATCCGGCCCAAAATGTAATGAAGGCAACCTCATCAACAAAGATCGCCAATTAATACCGATTCGTATCAACTCAGCGCCTATTAAAGACATTAACGGTAACATCGTTGGATTTTTAGAAACGGTGGAAGACATCCACCTTCTTAGAAAAATCGATGAAACAGCAGGCCATGCTTACAACTTCAACAATATTATCGGCAGAAGTCCACAAATGGAAAAAATCTTCCAGATTCTTCCATCCCTGGCTCAGAGTGACTCATCGGTCCTGATCACCGGAGAAACAGGTACCGGCAAAGACATGGTGGCCGAAACGATCCATCATGCGTCAAACCGGGCCAAGGGTCCTTTTGTTAAGATCAATTGCGGCGCTTTACCGGAAACCCTTTTGGAGTCTGAATTGTTCGGGCATCGTAAAGGCGCTTTTACCGGCGCCGTAGAAAACAAGCCTGGGAGAATTCAACTGGCACACAACGGTACGCTTTATCTGACCGAAATCGGAGATCTTCCGCTTTCGCTTCAGATCAAGCTGCTCACTTTCCTGGACGACAAAGAGATCTTTCCTCTTGGCGGTATCAAAGGATTTACGGCGGATGTACGTATTATTGCCGCCACGCACCGCAATCTCGAACAGCGGGTCGATGGTAAGCGATTTCGAAAGGATCTTTTATTCAGACTTAACGTCATCCGGCTTCATCTTCCCCCACTGCGCGATCGACAGGGAGATATCCAGCTCTTGCTGGATCATTTTTTAAATTTCCTTGCAACCCAGATGGGAAAAAAACGGCTTGACCTGTCACGTAAGGCACTAAAAATTTTGCAGACCTACCATTATCCGGGAAATGTCAGAGAGCTGAGAAATATTGTTGAATACGCTATCAATATCTGTGCAGACCGACAAATTAAACCCAAACATCTGCCCTCTTACTTGGTTGAAGCAGATCCATTCAATGGGGTTGCCTCGTTACAAGGGCCCCCCTCCCGCCTGGCCTTTGAGACTGAAAGCAGCAGCCTCATTGGTCGTCAGCCTCAGCAGGACTGGTCTAGCATTGAAAAGCGAATGATCATGGAAGCACTGATCGCGTCTGGCGGGCGCAAAAACAAAGCCGCAGTTTCACTGGGCTGGGCCAGAAGCACACTGTGGCGAAAGCTGAAACAATACGGTATACAATGGTAATGCCTGCAAAAATACTCATTCCCTTGTACGAAAATGATGTCGCCCCGCGATTTGATCTGGCCACGGAGGTCTTGATCGTTAGCGGTCGTAAAAAAACCGATTCAGGGGATAAAAGAATGATGGTTCTTCCCCGAGCCTCGGCAGACCAGCTTTGCCATTTAATCATCACTGAAGGTATCCAAACGGTTATTTGCAGCGGTATTGAAGATGATTACTATCAGTATCTCACCTGGAAAAGGATTGAAGTAATCGATTCAGTTGTTGGATCAAGCGAGCTGGCCCTGAAACGATACATTGAAGGCACCCTCAATTCAGGGGATATTTTGTAGTATTCTTAAAAATAATTGACCATGCGTCAGCCCTTTATTCTGCCTGGTCACATGCGTCTGTCCGTTTTTGGCAGTTAAAAAAACAGGCTGCCAAACGTTTTAAAACGTATTAATTTGTATCACTCCATTTGTTTTATTTTGTTTCAATTAGTTTTACATCGTCTTCCCCATTCTTCTAAAACAATCAAAACAAACTGTAATTGTTCTATAATTTGTTATTGGCACACCTCTTGCTGATTCACAATACATTCTTCCACTAGACGTTTTATATATTAATAAGCGCCATTGCCGGTTTAGAGAGGCGAAAAGAGCGATGGGCATCCACATTCTGATCATTGAAGCCGAAAACCGTTTTCGAAAGAATCTATATCAGTGTCTGCAGGCAGAGGGATTTACTGTTGATAAAATCACCCAGCAGGACGACGTCAAGACGATCATTGCCAAAGAGAAAATCGATTTGGTTCTGCTGGGGGTGGATGGATTAGGCAGGGAAGGGCTGGCACTGATCCCATCGATCAAGGCCATCAGCCCTATGACCAAAATTATCATCATAAACGACCCCAACCGCATGGACCTGTCCATTGAAGCAATGGATCTGGGTGCCTTTGATGATTTTCTGATTCCCCTGGATATCGATTCGCTATCCAAACGCATCCGGGAAGCGACCCTGCGGAAAGATCGAGATGGATAGATGGACAGGGGCAAACACGAATGCAGAACGGACCTGAACCGGTTTGAAAATGAAAAATCGGATTTGGTTTTCAACATTAACAACATTTGATTTGTTGGGAGACCTGACATGAAAACAGTCAATGTAAAAGAGTTGATGGTGCCGCTCAAAGATTATGCAACGGTTTCCCATGAGGCGACGTTGCGAGAGGCCGTCCTTGCTTTGGAAAAGGCCCAAATGGCTCTTGAACCGATGCAGCATCGGCATCGTGCCATATTGGTGCTCGATAAGAGCGGGAATGTTTTGGGTAAAATAACCATGAAAGACATCCTGGTCGCACTCGAGCCCAATTACGGCAAATTGCAAGGAATGGAAGTGCTGTCTCGCTCAGGGTACAGCGCGGATTTAATCAAGTCCATGCTCGAAAAGAACGCGCTTTGGCTTGAGCCTTTGCAGTTCGTTTGCGAACGGGCAACCCAGCTAAAAGTGAGAGATTTTGTCAAACCGCCTGCGGATAGTGAGCACGTGGATGAAAACGCTACATTAGATGAGGCCTTGCATCAGCTGATTGTTTATCCTTATGAGTCACTGCTTGTTACCAAAGGCAAAAAAGTCGTGGGAATATTGAGACTGTCAGACGTGTTCGCAACAATTTGCGACAGGATCAAAACCTGCAAAACCTGAACCGCAACAGCGAGCGCATTGCCCGTGGGTTTTGCCGTTCGGCAGTGCTTTACTCGCGGGGCTTGCGAGCGAATCTCGATTAAACAGAATTTCTTGCATCGCGCAAGGTTCTTCAATGAAACGTAAACGTCAATGAGATGGCATATAGAGGAGTTTTTTTATGGATACGCATGGCGAAAAGACCGGAATATTTGCCAAAAAAGGGCTGTGGATCGGTATCGGGCTTGGGGTTTTTATTTTAGTTGCCTTTGTTGTGCCAACACCTCTTTCTCTTATCGAAGTGATGCAAGAATACGGTTATGTCGAAAAGATGATAGACTGGGAGATCGCCGACAACGTCGAGGAGGCTGCCCAAAAAACGATGATCGTACTGGGGATTGTACCCATGGCGGTCATCTTTTTTGCCGTGGAGGCCCTTCCGATTGGTGCAACGGGTATTTTGATGCCTATTCTGGCCTATTTTTTCGGACTTCTCCCTTTCAACATGATCGGGAAAACCTTTGCCGGTGATGCACCCCTGTTCATGCTGGGTGTTTTTGCCTTGGGTGGGACGGTGGTAGAGGTTGGTTTCCATAAACGGCTGGCTGTCTGGTTGTTGGGGTGGACCAAGGGGTTCTGGGTACCCATGATTGTGCTGTGTTTCAGTATGTCGATCGTGGGTTCATTTATGTCGGCTCCTGCCATGTGTTCCTTTATGGTGCCGGTGATGATGGCCGTCTATTATGGATCGGTGAAAGCCACCAGCCCGGACGGAAAGGTGATTCACGACCCGGCGTTGGCCAAATACCTGCTTTTTTCTCTGTGCTTCGCCTTGAATATGGGAGGGCCAGGAACACCGTCGGCCGGGGGACGTAACGTGATCATGATGGGTTTTTTCACTGATTATGGTATCCCCATCACCTATTCCGGGTGGATGAAATACGGCTGGGGCCTGGTGCCGCTTGGCAGTGCCATGTTGCTGGTTTATATGGCGACGTTCTTCAGCAAGAAGATAAAGACCCGGGATCTTACCCCTGGTCTGCAGTATATCAAGGATGAGACCCGTAAGATGGGTAAAATGAGTTATGCCGAGTGGGTTACGGCTGTAACACTTTTCTGCATCGTCGCCTTGTGGATATTTGGCGGAGAAGCAACGGGATTGGGCGGACCGGCGCTTCTGGCCCTGGTTGTTCCGGTTCTATTCAAGAGTGTAAAATTTGAAAACATATTGGAGCGCATATCCTTTAACGCATGGTTTATGTATTGTGGCGCCCTGACGCTGGGAGCTCTCCTTAAGGAAAGCGGCGGAGCCCTGTGGCTTGCCAAAACCTTTTTGAACGGACTTTCACAGGTTGGTATGGACAAAGGTTACGGGTTGTGGGTCGGTATGTCCGGCTTCTCAGGGCTTGTTACCAACTTTATGTCTGATGCCGCTACGGTGGCCCTTATCGGACCCATTGTGGTTCCCATGGGGATTATGACCCAGGTAGCCGGCGAACCCTGGGCCATCGGCATGGCCGTGGCATTGGCATCTTCCTTTGCCCATTTTCTGATCGTAGGTTCTCCCGCCAATGCGCTGACATTTGCTCTGGGTGTTTATCCGGATACAAACAAGCGGGTTCTTGAGGCAATTGATTTCGTAAAATATGGTTTTGGATTTTTTATACTGTCCATGCTGTTGCTGTGGATCATCGGGTTTCTTGTGATCTATCCCATCGTTGGCTTTCCGGAAGGGATTCTCGAGCAAGCGACACAGGTGCTTCAAAGTACTACTAAATAGACTTAAATAGTAAGTTTTTTTCATAATCCGAAAGATGGAGGGTTACGTATGACAGCGCCATTCATTATGTTGGTAGATGATGAAGTTTCTTTTGTGGAAACCATGGCCAAGCGGCTGGCTAAACGAGATATTAAGGCAATTAAAACCTTTAGTGCCGAAGAAGGCCTGGAAAAACTGAAGACAAATCCAAACTTGGATGTCATTGTCCTGGATGTCAAGATGCCGGGCATGGACGGGATAGAGGCGCTGAAGGAAATTAAAGAAATATCCCCTTTGACAGAGGTCATTATGCTGACCGGGCATGGCACAATAGAATCGGCCATTGATGGTATGAAATTGGGCGCTTATGATTTTCTAAAGAAACCGTGTGATATTGAAGAGCTTGTCAGTAAAGTGGCAGCAGCGACCAAGAAGAAACGGGCGCATGAGGAGAAGATAGATGCCTGGAAAAGCTTTATGAAGACCTCCAGCTTACAAGAATTAATGGTTCCGCTTTCAGAATATGCGACGGTTTCCGAAGACGCCAACATACTTGAAGCGATCAAAGCTTTGGAAGATGCCCAGAAGGCATTTGACCCAAACCGCTACCGTCACAGAGCCGTAATCGTGCTTGATAAGGAAAAGCGTGTGGTAGGCAAGCTGAGTCAGCACGATATCATTATGGCCTTGGAACCCAAATATAAGGAAGCCAAGGAGCGAAAAAAGGGTGCCCTTGACCATTTAGGATTCGGCAGCAAATTCATAGAGTCCGTAACGATGCAATTCGACACGTGGGATAAACCTTTGCAGAATCTGTACAAAAAAGCGCTCGATCAAAAGGTTAAATCGTTTATGTATAAACCCACCGCGGGTGAATACATCAAAATATCGGCAACCATGAATCAAACCATTCATCAACTAATTGTCGGCAAACATCATAGCCTATTGGTAACCAATGGCTCTGATATCGCGGGCGTCGTGCGCCTGACAGATGTTTTCGATTTTATCTGCCTTCGTCTGAAGACCATGCAGCTTGCTGCAAGGCGAGAAGGCAAAGTGGATCCAGACAAAACCAGGTGAACCGAAATAGCGAGCGCATTCCGCGTAGGTTCTGCCGTTCGGCAGTGCTTCGCAGGCTGCGGGGTTCTTCAATATCGTTTTTCTCTGATAACTTTTCAGACCCATTGGGCTCGTAAGGTAAAACGAAAAATATGGACGATAAAAACTCTTCAAAAAACCTGGCTTCGCATTCAACACTCCGATCTTTGCTCTCAGATGAACATACGATTATGGTGGTATTGGGTATTGTGGTGGGGGTGGCGGGTGGTTATGGAGCGGTCGGATTTCGCTACCTTATAAATTTTATCCAGTCTATTGCGTATGGATCATCGGCTGAATTGCTGGATGTGATTCAATCGATCCCATGGTATATGAGGATTGCCATTCCTGCTCTCGGCGGGCTGATCGTTGGACCCGTAGTCTATTTTTTCGCCAGAGAAGCCAAGGGGCACGGCGTTCCGGAAGTCATGTATGCGGTTGCCCTGAAACAAGGAATCATAAGAAAGCGCATCGTTTTTATCAAGGCCCTGGTATCTGCCGTATGTATTGGAACCGGCGGTTCGGTTGGAAGAGAAGGCCCCATCGTTCAAATAGGCTCTGCAGTCGGATCGTCTCTCGGGCAACTATTTAACGTATCCGGCAATCGAATAAGAACCATGGTCGGTTGCGGGGCTGCCGCCGGTATAGCGGCCACGTTCAACGCCCCTATTGCCGGTTCCATTTTTGCCCTTGAAATCATTCTCGGTGAATTTGAAATCGCCAGTTTCAGTCCCATCATTATCTCGGCTGTTTCGGCCACGGCGATTTCTCGTCATTATCTTGGGAATGTGCCGGCATTTATTCTTCCGCAATACGTCTTACACAGCCCCATGGAATTTCCATTGTATGCTATTCTGGGCATTATTTGTGCTCTGGTTGCGGTAGGGTTTACGCTATTTCTCTATCGTGCCGAAGATGCCTGGGACAGCATCAAGTTTCCAGAATATCTCAAAGCTGTTTTAGGGGGATTGATCATGGGAAGCATGGGACTTGTTTTCCCACAGGTATTAGGTGTCGGCTACGGCGCCATTGACCTGGCTCTCATGGTGAAGCTGTCCTGGTGGTTCATGGCGCTGCTGGTTCTATTTAAAATTCTGGCTACCTCCGTTACCATCGGGTCAGGTGGTTCCGGCGGCATTTTCGCTCCTTCACTTTTCATGGGCGCTATGGCAGGGGGCGCTTTTGGATCTGTCGTTCACAGTCTCTTTCCATCAGTGGCGGTGTCGGCTGGGGCCTACGCTGTCGTCGGTATGGGGGCGGTTGTGGCCGCCACCACGCATGGCCCGTTACAGGCCATATTGATCATATTTGAGATGACCGGGGACTATAAAATAATCCTTCCACTGATGATTACATGTATTATCAGCACGCTGGTTGCAAGACGACTGTGCGGTGAATCTATCTATACCTTTAAATTGATCAGAAGAGGGATAAACATCAGGGGCGGCAAGGAGGTCAATATATTAAGTTCAATGTCTGTAAAAAATGTGATGTATCACACAGTAGAAATCATACCAGAGACGTGTAATCTGAAAGAATTTGCAAAGAAACTACCCCAAAGCAGATCGAACAATTTCGTGGTTGTGAATGATAAGGAACAAATTACAGGTATACTCACATTTCTTGACTATTATGACAATTTATTCAACGGAAAGTTGGATGATCGGATGATGGTAAAAGATATCATGACACCGGAGGTGGTTACCGTTTCCATAGAAGACAATCTCGGCACGGCCATGGAAAAAATCACCGCGGGGGATTTCTCTATCCTTCCTGTCGTCTCAGCGGATGATCCCTTAAAACTGTTAGGTATCCTGACGCGCAGGGATATTCTGGAAGCGTACGATCAGGCTGTGATAAAGAAAGCGATTAACTAAATGTTGGCATTATAGTTGCTATCACAAATAATTGAGCGTAAATTTATAGGAGAGCTGCAGTAAGGAGGAGTAACCATGGCGGCGCCATTCATTATGCTGGTTGATGATGAAGTTCCTTTTGTGGAAACCATGACCAAGCGGCTGGAGAAAAGAAACATTAAAACAATTATGGCCTTCAGCGCGGAACAAGGCTTGGAAAAACTGAAAACGAATCAGGCCCTCGATGTTATTGTCCTAGATATCAAGATGCCGGGTATGGACGGAATCGAGGCGTTGAAGGAAATAAAATCAGTATCACCTATGATAGAGGTCATTATGCTGACCGGGCATGCCACAGTGCAATTGGCAATCGATGCCATGAAACTGGGAGCCTATGATTTTCTAATGAAACCATTTGATTTTGAAGAGCTTATCATCAAAATAGATGAAGCCGCCAAAAAAAAGGAGCGCATGAAGAAAAGATAAAAGAAGCCTTGAAACAAGAAACCTTGGCAAAGTATGGGCCATTCTATTACACGTAAGATTTGTTTTTCAACGTATCCGTACAAGCACTGGAGCATTAAGGAAAGGAGAAATGGCTATGACAGCACCATTCATTATGCTGGTTGATGATGAAGTTCCTTTTGTGGAAACCATGGTCAAGCGTCTGGCTGCACGGAATATGGATATCATTACGGCCTTCAGCGCAGAAGAAGGTCTCGAAAAACTAAAAACGAATCAAAACCTCGATGTTATTGTCCTGGATGTCAAGATGCCGGGAATGGATGGAATAGCGGCGCTGAAGGAAATAAAAAAAATGTCTCCCTTAATAGAGGTCATTATGCTGACCGGACATGCTACGATGGAATCGGCAATCGATGGAATGAAACTGGGTGCTTATGATTTCCTAACGAAACCGTGTGATATTGAAGAGATTGTCAGCAAGGTAGAGGAGGCCACCAAGAATAAAAGGGCGCATGATGAAAAGATAGCGGCTGCTAGGAGCAAAAAAATCATGCAAAAATTTGAACCATAGTTTTTCTAATACCGTGGTGCCACATGCGTAAGCGCGTGGAGATTCACTCATGATCAAGATAAAAATCGCTAACTTAAGGTATACGTTTCAGGGTTTCTGAAGGGTCGTTATGGTTCAAGATAGAAAATTTAAAACACAGAAGAGTAAAAAGTTTGCCAGAAACATGGTGTTCTTTGTTATCATTTTATCATCTGTACCCATGCTCCTAGTTAGCGGTATGGTTCTGTATCAATTCAGCATCTCCTACAATGAGAAGCTATATGCCCACCTGCAGGAACTGGTTCATCGGCACGCTCAAGATATCGATAGCTTCCTGAATGAAAGATTAAACAACCTTCAATTTCTAATGGACTCCTGCGAGAATGAAAATCTTCTTGATGAATCTGTTCTGCAAAAGAAGTTGTTTCAACTTCAACAAAAATATGGTGGTGTATTCGAAGACCTGGGGGTCATCAATGAAACCGGTGTACAGGAAGCCTATGCCGGGCAATTCAAACTGGAAAAAGCAGAGTATTCCGAGGCGAAATGGTTCAATGAGGCACTCAAACAGCCGTATTATATCAGCGATGTTTTTCTCGGTCTTCGTTCCATACCTCATTTCATCGTGTCCGTGAAGCGTATCCATCAAGGCAAACTTTATCTACTGAGGTCCACCATCAGTTTTGAAGCATTCAACTCCTATGCGGAAAATCTTCGTATCGGCAAAACCGGGTTTGTCTTTATTCTGAACAGGGAAGGAGATTTTCAGACCAAACCGCATTATGATATGCTGCCAAGCAATAAATCTTATATGGATTTTATTAGTGCGGGCAAAAAAGAAAAGAGCGGGATATACATCGGTGAGCTTAAGGACAACGCCGACCGGGAGTATACCATATACCTGGCGGCCCTTCTTAAAAACGAGGATTGGATGTTGGTGTACCAGCAGGAAAAGAGGGAAGCTTTTTCAGACTTGATACGCACTCAAATTATTGCGGCTGTGATTCTTTTTATCGGGGCCTTGTTCATTGTAATTATGAATTCGATACTATTACACAAAGTGATCAGCCACCTCACAGAAATGGACCGGGAAAAGGAGATGATGAATCGGCAGATAATCGAAACCGGAAAATTGGCATCCGTGGGCCGATTAGCGGCCGGAACCGCACATGAAATAAACAACCCGGTGGCCATTATGGTTCAAGAGGCGGGATGGATAGAGGATTTGCTGAAGGAAGAGGAATTTCAAAAGGGAAAAAATCTGCAAGAAATCAAGCGTGCTCTGAAACAAATAAACAACCAGGGAAAACGCTGTAAAGAAATCACCCACAAGTTATTGAGTTTTGCCAGAAAAACTGACACGCAAATGCAGAGCGTACGGATAAATGAAATGATTGAAGAGGTCGTCGCGATTTCCGACAAGGCATCTTACACCGGAATTTCAATCAGCACACATCTGGATGATACCACACCGCCTGTTTACGGTTCCCAGACCGAGATTCAACAGGTTCTTCTCAATCTTATCAATAACGCGCTTTATGCCTTGAAAAAATCGGGTGGCAAAATCGATATCACCACCCGTTTGAAAGACCGTCATGTGTTGATCGTTGTTGAAGATGACGGTCCAGGCATCCCCAAAGCCAACCTCGATCGAATATTCGACCCATTTTTCACCACCAAGCCGGTGGGAGAAGGAAATGGACTGGGATTGTCCATCTGTTTCGGAATAATAAAAAAAATGGGCGGTGAAATTAATGTTCGCAGCACCGTCGATGTGGGGACCCGGTTTGATATCCGCATTCCCCTGAAAAATCCGCAAACATCAAAAGCTGAAGATGTGCCATTGGAGACATCGATAAATTCTGGAGAAGGATGATGCGCGAAAAAGAAGACAGTCGTCAAAAGAAAATCAAACTTCTTCTTGTCGATGACGAGAAACGCTTCGTCGATGTGCTTTTTAAAAGGTTGAGCAAAAGAAACATTGATGTCACAAAGGCTTTCAGCGGAGCAGAAGGAATTCAGGCGCTTCGCAAAGTGGATTTTGATGTGGCAATTTTAGATTTAAAGATGGAAGATATGGATGGCTTGGAAGTACTCAAAATATTTAAAAAAATGTACGCTAAAATGGAAGTCATCATACTCACTGGGCATGAATCGGAGCATACAACGCGAGAAGGAATGAAATACGGGGCGTTCGCCTATATTTCAAAACCATGTGATTTTGAAGAGCTGATCTCCACCATCAGAAAGGCCATTTTTGAATAAAGGAAGGGTGAATAGCATGAGCAGTGAAAATAAAATTAAGCTCCTTATCGTCGATGACGAAGTTGAGTTTTTAGAGGCTGTCTCCAGTCGGTTTGAACTCCAGAACGTTGATGTTACCACCGCTTCAAACGGCAAAGAAGCGATTGCGGCCGCTGAAAATGGCTTTTTTGATGTGGCTATTGTGGACGTTGATATGCCTGGAATGACCGGTGCCCAACTATTAAAGACACTGAAAGACAGGCATAAATATCTTGAAATTATTATTTTGACCGGTCATGCGACGATCGATTCGGCGGTTGAATCCACCAAACTGGGTGCGTTTAAATATCTCGAAAAACCATATGCGTTTGAAAAACTTGTTGAAGCCATTAAGGACGCATACGAGGCAAGGTTACAAAGAAAATTTGTGCATAACGCCAAGCGAAACAAAGAAATTCAGAAACTGTCGATCGGTTCGTCTCCATTTGGCATACTCAAGGCATTGGCCCGCCTGGATGATGATGAGAAATAGATGGTTCTTCAATCCTTGGCCCCTGGAACCCTTGAACCCTTTGATGTTATTCAGACCAAATAAGGGAGTTTCACTCAGCCCTCAGATTTGACTGCAACTAAATGGGAGATGAACCATTTTTAACAACCTGTAAAAAAAACGGACACCCACCCTCTCCGATACCTTCTTTTATCTTCATCCAGGCGTTTGCATAATCGAGTTTTTTACAATAATATAAATATTCTATATAAAAATCTTTCTTTTGGCACAGGCTTTGCTCATAATTTCCCTGGATGATGAGAGTGGCTCCTGACAACGATGCCGGAGCCGCAGAAGATTTAAGTGATTATTGAGACCAGCCAAAAGGAGAAAAAGAATGACACCCCCTTTCGTGATGCTAGTCGATGATGAAGCGGATTTTGTAGAAGCCATGGCCAAACGCCTGAAGAAACGTGATTTAGAAGTAATGACAGCTTTCAGTGGTCGAGAAGGATTGGAAACCCTGGCTAAACACCAAGATATTGATGTGGTGATCTTGGATGTCAAAATGCCGGGTATGGATGGAATCGAAACCCTGAAGAAAATAAAGGCCACTTACCCCTTGATCGAGGTCGTCATGCTCACCGCCCATGCCACGGTAGAATCGGCGATTGAAGGCATGCGATTCGGCGCCTTTGATTATCTGATGAAACCCTGTGCCATGGAAGAATTGATGGGCAAAGTCCAGGAGGCTGCGCAGAAAAAGCGCGGTCACGATGAAAAAATCAGAGCGGCCCATGTCAAGGAAATATTGGCAAAACGCGGATATTAGGCAATTCGATGGTACATATGACGAAAAATAATCATTTGAGTGATCCTTATTTGCGATCATTAAATCGCAACATTATTCTGATCATCATCATTGTCTCCGTCATCCCTCTGATTCTTGTCAGCAGCACGATTTATCGTCAATTTCGTGCTTCCTACCATGAAAAAGTTCAGGATCACCTGCGTGAGCTGGTTCTGAGCCATTCGCAGAACATCGATAATTTTTTACAGGAAAAACTGAGCGATATTCGATTTTTAAGCGATAGCTGTGGCCGGGAAAACCTGACGAACGATGCCTTCTTACAGGAACGCCTGGCCGCACTCCAAAAAGATTTTGGTCAGGATTTCGTTGATTTGGGTGTTGTCAATGCCCACGGCGCACAAATCGCCTATGCAGGACCTTTCAAATTGGGCCGCGCTGATTACTCGGGTTCAGAATGGTTTCAAAAAGCGATTCAGAGTGAATTTTTTATCAGCGATGTCTTTTTAGGGCTAAGGGGGATGCCGCACTTTATCATTGCGGTGCGCAACAGTCGGGATGGTACGCATTGGATATTACGGGCGACCATCGACTTTGTCGCGTTTACCACCCTGGTGGAAAATATTCGCCTCGGTCAAACCGGGTTTGCGTTTATTTTGAACAATGAAGGAAAGCTGCAAACAACGCCGAATAAAAAACCGTCCATGGATATGATTGACAGCAATACCATCTATGACGAATTTCTGGCCAAACCGCAATCTTCCCCCGGTAAGATTCGCATCGCCACGAAAACGGACGACTCCCGGCATAAAAACATTTATGTTGCGGCTTCGATAAAAAACGGAGACTGGTTGCTGGTATACCAGCAGCGGGTTGGCGATGCATTTGCCGATCTGGGCAAAACATTTCTGATAACGACGGTCCTGATGTTTCTGGGGCTGGTTGGCATTGTCGTCATGGCCTTTACCCTGTCCAGAACCATCGTCCAACGGGTTGCCAAAGCGGATGCAGAAAAACAGATGATGAGCAAAAAAGTCATTGAGACCGGCAAACTTGCCTCGGTAGGAGAACTGGCTTCCGGCGTCGCTCATGAAATCAACAATCCCATCGCCATTATGGTTGAGGAAGCCGGCTGGATAGGAGATTTGCTGGAAGATGAAGAGTTCGAAAAAAGTGAAAATCGAGCTGAAATCGAAATGGCTGTTGAAAAGATTCAATACCATGGAAACCGTTGCAAGGAAATTACCAGTAAATTACTCAGCTTTGCCCGCAAAACCGACACAACTGTCCATGATGTGAATATCAACGCGCTGCTTGAGGAGCTGGTGGCCCTTTCTTCCCAGCGGGCCAAATACGGTATGGTTGAAATCCAGACCGATTTTCAGGAAGACCTGCCTTCTTTAAGGGCCTCCACATCCGAGTTGCAGCAGGTCTTTTTCAACCTGATCAACAATGCCATCGATGCCATGGATCCCGAAGGCGGTACGGTGACGATATCATCGCGTCAGAGAGAACATGATCTTGTCATCAACGTATCCGATACGGGAAAAGGAATCCCAGAAGCCAACCTGGACCGAATATTTGATCCCTTTTTCACAACCAAACCGGTGGGTAAGGGAACCGGTCTGGGACTTTCGATCTGTTATGGGATTATTGAAAAAATGGGTGGAAAAGTCGAAGTAAACAGTAAGGTGGGAACGGGTACCACCTTTTCAATCTTGCTTCCGTTTCAAACGGCGTCAGACAGACAAAAATGAACAAAATCGTTAAGCGATTCTATTTTAAAAGTAAAGAAAAATGACTCGTTCAAATAAAAACATAGATTCCGATCCTGTCCGTCTTCTGCTGGTCGACGATGAAAAGGATTTCGTCAATATTCTGTCCAAGAGACTCAAGCGAAGGAACATAGATGTTGTCAAGGCCTATAGCGGCGCCGAGGCTATTCGGGTGCTTCGCGATCAGAAGTTCGATGTGGCTCTCCTGGATTTGAAAATGGAAGATATGAGCGGTATCGAAGTACTTAAAATGCTTAAGATCATGGCCCCCCAACTGGTCGTTATCATGCTGACCGGGCATGGATCAGCCGAAGCAGCCGAACAGGGGATCAAATTGGGGGCTTTTGATTACCTCGCCAAACCTTGTGCGCTGGAAGAGTTGCTGGCAAAAATTAGGGAGGCACATGCATATCGCCAGCAGAATGAATCGCAATAGCGAATACAGCATGTTCAATTTGATGTGGGTGTATTCGGATCGGACCACGGAGCCTGTCAGCAGAGGAGAAGGGGAAAAAATGGTACTAAAATCAAAGTGGTTTCAGCTTGGCGTGGCGATCGTTCTTTGCATCGCGGTTCTATTGCTGCCCAGGCCGGAAGGAACCAGATTCACGATAGACAAGATGACAAGCGCGAATTCTTTGGAGCATATCAAGGATAATTTTCAGCTTATCGACAATCCGGCAACACAACAGAAAAATATATGCTTGAAGTCAAAAATCCGAAGGACGTTTAAATCTCCAGGAAAATACCTGCGCGAAACGGCTGAAAATCTGAAATTGAAGGATCTGCAGTTGGATTATGTAGACGGCCTTTCACCGAAAGCAAAACGGTTCCTGGCCATGCTGGCCATGCTGATTTTTCTCTTTGTGGCCGAGCCCATTCCGCTCGAGATCACGGCCATCTGTATCGGGGTCCTGATCGTCGTCATGGGCATCGCGGATGTCAAAGACGCGTGGGCGCCGTATATGCATCCGGTGGTGGTCTTTATCATGTGCTGCCTGATTTTTGCCATTTCCCTGGACAAGGCCGGGTTGACCCGACGCCTGGGGTATTTTATTGTAAAAAAGGCCGGTGACAGCGTCACCCGATTCACCTTTATCATCGCCATCAGTCTGGGCCTGGCTTCCGCTTTCATGCATGATGCCGCTGCCTGTGCCGTGGGAATCGTGACCATGCTACCCTTGATGCGGGCGGCCCATATCGAGCCCTATTCCAATACGGCAAAATTCATGATGCTCTCCCTGCCCTTCGCTTGTTCCGCCGGTGGCATGGGATCCCTGGTGGGTGGCGGTCGCAACATGGTGGCAGCCGCATTTCTGCTGGAATTCACCGGTATAGAGATTACCTTTTTCGACTGGATCAAGTATGCCATGCCAGCCGCCATAATAACGGTGCCGGTGGCCGTTGGCGTTGTTTGGCTGGTTTTTCGACCGGACCCCAAATATAAAATGCCGAAATTCGATGAAGAATTGGCGCCCTGGAGCCCGATGGAAAAAAGAACCTTGGTCATCATCGGCCTAGCCTTCATGCTGTGGTTGACCAAGGGAATTCATGGTATCGATTATTCCGTCACCGGCATGCTCGGTGTTGCCGCGTTGGTTCTAGCCGGTGTTCTGGAATGGGAAGACATTCACAAAAACCTGGAGTGGGGCACGGCACTGTTTATTTTCGGCGGTGGCATTTCACTGGGCTTGGCCATGGGGGGATCCGGTGCGGCCGCTTATTTTGCGCATCTTTTTTTCCCACTGGTTCAGGGCGGCGGATGGCTGGTGCTCTTTATCGGGGTAGGCGTTTTCGGCGCCCTGGTAACCAATGCCATGGCCAACGTGGCCGCCGCAGCCTTGATATTGCCCATCGTCATACCCATGGCCCAGCTGGAAGGGGTGAATCCCACGGTGCTGGCCCTGTGTTTGGGAATGGCCACCTCTTTTGCCCTGCTGCTGGTAATTGGTTGCCCCCCCAATGCCATTTCGTATAGTTATCGGTATTTCAAAGCGTCCGATCTGACAAAAGCCGGTCTTGTTGCCACCCCTGTTTTGCTTGGTGTGTTGATTCTTGTGGCGGGGGTCTGGTGGAAAATGTTGGGGCTCGTATGAAAATAGGTCATACCCATCCACAAAAACCCATTCGTCTTCTTCTGGTGGACGATGAAGATGATTTCCGTCAAACCATGGCCAAACGTTTGGCCAGAAGGGGCCTGGATTGTGATCAGGCCGCCAACGGGAATGAATGCCTGTCGATTCTCGAGAAAAAAACAATGGATGTGGTGGTTCTGGACGTCAAGATGCCCGGTATGAGTGGCATCGAGGTTCTACAAAATATCACCGATACCTATCCGAATACCGAGGTCATATTACTGACAGGACACGCCACGACTTTCGACGGCATCGAAGGGATCAAATCCGGTGCCTTTGACTACTTGATGAAACCGATCGAGCTGGAACACCTTTACAATAAAATCATTCAGGCCTACGATAAGATTCAACGAATAGCGGCCGAGCAAAAAGAAGTTGAGTACCGCAAGCAAGTGGAGCAGCAGATGATCGCCACCGAACGACTGGCATCCCTGGGCACCCTTGCAGCCGGCGTGGCCCACGAGATAAACAATCCCCTGGCCATCATCAGGGAATCAGCCGGCTGGATGCGACAACTGTTCGCCAAAGAAGATCTGAAGGACGTTCCCCGTCTGGCGGATTTGTTGAAGGCGCTGGACAAGGTGGAAAAAAGCGTTGAAAGGGCGAGCCGAATCACCCACCAGCTATTGGGATTCGTGGGTAAATCGGAATCGGCCGTTTCGGAAGTGAATTTGACCGAATTGGCCGAAGAATCCATTCGACTCATTTCCCATGAGATCAAAAACAGGGACATCCACATTGTACGGGAGATGGAACCCTTGCCTGGCCCCATCCAAAGCGATCCATTCCAGTTAAGGCAGGTATTGCTGAACCTGCTGACAAACGCCATTCATGCCATAACATCGGCCGGCACGATCACCATTACCATCAAAGATGCCGGTGACGGTCAGATGATCATGGTCAGTGATACCGGGCAAGGCATTCCCCGGGAGAACCTGACCAAAATATTCGAACCGTTTTTCAGCACAAAACCTCCTGGGAAAGGAACCGGACTGGGTCTTTTTGTCACGCGGGGTATCATTGAGAAGCTGGGTGGCAGCATTGAGGTAGAGAGTAAGGTAGGATTGGGGACTCGTTTTTGTATCCGGCTTCCGAAGCATCAAAAACACAGCGATGTCGTTGACGAAAACCCCACTCAAAATTGGGTTGAAAAAATAAAGTCCCGCTTTGCAGAGTAAACAGGAGAAAAAATCATCATGATTAAAATACCGATCCGAATTTTGCTGGTTGATGATGAAAAAGATTTTGTGGAAATACTTAGCCTCAGACTGGAAGAGGCGGGCGAAATTGTTACCCCAGCCCATAGCGGTCAGGAATGTCTCGATATTTTACAAACCAAAGACATCGATGTGGTGATACTGGACATTTTAATGCCGGGAATGGATGGAATCGACACCCTCAAGGAAATAAAAAGCAGGTTCCCGTTGGTTGAAGTCATCATGCTGACCGGTCATGGGAGCACCGAGAGCGCGGTGAAAGGCATGAAACTGGGAGCCTTCGATTATCTCTTAAAACCGGCCCACTTTGCGGATTTGACTGTCAAACTTGACGATGCCCGAAAAAGAAAAGATGAGCAGGCCGAGCGAATCCGCAAAGCCGAAGTCAAACTGCTTCTGAGAAGAAGCGGAGACATATAGACGGCAAGCCCTCCCCATTTGATTTGGATCCACGCTGTGTCCGGCACGGCCCGAGATCAATTTTTAGGCTTGATCTTGTGCGGCAAACCTCTCTATAGTCGACCAGGTTCCTATACAAAAAGGGTTGCTGAACTGTGAAAACATGGCGCAAAATGAGTCTGCGAACCCGTATTTACGTCATCCTGGTTGCACTGCTGTGTATTACCATGGCCGGCGGCATTGTTACGGTCTGGTACACCTACCGAATGGAAAACCTGCTGACAGGCGTTACGGAAAAGAATATTGCGGCCTTTAAAACCGCGGAAGCCCTTGAAATTGCGCTGGTCAACCAGAAAGGCTTTGTTTCCTATTATTTTATCGAAGGTGATCCCGAGTGGCTGCGGAAACTGGGCGAATACCGGCAGATTTTTAAAGAGCGGCTGACCAATGCGATCCATATAGCCGAAAGCGAACCTGAAAAAGAGGCGCTTTACCGGATCAAAACCGAGTATGCCCAATATATCCATACCAAGGATCGGGTTATCGCCTTCTATCAAGGGGGCAATCATGAAGCCGGTGTTGCCCTTCACCGGGAGGTCAGGGATCATTTCTTCACCGTTTTGGCATTTTGCCATGAGTACAAAGCGATCCATGAAGAACGGATCCGCCAGGTAACGGCGGACAGCAGGACCCAGGCCGTTAATCTCAGGATTGTCGCCATAACTGCCGTGTGTGTCGGCTTTTTTCTGGCGGTCCTGCTGGCGTTTGTTCTGGGCGCCCAGATTCTGGGACCGCTTCGTCGTTTGACGGCCGAGGTTGGCAGTGAGAGGGATATTGGCCTGGCGGGCGATGAGGTCAAAGCGCTCAGCCACCGCGTGCGAGACTTGATAGAAAATGTGGGCCAAACCCAGGTTGAACTTAAAAAAAGCCGTGAATCGCTTCTGCATGCGGATAAAATGGCTTTGGTGGGCAAACTGGCTGCCGGAATGGCCCACAGCGTGCGCAATCCCTTTACCTCGGTGAAAATGCGTCTTTTCAGCCTGAACCGTTCGCTGACGCTCAGTGACACCCAGAAAGAAGATTTTGATGTCATTGCGGAAGAAATCCGTCATGTCGACACCATCGTGCAGAATTTTCTCGAATTTTCCAGACCTCCGAAACTCAAGATCCAGTCCGTCAGCCCCTCCGTGGTTGTGGATCAAGCCATCACCTTACTGGAACACCGCCTAAAATCCTACAATGTCAGGGTAATCATCGAGCGTGAACACTACCTGTCTGAAATCGATGCCGATCCCGAACAACTCAAGGAGGTCATCGTCAATCTGGTAGTGAATGCATGCGAAGCCATGGAAAACGGTGGCACCATTGTCATTCACGAGCAGGAATCGACGGTTCAGCCCCATAAGAAGATGGTTGTCATCCGGGTGAGTGATAACGGACCGGGGATACCCAAATCCATTCGAGAGAAGGTGCTGCAACCTTTTTTTACCACCAAAGAAGAGGGCACCGGTCTGGGATTGAGTATTGCCGTTCGCATTGTCGAGGAACATAACGGACGCTTGGATATCGAATCAAATCAGGACGGGGGGGCAACGGTTATTATCTCCCTGCCCATTTAGGAAGCAAGCCATGAGCACGATACTGATTATTGACGACGACGACCAGCTTCGCAAAAGTTTTCGTAAACTTTTATCCGAAGAAGGCTACAGGGCTGAAGGTGCCGCCTCGGGCGAAGCGGGTCTTGAAATCGTTCACAGGCAATCGCCAGACCTGGTCATTGTCGACGTGCGGCTGCCGGGAATGAATGGCCTGCAAACGTTTGAAGCCATACATGCGCATGATCCCAAGCTTCCCGTCATTATCATGACCGCCTACGGGACCACCGAAACCGCAATTCAAGCCACCAAAATGGGTGCTTTTGATTATGTTCTGAAGCCGTTTGAAATACCCAGCATGCTGGTGGTCATCAACCAGGCCCTGGAAGCAGGCCGATTTATGCGCACACCGATCCCGATGGATGTGTCACCGGATGAAGCAGCCAAAGAAGCGATCGTCGGTCGCAGCAACGCCATGCAGGATGTTTACAAGGCCATCGGACGGGTCTCAATGGCCGACGCCACCATACTGATTCGGGGAGCGTCCGGAACTGGCAAAGAGCTGGTGGCCAGGGCCATCTATCAGCACAGCCTGCGGGCTGAAAAGCCCTTTCTGGTGATCAACTGCGTGGCCATTCCGGAAAATCTTCTGGAAAGCGAACTGTTCGGATATGAAAAAGGCGCGTTTACCGGTGCTGTCCACCGCCGGGTGGGCAAAATAGAGCAAGCCAGTGGCGGCACTGTTTTTCTGGACGAGATCGGTGACATGCCCTTCAACATTCAGGCCAAAATACTGCGTTTGCTGCAGGAGAGAAGTATCGAGCGCCTGGGAGGCCGTCAGACCATAGCGGTGGATGTTCGTATTCTGGCGGCTACCAATCGCGACCTGGAGACCGCCCTGGCGGAAGGCCGGTTCCGTGAAGACCTTTACTACCGGCTTAAGGTGGTGACGATATCGCTGCCGCCCCTGTGCGAACGTCGGGACGACATTCCCTTGTTAACGGCCTTTTTTCTGTCTCGATATGCAGCCGAGCTGGGCATAGACAATCCCGGAATTACGCGAGAAGCCGGTGCCTGCCTGAACAACCATCTATGGCCGGGCAATGTTCGCGAACTGGCCAATACCATTCAAAAAGCCTTGATTTTCAGTCGCGGAGCACCTATCCAGGCGCAGGATGTTACGCATGCCCTGAGCGATGAAAAAGGTGTCAGGCCTTCTGATCCGCAGGCGGCCGAAGATGTCATTCGGCACTGGATGCGCAGAACGATAAGCTCGGAATCCGAAACACACAGCTTTGAAAAGATCATGGATCATTTTGCCGGCCTCCTGGTCAGCGAGGCCCTGAACCTGACCGGTGGCAACCGTTCACAGGCGGCCAGTCTGCTCGGGCTCTCCCGTCCCACCTTACATTCCAAAATAGAAAAATACGGACTCAGGTTAAAAACAACCGTCGATGAAGAAGACCGGGCGTAACTTTTTGAGCTCGTGGATAGCTTCCATCTATGGAAAAGACAGCCTGACTGGTATATACCGCAACAGCGTGCGCATTCCCCGTGGGTTCTGCCATTGGGCAGAACATTCCCCGCAGCTTGCTGCGAGATTCTTCAATCTTGACTCCCAGCTTGTTTAAGACCTGTTCTATTTCAGCTCACGATTTTTTTTTACAACATGTAAAAAAAATCGACACGCGATCATTTTTGCCAGGTTTTGTTTATTTGGTTTGGAATTAAAATCATTTTTATTTCAGCTAGTTAATAGCTCCTGTCAAATTTTGAGTCGATGGCATAGAGCTTGCTCTGTGAATAAGCATTTGGCTTCAGCGAGAAATTGATGAACATGGATTTTACGATACTAATCGCCGATCGAAATCGAAATGTGCGCAACCTTCTTCAGCGCGAGATGACTTCGGCGGGCTACCGAGTCCGCCTGGCAGAAAATGCCCGTGAAGTGATCAAATGGACATTCCATCATGAACCGCTGGATCTGATCATACTGGACCCGGATCTTCCCGATGCGTATGATTCGGGGCTATTGGGTGTCGTTCTAGATCGTGTTCCAGCGCTGCCGGTGATTGTTCACACCCACCTTTCAGATTACAAGCCTGAATCAAACGGCAGGCAGAACGTTATTTTTGTGGAAAAAAGAGACACCAGTGTTGAGCGTTTGAAACAGGTGGTCTTGGAAGCCCTGATAGACGATCATCTCCGCCCTCTGGGGAAGGGTCACAATGATAAGCGCCTGGTAAACCCGTAAGTTCGGAATTCAGTCAAAACAATGAAGCAAAATCCATATGCAGGCTTAAAAAAAACACTGCTTGCCAGCATGATCCTGGTGCCGTTGGTCCCCTTTATCCTGGCATTGGGCATCGGGTATTATCATTTCACCGGGTCGTTGGAAAACAGCACCATCGCCAGTATCCAGCGAATTGTCCATGACCATCGACAGATGCTTACATCCTTTTTGAATGAGAGAAAGGCCGATCTGGAATTTATCCTCAACGCCTACAGCTACGAAGCGTTGAGCAGCCCGGCCGAGCTGAAACGTATTTTCGAAAATCTTCAAAAAGAATCCAGTGCCTTTGTGGATCTCGGCGTTTTCGATGCAAACGGTCTGCATGTTGCCTACCACGGGCCTTATCACCTCTCGGGTAAGGCGTACGACCAGGCCCCCTGGTTCAATGCGGTACTGAAAGACGGGTTCTATATCAGCAACGTTTTTCTCGGTTACCGTCAGGTACCCCATTTTGTGGTTGCCATTGCCAGGCAAAATCAGGAGCGCCAGTGGGTTATCCGTGCCACCATCGACACCCAGGTATTTAACGATCTGGTAAAAAAGGTCCATATCGGTGAAACCGGTGAAGCCTATCTGCTGGACGCCAAAGGGGTCTATCAAACAAATAGGCGCTCGGGCGGCGCATTGATGGAAATGGACCCTGATCGTTCCATATACGGCCCCGTTCATGACGGCATTCAGACCTTTGTAGATGTTGACACCCATGGCAAATCCTTTCTCTATGCCACTACCTGGTTGAAAGACGACAACTGGCTGCTGGTGGTTCGACAGGAAAAGGCAGATGCCTTCAAAGCCTTGCGCCAGGCCACATATCTGATCTTTCTCATCAGTGTTTTAGGTGGCATCGCCATTATTGCCATTGCCATATTTCTGACGGATCGCATTATCCGACGCCTGGAGGGTATGGATCAGGAAAAAGATCAGTTGGGTGAACAGCTCTTCCGGGCCGGACGGCTGGCGGAAATAGGAGAAATGGCTTCCGGATTTGCCCATGAAATCAACAACCCCCTTCAGATCATCAAAAGTGAGTATGCTCTGATTGAGATGATTTTTACCGATTTAAAAGAGAGGGGCGACATAAAGAAATCGGACGATCTAACGGACCTGGAGGATTCCATCGATCAGATCAAGTTACAGGTGGATCGATGTGCGGATATCACCCAGGCCATCCTTCAATTCGGGCGCAAGGATGCGTCTGTTGTCAAAGATATCGATCTTAAGGTGTTCATCCCTGACGTCATCGCCATGGTGGCCAATCGAGCCGGCGTGCACGGGATCGCTATCGAGCACGAAATTTCCGAAGTGCATTCGAAGGTTTATGGAGATATCCGCCACCTTCAACAGGTATGGGTGAACCTCTTGAACAACGCCATCGATGCCGTCATTGCCAGACACGGGTCATCCGGAGGCCTTGTGCGGATCGAATCGGGCCAGGCAGAAAACGGGTTTGTCGAAATGAAGCTTCGCGACAATGGCAGCGGTATCAGTTCCGAAAATTCAAAGAAGCTGTTTACGCCCTTTTTCACCACCAAACCGGTCGGCAAAGGCACGGGGCTAGGTCTTTCGGTATGCTATGGCATCATCGATAAAATGGGCGGCAGCATAGCGGTTGATAGCCAGGAGGGCGTCGGTACCACATTTACTATCCGGCTGCCGTTTACCAACCAATCACTTCAACAAGGAGTCAACGATGGAGGCAATGAAAATAATGCTGGTGGATGACGAAGAACGATTTCTTTCCACCACCCAAAAACTGCTGACCAGGAAAGGGATCGAGGTTGTTACAGCCCCCGGCGGGGCGGAGGCACTGGAAATGCTGCGCAAGAAGCACGTCCATGTGGTCATTCTGGATGTCAAAATGCCCGGCATGGACGGCAACGAAACCTTAAAGGCAATAAAAATTGAGTTCCCCCTGGTGGAGGTGATCATGCTGACCGGGCATGCCACCGTGGAATCGGCTATAGACGGATTAAAGAACGGCGCCACAGACTATCTGATGAAACCGACGGAGATCGACGACCTGCTGGCAAAGGCAAGAGAGGCTTTCCAGAAAAGAATGCGAATGGAAGAAAAGATACACATGGCGCAATCGCGCAGTTACATGAAATCACCCCGGGAAATTTTGAAGCAGACTGAAAAACCCGAACGATGATACGAACGTTTGACTGGTGAGCAGTGAGGAACATGGTGTCATGACAGAAAAGACAAAGAAAAAAGCGACCGGATACGATAAATACGTAAACTGGAAAATCTTCATTATTCCGATAATCCTATTGTTTGTGATTTTGTTCATGCCAACGCCTTACGGAATGAAGGACGTGGGGATGGAATACAAGCTAGGACCCACGGCTGCAGTTAATTTTATCACCCAATCATTTTTCAATAAAAAGAGTGTGGATGCGGAACAATGGGAACTTGTCTGCGCCCAGATCATGGAACAGAACGTTCAGATGGGGGCACTGGGCAGAAGAAGTTTTTTGAACCGTGATCTGTCATGGGTCAAGGGCAACAAAATCCCCGTGGACAGGGAGAATTTCGATAGAGCCAGGACGTTCGTGGAGAATAAGGTCAGCAACGAGACCTATCTGGATATTGCCCAAAAAGCGCTGACCTTGCGCAAGGAAGGCCTCAAATACGAAGAACTGTCCGACAGGGACAGAAAATCAGCGGACCAGGGTGCCTGGGCCATCAAGGTGGCCATGGCCATGGTTGTTTTCGTGGTAATCTGCTTTTTGACGGAGTGTATTCCGCTGCCCGGCGTGGCGTTTTGTATCGGGCTGCTGCTGGTCTTTACCGGCGTGGTGTCCCGCAAGGAAGTCACCATGCTTTACTGGGACGATGCGGTCTGGTTTATCATGGGCAGTCTCATGTTTGCCGCAGCCTTTGTCAAGACCGGTGTGGACAAGCGGATCTGCCTGATGATGTTTCGCAAACTGGCGGTGCCCAACGTACGCTGGATTACGCTGATCTTTTTTGTGATCATCAGCCCCCTGGCGGCTTTTATTTCCGACCACGCCCTGGCCGCCATGTTTCTGCCCATCGGCATGCTGCTGTACCAGAACAGTCTGACCCGTGACATCCCGGAGGATCCCGAGCTTGGCAAAATGATCATGATCACCATCGCCATGGCCTGCAACATCGGTGGCCCGGGGGCCCCTTCCGGCGGTGCCCGCAATGTCATCATGATGACCTATCTCAACGACATGTTCGGCATGGATATCGGCTATATCCAGTGGATCAGCTATTGTTTCCCCTTTGTGATCATCATGATCCCCCTCACCTGGTTTACCATCAACCTTCGATTCAAGCCCCAGATCACCTCCCTGGCACCGGCCATGAACCAGTTGAAGTTTGAAATCGACAAAATGGGCGCCTGGAACCGCAAGCAGATCGTGGCCATTATTATCTTTGTTGTGATGCTATTTGGCTGGTTTACCGAAAAAACCTTTTATGACATGGGCTGGCTGCCGGTGCGTCTGGGCATCGGTGTCATCGCCATGGCCGGGGCCATTGCCTATTTGTTTGCCGGGATCACCAACTGGCGCGATTACCAGGAAAAAGTGGATTGGGGTGTGATTTGGCTCTATGCCGGCGCCATGATTTTCGGACGGGTATTGGACAGTTCGGGCGCGGCATACTGGATCGCCAGAAGCGCCCTGGAATTGGTGGCGCCTCTCGGCATCGACTCTGGTCTGCCGCTGCTGGCAGCTTCGAGCGGTCTGACGGCCATTGTCACCAACCTGATGGCCGACGGTCCGGCCGCCGCCGCGGTAGGCCCGGTCACCCTGAACATGGCCGGGCTGGCCCATCCGGGCACCATGTATCTGCCGTTCATGGCCATGGTCACGGCCATCTCGTCTTCCTTTGCCTACTGCATGGTGATCGGCACACCCCCCAACGCCATCGTCTATGCCAGCGGTTATCTCGAACCCAAGGACTTTCTGCGTGTCGGTATACCCATCTGGATCTTGTCTCAGGTCTTGCTGATGCTTCTGGTCCTGGTTTTCTGGCAACTACTGGGATTCGGCGATTTGCCTGGTTTCTAAGCGCGTCTGAAAGGAGATGGGAGCATGAAACAACCCAAGGGAGACCGCATGGATCAACAGACAGGTAATATCCTGCACTATCGGAATGGCCGGCTATACTTCAGCAAAGATACGGAGCGCAAGTTCTTTTTTGTCCTGACCGTCATGATGCTGTTGGCAGGGGCAGGCTTCAAACTGGGGGTTTGGCAATGATAACCGGAGAAGCAAAGCGAAGGGACAAATTTTCACTGCGCTTTTACGCGCAGACCGTTTTCAGTATCATGGGACATCCACGCAAATTTTTTAGCGAGCTGCCCTCGACCGGCAGTATGACCCAAGCCTTGGGTTTTCTAATCCTATCGGCTGTTTTTTTCAGCTTTGCGAGCCTGATGAACACCAATCTTCAAGGTTTTTTTGTTGCCGGCGGTATCCACATGTTCAACGCCGTGGGCATGGTCTTTATTATGGCAGGGCTGGGGTATGTTGTCATGGTGCTGAGCGTTGGACGCAAGGTTCGGTTTTCCAGACTGTTCAGTATCTATGCTCTCTGCTCCGGTGTCACCTTGCTGGTTTCCTGGGTGCCCTATGTCGTAATATTTACCGAACCTTGGAAATGGTGGCTGATTGGAACCGGAATAACCAAAGGATGCGGTTTATCGTATAAGGAGACCCTGTTGATCGTGGCAATCTCCCTGACCATCTGGGTGCTTTTTTTCTGGTCGTTAATCCCGATCATCACCCGTTAGGGCAAAACTGCCGGGATAAACATAATAAAAGGAAGAAAACGAAATGAGTCGAAAAATAAAAGTATTGATGGTGGATGACGAGGTTCAATTCCGGACCACAACAGAGCGGATTTTAGCCCGTAAAGGATTTGAAACCATTCTGGCCGGAAGCGGTCAGGAAGCCATTGAGAAACTGGATCAACACCCTGATGTGGTCGTTCTGGACATCAAAATGCCCGGCATGGATGGGCACCAAGCCTTGGCGGAGATTAAGAGGCGTTTGCCGGATGCGCAGGTGATCATGCTTACCGGACACGCCGCCCTCCCGTCGGCCAAAGAGGCCCGTGCAAAGGGAGCTTTCGATTATTTGACCAAACCCTGCAATATCGACATTCTGGCGGCTAAAATCGAAGATGCTTACCAGTATGGCAAAGCGCCGGATACGTTTGAAGAAAAAAGAGTCATGGGGGTCATGGTGCCGTTTCAAGAATACACCACCGTCAGTGCCGACGAAAGCGTTCGCGATGCCATCTTGAAGCTGAAGGCTTCCTTTACTGCCAAGGTTTCCACCAGCCGACTGATGGAGACCGGCCATCGTTCCGTTTTGGTGATGGATGACCATGATACGGTCCAGGGTATTCTGGCGATCCGGGATTTGCTCGAACTGGTACTGCCGTCCTATTTGACGGCCCCCAAGCCTTCCATGGCCGACAGCATCGAGTACTCCCCCATGTTCTGGCAGGGGATGTTCATCAAGGAAATAAAACAAAAGTCGGAAATCAGAATCGAGGAGGTCATGTCGCCGGCACCGTTGACAATCCAAGGAAACGCCAGCCTGATGGAAGCGGCCTATATGATGGTTCAAAACAATGCGCGCCGCTTGGTCGTGGAAATTACCGGAAAGGTCGTCGGCATCATACGTGAGCAGGATCTGTTCTTCGAGATGGAGAAAATACTCAGGGAGACCTAAGCGCCCAATGACAATGGGGCTGGTTGAAAAATGGCATTTCACAGGCTAGAAAAAATCACCGCCAACGCCGGGCAACCAAGAGCTTATCAGAGGCAAGAGAATGCACGATAGGGGGAACGACCCCAAACAGCCACATGAGGTTCTGAAGAAGGCCAACGCCGAGTTAACCCAGCGCAACAAACAACTGAAATGCTTGTTTGCCATTTCCAGGATCATCGATGAGTGGCATTCTCTGGAGGATATTCTCCAGCGGGTTGTGGAAATTTTGCCCTTGGCCTGGCGACACCCCGAAAACACGTGCGCACAAATCATCCTCGAAGACCAGACCTTCGAGACCGACAATTTTTCCGAGACAAGGTGGCGGCTAACATGCGATTTGTTGGTAAAGGATACGCCGGCAGGGTCCGTGGTGATCGGTGGCCTGGAAAACGGAATCGACAACAACGGGAACCCGTTTTTGAAAGAAGAAAAAGACCTGCTCGACGCTGTTGCGGAGCGTCTGGGTAAGGTGATCGAGCGCCACAGAACAGCGTCGGCTCTGCAAAAAAGTGAGCAGCGATTCAGAAGCCTGGTGGAGAATTCGATTACCGGTATATCCATTGTTCAAAACAATCAAATCATCTACCAAAACCAGGCCCAGGAAAAGCTGCTGGGGCCTTTGCCAAGAACCTATATTCTGGGTGATTTGGATAACATTCACCCAGATGATGTCGAAACGGTCAGGCAGGCAAGTCTTCTTATCCAGATGGGAAAGGTTCCCGAGCAGGATCTTGATTTCCGGTTGTTCCCTGCAAGGGGCGACAGAAACAAGCCTGTCCTCAAGCGCGTTTTCTGTCGCGTGATGTTCATGGATTACCAGGGCAAAGCATCGATTGTGGTGAATATGATCGATATGACCAAAAGCATGGAATTGGAGCAGCTTCTATTCCGACAGGACAAGATGGCTTCTTTGGGCAGAATCGCAGCCGGCATCGCTCATGAAATCAGGAACCCGCTTTCGGGCATCAATATATATTTAAGTACACTGGAGAAGTTGGTTGACCGACCCGGCAGCCGCCCAAAAATCGATCAAATTATCAGTCAGCTCCAATCGGCTTCAAGAAAAATTGAATCGGTGATCAAAAAAGTCATGGATTTTGCAAAACCCGGTCTACCAAAATTTGCCATGATCCGGATAAATAAACCGGTCGAGGATGCCCTGAACCTGACCGCGGTAACCCTACGCAAGGGCGGCATAGGCATTGAAAAATACCTCGGTAAAAATATACCCCCTTGTTATGCGGACTCCCATTTTATCGAAGAAGCCGTTCTCAATCTGCTCAGCAATGCCGCCGAAGCCATGCGGCAAATGGACGCGGGGAAAAAAATTGCCGTCAAGACTGGGGTAAAGGGGGACTCTATTTTCATCACAGTTTCCGATTCGGGCCCTGGTGTGCCGGCAGACGTCAGGGATAAGGTTTTTGAACCTTTTTTTACCACAAAAAACGATGGGACCGGTATCGGTCTGAGTCTTTGCCACAGAATTGTCAGCGATCACAAAGGCGTTCTGCATATTGATCAAAGCGATATGGGCGGGGCTGAGTTTCGACTCGAAATACCCATCGGAAAGGGCGTGCGTTCCAGTGATTAGGTATTCACTCGCCATCGTCGACGATGAGAAGACCATCCGGGAAGGGATTATGATGGCGCTCGATGGGGTTTACCAGGCGGTGGCATTTTCAACCGCAGAAGAGGCCCTTGATGCGATGCAAACAAATCCGCCGGATCTGGTCATTCTGGACATTGGCCTGCCCGGTATGTCCGGTATCGATGCATTGAAGGAAATAAGGGCCCAACACCCCCAGGTGCTGGTCATCATGATCACCGCCTATGAGGACATTGACACGGTCATTTCCGCCATGAAGGCCGGTGCTCATGACTATGTGGTTAAACCGCTTCACATGCAAAGCCTGGAAAAAGCCGTCGCGAATGCACTGGATACCATTCGTTTGAGAAAAGAAGTCCAGATGCTGCAGGAAAGGTATCTCGAAGAGCACATCCCGTGTTTCATCGCTGAAAGCAATGCCATTCAGAATGTGATGGACTTTATCAAAACAGTGGCCAAGAGTCCGGACACACCGGTGCTGATCCAGGGTGAAACCGGAACAGGCAAGGAGTTGATTGCCGGCGCCATCCACTACAACAGCCCCAACTTCAAATCACCCCTTGCGACGATCAATTGTGCTGCCATTCCAACGGATTTGATCGAAAGCGAACTTTTCGGTTATGAGAAAGGAGCCTTCACCGGCGCTGGGGCGAACGGTAAAAAGGGCTTGATCGAAGAAGCAGCCAACGGAACCCTGTTTCTGGATGAGGTGGGTGATCTTCGATTGGAGGCACAGGCCAAGCTGTTGCGATTCCTTGAGCTTGGAGAATTTTATCGACTCGGCGGATCGAGAAAATGTCGGATCAAAACCCGCGTTGTTTCTGCGACGAGCAAAAACCTCATCAAAATGATAGAAGCGGATCAATTCAGAAGAGACCTTTACTTCAGGCTGGGCGTCATTAAAGTTCAGGTTCCTTCCCTGAACGAACGCCCTGAGGACATCATGCCCCTGGCAAAGCATTTTCTGAAGAAATTCTCTGAAAAATTCGACAAACAGTTTACCCACATATCAACCGACGTAGAGGAAGTGTTGCTGGCACATGACTGGACCGGAAATGTGCGAGAATTGAAAAATTTGATGGAAGCCGCCGTTCTTGTCGGCAAAGGACCTGAACTGGTGATGGGTGATCTGGACCCGACGGGTTTTTGCAACCCGCAACGGGGTTCACAACGACCCAATGCGCAGGATCTAAACGCTTTTCCATCGGAGGGGATTTATCTCGAATCGCGGCTTAAATCGCTTGAAAAGCACTATATCGAGACAGCCTTGAAGATGGCCCGGGGGAATGAAAGTCAGGCTGCCAGGCTACTGCACATCAATCATCACACCTTTCGATACCGCAGGAAAAAACTGCTGCCCAAATAAGTCCGGCACAAATTCATTGTCAAAAAATTATGATGATTCTCGGTTTTGCGAACAGTCTTTAGAAAAATTTCTATTTTCAAGGGGTATCCGTGATGTTTATATGTGCACGCTGTATGATAACGCCTTGATAAGATATGTTATTTGGTCGGTTTTCAGTATTGGCATGCAATATGCTCATGCTTATAGTCATGGTTGATATTATCCCGCTTCCCAAGGGAGAATTGGACATCACGCTTCAGGACCAATAGACGGCAATATGGATATCTTTCTCAAATTAAGGGGAATGAACATATTGCTGGTGGATGACGACGAGTGGATAAGGGATTCTCTGTGCATATATTTCGAGTCCGAGGACTGCCGTATATCTGTCCATGAAACGGCTGAAAAGGCACTGGCGGAACTTGATAGCCGGAAGTTCGACATCATCATCACCGATTACAAATTACCCGGTATGGACGGCATTTCTTTTTTGGAGAGAATCAAGAAATCGCATCCGAATGCGTTAAAAATATTGATAACCGCTTATGCATCCGAAGTCGATGTTCATCGGGCGAAACAGGCGGGGGCAAAAGAACTTATTCCCAAACCCTTCACATCAAGAACCGTTGAGGCATGTCTGAAGCGGTTGATCGAAAGCGGGTTTTCAGATGAGAACCACCGGAAAAGCAATGATAAATGTATATGATGTGCATTGTGACGCACAGTAGGGGCCGAAAATTCAGCACTACGAAAACAAGCGACGAGGTCGCGTTTCATAAACTCGTTCTCACGATTTCTTTAAGGAGGTCATCATGTTGGTCAAGAATTGGATGAGTAAAAATGTTATTACCATCGGTGTCGAAAATTCTATGCAGGACGCCACAGCGATTTTGAAACAACACCACATTCGCATGCTGCCGGTGGTGAAAAAGGGTAAACTGGTGGGGATCATCACCGACCGCGATCTGAAAAGAGCCTCGGCGTCGGATGCCACCAGTTTGGAAATTCATGAACTGCTATATCTTTTGACGAAAATCAAGGTCAAAGACATCATGACCAAAAATCCCATAGCAGTGCCACTGGATTGGTCGGTTGAGGAGACTGCCAATCTGCTGCTGAGCAATAAAATTTCAGGTGCTCCGGTGGTGGACGAAAAAGATCGTGTCGTGGGTGTGATTACCCAAACGGACCTGTTCCGGGTGCTTATTTCACTGACGGGCATTCATGCCGGGGGAATCCAGTTTGCCTTCAAAGTCCAGGACAAACCCGGAACGATCAAGGATCTCGCTGATGTTATCAGGGAATTCGGAGGACAGATGGTCAGTATCCTCACCTCTTACGACAAGGTCCCGGAAGGCTTTCGAAAGGTTTATATTCGAATGCGCCATATTGATCGGAACCGACTGGCAGCGCTGCAAAAAAGGCTCATGGAAAAAGCGACCTTACTTTACATGATCGACCAGCGGGAAAATCGACGCGAATTTTTTTCAGAAAAGAAAAAAGGGGAGTAGCTCTGATGGAAAATGAGGTGCAAAAGAAAATACTGGTGCCGGTAGATGGATCTGACCGTGCTGTTAACACGCTGAAATATATTGCTCGAAATAATGCATTTCATGGTATGCATATCGTACTGTTCAACGTTTTCAGTGCCGTACCGGAAAGCTACTGGGATTTGGAAAACAGCGCAGCAAGCAGGGCCATTGCCAAGCAGGTCCACGCTTGGGAACTGAGTCAGAAAAAGTTGATTCAGGACCACATGGAAAGGGCCAAAGGCATACTCGAAAAAGCGGGAATTCCTTCCGCATCCATCGAAACCAAGATTCAAAAGCGTAAAAAAGGGATCGCAAGAGACATTATCCGGGAAGCACAGAACGGCTATGATGCCGTGGTTAGCAGGCGACGCGGTACAACGACATTGCGAGGTATCGTGCTGGGCAGTGTTGCCACCAAGCTTGTCTCGAACATCGTGTTTACGCCATTGATTTTGGTGGGCAAGAAACCAGCGAACAAAAAAATCCTGATGGGATTCGATGGGTCCAAGGATGCCATGCGGGCAATCGATTTTGTCGGATCGACTCTGGCCGGGTTTGATTACCAGGTGGAGCTGTTTCATGTGATTCGAGGGGCTGAAAGCAAGCTTTCCGAGATGCCTCAGACCGGGGCATCAAACGCATTCATCAAGGCCGCTAAAAAAGAATTGGGGTCGTCATTTGATTTGGCTAGGAAAAAATTGGTCAAGGCCGGCTTTGCATCCAAATTGATTTCCACCAAGATCGTCAGCAACATGAACAGCCGAGCACAGGCCATCGCAGACGAGGCCCGTCTGCACGATTTCGGGACCATCATGATGGGCAGAAAAGGTCGTTCTCATGTGCGGGGTTTTTTTATCGGCAGGGTTACCAACAAGGTCATCCATTTGGCGCGTGAGCGCACGGTTTGGGTGATACGCTGAGGCAGTTTATTGGGGTTTGAGAAATGAGTGTCGACAATCTGGATAAAATATTTCATCCAAAATCGGTAGCGGTCATAGGTGCCAGTGAAAGAAAGGGTAGTGTGGGGCGTGCCGTCATGCAGGGCCTCATCAACAGCCAATATGCCGGGAATATCCACCCCATCAACCCGAAACACAGGAAACTGTGGGGAAAGCCCTCCTGCGCATCGATTGGGCATCTGAACGCCGGTGTCGATCTGGCGGTTTTGGCGACACCTATTTCATCGGCACCCAACATAATCAAAGAATGTGCTGCGGCCGGTGTCGGGGGTGCGATCATCATTTCCGCCGGCGGCAAAGAAGCCGGAGAGCAAGGCAAAAAGATCGAGGCCGCCATTAAACGGGAAACCCAAAACACGACCCTGCGAATCATCGGGCCAAACTGTGTGGGCATTCTTTGCAGCCGTGCCAAACTCAATGCCAGCTTCGTGAAAACCATGCCGCTGCCTGGAAAGATGGCCTTTATTTCCCAAAGTGGTGCTATCTGCACGGCCGTACTGGACCTTTCACTCAAGGAAAAGATTGGATTCAGTCATATCGTGAGTCTCGGGGACATGCTGGACGTTGATTTTGGCGATGTGATCGACTATCTGGGTGGCGAGCGTGACGTGAACAGTATTGTGATGTATGTGGAAAGCATTACGCATTTTAGGAAATTTATGAGTGCTGCCCGTGCGGTGGCGCGTGTAAAACCGATCATCGCGTTAAAGGCCGGGCGGACCAGGGCGGGTTCCCTGGCAGCGGCTTCGCACACAGGCGCCCTGGCGGGAGAGGACGCAGTTTACGACGCCGCCTTTGAAAGGGCCGGCATTCTGCGGGTAAAAACATTTGAAGAGCTGTTTGACTGTGCAGAGATGCTGTCCAAACAACCCAGACCTGTGGGTCCCGGCCTTGTGGTTATCACCAATGCCGGCGGCTTAGGTGTTATCGCCATGGATACCCTGTCCGACTACGGGTTTGAGCCCGTTGAATTGAGCCCGGAAACGATTCATCAGTTAGATGCGGTTCTACCCCCTTTCTGGAGCAGGAGAAATCCTGTCGATATGCTCGGAGAGGCCACTTCTGAAACATACCGCAAGGTTGTCACGATTTGCTTGAATGCAGCGGAAGTCAATGGCGTATTAATTATGGCCGCGCCTCAGGGTCTCACCGATACAACCGAACTCGCTGTTTCTCTGGTGGATCTTCTTAACAACAAGCCCAAACCGATTTTTACATCCTGGGTGGGGGGATTGGATATGGAGAAGGGCCGGGAGGTTTTCAATCAGGCCGGTATTCCCACTTTCGATACCCCTGAACGGGCTGTGCGCGCATTCATCGATATTTATCGGGATGCCCAGAACAAACAAATGCTCCAACAGATTCCATCCAGGCGCCAAAACAGACCGACCATCGATCGGCCAACCGTCGATCGGATGATCCATGAGACACTTGAGCAAGGCGAGGGGTTGTTGACCGAGCTGGCGTCAAAATTAGTGCTTTCATCGTATGGGATTCCGGTCAACAGGACCGAAAATGCCACAACAGAAGAGGATGCCGTCAAGCTGGCAACAGATGTGGGTTTTCCGGTGGTCATGAAAATAAATTCACGCGACATCACCCATAAATCGGATGCCAAGTGCGTCTACCTGGACATAAAAAATGAGCAGGACGTATTGGTGGCTTTTGGAAATATTCTACAACACGCCAAGGACTTCGATCCAAAAGCCAGGATCCAGGGGGTTACCATTCAACCCATGCTAAGGTCTGCCGATTATGAAATTATCATGGGCACGAAAAAGGATCGCGATTTTGGGCCGGTCATACTCTTTGGTATGGGCGGAATATTGACGGAGATCCTTAACGATCGGGCGATTGCATTGCCACCCCTAAATCATCTTCTGGCCCGAAGACTCATGGAAAAAACCAAGCTTTTCACCTTGCTCAAAGGTTACAGAGCTTGCCCGCCTGCCAACATTCAATTGCTTGAAGAGATACTGATCCGCTTGTCGGATCTGGTGACGGACTTTGCGGAAATCGATGAACTCGATATCAATCCACTCTTTATCCAAGGGGACACGGTCTGTGCGGTGGACGCCAGAATTTTCCTGAAAGCACCCCAGAAAAAAGCCCCCCTTCACCTGGTCATCAGTCCCTATCCTGAACATTACGAAGAACATATTCAAACAACAATGGGTGTGGATCTGTTTGTCAGACCCATTCGACCGGAAGATGCGCCCTTGCTGGTGAATCTTTTCGATAGTCTTTCCCCCAGAAGTGTTTATCTGCGTTTTTTCACACCGCTCAAACAGCTGTCCCACAGCATGCTTGTCCGACTGACCCAGATAGACTACGATCGTGAAATTGCCATGGTGGCATTTTCTGGGCCCCACCCCCAGGAAAACATGTTGGGCGTTGCCCGGATTATCTCTGAGAGAAATCTCAAAGAGGCCGAGTTTTCGGTTGTCGTCGCGGACCAGTGGCACGGAAAGGGTATTGGGGCGGCATTGCTTAAAAAGTGTTTGTCCATTGCCAGGAATCGTGGGCTCGAGCGCGTTCACGGAAGCGTGCTGTCGGAAAACACCCAAATGCTGGCCCTAGGAAAAAAACTGGGTTTTGTGCGGCAAAAGGTGCTGGGGGAACATGAATATGAATTAAAGATCGATTTTGTTCACAAAGTCGAGGAGGTCCCATGATCAAAGTTAAAGATATTTTAATAGGGGACGTTGTTGACAAATTAAACAAAACTGATTATCAGGGTGATATAAAAATGAAAAAGAGATTTAAGAGGAATGGGCGCTATAAACAGGTGAAAATATCAATAACAGGAACTAAGTTAGGGGAACAGATATGCCAAGAGGGCCCAGGCTTGACGCCCCGGGAACATTGCACCATGTGATTGTTCGGGGGATTGAAAAGCGCAAGATTGTTGATGACGATACAGATCGTGAAGACTTTGTAACCCGCATGGGGGCGATAGCCTTGGATACGAGAACATCTATTTATGCCTGGGCGCTCATGACCAATCATGCCCATATTTTGCTCCGAAGCAGTTCTGTCGGTCTGCCGACATTCATGCGTCGGCTTCTTTCGGGTTATGCTATATTGTATAACTTAAGACACAAACGTTATGGGCACCTATTTCAAAACCGATATAAATCAATCGTTTGCGAGGAAGATACCTATTTTAGAGAACTTGTGCGATATATTCATTTAAACCCGTTACGAGCTGGCATGGTTGAAACATTGGCAAAGCTTGAGAGATACAGATGGTGCGGTCATTCCGTTATCATGAATCGTTATCCCAACGACTGGCAAGACAGAGAATATGTCCTGCAATGGTTTGGCGAGAAGGAAAATCAAGCAAAAAAATTCTATAAAGAATTTGTCGACAGAGGGATCGCCCTTGGGAAAAGACCGGAATTGACCGGTGGTGGATTAATTCGATCCATGGGTGGGTGGTCAATTGTAAAAGCCATGAGAAACAGAGGTAACCACGAACAAAGTGATGCAAGGATACTTGGAAGCGGTGAATTTGTATTAGGAGTCATTAACAATGCGAATGAAAAGGTAAAATATCAGCTGCCTGCTTTGGAATTGCAGAATACCATCAATGGGGTGGTGGAGACACATTGCCGCAAGGAAAAGGTTAGCATATCCATGCTTCAATCCGGCAGCCGACGCCCGCCTCTGCCGAAGTTGAGAAAAGCTATCGCATCGAAACTGGTCAATGGTTATGGTGTTTCATTAGCAGAAACGGCAAGGCGGTTGGGCATATCTACCTCTGGTGTCGCACAGATATTAAAGCGGAATAAAGCATAATTGAAGAACCTCGCAGCAAGCTACGAGGAATCTTCGACCGTAAGGAATTCTGTCTAATTTAGATTCGTTCGCTAACCCCGCAGCAAGCTACGGGGAATGCGCTCGCTTTTGCGGTTCAAAATAGCTTTGTATAATTTGTAAACAACGTCCCCTAATAGAGGCTCGAAATAGGGCTTGATCTCGGGGTAATGACCGAATACCATCATTTGAGGCCCAATCGTAAGTCTCACGTTGGCTTGGGCGTTCGGACGGGGTTTACAACGATATTTCAGTTCGAAAACAGTTGCGTCACTGTGCTGAAAAGGGGCAATCAGTTTGTACCGAGGAGGTGCCATGCTTAAAGTTAAAGATATTATGACAACGGAACTCATTACCGTATTCCCGGAGATGGAAGTCGTGCAGGCAGCCAAACTCCTTTTAGAGAAGCGTATCAATGGAATTCCTGTTGTGGATGAAACGGGAAAACTGGTGGGGCTTTTATGTCAAAGTGATTTGATCGCTCAGCAGAAGCGCCTTCCGATACCCTCTTTTTTTACGTTCATGGATGGTGTTTTCTCAATATCGTCGACAAAACAGATGGAAAAACAGGTCCAGAAGATAGCCGCCATCACGGTTGCCCAGGCCATGACGCCTGATCCGGTCTCTGTGGAACCGGACATGGGCATCGAGGTGGTGGCCGGGCTGATGGTGGATAGCGGCTTACATACGATTCCCGTAGTGCATGAAGGCAGACTGGTGGGTATTGTGGGTAAAGAAGATATTCTTAAAACACTGATAACGAAACCTGAAGATAAATAAAGAAGTTCTCACGATTTTATTCAGTTAGGTATTCGGATTTAGGATGTATTACAACCGAATGAGTAAAACGTAAAACCCTTGCATGGTATGAACAGGGCCGGACCCTCTGAACCCGGGTCATAACTCACAGGATAAACGCATGTCACAGGCAAAAACGGTCGCTCTGGTTCTGGGTTGCGGGTCTTCGCGCGGGTGGGCCCACCTGGGGGCCATCCAGGCGCTGGAAGAAGAGAATATCCCCATCGATGTCATTGTCGGGTGCAGTGTCGGCGCCTATGTCGGGGCCATCTATGCCAGCGGAAGCATCGCTAGCCTCAAAGAATATGTTCTCAAGATGGACGGCAAAAAAGTCTTTTCCTATTTTGACATTGTGCTGCCACGCTCCGGTCTTTTGGACGGCACCAAAAGACTTAGGGAGCTTTTTACCATACACACCGATGTACAGCATTTTTCAGAATTGAATATCCCCGTGATGATGGTGGCCACAGACCTTGAAACAGGCCAAAAGGTGGTCTTAAAGTCCGGGAACATCTTGGAGGCTCTCAGGGCCAGCATTTCCATACCCGGTCTTTTTGCGCCGGCACGGATCAAGAATCGCTGGCTAGTAGATGGTGGCTTGGTGGACCCGGTGCCCGTCAGCGTCGCCCGGGCAACGGGCGTGGATATAGTGATTGCCGTGGATCTCAGCAGCGGAAGCGTCTCCAAGATCAAACGCAAAAAACGAAAAAACCTGAGCGAACAGACACCCGTAAAACATGCAGAAAGCAAAAATGAACTCATCCAAAAAATGTCGCTGTATTATGAGAGCGCTGAACTTAGCTTTAAAAGTAAAATCAACGACCTGTTTAAAAAAGAAGCTGCCATGCCCGACATCATAGAGACGGTTACCACCGCCATCAACATCATGCAGAATCGCATAGCGCGTGTCAATCTGGCGGTGACCCCTCCGGACGTTTTGATACAGCCCCACCTTGGGGATTTGAAAATGCTCGATTTCGATCAGGTGGCGCATACCATCCAGGAAGGCTATGCCAGGGCAAAGGAGAAAATTACCGATATAAAATGCCTGCTTGAGGCATCCTGACTACTACTTATTTGTCAATTTTCACGATCGTACCAAGGTTGCCCTGAAATAAAGCAGGGCACCCGTTTCAAATTGCATGCTTTCGAAACTGAAATCTGCCCTCTTAATTTATCAAGTCTCTCTTTTCCCACATAACCCAAGTCGCCTGATATCATGATTTGGGTTTCCAATTCACAGACTGAACCATATGCAATTTAGAAAAGTTTCTAAAATCATTGTCTAAAAAATTCTAAATATGACGATTCTCCCTCATGGCCTTGGTCTCATACACCATGCTAACATTTTGATATTCTATAAAATACTATTTTATTTGAAGCATGGCACAGTTCATGCTGTCTCTCGTAGTTATAAGTATTGTCTCATAACGATCGGTGGCGTATTTTATCACGCGCCAGAGAAAACATTTTTGTTGAGCGGATACATCAGGTTTTCTCGTCTCAGCCTTACTAGCTGGTGTATAGACCCCTGAAACTGAAGGAGGATCAAATGGTAGAGGAAAAGAAGATCAAACAGACCAAGACCGAAAAAGTTGCAGATCCAATGGCCGCCACGATCGATCCGGCCAGTCAGGAAATGATTCAACGCGCCCATGAATTGGGTATTGAAACAGTGTTTGACCGGGCCGTGACAATGAAACCCTGCAATATTGGGACGCAAGGCACCTGCTGCAAAAATTGTGGCATGGGTCCCTGTCGGTTGCCTTTACCAAAAAGCGGTATAGAAGGCGAAGACGAACGCAAAGGAATTTGTGGTGCAACACCCAACACCATTGCTGCGCGTAATTTCATCCGCATGATTGCGGGCGGTGCTGCTGCCCATTCCGATCACGGCCGGTCCGTAGCCGAAGTGTTTTTGACCGCTGCCAGAAAAGAGACCGATGCCTATCGAATTAAAGATACCCAAAAGTTGGTTGAGGTTGCCAAGCATTTGGGTGTTGCCACCGAAGTTGAAATTGACGGGGAAAAACTGGATCGGGATTTAGACGAAGTTGCCCTGGAAGTGGGTGAAAAGGCGATGAATGAATGGGGTAAAGTAGGCGGCGAACTTCTCTATGCCAAAAGAGCACCTGAAGAACGATACAAGATATGGAAAAAAATGGGTGTTGTTCCCCGGAATATTGATAGAGAAATTGTTGAAATCATGCATCGCACCCACATCGGTGTGGATCAGGATTATCGAAATCTGATGAAACAGGGCACCCGCGCCGCCATTGCCGATGGCTGGGGTGGATCCATGTTGGCAACCGACCTTCAAGACATTCTTTTTGGAACACCCTATCCTGCGGTGTCGGAAGCCAATCTCGGGGTTATGAAGGAAGACATGGTAAATCTTGTTATCCATGGGCATGAGCCGGTTCTCTCTGAAATGATCGTGGCTGTGGCACAAACCAAAGAAATGGAGCAATATGCAAAATCAAAGGGGGCAAAAGGCATTCAACTCTCCGGTATCTGTTGTTCAGCCAATGAGATTTTGCAGCGCCACGGCGTGCCGTTGTGTGGAACATTTCTTCAGCAGGAACTAGCAGTTATTACAGGTGCTTGTGATGCTATGGTTGTTGATATTCAATGTATCTTCCAAAATCTTGCCAATGTTGCCAAATGTTTTCACACCAAACTGATTACCACGCACCCCATTGCAAAAATGGAACAGGACAACGTGATACATATCGAATTTGATGAACACCATGCCTTGGAGGATGCAAAACGAATTGTTAAACTGGCTATCGACAACTATGAAAACAGAGGGTCTGAAGTGATGATCCCCAAACAGAAATCGCCGATTGTCGCTGGGTTTGGTGTGGAATCCATTAAATATCATCTTGGCGGAACCTTTCGTGGGTCTTACTACACATTGAACGACAATATTATCAATGGCAGGATCAGGGGTATCGGCGGTGTCGTAGGATGCAACAATGCACGGACAAAACACAATGAAGGCCATGTTCAGATCGTAAAAGAACTCATAAAGAACGATGTGATTGTTCTGACAACCGGATGCAATGCGATTGCATGTGCCATGGAAGGACTGCTTACCCCGGAAACAGCTGCTGTGTTTTGTGGACCGGGTTTGGCGGAAGTTTGTGAAACAGTCGGCATTCCCCCGGTGCTGCATCTGGGGTCGTGTGTAGACAACAGCCGGATACTTCTGGCGGCTACCGAGGTTGTTAAAGCAGGGGGCTTGGGCAAAGACATCAGCGATTTGCCGGCCGCCGGCAGCGCGCCGGAATGGATGAGTGAAAAAGCCATCAGCATTGGTCATTATTTTGTGGCATCCGGTGTCTACACCGTATTTGGGGTAACGCTTCCCGTTACGGGTGCGCCGGTCTTTCAAAAATACTTGTTCGAAGAATTTGAAAAAATGTACGGCGGCATGTGGGATTTGGAGATCGATCCCATCAAACATGCCCATAAAATGATCGCTCATATTGATAAAAAACGCCAAGCGCTTGGTATCGATAAGGCCAGAGAAAGAATACTGGTGGATATGGCGGCCCGACGGGAGATTGAAGCAGCGTAATCAACGATTTCTGAAACGGCAAGGGCGCAGAGATAGCTTTTTATGAATTGGGAACAAAAACGATGTTACATAGAAGTGCGCCGCAATTATAGCGGTTGTCATAAATATGTTCCGTTTGGTCTAATTTACAATCAGGCAACGATGTGTTCACTTATCGGTTGAAATTATTCAGATTGTGACAACCGCTATGGTGTTGATTTCATCAACAAAAAATCTAGACTTTTACGGAACGATATGCCATATCGCATATTAAGAAAATGGATTAACTGTTTCAATCTTTCTGGTGTTGATGGGTTGATTTTCAAAAAGCGAGGCGAGTAAAACCGTTTCATTTCAAAGAACGATCAATGTCTTGATTATGGACAACGCCTCATGGCATCGCAAAGTATCGACCAAATGGCATGGATGGCAACCAAAATATTTGCCACCATATTCGCCAGATTTAAATCCTATCGAAAGAATCTGGCTTACAATGAGAGCTCGCTGGTTCAATAATCATATTTGTAAAAACCAAGAACAACTATTAGAGCGTTTGGATCAGGCCATATTAGATGTCATTTATAATCCATCGCGGACTCAAAAAACTGCCGCTATCGGAACGTTATTATGACAAACGCTCTAAGCCGGCAGCATTGAAACGTTTCACGGATTTTCTAAGAAGATCCGGACTGATATCGGTCCTCGTGTAAAGATTGTCCTTTGGCAGAAAGTTGACTGACACTACCGCTTCCGGACGCCAGTTTTCATGATAAGATGTAGATGCCTTTGCCTTCACCTAAGTTGATCGACAGGATGTACCGGGCACCCAGCTTATCAGGAACGCCGGCCTCCGCCCATCCCGCGGCCGCCACCACCGCCCATACCACGACCACCGCCACCCATCCCGCGACCGCCGGCACCGGTGTAACGACCCGCCGGTTGTGCTGCGTTGGAAGGTTTTAGAGAACCGGCTGCAAATTGCTGAACCACCTGGGTTACCATACCGCTGACACCGGTAACGATATGGGCGCCTCCCTGCTCAAAGACCTGAACGGCATTGGGGCCGCAGTTGCCGGTCAAAATGACCGATGCTCCCTTTTCCAGGACTAACTTGGCCGACTGAATGCCCGCACCACCGCCCAGTTCTGCGTTGGTGTTGGGCAGTGCTTCAAATTCCATGCTGGCCGGATTGACGATTAAAAAATACGAGCATCTTCCAAAACGGGGATCTACTTGGTCCTCGAGTGTCGGCCCTGTGGATGAAACGGCAATTTTCATTTCGATTCTCCTTCATGTTTTGCCTTTGATAGGCTAGGGTTTTCTAAAATGTATGCTTTAAGAGCCTCCAACCCGTAAAGATCTCTCGTACTGTTGGAGAAGCACTTTATGGTGTATCCATTAAAGGCGCCGGCGATATCACGATTCACTTTGTTTTCTTGCACTTTGTTTAGAATTATCGAATGGATCCCTATGCCGATGTCTTCCAGCTTTTGTTGAATCCGGACGGCTTCCGCCAAAGACAAGGGATCATTGTTAAGTACCAGGTTGATGTGGGTGGTTTCGGCGAAAAACAGATCTTTCAGGCGCTCATGACTGTCGATCAATGTTCCCAGTCTGATTTTCACCTTGTCCTGCTCGATATTTTTGTGACCCAGTTTAATCTTGGAAACGATTTCTTTTTTCTCATAAATGGTATTTCTCAGTTGCAACAACTCCTTCAGCCAGACAAGCGTGATAAACGGCAGCGAAAAAAACCGCAGGGTCAACGCCGTCGGGGGCATGTCGAAAATAATGGCATCCATTTTCGTTGTCGTGTGAAGTATGTTTTCAAACGCGAGCAACATGGCGTATTCTTCCAACCCCGGGGAATATTTCAGCACACGGTAATAATTCTGGATATTGAATGCGCTTTGATAACTGTACATTTTTTTCAACTGTGACTCGGTATCCTTCAGGTAGGTTTTGATCCAGAAATCCGTATCGATCTCTTTGACGGACAGCAGCGGCAGCACCTGTTTTGGCTTTTCGGAGAAAGGCTCTTGAAAAATATCTCTCTGGTTATGGGCCGGATCCATGGATACCAGAAGTGTGTCGCAACCGGCATGGGCCAGGTTCAAGGCCGTTAAGGCCGATGTGGTCGATTTGCCGACGCCGCCTTTCCCGATGAAAAATTGGATTTCAGAGGTCATGGTGTGCTTTCAATCGATTTGTAATACTGAAAAAAGATCGCTCAGCGGATCCTGGGCAATGGAGATTTTTTCCAGCATCAGATCCAGTTCCCGGTTCATCAGGGGCAACAGCTCCATGGTTATGTGGATGGGGGGCGATGGAATTCCAATCAGGGCACCTAAAACCAGAATCCCGAAAATATTGTCCAGTTCACCGAGTTCGTATTCTATGGTTTCAACGGCCCTGCCGCGCATAACGGCGTCGGTGGTTTTAAAAGCCGCAGTCATTTTGTTTTTTAAGCTATCGAGCATTGAAACCATTGTCTCTTTTTCTCTTTTCGTCAATGTGTCGGGTCAACCGGCTTCACATGAGGTGTTCGAAATATTTTCTCATCAAAGGCAATGCGTTTATGAGAAGGGTAGGTGTAGTAAACAGCGTACAGGGCCATTAAAAGGGTTGCCGCGAGATAAAAACGCGGAAGCTGCAGAAAATAAGCCACCAGCGCCAGGTAGGGTGTTACCAGGGTCATCCCGGTTAGATTGCGTTCGAATATGAATAGCGCTTCAGGCGGAACTTCATGAACATGCCTGTGTGAATGGGCAAAAAAAGAGCGGTATAGAATCGGGCCGGCAACCCCAAAAACAGCGGCCAATATAAAAATCATGGGTGTGACAAAGGCCCTGGTCTGCACCGGCATATCCATGCCTGGGTGAATTTGTCGAAGCACGCATACGGCAATAAAACAGGCCAGTGCCGGCGACAGGATGGCAATATAGATTTTTTTTAATCGGTGGTGCATTCTGATCAGGGCCTCCCGAAAAAGTTTGAGCGGGGTATCGTGAGTTACCGACACCCCGGATATTATGGTTCAGGTGTTATGGTGCTAGGTTGCCACCGGTGTTGGATCTTCTACGATATGCGTCGGCGAGAAGAATTTGATCAGGCCTTCGATGGAAATCCAGACCGCAATCACAAGTATGATGAAATTGATGGTCTGTAAAAGACTATTATGTGCCGTAGCGAATGAAAGTTGATTCATTATCAGGGCCCAAATGGTCATGATCGACATGAAGACAGCCGGCAATCCCGCAATGAGCCACTTTAAACCGCCCTTGGATTGCAGATAGAGGGTGATGATGATCAAGGCCAGTGCGGCCAGTGTCTGGTTGACGGCTCCAAAAAGCGGCCACAGTTTCAGCGCGCCATTGCCGCTGGCCCCGGTGGCAAAGGCCAGGATCAGGGCACTTCCGACGGCCAACGCGGTAGCCACGTAACGGCCGGTTAACCAATTCAGCTTGAGGCTTTGCCCCAGTTCACCGATGACATAGCGTTGAATCCGGGTGGCCGTGTCCAGGGTGGTGCCGGCAAAGGATGCCACGAAAACGGCCATGATGGCCAGGGTGAACGTTTTGGAAATACCCAGGGTCATGATCATGTTGGCCGAACCGTCCACAAAAGCCGAGATCTTGGAACCCAGACCGTTCGCCGCCGCCCAGGATGCATAGTGGGTGGTCCAGGCAGCCACACCGGTGAGTGTTTCACCTGCCTTGGTGGTATATCCCATGCCGATACCGGCAGCCACGGCAATGATGACCAGGGTTGCCAGGGCGCCTTCCATCAGCATGGAGCCGTAGCCCACAAACAAGGCATCGTTTTCATTGCGGACCTGTTTGGCGCTGGTACCGGAAGACACCAGGGCATGAAAGCCCGAAATGGCGCCGCAGGCGATGGTGATGAACAGAAACGGCCACATGGGAGGGGCTTTTTCCGGGGTTGTCTGTATGGCAGGTGCCACGATTTCCAGGTTGCCACCGAAGCTCGCCACCAGCACACCCAGCATCAAAAGTGCCATGGCAATCACCAGCTGATGGGAGTTGATGAAATCACGGGGCTGCAGCAGGGTGGTTACCGGTAGGGTGGACGCGATAAACCCGTATGCCAGCAGGATAATGGTCCACACACCCGTGGGGGGTATCCCGGCAATGGCCGGCATTTTAAAGGGCAGGTAGGGACCGAGAAACACGCAGACATACATGGCAATGACGGCATAAATCGACCATACCATGACGTTGGCCCCTTTCTTATAAATGAGATAGCCCAGGTATACGGCAATGGGCACTTCCACCCAGACCGCCAGGACAGACTGGGGATACATGGCAAAAATAACGGCGATAATCAATCCGAAGATGGCGATCACGATCCACAACTCCAGAAAAACAATCAGAAAGAATAGAAACTTGGTACGATCATTCACATATTTGGCGGTGTATTCTGAAATCGATTTGCCCTGGTTGCGCATGGAAATGATCAGGGATCCGAAATCATGCACTGCCCCCATGATGATGCTGCCCAGAAACACCCACAGCAGGGCCGGTACCCAACCCCAGATGATGGCAATGGCAGGTCCGACAATGGGACCGGTGCCGGCGATGGAAGTAAAGTGGTGACCGAAAATCACTTCCTTTTTGGTGGGAACATAATCCATGCCGTCTTCGAGTTCGACGGACGGTGTCTTGGCAGCCTCGGACAGGGCGAATATTTTACTGCCGATGTATTTACCGTAGAGCTGATACATGACGATGTATCCGATAAATGCCAGTATCATGATAATTAGGGCATCCATAATGCGTCTCCTTTTCTTTGTGTTATTAGGGTGTATCGCCAAGGATGCGACAAAATTCCTATTCGATTCGTTCCGGGCACGTATGACAAGCAGCGGACGGTCTACGCGGTTGAGTACGCCTGCTGCTACACTGCCGTAAAACAATCGTGACAGACCGCCGCGACCGTGGCTGCATATGGCGATCAGGTCGGCATTTTCCTGTTCAGCCGCACGAAGGATCTCTTTAACCACGGATCCGAACTCAACCCGTGATGTTGATTGAATCTTTTTCTCCATAAACTGGCCCTTATGGCCGTCCAGATAACGTCTTTGCTTCACTTAGCTGGTCATTGAGTTGTCTTTCGTAAAGTTCAGGGTGGGGAATGGTATAGTCGATCATTGTGGGTGGCTTGAGCACCTGGAGAAAAATGACTTTTGCGCCGTAACAGAAGGCCAGCTGTTCCACATGTCTCAACACTATTTTCAGCTCGTTTGGAGCCGTCCAGAGGAACCAGAATTGTTTTATACATATTGCCTCCTCCGTGTATGGCTAGCGCTGTCTGAGAGTATCGCGTTCCTACCCCAGAATTAGCATAAAGTATGCCAGGGACTGCCATGTAATCATAAGTCTTATGATATCAATTGGTTGAATATGTTTTGCAGGTGTGCGGGGCCGTTTATCGGAAGCTGAAATTAGAAGTTTTGCGAAGTCGAATTGAGAGATATTGCGAACTGAGGCTGGAAAGAAACGCATTACACCATCAGGTTCATCAATTTGTCGTGAAGTACCTCGTAGGAATAGAATTTTTTACCGAGGGCATAGTTGTTTTCCACCATCTCTTCCCGGAGCCGGGTGTCTTCGATCAGGGCGCGTGTCTTTTCGACCGCTTCGTCGGTGACGTATCCGTCAATTTCCACGGCTGAAAATCCCTTGGGCTTGATGTCAAAGGTATAGATGGAATAATGGTTGACCAATATCGGCTTTCTGAAGTAGACCGCTTCCAGAAAAGCATTGCCGAATCCCTCGCGGGTCGAGGGATAGGTCACGAAATCGGCATGGTGGTAGATGTCCTGGAGGGTGTAGATCTTACGCCCGTCCGGAGTGGTTCCCCGGCGGTCGTTGATGATCTGAGATACGAACCGGGTGTTGACCTGCATGCGTCGTGAATAGTCGATGATCCGTTGTTCGTAGTCGTGCCCCTCGTCCCCGGAGGCGTGAGAAATGACCAGCAGGGCTTTCATCCCCAGGCGGCTCACCAGCTCGATGGCATTTTCAATTCCCTTGCGCTTCACCACCCGCGTCGGCTGCAGAATGAGCCGTTCATCCGGGTCGAGCCCCAGGGCCTCGCGGACATCGCTGGCATAGGCATCCGGTGGGGGGGGCGGATGCGCGAAATCCATGACATTGGGAATGGTCGTGGCGGAAATACCCGTTCTGAGACCGAGCTGATTGTCGGCCGATGAATTGATCACCACGTGCCGGATGGTCGGGAGATGGGGCGGAAAAGCCATGTTGAGATAGTCCCAAACCGCATTGGTCTTGAACTGCGGGCGCTCCCAGAAAAAATCGTGGTGGTGGGCGATGGTCGGCAGACCGGTTTCGGCGATGACCTCGGTGATGGCCAGACCGAGGGGGATGTTGAGGGGAATGGTCAGCGCGTTTTCGGGAATCAGAAGATCTATCTTGAATTTGGCAATAAAATCGTATAACGCATCTTTGAGATGCTCCTTGAGGTCGTAAATTTCCGTGGTCAGTTGCCGTGTGCGCACCCCGTTGGCATGACTGCCGAATGCGGCGTTGAAAATAGACCGAATGCCCGGGTCCATAAAATGGGCTGCCGGCACCAGGTGGGACTGTGACGAGGGCCTGTCCAGTTCACCGGCAAAATAGAAACAGTGAAAGCCCTCTTTTTCGAAGACACGGGCCCATTTTTCCGTTTCCAGTGAAACACCGTCGGTCCCGGCAAAACGGGTGGAAATGAATCCGATGTTGTTAACCTTGTCGAAGGGGATATACATCGTGGCGTCCGCACGTTCGATAAATCGATTACGTTGACTCGTTTCGACAAAATAAAAAAAACATCAAACACTAAAAAAGTCAACGACATTGTGCGACCGAATGTTATCGGTGGGGGCATTGCCATGCGATCGATTCTGCAAAACATCTACGGCAAGCCAAAAGGGGACCGTTGCCTTTTCACAGGATCACGGCCATTCTGGACGTGTTTTTAAAGAAACACAAAGCCGTCGGAAAGGCGGCCGCCTTTTCACAGTCGGATGCCATCCTCATTACCTACGCAGACACACTCGTTGAGGGAAGGGGAACTGCCATTGCAGACCCTTCACCGATTTTTAGATAGACACCTGCCAAAGAGGTGTTCTCCGGTCTTCACCTGCTGCCTTTTTTTCCCTATTCGTCGGACGACGGTTTTTCGGTTACTGATTTTTTTGCCGTGCGTCCCGATTTGGGATCCTGGGCGGACATCCGTTCTATTGGCGGACATTTCAGGCTGATGGTCGATCTTGTCGCCAACCATGTTTCAGCCGAAAGTCGCTGGTTCAGAAATTATCTGGCAGGTGAGAAGGGGTTTCGAAGACCTGGCCATCGAGGTTGATCCTGAAACGGATCTCTCAAACGTGACCCGCCCCCGGTCTCTGCCCCTGCTGACGGAATTCAAAAAACATTCCGGTCGTCGGGTGCATCTGTGGACCACCTTCAGCGCGGACCAGGTCGATCTCAACTACCGCAGTCTCGATGTTCTCGAAAACATGGTGCAGGCCATGCTTTTTTACGTATCCCAGGGGGCTAAAATGATCCGCCTGGATGCCATCGCCTACTTGTGGAAGGAGATCGGCACGCCCCTGTATCCACCTGCCGCAAACCCATGAGATGGTCCGGTTGTTTCGAAGAATTCTGGACACGGTCGCCCCCCAGATAGTCCTGATTACCGAAACCAACGTTCCCTACGAAGAAAATGTCCGTTATTTCGGCAACGGCCGCGATGAGGCCCAGATGGTATACAATTTCACGCTTCCACCGCTGCTGCTGCACGCCCTGGACAGAGGGGACGCGCGGGTGCTTTCCGAATGGGTCATGACCTTGTCGACACCATCCCCGGAAACGACATTTTTCAATTTTACGGCCTCCCACGACGGTATTGGTGTGCGCCCTCTCGAGGGGATTCTGCCGCCATCTGAAATCGACCGGCTGGCAGACCGGGTGTGCCGTAACAATGGACATGTTTCCAAACGTCGACAACAAGGACGGTACCGAAGGCCCCTACGAGTTCAACATCACTTATTTCGATGCACTCAAAGACCCCGGGATTGCCAACGATCCGTTTCACATCGCACGATTTTTAGCTTCCCAGGCAGTGGCCCTGGCATTGCCGGGCGTCCCGGCCGTTTATATCCACAGTCTTCTGGGTTCACGCAACTGGACTGCAGGTGTCGAAGAGACAGGACAGGCACGGACGATTAATCGGGAGAAACTGTCGGCCGATACCTCGTTGCGGAACTGGCAAACCCGCAAACCATTCGGGCCCGGGTGTTTCGAGCTTATGGGGATATGATCGGCGTTCGGGTACGCCAGCCCGCTTTTCATCCCGGCGCCGGTGTGCAGGTTCACCATCTCGATGACCGGGTGCTGACCATTGAGCGTTTTTGCCATGATCAGACCCTTTTTGCGCTGACCAATCTGTCTGCCGATAAATTGACCCTGACCCTTCCGAATATGGAACACGGTCTCGTCCTTACCGATCTTTTGAGTGGTCGAAGGTTTAACGCCGAAGCAATAAGCATGTCCCCCTATGAGGTGCTATGGCTGGAACCTGGCTCTATCCCGAAAATTTCATGAAATCGAATCCAGAATCGTTACAATGATGATTTTATAAAGATGAACGTCGAACGTCGAACATCCAATGTCGAATGAAAACAACAACCCAATACTGAATTATTTTTGTTTCTTCATCTTTTCAAATTCAAAATTCGATGTTGGACGTTCGATGTTCGATGTTCATTCGTTCTCCAGCAATAAGACAATTCAGCGAGTGCATTCCCCGTGGCTTGCCTCGAGGAATCTTCAATTCTTTCGTTGTCTTACGAACTTAGAGCGACAACGTCGCATTTGATAAATTCGTGAAACAAATTTATTTGAGGAAGCTATCATGAAGATTGCCTTTCTCCACTACCATCTCAAAACAGGAGGCGTGACCACTGTTTTGAAGCGGCAGATTTCAGCCCTGCAGGACAACTGCGAGATCCTCGTTCTGACCGGGGATCAGGCGGGAACCGCATTGCCCTGCCGCGTCGTGGAGATCCCCGGGCTCGGGTATGATCAACCGGGTGTTCCCTTCCCGACACCGGGTACCATCGCCGGCCGGGTGTTGAAAACGCTTTCCGACATGTGGCCCGGAGGATGTGATGTGCTGCATATCCACAACCCGACACTGGCCAAGAACCGAAACTTTCTTCGCTGCATAAAACGGCTGCAGGCTTCGGGAATCACTCTTTTTTTACAGATTCACGATTTTGCCGAAGACGGACGGCCGGATGCCTATTCTCGGGAATCCTATCCGGCGGATTGCCATTATGGTGTGATCAACACCCGGGACCGACGAATCCTCGTCAAGGCAGGGCTTACGGCTTCCGGGGTACACCTGATTCCCAACGTGATTCATCCCCTGTCTGCCGAGACGGGATATTTCCCGAAATCGCTTGTGCTTTACCCGGTTCGTGCCATTCGGCGAAAAAATATCGGCGAGGCCGTACTGCTGTCTTTGTATCTCTTGCCGGGTCAACACCTGGGTGTTACACTACCACCAAACAGCCAAAGGGATATGGCGAGTTACCAGGACTGGCAGGCGTATGTGAAAAAAAAACATCTGAATGTCCACTTTGAAATCGGACGGCGACATGACTATGCCGGTTTGGTCGGGGCTGCGTCATCCATGGTTACCACCAGCATAACCGAAGGGTTTGGTTTTTCTTTCCTCGAACCCTGGACCGCCGGTAAGGTACTGCGGGGACGAAGGCTCGGAGATATCTGTACGGATTTCGAGGAAAACGGCCTTTGTCTGGATTTTCTCTATGACAGGCTCGATGTTCCCTTGGCATGGTTTGATGCGGACCAATTTTTTCAGGCCTGGCAAAGGACCGTCATCCATGCTGCAGACACATATCACCATTCCATCGACTTGGAAGGCATTCATCAGCAACTGGCGTATCTGGCAGGCCGGGGCATGGTTGATTTCGGTCTCCTGAGCGAAAGATTCCAACGGCAGGTTCTCTCACACCTGTTGTCGAATCCAGGGGCGAAGATACAGCTGAAATCTCTGAACCCCCGACTTTCCTTTTCCCCGCATGGAAGATGACATGTCGGAGATGCTGGAAAACAACCGCAGGTCTGTGGCGGCATCACTATGGCGTGGAAAAGTACCGGGAGCAACTGCTCTCGATATACGAACGGGTCGTCCAGCATCCGGTTCGCCATCGCCTCGACAAACAGGTTCTTCTCGACACGTTTTTCGATCTTGAGCGATTCTCCTTGCTCAAATGGGGGGCTTATGAGGGATGAGGATGCCGTGTTCGAGCGACACATCCATCCCCTAGGCACCGATTCCGACAGGGGAGACACCCACCGGTCTTTCAAAGATAAGACGGGTGAAGGCCATGCTTTTCGATGTGTACGGCACGCTTGTGATCAGCGGATCGGGCGACATGGATTCCCATGCACATGAGCAACGACCAGAAGCGGGTGCTCACAGGTGTGCTGCGGCGTTATGGCATCGACAGGACACCGGAAAATCTTATGGAATCCCTGCGTCGGACCATCGAAAATGATCATGAGAACCTTCGGCAAGAGGGGATCGACTATCCCGAGGTCGACATTGTCCGAATCTGGCAAACGGTACTCGGCACAGGGATACCGCCTGGGTGAAGACGTTTGCACTGGAATATGAAATGGTCGTCAATCCGGTTTACCCCATGCCGGGACTCGAGGAGCTACTGTCGGCCTGCCGGGGGCAAGACCTGCTGCTTGGGAATCATCTCCAACGCACAATTTTATACACCCCGCCTGCTCGAACAGCTGCTGGGCACATCCCTGGACATGTGCGGATTTGACCCGCAATTGATCTTTTTTTCTTATCGCTTCAGATGTCGCCAAACCGTCAGGTTTCATGTTCGAGCTGGCGGCCGAGGTGTTTTCCCATCGGGGACTTTCTCCGGCCTCGGTTTTGTATGTGGGCAACGACATGCGCAACGACATCCTGCCGGCCAAGACGGTTGGATTTCAAACGCGCCTTGTTTGCAGGTGACCGGCGCTCCCTGCGACGAAGAGCCGATGATGCCCGCTGCAGGCATCTTGTGCCGGACGTGATCGTCACCGATCTGCGGCAATTGATCATCGACATTCATAACCCGGATATTTTATGAAACTTGGCAAGCAATCCGTATCTCGTCTGTAGGAGATGTCCGCGAAAAATTTTATGAGGAACTGCCATGGATAAATACCTCGATGCACTTCCGATGTTCGTGGACAAGATCCGGGAGATTCGGGAAATTATCATCAGTAACATCGTGCTACTGGGCCAGATTCCGGCACCGACATTCCATGAAAAACGACGGGCGGAGCACCTGGTGGAGCGTCTGGCCGAGTTTCAGGTGGATGAATGTGCCATTGACGATTATGGAAATCCCATGGGGGTGATCCGGGGAACCGCCTCCGACGAAACCACCCATTTTTGTGGTTGCGCATTTAGACACGTTTTCCGAAGTGCAGGATGACCTGCATTACGAGGTGACGGACAAGATCATCAGCGGCATCGGGGTTTCGGACAACTCGGCCGCTGTGGGTGTGCTGGTATCCCTGCCGGAGATTTTCAAACGCCTTGACCTGCAGTTTGCTTCGGATATCGTACTGGTGGCACCGATTCTTTCCCTGGGTCGGGGCAATCTCAAAGGGGTCCGCAAGCTCCTCAGTCATTGGCCCTCAGCCCATCCGGGGGGCCATCTGCCTGGAAAGCATCGAGCTCGGTCGGCTCAATTATTATTCCTACGGCATGATTCGCAGCGAAATTTCGTGCAGCATTGCTGTGGAAGATCATGGGAGACTCCGTTACGAACCCAACGCCATCCTGGTCATTAACGAGGTGATCAACGCCATTCTGGGGTTGGGTCTGCCCCAGAAACCCAGGACCCAGATCGTGATCGGCAGGATTGCCGGCGGGTTCAACCACGGCAAGATCGCCTACGACGCCAACATCGGATTCGAGATTCGAAGCGACTCGGATGACATGGTGAAAGCGCTCTATGCCGACATTCGGGATATTGTCGAAGAGATAAACAAAATGTTGAGTGTGGCAGCTGAAGCTCAATCGCATCAGCAATCTGAACGCAACCCGTCTGAACTACAACCACCCCTTGATCAAGTGTGCTTCCCGGATTCTGAATCGTCTTGAGGTGGAAATCTTCAGCGAACCGAGCGAATCCAGCCTGTCCATTTTTCTGCACCGAAAAATTCCCGCCATTACCCTGGGCCTCACCCGGGGAGACAATTTTCACCAAGAACGACGCCATGATCGAAATCGAACCCATGTACAAAGGGATCGCACAGATACCGGCCTTGCTCATGGCCATGGACAACGGGGTGTGCGATGAATAAGAACTGGATCAAATCGAACACCTTTCATCATTCGGCCTTCAAGGACATCAACCGCCTGGTGGCGGAAAAGCAACGCAAAAAGGTCGCTATTTCCCTGTGTTTTCCGACCTTGAACGAGGAAAAGACGATTGCCAAGGAGATCGTCATCATGAAATCGGAACTCATGATACGTTATCCGTTGTTGGACGAGATCGTGGTGATCGATTCCGGATCGACGGATCAAACCCGCGACATTGCCCGTTCTTATGACGTAAACGTGTATGAGGCCAACAACATCCTGCCGCACCTCCAGAAATTCAAGGGCAAAGGGGAAAATCTCTGGAAGGCACTGCATGTGACCTGCGGGGATATCATTGTTTACATCGATGCGGACATCAAGAATATTCACCATCGTTTTGCCTACGGGCTGCTGGGACCGCTTGCTGCTTAACGATCGAATCCGGTTTACCAAGGCATTTTACGACCGACCCATCTCGGTGGGGGATAACAAATGGCGTCCCACCGGGGGCGGCCGGGTGACGGAACTGGTGACCCGTCCGCTCTTTTCACTTTTCATGCCGGACCTGACCCAGATTCTTCAGCCGCTTTCGGGAGAATATGCGGGGTATCGCAGCATCTTTGAAAGCATTCCCTTCCAGATCGGTTACGGTGTTGAAACCGGTATGCTCATGGATATCTATGAGAAATGGGGCCTCGATGTCATGGCCCAGGTGGATCTGGACCGGCGGGTTCATAAAAATCAGGATACCAAGGCTCTGGGCGGATGGCCTTTGTGATCATCAAGACGTTTTTGAGTCGCATTGAAAAACAGCAGGGAATCACCCTCCGCCAGAACCTGTTCGATGAAATGATCCAATACAGTCTTCGTCATAACCAGATCAAACCGGACATCCGCCCGCTCGAACAGCACGAGCGTCCGCCCATGAAAGACATTCCCGAGTACCTAAATTAGGGGACGTATATCATATTATAAGTTATTTATCCAATTGAAGCTGTCTTTCAATGACGATCTTTTCTCCCCTTTGGATTGCGGCGCTTATCGCAGGCTGTGACACGTTGAACGTTCGAGCCAGCGCTGCCTGGCTCAAGCCTAACTCTTTCGATGCCCAGTAGCAGACAAGATTTCGTGCTTCAACTTCAGACCGTCGCTTACCCGATGTAACAACCTGGTGTGGCCGAAGCTTCAATAAATGAGCCACTTTTTGAACGACCTTCTCGAAATCATACCCCTCGGCCTTCAAGCGGTATTTCCGATCCAAGCGCTCCTGGGCTGCTTGAAGTATTTCAGAAACAAAATCCCCGTCACCCAAAATACGCTCATCAGCCTTTTGTTTAAACCCTGCCTGACGAAGCGATTTCAGCGCTGTCCATCCGCCTGCGCTGCGGACCAGTCCGCCGCCAACCAAATCGGGGCGTCTTCCTTGATCGATGCCCTTTTTAACAAATTCCAAATAAGAACGCCTGCCCGAGGGTAGGCTGTTGCCAAAAAAACCGAGCACGCTTTCAATGGATTGCCAAGCCCTTGTATGCGCGCCCATCATCGCACTGTGACCGCTATAAGGATAACGCTCAAGCGTTTTCAAATCAGGAACAATTTTGGCTCGCAGGGGATTTAAATGGATATAGCGAACCAGTTCTTTCAAATAGGGGTCTTCCTGGCACAGGATGGATTTGAACCGATTTTGAAATAAATGTCCGCTGTGAAAATAATTTCCTAATAAGTGGGGTATTTTTTTCACAATTAGCGCTGGGAGGCGTTGGGTAAAAAGAGTCCATATTTTGAATACTTAATAATGTCAATTAGATAGGAAAAAGTAAACCTCTGGCATTGGTTGTGCATGCCTTAATAGTAAGGAAATTCGGGATTACTGCCGAGTCGATTCATGGTCCTTCTTGAGGTAAGTTACCGATCGTCAGGTATTTTTGGATTGCTTTTAAATGGTTTCAATGATGGTGTTGTATGAAGAAACTATATTTCATAATATTTTTTTCACTTATTCTGGTCGGATTGATTGGGAATGCGGCCAAGATTGAAAATGACTATCTTGACAGGTCAGATGTCGCAGTACAGTCCTTGTCAGAAGACGTATTCTCTAACGGTTCACAGGAAAAATTGCGCTTAGACCAGCAGCAATTAATGACGCTTGGCCTATTGTTTGGAACGGGGTTGGTTGGATTGCTCATCATACGCAGGAAGTGATTCGTTTTCCTGGTTCCCCTAAAAAAACCGCGCCATTTAGCCCGCCTGTCAGGGCGGATTGAATGGCGCGGTTTTTTTTATTTCGCGAAAGGGGGAGTTTCCATTTCGCTCTATAGCCGTCTGAGGCTGCGTTCCCTAACATGCCCTGCACACATGTTACGGTGGTTAAGATGTCACGTGCGTGAGCGTGTGAAGAGTTAGCGTCACGTGCCATAAAAAAAGCTGTCGACAGTACCTTGTGTTATTTCAGAGGTTTTCTAGATTTTCTTTGGCGATATCCACAAGCGATTTGCCCTCCATTTCTTTCACATTGCTTCTCAATACCGTTTCTTGGGCATCCTGAAGTATCACCTTGACGTACAGCTCGCGGGCTTTATCAATCCTGCCGGTATTCTGGTACACCACACCCAAGTTCAGCAAGGCATATGGATTTTGGGGGTTGATCGACAGGGCAACCTCGAGAAGTGACTCGGCTTTTTCAAAATCCCCGACAGATATGGCCTTGAATGCTTGTTCGGTCAAATCTACGTCCGGCGCCTTTTGGGACGTGGAAGCACAACTTGCCGTTATGAACAACAGCATGACGATAAAGAAGGTTTTTGTTTTCATTTTTATTAACCGTGCTAATATTGGGTGATGGTTATTGGAACAAATAATACCTATGCGAAACAGTCGTTATTGTCAATTGCTTAAAATGTGATTATTCCCTGGGACTTTCAGCGCCGGACAAAACCTAGCAGAAAAAGAAAAATCATCCCGTCAACCTCACGGCACATAAGCTTCTTGCCCGAATAGCGACACCGTGGTAGCAAATAAAAATAAAATAGGGTGTTATTTGGCATATTTCTTGTATAAATATAGATGATTATAGATGATTGAGGATCGAGATCTAAGTCGATAAGAAAACCATTCACAACAACTTAGGAGCGACAATGTCGCGTTTCATAAAATTAAAAATAGATTTTACTATAAAATCAATTGGTTATTTATTGTTGGCCCTGATATGTCTTGCCCTTTTTAACCGTCCGGCAATCGCTGCCACGGTCACAACGAAGAGCATTACGGATATTTCCTATACCACGGCCGTCGTGGACGGATCGGTGACGAATGTGTCGTACTATGTCAGGGCGTATGGGGTTTGCTGGAATAGAACAGGCATGCCCACGCTGGCAGACGACAGCACCACTGAGGGAACCACCTTTAATGAGGTTGATTTTTCATCGCAGATGTCTGACCTGTTGCCCGGAAGCACCTATTTTGTCCGCGCTTATGCAACGGATTATTATTTTGGCACTGGATTTGTAACGACGTACGGCGCACAGTTGTCATTTACCACCCAGGAGGCATTGCCCACGGTTACGACCCAGGCGGTAACAGACATCGGAACCAAAACCGCCCTGGGCCACGGTACGATTGTTGATCTGGGTATATCCAATCCCACGGAACATGGGGTTTGCTGGAACACGGATGGTTCCCCAACAACAAGGGACAAAAAAAGCAAGGAAGGCGAGGTTACGGAAGTTGGCCAATTCAGCTCCGAGATAGATGATCTCAAAAGCAACCGCACCTATTATGTCCGGGCCTATGCCACCAACAGCGAAGGGACTGCTTATGGGAACGAGGTGATATTTTCAACAAGGCCTTCTCCCCCCGACCGTATCGACACAGGCCGTGACCGACATCGGCAGATATCGGGCCACCGCCCACGGCACCATCGAAGATGTTGGCTCACCCAACCCCACCCAGCACGGTGTGTGCTGGAATACGACCGGCATGCCCGACCTGGCGGATTTCAAAACCATGGAGGGAGGGGTCGATGAGACAGGGTCTTTTTCTTCCATCATAACAGCGTTACAGCCGAATACGACCTATTTTGTGAGGGCCTATGCCACCAACACGGCCGGAACGTCATACGGCGGTCAGGTAAGCTTTACCACACTTTCACAGGCGCCGACAGTGACGACCCAGGCGGTAACGGGCATTACAACTATCACGGCCACAGGCCACGGCAATATCACGAACCTGGGAGCGCCGAACCCGACGGCGCACGGTGTGTGCTGGAGCACCTCTGTTCTTCCGACGACTTCCGATAACGCAACAAATGAGGGTGCAGCGTCAGCCGCGGGGGCATTTACATCGGGACTAACAGGTCTATCACCCAATACAACTTACTATGTGCGGGCCTATGCTACCAACACGGCCGGTACTTCTTATGGTGAGGAAGTCTCTTTTACCACCCTTAGAGGGGTCCCTGCGGTGACGACCGAGGCTGTCACGGATATTGGCCCCCAATCGGCTACAGGCAATGGCACGATCATCGATCTCGGTGTACCCAACCCCACGCAGCACGGTGTGTGCTGGAACACGAGCGGCGATCCCAGCACCGCGGACAGCAAAACCACCGAAGGCCCGGTTTCAGAAGTCGGCGCCTATATATCCATCATGAACGGCTTGACACCTGCCACGACCTATTATGTCAAAGCCTATGCCACCAACGACACCGGTACGGCTTATGGGGATACGGTATCGTTTACCACCCCAGGGACGCTACCGTCGGTGTCGACGGATTCGATCAGTGATATCGGCACCCATTCAGCGACCGCCAACGGGACGATCGTCGATTTGGGCATCCCCGGTCCCGATCAGCACGGCGTCTGCTGGAACACGTCCGGCAGCCCCATCCTGGACGACAGCAAAACAGAAGAAGGGCCGCTGAGCGAGATCGGTGCGTTTAGCACCAGAATCGAGGGCCTTCTACCCGGCACCGCGTATTACGTCAGGGCCTATGCCACCAGCCCTACCGGTACTGCGTATGGAAACGAGCTATCGTTTACAACGGCAACGCAGCGCGTCGGCCCCGGCCGCCACGTTGCGGGATGCGCCGGTTGGAACAACCAACGCGACAAGCTATGTGATACGGGTCGGCGGGATCGGTGTGGTCAGCTACCAATACAGACTGGACGCGGGTGACTGGCTTGCGGAACGGCCGGTCAGCGAGCCCATCACCTTTGACGTCTCTGAAGAAGGCAGCCACGTGCTGTCTGTCATCGGAAAGAATGCCGCCAACATGTGGCAATCAACCGAGAATCCCACCGTGGTTGCATGGCAAATCGATGTGACGCCACCCGCGGCCAGGCTGTACAATTATCCATCGGGTACCATCGATGCTTCCGGCGCCCAGGTTGTGGTGACCGGAAAGGGTGTCACATCCTATCGCTACCGAATCGACGGGGGTGAATGGAGCCCCGCTTTACCGGTCAGCAAACCGATTCTTTTGGCAGATCTGATCTTGGGCGAGCACCAGCTTGAAGCCATCGGCGCAGACGATGCCACCAACTGGCAGGATGAAGCAAGCGCCGCGAGCACGACCTGGACCCACGACCCATCCGTCCCGACAGCCGTGCTGAAGCCTATCCCCAACAGTGTTTCGAAGCAGACATCCATCGACATAGGTGTCACGTCTCCGGAAAATGGTATCCCCATCGAAGCCTATGCCTATACGATCGACGGCGGTTTCACCTGGTGGAGCAACGATGCCCAGGAGACCATCGCGCTTGCCGGGCTCAACGAGGGCACGCGCACACTGTGCGTCAATGCCTTTGGCGGCGGCGTGTGGCAGGATGGTTTCGATGGCGTGTCGTCGACGGAAAACGCGACCTGCATAGAGTGGCGTGTGGACCTGACACCGACCGACCCGCCAGTGCTGACGGTCGATGCAGACACGGCACCTGGCGGCGGGGTCGTCGGGATGCCGGGCACGGTCTCCGCCCGGCTGGCGTGGCAATGGACCTCCGATGATGCGCTCGAAACGGTTCAGCGTTATCGGCTCTGGATTTCAGAGGCACCCCTCACCGAAGCGCTATTGGGTGACGCCACGGAAATTTTCTGTGATCTCACACCCGGCGAAGCGGACATGCCGGAAGCCTACACCATCGGGGGCTTGGTGCCCGGAATTGAATACTATTTCGGCGTCAAAACCCTGGACGGTGCGGGCAATCTTTCCCAGTTGAGCCTTGTCGTCGCCTTCACACCCGAGGGTCAGCTGCCAAAAATCAGCGCGTTCGAATTGACGGAGGGCGGCCTGGTGGCAGACAATGCAAGCGCTCGGGAGATCAGCATCGAAGGCTTGAATTTCCTGGAAACCAGCGGGTGCAACATCGTTCGATTCGAGAATGCCTCCCGGGTATTCGACATCGTCTCAAAAACGGGGACCCAAACCCGGTTGCTTGCGGACATTCCCGTGGGGGCGCCGCCCGCTGATTACCGTGTGCGGGTGATCAACAAAAACGGTATTTCACCTGCCAGCCTGGACATCTTTACGATTGTGGATTCAGACCTATCGATGCCCGTGGTGACCGCCATTTATCCGCTGATGGCCGAAGTCGGCCTGCAGACCCTCTTGACGGTCCAGGGAGAAAACTTCGATCAAGAGGGTGTTTCCGTTAACTTGCTTTCCGGGGAAGGGGTGGCCACACCTTTGGTTGATGCCGTCGTGCACGATGCGCAAACGGTTACGGCCATCATCGATGGGGGGCAAGACATTGCCGAAGGGCAGTACCATGTGCAAGTGGTCAATTCAGACGGGAAAGCCAACCATGTCAGTGCGGCAGTGCTTGAACTGTGCCAACCGTTGGCTATCACCGGCGATACCCGCGCGGGTGTTTCCGCCAGAATGATCCGGCTTGAAAACGGCGTCATCCCCGCAAAAATCACGCTTACAACGGACAATCGAAACGAAGTAACTCGACGGTATCCCCCTACCGCTTGACAGGCCAAACTGTTCCTGGAAGCGGGCAACTCCTTCGAAGTCACCTCGGAAAACCCGCCCGTTTGGTCGGACTTCACGGGAACCCTTCGACCACCCAGACAGATTCCGTCCAGCGAAAACACCCAAGATGCCTTGGGCAGGGACAGCGTTACCCTCTCCATGGGGACCGATGACGTCTTAAGGCTGAAAAACGGTGCCAGCATGTTTGTTTTGCTAGAGGTTTCAATGCCGACCCAGGATGAGAACCCCTCGGTCTACTATGTGTCACCCGAGGGAGATTTTTTGCCGGCCGGCGTGGAAGGTGAATGGCGTGGACTGGCCATCCAGGAAGGGGGAAGCGTTCTTTCGAGGCGCTTGAACACACCCGAAGACGGCGTCACGACCTATACCATCGGCCTGTTGCTGACATCCATGTCCGATTACGCCATTCGATCCATTTCGCTGGGGTCACCGGAGGGACCCTCTGGTTATGGCGGCGATGATTACGGTTTCTGTTTCGTGGAGACCTTGAACACCGCCAACATGGTTCTTATGCATGCTGCGATACTATTTTCCGTGGTTGCTTTGGCATTTATTTATTTCAAAAGGAACAAGCGATAAATAAAATCGTTATACGATTTTATTTATGGTATTTTATGCCTCATATGGAAATGTTTTACCCATAATATAGGGTGGTCAAAATAATGGTTTTGTGATATCTGTACATGCTTGTTGATAACATTCTGGAATCACTGTAAAGATAATAAAATATAGAATTTGCATAATTGTTGCGGTGGAAATTTCGAAAAAGACAATAGAAATTTCTAATTTTTCATGAATGATTTCATTTTTTTGCCACAAAATACACAAATAAGCGGCAATGTTGTGATCAACAAGATGGCTCAAGTAGAACAGAAGATTTTCTGATAGCGATGGGGGTCCATGAAATTGAAAAAAATGAACAAAAATTTCATTCTGATATCTTTGGTAACTTTGTTGCTATTCTTATCAACAAAGGTTCACGCACAAACAGCTCCGGTAGTGAGTGACATCCCCGACCAGACTATTGCAGAGGGAGCAAGCTTTGCTACGATCAATCTGGATGACTATGTAACGGATGTAGATCCAGGTCAAGACCCGGAAGATATGGTGTGGTCTTATAGCGGGAATGTAAATCTAACGGTGAGCATAAATGGAAGCCGGGTGGCAACTATCACGATTCCCAATACGGATTGGAACGGATCGGAGACAATCACCTTTACGGCTGAAGACCCTGATACGTTGACCGGCAACGATTCGGCCGAGTTTACGGTGACGGCGGTCAATGATGCGCCGGTGGTGACCAACATACCCAACCAAACAATTGCGGAAGGTGGAGCTTTGCCACAATCAATCTTGATACCTATGTATCGGATGTGGATAACACCGATGCGGAAATGACCTGGACATACAGCGGCAACACGCAGCTGACGGTATCGATAGTCAACCGTGTTGCAACGATCACGACCCCTTCTATAGACTGGAACGGTTCAGTGAGATAATAACGTTCACGGCCACAGACCCTGGATTCTTGTTCGACAGTCGATCCTGCCACATTCACGGTGACAGCAGGTGAATGATGCGCCGGTGGTGACCAACATTCCCAACCAGACGATTGCGGAAGGCGCACTCTTTGCACACGATCAACCTGGATAACTATGTATCGGATGTGGATAACACCGATGCAGAAGATTGACCTGGACATACAGCGGCAACACTGCAGCTGACGGTATCAGATTGTGAACCGTGTTGCAACGATCACAACTCCCAATCAGACTGGAACGGTTCAGAGACTATCACGTTTACGGGCCACAGACCCTGGACTGTTATTCGACAGTGATCCTGCCACATTCACGGTGACAGCGGTGAATGATGCGCCGGTGGTGACCGACATACCCAACCAGACAATTGCGGAAGGTGGCAGCTTTGCCACGATCAATCTGGATAACTATGTATCGGATGTGGATAACACCGATGCGGAGATGACCTGGACATACAGCGGCAACACGCAGCTGACGGTAGTCGATAGTGAACCGTGTTGCAACGATCACGACCCCTGCTATAGACTGGAACGGTTCAGAGACAATAACGTTTACGGCCACAGACCCTGGACCTGTTGCATTCGACAGTGATCCTGCCACATTCACGGTGACCGCGGTGAATGATGCGCCGGTGGTGACCGACATACCCAACCAGACAATTGCGGAAGGTGGGACCTTTGCCACGATCAACCTGGATAACTATGTATCGGATGTGGATAACACCGATGCGGAGATGACCTGGACATACAGCGGTAATACGGAGCTGACGGTAGTCGATGGTGAACCGTGTTGCAACGATCACGACTCCTGCTGACTGGAACGGTTCAGAGACGATCACGTTTACGGCCACAGACCCTGGATCTGTTATTCGACAGTGATGCTGCCACATTTACGGTGACCGCGGTCAATGATGCGCCGGTGGTGACCAATATACCAAACCAGACAATTGCGGAAGGTGGGACCTTTGCTACGATCAACCTGGATAACTATGTATCGGATGTGGATAACACCGATGCGGAGATGACCTGGACATACAGTGGTAATACGCAGCTGACGGTATCGATAGTGAACCGTGTTGCAACGATCACGACTCCTTCTATGACTGGAACGGTTCAGAGACAATAACGTTTACGGCCACAGACCCTGGAGTGTTGTTCGACAGTGATCCTGCCACATTCACGGTGACCGCGGTCAATGATGCGCCGGTGGTGGGAAATATACCAGACCAGACAATTGCGGAAGGTGGAACCTTTACAACGATCAATTTGGATGACTATGTATCGGATGTGGATAACACCGATGCGGAGATGACGTGGACATACAGCGGTAACACGGATCTGACGGTATCGATAGTCGACCGTGTTGCAACGATCATGACCCCCTCCGCAGATTGGACTGGTTCGGAGACTATCACCTTTACAGCCACGGATCCTGGCTTGTTGCCTGATAGTGACCCTGCAACGTTTACCGTAACGGGGGATATGTTTGTTCAGACAGTGAGTGTTGGTGGAATTACAAAGACTTCGGCAACCGTGGTTGGGGAAGTCATCAAACTTGGGGAGCCTAGACCTATTGAGATTGGTATTTGTTGGAGTGAGGACCCGGAACCAACGACAGACGACAACAAAGCGATGATAGATCCTCCATTTGTAGAAGATCAATTCATTTTGGACATATCGATTCTAAACCCTGGCACGGCCTATTACCTTAGGGCGTATGCTCGTAATGCGCAAACAACTGTTTATGGGAACGAATTGTCATTTACAACATTGATTGAACCAGGGGTTCAAACCCTTGCTACCGATCGAATTGGCGATACCACAGCAAGAGGGAATGGATATATTCTCAAACTGGGTGTACCAGAACCGTTTCAGCATGGCGTTTTATGGAATAAATCAGGTATTGATCTTACCCTTCAAAACAATGATGGGTTTACCACTGAAGGCCCGGTATCAGTGATCGGATCGTTCACATCGAATATAATGGATTTGATACCCAACACCACCTATTATGTTAGGGCATATGCCACGAATGCCGTGGATACTGTTTATGGTGATCACCATACCCTTTTGTTACGGATCCATCCGCCTCAGGTGTTACAACAGCGGATGTTACCAATATTTTCACGGACACAGCAACGGCGAATGGCAGTATTTCAGATATAGGCGTACCGCCACCAACAGGTCATGGATTCTGCTGGAGTACAGAACCTAACCCAAGCGTTGATGACGCATCAGATAGCAAGGTCGAATTAGGTTCTCTGCAGACTATTCAGGTCCGGTACCTTATGTGTTTGAACATGAGATGACAGGCCTTGCCTCCGGTACCCTTTATTATGTGAGAGCTTACGCCACTAGCGCCGCCGGAACAGCCTACGGTAACGAAGTAACTTTTACCACAGCCAGCGATGCCTCCTCTCCCCAGGCAACGCTGATAGACACGCCCCCTGGTCTGACAAGTGCCACGAGCTACAGCATACGTGTGGGCGGTATCGGTGTTGTCAGTTACAGGTATCACCTGGATAGTGATGCATGGAGCACAGAGGCAAGTGTAGACGACTTTATCGAATTCAGTCTCGACACCGAAGGGTTGCACCGGCTTTATGTTATCGGCAAAAATGCCGGCGGTTTCTTGCAGCCGGCAGACAACGCCACAAAAATTAGCTGGACCATCGACCTGACGCCACCGGCAGCCGTGCTTTCCAATTATCCTGCCGGCACGGTGAGTGCGACGGATGTGGCAGTAAGGGTGGGCGGAACGGATGTGGCATACTATCGGTACAGCATCGACGATGGCCCATGGAGCGTGATTCAGACCAGGTCCACAGCGATTGTTTTGTCGGCCTTGTCCGAAGGACCGCACACACTGGACGTCATCGGCGCCGACCTGGCTCAAAACTGGCAGGCAGACATCGATGCGGCAAGCATATCCTGGAACATCGATTTGTCGGTTCCCACGGTCGTTGCTGAATGATGTACCGGAAAGCATCACGAATCAAACCTCAGCGGAAATCCAGGTCGTTTCATCTTCCCAGGGACCCGCCATCGAGAGCTATGTCTACAGCCTGGATGATGGTGCGAGCTGGAGTGAAGAGGCCAGTTTGGACACCCCCATCCAGCTGAGTGAGCTGGACGACGGGGACTACAGCCTGTGTGTCAATGGCTTTGCCGACGGCGTCTGGCAGGACGATGCAGACGGCACGTCCATCGAAAACGCTACGTGCGTTCAGTGGCGCGTGGACACCTCTCCGGCCGATGCCGCCATTCTTGCCCTGGCACCGGGGGCTCCGGGTGCCAGCAGCGCGGAACTTTCATGGACCTGGAGCAGCGACGACCTTCAGGAAGCGATACAACAATACCGGATCTGGTATTCAAAGGTCACATTCGATGCGGCAACCCTGAACACGGCCGCGGAAGTGTTCTGTGATATCCGTCCGGGGCCCCAGGGATACGAGGAACAACTAATCGTGAAGGGTCTCGACCCGGGTCAGGCGTACTATTTTGGCGTGAGTTCCATCGATGCGGCAGGCAATGCATCCGCATTGAGCAACGTTGCCACACTGACAACCGCGGGCAATCTGCCGGTGATCGACAGCATCTCGCTGACGCTGGGTGGTGCGACGGCCGACAACTCAATTGCCCGGGAAATTACGCTTACCGGCAGCAACTTTCTGGATTCCGAAAGAAGCAATTTGATCCGCTTTGAAAACAGCACCCGGGTGTTTGATTTCTACAGCAAAGTAAAGACGGGCAGCGGTGCCGGGCTGATGTTTGCCGACATTCCCGACCGGGGCGCCTGCCGGAACCTATCGGGCGCGCGTGGTCAACAAAAACGGCATTTCAATGGCCAGTTCCGGCACGATCACCATGACCGAATCGGCGACCCCGGTTCCCTCGGTAAGAACCGTGTCGCCAGCGGTAGCCCAGGCAGGGGAAACCACCCGGCTTACCATTACGGGTGCCAACTTTGACACCCCGCCTGAAGCCGTCAACCTGCTTTCCGATCAAGGCGTGCCAACACCATTGACGGGTGTCAATGGGATCGATGGCAACAGCCTTGCGGCGGATATCGATGAGGCCGTTGATCTTCCGGAAGGCCGCTACGGCATCCAGGTTGTCAATACCGACAGTCAGGGCCAATGACGTCAGTGCGGCCCGGGTAGACGTCTACCGCCCCGTCATTCTCGACGATGCCCAAGGCCCCGTGGCCACCACCAAGATGATCGATCTGACCGATTTGCCGGATGGCATGATCCCGGTTAGCACGGTACTGTCTACGGACAACCGGGATGAGGTCGGCAGCGTCGATAAAGACCGATTAAGGGTAAAGGTCTTTATGGAGCCCGGCAGTCAGTTCGAGATCAACGATCCGAATACAGATGAATGGAGCGACTATTTGGGTGTAATTCTGCCGCCCAGACAGGTTCCGGCCGGCGATCCGGTTTTGAACACTTTTGGTGTGAATAGTATACAATTCTCCATGGGAACCGACAACCGACTGAGGCTGAAAAACAATCAAACGATGTTTGTGGTGATTGAGGTCACATTTCCAAGTAGCATTACGGACTTTAGCGTTTATTATCTTGAACCCGACGGGACCCAGACCCCGGCGGGCGTGGACGGGACCTGGCGGGATCTGGAAATCAGCCAGGGCGGCACCATCCTGAACAGCTCAGCCGGACACCCCGGAGGCTGGCTTGACCACCCACACCATCGGGCTGCTGCTGACGCACATGTCCGATTACGCCATCGGGTCCATTTTACCCCCAGACGATTCCGGCCGTGACGACGCTTACAGCGCCTGCTTTATCGGGACGGGGAGATCGAAAGGGACGCAACCCAGCCAGGGAACGCGCATTCTGCTGGTATGCTTTTCCGTCGCCGTTGCCATTCTTCTGAAGCGTTTTATTCGACGGAAGCACTTTTTGTCGATGCTTGGGGCCGTTTTGTTCTTGGGGGTGTTGCTGATGGGTACCGCGGGCTGTATGCCGCCGAAGGGGCTGCCGCCGGGGCACCGCCAAGCGAGGCGACCGAAACCGCTCCGGGTATCGGTGTGCCGACGCCCCTTGATGAAGAGCGATCAACCCTGGAACAGCTCCGGATGCTTGAAAAAAAAGAGACGCTTTATACGCCGGCGGCCGTCAGCACTTCCGGAACCGCTTCCTCATCGCTAGAGAGCAGACCATGGTATCTGCATGTCGGTCTTGGGTATGCGTTTATCGGGACCGAGGTGAGTGCCACCTCCGAAGATGCGTCCATTTCCAATGAAGTCGACAGCGATGTTTATCCCATTCTGAGGGGCAGCTATGGTTTGTCAGACAATTTTTCAGTGGAATTGAGTTTTGCCGGCGATTTTTACAGCGGAACCGTCAAGGATTCGCTTTCCGACGGTGATTCAAATTTGTCCGGTTATACCTTTTCGCTGTCAGGCGTGTATTACATGAAGGAATACAATCCCAAATGGATCGGCGCCATTCGTCCCTTGGTACTCGCAGGATTTGGCTATCGCATCATTGCCGGAGATTTGGATTATCCGGTTTCCGGGTATGAACCCGGGGTTGGATTTCTGATCGGCGCCGGAATTCAAAAGAACGATTGGGAATTCAGGTTGGGCTACGGCTCTTTTCTGCATGACGCCAAGGATCCCGAAGAGGCCTATTCCTCGGCCGGCGACCAGCTGGACACCTCGGGCATCGCTTTAGAAATATCATATCGATTCAATATTTTTTAAATAGGCACCGCAAGTTTTTATTGCCTGCAGCACAAAATAGCGACAACGTCGCGTTCCATAAAATCGTGTAACGGTTTTATTCTTGTACCAAGACCAGCTGGTGAACCCGTACTTCATCGGCATCGCTGAAGCGAGAGACCACCGCCGCCAAACTTTCCAGCCGCAGACCCAATGGCATAACTGCCGGCACCCGCGGCGTTGAGGCTGTCGACGGCTTCCGCGTTCAAGGCGATATCCAGAACCACACCCTGGTCACCGGGTGTTGACATCAAAATCGGCAAAAAAAACGCCACTCCCCAGATCCGTATAAATGGCGGTCTGGCCGAGCACCGCTGGCGGCGAGCGTGGCCGCGGGGTGGTAACGTCATACACCTGCAGCGTTTCTTCGGCATGCATTGCTGGCGTAAGCTGAACAATTCAAGCCTCACGGCGGCAGCGGTGATGGTTGAGCAGGGAACTACCCAGATCGAAAATGAAGAAAGGAGCGGTAGGTGCCGGACAATGGTGCCGGTGGGCGTGCTCATGTCCGAGGCGACATGATCCCCGATCGCTGCTCCATGCACCTCGATCAGCTGCAGTCACAACTGTATTGGCACTGTTGGGATCGGTATCCAGCTGATATTCAGACAGGGCCGGCAGCAGATCGCTGTCGTTGTCACGTCGCAGCATCATCGGCGGCTGTGATTGAGACCCTGTAGGATTTCCCAGTAGTCGGGTAGGCTCATCGCCGTCACTGTCCCGGAATTCATCGGCGCCCATGTCCAGCTGCAGACGGTCTGGGGCCGGGATTCAGCCGTCAATGTCCATCGAGCCGGTGCCGAAGCAGTCGTCGCCCTGGTCGATGCAGGGGGAGTCGGCCCTCAAGTGGAATCCGGCCCCAAGACGGGGATGTTTCCTCAGGTTTGCCCCTGTTGGTCGTAGCCGTACTGGTCGATGTCGCGAATAAGTAACAATGGTGCTGGAGCTCGGCGTCGTCAAAAATCTGGCTTCCATTCTGGGCCTGATTGTCCCACAGATATGCAATTGGTAACGATCGGGTTGCTGTTTAAACGGTTCGCGATAGCGCCCCCGTTGGCATCCGCTAGATTCATAGGCAGTATGGCTTCATTGGACACAAAGGTGCAATTGGTGATGGAGGGGTTGCTGTCGGTAGTTGTAAATAGCACCACCTCGAGCCTGCGTATCGACTGCCGGCGGAATTGCCGTTGAAGATACAGTTTTGAATGAGGGCGTTGCTGGCATTGTTATAGACCGCCAGCACCGTAGCCAGAAAACAGCACCGCTGCAGCTGTTGTTTTGAAAACGGCAACCCAAAATGACTGACGTCGCTGTTGGTGTTGTAAATGGCACCCCCTGAGCCGACTTCTCCAAAGGTTGAATTGGCGTCAAATAGACAGTCGGAAATGGTCGTTGTTGACTTGAGCGCCGCTTGGTTGTGAATAGCGCCGGCGGAATTGCCAAAGCCGCCGCTCGATCGGTTATTTTGAAACGTGCAGCCAGAGATGGTCGGGCCACCTTGGTCATTGTAAATGGCGCCGCCATAGCCTGAGGTGCCGCTAACGTTGTTTTCCAGAAAAGTGCAATTGGAAATCATCGGATTTCCAGAGGCGATATAGATGGCGCCGCCAGATCCTGCAGAAGCCGCTGACGTTGTTGCATAAAGGTGCAATTAACGATGTTGGGTGCGGATGCACTGATGTACATGCCGCACCCCCTGGCGTAGTTGGTCCCGCATCGAGCGCGCCACGGGTAATCGTAAAACCATCCAACGTGGCATCGGCGTGACAGGAAAAAGCAACGGGAAATATCATCACCGTCGACAGTCGTCTGTCAAGGTCTGCCAGTCACGCTGATGGTGCTGGGTTTCGGTGCCGGCAAAGCCGCCCATCAGTTCAAGCGCTTTGTTGATAACGATCTGTCCGGCAACCATGGATAATGTGCCGTGTCTTAACCCAGATTTGATCATCATCACCAGCGGCGGCCACGGCTGCAGGGATCGTGTTGAAGGGGTCGTCCCAGCTTTGCCCGCTGCCTGGCTGACGCATCCCCATCGACGAACCATACACGCGTCGTTGAAAAGCGGCTCGTAAGGTCCTGGGTCATGTTGAGACCGGCCACATTCATGACATCGGTGGTGACCGTCACCGTATAGGTCGTGGATACGGCCAGTTCCTGTGATGGTTGAAACGTCGCCGTATAGGTATCGGGATCGTAGGTGATGGTGCCGGTCACGTTGCTCGACCCGTCCGTGACGGTGATGGAATTGGTGTCCAATGTCGCTGTCACAACCGCTTCGTCAAAAACGATGTTGACGGCAGTATCGTTGGGAACATTGGCCGCCAGATCAGCGGGCGATATCGAGGCCGTCGGCGGCGTCTGGTCATCACCGATATATTGCATGTCGACAACGACGGGGTCGGAAATCTGGTCCGCTACAACGGTGACCGTATTGCCTGACGATCCCTGCCATTGCGCCTCACCATCGATCAACCCGTTTACCTCCACGGTATAACCGGAACCTGCCGGTATCTCCACCATGGCGCCAGCGTGATCGACACAAGGCCATTGTTGAGATGCCGTGATGCCGCCACTGGAATTTCTAACCTGGACCGCTACGTTTTCGATCAGAAAATCGACACAAACGTCACCGCTAGGGGGTGTGAGCGCGATCACATCGACCCCATTCGTCTGCCAGGCCAGCTCTAGGTTGATGGCGCCGGTTCCGGTGCTGCCGGTCCCGGTCTGGTTTTTTGCGTCGCTGCAAGCGCCAAGAAAGATGCATAACAGACCGAAAAGGAGAACCCGCTACAGCCCATAACGTCGATCGATACGTGCATCCCGCATCTGAAACACCTTTCCTTAGCGGATATATAGTTGTTGTCAGAATAACGTTCCGAAACCGCACCGGCAAATAACGTCAAACAAGTGCTCGAACCTGCGGCCAAGCCTAGCGAAGCACAATGCGAGCCGGGATCCAGTAATGGCTTGATGAGATATATAATCTCTGGATTCCGGCTCGAATCCCATCGTGGATTGTATCCTACCATTGGACCGGTATGGTGCCCGTGCCGGGCGAGTCGCCACCATCATCTCCACCGCCGCCACCCCCGCCACTGCCGGCAACAGCAGCGATACCACCCACGAGTGCGACCCCAACGAGGCTCCAGAGCAGCCAATTTTGTTTTTTGCCTTCTATCGTTGCGGGTACTTCATCCGGTGACGCGGTGCTTTCGATGGGGTGTTCGGTTATGGGGGTGTTAACTGCCAGCATCAGGTCATTCGCCCCTAAGGGCTTGGGAAAAAAATGAGCTGCCATCATAAAAACCAAAGCGGCAACAAAACCTTTTTTCAGCAGCTTCATATGCTTCCTCCAGCGCATTCCTCGCAGCTTGCTGCGAGGTTCTTCAAGCTTCACTCTTTACAACCCTGCTGACATTTATTTTGCCGAGCCTGTCGACATTGGGCAGGATTTCCGGCGTTTGCTCCAGACCGTCTCGACGTGACACTTTGACAACATTGACATGGATGTAGGTGTAAAGTTCATTCAATGTGACGGTCCCATCACCGTCAGCATCGGCCGCTCCCCTCAAGCCGCTCAACAAGTAATACGTAAACAGGCCATGTTCTTTTTCCTGAAAGGCATTGCTTAGCTGATCACCCTGGGCGGCTGTCATGGAAATGATCTTATCTGACGGGAGGGTCAGGTTTTTTACCTTTAACAACGCAGGCCTGGCGCCGGCGATTAACATCTTGCCGGACCTTGCGGATGCACCGCTAAAACATCCATCAATAAAGACAATCGAACGTTTGGCAGGCAGATTGCCGATATCGGCATACAGGGTCTGAAGCTTGTAACCGGTATACTCGATAAACCGCGGCTCGCCATCATAGGTGACGATAAACGCATCCCCATCTTTTAAGCTTGGGGCGCCGTGACCGGCAAAATATACGAACAGCGTTGAATTTTTGTCCAAATTCAAGGGCAAATACGATCTCAAAATACCTTCTAGCTGGCCCTTGGTCGCCTCGCTGTCAATGAGTGTGATGATGTTTTTTTCAGGCACCCCAAGTATTTTTATAAAATACTCCCGAACAAGCCGGGCATCCTTTTCAGCGAAGTCCACTGCCGGAAGTTTTGAATAGTTTTCAATGCCGATGATCAAACCCCAGAGCTCTGAATCGGGTGTTTGGGATAGATCCGGCAGCTTATCGATGTTGATTTCCGGCTTTATCTCAAAATGAAGAGACGAAAGGATGTCATTATCCACATAAATATTGGCGAGCCATCTTCCGGGGTAATCTACAGCCGATTCGCCGTCCAGCGAAATTCGGTGCCACAAACTCATTTCTTTTCTCAATTTTCCTGAAGGAACCTTAATCGACAGGTTATCGGTGCTGTAGTAAAGGCTCCCATCCGGCTTTTTCCAGTCCCAGCGGATTTTGTGTGTTCCGGAAATATTGGCGATCTTGATACGCGAAATAACTTCGGTGTCATTGGTATAAAAGACGGCTGATTGCCCGACGGGGACACTCTCTTTTCCTTTTCTTTCGATATCCCGGGATAGGGTTGCTTCGACAAATTCAAATGCAGCGGAAGGTGCCTTGGTTGTCTTTTTAGATACACCACAGGCGAGGGGCAAAAACGGTATCGATACCAGTAAACATGCTGTAACCCAGGCATTGATCATAGCGACCCAGGGATGCTTGCGACCCAATCGTTTCATTTTCCACCTTAGTAAGCAACACCTATTCGAGCGCAAACCATTTGTCAACAGGACATAAAATGTTCGGTTTAGAACCAATAACTCACTGTCCCTGACAGCGCATAGCCTGAAAAATCGAGTTGACTGCCCGTGGCTGTAACGCCCTCGCCAGACGGACGGTTGTAACCATATTTAATCGCTCGATAGGAGGCTTCAAGCCCCATTTGAATGTTCGATCGGATAAAGGAAAGACCGACCCCGCCTTCCCATCCCCAAGCATTGTCAAAATCCCCGGGGACTTCGTCCCAGGCCAGGTGACCGAGAACCAGGCTGCCCCTGGCGTAAGGGGTCAGCATCCTGATCTTTTTGAATTCATATTTTGGGCCTGCGGTCAAGTGCCAGAGATCGAGCTTGGTAAAAAAAGCCTTTTCGATGCTGCCTTCGATCGAAATTTTTGGCGTCAAGCGATAGTTCGAAATCAGAGCGGTGTAAATCTTCGCATTCTTGAATGACCAGGCCTTGCTATCGCTGGCGGTGGTGCGGTCAATGATAAAGTCTTCGGCCTTTGATGCAATAAAGTAACTCGACTTTACCCCCACTGAAAACCGGCCGACTTCTGCCGCCTTGTCGGGACCCTGGGCAGCGATACCCTGTTCCGGCGAGATCGGTTCCTCCTCAGAAATGTCATCTGCGGGTAAAATATCTGTTATCTCTTTCTTGGCTTGGGGTGGCGGCACCTGGGCTTTTTCGGGGATGCCTATCTTCGGTTCATCCACCGGGGGTTGAGGAACGGATGGTTTTTCTTCTGGAGGCGCCACGGTCTTGGGTATTTCAGTCGCAGCGGGTGGGGGGGGTTGTTTTTCTTGCTCAAGGTCGGTTTTCGTTTTGGGTGCTTCGCTTACCTTTTCTTTTGCTGGTGAGGGTTTGGCGGTATCGATTGATATCTCGATGCGCTTGACCCAAAACCCGGCTATGATTCCCCGATCTTTAAGGTCCTGGGCAAACGTTGTGGCATCAGCCCTGGTTTCAAAGCGTCCCACATAGATGCGATACCACATCCCTTTGTCACCCACGAGTTCATGGCGCATGAAGGGGTCTAAGCCATGCGATTTGAGGCGCGTCAACTCTTGTTCAGCCTTCTCAAGCTGCTTAATAGAGGCCACTTGAATCGTTGTCGTCTTTACCTTTTTTACCGTGGATGACTGGCCCCAGGAATCGAGAGGCAAGAAGAGAAAAACAAGCAAAAGAACCATCGGCCAGGTGTCTTGTTTCATTTGTGATCCCTTTTTTTGATTGTTCTACAAACCACGTACTTGGAGGATATATCACAATTCGTCATCCCGGCCAAATCCTGCGCAGCAGGATGCGAGCCGGGATCCAGAACGCATTGTTCATCCTGATTTTCCTGGATTCCGGATCTCATTCCGCTCTGCTACATTCGTCCGGAAAGACGCTTTCGGCGAATTACGACACAGCCTCTTGGCACGTGTTTCCGAACCTGAACTTGCTGAGACGGGCCGTCTCCATTGGATTTCCCCCACTTTGGGGGAAATATAAGCCGCCCGTTTTACGGGTGGTCGTTGACTGAAACCACATCAGAGCTTATGAATCGCTCGCCAAAGCGTTGACGACTTCCTGGTAATTGTTACAACCGATATCAAAGCCCAGTTTGCACGCCCGCTCATAATCGGCCTTGGCCCTGTCCAGGTCGCCTTTGCCTTGAAAGGCCAGACCCCTGTTGTTGTAGGCCAACGCGTTTTCACCGTCGATGTCAAGCGCTTTGTCACAATCTTTAATGGCCTTGTCGTACAGCCCTTTTTTACTGTAAGCCCAGGAGCGATTGATATAGGCATTCACTGAACGCGAATCGAGCGTTATGGCCACCGATGCCGTGATAATCGCTTCGCCGGCATCGCCCCTCATGACACTCTCGTAGCTCTTCTGAACCCATTTTAACGCTTCCGGGTTGGCTGGTCCCGGGGGAGTTGCCTTTTGTTTGGCTTCAGGAGGTATCGCTACGTTGCTTTGGTTGTCGTCTCGTTTTGGCAAAGCAGTTTCCGTTTTCGTGTTTTGGGACGTTGCCACTTTAGCGGGTCTCTTGGCTTCAGCTTTGGGAGACGCGTCTTGTGTGATGACAATAGTGGGTGTCTTATTACCAACCTCAGTGGGTTTTTTTGCAGGTACTGGCTTTGGTGAAACCTGTTTTGGTTTTTCAGGTGTCACCTTTTCTTTTTTCGGATTTACGATTGATGTCGTGGGTAAAACAAGTCTCGGATTCCGGTTTTTTAACTTGATTCTCGACATCTCCTGTTCTTGCAGCAGAAGCACTCTTTGTCGTTTTTTCCCCTTGGGTTGATTGAACAGTCGCTTGACGATCATATCTAGCGCTACGATCACTTACCAATCTCTGAAATAACGCTTCTTCCAATTCAATGCCCGATTTCGGCGCCGAAGTCGAAATTTTCGATTCCAACCCATCTGATGTTTTCAAGCCCTTTGAGCTGTTGGTTTCTACGACGTTTTCTTGCAGAACCCTTTCACCGGATTCGTTTTCATTCAGGTCAGAAGCGGTACTGGATGAAGCAATTTCCACGCTTGGCTGGTCAATTATAAGTTGCAGCGGTTTTTCAGCAGGCTCAAATTCATTTGCAGGGCTGCCTGAATCGTTGTTTTCGACAAAAGTTTCGTTCAAAGGGGTACCCGAAACGTCTGGATTCATAACATTTGGTTTGCCAATCAGTCTGTCCAATATATCTGAATAATTTAAGATTGCATATCCTGATAGCAGAAGAATCAGAATGGCTGTGCTGGCAAAGAGCAGCTTTGGCACGAAACGTTTGTCAGCTTTTCTGATGGGTTTCGGCTTAAAGGGTATTTTATTAACGGATGTCGTCTTTGGTTTTAAATTGAAGCTGGTACCTGATGCTTCTGCATTGCCGGGTATCACAAACTGATGGATGAATGAATCATCGTTCAAACCATATTTAAGTTCATTCAAATCCCTTAAATACATGTTAAGCAATTCCATGTCACACGTCACATTGATCTGCTCTAACATATCCAGGTCTTTCAAGCTTTCTTCCATTTGGCTGTAAATTTTTTTTTCCGTAGATCATACTTTCATCTAACTGTTGGACAGCATCTTTTGTAGGATCAAGCTCACCGATCAATTTACGAATTTTGCTTACCGCATAATCAGCATTTTTAGCATGAACGATTAATTTAAGACGAATCTGATCCAAGGCGCTATAAACCTTGCTGTTCGGATGATCTGGTCTGGGCGAAATTAACTTTTGAGAGCCATAACTCTCAATAGCGCTGTGACTCACGTGTAACGCATTCGCCAGTTCAGCAAGGGACACATATGTTTCTTTATTGTCTTTCATTTTAGATAGTTCGCACCCACGTATTGTTTTGGACCCATCCGATGCGCTAAAAAGAATGTGTTCAGCAATACTGCAGCAGCTTTCGTGCCAAATTGGATCGTCACGGAAATACCCATGGACATCGATTAATTGTGTAAATTAGTACCAAATAGTGTTATTATACGCCCTAAAGAAAGCAATTTAAGCTGAGTCGATAGTTCAGTTTTGTCTTTCTTGAGTTATCATTTGCGGTAATCGTTTACAACTTTTATCTTGCAAATATAACAGAAACATGTAATTATAACATATTATGCATAAAAAGAGGATAATTAACTTAAATAAGCATTAAATATCTTATAGTATATACAATCAGATTTCGAACGGGCCCCTTGCTATCCTTAAGGTTGTGGGGTTTATTTGGGTTTTATCCTCAAATTAATGTTCACTATTGCATGGTCGCAGTCTATTAACAGAATGTCACAATTGTTGCAAAGAGTTACATATTTTTTGGGAATTAAATGTCACAAAACGGGTTAATTACCAATGGCCTTGATCAAATATTTCATTATCAAGACGATATGTAGATCAGCCGCAATGAACAGCGGTTTTTTTTTGGTTTAACGTCCTTTTTTTACAGTACATACGCCATTGAATTCGATAACGTATCTTTAAGAATTTTTATGGCATGTTAATTGCTATTTCAGACGAATGTTGTTTGGCATTACACAAATCGGCAGATCAACGAAGCCAAATTTTTCAGTATCGGGCTGAAAAATGGGGCAAATCAGATACACGGATACGCAATAATCCTTGAATGTAACTGAGGGTGGAGCTGTATGTTCCGTATGCTTGTTGGCAAGAAAAATGAAGTCTTTGAAAAAGGCCCAATTTCATTTTGGTTCAAGGAAGGCGAAGATTTTAACCAAATGAATACATTGCGTATTATGAGGATTATAGTTGGAGCCTGACGGCGAAATTGGGCCAAAGAGCGTGTTTTTCAAAGGTCTTAAAATGTCTTCAATGATAAGGTGTGATTTACAGTGATTTGCTTAGTAAAAAGAATTTTATGGGTGTCGCTGATCCTGCATTTAACGGGATCGGTCGGTTTTGCATCCTATTGCCCGGTGGGAATGATTTCCTATTGGAAAATGGAAGAAGACGGCTCACAACCGGGTTTTTCAGGTTACCTTGACGCGTCTGGTTACACAAATACCGGTGTTTGTGCTGGAACCTGCCCTGCCGTCAATGTCAACGGCCTGGTGAACAATGGTCAAGATTTTAGCGGTATGGACACTGGAATCGAGGTGCCGGCGAATACGCGTATGACTGGAGCGCCGCTGACAGTTTCACCGTAGAGCTTTGGGTGAAGCGAGCGGCAGGGATATCCTCGAAAGAGATCTTGATTGGACGCGATGATACCGCCAGTGATCTGCAGTGGTATGTGGGTATCGAGAACAGTGGGAAGGCTGTTTTTTTTGTTCGTTCTAAAGATGGTGCTTCTCAAACGCTAACGGGGATCAAGCGCCTAGACAACGATGTCTGGCATCATATTGTTGCAGTAAGAGATTCTGCGAGTAACAAAAATGACTTTATGTAGACGGTAAGGAAGAGGCGTCGTTGGCAATGACCCTGTACTACAGGATTTGAATCGGCAAGCCCGGTAACTTTAGGATATTTATCGGAAGACGGTCTAGCGGCATTTGACTTCATGGGAGCGATCGATGAGGTGGCGATATATAATCGGAATCTGGATGAAGCTTTATCAAGCCCATTATTTTCTGTCCAAAGCTACTGCAGCCAGTACGAAAATCCAGTTGCGATCATGCCGTGGGTGATTCCATTACCTATGATGACTACTCCGGCGCGCCATCGGGAACAGGCTGGCGGGTCGCCTACCGCAAAACTTTATGGGAGTCTCTGGATTCGGAAGAGTACTGGTTCGATTTTGTGGGCGGTCAGGTCGCGGGGGAAGATTTTTCCCCTCCTTTCGATCCCGACAATGAAGGCCATCCGGGTTTTACAGTCACCCAAATTGCCTCGAACGTGTATGCTTGGCTCAGCGGATAATCCTGCGGACGTGATTCTGCTTCACATTGGTACGAATGGCCTGCCAGCGAACGCGGACGGTGTTGAAAGTATCCTCGAAGAAATCGATCTGTACAGTGAGAATATCACCGTTGTGCTTGCCAGGATCATTAAACGGGTGGGAGACAGCGGCACGACCCACACGTTCAATGAAGCTGTCGAAGATATGGCGGGTTTACGAATCGCAGATGGTGACAAGATCCGTAATGGTCGATATGGAGGACGGGGCCGGCATCGATTATACAATCGATAATGTAGAACCCTTTTTGGATGGGGACATGATCGACACCTTACATCCGAACGCCAGTGGATATGATAAAATGGCGGATGAATGGTATCTTGCATTATATAATTTTTTATTGCCATTTGCGCCGCCGGATGTCGGTGACATACCCGACCAGGTTATCGATGAGGGCTCCCTGTTTACAACCATAAGCCTCGATGATTATGTCGTCGATTTCGACCACCCGGACCCGGAAATCTTGTGGACCTACAGCGGCAACAGCGAACTGGGTGTGAGTATCAACAACCGTGTTGCCACCGTGACTATTGCAGACGGCGAGTGGAACGGAAGCGAAACCATAACCTTCCGTGCAACGGATCCCGGCGGCCTATTCAATGAGGATGACGTTACGTTAACGGTAAATGGGTTGAATGATCAACCGGTCATTCAGGGTTATGATACACTGAGCACCGATGAGAATACGGCATTGCAAATATCGTTGAATCACCTAACTGTCGCAGACCCTGACAATACATACCCGGATGATTTTACCTTAACGGTATATGCGGGCACGAATTACAGCCTAGCCGAAAACATGATAACACCTTCGTTGGATTTTGTGGGAACATTGCTGGTGCCGGTGTCCGTGAATGACGGCATCGCAGAGAGCGATATCATTGATATGGAAGTGACCGTTAACGAAATTATCGATCCTGATCCTGATCCGGATCCCGATCCCGATGATCGAAGCAGCAGTTCAAGCGGGGGTCCCTGCTTTATCGGGTCGATCCTGTACCAATAGCGGACTGAAACGCTCATTTAGGCTGAAATAAACTGAAATAGTTCGTCGAACCGAATTTTTTAAAACAATATCAAGGAATAAAGATGCAACAGACACTTTCTATGCTACCGGAACTTTCACCCTTGTCTATTTCGATGCTGATCGTTAATCTTGCCATTGGTGTTGTTCTCTCGTTGAGTCTTCGATGGCATTTCAAAAAATTTGGATCTACCTTGTCCAACCGTGAGGAGTTCGCCCAGGTGTTCCCTTTTATTTTGCTTACGACCATTTTGATCATCACTGTCGTGAAATCATCGTTGGCCCTTTCTTTAGGACTCGTCGGCGCATTGTCCATCGTTCGATTTAGAACACCCATTAAAGAACCCGAGGAATTGGCATATTTGTTTATGGCAATAGCGATGGGCCTGGGTTTGGGGGCCAATCAATCAATACCGACTGTTTTGGCAAGTATCATTATATTGAGTTCCATGGCAATTATCAATTTCAGAAAGGAACAGTATAAAGGTAAAAATATTTATCTCTCCGTTGACTGGAAGGGTGACGATCATCCCGATAGATTTCTCCAACGAATAAATGAAATTATTCTCAAACACGTTATCCTTTCTGATCTTAGACGCTATGATCTGCGTGATGGATTTTTAGAAGCGACTTATTTTCTAGATATTGAAAATCCGGAGAATTTAGCTGATCTGACGGACGAACTCAGACAGGCTTTTCCATCACTCGGTCTAACGTTTCTAGATCAAAATAGACTGCCAAGCATTTAGCCTATGAAAATCAATCCATCTAAGCAGAGCTATTCCGGAAAAGGAAACCAGAATAGAAAGAAGAAATTCTCAACCAAAAGCATAATTTTTTTTCTTTTCATTTTCTCTGTCGTGATGTCCATTCTCGTTTACAACATAACGGTAAGCTATTTTCCAGCCGGTATTAAGTCCTGGGTGAAATATCAGGCCGGCGAATATGGATTCCAGCAATTCCATAGAAAGGCCTCCCTTATTCATTCGTTGTTTGCAGTTCCCAAGCACCTTTCTGGTCGGTCAAAAATTCCACACATCATGATCGATCTTAAATTCAAACATCTTGAAAAACTGCGGAGAAAACGGGAAGAGGCAATGAAGGCCGGTATATTAGAAACATCAGACAATGATTATGTTCCGGCTCAAATCCGCTATGGTAATAGGGATATTAAAGTAAAACTGCGGCTCAAAGGTGACTGGACAGATCACCTGGAGGGAAAAAAATGGTCTTCCCGCATCCATGTGAGCGGAAAAGATCATCTGTTTGGCATGCGCCGCTTCTCGATCCAGCACCCGAAAACCCGTGGTTACCAGAGTGAAATTCTATATTTTGAAACACTTCGAAAATACGGTATTTTAGCGCCACGCTATTTTTTTGTGAATGTAACGTTCAACGGTGACGATATCGGCGTCATGGCGATCGAAGAGCACTTTTCCAAGGAACTGTTAGAGCATAATGCCCGCAGGGAAGGTGTCATCTTGAAGTTTGACGAATCGCTTGTATGGGCTGCAACCGACGGTGCCGACAGGGGGTTTGGGGGTGTATACGATGATTATCTAAATGCGGATATTGACGCTTTTCGATTAAAAAAGACCAGCACCTCGCCAACCTTGAGTCGCGAATATGCTATCGCCGTGGGCCTGTTAAGATCCTTTATGGCTGGGGATTTGACCGCTTCAGCGGTTTTCGATACGCAGCAGCTGGGTGGATTTATCGCAGTGGCCGAAATTTTTCGCTCTCCCCATGCAGTGCGGTGGCACAATTTGCGTTTTTATTTTAATCCGATTTCAATGAAATTGGAACCCATCGGTTTCGATGGTGACATTCACCACCCGACAAATTCTTCGCTTCCCTTGTACAAAGAAGAACCAATACTCACTCAAATGATGGAGGACCCCGCGCTTTATGAGTCCTACCAGCGTATATTGAACCAAATTATAGATGATTATCGTTCCGGAGAACTTGTCGAATTCCTCAAGAAGGTGGAAAACGAGGCTCTGGCACAGCTCAGAAAGGAATTTTTTCTTCTCGACACTTTTAACTATGCTAGACTGGCTGAGCACCTGAGTCTTGTTGCCCAAGGCCTTGCGTCTTTGGATATTCAGCCGGAAAAATATCCTAAGAATGTATTTGCGTATTTAATCGATGAAAAAGGGAATCGATACCTGGAGCTATTCAACGCGCTCCCATTTGATGTCAACGTAAGTTCATTGAACTGGGTAAACACATCAGGGATCACCTATCCTTTTAAAACCACAGATCTTCCTTCTTTACCATTCTTACTGCCGGCAGCTCAATCCACCACAAAAAGAAATGGGTTACGGCTGCACTTTCAGGAGTCCCCTCCGGCCCAGAATCTTAGATTAGAAGTGATGTCAAATATTAAAGGCTCTCAAACCCAAAGAGTGGCCATAGCAGAAAATTATTATCCGCTTATAGGTTCATCCGGGTTACCTGCTGGCGATATCGATGACTTGCTGGAAAAAAATCCCTTTCTGTTTCTGTATGATTCAAACACGATATCAACTCGGAAAGGGGATTGGATAGTTCTAAGGCAGCATTGTTATTCCCAAGGGCTATAAATTTTTCATTCCCGAAGGTGTCGTCATGCGTTTTCATGCATCATCGGGTCTCATTTCTTATGGAAATCTCGAATTCAGAGGATCAGAAGAACATCCGATAGTATTGACCGGCTATAATCAAAGCTTGCCTGGAAAAGAAGAAACCTGGCAGGGCCTGGCCGTGATGAACGTAGCGGAAAGATCGGAATTATCTTTTGCAAAGATCCTGAACACCACCGGCATCAACCAGAATGACTGGCACTTGACCAGCGGCAGCACGTTTTACAAAAGCGACGTCTCTTTAAATAATTGCGTGCTGGTGGGAAACAAATGTGAAGATACCGTCAATATTATCCGCTCTAAATTTTTTTTTGATAATGTGTTAATAAAAAATTGTGCCTCGGATGCCCTGGACAGTGATTTTTCCAACGGAGAAGTGGTCAATAGTGTATTTCAAGACATTGGTTTATCCGGTGGGGGGGACGGAATTGATCTGTCTGGGAGCAATGTTGTTGTAAAAAGGTGCCAGTTCATGAATATCAATGACAAGGCGATTTCCGTTGGAGAAAGAAGCTTCTTACACGCTGAAGAAATTGAGATTGAAAGTGCCGGATCCGGGGTCGTGAGTAAAGATGGTTCCAGTGTGACGGTGAGAGAGGCTTCAATTAAAGATTCGCGAGTGGCTTCCTTGATGACCTATATAAAAAAACCGGAATATGGTTTCTCGAAATTAACGGCAGAAAATATTTCGATTGTAGGGAAGCAGAGGAATGCGAGCAATACGTGGATCACGGACCTGGTGTGGCACCGAGCGTCGACGCCAACGGCGTCTGGACGCGGGCGAGGAACCCCTGAGTGGGGTCACCGTGGTCATCACCTGGACCGACCCCGACTCGGCCAGCAGGCACACGTGGACCTTCGTGACCGACGGCGACGGCCTCTACGACGTCGATCGGCTCCCCGTCGGCGACTACACCGTGACCGTCATCGGTGCGTCCGTGCCCGATGGTTTCGTGGCCACCCACGATCTCGACGGCGGCGACGACGGCACCACCACGCTCACCCTCGGGCCCGGCGACGAGCGCCTCGACGTCGACTTCGGTTATCGCATCGAGGTCGATCTGGCGATCACGAAGTCCCACATGGCCGATTTCCGCGTGGGCGAGGAGAACACCTGGACGGTCCGCGTCGGCAACGAGGGGCCCGGCACCGCGGCGGCACCGGTGATGGTCACCGACGAGCTCCCTGCGGGCATCGACCTCCTCGAGACCGTCGGCCCGTCGAGGAGTGCGGTAAGCGGCGGAGCGCACGGTCACGTGCGTGTTGACCGACGGCGCCGGGGCACCCGTCTCGCTGGCGGCAGGTGCGACCCGTACCCTCGAGCTGGTCGTCGTGCCCGGCGTCGATGCGGCTCCCGGCGTGGTGAACACCGCAACGGTTACGACGCCGACACCCGAGATCGACCCGTCGAACAACACCGATGACGACCCCACCGACATCCCGTTGGCCGTGCTGGTCATCGACAAGGCGCTGGACGGCACGCTGCGCAGCGGCGACAGCGTCACCTACGTGCTGACCGTGACCGATGGAGCCTCGCCCACCAACGGGCGGATCACCGTCACCGACGATCTGCCGACAGGGCTGCGCTTCGTGGGCACCACTGCCGGTACCGCGGGCGTGCGCTGCGATGCCGACGGGCAGCTCGTGACGTGCACGACCGACGACGTGCTCGCCGTCGATGACCGCATCGTGATCGAGGTCGACGTCGAGGTCACCGCTGCCTCCGGTTCGGCTCTGACGAATGTGGCCACCGTGGTCGGTGGCAACATGGTCGATGGTGGACCCCGTCGATCCGGAGATCCTCGCCGATGCCGGCAGCGACCCCGCCGACGCCGTGTCGGCCGTGGTGACGACCGGATCGGCGCTTCCGTTCACCGGTTCGAACAGCATCACCCTGGCCTGGTTCGCCGGCGCCCTGGTGCTGCTCGGCGGCGCGTTCCTCGGCCTCCGCCGCAGGGTCATGCCGCATCCCTGATCGGGCGGTGGGTCACCCCGGCATGGCCGACGGTGGTCGTGCCGGCTCACGGGGGAGAGGGAGCTTCAGTTCCCGGCCGGATCGACCGATGGAACCGGAGCCATTCACATTTCGAAAGTGTTGCGTCTTTACACGTTCGTAATGTTGACCTAGGGTGCCGACCGATGCGGGCACATCACGAACCCCCTGAGGTATCGAGCCATGACGACCCGTCACCCCGTGCACGACCAATCGTCAGCAGGGCCGTTCGGCGCTCCGGCGAGGGAGCACAGGCGGCGCCTGCGGGCGATCAGGGTCACGCTCGCCATGATCGCCTCGGCACTCACGGTCGCCTGGCCGCCCCTGCGACCGCGCAGGGATCCCAGCAGACCATCCACGTCGCCCCGAACGGCAACGATGCCAATCCCGGCACCCTCCGCCGTCCGAAGGCCACGATCCAGGCGGCGTCGTCGGCGCTGCGCAACGGCGGCGTGATCTCACTGCGTGGCGGAACCCACTACGTCGCCAACGGCGGTGGCTGGCTCCTGCGGGGCGGTACGAAGGGCAACCGGGTGATCGTCACGTCCCACCCCGGCGAACGGGCCCGCCTAGTCTCCGCAGACGGCAACTTCTGCGTCGCGAGCGACCAGTCCTACATCACCGTCAAGCGTATGGACTGCACCGGCTCGCAGGGCATGGGTTCCTTCGGGGGCAGCCACGTGAGCTTCCTGCGCAACCGCATCCATGACCTGTCCGCCCCGCTCGTCCAGGGCATCATGATCGCCGGCCGGGGTACCCGGAACTTCAAGGTCATCGGCAACGACATCGGCAACGTCGGCCAGACCGGCATCGCCGTCGGCGAGAGTCACGTCCGCGTGACCCGCAACGTCGTCGTCAAGAAC
>CAVOZW010000011.1:0-343673 GCA_963701385.1 uncultured delta proteobacterium
AGAGATCTAAACTTTTAATGGACCATATTCATTGCAGATATGTTGTTGATGACCATTAATATCTCAAGGTATCAATAACGCATCCACCACCTCCTCCGTTATCATCCGATTCACAGCAAACACTGTGATAACCGTCGCAGTCACGATCCACATTGTCACTACAACGTTCTACGGCTCCGGGATATATTTCTGGGTTGTTATCATCGCAATCGCCCTGTTTATCAGTTATGCCATCAAGATCATGATCTTCGCCCACATCCTCAGCACTGCCAAAGAAATGAAATGTCGAATACAGCCCCCCAATATTTGAGTCTGTGAATGATATTTCATATTCATTCATGGGAATACTTTCTTTTAAGGTTATCGCCAATATACATTTCAATTGCACACAACCCTCACTATTTCCTTCACCTTCCGATGCACAATTCAGATCGGATGAAGTCTCCACCTCACTGCCGGTTGTTAAATCGATTACTTTAAGATTTTCAGTGTCCCCATAGCTTAGAGAATAGCCATAAAAATGAACGGTATCTCCCAACAAAATGTCCCCATTTTCCGGTATGCTGCTATTAATATGTGGTGGCATTAGAGCAAATAGGTTTTGAGAAGAAAAAATCAGTATAAAAAGCATCATAGCGACATAGGAACCAGCCAATGATTTGTCCATTGATGTCACCACCTTCTTCGAACGAGTTATTAGAAGTTTGCTCGATAGGAATTAATGGCTATCTGAAAGAATTTGGCTCTCAATAAACATATAATGCTGATGATATCATAACAATTTTATCAGTACAAAAACAGCATATATGTTGCAGACCTCATTATTTTAAGGTAATGAAAAACTTGAGATATACTTATATAATTTAGATTAATGTGCCATTTTAATTATAATTCCAAGTTTTTTGGGTATCTAAGCTGGCAAGCCGGCTTTACACAAACTTTCTTTGAAATCATCGATAATTCTTTGATCCTTATAAGGAAATCCCATCATGAAAAGCCCCGCTGAAAAATCTGGAGATAATCTTAGAACTTCCTTTGCCTGAAGCTGTGCCTGACTCAACCTATCCGCCATACTGTACGTAGCTGTCAGATTGACATGAGACATGAGGTAGTCCGGATTGCGATCAAGATTCTTCTTTAAAATCGAGATTGCTTCATCATACAGTCCTTTTAGTCGATAGTTAGTGGCCAATTCATGTAAATACCATTCCGGCGGCATCGGATTAAGTCGAATTGCTTTTTCGATTAATGAAAGAGCTTTATTCACTCTTCCTACACTTTTAAGTGTTATTGCATAAATCACGAGAATGTCGGCACTGTTTGGGCTGAGCGTCACTGAGCGTTCGCCTTCAAAAAGCGCCTCTTCCCAGTGCTGCTGTACAAGATGAAGCGCGCCCATTAAAGCATGTCCAAAGGCACTCTTATCATCCAAGATCAAACACCTTTGCGTATATTTAATGGCTTTTTCCAGTGCCTGTAGAGGATCATCCTCCCATCCAACCCATAATGGTATTATATAGGTTGTCGCAAGCCCACCGTGTGCACCTGCATTCTCTGGTTCCATATCTATTATTTCCTCATAAATATGTCTGGCTAATATGTTACTTTCCTTATTATATTGTATGAAATGCTGTTGCGCTTTTAAACGCTTGATGTAGACTTCAAAGTTATCGGTACCTTTTGCTAAGATACGAGCCTGCTCTCCCTGTGTCAGCTTAACTTGCAAAGCTACAACAATCTTCATTGTTATATCGTCCTGAATAGCGAATATGTCTTTCATCTGCCGATCATAACGTTCTGCCCATAAATGGTGTCCTGTCGTCCCATCAATCAGCTGTGCAGTAATCCGCACGCGTTCATCTGCACTTCGAATACTACCTTCCAGCACGTATTTTACTCCCAATTCGCGACATACTTGCTGAACTTTTACAGGTTTGCCTTTGTAGGTGAATGTTGAATTTCGAGCAATTACTAATATATTGGGTATCTTTGATAATCCAGTGATAATCTCCTCGGTTAATCCATCGCTGAAAAATTCCTTGGTTAGATCCCCACTCATATTATCAAAAGGTAACACCGCAATGGATGGTTTGTCTGGCAGTTCAAGAGGTTTATCCACCAAAGGCACATGCGAATCACGATCCATCAGAACCTTGTACACACGCACAGGCTCCTTGATATTCTTGACTTCATGCTCTCCAAGGTATTCAAACCCTGACTCAAGCTTATCCTTCACATGATCATAGGTGCTACGTGATATACAGATCCCACCAGGATCAGCCAACCCTTCAATTCGAGCAGCAACATTTACACCACTTCCATAGATACGATCACCATCTTGGACAACATCACCAATATTAACACCGATCCGGAACTCCAGACGCTTGTCTTCAATAAACCGTGCGTTCTCTTTCTTTAGTCTTTTCTGGACATTCACAGCACATTCTACTGCATCAACTGCACTGGAAAACTCTGCAAGCAAATTGTCTCCAGGATTGTCCACAATACGACCGGCATGATGTTGGATGAGATCAGACATTATCTGTTGATGCTTTTTTAATGTCTCGATTGTATGAACCTCATCATCAGCCATTAAAAGACTGTAGCCTTTGACATCAGCGGAAAGAATAGCTCGAAGCTTACGGATAACTTTATTTTCATCAGACATGTGGATCACCTTCGGGTTAGGGGGTTGAGTGAAGATGATACGTCTTGGAAAGGTGCTTACAATTCGAGAATGGGGCCAGATCAAGTGTATTTTTTGTGATTCAGCATCAGATCAGATGTGATTCAGGTTCAATATAGGGTACATACATGATTCAGTGGGATGGGTCAAGAATTGGGTGTTTTAGACGTTTTGAAAGGGGTATTTTGCTGGTAATCCTGCCATGCTCGCACCGGTGATAGATGGAGACGATCTCAACTGTCCGAAAACATATAAAATTGTCAGATACCATCTGGTTATGCCCACGGTACTATGGATGGGCCTATGAATGCAAGATTCGGTCGATTGTGATTATTTTCGCACACCGGTAAAATATTAGGGGTCTGATAACCTTGTTTTTGTTGGAGGTATACGTACTTTTGCTGTCTTTATGAACAATTAACATACCAGATTTCTGTATTCATAATAATCTATTTGGCTTTGACTAAACTCCAATGATATTCTGGAATACCCGTAGTATAAGTACCCACTGAAACGCCTGCCCTGAAGGCAACCTTTTCCGCAACTGCTTTTATAGTTCTAAAAGGTCCTTCAATGTGTCTTCGATAGGAAGTATCTGTAAGTTTGTAATACACAATTTTACTGTTTTCATTGGCTTTAAATATACAAACTGAATGCATGGCTGCACGTTTTGTAGCACGCCTGTCGTAATACACATTTAATCCTGTTGCATCATATCCCGCCCGTTTTAAGCAGGTATAAGCCACATAAGCAGCATCATAGCATACCCCTTTTTTAGTTTTAATAGTTCTCTTTACTGATTGGGGTAATGCAGATGGTGCCGTTACCCAAAATTTGCTCCAATCATACATAAAATTACGTACAAACCAATATTGAACCAATTCAGGAGCATTCAATCTATCAATTATTTCAACAGGATCTTTCCAGAGGGGGCCTGGTTTATAAAACCTCCAGCCCTCATCTAATAATTTTTTTAAATTGTAATTCTCTATCAGTGGCTTAAGGCCATCAATGTTTTGTTGTGATATCCAAAATGATGCCTGTAAAGGAGAGCAAAATTTCCTTACTTCAGGGATGCCCACTTGATACATTCGCTCAAATGCTCTATCAAATGCATCTGGGTTATCATCATAGACTCTCAATAATTTTTCCAATGTTGCCACTTCCTCTTCAGATATGCCATCTTGAAATTCTGGAAGTTTTACTAATTCATTTGCCAATAAGGAATTCTTATCAGCAAATGCATTCAATTCTGATGGATACGGGCCAGAATATCGCCCGTTTGGCATGGTGGGCTCTAAAGAGACACATCCTCCAACAAACGAGCACAACAGAATTATGGTTAACAATTTTAATAAATTTTTGTATCGAGACATCATTAAAAACATATCCTTAATGTCAGAATAAAGTTTGATCGCAGTACCATTGAGTATTACCTAATCAATGAGGCACTACCGATAGATAATCACTGGTTGATACCGAGTTCAGATATCCCTCCAGTTTTTTCAACTCAAACTCGTTTCGTTATTCTTTTCTTGCGAAATCTATCCATCATCTCAGTTTACATCAAACTGTGATACATGGAGATCATTCACGGTTTCTCGGGCTTCGAAAAAACTGTGATTTCCGAGCATAGCTGACATGCAAATGGTTCCGATGCAGTTACAGATATCATTTTTCTTACAAATTTGCAAAAATGAGAAAATCGCCGAAATGATTCTCCCTCGTGATAACATAGAAATACAACGTGAGTTACGATTATGTGTGGTGGTGATGTGCTATGGTATCTTCAATTATCGTGAAATTGCAATAAGTTGGAGATGGACGAAACCGCTTCGCGGTAGCTTTCCGCCGCCAAGTATTTTAGCCAACAACGCCTTCCCAATTAATCATCGTTTCTTTTTACCCTGATCGTATAAAATACCTCCGAGGTAACATTAACCCACACCAAAGGAGGTATGACATGACAGAGTTGCGCAAAAAAATGATCAGGGCAATGGAGTTGAAGAACCTCTCCCATAACACCCAAAGAGCCTATCTTGCCGCTGTCACCGGGATTGCCAAGTTCTATAACCAATCACCGGACAAGATGACTCAGGAAAAGATCGAGGATTATCTCCTCTATCTTAAACTGGATAAGGGCATCGCTCCCAACAGCTGCTACGGCGTTCTTTCCGGACTTCGTTTTTTCTACAAGCACGTGACCGAAGAAGAGATACCCGTCACCTACAGTATCAGGAGAACAGCGCGGAAACTGCCCGAAGTCCTTACCATGGAGGATATTTGGAAGATCATCTGCTCCGCAAAAAATCTCAAACACAAAATGATTTTGATGACCACCTACTCTGCAGGACTCAGGGCCAGCGAAACCCTTAACCTCAAAACCGAGAACATCGACAGCCAAACCATGCTGATCAAGGTCGAAGATGGTAAAGGCAAAAAGGATCGCTATACACTGCTCTCAAAAAGACTGCTTGCCGAACTCAGGGCATATTACCGTAAATACCGTCCCGGCATCTACCTGTTCCCTTCCTCATACAGTAAGAAGAAAAAACGGCCTTTATCCTACGAGTCAATCCGAACAATTTATGAAAATGCCAGAAAGAAAGCGGGTGTTAAAAAGGGAAACGGGATCCATACACTGCGTCACAGCTTCGCCACCCACCTTCTGGAGGCTGGATACGACCTTCGAAAAATACAGGTTTTAATGGGCCATTCGAGACTGACCACCACCATGATTTATCTGCATGTGAGCCGCCAAACTCTGTCAACGATCCCAAGTCCTTTGGATCTCATTGACCATAAACATGCAGGAAAGGAGGACAGAAACGATGACCCAAATCATAAAACCTGACCATAAAACCCCGGAGGTCGCGGACATCTTGCATCTTCATCTGAATGACTATAAAGCCGAATATCCATTATGGCCGGAACATCACAAAATCGCAACCAACCTTTTGAACTGCCGCACCGCCCGTCTGGGCGGCCATATCGAACGCTGTGATAATTGTGGCGCAGTGCGCATTACGTATCATTCCTGCCGTAACCGCCACTGTCCCAAATGTCAGCATATGCCGCGTGAAAGATGGCTGGAAAAACGCAAAGACGAGATCCTACCGACCAGCTACTTCCATGTCGTCTTCACCCTGCCGCACGAGTTGAACACCGTTATCTTAAACAACAAGAAGGTGATGTTCAATATTCTTTTTAAGGCCGCATCCAGAACGCTTCTGACATTCGGGGACAATGAACTCAACGGCAATTTAGGCTTTCTGGCCGTTTTACACACCTGGGATCAAAAGCTCAACGCTCATTTTCATCTGCACTGCCTGGTGACTGGAGGTGTTATGTCAAAGGACAAAAAGCAGTGGCTTCCGGTAAAAAACGATTATCTCTTTAACGAAGAAGCATTGTCACGGGTCTTTCGCGGTAAGTTTATGGAACAACTTAAACATGCCCGCAAAACCGGTGCGTTCAGATTTGTCGGACGATCATACGGCGAGTTCAAGAGCATGTTGTATGTCAAAAACTGGGTGGTCAGTGTGCGTGACCCGGTCAAACGCCCGGAACATGTCCTCGAATACCTGGCACGCTATACCCATCGGGTGGCCATAGCCAACAGTCGCATTAAAAAACTTGAAAATGGCATGGTCTCCTTCACCATTAAGAATCGAAAGAAGAAGAGAACCGAAACAATCACCATCACAGCGGTGGAGTTTATCCGGCGATTCCTTTTACACAGCCTCCCAATAGGCTTCGTCAGAATCAGGCATTACGGCTTTATGGCCAACCGCAACCGAAATAAAAATTTAAACGTCATCAGGCAATTGATTGGCGTGTCTGCTCTTGATGAAAAAGAAGCAGCTACCCTTGAAGAAATTATGCTTCAGCTTACGGGAACAGACATTACCACCTGTCCTTGCTGTAGAGAAGGGAAAATGCATTTTTTTGCTGAGATCCCAAAAGGTCGGGCTCGACCACCGAGTTACCTGGCTTGTTTATTGGGTTAAGCGGTTATATCGAAATTTTTAAATTGTCCTTTGAATAACGATAGGAGAGGTACGCCCTGACCCACAAGAATACTCTTAAATGGTATCATCTTGACAAGAGGTGGAGACCAAAATGACAAAAGATACAGGCTGGTTCATCGAAAATCATTCCTTTATAATATCCCAGTCCGATCTCTGGTGCCATCTCATACACACCAGATTGAAATACTATACCCATATAGTTCAATCGTGCCAGATCGTCGCGAAGCGGCATCGCACATCTCTGTTTTATCAATAATCCCTTATCTATCTTCTTTTAAATAAAGTCCGTTGAAAACTTAAAGATAAGCTTATATCCTGGAATACCGCTGCGACGGGACTATGGATAAAACTCTAAACAGGCATCCAAAAAATCTGCCTTTAATTTTCCCCTGTGATTACAAAATGAAAGTCAACAAATCATCAAAAAAGGCAAACTATCAAATATAGCGGTCGGCCTTATTTTTGCCAATGTGGAAACATAGCAGCTAACTTTCGTGCAGGTAATCGTGTTGTACGGTCTGGCTATCGCATCATATTCTATCCAACGGAAAAGGGCGAGGGTTGTTTCCGGCATTCCTCATCCTTCTGATTTGTCCGTGGTCGAGCACTAATGGTCGCAGTGCTTGGGGGAGCATTTTCTCGTGGCAACCGAAATTTTAATTTATTCAAATAGGATCTTAAATGGAATAATCCTCATTAGCAGAATCAAGCCCATTATTAGCAAAAAAAGCAACACTAACCTGCGATGCCATGTACCAGAAAGCTTTTCCTGCAACCTACCGGCAAGATAAACTGACACTATTACCGGGATCAATCCTCCTGCCGCTATCAGCAAGGCTTTTGCAGACACATATCCCAGATGGTTCATTCCGCCCAACATGATCAAACTGGATAGGGTAAATGATATGTTGATCGCTTGTATAAAGGCCTTTTTCCCCAAATTAAGCGAGAAAAGGAAGGGCAGCACCGGCATCACCTGAGATCCGGTGATACCATTGACTAAACCCGTGCAAAGACCCACTGGAATTCTTAGCCTTTTCTCCCATGTCGCCGATATTGTCAACGACGTGTTGGTTAACGCCCAAAGCGAATAGGCAATCAGAACCATCCCAAGAACTGCTTTGGCTGCGTTGGCATCAATAGCAACCAGAATTGCCAAACCCGCTAAAAGCCCGGGTATGCTGGTCAGATACAAAGGCCAAAACCGTCTCACGGCTTCACGAAAGCGGCCGGCTTGAACCATGACCGCAATATTGCTGATAACTGACGGAACGATTACTAATGGAATAGCTGCGGTTAGATCAATTCGAAGTGCCATAATAGGCAGGCAGGATGTTGAAAAACCGATGCCCGTCAAACCCTTGATAGCAGCCGCGATGACATATGCCGACAGGATGAATAGGAAATCGAGTAATACCATCTATACTCCGGAAAAAATTTTTCGGTCAAATGTTCAACCAATGCGTATATCTAAAACGGGCACTATTGCCAATAGTGTACAGTTTAAAGCCACTGATCTCAACAGAACAATACATTCGGTATTTTATATGAAATTCGGGACTGGTCAACGTAGAAATTTTGCTTACGCCTGCTTCAATGTAGATTTGTCTATCTCACGAAAAACGGCCTTGCGAAAATTCCATATACCTTGCCAGTATCCCGCTAACCAACAGGATTGTTTGATATTCCCAAGCACAACTACATATTGGGGCGGCTGAATTTCCAGTTCATTGCAGATTACATTGAAAAAAAGAATCTATCACAGAAATGTGGCGACCTGAGATGCATGGAGAACAATACCAGTCTGTTTAAATTACATATACCATCATTTTGCCATATCAGCTAAAGTCTTAATAGCTCCCCACCATACGAATGGCATCAGGATTAATAGAACAAATCCTAAAATACCGAGACCAATGTAATAAATATCTTTTGCCTTTTGGAGTTTGATCTCACCTATGCTTGACATTTTTGCTTCTGTCTCAAAATGCTTCAATATCAATTCTGACACTAAAAATATAAGGGATACCAAACCTGCAAAAAGAAATACATTCATCTTAAAATTAAAAATATTCAATCCATTCAGGATGTCAGCATAGAGCACCCCAAACACAAATAAGCCAATTGTGCATATTAGATTTCTGAACATTTAAAATCTCGATTATATTTATTTACAGTCTGGGAGGTTATTACATGAACAGATTTGAAGGTCAGGCCAAGTACAAAATGGAGATTCAGCTTCAGCTCAAGTGTGTTTTAGATCCAATATGAGTTTCATATATTATTTGGCTGCAAGGGTCAAGTTTGGCAGATTCTATATTGCAGATACATGGAGAGCATCTTACTCCCCGACATTACAGGAAATATTGTCGATACCATCTGGTCATCCCCAAGATACCACGGAAAGACTTATGAATGCAAGATTTGACCTGTTGCGATTATTTTCGCACACCGGTAATATTTCAGGGGCCTGATAACCTTGTTTTTGTTGGAGATATTTGGGTTCCGAGCAATAAAGAGAAACTGATCAATTATGGTTGCTGAGAGGAGCGGTGCCAACCTTATCTGCTCAGCCGGTTTTCTCCAAATATACCTTCATTAGGATCTTTCCCCATCCTCCCTTATCAAGCCCCACGTCCATACACTGGACTATCTGGGATCGCTCTAAATTGGGATCTGATTTTGTGACCAATCTCTCGTAAATTGCAGGCAGAGTGTGGCTGACTGGTCCAAGGGCAAACATGCACATCCTTTTGGGGCTTTCCTCGGCAATTAGTTGCCCCCCTGCGGTCATTACGAACCGATCCCCCACCCGGTGACCGGCATGGCAGCCATGGGACTCGACTACCTCGGCTATAGCTCTATATTTCACGAACTCAGGCGTTTGGGTTACCATTTTCACCTTCTCGGGGTCGGATCGGAAAGTCTCCATCTCCTCATCGGTATATCCCATGTGCTTCTGAAAACGTCTCCAGATTTCCTTAGCTTCCATTTTATTATCTCCTTATATGATAGGGTCTCTGTACTTTATGTAATTTCATGATGTGCTGGAGATGTCACCACTGGCACTGAAGGCTTATGCCAGGAGACTTCAATCTTTTTTTGATATCAAGATCCAAACATATAGTATCATAGCATTTATTTAAGCTCCCCGTTTTGTTGATTTGGTGCTCTTTGAAATTGATGCTAATATTTACACTGGGTTGGCAGATATCTTTGCAATAGATTTATTTGTGCTTCGCTCCGATCTGGAAGAACATAGGCCGCACATCTCTTTTCTATCTCCTTTGAAACATTGATATCCACAGACACGTCTGAAGTATCATTGCCAAGGTCAATTCCTGTTTTATCAAAAATATGGCTAACTCTCTGTTCCTTTCTGTAAATAGCTGGGGAGCCGATCGTCAGAAAGCTTTTAGTTGACAAGGATTCGACTAGTTTGTCTTTGAGTAAAGGATCAAATTCTAGATTCAGTCCCACAAGTATTCGATTGCAATTAACTATTAATTCTTCATCCAGAATCATTTTCTTGAAACTTCCCCCTGCAAAGGCAGCCATCAGACCAGGACAACACCATATCTCATCAACAACTGTCATATAATAGGGTGCAATTGCGGTGAAACAAGACTCAAAGCCGCTTTGATAATCAATTCGAGTGCCATCTGAAAAGCACCCACCGAGAATACAGTTTATCTCAAAGTGCAAACAAACTTCGTAAAACATGATCTGAATCTGAAGGTATTCCGGACTGCCGTATGCTGGTTGCATCGTCCGCATGTCCGACATGGTAGAAGAACTAGTGAGGGACACACTGGTGCCGGGTCTGAGCAATTGGATATAGACAATCCCTGCCAAACAAATAGCTATATCGTGAACAACTATGCCTAAAAGACTCTCGGGGCCTGTCATAAAGGACAGCGTACAAGGTAAAATCGTTATATTTTGCTCTTCTTCAACCAAAACGTTTAAATTTATAAGGCTTTCCTCATCATAAGACAACGGGGCCAGGGGGCAGACCCCTTGCCCCATTACCGGGGAGCTGTCATCGCCTTTAATCGCTTTGATCAGTTGAATCGCTTTTTTGGCACTCGTATAAACATCACTATTTTTTGTATTTGATTTGGTGGCCCGTATGTTTAGACCAGGAAATTTATCTGAATATTTCAGCATCATTGCAATTTGACCAATATATGGGTCTTCACTGTCATTACCTTCAGGATCAACTACTCCGGGATTTATAGACTCATATAAATCACTGGTTTCAGCAAGTTGATACATTTTGACGGCATCTTGAACATTACCCTGCCGAAATCTCCCGGTAAAATCATCTAAAATCATGGGAGCATTGGAAAATGGGGATGCCGCAATCAGTCTTTTATTATGGGTAGGGTCATATTTGACCCTTGGCAGTGAATCCAAGGCCGCTGTCAACAATGACGGAGAGATAAAGACTCTTTTCCCCTCCACGCAAGCACCATTTATTTTAAATAATTCTATCGCACTATCCATTTCAAATTCTACGCCAACGGTTTCCAATATATCTGTGGCTTTTTCATAAATAGTTTCGATGGTTTCTTTGTTTAATAGTTTCATATTCTCTCCAAAGGGGATACATTGGGATAATCATCAGTTATTCATAATTGCTTATACCATATCTTGGGGTCTAAGAAAATAATGCCGAATTGAAGACTACGCTAATAAATATTGAATTAGAAATCTGTGATAGATAATTAGAGTTTTATCAATAGTCCCGCCCTAAAAAAAGCCGAAACTTCTGTTGAAGTTACAGCCTAAATTTAAATGCGCTTACTTTAATAATTGGTCGCGGGATTATGGATAAAACACATATGTGCGAAGCCGCCGTTCATTCTGGCATGAAACCTGCTATATGGGTAAAGCATCGACTTTCTATTTTTCATAATAATTACAATAACAAATATTGCATAGGCTGGATGAAAAATAAAGAAGAAAATCCGGTGATCCACTGGATTATTTTAAAAAAAATGACGAAAAAGAAAAATCAAACTTATAATTCAAAGCCGCTCCAATGCTGCGAATTAGCTACCGCGTAAGCGGTTTCGTTCATATGGAGAACATCGGTATCTAACGAATTTATGAAATTATTACCGATACCATCCGATTGTGTCAATCGTACGCCTTGACCTGAAGGTAGCCAGAATATCAATAACAGTCAATTTGAGATGATGTCCCGCAGGTTTTGAAGCCAGCGGGACACAGATCGCCCAAAGCTTACTCTTTTAAACATCCAGATAAGCCGGCTCATAGTACCTTTGTGGGTGCTTGCATGAGGGGCATTTCTTGGGGGGCTCGGTGGCCTCGTGTATGTAACCACAGACACTGCACTTCCATTTGATTGGTGCCTCGCGCTTGAAAACCGTACCGGCCTCGACCATGGCGATCAATTTCTTATACCGTGCCCTGTGGTGGGCTTCGATTTTAGCGACCTGCTTGAACGCCATGGCGGCCTCCTTGTGGCCTTCCTCCTCGGCAGTTTTAGCGAATTCCGGGTACATGCTCTCCACTTCGTGATCTTCTCCACCCCAGGCCTCTTTGAGGTTGGCAAGGGTGTCCCCGATACCATCCAGTAGCAGCAAGTGATCTTTGGCGTGTTGCTGTTCATTTTCGGCGGTTTCCTCAAAGATTTTTGCGATGTAGCGGTACCCTTCTTTACGGGCGACTTCGGCAAAAAAAGTGTATTTATTGCGTGCTTCAGACTCCCCCGCAAAGGCAGCCTTCAGATTTTCTATAGTCTTATTCATGTTTCCTCCTTTCATTAGGTATTGATAACATTTACAAAAAAATCGTTTATCCGGTAATATTTGTCAAGGGATTAAATATAATGCAGGAATCATGAATAAGTTGGAGAAATCAACGGTTTTGTAAAGTGTCTTTTCAGGCAGTTATCACAGATTATTTAAAAAAGTTAGGCCGTGTAGCGTTGTGGTTATCCCCTTACTTTGTCTTTGGAACCTAACTCCGCGACCACACAAATCCATCCCTTTTGAGGCTCCACGGAGACAGCTACAGCTGGGAACCCGACATCCTGAAGAACCTCCTCGAACTCCTGCACGGAGAAACACCTTATGCCGCCAGCTATGATCAGTCTCATGTTTCGTTTGTCAAACCTTGATCCTCGGTACATGCCGGCGATGATCACCAGTTGACCATTCGGCTTCATCACACGCCGCACTTCAGCGAGATCTGCTGCAATATCAGGCCAGAAGAAATAGGTCTCCACTGCTGAAACACAGTCAAACGTTGCGTCCGAGAACGGCATCGAGGACACCGAGCCATGGATAACTTCAACGCGACCGTTAGCAATCAGTTGTTGGTTCCTTTTTCGCGCGACGGCGACAGAGTCTTCCGAGTAGTCGATACCGACCGCTTTGCCAAACCTTGCGAGGAATGCGAGACGCTCAAGGGTTCGACCGCCACCACACCCGATGTCGAGAACAATCGCGTTCTCAGGGATCTCGACCTTTGTAAGACCCCAACGCGTCAAACCGGAATGCCCTAAGTTCATACCGCGAACAAGGAATCGGCCAAACCGTCCGCGAGGCTTTCCACTTTGAGAGAGAAGTCTGCCAAGCAAGTTCATCTTTCCTCCCCACCAAGTCCTAGGACAGAAATGAGCAAAGTTGTGAATAGTTAGTGATCACAATATTTCAAGTTTCACATATCTGTCAAAGGAAAATACTGGCATCAACCTGTGATGGAGAATGTTACCACCCAGGCAATTGTACAGGTATCAACAATCAGATTTACTTAGCCTAACATCTATTCTTTCAACAACCCCTCAAATTACAATGTCTCTGCCGACTTTCATATCCACATAAGTGTCGCCCGAACGTTTGTTTGAACTGATCAATGCACCAGTTAGAAATGTCATGGGGCCCTTCATCTTTTTATTTTGTGGCTTCCCGAATATACTGCGAACAGTACCGGCAGAAACTGAGCGGAATCTCGTCAAGATCCGGCAGGCTCCCGGAGAAATGCATCAGGCACCGGCGGCTGTCACAATGGGTCAGGTCGTACAGGTGACACAATTCATGCAGGGCGACTTTGGCTGTGCGTTCCAATGCAAGCGTCGAAACGTCGATGGCCTCCATGAGATTTTCCCTGAGTCGAAACATCGATATGAGCGCCACGCGCCCCCCCTGTCTTGCCTCGCCAAACACATGCGTAAAAACCGGTACGAAGAGATCCACATCCAGAATGCCGATAACTTTGTCTACAGATGTAAACTGTTCGGATTCCATACGCTGAAGGATGGGGCCGACATCATACTGAAGCCGTTGTTTGTCCAGTGCATAGGTGGGATTTTTTATTGATCTCACCAGGGTAGCTTGGAGATCGAGATAACCGGATACGTGGGCGGCAATAACTTTCGGAACAATTTCGGGAATGTCCCCGATAGGCAGTATGCCGATGCGTTGACGGTCCTGTCTCATTTCTTTTTTGTTTTCAATCCGGAACGCTCAATTTTTTTGTGCAATGTCACCCGATTGATGCCCAGGATCTTTGCGGCGTGGGTAATGTTCCACTCGCATTCGTCCAGGATCTCCAAAATATAATTCTGCTCCACGTCTCTCAAGGTGGGTGTTTGTTTCCTGGAAACGCCTGTGCAAAGAAAAGAGAAGTCTGTAGGTCTGAGTGTGCGTGATTTGGCTAAGACAACCGCCCGTTCGATGGCATTTTCGAGTTCTCTGACATTCCCGGGCCACGGGTACTGCTGTAAACGTGTGAGTGCGTTCTTCGAAACATGATCGACGTGCTTGGCTGTTTCCTGGCTGTATTTATTAAGAAAATGCCGAACAAGCAAGGGAATGTCCGTCTTTCTGTCCCTAAGCGGCGGAATATGGAGATGAATGACGTTCACACGATAATAGAAGTCTTCCCTGAAGCTGTCGCTGGAGATGGCTTCTTGTAGGTTTTTCCGAGTGGCTGAGATAAGTCGAAAATCTATATGGATAGGTTCGCTGCTTCCGATTCTGGTAATTGTTTTTTCTTCCAACACACGTAAAAGATCGATCTGCATTTTCGGGCTGATTTCGCCGATTTCATCCAGAAACAGCGTTCCCCCGGCCACGACTTCCAAAAAGCCTTTGCGGGTGTGTGTGGCACCCGTAAAAGAGCCTTTCCGGTGGCCGAAAAGTTCGCTTTCAAGTAAGGTGTCAGGAATGGATCCACAGTTGATGGCGATAAAAGGGTATTGTGATCGTGTGCTTTTGGCGTGTATGGCTTTGGCAACCAGTTCTTTCCCGGTCCCTGTTTCTCCGGTCAGTAAAACAGAGGCATCACTTGCCGCAATTTCCGGGATGAGCTCAAAAAGTTCCTTCATGGGAGAGGATTGACCGATGATGTTGTCAAAGCGTGAGATTTTTTCCAGGCGTCCCTTTAGGTAATTGTATTCAGACGTCAGTCTCCTTTGCTGCAGTATCTTTTCCATCACCAGGGATAAGTACTTTGGCTTGAACGGTTTCAGAAGATAATCGCTCGCGCCTGCCTTCATGGCATTGATGGCGGATTCAATCGATCCGTAGGCAGTGATAATAACGACAGCGGTGTCCGGGTAGTCCGTTTTAATTTTTTCAAGCAACTGAATGCCATCCATACCGGGCATTTTAATGTCCACAAACATGATATCAAAGGAATAGACTTCTATTTTTTTTAAGGCCTCGAATCCGGAAGCGGCGGTGTCCACGTTGTAGCCGGCCTTTTCAAACCAGAAAAATAGAGACTCCCTGACGATTTTTTCATCGTCGACTACCATGACGTTTATTTTTTCATGCATGGTGATCCTCCACCTACAACACCGGAAAGGTTAATATAAATAGTGTGCCTTCATTCAGCTGACTTTTGACACGAATTTTTCCGCCGTGATTGTTCACGACACCGTATACGATCGACAAACCCAACCCGGTGCCTTCGCCCTCTTTTTTGGTTGTAAAGAAAGGGTCAAAAATATGGTTGATCTGTTTGTCAGGGATACCGAGTCCGGTATCACGAATTTCGATTTGAATTTCGCGATTTCTTTTGACGAGACGGGTCGTTATGGTCAGTTCTCCACCATCGGGCATTGCCTCAATGGCATTGAATATCAGATTTAGGAGAACCTGTTGAAGCCGGTTGGCATCGCCCTTGACCATGGCGGCAGCGGCTTTGAAATCGGTGACCAACCGGATATTCTGTAGCTCAATTTTATGCCGTGTCAGACGGGTGACGGCATCCAGGATGTCATTAAAAACGATATCTTTGTATTCGAGTGGGTATTCACGTGAAAATGATAGCAGGCCGGTGATGATATTACCGCAGCGCTCCAATTCACTGGACATGATCGTTAGGAAGTCCTTGAACTTTTCCAGTTTTTCCGGAGACGGATTCCCTTGCGCTAGAATGTCCTGCATCAGGTCGGTGAATGTAAGCAACCCGTGAATGGGATTGTTGATTTCGTGAACACAGCTGGCGGCTAGTTTTCCCAGAGATATCATTCGGTCTTCTTGCACCATTTTATTTAAATCCGCTTTCAATTCTTTGACGCGGTTTTCCCAACCGCTGGAGATGGCTTCCGTAATGTCTCTAATAATTTCAATAACCTGAAAGATTTCTCCTTTCTGATTTTTTAAAGGGTAGGTAACGATATTGCCGTATACGGTGCCGTTCTTTTTGCCGGTGTATTCGTGCACGACATGGGCGGACTTTCCGGTTCTCAAAGTTTCAATCATGGGGCATTGCATAATAGGGTATGAGCTGGCGCAGGGCGCTTTCAAACCATAGTAGGCCTCATAGCAGTAGGCTCCCAAAACATCCTCTCTTTTCTTGTTGACGATGTTCAAATAGGGTTCATTCGCTTCAATGATAGTGAATTTGGTGTTTAAAACAACGATCGCTTCGTTGCTTTGTTGAATCAAAAAGTCGGAAAACATTTTTTGAAGGTTTGCCTGATATTCTGCCGATTTTAATTGTTGATCCACATTGTAGAACATACGGAAAAACTGGCCGATATTATGTTCGAGAACACCCACCCCTTTTGGACGCAGTTTGACAAGATCCAACAGAACATCGCGGCTGTTGGTTAACTCAATAATACTGTCCAGTCCTTTGAACTCAAAAAAATCTTTAAAATTATCTGTGGTGTATATGCCTAACGCCTTGGCCAACTGCAGGCCTTCGGCTTCCGGATCGATGTCACAAACACCGATAAGGTTAATATCCAGGTGTTTTAAATAGTCTGTCTGTAAAAGCTCGAGAAAGAACTTGCATGCCTTGCCACCGCCGACAATGGCGATGTTCAGCGGCAGACGGGTCGGGGGCTCATTTGTGATTTTGTTCGTGGTAGACATCATTGCGTTCTTTGGGTTTATTGTGTTGCTTATGGTCATCGGTATAGGGCCTTGCAACTCGTTTCCGTTTCATCAACCCAAGAAACTCAACAAACTCAATGAACCCTATTCCCCTCAAACCATGTCGCCGCAGTTATCGAATATTATACCGTTTCATCTTGCGCCACAACGTTGTGCGATCGATGTTTAACGCCCGGGCGGTGCTTTTTCGATTTCCACCCTGCTGGTTTAATGCCTGGATAATTCTCAGGCACTCTCTTGAGACTGTTGTGTCTGCGTGGGAATCGGGCAATGTTAGTGGCATATCAGATGCCGGGTTCGGTTTTTGAACGTGCTCGGGCAGGTGCTCGGGAAGGATTTCTTGTTCCTGACTGATAATCAGGGCGTGCTCGAGAATGTTTTCAAGTTCCCTGACATTGCCTGGATAATCGAACTTGAGAAGGATTTCCATGGTGGATTTGGAAATATTCACCGGGTGACTGCCCCTGGCGGCACAAAGCCGTCTCAGAATATGCCGCAAGAGCAGAGGAAGATCTATCTTGCGGTCTTTTAGTGCCGGCAGATTCAGCCTGAAAACATTTAGCCGATAAAAAAGATCTTCGCGGAACAATCCGTCTTCAACCAGCTTGTCGAGTTTTCTGTTGCTGGCGGATAAAATTCGCACATCGACCTTGCAGGTGTGGCGACTTCCCAGGGGATAAAACTCTCTTTCTTCAAGGACCCGCAGCAGTTTTGCCTGAAGGGGCAAAGGCAGCTCGCCGATTTCGTCCAGGAAAATGGAGCCCCCATCCGCTTCGTTGAACCGTCCGGGTTTGTCACGCTCGGCGCCGGTGAATGCGCCTTTGACGTATCCGAACATCTCCGATTCCAGCAGGTTGTCCGGAATGGCTGCGCAGTTGACCTTGACAAAGGGACAGGACGACCGTCTGCTGGAGGAGTGGATGACCTTTGCCAGAAGATCCTTACCGGTTCCCGTGGGCCCTTCAATGAGGATGGTAGCATTGGTTCCGGCTATGACGGATACGGTTTCGAACACTTTTTGCATCTCGAGGCTCTTGCCGATCATATCATGGAAGGTGTATCGGTCGCTGATGACCTGATTCAGCTGGTGCTCGAGGGTCAGGTCATGAAAAGTGGCCAGTCCGCCGACGATGACGTCTTTTTCGTTTTTGAGGGCAATGACGTTGGCCCTGATGGGAACCTTTTCACCAGCGTTAGAAATGATTTCTCCATGCCGGACACGCTGCTTGATTCCTTTTTGGATGGACTTTTTTAAGGAGAAGAGGTCGTTGACATCGTTTTTCCCAAAAAGGGCTGAACTGGGTTTTCCGAGAACCTGGCGGCGGTCATAGCCGGATATTTTTTCGGCCTTGTGATTGAAAAAGGTTATGTAGCCACCTCGGTTGACCGTAAAGATGCCGACATCGAGGTTGTCCAAGATTATTTTCAGGCTACGCTCCTCGTAATGGATTCGGTCGATCAAATCGGCGATGGGGGAGTGGTCCTGGAGAATGGTGAGGCAACCTGCCAGATGATAGCCTGCATCATAAATCGGGATGGCCATGCGTGTTAACAAACGTGCGGTCTCATCCTCATTGATGATTTCCACATCGGGCTCACCCATGACACTATCGCTATCTCCCTTCAGTAGGCAAGTGGTCATGCAGGGAACACCGGTGAAGATCTCGCGGCAATCTTTTTCTTTAACCTCGGTTTCTTTCAAACCCATGAGGGCCTGGGCCGTCAGGTTCATGGACTTCACCTTGCGGTCTAGGTTCACAGTAAATGCGCCCACCCCAAGCTCATCGAGGATAGCCAGGGATTGATCGCTCCGGATGACATCTATTTTTTTTTGATCCGGGGGCATTTGAAAGCTCCAAGAAAATCGCTAAACGATTTTATATCCTATCAGTATTGGTTACCGGCAGCGTGATTGTAAACGTTGTACCATGCCCCGGCCGGCTTTTGACATCGATCCGACCGTTGTGGTGATCGACAATACCATACACCGTCGAAAGTCCCAGGCCCACGCCGTAGCCTTCCTGTTTGGTGGTAAAAAAAGGCTCGAAGATGTGCGGCAGCTTGTCTTCTGGAATCCCGGCGCCGGTGTCCGTTATTGCAATGATTACCTGGGCTTTGTCGGCCTGATATTGGCTCTCGAGACGAAGATCTCCACCCTCCGGCATGGCGTCTATGGCATTGAAAATCAGGTTGATGATGCACTGCTGCAGCTGGTTAACATCTCCCTGTATTGCCGGAACATTCGGTTGATAAGATGTTGCCAGGGCAATGTTCTGCAACTCGAGTTTGTGTCGGCTCAAGGATGTGCATTTGTGGAGAAGTTCCTGAATTTGGACAGGGCCGATGCTAGGCGGCGATTTTCTCGAAAAGGCCAACAGGCTCGAAACAATCTTTGAACAGCGCTCTGTTTCGGATTCTATGAGTTCCAGATATTGCCTGAATTTATCAATCTTTTCCTCTTTTAAAGGGCTTTTTTTCAAGATTTTGGACATGAGCCGGCTGTAGTTGAGAATGCCTGAGAGCGGGTTGTTGATTTCGTGAACCACGCTGGCGGCCAGCCTTCCGAGCGACATCATTTTATCCTGGTGAAGAATCTGGGCCTGATCCGCTGCCTGTTTTTCAAGGAATTTTGCGTAGTCCTGAAGTTTTTTTCGGGAGGTGTAACGTTCTTTTGCGCGCTCAAGGGACAGGTGCAGGGCATGGTCGCTGATAGGCTTGGTGATAAAATCGGAAGCATCGAGTTGGAGGGCCTGGATGGCGAGATCCATTTCCGCGAAAGCGGTACAGACGATGACCTCGATGTCCGGATCGAACTTCTTGACCGCCTCCAGAACCTGGAGACCGTTCATTCCCGGCATTCGGATATCCGTGATTACGATTCTGGGAAGCGCCTCACGACAACGTTCGAGACCCGTTGCCCCATCCAGAGCGGTTGTTACCTGGTAGCCGTCGTCGCTCAGGGCGAGATACATGACATCCAGAATATCTTTTTCATCATCAATGACTAGAATGTGCCAGCCGGAACGATCAGACATGCTCAGTTCCTTGGATAATTGAATGCTTCAAATTTGCTGATTTTTCGCTGCTTGAAGTGCGGGTCTTCATCAAATTGATATGCAATCGTGACCAGGCGTTTCTTCAGGATATGGTAAATCGAGAATACTGTCAAGATTGGCAGGGAATAAGAAAAAAATATCGGGCGAAACCATTGCCGGTTCCTTGAGTGAGAGTATCTACGATAAACCCTGCTTCTCAAACAACCGCCTGACCCCAGGCTTGTTGGCAAAAATTTCTTTTCGGCTGAGTCCGTCCAGTTCGTGGGGAAAAACGAGCCATTGGTCGGTGTCATGAATGTAGTAGTCAGGGGTGAGGTCGGTGACGTTGTTTTTTGGCTTGAACCAGGGTGTGGCGATGCGAATGTCCTTGGGCAGGTTACGCCGCATCTTTTCAGTCAGCATGGTGATAATGGCCTTGATACTGTTACCGCTGTCGAAGACATCGTCCACGATCAACAGGCCGTCTTCCCGGTTGGCGTTTTGAACCACGTAGGCCAGGCCATGCACACGAACTTTTTTATCTCTTTTATTGATACCGTAATAAGATGAGGTACGAATAGCGATATGATCTGTTTTTACACCTAAATGATCCAATATTTCCTGGACGGCAATGCCCACCGGTGTTCCGCCGCGCCAGACACCGACAATGAAGCTGGGACGAAACCCGCTTTTAAAAATGCGTAGGCCGAGTTCAAATGAATCGTTCAGTAGGTCCTGGGCTGTGAGATACAATTTTTTATTCATGATCAAACAAAGCTCACATGTTGTTGCGGTATCATGGTCTTGCCTTCCGGTAGCCGGGAATATATATTTTACCTTTTAGAAAGTCAAATGCCTATCTAAGGCCGTGATCGATGCTTTCATATTTCTGGATGATCATTTCCTAAGGTCATTTTGTTGAACGGCGATGGTATTTTATCGTGCAAGTCTGCCCTGTCGCGTGTCACGGCGTTCCAATTCTGAATAGATTTGAGACAAGATTTCTGCCTTGTTTAGGGACCAGTCCGGCGCCACCAGCTGATGTGCGTGGGGGTCGCTGGTCAGCCGTTGAACAATTATGTCCGCGGGAATCCGTTCCAGAAAATCACAGACCCAGTCGACATAAGCTTTCTGCTTCAGACAACGATAGGATCCCTGGCGATAAAGAGTTTCAAGCCGAGTGCCTTTGATGACATAGAGGAGATGGAGCTTGATGCCCTGGATGCCCAGTCCTGAAATAAATTTAGCGGTTTCGTGCACATGGGCGATGGTTTCTCCTGGCAGGCCTAAAATGACATGTGCACATATCTGAATTTCTCTGTTTTGGGTCTTTTGAACGGCCGCTGCAAAACAAGCGGCGTCGTGACCCCGGTTGATCAGAGACAGGGTGCTGTCGTGGGCGGACTGGAGTCCATATTCGATCCAAACAAGGCATTTTCGCGCCATCTCCCGGAGCAGGGCTAGTTTGTCCTCGTCGATACAGTCCGGTCGGGTTCCAATGGATATGCCCACGACGTCTTCCACGCCAATGGCTTCTTCATAGAGTCGCCGCAGGGTTTCAACAGGGGCATAGGTGTTGCTGAAGGACTGGAAGTAGGCAATAAATTTTTTGGCTTTGTAACGTTTCGAGAGTGCCGCCTTTCCCTGTTCGAGTTGCTGAGTGATGGAAAGACCCCTTGCCAGAGCCCCTGTTCCCGATCCCTGGTCGTTGCAAAAAATACACCCTTGGGTAGAGAGGGTTCCATCCCGATTCGGACATGTCATACCGGCATCGACGGTAATTTTCTGAACCCGGCACCCAAATCGGTTGCGCAGATAGGTGTTGAGATCGTTATATCTTTTGTTTGCTGTCTGCATATGACGCTTGACCTGGCTGGGGTGGGGCTATATATTTCGCCCATCTTTGACGATTTCGTAAGAAGCCCAACTTCGGCGTTGTGCTGCATTCCACAATCATTCAACGTACGATAACTAGTTCTCATGATTGCAAAATTCGCACGCCTCGACTTTGAACTTTTTAAGATACCGCCACCTTTAACTGGTATTACCCAATAAACGCAATAAACGCAACAAACCCAATGAACTCAATAAACCCAAAAAACTCAATGAACCCAACAAACTCATTAAACTCAATAAAATCCGTGACAGCATAAGATGTCCTCAGATCAAAATCAAACGTTTCATACTGCCACCCCATACGACGTCATCGTCGTCGGCGCCGGACACGCTGGTTGCGAAGCGGCCCTGGTGGCTGCGCGCATGGGTTGCCGGGTGCTGTTGGTGGCCATGGACCTGGATAAAATTGCGGCCATGCCCTGTAGTCCCTCCATCGGTGGCATGGCCAAGGGCCAGCTGGTCAAAGAGGTGGATGCCCTGGGCGGTGAGATGGCCAGGATCACCGACCGATCAGCCATACAGTACCGGCTGCTGAACACCAAAAAAGGTCCGGCTGTTCACTCTTCCCGAACCCAAAACGACAAGATGCGATATCATCTGGCCATGAAGCAGGTTGTCGAGAATCAACCGAACCTCACGCTTAAGCAGACCATGGTGGAACGACTGGTGGTGGAGGGTAAGAGGGTCGTTGGTCTTGAAGACCGAACAGGTTTCCAATACAAGGCCAAAACAATCGTTCTGGCAACCGGGACCTTTTTGAGCGGTCTCCTCCATATCGGGTTTGTCTCCATGGAGGCTGGCAGGGCAGGAGAATTTGCTTCGTATGGTCTCGCCCAAAGTCTCAGAGACCTTGGGTTTGAATTGGGACGGATGAAGACAGGCACTCCACCGAGACTTCACAAGGCCAGCATTGATTTCAGTTGTTTCGAGAAGCAGGCCAACGACCAAGCCCCGAAGCTGTTCTCGTTTTTCTCCAAAAAGACCGAACTGAAACAGATGCCGAGCTATATCGGGCACACCAACAAGCGCTCCCATGAGATTGTGGAGAAAAATCTCCAACATTCGGCCCTGTATGGTGGTATGATCAAGGGGGTTTCTGCGCGCTATTGCCCTTCCTTTGAAGACAAGATCGTGAGATTCCCGGACAGGGAACGTCATCAGATTATCCTGGAACCCGAAGGGATTGAGACCAACGAGATTTATGCCAGTGGCCTCGGGAACAGTCTTCCCCTGGAGATTCAGATTCAATTCGTACGATCGGTTAAAGGTCTGGCGTCAGCCGAGATCATGCGCCCTGCCTATGCCATCGAGTACGATTATGTCAATCCGCTGCAGTTGAAGCCGACGCTGGAGACCAAACGGGTGTCGGGACTGTTTCTGGCCGGGCAGATAAACGGTACCTCCGGATACGAGGAAGCGGCCGCCCAAGGTTTGTGGGCGGGAATCAATGCCGCCTGCCAGGTACAGCAGCGACCGGCTTTCATTCTCGACAGATCCCAGGCTTATATGGGGGTAATGGTCGATGATCTGATAACGCGTGGGACCAAGGAGCCCTACCGCATGTTTACCTCGCGGGCCGAATACCGCCTCATGCTGCGTGAAGACAATGCAGACCTGCGACTCATGAATATAGGCAACAGCTTTGGCTTGATCGACGACGAAACGCTTAAAGATGTCCATGACAGACAAATACAGATCGCTGAAGAGATCAAGAGAATCAAAGGGGTTGTGATCAGGCCAACCGAGGCCGTCAACACATATTTACAGAATCAGGGGACGCAGGTACTGAATGACGGTATCTATCTGGACCGCCTCCTGAAAAGAACAGAGCTGTCCTATCATACCGTCGAAACACTGGCGCCCGGGCCAAAACCTCTGAGCGGTAAAGTAGCCCAACAGGTGGAAATCGAAATTAAATATGAAGGCTATATCGACAGGCAAATGCGGGAAATAGAAAAATTCAATCACCTGGAAAAAATTAAAATTCCAAGCACATTTGATTATCATGCCGTCCATGGCCTATCAAATGAATTGAAAGAAAAATTGAATGCCATCCAGCCCGTATCGCTGGGACAGGCATCCCGCATGGAAGGGATGACCCCCGCGGCCCTCTCTGTTATCATGATCGCCCTCAAGGTCAATCATGGATCCTGAACCGCGACATCCGCTCAAATTAGATTCTGTTATCTAATAAAACTTTTCAATATCAATAAGTTCAATGTCAATAACGGTGCTTGACACGCATGGCCAAAACACTTAATTTAAACCTAAATCAAGCTTTTTCACATTCAGGAGTTTAATCGTATGGCTGAAACGGATTATTACAAAAGTCTGGGCGTTAACAAAAACGCCAGTGCCGAAGAGATCAAGAAGGCCTATCGAAAGATGGCCATGAAGTATCATCCGGATCATACAAAGGGCGACAAGGCAGCAGAAGAAACATTCAAACAGATAAGCGAAGCCTATGCTGTCCTGAGTGACAAGGAAAAACGTAAGCAATACGATACCTTTGGATCATCCGGATTTCACCAGCGTTATTCCCAGGAGGACATTTTCAAAGGATTCGATTTTGGTGACATTTTCAAAGAATTCGGCTTTGGCGGTATGAATTTTTCTTCCGGCGGCAGAGGCGGTTCCCGGTTCGCCTTCGGAGGTGATCCTTTACGGGGCCGATCCAGGCAGGCGGCGCAGACCAAGGGAACAGATCTGGTGTATGAACTACCCCTGACCCTGCAGGAAGTGGCCACAGGTGCCAACAAGGTTGTCAGATTCCAGCACAATGACCGATCGGAGAATATTTCCGTCAAGATCCCCAAAGGAATGATTGACGGTAAAAAACTCAGGATTGTCGGCAAGGGGGAAAACAGCCCGTATGGCGGCCCCCCCGGGGACCTGTTTATCCAGTCTAAAGTCCTCAAAGACCCAGTTTTCAGCGCCAAGGAGTATGATCTGAGCGTCACGCGGAATATTCGCTTGAGCGAGGCAATTTTAGGTACCAAGCTCTCGATCCCGACCTTGAATAGTCGAGAATTGAGCCTGACCATACCTCCGGGTACCAAGCATAAGACCCGCATGCGTCTGCAAGGGCATGGCCTACCGCACATGAAAGGTCCCGGGAGCGGTGACCTGTTTGTCACGATCCATGTCAAAACACTTAAGAAGCTGACAGAAGAACAGAAAAAATTGGTGCAGATGTTAGCGGATACTGGGATGTAACGAATTTAAATTATTGACAAGAAAGCTGTTATCGTGTACTTTCGTTTCCGGTCGAGGCGCAGATTGCAAGGCCAGGTTTCTGTTTTAAATGAAACACGTAACCGATGAATATCAGAACAAGGAACGAATCCTGATCGGTGTTTCCAGTTATGGATCCGGGACATTCTCTTCAAAACGACCTAAATGTATCACATGAAATTTGGATCATCTCCAAAAGAGTTGATCCAAATTAAGGATTCAAGGATTCCAGGGGTCCAGGGTTCGAGTGAGATGAAGTGAGGCATCAGCTGAATGCTTAAGAATTATTAAGAGTTAAAAGTCTGGGAAAAAGCGTATAAACTTTGTTTGGATATATATAAGCGATGATCAAATCACTGGAAAACAAACACTTGACTCCTGGAATCCTGGACTCCTTGAACCCTTTCTCCCAAAAAATTGGGAGAAGATCCTGAAATATTAACCGGTGTCCGTTGAGCCTAGATAGGGCACTGACGAGCGAGGGCTTGCCATGATTATCACCTGTGAAAACTGCGAAACCAGTTTTAACCTGAACGAAACACTTTTAAAACCGAGGGGTTCAAAGGTTCGATGTTCCAGGTGTAAGCACTTGTTTACAGCCTATCCGCCGGTTCCGCCGGAAGTTGAGTCAGCGCTTGACGAGCCGGTGCCACCTGAAGCATTGGTGGAAAAAACCGAAGCAGTTGCGTTCCCGGAACCTGAATCCACGCCAGAGGAAACAGGCGGCATGGCGGCAGCGGACATCTTCGATGAAACGATCGAGGATGTGGATGCCATCGAGAGCGCCGGTGAGGCGTACGAGCCTGAGACCGAAACGGAGACGGATGCTTTCCAACAGGATTTCGACCCGGAGTTCGATATCGATACGGTTTCCGAAGAAAAAGAGGCTGTAGCGAAAGGTGAGGCAGCCGATGTGGATAGTGTAAAAGAATCTTTTTCTGAAGACCTGGATGTGGGTTCGCCGGATGAAGTGTCAGAAGAGACGCAATCGTCGACGGAAGTGGAAAATGTGATGGAGGAGATGGATCTGTCCGATATTGAGGAATCGTTCGACATGAAACCGGAAGCGGATGAAACCTCGACCGAAGACGTTTCCCTGGAAGATCTGGATCTGGAAATTGACCAGGCGCCTGAAGATGCGGCAGTGGTCGAAGAGGATGCACTAGAGGATTTGAACCTGACATTTGACGAAGTGCCCGAAGATGAAGCCGCAGCCGATGAAGATGAGCTGGAAGATCTGGATCTGAAAATTGACGCGGCGCCTGAAGATGAGGCGGCGGTCGAAGAGGACGCTAGAGGATTTGGACCTGACGTTCGACGAAGCGCCCGAAGAGGAAGCCGCAGCCGATGAAGATAAGCTGGAAGATCTGGATCTGGAAATTGACCAGGCACCTGAAGATGCGGCAGTGGTCGAAGAGGATGCACTAGAGGATTTGGACCTGACATTGGACGAAGCGCCCGAAGAGGAAGCCACAGCCGATGAAGATGGGCTAGAAGATCTGGATCTGGAATTTGACGAGGCGTCTGAAGATGAGCAAGCGGTCGAAGAAACCACCACCTCCGAAGCGTTGGATATTACGGATATTGAATTGTCCATGGACGCCGAATCCGAATCAGAGGCGCAAACCGATGAGCAAGAACTGGATCTTGATCTTGACTTGGATTCAGAACCGGAAACAGTCTCGAGTTTGACCGAAGATCCGGACGACATAGAATCAGAAGAGCTCGATTTTTCAGATTTTGAAGAAACCGTCATGATTGATACACCCACGAAACCCGAGAACGGTGATGTTGCTGACGATCTCGAGCAAGAACTTGACCTCGATCTAGACCTCAAGATGGCGGATGATGAACTCCCGAAGGCTGAAACAGCGCTTCCCTCCAAAGAAAAAGAGGATGTCGAACTCGAAGACCTCGATTTTGAGCTGAACATGGAAGTTGAGGGAGATGCCGCGGATGATATTGCGAATGAGGATAGCGAGGATGTTGATCTTTCAGATATCGAAAAAATGCTGGAGGGCGATGACGGAGAGACTGAAACCGTCAGTCTGTCACCTGAACAGGTGGATGTCGAAACCGAAGTGGAAAAGTGGAAAGAGTCACCCGACGCCGACGACCTGATGGACCAGACAGGTGAGATCGATTTGTCGGATATTATGATCGATGCAGACGACGACGACATGGAAGAAGACATCGAAAACGTGGAGCTTGAACTGGACATCGATGAGATTTCCGAACCCTTTGAGACGGTGGGTGACGAATCTAAGCTGGAAGACATCGACATTTCCGGGTTTGAGGAATTCGATATTCCGGCGGAGGGGGACCAGGTTCGGGGAGATTTCAGCGGGGGAGACATCGAACTTGAGTTCGAAGTCGATGAAGATACCGACGATCTCGAAGGAATGGCCACCGTATCAGATGTCCAGGAGATGGGTGCGGGACCTGAAACCGTTGAATACTCGGAACCCCTGGTGGCTGTCGATGCGGCCCCGGCCAAAGAAAAAGAAAAAAGGAAGCAACCCAAGAAAATTAAACCCATTAGGAAAAGTGGGGTTATGCGGCCGATTGTGCTGCTGCTGATCCTGATTATGTTGCCATTGGCAGCGGTTGTTTTGCTCGATCGGTTTTTGGGTCTGAATGTGCCCTACGTGACGGATTATCTGAAACAGGTGCCGTATCTCAACCAAGTGATGAAGCCCGAAATGAAGGCGCTTGGAGAGATCAGGGTTGACAACATCAGCAGTAAGTTCCTCGATAATGCAACGCTTGGAAAATTATTTATCATCAGCGGCACGGTTATAAACGAATTCAATGAAAGCCGCAAGTATATCAGAATACGGGGAAGCCTTTTCTCAACCGGCAAAACATTGGCAAAAGAGGTAACCGTATATGGTGGGAATATTATTTCTGACCTGAACCTGTCTGGAATGTCGCTGGTGGAGATCAACCAGCGTTTGTCGAATCGATTTGGGGATAACAAATCCAATTTTGACGTGAAACCGGGACAGTCAATTCCGTTCATGATCGTGTTCTCGGATCTGCCGGAATCGCTCGAGGAGTTTACAATCGAAACCGCAGGATCTTTCTCGGCAACGACACAGCAATAAACAGCTTGACTTCAGCATGTCGAGTTGGTAGGGAACTCGCTGTTAAATTTCGGGAAGATGGTTCGCCATGGCGATGTAGCTCAGATGGTCAGAGCATGCGGCTCATATCCGCAGTGTCCGGGGTTCAATTCCCTGCATCGCCACCAAGATACTAATATCATTAGATTTTATATAGATTAAGGCTCCATCTTACACAATGTTCTTACACAGTGTGAGAGGAGCCTTTATGTTTTCTAGACCACAGAATAATAGAAGTCCTTCCTGATTATAGTGATTGTCATAATAACGTTCCGATTGGGGTTTGAGAGAGTCCCATATTTTAAAGGTCTCCCAAAGTGCGTATCCGTTTATTGTTTCTCTTTTTCCTTCTTTAGCCGGTTGCTCAGTTTCTCCAGCGTATCGACGGTTTCATTGCGCAACAGGTCCAATTTTTTAGAGGTTTCTTGCTTCATGGTCTCAATTGTGCCTTGCAGCTCCTTAATCCTGCCTTTCAGATCTTCCTCCTTCCCTGTTGAATTATAAGCCAAAAATGATAGAATAAGGGCAATGATCGAGATGATAAGCGCAAGCGTTGCCCTAAAGCCTCCCTTCACTACTTTGGTTTCCTGAGCCATGGTCTGTAACCTCCCCATAATAGCAATTTACCCCAAACTATATCTTTGTAATTGAAATTACAACTATGATAACAATTCAGATACCATAAATGGTGCCTGCCAAGTCAAGTTAATCCTGAGTTTGAAAATTGCAACATCATCTCCGTCCAACGCCGATATCACGGAAAAAGACCATTTGTGGATGCGATTATTTTCTTGGCTATGGATAGTGGAAATGGTAATAAACCATCTGCTTATGAAGGTCGACAGGAAGGTTCTGAACCTGCGCGCATCACGCAGAATACACCCCTATTGACATCCAAATATTTCGTTATAGGTTTGTCATATGAAAAAAATCGTCGTCATCGTCATCCTTCTGGCCGTGCTTGCCGCACTTGGTTGGAAAATCTATGAGAAAACAGTTCTGCCTCAAGCGTCGAACGGCCGCGAGCGCCGAAAGGTACAGGTTGCCGTCGAGATTTCTCCTGTGGGAAAAGCCACCATCCAGGACATCGGACAGTACACCGGGTCGCTCTACCCGCTTTCTGAATTTATCCTGGCGCCCAAGATAGCTGGTCGAATCGAGAAGATTCGGCTCCGTATCGGCGATAGGGTCAAGGGCGGTCAACTGGCAGCCATTATTGAGGACGAAGAATACCGCCAGCAGGTGAGCCAGGCAAAAGCCGAAGTCGAGGTCGCCCGTGCCAACCTACAGGAACAGGAAAACGCGCTTGACAACGCCAAACGTGCGTATGAACGGGCGGTGACCCTCAGAAAATCTCAAATTGCCTCGGAATCCCAACTGGATACAGCCGCTTTGGAGTTCAAGGCCCAGCAGGCAAAAATGAAGGTTGCTTCCTCCCGGGTTGCCCAGAGCGAGGCCTCCCTGAATGTTGCCAATGCCCGTCTGGCATACACTCAGATTCAAGTGCCGCAAGCAAACGGGAATGGATATCGTGTTGTGGGTGAGCGATTTGTGGATGAAGGCGCCATGCTATCACCCAACACCCCCATCGTATCCATACTCGACATCGGAAAACTCATCGCTGTCATCCATGTCATCGAACAAGACTACCCCAAGATCCAGAAGGGATTCAAGGCCAGCATTTCAACCGACGCATTTCCCGGCAGGACCTTTTTGGGGGAGGTTGTTCGGATCGCTCCACTTTTTAAAGAAAAATCCCGTGAAGCCCGGGTGGAAATCGAAATTCCCAATACGGATCGCCTCTTGAAGCCGGGGATGTTTGTGCGAGTGGAAATCGCCTACGAAAAACACGAGGACGCAACCGTCGTTCCGGTCGAAGCAATTGTGAAACGAAACGGCGTTCAAGGTGTTTTCCTGGTCGATCACGATCAAAAAACGGCTCGCTTCATCGCACTGAACACCGGCATTGTGAACACCGGTCTCGCTGAGGTCCTCGAGCCGCAGATTTCAGGTGATGTGGTGGTGCTGGGACATCATCTGTTGGAAAATGGTGCAGCGATCCTACTTCCCGAGCCAGCACCCGATGACACAGCCCGTGAAAAAAGCGCCCAAACTGGCACGGAGCAGAGCCGGAACGATAGAGAAGGCCGGTGCCCCATGAACGTCTCCCTCGTTTCCGTCAATCGGCCGGTAATGACCGTCATGATTTCCTTGATCGTCATCATCGCCGGTGCGGTTTCGCTTTCCAGGCTCTCCATCGATCTGATGCCCGACATCACCTATCCGACCTTGAGCGTCAACACCGAATACAAAAACGCCAGTCCCGAGGAGGTCGAAAAACTGATCACCACCGCGGTGGAGGAAGCCATGAGCGCAGTGCCGGGCGTCGAAGAGGTGACGTCGGTCTCTGCTGAGGGACAGAGCAGTGTCCGGGTGACCTTCTCATGGGGGACCGATCTGAACGCTGCCGCCGACGACATTCGCGACCGGCTCGACCGGGTGATCCCCATTCTTCCCGAAGATGCCGAGCGGCCCCAACTGAGGAAGTTCGACCTGGCTTCTTTTCCAATCCTTATCCTGGGCGTATCCAGCAATATGGATCCCATCCTCCTCAGGCAGACCATCGACAACCAGGTGAAAAACCGCATCGAACGGATTCCCGGTGTCGCATCTCTCGACATTCGCGGGGGGCTCGACAGAGAGATTCACGTGAACCTGAATTCCGAAAAGATGAAAGCGCTGGGTCTCCCCGTGGATCAACTTCTCAAGCGTCTGCAAGAAGCCAATATCAATTTGCCGGCCGGCACCATCGAACAGGGGCTGCTGGATGTCACCATCCGGACGCCTGGCGTATTTAACAATCTGGATGAACTCAAAAACACGGTGGTTGCCACCCAGGACGGGGTTCCGATTCAGCTCAAAGAGATCGCCTCCGTGGAGGATGCCTGGGAAAAAATTACCCGCATCGTTCGGGTAAACGGTAAGCCCGGTGTGCGTCTTTCTGTCAATAAGCAGTCCGGTAAAAACACGGTTGACGTGGCAGCCAGGGTTCTCAAGGAAATCGATCAAATCAACAAGGATATCTCCCAACTCGAGATAATCTCCATCATCGACACCTCCGACTACATCCAGCGTTCCATCACCAACGTGGGGACCATTATCCTTTACGGTGGCGTGCTGGCGATCGGTGTCCTATTCCTTTTTCTTCGCAATATTCCCAGCACTGCCGTTATCGCCACCACGATTCCTATTTCCGTGGTCGCCACATTTGCGCTGATGTATTTCAATGGTTTCACCCTTAATTTGATGACGCTCGGCGGTCTCGCTCTGGGTGTCGGGATGTTGGTGGACAACGCCATCGTCGTTCTCGAAAATATCTACCGTCACAGGGAGGCGGGCGAGGACGCAAGGTCCTCGGCCATCAACGGCAGCCAGGAGGTGATGGCCGCAGTCATCGCCAGCACCCTGACGACACTGGCGGTTTTCATGCCACTCATTTTCGTTCGTGGTATGTCCGGCGTCATGTTCAAACAACTCTCCTACGTGGTCAGCTTTTCTCTGGGCTGTTCTCTGATTGTTGCACTGACACTGGTACCCATGCTGGCCTCTCGTATCCGCAATTCGGTTTCTGTTGAAAATACGGACGCTGTCCCCCGCAAGACCGCTAGCGTTTTTAAAGTGTCAGGGCGCGTCTTCAACGCCATTGAAAACGAATACCGCAAGATTCTCGGTTTTTCCCTCAATCACCGGCTTCTGACCGTTGGTAGTGCATTGCTGCTGCTGACAGGCAGTCTTTTTTTGATCCCATTTGTGGGGGTTGAACTCATGCCGGCATCCGATGAAAGCGAAGTGCGGGTCGATGCGGAGATGGCTGTGGGCACCCGCCTGGAAGTGGTCGACGCCACCTTTAGCAAAATCGAAGCCATCGTCAATAAGGCTGTACCCGAAGCTGAAAACACGGTAACCTTTCTCGGCGGTTCCACCTGGCGGGCCCGTGGCTCCAATGCGGGTTCCATGCGTGTGGCCCTGAAACCGATCAAAGACCGCGACCGCTCCAGCGAGGAGATCGCCGCAGCCCTTCGAAAAAAACTCACAGCGATTCCCGGAGCCAGTGTCCGGACGCGCGCGGGTCAGGGGCTCTTTATTTTGCGTATCGGCACCGGCGGAACAGAACGCATTCAGGTGGAAGTTCGCGGCCATGATCTCGAAATAGCCAACGCGCTGGCGCTTCGGGTCGAGGCAGTCGTTGCGGATGTTGACGGCATAACGGACACCCGAATCAGCCGGGAGACCGGTGCCCCGGAAGAAATTGTCGTCATCGACCGGCAAAAGGCTGCCAACATGAACCTAACGGTATCAGGCATCGCCAACATTCTGCAGACCGTTCTTTCTGGAAGCTCTGCCGGGGAATATCGCGAGGGTGGCGATGAATATCGTATCCGTGTTCAGCTCGAAGATGCAGAAACGAAAACATTACGGGATATTCTGGATCTGCCCATTATCAATGCAAACGGTGAACGGGTGGTGCTCAGAAATGTGGTTACGGTCCTCCCCAGACGAGGTCCGGTGCTCATCGAACGCAAAGACCAGGAGCGCGTTATCTATGTAACCGCCAATACCGGTGACCGGGACATGGCCGCCATTCTATCCGACATCAGAAAAGGCCTGCAAACCATTCCGGTGCCGCGCAATTTCAACATCCTCTTCGGTGGGGAATACGAGGAGCAGCAAAAATCATTTCGGGAGCTGTTGATCAGTTTTGTGCTGGCCCTGATTCTCGTCTATATGGTGATGGCCTCGCTTTACGAATCACTCCGTTACCCCTTTGTGGTGATGTTTTCCGTTCCCATGGCCGCCATCGGGGTCATTCTGATGCTTCTCCTTTCAGGCACCACCTTCAACATTCAATCCTATATCGGCTGTATCATGCTGGGCGGTATCGTGGTCAACAACGCCATTCTGCTGGTGGATCACATCAACCTCCTTCGGACACGGGACGGCTATCCCCTCATGGATGCCATCGAGGAGGCGGGGCGGCGACGGCTTCGGCCGATTCTCATGACCGCAACAACGACGATTCTGGCCATGGTGCCCCTGGCCGTCGGATTCGGTGAAGGTGGGGAAACCCAGGCCCCCATGGCCAGGGCGATCATCGGTGGCCTGCTCAGTTCCACGGCGATTACGCTACTGGTGCTTCCGGCCATCTACGCCCTCTTTGAAAACGAGAAATGAATTCGTTTTACGAATTCATATGACGCGACGGAGTCGCATGGATTTACTCAGTAAGGATTTTTCGCCAAGTATCGAAAAGCGGATTTATAAGGAGCCTGTATGAGATCCTTCAAGCCCATTGAAAAAACGGTCGTCCTGTTGTTTTCCATGGCTTTGTGCCTGTCTTCTTGCCTTGCGGTACCCCAGGAACGGGTGTACGCAGACAAGGCTGTCTTCGAGCCTGCTGCGGAGGCTATCGCTCTCTACAAAAAACAGTCAAGCGTCCCCAGAATCGAACCAACTCCCGAATACAGAAAGTGACCTGTTTCGGATTTCCCTGCAAGATGCCATCCTCATGGCCATGGGAAACAACCCCGCTCTGATAGTGGAACGCATTAACCCCGATATTCAGGAAACCTTCGACAGTGAGGCGGAGGCCGTGTTCGACCCGGTCCTGTCAGCGGAAATATCGGCCCAGCGCAACGACCGCTCGAGCAGCGACCTCAACAGCACCACAACCGACATTTATCAAGGAAGCCTCTCCCTCAAGGATGTTTTCCCCTTGGGCACCTTTATGGAGGTGGAGATATCGAGCGCTTTTACCGACGACAGCCAATATTCGGATCCCTATGCCGAAACGAGGCTGGGGCTTTCCATTACCCAGCCGCTGCTGAGGGGATTTGGCAAAGATACCACCCTGGTAAAAATCCGTCAGTCGCGATTGGATACCGCCGGCTGCACGATATGAATTGAGAGCGTTTACCGAAGCCTTGCTGGCCCGGGTAGAAGTTGCATATTGGGACTATGCCCTTTCCCAGCGGCAGATCGAAATTTTCGAGGAATCTTTAAAGATCGCCCAGCAGCAGCAGTCAGATACCCAGGAGATGATCCGGGTAGGCACGATGGCAGAGGCTGAGCTTGCAGCGGTGCTGGCTGAAGTCGCTTCCCAGAAGCAGGGTCTCATCAATGCCAAGAGCGCGCTGGCCTCCAATCGAATCCTTCTGCTGCAGCTCCTCAATCCACCGGGAAAAAATTTCTGGGATCAAAAGGTGGAATTGGTGCATGCCCCCGAGATCCCGGAAGTGGCACTGGGCGAGGTTAGGACATACGTGACCGCAGCACTTTTGCATCGACCGGACATCAATCAGGCCAGGCTGGATATTCAAAAGGGGGAGCTGGAGCTGGTCCGAACCAAGAACGGCGTGCTCCCCCGCATGGATCTTTTTGTCAATTTGGGTAAAACCGGATATGCTGACTCCTTTCCCCGTTCCACCAGCAATCTGAGCGAGGACAGCTATGATGTGCTTGCGGGGCTCAGATTTGAATACCCCTTGAAAAACCGCGCCGCCCAAGCGCAGCGAAAACGATCGCGGCTTCAGCAGGAGCAAGCCCAAAGGGCCCTGCAAAATCTGTCACATTTGATCGAATTCGATGTACGAAATGCATACATCGAAGTCAAACGGACCCGGGAGCAAATAACCGCCAGCGCGGCCACCAGGAAATTTCAGGAGGAAAAACTGCGCATCGAAACTGAAAAATTTCGCGTCGGCAACTCAACCAACTTCTTTGTTGCCCAGGTTCAAAGGGATCTTCTTCTCAACCGCATCAACGAAGTCAGTGCCGTCATCAACTATTTAAAATCACTTACTGATTTTTACCGTCTGGAAGGGACGCTGCTCGCGCGGCGGGGCGTCAATGCCCCAGGAGACGAACCGCTGGAATGAAATATTCGGATCAGGCGACCTTGAGTAACTGCAAATTCTCTTCTAGCGGGGTAAACTGGAGGGCGTCGCAGATGTAGTCGATGTTGTTTTGAATGGCCATATGACGGTGCTGCCCCACAGGGCTGCCTTCGGCAAAGGATTTGGCCATGATGGCCAGGAGTTTGACGCGCTGGTAAAATATATGGTCCACCTCGAGCAGCGCGCTGGATTCCGGATTCGATCTGAAATTGTTGTAGTAGCCGTTCCAGTCCACACAATCCCTGGCCACGATCTCGGCGTTCCTGGCAATGGCTTTAAGACGGTGTTCTCCCAGGGGATAATTCTCGGTAAAGGCTTTGGCCATAATGATCAGGAGTCTGAGTCTGCTAAGAAATATATGCTGTTGCTGGATCTTTTTCATGTATTGACGGGCTACGCCAAATCTCTTCATGGTCTATTCCGGTGGTGGATGGTCAGCTGAGGTTGAAGATAGAACCACTATAAAAGAAACCGAAAAATCTGTCAAAGGATAAAATAAAATCCTTGGGGGGATTTTATTTTTTTAAACCCAAATTGAACACATATTAAAGCTGAAACCTTCACTTGGGGTTGAAGATGGTTTCGGCTTTGAGGTAGTGGCTGCCAATATCCCTGCGCAGGTCGAGTCTGTTCCCCTGGGGATTTTCCCGGGGGATGACCCGTATTTTTCCGTTATCGAAGGCTGCCAGCAGTTTTTTTCGCAGCCGGTCTGCGATGACGCCGCGGGTCTCATTTTCCTTGATCATGGCGTTTGCATTAAGAAAGGCCACCCGAGTGCCGTCGGACTTGAAGACCGCTTTATCGTCCACCCAGGTCATGGCCGAAGGAATCACCTGGATCCCTTTTCGTTTCAAATACTTCAGGTCGATTTCAAAGGGTTCGCCCTTGGTGCAGGACCAGGGGTAGCCCTTCTGGCCGTCAGGACCGCCCGGGCCAGTCATCAATGCCACACACAAGGAGACCTGGTCGTGTCTGACTTCCGGAACGACCGTGTCCAGCTTGCCTGCCAGTGTCGCCTGGATAAGAGCGCCCAGGTTTCTGAGACGCCGTGCCACGGGTTGGGCTTCTGGCTCACCCGGGCGAATGTTGACCTCGCTGACACGGATGCAGGTGGGATTCATGGCGCGATCAAAGGAAACAAAGCAACCGGGGTACAGAATGGCGGGTCTTAAGAGCCCCTTTTGCTTCATTTTTTTAATGAGTGGTTCGGCGATGGTGCTGCCTGCCATTTCCAGCAATGCCGGGGTTTCCATGGGGTGGGGTGAGACGGCTCCGGTCCCGCCGGTAATGGGATTGCTCTTGCTGGCCGGCCCCTCGAATCGTTCGGGGTAGTCCATGGCCGTGGGGAGAATCTGGTAATGCCCTTGACGATCCACAAGAATGGTAAAACTGATTTCAACACCGGCCATGAGTGACTCGATCAAGAGGGGCCAGGTGTTTTTTTTGCCAAAGAGCCTGCGATAGCTGTCTTTGTAATCTTTGATGAGGGTATCGTATACTTCCCGTATTTCCCAAGAGTTCAGAATAATTCGGGCGCCTTTCCCACCGGCGGCGTAGGGATATTTCAGGACAGCACCGCCAAACTGCTGGATATAGGTCAGACAGGTTTCGAGAATAGTGTCGTAATCCTTTGCATCGGCACTGATCCAGGCCTCGGCCATGGGGATGCCGGCCTCTTTGCACAGGTTCTTGCAGGCAATCTTATCACCTTCGATGAAGGCCGCGGCGGCATTAAGACCGAGGATTCTATGCCCAAAACCTTCTTTTTCAACGGCGTCCACCAGGCCTTCAAAAAGGAGTGCTTCGGGCATGGGGATGACATAATCCACCGTCCCCTGTCTCAGCGCTTCGACGATCGCAGCGCTGTACCCATCCACAGAGTTGTCTTTTGTGGGTATAAACGTCACCGGCCATTTCATGAGCTCGGCAAATTTCGGCATGGCGGGGGACCCCCTGAACACCACGCCTTTGAAGATATCGTCATTGAGCTCGCTGGTGGCTGTGGACACGACAAAGGCGCACAACAGGGTTCTGCCGTCGGTTCCGGCAAAGGCTATTTTCGTCATTGGGTCCTCTCGAAAAGCTGTAAGCGAGAAGCGTTGAGCCATGAGCGGATTACGACTTATCGCTTTTTAAAATATCCCCATGCACATATCAATTGGTGCCGATAGGGTCAAACGATAATTGGGCTTGAAAACCAGGCCGGGGATGTATTATACAAAAAGCATGTTCACAGGCTTTGAAAAAATCGTTGAGGAACGGATTCGCAAGGCACAACAGGAAGGTGTTTTTGATGACCTGCCCGGCGCCGGCAAACCGCTACCCAGGGAAGAAATGGAAATACCGGATGATATTCGTCTGGCATACCGGGTTTTGAAAAATGCCGACTTTATTCCCCCCGAGCTCGAACTGCGCAAAGAGATTCGCAGTACCAAAGCGCTTTTGTCCGGCATGCCTGAGACCGGAGAGAAATATACGATACTCAAAAAACTGAATCTGCTTGTCATGAAACTGAATGCCATGCGGAGTGCGCACATACAGTTCGATGTTCCACAGCAGTATCTGGAACCCGTGGCTGAGCGCCTGGGCAAAGGCCCCTCTTCAGGCGATGACGCAATCGATGCCAAAAAGAAATAATTCGGCGAACAATCCAGGCGATGGTCTGTTCAAATCTGTTATGATCGCCTATGTCATTCTGATTCTGCATGTTCTGCTAATGCTGGGCTTGGGTTTGCTGGTCATTTTTTTTCGGGGTGTCCTTCAGTATATGCTCTGGATCTTTCTCATCGGTACGGCCGTTGTCGTGGCTTCGGGGGTCTATTTCTACCGGCGCATGAAAACCAAAGGAAGGACATTGAAGCAGACGCTCTCGTCGCCGATGTTTGCGGGTCGACCGGTGGAGGTGAGCTTTCTAGGTGGGATGGCATCGCTCAGGGTCGGCATTCCCGGGCATGTCAATGGGCTCGATACAGGACACCTTAATTCGAAGCGTCAACTCGAGGACCCCAGCAGCGTCAGAATCCGGGAGTTAACCCAGTTGGCACAGCTGCTGGAGAATGACCTGATTACCCGGGATGAGTACGACAAGGCCAAAAATAACCTCTTTAAGCTAAGGGAATGAATACCATGAAAAAAATCAATCTCGCACTCCTTTCAGGTGGTATCTCATCGGAACGTGAAGTCTCTCTGAACAGTGGGGACCAGGTTTTTGATGCCCTGGACAAGGAAAAGTACCATATCATGCGTTATGACCCGAAAACGGATTTATCCCGATTGGTATCGGAAGCATCTCAGATCGATGCGGCACTGATCATCCTTCATGGCCCTTATGGAGAAGACGGTACCATTCAGGGACTGCTGGAACTGCTCGATATCCCCTATCAGGGGTCGGGTGTCATGGGCAGTGCCGTGGCCATGAACAAACTGGCAACCAAACAGATGTTTGAGCTGGCAGGTCTGCCAACCCCGCCCTATATCGTTCTGAAACAGGGGGATCGGATCGATGCGGCTGATTATGAAGAAAGGTTCGGACTGCCCCTGGTGGTCAAACCGCTCGAAGCCGGTTCGAGCGTGGGAATGACGATTGTCAAATCAGTGTCGGAAATCGAGACGGCGGCTAAAAAAGCCTTTGAACACGGAGACACCCTGCTAATGGAAAGCTACGTGGATGGCATCGAGATCACGGCGGGTGTCGTCGGCAATCAGATTTTAGAGGCCTTGCCGATCATCGAGATCGTTCCGGGGGAGGGCCATGCGTTTTTTGACTACGAGGCCAAATACACCCCGGGTGCGACCATGGAGATATGCCCGGCCCGCATCAGCGATGCCATGACCGAAAAAGCCCAGACCTATGCCAAGAAGGCCCACCGGGCCCTGTTTTGCGAAGGCTACAGCCGCACGGACATGATCATGCAGGAAGATGAGATTTATATCCTTGAAACCAACACCATCCCCGGTATGACGGCCACCAGTCTTTTGCCCCAAGCAGCGGTAGCCGCCGGTTACAGCTTTACGGAACTTCTCGACCGATTGATCGATTTGGGTATCGAGAGGCATCGATTGAAACCCAATCCGAATGCTGTAAGGAACAGACAGTAAAAACGATTTTATTGATAAAACAGGAGGAAACCAAGGTTTATGGGATTCAAGAAATTTGAGAACAAGGCGGCCGTGGGTATCGTCATGGGAAGTGACTCTGATCTGGGTGTCATGAAGGAAGCGACCGCTATATTAAAACAATTTGAGGTGCCGTACGAAATAACGGTCGCATCCGCGCACAGAAGCCCCGGGCGGGCGGCCGAGTTCGCTGTAACCGCGCGGGAACGCGGTATTCAAATAATCATTGCCGGTGCGGGACATGCAGCACATCTGGCAGGCGCCATGGCCGCGCATACCACGCTGCCGGTCATTGGTGTGCCCATTGATTCGTCCTGTCTGCAGGGTTTTGATGCGCTCCTTTCCACCGTGCAGATGCCGCCGGGCATCCCGGTGGCTACCGTATCCATCGGTAAATCGGGTGCCAAAAATGCAGCGATTCTTGCCGTGCAGATACTGGCGCTGTCCGATGCTGTCCTTGAAGCGAAACTGGCGGATTTTAAAAAAGACATGGCTGAAAAAGTGGCCCAGAAGGCGCAAGCTCTGGATGCCTGAGACCGTGCACTGGAACATTTCACCCACGGCACCCGACCCGAAGACCGTTCATGCCGTTGTGCAGGTGATCCGCAAGGGAGGGGTGATTGCCTTTCCTACCAGCACCCTGTATGGGCTGGGGGCTGATGCAAGCAATCCTCAGGCTGTCGAGAGAATATTTAGCATCAAAAGGCGTCAGTCTCATCGCCCACTCCTGATTTTAATAAAGGATCAGACATGCTTGCCGGAACTGGTCAGGGAGATACCTTACAAAGCCACATTATTGATGGAGGCCTTCTGGCCGGGGGGCATTACGATTGTGTTCGAGGCCAGTGAACGGGTTTCAAGCAGACTGACAGGGCAACAGCGGTAAGATCGGTGTGCGAGTACCGAAACATCCTGTAGCGGCTGCTATCGTGGCGCAACTGGAAGGACCCATGACCGGAACAAGTGCCAATCTGTCTGGCAGGGCGGGTTGTTCAGATCTTTCTTGCCTGGAAAAACGGGTGTCGGCACAACTCGACGGGGTGGTGGATGCCGGCCCATTGAAAGGGGGCAGGGGATCGACGGTCATCGATGTGACCATCGATCCACCTAAAATTCTCAGACAAGGCACGATTTCAGAAGCTACCATTTTATCCGTGTTATGAATTTATTGACAAGTGTTCAGGATTTCACTATAAACCCACCCACATGCCGGAGTGGTGAAACTGGTAGACGCAGAGGACTCAAAATCCTCCGACCTCACGGTCATCCGAGTTCGATTCTCGGCTCCGGCACCAAAGAAAATCAAGGGCTTAGCCAATATGTTGCTGGGCCCTTTTTTCTTGGAAATCATGGACTGTCACCGGAATTGTAACCTTTTGGGATTCAAATGGACCTACGCATTGACGAAGAAAAAAGTATTGCTTACATAAAGCTGTCGGGCGCTTTAGACAGAAAGACCATTCTGGATGCATTTGACACAGCCGTTTATGATAAACAATATAAAGATGGAATAGTTTCTCTTTCTTCGGTGATTTACAACCGACCGCGCGCTGATTGAGACCTTACCTTGCGGCTAGGATGAAACAGATGATTGAAGAACCTCGCAGCAAGCTACGAGGAATCTTCGACCGTAAGGAATTCTGTCTAATTTTGATTCGCTCGCTAACCCCGCAGCAAGCTACGGGGAATGCGCTCGCTGTTGCGGTTCACCAATATCGAAAAAAAAGCCGACATATTGATAAAATGACTTGACACTATACAATATATAGTGTAGACAGGCTTTCGAGGGATATTATCTTTTCGCCCTCTCATAATACCTCCTTTCTTCTTTGTGGCCCTTGTAGGATGTAACAGGGGCCACAATTTTTTTTTGAGGACGGCTTTACAGCAACCCACCCGGCCCAAATATACCCACCTTCAGGAACAAAATATTCGGGTTAACCTGACTAGCCTTATTGCAAGCGCTAGATCATGCAAGCTTGCTGTTTTACCGAATCTATTACCCAGTAACTTGGAAACAAGGTACTAAATTCCACAATTCATAAATAACAAGTTAAGTAACATCTCAATAAGCTAATTTATAAGTTACTGATAATTTAACATTATTTGAGTAAATTGAGCTTTGGCACTAATATTGCTTATGCTTGTCCTTAGAGTTGATTCGTGGATATGACCGAAGAAACCTGCAGCAAGCTGCAAAGAATTCTAGAACGTAAGGAATTCTGGCTCATTGGATTCGCTCACGGCCGTGTTTCACTATTAGCGTCAACATTTTAATGGAAGGTTCGAATGAAACATTTTTCAAGCATACTAATTGGGTCCGTCGTTTTTGCGCTGATCATGGTCTCTTCTGTTGCTGCAAGATATGTATCCATTCCACCGGAATCTATCGTGGATAAAATCATTACAGGCTTAGAACCATCCAAAGAATTTATGTATTTATTCTTTTTTGGTCTAATTTCCTGCCTGATTGGATCAATTATTCGACCACGTCATAAATAGGGCCGTCCAGAAATAGGGATTTTCTCGTATTGCCAAGGCGGAACGCCTTTTTTCCCTCCCCGATGCAGCTGCGCATTATCCAGCCAACCCTGTCGAGTGACCTCAAGCTGATATGCAGCCCCTTTACATGTCATCGTTGATATCCGGTTTGAATTTGTGTTTTACGCTGGTTTGATATATGGTGCTTGAACCCCCTTGTAGTTCGAGGTGTTCCCTTAGACCGGAAATAAGAAACCAGCCATGCCAAAAAAAACGAGCGCTAAAAAACTGGAACAGCAGATGCAGGATGTGGTTCACTTGGAATCTAAGCTCAATGCGGCCGAGAAAGCGTTACGCGAGAGCGAGGAAAAATACAAAAATATCATTGAAAATATTGAAGACGGTTACTTTGAAGTCGACATTGCCGGAAACTTTACCTTTTTTAATCGTTCGATGTCTAAAATTCTTGGATATTCCAAAGACGAGTTAATTGGGTTGAATAACAGGCGCTATATGGACGCGGAAAACGCCAAGAAAGTCTTTGATGCCTTCAATAGCGTCTATAAAACAAGACGACCGTATAAAGGGTTTGACTGGGAGCTGATAAGAAAAGATGGATCGAAATGTTATGTTGAGACATCCGTCGCTTTAAAATTAGATTTAAAAGGCAACCCAATCGGTTTTCAAGGCATCGCCCGTGATATCACCACGCGCAAGCAGGCGGAGCTTGCCCTGGAATATGAATTGGAATTCCAGCGGGTACTGGGAGAGATATCAAATAGATTCATCAGTATCTCGTCAATGGCAATTGACGAAGGCATAAACGGCGCTTTACAATCTGCCGGCGAATTTGTGGCAGCAGACCGCAGCTATGCTATCAAATTTGATTTCCAAGCCGGCACAATAACAAATACGCATGAATGGTGCCGGGCAGGCATTGAACCACAACTGGGCAATCTGCAGGATGTGCCGATCGAGATGTTTGGCTGGGTTATCGAGCAGCTGGTCAATCTGAAAGTGGTTTGTATTCCGAAGGTTTCGGAATTGCCACCGGAGGCCAGCACCGCCAAGGACGGCTTCGACGCAGAGGGCATCCAGTCCTTGCTGCTGGTACCGCTGGTGTCTGAGGCCAGCTGTTTTGGAACCGTAGGTTTTGACTTCGTAAAACATGAAAGACCTTGCACGGATAGAGAGATCAAGCTCTTACAAATGTTGGGCGCGACACTTTCCAGCGTCCTCGATCGCAAGCAAATGGAAGAGACCCTGCGAGAAAACGAAGAAAAGTATAAGTCTTTGGCAAACAATCTCAATGTGGGGTTGTATAGAAACACCATCGGGTCAATGGGGAAATTTATCGAGGCAAACCCGGCTATTGTCGAAATGTTCGGCTTTGATAGCAAGGAGGATTTTTTAGGGGTAAGCGTTTCTGATTTATATGTGAATCCGGAAGAAAGGAAGCGATACAATTCGAAATTGTTAGAAAAAGGCGCAGTTAAAAATGAAGAGCTACAATTGAAAAAAAAGGATGGGTCGTCATTCATCGGTTCAATATCTGCTGTCGTGGTGAAAGATGAAAAAGGTGACGTCAAGTATTATGATGGTATTATTGAAGACGTCACAGAACGCAAACGCATAGAAGAGGACCTGCACAACAGTGAGGAGCGTTTCCGCAACGTATATGAAACTGCGCCTTTGGCTTTTGTTGTATGGGACAAAACGAGCCGTGTTATAGATTGGAACAAAAAAGCGCAAGCGATTTTTGGATGGTCAAGGGAAGAGGTCGTTGGCAAATATTTTTTTAATTTCCTTATTCCAGAAAAGGACCGACCTCACGTCGAAGAAATCGTATCCAGTCTTCTAAAAGGCACGCTTTCAAATCATTCGATGAATAAAAATCTAACCAAGAAAGGGGAATTCATCACGTGTGAGTGGAACAACTCGGCACTCCACGATGACAATGGAAACATCATTGGTGCCATTTCTCTTGGGCTTGACATCACAGAACGCGTTCAAGCAGCTGAGGCGCTTCGAAAAAATGAGGAAAAATATCGCAACTTATACAGCAATGCCCAAGTTGGATTGGCACGCACACGCATCAGCGACGGAAAGATCTTAATGTCTAATGAGAAGTTAGCAAAAATTTTTGGTTATGAAAACACTCAGGATTTTATCGACGAGTATTTTTTTTCAGAGAATTATGTTGATCCTGACAAAAGAGAAAAGATGTTAGAGAAAGTAAAAATATCAGGTGCCATTAGCAACGAAGAGGCTGAGTTCTATGCCAAAGACAAATCAAAGGTTTGGGTACGATTCGATACCCGGATTTATCCTGACAAGGGATATATGGAAGATGTTATCATAGATATTACCGAAAGCCGGATAGCGGAAGAAGCACAGCGAAAGAGCGAAGCCAAATACCGTTCCATGATGGAATCAATGGTCGATCCTATTTATATCTGCTCGCCTGATTTCAGGGTTGAATATGCCAACCCCGTTATGATTGAGCGCGTAGGGCGAGATGTAACAGGGGAAGTTTGCTACCGTGCCTTGCACGGCTTGGATCGACAATGTGATTGGTGCACATTCAATAAGGTATCGGAAGACAAGCCAATCGAAACCAAAATTCTCAGCCCCCTCGATAATCGAACCTATCGTGTAACAAATATGCCCATACCTAACGAAGACGGTTCCATCTCTAAAATGACTATTTATCGGGATATTACTGATTTTATAGCTGCCGTTGACGAGAAAAACAAAGCCAGGGCACAGTTGATGCAAGCACAGAAGATGGAATCAATTGGGAACCTTGCCGGTGGTATCGCCCACGATTTCAACAACATTCTCACGTCGATCCTTGGTTTTACAGAAATATCGCTCGAGGATGTTGAAACGGGTTCCGGACTCGAAAAAAATTTACTTGAGGTATATGCCGCTGGGGAGCGAGCCAAAGAATTAGTAAAACAGATACTGGCCATTGCCCGCCAGTCAGGAGAAGAGCTCAAACCACTAAAAATCGAAGCAATCGTCCAAGAACTCATGAAATTTATTCGCTCATCGATCCCAACAACAATTGAAATCAAGGAGGACCTTGAAAGCGATTCTATAACGATGGGCAACACGACCCAGGTTCATCAAATACTCATGAACCTTTGCACCAATGCCGCCCATGCTATGGAGGATGAAGGCGGCATTCTGGAAGTGTCCGTCAAAGATGTCCAAGTTTTTGGCGATTCAAATTTGAAAGATCTGAATTTAAGCCCCGGGAAATACATTAGATTAGACGTATCGGATACGGGTGTGGGCATTGCGCCTGAAATCATCGATTCAATTTTCGAACCCTATTTTACGACCAAAGGCCCGGGCGAGGGCACCGGCATGGGCCTCGCTTTGGTTCATGGTATTGTTGAAAGCTACGGTGGAAAAATTACGGTCGACAGTACACGGTACAAGGGAAGCACCTTCTCAATTTACCTGCCAGTCACCAGAGAGCGGTTAGCGCAACAACCCGATGAAACAGAGGAATTTCCTGCAGGGAATGAACGAATTCTGTTGGTCGACGATGAAGTCGATATCGTAACGATTGGTAGTCAGATATTGGAACGCTTGGGCTACACAGTGACCCCCCAAACGGGCAGTCTTGAGGCTTTGGAGCTATTTCGCGCAAGATCGAACGATTTTGACCTGATCATTACCGACATGACGATGCCAAACATTACCGGCGACAAATTGGCCATCGAGATGATGAAAATCCGTTCTGATATTCCGATCATCCTCTGCACCGGTTACAGCAATAAAATCTCCAAAGAAAAGGCAAAGGAAATCGGGTTAAAGGCCTTTGCGTATAAGCCTGTCATAACGGCGGATTTGGCTAAGACCGTTCGAAAGGTCCTGGATGAGGCGAAAGCCACAGCTATTCATTAAAGGGCATTTTCAGTTTGTAGATACCGTCTTTTAACAAAGCTTCCATGGGCAGCCCACCTTTCTCGAAGACCCTCAGCATACTTTTGTTTTCCTGTAGCACTTCGGCCATAAAGCCCTCTAACCCTCGTTCCTTGGCCAGGCGGGTCAGCAATTCATACAGATACGGTGCGACGCCCAGTCCCTGATATTTTTCGTCTACAAAGAAGGCCAGGTCACCGAAGCCGCTCTCCTCATCTTTTGCGTATCTTGCTTCAGCGATGATTATTTCCTGGCCAGGTTCATTGATCAAGGCCACAAGGGACATGTTGTTGCGATAGTCGACATTGACGTAGGTCTGAATTTTTTTATGCGGCATGGTCGAAACAGGGAAAAAGAATCGACGATAGATGGATTGTTTGGAAAATCGGTAAAAAAAGTGACGCATGGCCTCTTCGTCAGATGGTTTGATGGGCCTGAAGCGAACCAGCAGCCCGTTCTTCATCACATGTTCGCTAACAGCTTCCCAGGGATACATTCGGGCGCTGTCCGAGAGAAAAATCTGATCCAGAAAAATAATCCTTTTATCTTTGGCATCCTGCATTAGTTTTTTTCTGTCGTCCGGGTGGGCGATGTCGATCAGTGCCTGGGCTCTTTCTCTGATCGTACGCCATTTCAGATTGGCAATGCCGTATTCGGTTACAACGGCGTCGATGGATTCACGCATGTGAAACTGATTTCGAAGGCTTCGCAGCATAACCACGATATTGGGGTTGCCCTTGGCATTCCTGCTGGGCAGGCCGATAATGTTTCGTCCACCAGGCGACATCTCGGCGCCGGTAAAAAGATCTGCGCTCTTGCCAGGACCCGAGGTGATATCATTTTTACCGGCAGGAAAGGCGACTTGCCCGAGTAGATCCACCTTGTTGGCTTCATTGACCACCACAAAGTTGGGTATGCGGCCGATCTGGACGGGATCGAACACCTGCTCGACACTCTGGAATTCTACCAGTGGGTTGCGGTCCAACCACTGCATCAACGCCGGTGTTCCCAGTGCATAGGAGGCAACGGATTTTCCCCGGTAAAGGGGTTTGCGGTAGTTGCTAACGACACCGCTTTTCACCAGATCCATCATGGCATCGATAAAATAGGGTGTGTGGATCCCCAGGTGTCTTTTTTGATTCAACTGACGGCCGAGGGCTTCGAACAGTGGACCTACCAGGAAGCTGATACAGTCACCATCTCTTATCAGCTGGGCAATATTGGCCGCGACGTCTTCGACCACGGGCCTAAAGTGTCTGGGTTTATAATAGGTGGGTGGCTCGGTTGACTGTACAACGAGGTCAAAGTCGGAAATGGATACAATCGTATCCCCGAAGGTAAAGGGGGTTTTGGTATTGATCTCGGCCACGACCAGTTTTGCCCTTTCCATAACCTCTCTGGCGATGTCCACGGCCACCCCTAAACTGCAATAACCCGCTTCATCTGGCGGTGTGATCTGGATAAAAGCCACGTCAATGGGAATCCGATTTGACTTGATGATCTTTGGGAGTTGGGAAATCCTGGCTGGAATGAGATCGACACTCTTGCTGACAATTGCTTCACTGGATACCCAACTGGAAAAAAAGGTTTTCAAGCGGTGCTTTCCGTACTTCATATGGTTCAATGACAAAAAATCACTGTAGCTTGTGAGTTGGAATAATACCAGGTCGATCGTGTCAGGGAGCCCGGATTCGAGAAGGCTCCTCATAAGGGTTCGTGGTTCAGCCAAACCACTGCCTAGAAAAATGGTCATGCCAGGTTTGATATGCTGCAGTACCTTTTCCGGTGATACCAGTTTGTCTTGCCAATTACGCGTCATGTTACAGAACAACCTCCGTTTTGAGATGCGACAGGCCATGTACCTGTGTCAGATAGGGCTATTTATCGAAAGTCCTCATACCCGGCAGCGCGCAGGTAGACATTCATGGTGTCTTCGAGCAACTTCACCCCCTGGGTGGAATTGGCAGCTTCACCGTACTGTCGTTTCGCCCGGATAAAAATCTGCTCCACCAATGCGCCCAACTCAAGCGGCACACCGTATTTTCGAGCATGTTTCATTGTCAACCCCAAGTCCTTGCAGGCCAGGGCCATTGAAAATCCCACATCATAGCTTCCATTGTAAACCAGCGGCATTTCTTTTTCGATGGTATAACTGTTGCCGGAACTGGCCTGAATCCCCTCCAGCAGTGCTTTGGGTTCGATACCGGCCTGGTTTCCCAGCATAAAAGCCTCACCAGCCATTATCAGGTGCCCGAGCGCCAACAGGTTCGTGATGACTTTGACAATGCTCGCACTTCCCAAGGGCCCCATAAGGAGTATCTTGCCGCCGATCTTGCGCAGCATGGGCAGTTGCGACTCAAAAACGTCTTTTTCACCGCCCACAAGCATGGTGATGCCACCCGCCTTGGCCAGGGTCACCCCACCGGTGAGGGGTGCTTCCAGTACCGAAACCCCCTTTTCGGCCGCGATCATTCCGAGTCGCTCCACCTCCTCAGCATCGGTCGTGGACATGTCAATCCAGGTGGAGCCGGCGCGGATACCCGCAAATACCCCATGTTGGCCCTCCATCACGGCCCTCACCTGTGGGGGGCCGGGCAAAGAGGTAATGATACTGTCGGCCATGCCGGCAAGTGCTTGCGGTGTGTCTGCCCACTCAGCCCCGGATGCAATCAATTCTTCGGCAGCCTTGTATTCAAGATCGTGCACGATCAGGTGATAGCCAGCTTTCATCAGGTTGGAGGCCATGACGCCTCCGATGTTGCCCAGTCCGATCCATCCTATTTTCATTTTTTTCCCCTCAACTGTTTCAATATTTTATATCCGTTGCAAAATATAAATTTTGACTCTTCTCCCAATCAGTTGGGAGAAAGAGGATTCAAGTGATATACGCAATACACAACTTTCGGAATTAAGCAAACGCGAAATGAATAATCCCCTGGCGCTTTGCGAACTCGCCCCAAGGTCTCCTAACATCAGCGCCCGCCATAGGGTTAAACGGGCATGACTGCCAAATGACCGTATTTTCAGATTGGATTTTCATTGACATGCGCTGATGCAAGGCGCCCAAAGCGACTCAAACAGCGCAAATCGCGCTTGAATCACCCATTTCGCTCTATCTTATGCTGAAACCTGAATCTTGAGTCATAAGTCATAGGTTAAATCGAAAGACTGCAAACGCTTTTTTAAAAACATTAAATAACAATCACTCGAATCCTGGACCCCTGGACCCCTCGAATCCTTTATTTAGATCAACTCTTTTGGAGATGATCCTGAATTCAGAATTTGATACACCAAAGCTTGCTGCAGGGAGCTTCCTTGGCAGCTTGTTATGCAATGATGGCCTTGGTTTCCATGTATTCGTGCAAGGCCTGGTCTCCCCATTCACGACCGTTGCCGGATTGTTTAAAACCACCAAAAGGTGCCTCCAGATTGAAATAGCTGCCCTGGATGTAGCACTGTCCTGCCCGCAGTTGCCGGGCGATTTTCAGCGCGCTGGCCTCGCTTTTGGCATACACCCCGGATGACAACCCATAGGGCGTGTCGTTTGCCATTTCGATGGCGTTTTCGATTTCCTCGTAGACAATCATACAAAGAACAGGGCCGAAGATTTCTTCCCTGGCAATGACCATTTCGTTGGTGACATCGGCGAAAACAGTCGGCTGCACATAATAGCCCGCTTGCAGGCCCGGCGGCATGTCCAAACCGCCGGTGACCAGTCGTGCGCCTTCAGCGATCCCTTTCCCGATATAGTTCAGCACGGTTTGTTTTTGCGCAGCCGACGCCATGGGTCCCATGGCAACGCTGGCATCGTTTGGGTCGCCGACGATAGTTTCTTGGGCGGTCTTCCTGGCAAGCATGACGGCTTCCGCATAGCGGCTTGCGGGCACAAACATGCGCGTCAGGGCATTGCAGGTCTGACCCGTGTTCAGCATGACATCGTTTACGCCATAGCGGACGGCGGTCTCCAGATCGGCGTCTTCGGTAATGATGTACGGGGATTTACCACCCAGCTCCTGGCACACGCGTTTTACCGTTGGCGCAGCGGCCTTGGCGACCTGGACGCCCGCTTGCGTCGATCCGGTAAATGAGACCATATCCACATCGGGATGACCACTCATGACCGGACCGATTTCACTGCCTGAGCCACTGACCAGGTTAAATACGCCTGCCGGCAGGTTCACGGCTTCAACTATCTGGGCCATAATGAAATCCTGCAGCGGCGTTTGAGTGGCCGGTTTGGTGACAATGGTGCATCCGGCTGCCAGGGCGGGGGCAAGTTTGCCGATGAGTTGATGGAGGGGATAGTTCCAGGGCGTGATCAGGGCGCAAACGCCGATAGGCTCTTTAACCAGCAGCACCCGGCCTTTTTTTTGGACCTCGTCCATCTGTGGGGCACGGTCTGCGTAGTAACGCATGGCCTCGATCGACACATCGATGTGTAACCCGGCTACGAGGTGACGCGGGCAGCCCATGCTGATGACGTGTGCCTCAATCAATTCGTCAGCGCGATTGCGCATTTCATCTGCAACCGCATGCATGGTCTTCGCACGCTTTCTCGCCGGGGTGTCCGCCCATCCATTGAAGGCCTGGCGCGCAGCAGCGACAGCGGCGTTCACGTCCTTCCGATTTCCTCTTGGAACGCGCGCGCTGGGGCTTTCAGTGGCCGGATTGATAACCTCGATGACATCCGTGGCGTTGGATTCTACCCATTTGCCGTTGATAAAGAGTTTGTCAAACTGTTTCATGACGGTTCCTTTTCAATCATGTTGCCCGGGTTCCACAGGTTGTCCTGGTCCAGCTGTTTTTTCAATTGGATGATATCGTCGATGTATGCGGGTGAAACGGTCTTGAGCAGGATCGATTTCTTCAGTTTCCCGACACCATACGCGGTGATGGCATTCCCAAGAGAGACCGGAAACCGTTCAGCCCACATTTCCAGCAATGCCTTGCCTTTGACAAATGCTGCATGGCTTTGGGGAAGGATATCGATGTGCAGCGTGCCACTGCCCACGTGTCCCCGAAAGCAGGCTTTTAAATGTTCTTTTTGAAGTTCTTTTTCAAATCGGTGTATCTGGGTTGTTAACCCTTCCCGTTCCAAGCTGATGTCTATTCCGAGCTTGTAAATTCGAGAATCTTCGCGTCGAGCGTTTTCAATGTGCAAGATGGCGGTTTCAGCAGCTGCGTGCAGAAAATTTCTCAGCTTGTCGACCTCAGGCTCTCCGCAAAAGGCCCAGGTGTTGTCCGGATCAAGGTTAAAGCGGGAACCGATCATCATCAGCTTTTCGGCGCTTCTTTCCATGGCCACTTCCCGATCTGCATGTATTTCCACATATACCATGGCCGAAATGTGACCGGCAAGGCCTGGATGATGTAAGCGCTTGATTCCCTGGCGAGGATGCATCTCAACGGCATCGAGGGTCGTGCGGTCAAGATACTCGATGGCGGCAATATGGGCGTTTTGTACCTCAACAGACGTGGCTTTAAGCTGGTCCGCAAAAGACATTCCATGCGCCTGTTTCCCAAAGAAAAAACCGATCCCCCAGACCTCTTTGGGTTTGGGTATCAGCCGCAGGGTCAGCTCCGTGATCACACCATACATGCCTTCGCCACCCAGATAGACGTCCAGAAGATCTTTGGGGTTCCCATTGATGACAACAGCGTCTTGTCCCCGTTGAAGCTCACGGATGGACCCATTTGCGTTCATGACGCGAAGGCCCGTGATATAGGAAGGCGTATTGCCATATAGATGAAAACAAATGCCTCTGGCATCGGTGGAGGCGATGCCGCCGATCGTAGCGTTTGACTCGGATGGGTCCGGCGGCCAGAATAGCGCTTCTCGCGTTTCGAGCCGCTGAATCGCCTTTCGAAGTTCGATCAAGGTGACCCCCGGTTCCACCTTGAGCAATGCCGCGCCATTTTTCGTCATGGATAAGGATTTCACCTTTTTCATATGTGAGAGGTTCATGATATGACCCCTCACGGGTACTGCGCTGCCGACAACACCGGTTTTGCCGCCCTGAATCGTGACAGGGGTTCGGTTTTCCCGCATCACCTGAAGGATCTTGCCGATATCGGCTTCGTTTTCGGGAAAGGAAATACTCTCTGCCTCCCCCACCATCTTTGACTCGTCTTGCAGGTAATCCTGAAAGGTTTCATTCATTGGATGAATGCGTGTCTTCTCCAAAACGGATATCCTTATTTTCAAGAAATATTCGGGCTAGCGCATCCATCACAGCTTGATAGTCATCGATGATGACAACGTCGGCGGATTTAACGATGGGAGCCCGGCTGTCTGTGTTGATAGCAACAATAAAGTTACTTTTTTCGATACCGGCATAAAAAGCGGCCGCACCGGAAGCCCCCGCAACAATACAGACATCCGCTTTTGCCATGGCACCCGAAACCCCTATCAGTCTGTGCATGGGAGCCCAGGCATGCATTGCTACTGGACGGCTGACACCAAAGTCGGCCCCAATCGATTCGGCGATGTGTTGGAGCTCATGGGTGTTTTCCTGATTTCCCATGCCGCTGCCGCCGACAAGAAGAAAGCTGGCAGTGGCGAGATCCTTTGCCGGTGTTTTGGGGATCGATTGTGAAGCCTGAATGAAGCGGTCTTGATGCAGCTCGGTCATGTCAACCTCGGTGACTGTCAAGGTGTCCCGTTGGGCAATCGGTTGGCAGTCGGCGCTTCCTTTGGCCAGTGAGATGCAGTAGGGTTTTTTCGTCAATCTGAAGGTGCCCAGAACGTGGTTGTCATAAACGGTCTTTCTTGCAATCAAGTATGCGTCTGAGCAATCGATCTGCTTGACCTGGACAAGGGACGAACCGTTTAGCCGGAAAGCCAAACGAACGGCGATCTCAGACCCCGCAAACCCGCTCGGAAATAGATACAGTTGGGTCGTTTGCCCCTCTTCCAACACGCTGAGCGCGTGAAGGATATTTTCCGGCTGATAGCGGTCGATGCGGACGAGCTTTACGGATTCGGTGGGAACCAGACCCAGCAGGGCATCCTTTTGCTCCTGTCTGGAATAAAAAAGAATGCTGCTGCCGATGGCCGTCTTCGAACCCAAGTGTTGACGGATAAAACCATTCAGCTCCTCGGCTTGAGAGGCGACGTTCGTGGAGCAGCCATTGAGTATCCCTTTGAAGATCACCGTTTTTGCAACCTCTTTTTCAAGTACATTTCATAAAGCGCTGTGGCTTTTTCTTCAGGGGTTTCTCCCTCGATGCGAATTGCGGGCCTTGCATGGGTTGTGACCTTAAGATCGATAAGCGCCTCGGTCTCATCCGGGAGTCGATAATCCTCGATGGACAAGGTCTGGATGGGCCGTTTTCCGTATTGCATCCGATCTTTGAGGGTGGGAACCCGCATATACGTATTCGGTGCATCACCGACGGAAAGCACACAAGGCGTTTCGATTCGTTGCCTGAGCCGGCCGTCATCCACCTGGCTGGTCACCGTCAAGTGGTTGCGGTCAAAAAGCGCGATGCCGGTTACCTGGGTAATGCACGGCCACCCCAGCATTTCCGCTGCCAGCAGATGTGTTTTCGCGTTTTCACCAATACTGGTTTGTCTGCCCAACAGCAAAACGTCTTGGGGTGCCTGTTTAAGAACGTATTGGGTCAAAACTGAAGCGACAGCAGCGGGTCTGAAGCGCAGGTCGTCGTGGCTATCGATCCTCACGACCCGCTTGAAACGCAGCGCATTGAGGGTTTTCAGGACGGGTATTGCACTCGGGCCGTCGATGGTCAGGGCATTGATTTCTATGGGCACTTTGATGCTTTGGGATGCATCTGCCAGCCTCAAGGCGATCTCCAGAGCGCTCTCGTCGTAGATGTTCAGGGTGGGTTTCAAGAAACGGGTGTCGATTCGAAGATTTTGGCCGATGACCCAATCGTGGTCGTCGAGCATCTCCAGATTCGGAACACTTATGAAACACACCAGAACATTCATTTACTTTTCCAAGGGTATGATGGTTCCCATATTCATGATGCTGTTGGGGTCGAAGGCGCTTTTCAATTTTCTGAGGATGTAATATGAGGAGCCGTACTCTTGTTCGATCCACTGGGTTCTATGTTTCCCGACACCGTGGTGATGGCACATGGAACCGCCGGCCTTGATCGTCTCTTCGACGATGATCTTTTTGATGGCAAGGTGATATTTCACGAGTTCCTCCTCGGGTTTGCAGTCCAGCACGTTATAGAAGTATACAAAATAGAGATTGGTGCCGTTGAGATAGCTGTGAGATGAATGGCCGCCCAACAGGGTCAGGTCGGGGATCTCGCTTCCCACGCGCTGCATGCAGATTTCGTAGATGTCATTGATGACGCCCCAGTTTGCGGATATTTCGGTGGTATTGCAGACGTTCTTGGTCTCCATGATTTCGACCTTTTCGGCGGCTAAATTGGCCGGGTCCCAGTTGAGATGGGCAAACCAACGTTCGATCAGTTTCGTATCGACGCTCACACATTCGTCATAACGGGCCACAATCTCTTCGATGGCCGCGGCGGTTGCATCGGCGAGTGGCTTGACGCCTTCGGCCACAAAAATCAGTACGCACTTGCCTTCGGCAAAGTGAGAGAAGTGGTAGGCGCCATCTTGAACGTCATACAGACGCGCCACCGACGGGCGATATCCATTGACCATGACTTCGCGGAGAATTTCGAAACCGGTTCGCATATGATCCAGGGTATACCCCAGAAAGCGGTTGTTTTCCGGAAAATATTTAAAAATCTTGACGGTAACTTCCGTGATGAAGCACAGGGCACCTTCGTTGCCGATGATAACGTGGCGGATATCAGGACCGGCCGCCCTGCGCGGGACGTTTTTGATGCGCGTAATGCCGCCTTCCGGAAAAACGGCTTCCAATCCGACGACCATGTCCTCGATACCGCCGTACAGCGTTGAAAATTGACCGATACTTCTCGTAGCAACGAGTCCGCCCAGCTGGGCCAAGGGTTTTGATTGGGGTGAGTGGCCGGTTGTGTATCCTTGCTCCCTGAGCTGGTCGTCTAGTTCTTGAAGAGAAGCCCCGCATTGAACGGTTGCCTGCATATTATAGGTGTCGATGTCAAGGATCCGTTTCATGTTGGAACCGTCGACGACAACCGAGTTTTCCAGAACCGTTTCGAGGCCTCCTTCCGTGGCCGAGTGTCCGGTTCTGGGGACAACATTGATCTGGTTTTGGTTGGCGAACTTAATGACAGCGGCAACATCTTGGGTGCTGTTCACATATACGACCGCGGCCGGCAAGGGCAGTCTAAATACGCCGTGGTAGGCTTCGAACCGTCTGAAACGGTCGACGCTGCTCTCTTTCAAAACCTGTTCGTCTGTGACGACATGCTCTTTTCCCACGATTTTTACAAGTGCTTCTACAATCTGTTCCCTTTTCAAGGACATGCTTGTTTCTCCTTTTGACGCTGCAATGATTATTGTTTAAAGATGGGGAACGATTTCTCCAGGATGGTGTCCGTAAAACCGGTAATGTGCCTGTATACATCATGGTTCATCTTTTCGTACAGCGCGGCATGCGCCGGTATGGGATCAAACCGCTTACGGATCCTGACCATTTTTTCAATGGCCGCGGCAAAGGTGTCGTAGGCCCCTGCTGCCACAGCGGCGCAAATGGCCGAACCCAGACCGGCGGCGTCCGTGATCTCATTTCTGACGGCTGGCAACCCGAATACGTCTGAAAAAATCTGCATGAACAAATCGCTCCGAGCCCCCCCGCCGGATACGATGATTTGTTCGAGTTGAATGTCGCGTTCCCTGCACATGGCATCGACATGATTTTTCATGGTCAATGCAATGGCTTCCAGCATCGAGCGGTACAAATGCGCCCGGGTGTGGCGCCCATGAAATCCGATCATGATCCCCTTTTTAAACGGCTTGTCCGGCGGTGCCAGCCATTCCGGGATCGTCATCAGTCCATCACTGCCCGGTGCAAGCTTTTGAGCCTCCCTGTTCAGGACCTCTTCGGGGGAGATGCCAAGGGCTTGGGCTTTGTTGCGGACGTCGTCACCGAATAGATTTCTCAACCAACTGACGGTCCCCATACCGTGGCGTATGCCGCCGCTTTCGTACAAATAATCGTTGGGTATGGATGCCAGGTTGGTAAAAAAAGCATTCGCATTCTTTACATTCTTGTCACCATATACCATACCCCCAATATACGTCCCCAAGGAGACGAGAGCCGTTTTACCCGGCAGCAGGCCGGCACCCAGCGCTTCCACCGCCTTGTCGTTTGCGGTTGCCACGACCGGAGTCCCTGCCGGTATCCCCGTTTGTTCAGAGGCTTTCCTGGTCACATACCCAAGGATCGATCCGGGCATCTCGAGCTTAAAAAGGCTCTTTCTCGGAACCTGAAAGGCTTTGATTACCTCAGGATCTTCGCTCCATTGCCAGGTGTCCTTGTCGATGGGCCACATCCCCTCGTAATTGGCTGCCGTATCCTTGAACTGGCCTGTAAAGCGGTGGGTGATATATCCGGAAGTGGTCGTTACATACCGAACCTGTGGATCCCTGTGTTCATAGGGGCGGGACAGGCGCAGGTCCATCCAGCTCACCACCGGTGAAGCCAGGCTGCCATCTTCTTTCAGACAGGTCCTGCAGCAACGAATGGTGCAGAGGCCGATTCCCAGTATGGCGCTGATATCTCCCGAAAATCGCGCCATGGCCGCACGGCTTGCCGCCGCGATGGTATCCCACAAATCGTCACCCGGGTGCTCGGCCACCCCGGGCTTGGGCATGTGCATGGGTTGAAGGTCTTTTTTGCCTTGGCATACGACATTGCCGTCAAGATCGAAAATAACCACTTTCGAGCTCTGGGTTCCGCCATCGAGACCGATAACATATTTCTTTTCCATTAACGTACCAGGTAGCCTCCGTCAACGACAAGTATATGGCCGTTTACATAGTCCGAAGCCTTGCTCGCCAGGAATATGGTCGTACCCATCAGATCCATTGTCTCACCCCAACGATTGGCAGGGATGTGGTCCAGGACCCGTTGGCAGGTTTCGGGGTTGCTTCTCGTCTTCTCCGTAATAGCCGTTGCATAATATCCCGGTGCAATCCCATTGACCTGGATGTTGTATTGCGCCAGTTCATCACAGTAGGCTTTTGTGAAACCCGCCAGGCCATGTTTTGTGGCGGCATAGGCCGGCGACCACTGGCCCCCGAGAAACGAGAACAGAGAACAGATGTTGATAATCTTGCCGCTTCTCTGAGGGATCATATACTTTGAAGCCTCATAACTGAGTTCAAATGCGGCCGTCAAATTGATGTGCATCATCTTGTCCCACTGCTCTCTGCCAAAATTTTCGACCGCTGCCAATATGGAGATGCCGGCACTGTTTACCAAAATATCAATGGAACCAAACGCTGCCGCACATGTCTCGATGATATGCTTTGGTGCACCTTCCTCGGTAAGATCGACCTTCATGAATTCATAAGCAACCCCTTGGGTGAGAACAAGATCTTTGGTGGTACCGTCATCATCCATAATGCTGGGCACAAAAAGGTTCGCACCTGCTTTGGCAAGTGCCAACGCAAATGACTCTCCAAGTCCGGTGTTTCCGCCTGTAACGATGGCATTTTTACCCTTCAAAGAGAAAAAGTCCATGCTGAAATCTTGAATTCCCATTACGCTCCTTTCCAGATTTTCTGAGTCAGCTAATTCGTACCCCCTGTCTTGTCAAGGCCTTTTGCAGGGCAACGATATCCACTTGACCGCAGGTGACGTTTTCTTTGATGGCGTGTGCCGCAGCCACCCCGGCCCCCTGTCCGGTAACCGTGCAGCACATCATCTGGCGGGTGGCCGAATGTGAAATACGGTCTCCTGCCACGCAGCGACCCGCCACCAGCAGGTTTTCCACCTTGCGGGGGACGACGATGCCATAGGGAACCTGAAAATAGCGCCCGGTTGTGGGCAGGGTCAGAATACCATAACCATCTAAAAATTCTGGGAAAATACCAATTGCATCGTCGAATCGTCCCTGGTTGCGAACATCACCTTCGGTCAGGTTGTACCTGCCGATGATTTTTCTCGATTCCCGTATTCCCAGCGATGAACCGAAATTCCTGAGGACGGCGTTCTCGAAACCCGGTGTATATTTCTTGAGGGCATTGACAGCCCACAGGGCTCTCTTTCGTCCCTCGATTTCTGCCCGTGTAAGGTCACGGGTATCGGTGGCATCATAGCCCAGCATATAAACAACGTTCAGATAGGTGGCGTCTCCCTGTTCACTGATCCGGCTCCAGGTCCCGGCAATTTCCACGTCTTCTGGGATTTCACCGGCTTCCTTGGCCAGCTGGAACGGCGTGGAGAGGTAGGGGCTAAACATGTTGTCTTCTTTGAGCGTCGTTTCAACCATCCAGTCCTTATAGGTGGCGGGGTGCATGCTTACATGGGTCAGGAAACGTTCACGATCAACGCCCTTCAAGGAAAAACTGACCGTAACACCCAATAACTCATTTTTTGGCCCCATGCGCCACGGTGCACCTGCCAAATGGGCAATGTCGGCATCACCGGTGGCGTCGATGACCCGTTTGGCGAGGATGGCCTGTCGACCGGACTTGCTTTCCGTGATGACGCCCCGGATGGTCTGGCCTTCCATGACCGCTTCCACTGCCAGACAGTGAAGAACCGGCAATATATTTGCCTCTTGAATGAGCGTGTCAGCCACGACTTTGAATAATTCCGTGTTGAAAGCTTGACTCTGGGACTGAGGCTCAGGATCGGTTGCGCCTGCCTGCTGGGCGCGCCGCTCCAATTCGATGCCGATGCCTTGCACATCCACGGTGCCTTCGTGACGGTACCAGGCGATAGATTCGACGCCGGCCTGGGTGATATTTCCTCCCCAACACCCGTATCGTTCCAACAGGATGGTATGGACGCCTTCCCGCGCGGCAGCCAGGGCGGCTGCAAGTCCTCCCGGTCCACTTCCCACGACGAGTACATCTGTTTCCGCCATAACCGGAATTTCCCGGGCGGCCTCTTTAATGTGTTTCATGTAAGTCTCTGCATCTAAACCGAATATGTCATAAAACTTGACCAGAAATTATCATTTGCATTAATATAGCGATTAGTTGCCATTATATTAGCGACCAATCGGATCATACCGTAAAATAAAACGACAGGATCGCGTTCGGCAAAATCGTTCTACGATTCCAGACGAGCCTCAAATTCGTCTAGCAGGCCGTTAATGGTTTCCGCAGCACCGTCAGGCAGGGCCGGGGGCTGATGGTTTTCCAGTATTTCCAAGGCCTTTTCGTATGCCCTTTCTTTGAGGTCTTTTCCGGCGGCGGTTTTCATCCAGGCCTCGCGGGAATTCCGGTCAAAAATCCGGGCGATTGATTGGGTTCTGGCCCGCTCAAGGGTGTGGCGGTGAGTCAGAAACGTGCCGCCGGGGCCGATCGCATGGATCAAATCCAGGGCCATGGTTTCGCTGTCCACACGCACGCCTTCCAGCATTTTCCTGATATGGCAGATGCATTCGTGGTCCATGATCAGTTTGGCGTAGTCGAATGCAAGACCGCTGTCGATGCCGCCGGCACCGAATATCATATTGGCACCGGCGAGCGACAGGGGCAGGGCGTTCAGGGTGAACTGATAGGCGGCTTGGGCATCCGGGAGTTTGGAATCGCTGACCCCTGCACCCACGCGGCAGGGGATTCCGTAATGGTTGCTCATCTGCGCGATGGCAGCCCCCACCAGACCCCATTCAGGCGCACCCGTCGATGCCAGGCCGGTTTTCAGGTCCATAATGGTGCTGCATGAGCCCAATGTGACGTTGACCCCCTTTCGCGTGATCTGGGCCAGAACCATACCGCTCAGAAGTTCGGCCACTGTCAGGACGATGGTGCCCGCAAGGGTGACTGGCGCGCTGCCTCCAGCCAGGGCCATGGTCATGATGTCCACGTTGATACCAGCCTTCACCGCGGCCATGAGGGTTTCGCAGAACGGTGTGGTCAGGGTCAGGGGACTGGTGACACAACAGGAGCAGGTGCAGATGGGTCTTTGGCGCAGTTTGTCGCCGCCGCCCACCGCCGCCGCCGCCATTTCTACAATGACCTCCACACAGGCTCGGTTGACCATCCCGATGGTGATGTGCTTGCTGTTGTGGGTAATCAGGGCCTGGAAATTGTGAACAGCCTGGGCGGCCGGCAGTTGGTCGCCCGGGCACAGGGTTCGCTGGCAAAAGGCCAGGCCTTCCAAAGCATCGATGAGACAATAGACCTTGCAGCAGTCTTGCTTGGTGGAACTGCGGTATTTGCGGGTGATAGGGTCGATGATATTGACCTGTTCTCCGAAAGTGCCGAAGCCGACGCGGTGGTTTTCCAGCAGGAAATCTTTTTGCGGGTCCCGTGCATAATAGGTGACGCTTTTGGGCGTGCTCGCGAGGCTTTCGGTCACCAGCCATTCGGGAATTTTGACGATCCAGTTTTTACCTGTCCGTGTCACGCAAGCACCGGCGTTTTGAAAACGATCGGCAGCTTCTTCAAGCTCCACCAGAACACCGGTGTGCTTGACAATATGGCAGGCGCCATGATGAATCGTGTCTCGTTCGTCAGGGGTCAGAAAATGTAATCCCAAACCGTTAAAGGCAGACACACCTGTTCTTTCGATCTGCATGACCCTTTCCTTTCATGGCTCTGTATTGATTTGGCTGCTGCAGGGGAATAGCTTCTTTCCAGGAAGCTTTCGTGCCCCTGTATATTATAACGCAAGCAAAACCAAGCAATAAATTGGTATTATCTTAGGATCTTCTCCCAATTGTGAGAAAGGGTTCAAGGAATCCAGGATTCCAGGATTCAAGTGTTTGTTTTCCAGTGATTTGATCATCGCTTTTAGCATTCTCTCTACATCACCGAGTTCCTCTCTTAATTCCCGAAGCTTTTCCTTCTTCATATAATCCAGATCACCGGATATCATCGTCTGCGTTTCCAATAACTCTTTATAATTCTTAAGCATTCAGCTAATGCCTCACTTCATCTCACTCGAACCCTGGACCCCTGGAATCCTTGAATCCTTAATTTGGATCAACTCTTTTGGAGATGATCCTTATCTTATACAATACACTGACAAGGGTGTTTCAAGACCAAAGATACGATCCAGATGCTGGAAAACGATTGAAGCCTTTAAACGCGAAACTCCCCGCCGCAAGCGACGGGGAGTTTGGGTTGCATGATGCATCTATTGCCCGAAAATATCGCTTATGGGGAAGCCAAAGCATTCCTTCGGGCGCGATTTTTTATTTAAACCACCAGCGTTCGAAGTTGCGTTGACCATCCGCCTCCATGTGGCCGGAAATGTCGCCGTGGCCGATCGTATCGGAAAGCGCCTCCACGATCTGGGCAAACATGGGAATAATCGTGCCGCCCTGTTCCTTGCAGATGTCCTGCATCTCCGCATACTGCTGGGCCCTTTTATTCGTGTCGAGCTCGGCCCTGGCTTCTACTAGCAGCTTGTTGAATTTATCATTTGACCAGTGCGCATCGTTCCAGGGTGCATCGGCGGCATAGGCCACGGAAAACATGAGGTCTTCGGTCGGGCGTCCACTCCAATAGCACATGCAGAACTCTTTCTTGGTCCAGACGTTGCTCCAGTAACCGTCACTGGGTTCGCGCACCACGTTGATCTTGATGCCGGCCTTTTTGGCTTGCTCCTGATACAGGATGGCGGCATCGTCCGCTCCCGAGAATGCGGCTTCGGCGGTGTGCAGGTTGAAGGTGTGGTCCAACATGCCGGCCTTCTTCAAATAGAATTTGGCCTTGTCCGGATCGTACGGCCGTATGGGTAGATTTTTTGCGTAATAGCGGTTGACCGGTGCGATGGGGTGATCGTTGCCGGACTGGCCATAACCGTTCAGAATACGCTTGACCATATCATCGCGGTCGATGGCGTACTTGAGGCCCAGGCGGACATTGGCATCGTCATAGGGCTTCATCTGGGTGTGCATGGGCATGGTGTAGTGGAAGGTGGCGGTGACGGCGCTGATTTCAATGCCTTTTGACCTTTTCAGCAGGTGGACCGTTTTACGCTCGCAGCGGTCCATGAAGTGAATCTGACCCGTCTTGATGGCATTGGTCCTGGCGTTGACGTCGTTGATGGCGAGGGTCTCTATTCTATCGAAATGGGCCCGGCCCTCTTTCCAATAGTTCGGATTTCTTTTTGTAATGGCGGTGACGCCCGGCTCCCATTGTTCAAGCATGTATCCGCCCGTGCCGATCCCTTTTTCAAATTCCTGGCCTTTGGTGCCGGCTTTGAAAATCGGCATGTGATAATCGGCCATGTAAAACGGAAAGTCGGCGATGCCGGCACCCAGCTCGAAAATCACGCGGTATTTGCCGTCGGCCTTGATATCCTGGACCGTCTCCAGATAAGCCTTGGCAGCAGATTTGGAGTCTTCCCCGCGGTGGTGATTCATGCTGAAGATCACGTCCTCCGCATCCATGGTCTTGCCGTCGTGAAACTCTACCCCTTTGCGCAGGTTGAAGATCCACTGTTTTGCATCCGGGGAAGATTCCCAGCTCTCGGCCAGTTCGGGAACCGGCTCGAACTTGTGGTTGATCTCCGTCAGGGTGTTTCTCAACTGCAGTTCGATATTGATGTTCCAGCTGGAGGTGTGCGTGGCCGGGTCCAAGGTGTCGGTGGTGGAACCGCCGGTTTGGGCTTGTTTGAAATAGCCGCCTTTCTTGGGGACGGCTGCGGCTGCTTTGCGCGGAAGCAAGGCGGGTGATAGGGTCAGTGTTACCCCCAGGGCTGCCGCTTGGGCGAGAAATTGTCTTCGACTGATCTTACCTTCCATAAACAGTTTTTGCAGGTGATCTAATGCTCGCATTGTTTCTCCCTCCTCTTTTGGTTTTATGTTTGACTCCGGATATCCGTTGCAATAGATCGTATATAGCATGCCAACAGCCGGCCGGCAAGTTCCAATGTATCTGGTGGCTCGATCTTATGCACAATGCCCGATCATCTGCCGGTCCTATCCCGAAGACACGATCCAGGCCAAAGATTTCGGATCAAACCATGTTTCATTTTAAACGGGGATGGCCCCATGTTCAACAGTCAGGGCCACGATATCCCTTGGAGCGATCTCCCGTGAGGGGACACCTTTGCGAACGGCCAAGGCCGCCGCTGCGCCCATGGCCTGTCCCATGGCCATGCACGTACATTGTGCACGAATGCCGGCCAGGGCCATTCTCTCTGCCGATACAATGCGACCGCCAACCGTAATCCTGGAACTGCCTTTGGGAATAAGCGCCCGCAAAGGCACTTTTGGTATGAGGTGTTCGGATTCATGAAAAATTTCCTCGCACCCCTTCTCCCGGCTGTGCATGTCGATGTAGTTGAAGGCGTTGCACACCTTGTCTTCGAAATTCGTTGCTTGAAGGAAATCGTTTTTGGTAATCACGTATTCCCCCTCGATCCGGAATGTTTCCCGTGAAAGGGCATGGGCATACATGGTCTTGAGAACAGACCGTTCACAACCTGGAATCGATGATGTCAGGAAGCGGTACATCCGCAGCATGCGCTCCCGCCCTTCCAGGTTGGCCTGGGTCTGCCCGTCGGCATTGGAGGTGTCGGCCCCGTAGATGTGCGTAGCGTTGTGACCGCCGTGCGAAAGGTAGTAACTAAAGGGCCTGTTTTGGGCATAGGCAAAGTCACCGGCCTTCAAAACCCCAGATTCCAGGGCCTCATCGAAAATCTGCTGTACTTCCTTCTCCCATATCTGCTCATATTCGATGCCTTCGATCTTGTACTGATAGGCACCCGGCTGGCGGGTGCTGCCCTGCATCACGCCCAAGCCCAGAATCCTGACGATGTCGGCATCACCACTGCAGTCGATAATTTCCTTTGTTTTGGTCATGCGCTTGATGCCTCTGCCCAAGGACATCACTTCCCAGACGTCGCCTTGCGCCTCAACATCGGCGATGAATTCGTGGTAGTGCAGGATCAGGCCGGCCTTGAGTGCCTCCTCCTCGGCCAGGGCTGCGTATACGGGAACATTGATATAACTGTAATATCCGGGCGTTTCCACGGGTCTACGCCGGGTGTAATCGGGTATGGAAAGTCCTTCGATGGCCTTGGATTTCGTGTAAAGTTCCCAGGCGATACCTTTTACGACCGGTCCGGCTGTGCTGAAAAAATGGTTGGGCATGTACACGCCGCCGGCCGTCATGGTGCCGCCCAGCATGCTGCCCGCTTCGATGACGGCGGTCTTTACACCGGCCCTGGCAGCCTGAATCGCGGCCACATGTCCGGCCGTTCCGCCACCGGCGACAAGGACATCAACTGTTTCATGTACCGTTTTCATAGTGAAACATCCTTCTTTCCAAGTAAACCGTACTCGGTTGTCCTGCATGGCTTGCTGCAGGGAGCTTCAATTGCCAAAGGCTTACCTTTTTTTGAGGCTCTGCTTCAGGGCTGCAATAAAGCGTGAGACGTTTTCTGGGCGTGCCGTGTGACCCATGAGTCCGATTCTCCAGATTTTTCCTGCCAAGGGGCCCAAACCGGCGCCGATTTCTATTTTGTGCTCCAGGCGCAGTTTCTTGCGAACCGCCGCCTCGTCTATTCCGGCAGGCACTTTCACTGCGTTCAACATGGGCAGACGAAACGGTTCAGACACCAGCATTTCGAGTCCCAGGTTCTGCAGACCACTCACCAAGTCTCGATGCTGCTGTAAATGCCGGTCAAAAACAGAGGCTGGTCCTTCCTCTAAGATGAGCGCAAGCGACTGGTGCAACGCATAGATCATGTTGATGGGCGCCGTGTGATGATACGTGCGCGCTTGACCCTGCCAGTATTTCAGAATCAGGCTGAGGTCGAGATACCAATTGGGGACTTTTTTTTGACGGCTTTCGATGGCATCGACAGCCCGCTGGGAAAACGATACAGGCGAAAGGCCCGGCGGACAGGACAGGCATTTCTGGGTGCCGCTGTAAATGGCGTCGATATGCCAGTCGTCCACCTGGACCTCAATGCCCCCAAGACTGGTCACCGTATCCACCAAATAAAGAGCGCCGTGTTCGCTGACCATGTCACCGATCGCTGCCACCGGGTTCTTGACACCTGTGGACGTTTCGGCGTGGACGACAGCCACCATTTTGTAGTCATTCTGCTTGAGTTTGCGCACAACATCTTGCGGGTCTACCGCTTCCCCCCAAGGATAGTCGATGGTATCGACCCTGGCTCCCAAACGCGTGGCCACATCCTGCATTCTCTGCCCGAACACACCGTTGATCAGAATCAGAACCCTGTCTCCCGGTTCGACGAGGTTGACAAAACAGGTCTCCATGCCGGCCGATCCCGTTCCTGAGATAGGCAGGGTAAGGCTATTTTTCGTATTGAAAAGTTTGCGCAGTTGTCCTTTGACCGCATCCATAATGGCAATGAACACAGGATCCAAATGCCCGATGGTTGGATGTGCCAGCGCTTGATAAACCATCGGTGGCACACAGGAGGGTCCCGGCCCCATCAGCAGGATGGGTTCAAGATTTTCAAACAAATCACTCATGGGAAATTATTCCTTTCTAAGGGTGCTTTTTGACCGAGTATCCAAGTTTTGTTGAACCGCAACAGCGAGCGCATTCCCCGTAGCTTGCTGCGAGGTTCTTCAATACCATCGGCCAGCATTAAAAACGTTGGTGCCAGTGCATACCGGTGTGACAAGCCTGCCTTTTGCAGATATCCCCTTGCCACCAGCGCGGAAACAATCCGATGCGTTGTGGCCGCTGGGAACCCGGTTTTTGCGGACAAATCCCGCAAGCCCAACCGGAATGTAATGCTTTACATCTTCGGGCGCTCATGCTTCGGATCATAAGGCGATCGCAGGTGCACCTTGGCCGGAATCTTGCGACCTTCAACCATTATTTCATAGTGCCCGTCAAGGATCCACTGGTCAGAAATGCCGTCCTTGTCGCTCAGATACCCGAAGCCGACTGCATGTCCGATCTTGAAACCATAGGCCCCGGAGGTGATCTGGGAAACCTGTTCAGCGTCGCGATAGACCGGTTCATTCTGAAACAGGAGCGCTTCGGGGTCATCCAGCGTGAACATAACCAGTTTACGACGCAAACCGATTTTTTTCTGTTGGATCAGCGCCTCCTGGCCGATAAAGCCGTCTTTGTCGAGTTTGACGCAGAAACCGAGACCGGCTTCGAAGGGGGTGTCCTCCGGCCCGATGTCGGACTCCCAGTGGCGCAGACCCGCTTCCAAGCGCAAGGAGTTTACGGCCTGCATGCCCACCAAGCGCAGGCCAAACTCACGGCCGGCCTCCATGAGGGCGTCAAACACAGCCGTTGCGAAGCCAGTGGGGATGTATAGCTCCCAACCCAGTTCGCCGACATAGGAAATCCTGACGGCCCAGGGCCGGGCGTACCCCAGGTCAATTTCTTTGGCGGTTCGAAACGGAAAAGCGTCGTTGGAGAGATCGGCATCGGTCAGTTTTGACAGCAGGTCTCGAGAACGGGGTCCCATTACCGCCAGCATGGCATAGCCATGGGTCACATCGGTAATCGTGGCCCGGGCGTTGTCGGGAATACGTCGCTGGATATAATCAAAATCACGCACGCCGGTACCCAGTGCGGTTACGGCAAAAAAGGAATTTTCAGAGAATCGCGTTACGGTGAGATCGGACTCAAACCCCCCCTGTTCATTGAGAAGCGGTGTATACACCACGCTGCCGACAGGAACGGCGACATCATTGGCACAAAGTCGCTGCAAAACGCTTTCCGCATCCGGTCCCTGAATCAGGTAATTGTGCATGGAGCTTAAGTCATACAATCCCACCGTGTCCCGAACCGCCATATGTTCTTGGCCTTGATACGGAAACCAGTTGGCTTTACCCCAATTGTACTGATGAACGGGGTCGACCCCTTGGGGGGCAAACCAGTCTGCCCGCTCCCAGCCGGCAAGCATGCTGAAACAGGCACCCCTGTCGGCCAGCCGGTCGTGAACTGCTGAACAGATGACCGGTCGTGCCGTTGTGCGCTGACGGTTGGGATAGTGATGTTCATAGAGAATCCCCACGGATTCGACAATCCGATCGTGCAGGTAGCGCGTATTTCGCTGCCAGCTGAAGTAACGCCGGACGTCCACGGGCCACAACGTCTCTTCCGGATATCCCTGGTCGATCCACTGCGACAGGGCACGACCAACACCGGCGGCACTGGCGATGCCCACCGAGTTCATACCGCAACCCACAAAGAAATTCTTGATGCCGGGAGCTTCTCCCACCATGAAGGCGTTGTCTGGTGTAAAACTTTCAGGTACCACCGACAGGTGGCGAACCTGGGCGGTCTCAAGGCCCGGAAAGCGCTTCAAGCCACAGTCCATGAACACCTCAAACTGTTCCCAGTCCTCCTGCAATTCGGTGTACATGAATTTTTCCGGAATCCCCTTCATGCCCCATGGCTTGGACACGGCCTCGAAGCCACCCAAAAGAATTCCGCCGTTTTCGCACTTGAAATAGGTCCGCCCATCGAAATCTCGCACGGTGGGGAAGATGCGTTTGAGACCGTTTATGGGTTTGGTGATGGCATGCATGTGTTCGGCCGCAAACAAAGGAACACTGACATGAACCATTTTGCCCACATCGCGACCCCACATGCCGGCACAATTGATCACAATGTCACAATCGATGTCGCCGGACGCGGTTTTGACGCCGCAAACAGCCCCATGTTTCAATATTATTCCGCTGACCTGCGTTTGCTCAAACACGCGGGCACCCCTTGTTTTTGCACCCTTGAGCAGTGACCGCGTGGTGTCCAGTGGGCTTGTGTGGCCATCGTCGGGTAGATAAAACACCGAGACAAGATCCTTGACGCTCATACCAGGAACAAGATCCTGGGCTTCTTTTAAACTGATTTCATGCATCTCGATCCCGAATGCACTGGCCATTGCCGCCCCCCGAAGCCATTCACGTCGTCGATCTTCGGTCTGGCAGACACCCAGCGCTCCGGTTTTAACATATCCGGTGGCCAAACCGGTTTCCGCTTCAAGGGCGGGGTAGAGTTGGGTGGCGTATTTGGCAAGATTGGTCATCTCACGATTCTGGCGCAACTGGGCCACAAGACCTGCCGCGGCCCAGGTGGTTCCTGATCCGATTTCCTTGCGCTCCAGCAAGACAACGTCCGTGTATCCGATTTTTGTGAGGTGGTAGGCCGTACTGCACCCCACAATACCGCCGCCGATAATCACAATTTGCGCCTGGGTTGGGAATTGCTGATTCATCGATCTCTCCTGTAATGGGTTTGCGAAAAGTATTAAAACTTAATCAAATGAGTGGTAGGAGGCTATCCCCACTCGTTTCATGAACATACTGACGCAATTAATTTTAAGGTCAAGAAGCTCCGCTATTCTAAATTTGGCATCGATTCCCTTGGCCACATCCGGCGTTTCGTTGACCCGTCCGATATCCAGGTCCTCCCGGACTTCGCTCATGACCACCGTGTCGGCCAGGTCGGTTACCGTGATGCCCAGTTTCTCTGCGACATATTTTTTGGCTGCATCGATTCGCATACCCCGGTTCAGTTGCATACGCGCTACCAGATCTCCGGCAGTTCGTAATCCGCCCATTCCCGAGACAATCGCATGTGCAGCATGCATTCCCAGCGGATCGCCGACGCCAACCTACAATCCGTCCAAACGGCAGATTTCTACATGAGCCTTGGATGCCCGTGACAAGGCGTCCAGTGGCGGTGTAAGGGTCAAGGGGACCCCTCCCACACCCATACCTAGATTGGCATGGATGGGTATGTCCGAGGCCTCGGAACAGGCCTTGGTAAAGACCAATGATCGCGCCAGGTTGTACGGAAGCGAGTCATTGGTGCGAATATTGATGGCGGGACCGAAGATGGTCACCCCGGCTTTTTGTGCCAGCCTGACCTGGTCCTGGGGGAAAAGCCCAGCCAGGCGCACACCGTCATATTCGATATCTCCGTGCATACCCAAAATAAACTCACCGGACATACCCATTTCTATACCCATGTCGGGGTATTTTTGGTGTAGAATTTCAGCCGCTTTCAGGGTTGCATAAAATTCTGCATCGCCTGACGCGGCGGTGGTATCGAAATTGATACCGTCCGCGCCGGCCTTTTCGTACAATTCACTACCCACGTAGACCATGTCTTTGATGGCGTATTCTGCCATTTCTTCATAAGCTTGCTGGGCCTCGGCAATCTTGCCCTGGGGCAGCAGGTCGCCGGGGTTCACCACCGGACCGTCGGGTACACTGTAGAGCCCAAGATTCGGCATGGCACCGTAGAAAATCGGGGCAATGGTCTGCAGCACGGCCTGTTCCATGTTTGGTTTTTCGTACTGCACCACGTGTTTGCACTGCTTGAAACTGTAGTCGATGTGTGTCAGTTCCAGTGTGTCCGCCCCCAGTCCTCTCTCGAACAGCAGCAGTTGCTGTATCTTGCTGATGGGGATATGGGCTCGTTTGATCTTGGACGTCATGTTGTCGTAGCTCAGACAGACCTCCTTACCCATTTCGACCCCCACCACACGATCTTTGGATTGATAAAGATCCATCAAGTATGTTATCTCGTCATCCATCAGGGGGGGGATGTTCGCACGTTCGGCCGCATCCTGGGCGCCGGCTTCCAAATCTTTCTGGATTTCGTCCGTGGTCATTTCAACCCTGCTCCCATCTCCCATTCGGGTCATTATTTTTCCCATTTTTACGCTCCTTTTTTAGAATAAAACGTTGAGTAGAGCCATAGCACGAAAACGAAAGTTTATAAACCTGGATCTTCTCCCAATTAGTTGTGAGAAAGGGTTAAGGAGTCCAGGATTCAAGGATTCAAGTGTTTGCTTTTCATGTGATTTGTCATCGCTTGGATATGTCCAAACATTTTAATACGTTTTTCGTCTTTTGAGGAGCCTTACAATTCTTGGTCCAGCTCCCATTGGTTGCAGTTAGTCTGAGGGCTGAGTGAAATTCTTCAGTTGGCTGAATCGACCTCTAAAAGGATTCAAGGGGTCCGTCTTGGATCCTAGTGAAATACTTCAGTTGTTTGTACAATAAAATGAAAGCCCGGAATGCCACTGCGATTTCTTTGATGAAAATATGTTAAGCTACTTTTGGTAGTTGATTGAACTCGGTACAGATTAAAAAGCCATTGTTTAAATCGTAAATCTGCAAAGGCACTTTAAAAAACCATAAATAACGATCACTTGAATCCTTGGGTAACCTGGCAATGGTTGCCTGTTGAGATGGAGGGCTCTTTAAAGAGCCAAAGCCATCCTGAGTAAGGTTTAGTCAACCGCTCAGTAGTGTAATGTCCGGCGGTGAAGACCGGGTGGACAAATAAGCGAGTGCAGCGAGGTGAAGGGTGTTGCCCTGAATCTGACACATAGCCCCGAGAACAAGGAATTTTGGGAACGTGCCGATCCTATCAAGGAGGGCGCAGGCCAAGCGGCAAGTGCGGAAATGACGAGTGCGAAGCTGACACCCCGGGGTCTAAGACGGCATCGAGCTGTGCAACGACAAGCAAGTAACCAGGCGAGCGACGATCAATGTGCTCTTGGAGACACAACTGCACTGGCAGTATCCGAGTACCAGGGCCAATGTAAAAAGAGGTCGTGGGATGGCCGCGTCGCAAGTGATGGGGACCGGAGAGCTGCAATGGCCTAGCGAAGAAGCGGCTAATCCCCGCTGAGCGAAGGTCCCCACGGTACATCGTCCGTGAAAGGAGCAACACTGACACTATGCAAGGAGTGACAATGCAGTGACAACAGATCTGACACGGATAGGTCGAAAGGCGCGCAAGGAACCGGCTCTGGTATTTACGCAGTCTGTACCATCACATATGTGATGTGGACAATTTGCGGGCCTGCTACGATACGCTGGAAGCCAAGAAGGCAACCGGAGTGGATGGCGTAACCAAAAAAGAATACGGGAAAAACCTTGAAGAGAACCTACGGCAGCTGTCGGAGAGGCTCAGGCGGATGGGATATCGTCCAGGGCCGAAACGACGCAGCTACATACCAAAGCCGGGGAGTGCCAAGGGTAGGCCGCTGGGCATAAGCAATCTTGAGGATAAGATTGTGGAACAAGCGACCAAACGAGTCCTTGAGCCCATCTACGAGGCCGTGTTCGAAGACAGCAGTTATGGGTATCGTCCGAGTCGGAGCCAGCACAAATGCTTGGATAAGCTTGGGCGTACAATCCAGCAGGAAAAGGTCAGCTACGTGGTAGAAGCGGATGTTAAAAGTTTCTTCGACAAGGTTAACCACGACTGGATGGTTAAATTCCTGCGGCATCGCATCGGTGACGAGCGAGTGATCCGTCTGAGTATCCGGATGCTCAAGAGCGGCATCATGGAAGATGGTCTGGTCCGGGCCACCGAGCAAGGGACTCCACAGGGTTCCATCCTTTCACCACTGCTGTCGAACATCTACCTGCATTACGTGCTGGATCTGTGGTTCAGCCGGCGGGTGAGCAGGCAGAGCAAAGGTGAAGCGTACTATTTTAGGTATGCCGACGACTTTTTGGCCTGCTTTCAGTGCAAGAGAGATGCTGAGAATTTTCGACGACGCCTGGAGGACCGCCTTGAAGGGTTTGGTCTCGAATTGGCAAAGGAAAAGACGCACTGCATCGAGTTTGGTCGTTTTGCCCGAGAGGCAGCGTATAAGCGAGGCGAGAAGCCAAAAGAGTTTACCTTCTTGGGATTGACGCACTATTGCGGTAAGACCCGGAAAGGTTATTTCAAGGTGAAACGTCGCACCAGCCGCAAGAAATTGGTGCAGAGCCTGCGCAGTTTTACCGATTGGGCAAAGAAGGTCAGACATGTGCTGAAGAAGGGGGAAGTTCTCAGGCAGGCCCGTACACGTGTGATCGGCCACCTGGGCTATTACGCCATAACGGATAACCTGGAAAGGTGTAGCTTCTATGTCTATCGCGCAACACGCATCCTGTTCAAATGGCTTAACCGTAAAAGTCAGCGCAAGGCATACACCTGGTCGACCTTTAACCAGGCATTGGCCTGGGTGGGTTGGCCTAAGCCCAGGGTTCGCAAAGACCTGAATCCGTATCGTAGAACGGAGGCTTACTGAATGGTGAACCGAGGAGCCGGATGTATGGGAAATCCGCTTGTCCGGTTCTGTGAGGGACAGGAGTTCAACTGTGATATGGTCAAGATATTGTGGCACCGCTGCGAAAGCAGGCGGAAACAGAGAAAACAAACATTGACCTATAGGCACGGGAGTCTCCTGTCTACTCGAAAATCCTTAAATTTGGATCAACTCTTTTGGAGATGATCCATATACCTAAGATCAATCCTGTTGGACGTCTCAGCAGCCTTGAAAAGTTGATTCATTTTCGTTATGGTTGTAGGCAACCGACATCGCTGTCACTGAATCGTATGGGGAAAGAAGACATCCTATGGAATGCCGCTCAGACATGAACAACAAGATACCTACAGACACGATTCGTCGCATTACAGAAGAAGAATACGATCTTGGCAGGCTGACACGCGTCAAGGAAGTCTTGGGCGGGTACTGCAATAGAAGTTATGCGGTATGGCTGTCTGCCAATGATCAGGTCCATCGGTATTTTCTGCGTCTCTATAATCCCAATGCCGTTGAAAAAGAAATTCTGTTTGAACACGCCCTGCTGGGTTATTTGAGGTCCAAGGGATTTACCATGGCGGCTGGTATTATTGCATGCCGAAACGGTTCGACGCTCGTAAATACCCCTGCGCCTGAAAATCATCACGGGAGCAAGGCGCTTTGGGCATTGTTCGAATACCTTGACGGGGAAGATAAGTATTCCTGGACCGACACGGATCTGACAGATAAAGAATTCATCAGTGCCGCTGAAATCCTCGCCCATCTTCACAACTGCGGTCATGGATTCAAAAAACCGCCTGGAACAGATCGTCTCCAACCACGAATCATGGCGTTTATTCCCACCTTCAAAGATACCTTTTCCGCATTCTTGGAACAAGTGGGCAACGGTCGCTGTGACCGGCTGTTCGCTGACAATCTTGCGTCCATATATAAAGCCCTGGATGATGCGGCTGCCTTTGACGCCAGATTTCAGGGGATGCAGGAATTACCGATTCACTGTGACTATCATCCAGGAAACCTGAAATATCGCGATGAAAAAGGGGTCGCTGTTTTCGATTTTGATTGGTCGAAAATAGATTATCGGCTCTTTGATGTTGCGCTGGGTCTGATTTATTTTACCAGCATATGGAAGGACCAGGCAACCGGATTGCGACCGGATAAATTTTCAATTTTTCTGGGGAGTTACAATGCAGCCTGCCACCGTTTGGAACCCATCAGCCCCTTGACGAAACAGGAACGGAAGTATCTGGGCTGCATGCTTTCCATCGCCAATCTATATGTGTTGAATTGGGATCTGGTCGATTTCTTTAACACACCTGACCCGGATGACGATGAATATTACCGCTATATCGATCATAATATCGGCCTAATGCACTGGATACCACGCCATATGGATCAGCTGGAAAGATGGATAAGTGAATCATGCCGGCATGGGAGTGCTCATATACTTCAAGGGTCGGGGGATTCTGCACCAAACGACTGCAAACGAACCGGGGGTTCATTTACTTAGTAACTCGAGGCGCGGCTGGAGAAGATAATCCGCAAGATGGGTATCGCGCATAAATTTAACCAGGTATTGATGAAGCGCTTTACCGACATCCGTTTGATCCGAAAGGATATTTTTCTCTTGTCCGGGATCCAGGCTGAGATTATAGAGTTTGGACTGACCTGCTTGAGGGCTGTAAAGCAGGGAATAATTCTGACTGGTAATGGTCGTCACTGTAGGAACCTTAAGCATGCGAAGAAAATTGTCGACCGATCTTACTGGATCACCGGGATTGGCAAAGGGTATACTGCTGACAGTAAACTCACGGTTGTTGGCGGCTGGATCTATTATTTTCGGCAGGAGCGATTGGCCTTCCACAAAATCCGGTATGTCATACGACAGAATATCCAATACCGTTGGCATCACATCGACAGCCGAAGTTAAATGCCCATAGACACCCGCCGAAAGGCCGGGAATAGCAATGAGCAACGGGATATTGATAATTTCCTCGTAAAGGGGAGAATAGGCCCATATCCCGCCCTCAGTCTGCTTATCCCAGTCATCCAGTGTGGGGTATTTCCCATCCGGTCCCATTTCATAAACCATCTTTCCGAAGAGCCCGCCATGCTCACCAAAATAGAATCCATGGTCAGAGGTAAAAATGATGGCTGTATTCTCCATGAGGCCCATGTTTTCAATCCGCCGCAAAAGGATACCCAGCCAGGTGTCCACCATGGTGATTTCTCCACAATAGGTCGCATGCGCTTTTTCAAGCCTTGCCTGGGTGAATCCAGGCACATCCTTCCAGCATCCGTAGATCGGTTCGATAATTTCCCCGTCATAATCCGGCCAGTAACGTTCGGTATAATAGGGGGGGGCATCCCACGGCTCATGCGGGTCCCACGTGTCGATATACAGAAAAAAGTCTTCCTTGTAATGCCGCTCAAGCCATTGCATGGCTTTGGTGAACGTCTGAGGGGCATTGTAATCGGACTCAAAACGCCATGCCGCGCGCGTATCCTGTGATTCGTGCCGTCCGTCTTTCAATTTTTTAGCGCCCGAGCCCTCCTGACCGACATTCATGAAGAAACTACTGAAACCACGGTCGTAATTCATGCCGTCCCGAACATAGAAGGGCGTGTCGACAACCGCTGCCGTGTGGCGCCCTTTTGCGGACAGGATTTCCGCCAGTGTGGTCACGCTTGATGGCAACGCAGACCATCCCATAAAAGACATGGTCCAACGTCCTGTAAAATGATCCGCACGGGTGGGCATGGTTGGAAACCCGGCCGCATAGTGCCGCTGAAAACGAATCGATCTTGCCGCCAGCGTGTCCAGAGAAGGTGTTTGGATGCGCTTGTTTCCATAGGCGCCGATGTGATCACGTCTAAACGAGTCCGAGGTTATCCAGATAAGGTTCATTTACGCTCTCATGTGGACGGGGGTTACGGGATCCAGATCACTATTAAAAAACCCACAAGCACCAAGAAACCTGGAATGGATGGTTTATGTTTTTACAGCCACCACGGGACAGGGCGCCTGTAAAATCACATATTGGGCTGTCGATCCAAAGAACAATTTGCCGACTTTGGATTTTCTTATGATACCAACAAAAATGAGGTCGATGTTCTCTTCTTCAGCATATTTGATAAGCTTCTCTCCCGGTTCCAGGGAAGAAACCAGCAAATGAACGTGATACGTCACGCCGTCGTCTTTAATCTGGTCACGCACTGTGGCTTCCAATTCCCTTTCCAATTCCAGAATCTTAGAATGCTTGATGGCAAGCTCACGCGTAACTGTTTTCACGATATTTAAGGTGGCATTCCAGACTTTGGCATGCGCAAGGGCCTCTTTTAAAATCGCTGCTGACGGACCTGCCTCCTCATAGCAGACCAGAAACTTCATAGGATTCTCCCTTCAATTCTGTCGATAACGGCTTTCACGACTCATCGATAAAGGTTGTCTTCACGGCAATGCCCAAGGCGGCTTTGCGCTCCCGTTCGGCCAGCACATTATCAAGCCAATCGGGGTCCATCTCCGGCACCGATTCAAGCAGCAAATCGGTGTATTCATGATGGGGTGGTGCCAGAATGTCCGTCTTGCGGCCTTGCTCCACGATCTTGCCCCGCAGCATGACAACGATTTCATCCGCAATGGCTTTGACCGTGGCCAGATCGTGCGTAATAAAAAGGTACGATACCTGCAGCTCGTTCTGAAGCTTGCGTAGCAGCTTTAATATTTCTTCGGCCACCAACTGATCCAAAGCGGAAGTGACTTCATCACAAATAATCAAATCGGGTTGGGCTGCCAGGGCGCGCGCAATGCAAACGCGCTGCTTTTCTCCACCGGAGAGCTCCGGTGGAAAACGATCTTTGTACTTGGGTGACAATTCGATCATATCCAACAACTCAAGAACGCGTTTCTGGCCCTCTTTGCCATGGATGCCATAATAGAACTGAAGCGGGCGTCCAATGACCTTGCTGACACGATGCCTGGGATTTAAGGCCGTATCCGGCATCTGGTAGATCATTTGCATCACCCTGAGACTATCCTTTTTGCGCTGTTTTAGCGCCGGCGGCAGATCTTTGCCGTCATAGAGGACACGACCCTTGACGGGTGGCAGCAACCCGGTTATCGCGCGGGCCAGGGTGCTTTTTCCACTGCCCGACTCTCCCACCAGTGCCACGGTTCGACCGCGTCTGATTTTCAGGTCGATGTCCTCTAAGACCAACGTTTTGCCCGTGTAGCTGGCCGATACGTTTTCGACCTCCAGAATGATATCGTGTTCTGTCTTTGAAAGGTCTTTGTCTTCTCGAAGTGTTCGAACAGAAAGAAGGGCGCGGGTGTATTCCTTTTGGGGATTGGCAAGCAATTCGCGGGCATTGTTTTCTTCAATCAGGTCACCATAGCGCAGCACCATAATCCGGTCCGCCAACTGGGCCACCACGGCCAGGTCATGGGTGATGTAGATGGCTGCTGTATTGAATTGCTGGGTGATTCGCTTTATGGCGGCCAACACTTCAATCTGGGTCGTCACATCCAGTGCAGTGGTTGGTTCGTCAAAAATGATGAGGTCCGGTTTGCAGGCCATTGCCATGGCGACCATGGCGCGTTGCAGTTGTCCACCCGACACCTGGTGCGGATAGCGGTAGCCGATGTGTTCTGGATCCGGCAGCAGCAGTCGTCTATAAATATCGAAAGCCTCCTTTTCAGCCTCTGCAAAGGACATGAGGTGATGCTGAATAGGCGCCTCGGCATACTGTTTGATGAGTCGGTGTGCCGGATTAAATGAGGCTGCTGCGCTTTGGGCCACATAGGCGATCCGAACACCCTTTATTTCCCTCAAGGTCTCATTCGTGGCGCCAAACAGTTCTATGCCATCGAAGACAATGGAGCCGGAAGAGATACGGCATCCCTGGCGGGTATAGGCCATGGATGCCAGCCCGAAGGTTGATTTTCCTGCCCCGGATTCTCCGATTAACCCCAGCACCTCCCCCCTGTCCAAGGTTAGGCTGAGGCCGTTGATGATGGGTCGCCACTTTTCGTCACTGAACCCCTCTATCCAGATGTCCTTCATCTCCAATAAATGTGTCATCCAATCCACCGTATCGTAAGCTTGATGGTTAGTCTTTCAAACCACTAGCAATGTGCAGAAACCAGTCCACAATTAAATTGACGCCCACCGTCAGAAAAGCGATCGCCCCAGCCGGCCACAAGGGGATGAAAATACCAAACGTGATCGCGCCGGCATTTTCCCGCACCATGCCGCCCCAGTCAGCCGTAGGCGGTTGGATGCCAAGACCCAGAAAGCTCAATGCGGCAATGAACAAAAACACGAAACAGAACCGCAGTCCGAATTCGGCCACGAGTGGTGGCATGGCGTTGGGCAGGATTTCTTGGCGCATCAGCCACCAGATTTTTTCACCTCGCAACCGTGCCGCTTCGACATATTCCATGACGGCGATGTCCATTGCCACAGCGCGAGATAAGCGGTAAACCCGGGTCGAGTCCAGCAATGCGATCACCAGTATCAAGGAGGCAACGGATGTCCCGACAACGGACAAGGCCATTAATGCAAAAATGAGGGTCGGAAAGGCCATGAGGATGTCAACCACACGGCTGAGAAGTTGATCGACCCATCCTTTTAGCGTTGCGGCAAGAAAACCGCACACAATTCCGAGCACAAACGAAAGCGCGGTTGTAATGAAAGCAATCGCAATGGTGTTGCGAGCGCCATACAGCAGGCGCGTGAACAAATCTCTACCCAAATGATCGGTGCCCAGTAGATGGTCGCTGCTCATGGTCATCCAGACATCGCCTACCATTTCAGTCTCACCGTAAGGTGCCACCACCGGTGCGAGTATGGCAGCGGCAATATTGAGCAGGACCATGGCTATGCCGCATCGTGCACTCCAGGGTGATTGTCTCAACAATTTGAAAACCGTCATCATTGAATGCTCTCCTTATCGAGGATTTCGCATGCGAGGATTACTGATAATAGACAGTACGTCAGCCAGCAGGTTCAGGCTGATATAGATCGTGGCAAAAATGAGACAACTCGCCTGTACGACCGGAAGATCTCGCTTGGAGACGGAGTCCACCAACAATTGCCCCAGACCCGGATAGACAAAAACAACCTCCACAATTACCACACCCACCACCAGGTAGGCCAGATTCAAGGCAACCACATTGATTACGGGTGAGAGCGCGTTCGGAAAAGCGTGCACCACGATAACCCGTAGCCGCTTGAGGCCTTTCAAATGCGCCATCTCAATGAAAGGGCTGGCCAGGATGTTGATGATGGCTGCACGTGTCTGCCGCATCATGTGGGCGACGACCACCAGGGTCAGGGTCATACAAGGAAGGACGATTGCACGTATCTTTTCCCAAAATGCCATATCGTCGTTGATATTTGAAATACTGGGAAACACAATCCACTGGACCGAGAGCAATGCTACCAGTATATAGGCCACAAAGAATTCGGGAAAGGAAATGGTGCTGAGGGTCGCGATGGAAATAGACCGGTCAAACAGACTGTTGCGATATAGTGCCGCGAGGATTCCCAACATAATCGCGATGGGTACGGAAACCACGGCTGCAGAGGACGCCAGGAAGAGCGTGTTGGCAAATCGCCAGCCAACCAACTCGACAATGGGCCGTCCGTTGGCCAAGGAATTGCCCAGGTTTCCATGCATCATATCGCCCAGCCAGGCGAAATACCTCACATGCGGGGGAAGATCCAATTTCAGTTCCTTACGAAAGGCCGCGACTGTCTCCGGCAACGCTTGTTGGCCCAAAATGGCCTCGGTCAGATCTCCGGGCAATGCCTCTACCCCGACAAAAATTAAAATCGAGATAACGATAATGGTCAGTAGGCCCAGGCCCAGTCGTTTGAGTACCAAACTGAGAATTGTATTCATGTTCCCTCCAGCGCTCAGTAGAAACAAACCAAGGATACGTTGAACTCAATACTTAAATGCGACCCTAATTTGTATCGCAGTCAATGTCAAGAGAACTGGATTTTTTTTTACTTAAAAAGAAAGCTGAAAGGTCCCATTTGGGGGGCGCATGAATCGTTTGTTCCGGAGCGACTGCGCCGCGTTCTATGAAATCCTTCAACAATTCAGCGCTAGGCCATAAATGGTTGCTTAAACCACCGAAAAAAGGTATGGGGTGCTGAAAATCTCCCTTATCTTGAACCGAAAAAAGGACATCAAGACAAACGACACAGGTGACAGATCTACCCCGTTTCATCTTTTTTAAAGGAGGTGTCATGAAAAGACGTTTGAGAAGTGGCATCAGTGTTTCTTCGGGCTTGGGTCTCAGCTCATTCTCGCGGGACGAGCTCGATTCAATCCACTACGCAACCCTACAAATCCTTCAGGAAACCGGTATCAAGGTGATGAGCGAGACGGCATGCGAAATATTTCACGGCGGTGGTGCCAGGGTGGAGAAGCAGGCGGATTTCAGTATCGTGAGAATACCTTCGTTTCTGGTGGAAGAATCCGCCTTCAGCGCCCCCCACACATTCGTTTACAACGCCCGCAATCCTGCCGATGACTTCATGATGGAACCCAACCGGGTGGGATTTACTACCTTTGGCGGGTGCATCAATGTCATCGATCCCTATACCAGGAAACTACGTCGGTCAAACAAAAAAGACTGTGGCGAACTGGTCCGGGTAGGCGATTATCTGGACGAAATCAGCGTGGCCGAGCGGATGGTCAATTCGACAGATGTCACCAATGAAGCCCAATCGCTGCATAATCTCGAAGCCATGATATCCAATACCGGCAAGCACATCTTTCTGGGGGCAGAGTCGGCAAGGTGTCTGCAGGTAATGGTCGATCTTGCATCGGCAAGCATGGGTGGCAGGGAATTATTTCGGAAAAAGCCCATTTTTTCGGTCAATGTCTGTCCCACCAGTCCGCTGACCTTCGGAGAAAATACGTGTGACGTCATCATAGAGAGCGCCCGGCTCGGACTCGGAATTCTCATCATACCCATGGCCCTCTCCGGTGGAACTTCCAGCGCCTCGCTGGCCGGCACCCTGGTGACCCACAACGCGGAAGTCCTGGCATCCATCGTCCTGGCCCAGTTGATAAATAAAGGCATGCCCTGCACCTACGGCAGTACCAGCACGATATTGGATCTGAGGTTCGGCACCTCCGCCATCGGCTCGCCCGAATACGGCATGATCAACGCATCGCTGGTCAAAATGGCCCAATATTACCGTCTGCCGTGTTGGGTGGGCGGCGGCGCGTCCGACAGCAAGGAGCCGGACATTCAGTCCGGTTACGAGTTCACCCTGAGTGCGACCCTGAGCGCGCTTGCGGGTGGCAATATTATCTTCGGGTCCGGCGTTCTTGAGCAGGGGCTGACCATGGACTACGCCAAGCTGATCATGGATGCGGAGATGATCCGCATGATCCAAATCGCCCTCGGGGGAGTTGCCGTCAATGATGAGACCCTGGCAATGGATGTCATTCACGAGGTCGGTCCCGGGGGAACCTACATCACCCACGAGCATAATCTTCGAACCATGAGAAGCCAATCCCGTGCCAGCCTTTTCGACAGGCACTCACGGAACGATTGGATGGAAGCAACCCAAGGCAAAAGTATCAGGGATCGCGCATATGCAAAGGCAATCGAGATTCTTGAAAACCACAAGCCCTATCCCTTACCGGCCAATGCGTCCGAGACCATGCAGGAAATTGTCGAGGCCTACGAGATGGAGTTGAAAAAATAGAACAAGGCATCAATAACAACCTTACCAAGGGGGACTTATGAAACGCAAACCAAAAGCCGGCATCAAGCGCAACAGCGGATTCAGCCTCAATCTCATGACCGATGACGAGATACATGAGATACATCTGGCGACGCTGGAAATTTTAAACACCACCGGTGTCTTCGTGGAGAACGAAAAAGCCCTTGAAATCTTTCACGGGGCGGGCTGCACGGTTGACGCCAAGAGCAAGACCGTGAAAATTCCTCATTTTATCGTGGAGGATGCCATCCACACCGCACCGGCCACAGTTATCGCCTATGGGAGGACCCCCGCAAGTGACGTTGCGCTGGAAGACAACCGGGTGACCTTTACCAATTTTGGCGAAGGTATTATGTTTGTGGACCCCTATACCGGTGAACACCGAGACACGACCAAGGCGGACATCGAAAAGGCTTCGCGCCTCATCGATTATCTCGCAAACGTGGAGACCTACGAACGGGCCATGTGCTCACACGACAAAGCACCGGAAGTCCAGGCCATTCACAACGCAGAGGCCTCTCTGACCAACACCACCAAACATCACTGGCTGGGTCCGGTCAACGGATTTCAACTGCAGAAAATTGTCGATATCTGTGTGGCCATTGCAGGCAGCAAGGAGAAACTGAGAGAGCGCCCGTTTCTCTCTTTCAGCACCTGCCCCATCAGCCCGCTCAAGCTTACGGATCACCACTGCGAGATCATCATGGGCGCGGCCAGACACGGTCTGGGTGTGAACGTGATCGGTATGGCCATGTCCGGCGGGTCGGGACCGGTCCACCTTGCGGGAACCCTGGTTGTGCAGAATTGCGAAGTGCTTTCCAGTTTGGTATTGAACCAGCTGAGCCGCAAGGGTTCTGCTTTCGTGTATGGCAGCTCGACCTGCCCACTGGACCTGCGGCGGGCGACGGCAACCGTTGGATCGCCGGAGACCGGCATGATCAGCGCTGCGGTGGCCAGGCTGGCGCGCTATTACAGCCTGCCGTGTTTTGTGGCCGGCGGGTAGGGCGACAGCAAGGTGGTGGACGCCCAGTCGGGACACGAAAAGACCATCACAGGCATTCTACCGGCGCTGGCAGGGGCCAACGTCATCTACGGCCTGGGGATGCTCGAAATGGGAATCACCTTCGATCTGGCACAACTGGTCATCGACAACGAAATCGCAGAGATGATAAAATTTACGTTGAATGGCATACCCGTCAACGATGAGACCTTGTCCGTAGATGTCATCAAGGAGATGGGCATCGGCAAGGATTATCTCTCCCACGAATCTACTTTCAAGCATATGAAAACCCAGTCCCAAGCTAAACTGATGGATCGGCGAATGCGCGAGGATTGGGAAGCGGACGGCAGCACCGATCTCTACCAGCGGGCGCACCAGAAGATGATCGATATTCTCGAGACGTACGAGCCGCCCCAGCTTTCCAATAGCGTGCTTCAGGATATCCGGGACATTGTTAAGGAGGCTGAAAAAGAGCAAGGCGTGGATTAATCCTATACATATTTAAATTTTCCAGGAGGCTTTCATGGCAGAAACATTACCCAAACACGCACAGGCCGTCATTATCGGTGGGGGTATTGTCGGTTGCAGTGTCGCTTATCATTTGTGCAAATTTGGCTGGAAGGACGTTGTCGTACTAGAACGTAAAACCATTGCCTCGGGGACGACCTGGGCGGCCGCCGGCTTGCTGGGTCAGCTGTGGTCAAATGCTGCCCTGACCAAACTGGCGGTTTACGGCGCGGACCTATATTCCCGTCTGGAGGGGGAAACCGGTCAACCCACAGGCTATCAGCGCCCCGGCTCCATTCGTGTCGCACAGACCAAAGCCCGCAGGGAGGAATACGATCGCTCCATGCAGATGGCGCGCGCTTTCGGTATCGAAATGGAAGAAATCAGTCTCAAAGAGGCCCGCAAATTGTTTCCCCTGCTGCATACCGACGACCTCGAAGCAGCATGGTTCCAGCCCAATGACGGTCACACCAACCCTGAAGACACAACCCAGGCATTGGCCAAAGGTGCCAGGGCTGGGGGAGCTCACATCATCGAGAATGTCAGGGTGACCGGGATCGCGTTCAAACACGGCACAACCTCGGGTGTAAATACCATCAAAGGCGTTTCCACCGACCAAGGGGACATTGCCTGTGAATTTTTAATCAACTGTGCAGGTATGTGGTCACGTGAACTGGGAAATACGGTGGGTGTCAGCTTTCCGCTGTATGCAGCCGAGCACATGCACATGACCACCAACCCCATCGAAGGGACCTATAAAGGGATGCCCTATATCCGGGATATGGACGGTTATATTTACATCAAGGAAGAGATGGGCGGTCTCCTCATGGGAGGCTTCGAACCGGTTGCCAAGCCATGGGGCATGCAGGGGATTCCGGATGATTTTCAACACACCCAGCTTCAGGAAGACTGGGACCAGTTCGAAATTTTTATGAATAGCGCCATGAAACGGGTACCGGCTTTCAAAGATGCAGAAATAAACAGCCTTACGACTGTGCCGGAAAGTTTTACCCCCGATACGGCTTACATGCTGGGTGAGGTGCCGGGCATCAGGAATTTTTTCGTGGCCACCGGCATGAATTCGGTGGGCATCACCAGCGCGGGGGGTGCGGGTCGGGCGCTCGCCCAGTGGATGGATCAAGGTTACCCGGAAGAGGACCTGTGGGCGGTGGATGTGCGACGATTTTACGGTTGGCAGCGAAACAAGCGCTATCTGCATGACCGTGTTATCGAAGCGGTCGGAAATCTCTATGCGGATCACTGGCCGTTCAAACAGCCTGAAACCGCTCGCAATGTGCGTCAGACACCCTTTCACGACAGGTTGGCGGAACGAGGGGCCTGTTTTGGCGTTGTGGCCGGTTGGGAGCGGGCCAACTGGTTTGCCCCCCAGGGCGTAAAGGCGGAATACATCTACGGCTGGGGACGCCAGAACTGGTTCGAATATTCAGCTGCAGAACACATGGCCATTCGTGAAAACGTGGGCGTTTACGATCTATCATCCATGGCAAAATTTTTACTCCAGGGGCGGGATGCATTGAAAACGCTGCAATATGCCTGCTGCAATGACATGGATGTGCCGCTTGGTAAAGTGGTTTACACCCAGATGCTCAATGTACGCGGCGGTATCGAAGCGGATATTACGGTCACCCGTTTGGCCGATGACAGATTTTTTATCGTCAGCCCGGGCGCCTGCGGGGTTCGGGATTTCGACACCCTTAATCGTCACATCAGCAAAGACGATTTCGTGACCCTGACCGAAGTGACCTCCAGCTATACCATGCTTGCCGTCATGGGACCGAACGCCCGGAAACTTCTTGAAAACCTGACCGATGCCGACCTTTCCAACGAGGCCTTCCCCTTTGCTACGGCACAGGAAATCGATGTTGCCTATGCACGACCGTTGGCCATTCGCATGTCGTTTGTCGGTGAACTGGGGTGGGAACTTTATATCCCGACGGAATTTTCAAACAATGTGTTTGATGCCTTGATGGCGGAAGGAAAGAAGCATCAACTCAAGCTAGTGGGTCTGCATGCCCTAGACTCGCTGCGATTGGAAAAAGGCTATAAACACTGGGGCGCCGATATTACTCCGGATCATACACCCCTTGAAGCCGGGCTGGGGTTCTGCGTCAAAATGGGAAAAGCATCATTTCAGGGCAAGGAAGCCTTGGCACTGCAAAAATCGTCCGCATTGAAACGCAAGCTGGTCATGTTTTCCCTGGAAGATCCGCAGGCGCTCGCTTATCACGACGAACCTATTTACCGAAATGGCCGCCTGATCGGTGAAAATACCCACGGCGCCTATTCACATGTTAATCAGTGCACCATCGGTATGTGTTATCTGACCCATGCCGACGGTATCGATGATGCATGGATCATGGCCGGGAAATACGAGATCAATGTTGCCGGAAAGCTGTATCCCATCAAGATTCATCTCGAGCCGATATATGATCCCAAGAGTCGACGGGTACGGATGTAGCAGGGAAACTCTCCACCCTGATATGCATAAAAAATAAGGGTTGGGGGAAGGCGTTATCATCAAAAGGAGGCAATATGGGTAAATATTTTCACCGCTTGGGCGATGGATCGGCCGTTGAAATGAGCGCCAAGGAAATCATGGCGGATCTGGTCGAGGGAAGTGAGGATGCCGCAGAACGCGGCGGAATTCCAGCCCTTGACAAGGAGGCGTATGCCTATCTTCTGGATATCTTTTGTTCGCCCCATAAATTCATCAGTGTCGATTCTGGTAACGAGGTCATTCTCAGCTACGATGCCGGGACATTAAAAATCAGGCGGGTCGGTGTCAATGTGGACCGAATCGCAGCCCTGCAAATTTACGAGAAAATAATGGGTGCCGATACCATGGAACTGGCCCATGTGGATTACAGCTTCAAGCCGATTAAACCCATCGCGAGATTTGAACAGCCGATTTTAGAAAAGGCCTTGCTGGACACCCACATACCCCTTTTCTATGGTGCGCAGCCCAATTTAGGGCTCTACAGCCAACCGGACGGCCCCTTTCCCAATCCGGCTGAGCTCATGCCGATGGGTAAAATCGCGGCGGCTCAAGCATCCTATGAAGCATCGGCCCAGGATCTCACCAAGGATATCGTCTACACAAGCAGCCTCATGATTGAGTCGGGGGCCGACGGCATCAATCTGGATACGACGGGGTCCGCCGGCGATGCCGATTTCTTGGCTTCACTGCTTGCTACCCAAGCGCTCAAGGCCAAATATCCCGACATCTGCATCCAGATCGGCATGTCCGGTGAATTTGTTCTGGGTATGCACAGCGAGCTGACTTACAAAGGCGAGCGTCTGGCAGGTATGTACCCCCATCAGCAAGTCAAGATGGCGGAGGCTGCTGGCGCGACCATCTTCGGCCCTGTCTGCAACACAAATACCAGCCAATCTGCAGCATGGAACTTGGCACGGGCGGTCACGTTCATGAAGGCCTGCTGTGAGACCGCTACCATTCCCGTGCATCCCAACATGGGAATGGGGGTGGGTGGGGTGACCTTAAACGATCAGCCGCCGGTGGATGTGGTCTCTCGTTCCTCGGCGGCCATGACGACCCTATGCCGCCTGGATGGATTGTAGGTTGGCGTCGGAGATCCGTTTTCAATGGCGATTACACATGCACATGCCTCGGGAATGGGCGGGATGCGGGCAGCCGGAGATCTGGTAGCGCGCGTGCAAATGACCCGGGGGATGAGGATTCAGGAAGCCAAAGCGTATGTCGCCGACAAACTGGGATTGGCAGTGGCCGAATTGACCGACCCGATTATCATGACGGAGATCCGTTACGATTTAGGACTGGGAGCCGTAACGCCATTGCCGGATTCAGCACTAGGAATCGAAGCCAAGTTCAACATTGCCAGGACCCTGGACATCGACATCCCTTGCGTCGAACGCTTTAAAAAACGTGCCGGACTTAATCGAAAGCAACCATGACCCCATCTTTTTTTCAGGAAGGTTTGCGGCGCTATCATGCAGCCATGGCAGGCAAGTCCGACAGGGTGCCGGTATTGGCGCAAATGCATGAGTTTGCGCTGCATGAATTGAAAATATCGCCAAAACAGTTTTATGCGTCACCCGAAATTCTCATCAAAGGATCTCTAGAGGTGATGGAGGCATACGGCATTGATGTGCCAGTTCTGGATTATGATGTGTATAACATCGAAGCCGAGGCCTTGGGGCAGGCGATTATTCATTCGAATACGGGCATGCCTGATGTTGATCGCACGAAACCCTTGATCCGTGACAAGAGCGACTTAAAAAAAATTCGTACACCCGATTTCGAAAAAGATGGCCGGTTCCCTATCGTGTTGGAGATGAATCGCCTGTTCCAGGAAATGACGGGCTGTCTGGAAGGATCACCCGGTTTTTGTGCACCCTTCAGTCTTGCGGCAAATATCAGGGGCATCGAACAACTGTTGATGGACATGTATCTCGATCCCGATTTCGCCAAGGCGCTTTTCGAGCGATTAACGGACGATGTCCTGATACCCTGGATAGGACAGTTAAAGAAAATATGTCCGAAGGCCACCGGAATTTGCGGCAGCGACGCATGGGCATCCATACCCATCGTTAACCTCGATATTATTCAAAATTGGGTTCTTCCCTATGTCAAGCGGCTTCAGGAGCATTGCGGTCCCGGAATATATGTGCCCAACTGGGTCGGTGAGTCCATCTTGAAGAACCCGGCAGAGATGTTCGAATTGAAGCTGCAGGCGTGCCCGAAATTCCTCGAAGGGCAGGATCCGGATGTGGAACTTCTGGGACCCGCGTATTATAAAACGTACGCAGACCGGTGGGGTGTCTCTCTGGTTCTAGGGGTAGGTGCGGCTTTCTTGGCCCAAGCCAGGCCGGATGAAATCAGGGACCGCATGCGGCAATATATCGAAATTGGCGGTCAGGGAGGGAGGTTGGTTCTCTACCTGTGCAATCTGGGAGCGACAACACCACCTGAGAACGTCAGGGCTGCAGTAGCGGCCATTCGAGAATACAGCCAACACCAAGTACCAGAGCAATCGTAGAGGCTTGACAGTATGAAAACGATCAAGAGCGACCCGAAAATATACGATGTCATTATCGTCGGTGGCGGACCGGCCGGCCTGTTTGCAGCCTACTATTTGGGTGAGCATTCAGATTTGAATGTGCTGCTGATCGAGAAGGGCAAAGGGACGAACCGCCGAAAATGTCCCCTAAAGGAAGATCAGGGTTGTGTGAAATGCAAACCCTGCAATGTCCTCTGCGGCGTAGGGGGTGCAGGCCTATTTTCAGACGGCAAGTTGAACTATATCCACAAGTTGGGAAAGACCGACCTGACGCAATTTATGCCCCAGCACAGCGCCGAAGATCTTATCGACGAGACCGAAGAAATATTCAATCGCTTCGGCATGGACGGCCCTGTATACCCCACGGATATGGCCGAAGCGCGCAAGATCCGCAAACAAGCCAAGCGATACGGCATCGATCTCATGATCATCAAGCAGAAGCACCTGGGAAGTGACTGCCTGCCGAATCATATCGAAGGCCTGGCCAAGGCAATCAAATCAAAAGGCATCGTGATCCATACGTCCGAGGAGGTTAAAGACGTCATTGTAAAAAATGCAGCGGTTGCCGGGGTTCTTACCGATCGAAAACGATACAAGGCCCGGAATGTCATACTGGCGCCAGGTCGCGTAGGTGCGGAATGGGTCGGCAGCCTGGCTTTGAAGCATGGTCTCGGACTGGCGCAACGCGGTATCGAGGTGGGGGTCCGGGTGGAGGTTCACAACGATATTATGCAGGATCTGTGCGACATTATCTACGATCCGACGTTCTTTATCCAGACCGGAAAATATGACGATGAAACCCGGACATTCTGTACCAACGCAGGCGGGTATGTGGCTTTAGAGAACTATGCAGATTTCGTTTGCGTGAATGGCCATGCATACCTGAATAAAAAATCGCGGAACACGAATTTTGCGTTCCTGTCTAAAGTGGTTCTGACGGAACCCGTGACCGACAATCAGGCATACGGGGAAGCCATTGGCAACCTGGCAAGCCTCATCGGAGGCGGCCGGCCGATTCTTCAGCGCTTCGGCGATCTGAAGCGCGGTCGAAGGAGCACCTGGAACCGGGTGCACAAGGGTTACATTGAACCAACCCTGAACAACGTGGTTTGCGGGGATATCGCCATGGCTCTCCCGGAGAGAATTTTAACGAATATCATCGAAGGGCTCGACAAACTGAATTGCGTGGTACCGGGTGTGTCGAACGACGAAACCCTGCTCTACGCGCCGGAGATCAAATTTTTTGCGACACAGGTTGAAACCGACAATAACCTGGAAACAAAAATCAAGGGCATGTATGTGGCCGGTGACGGTCCCGGCGTGGCCGGAAACATCGTGTCCGCCAGTGCCACCGGATTGATACCGGCCAAGGCGATATTGGCCTCACGTTGATGGGGTGTTTCATGCCCTGATGCGCAAAAGATAGCGTGAAACAATACGGGTATGTTACTGTCCGGGTAAAAAAAAGCGGCGCAGCCGCGCATAATAACATCACTGCGTGATGTTATTCGGGCAGTGCAAAGCGTGTAAATATGTAGGCTGTAATGAGTCCGGCCACAATATGCCAGATGCCCCACCACCCGACCACGATGGCCATGCCGCCCAACCCTTTGAAAAAATTGAATACCAGCACCAGCCCCAGGGCCGAGTTTTGGATTCCCACCTCGATGGCCACTGCCCGGGAATCCCGTTCCGGCAGGCGGAACAGACGTGCCGACCAGTACCCGATATTCAAAGCCAGCGCATTGTGCAGCAGTACCACCAAGATGACCAGTCCGATAACTTCGATAAAGATCTTCCAGTTGGCGGCCAGGGCACCCAGGACGATGAGGATGAAAAAGACCAGTGTAAAAATTTTAAACGGCTTTCTTACTTTGTCGGCCAGGCCCGGGAACATCCGTGACAGGAAAATACCGATGGCAAGGGGAATTCCCAGGATGATAAACACCGTGACGAAAACATCCATGGGGCTCAGACTCACTTTCTGAAGAATCGGTGCGGTCTCCGGATTGAGACTGCCCCAAAAGGCCAGATTCAGGGGTGTCATGATGATAGCCGCCAGGGTGGAAACGGCCGTCATGCTGATGGAGATGGCCGTGTTTCCTTTGGCGAGATAGGTCATCAGGTTTGACAGATTTCCGCCCGGGCATGCCGCCACCAGTATCATCCCCATGGCGATGGACGGTATCGGCTTGATGATCAGGGTCAACAGGAAGGTAAATGCCGGGAGAAGAATGAACTGGGCTACCAGACCGATAGCAGGCGCTTTGGGTGCTTTGACGATCCGCTTGAAATCATCCAGTTTCAGATCGATGGCCACACCCAGCATCATCAGACCGATGGCAGCATTGATGACGAGCAATCCCTGGGCATTGAAATTGAGACGGATCTGATCGACGACGATGGGGTCCATAGTTCATCCTCCTGGGTTGATATGTCTTTTTGTAAAAATAGGGGACCCTCTCCTCCGTGAGCATTATGCGGAACATATATATGACGGTTTCGTAAAAGGTCCAACTTCAGCGTTGTGCTGCATTCCACAATCATTCAACGTACAATAAGTACGCCTCATGATTGTAAAATTTGCACGCCTTGAATTTGAACATTTTACAAAACCGAATAATGCTGACTTTTTACGAGTTCATCATATATGACAACTGGTATAATCAGGCCTCTTGTGTGCTGGGAGGCTAGAATGCTTGGAAGCCGGGATGCTGATGTCCGCTGGTAGCTTCCCCTGAACCCTTGTATCACGCTCGATCCCTTGTACCCTGCAGTTATTCCATCTTCCCCGTCCTAGCCGCGGCCCAAAGCCAGTTGCCCGGGGGATCCACATTGGCTTCCGGGTCTACCACTGCGTGAATGACCGCCGGTTTTCCGGACTGGGCGGCACGCTCCAAGGCTGGAAGGACGTCGGCGCCGGTTTCCACGAACTCTCCATGGCAGCCCATGGCGACCGCTACCTGGTCATATCGGACCGCTGCATGGTCATGTCCGAACCAGTCAGCTTCGCGGCCGAATTGCCTTAGCTGCGCACTCTTTTCCATGCCATAGGCGCCATCCACAGCAACGATGATAATGACCGGCAGCTTGTTTCGCACGGCGGTTTCAAGCTCCTGCATATTGAATCCAAAGGCGCTGTCGCCGGTGACACAGTAGACATGTCTGTTCGGGAAGGCCAGTTTGGCGCCGATGGCGTAGGGCAAGCCGGTGCCCAGATGACCGTAATTCATGGAATAGATCACCGATCGCTGCCGGCGGGCGATGTGATAGTGGATATCCCATAGCGTGGTGTTGCCGCCGTCCATGACAAAGATGGCATCCTCGTCAAAGAAATCATTGCAGACCGTCAGTATTTGACCGGTCAGCATGGGCTTGCGCTGCATATCGGCGACCAGATCGTCGAGTTCTTTCTGCCACGCATCCTGGATGGTTCGTAACTCGGCGACTTTATCGTGGGGCAAGCGTTTCCCGGTCAACGCTTTTACGGCCTTCACCAGTTGTGCCAGGATGCATTTGGCATCACCGATCAGGGGTACGTCCGTGGGTTTGTTGAGTCCGATATGTGTCGGCTCGCTGTCAATCTGAATGAGTTTCTGTTTGTCGGGTTCTCCGAACATGGGGGGCTTGCCCCACATGTTCAATTCCCCCAGTCGCGTCCCGACCGCCAGCACCAGATCGGCCTGGCTGTTGGCCAGGATTCGAGACATACAGGTGGGGTGAAAGCTGAGCGCATGCATGTCCGGTATGATACCTCTGGCCCGAATGGTCGCCGTGACCGGACATCCCAGGTGCTCTGCCAGTTGCAGAACTTCTTCGCCTGCGCCGGCGCGTTCGGCGCCGTTACCACAGTGGATGTTGACCAGTTCTGCGCTTACGAGCATTTCTGCTGCCCGACGAATCAGATCCGGATCAGCTGGGGATGTCGATGTCACCCGGTATTTTTCCGGGGGCCAGATGGCGACACTCGTTTCTTCACCCTTTTGGCTGATGATGTCTTCGGGTATGAGTACATGGGTCGGTCCTGGTCTGCCGGATGTGGCCATGCGAAAGGCCTGGCGGATCATATCAGGAATCCGTGTCCAGTGATCGATTTTTCCATTCCACTTGACAGCCGGTCTGAATATATCCAAATGGTGGCTTACCTGCATGCCGCCCTGGTGTATGTAGGAATCGGAAATTTCACTGCGACGGGTGGTGGTGATGGCAACGACCGGGCTTCCTTCGGCCTGGGCACACATAAGCCCTGCCAGAAGATTGGCGGCACCTGGGCCTGCACAGGCCATCACCACCGCGGGCTTTCCGGTGACGCGGGTGTAGGCGTCACAGGCATGGGCTGCGGCTGCTTCATGGCGGGGCACGATGAGTTTGATGCCCAATTCGTCTCCCAGACGTTCGATGGCTTCGATGACCATCATATACGTGCCGTCGGTTATGGCGTTGACATACTGGATACCCTCTGCGTGAAGGCATTTCAGCAGCAGTTCTCCACCGGTGATCAGGGACATATGTTCCTCCTTCTTTCAATTGCTTCTGTCAGTATATCTAGATGAATAACGCAACTCTCTTATTTCGCGTTCGCTGAATCCCGATAGTTGCGTAAATAAGCTGTGAGTGCACATGCAACACAATAAACGCGACAAACACATACCTAGAGCTCCATGGTCTGTCCACCAGTGATGTTGAGGGCCTGACCGGTCATGTAGCTTGATTCGCTGGATGCCAAGAATGCGACGGTATTGGCCACTTCGTCGGCAGTACCGAGCCGGCCCAGGGGGATTTCCTTGCATTTCTCGGCCATGCGTTCGTCCGCTGTGGCATTAAAAAACTGGGCCTCGAGCTCAAATCGCCACTGGGTGAAGTCGGTCATGATAACACCCGGGCAGATAGCATTGACCCGAATACTGCTTGCGGCCAACTCCATGGCCATGACCTTCGTCAGCATGAGAATACCTGCTTTGGCTGCGGCGTAGGCCCCGTTGAACAGGGACGGTTTTTTTGCGGCCTGGGATGCGGCGTTGACGATGCTGCCACCGTTTACCAGCATCAACGGCACGACGGCTTTTGAAACGCGGAAAACACCGTGGAGATTGACATCGATGGTTTTCATCCAGGCGTCGTCATCATAGGTGTGTATGGTATTGGGCACACCGAAAACCGTACCGGCGTTGTTGCAGAGAATATCGATCGTACCGAATGATTCGGCCAGGGCAGCGGCCATGTTTTGCACGGACGCACGCTTGGTGACATCGAGCCCCAGCGCCACTGTCCGGACCTTGAATTTTTCGCCCAACGATTTTGCGAGTTGTGCAAGCTGGGCCTTGTCACTGGTGAGGAGGGGGTCGCTTTTGTCTGCTTTTGCCAGATCAGCCAATGCAACATTGACACCGCTGGCCGCCAGTTTTCTGGCGATGGCATACCCGATGCCTGCTTGCTTGCCCGATCCTGTGATGAGGGCGTTCTTGCCTTTCAAATCCTTGTACACGGGTTCCCCCTTATCTGTTAAAGGATCATGCTCTTCTCCCAATCAGTTGGGAGAAAGGGTTCCAGGATCCAAGGATTCAAGGATCCAAGTGATATACTCAATATTTACAATAAAATGAAAGCCCGGAATGCCACTGCGATTTCTTTGATGAAAATATGTTAAGCTACTTTTGGTAGTTGATTGAACTCGGTACAGATTAAAAAGCCATTGTTTAAATCGTAAATCTGCAAAGGCACTTTAAAAAACCATAAATAACGATCACTTGAATCCTTGAATCCTGGAATCCTTGGACCCTCTTCTCCAACTAGTTTGGAGAAGATCCTAATTCTTAAGCATTCAGCTGATGCCTCACTTCATCTCACTCGACCCCTCGACCCCTGGACCCCTGGAATCCTTGAATCCTTAATTTAGATCAACTCTTTTGAAGATGATCCATAATTTTTAAGCATATCACTCGAATCCTGGACCCCTGGACCCCTCGAATCCTTTATTTAGATCAACTCCTTTGGAGATGATCCAAGGATCAGGACATCTATCTTGCCTGCCAGCTTGTCCCTGAAATGGGTTGCATTGGATTGGTCGCCGACAATGGCGCCGTAATGCATGGGGATGGCAAGCGCGGGGTTGATGGCCAAGGCCGCTTCAACCGCTTCATCAGCGGTCATGACATAGGTTCCGGACACAGGCAGCAGGGCAATGTCTACCCGCAGGTTCTTCATCTCAGGGATGTAATCGGTGTCGCCGGCATGATAGATCCTGACACCGTCGAGGTCGATGATAAATCCCAGCCATCCGTTTTCTTTGGGATGAAAATCCTTGTTGGTGTTGTAAGCCGGTACGGCCTCGACCGTCACGCCGTCCAGAGACAGGGTTTCTCCGGGTGCCACCACCCGGATATCTCCGGACAGTTTTTTTGCAGAATCTTTCTCGGTAACGATGACGGTTCCGGTGTGTTGTATTCTGGCCACATCTTCAGGGGAACAATGGTCGAAGTGCTCATGGGTCACCAGAATGAGATCGGCGGCCTTACCGCCTTCGATCTGGTAGGGATCGATGTAGATGCATGTCGATGCATCGATCCTGAAACTGTCGTGACCTAACCGGACAAGGTTCTTTTTCATCTCCTGGACATTCATTGTTTGCCTCCTTGTGTTGAAGCCTTGAGCGGCATATTGTTTACAGCTTATGGCTTGACGTATATGGCTAATTTCTAGAGCCCCAAGGCCGCTGCCCAGAGATAGTAAAACCCGGGTGTTAGGTGGGGTGCGGCGTTCTGAGACCCCAGGCCGAGCAATGACCTTGCATGGGTGTCCGCATGGGTGGTCAAGGGATTGTAGAGATTGTCGTTCGGGAATACGGACCGGCGATAGGTCACTACTTTTGCCTTTTCGGGGAGTCCTGATATGTTGATGGCTTCCGCCACGGCTTCATCCAGGTACCCGATCCTGTCGATGAGTCCCAGTGCCTTGGCTTCGTCCGGCAGGTAGACCCTGGCCGTGGATATCGTGGACAGGGCGCTCTCGTCCAAACCGCGATGCAATGCCACCAGTTTCAGAAATCGATCGGCAAGATCGTCGGTCAAATCCTGCAGTATCTGCGTTTCTTCTGTCGTCGGCCGACGGAAAGGCGAGCCCATATCCTTGTTTTCACCTGATTTGTTGACATCCATGCTAAAACCGAATTTATCGATGAGCCCGGAGATATTGGGCCGCATGAACACCACGCCGATGGAACCGGTGATGGATGTCGGGTGGGCAAAAATTACATCTGCCGGTAGGGAAACATAATAGCCGCCCGAGGCGGCGATGTCCATCATGGACACCACGATTTTGACCTTGTTGCGTTCCTTGTAGGCCAGAATTTCATTGTAGAGGATATCGCTGGCGGTGACTGTCCCGCCGGGAGAGTCCACCTTTAAAAGCAGGCATTTGATTTGGGGATCTTTTTCAGCCATGCGCAGCTGAGAAACAACCTCCTGAACCATGCTCGGCATGGATCGCAGCGTGCCTTCCTTCGGGCTGGTGGAAATGACGCCGCGCAGGGAGATAACCAGGATTTTACCCTTTTCTGATCCCTGCAATGTCGATTCCTTGAGTGGATCCGAGGCATCAGAAAACAGTTTTACCTGCGGGGCACCACAGCCACCCATGCTGACGATGCCTACCAGTAACAGGACAATAAACCCTATTCGATTCATCCTTTTCCTCCGTTTACTTTTTTTTCTTCAGTCTGTCGTTGATATGGGACAATTGAGCGCTCATTGCCTGGATGGTTTGTTCAACGTCCTGAATTCTGACAGCTTGGGTTTGGGTGTTTTTGAACGTGTTTTCTATGGTCTGGTGTATTTGCGTGCTTGAACGGTCGAAGTTTCGAATCTGTTGGGTCATGCTCCCCATTGCGCATACCAGGAATATACCAAACACGATGGCTGCATAAATAGCCCACCTTGCCATGGGTGTTTCTAGGGCACGGGCCTTCACGTCTTGAAACGATTGATGGGTCAGTCTCTTTGCGATGGATGACCTCCGTGACCGTAAACCGATCTCGATTCCTTCGGGGTGGCTTGTATTGGCGGGGGGGCTTCCCAAAGTGTTAAGGTCGCTATGAAGCAGCAGAGCCTGGTTATGTACCATTGTATCCGCATCTTTCAGGGAGAGTGTTTTTTCAAGAAATTGGATGGCCGCATTCGACAAACCGAACCCTTCCCAGAGGATTTGTGCTTTCAGAAAGAGTGCATCGGCAAACTCAGGATCCTTCTCAAGAACCTTGTTTACAAAGATTAAGGCTGCCGGGTGGTCACTGTTTTGCTTGTTTAGACGTGCCTGGCTCAAGAATCCCTGGACTTGTTCTCGAATCGTCCAGACCGCTTCTCGCCGTCCGGAGAGAAGGCCGCTGGCTGCCCCGCTGGCAGCATCCAGCAAAAACATGACCAGCGCGGATATGGCCAGACCGACGATGGCGGCTATGACCACGCCGGAGACCGCACCGGACATGCCCCAATAGACGTAGCCGATAAAAAGACCCAGAAGACAAATAAAGGGTACAGTTAAACCGGCAACTCTCAGAAAATAGGTAAGGGTCTTGAGGTCTTGATCTTTTAAAGGTCTATGTGTTTTGTTGTTGTGCAGATTCATGCAACACCTGTTCGGTGGTGATGGGAACGAACAATAGCGATGGTTTTACTAAATTGCTTTTCGCATGTCAAAACATTCCACGAAGTGTTGGTCCGCTGTGCGATTGGATCTTGCCTTAAGGTCCCCCTAAGATGAGCGTTTCAATTCTTAAAATTTGAAACCCGTTGGGATTGCCGATCTTACCGCATCTACAGCGTCAAATGCCATCCCGCATAGTTCACTATGGCGGGATAGCATCTTCCTTGTAGCTACAGCAACCTCAACAATCGCTCAACTTAGGGTCCCGATTCTTTTGACGGGCGCTGATGGGTTTTATCCATCTGGTGCGCGTCATTTGTGTGAATGCCTGTTGTTGAACAAGGATCCTGTATTGGTCAAATACACACCCAGGCTGACCATGACCGCCCCTGCCAAAAGGGAGAGGGTAATGGGCTCGCCCAGAAATAGAAATGCCAGTAGGATGGCGCTGATGGGAACAAAATTGATGAACAGGCTGGCCTTTGACGGTCCCAACTTCATGATGCCCTCATAATACCAAACAAAACCCAGGACCGTACCAAAGATGCCGAGATAGAAAAGGCTGAACCAGTTTGCCGGAGAATAATCAACAATGTGCCTGAACATGCCTTCGGCCACGGCGGCAGGGAACAGCATCAGGGTGCCTGTGACGGAGGCATAGGTCACGGCTTCAAGCGCCGTGACGTCCTGCATAATGCGTTTGCCGATCAACGAATAGGCCACCCAGCTCAGAACGGCTAGAAAGATAAACAAATCACCGAACCCAACACTTTCCGTCAGCATGCCCTGGAGATTTCCTCTGGATATGGCAACCATGGCACCGGTCACGGACACCAGTATGCCGACAATTTTGGTGGTGTTCAATTTTTCTTTAAACAGGAAACAGGAGGCAAGGGCGATAAAGATAGGGTTGTTGGCAATGATGAGAGACGCCCTGCCCGCGTGGATAAGGTGCAGGCCCTTGAAGAAGAAAACATTGTACGAGAAGACCCCCGTAAGACCGAGCAGCAGCAGAAAAAGGGCCTTGTTCTTTTGTATTGGGGGCAAGCGGCCTTCCCTATGATGCAACATGAACAAAAGGGGGATCGAGGCGATGAAAAACCGCAGAAAAGCAGCCGAAAAGGGGGGCACGTGGTCAGATAGTGCCCTTCCGGCGATGAATGTCCCTCCCCAGAAAATGGCCGTGAGGAGGAGTTTGACGTGAACAAGTTTCATATTACTAATAAAGCCGTTAATATTTAGACACGATCAGTTGTAAACATTTAAGCGTCTTCTCTCAATTAGGAGAAAGGGTTCAAGGAGTTTAGGATTCAAGGGTTCAAGTGTTTGTTTTCCAGGGATTTGATCATCGCTTTTAGTATTCTCTCTCTATCCCCGATCTTTTCTCTTAATTTATCAAGTCTCTCTTTTTCCACATAACCCAAGTCGCCTGATATCATGATTTGGGTTTCCAAACGTTTAACTCTTTATAATATTTAAGCATATCACTCGAACCCTGGACCCCTCGAATCCTTGAACCCTTCATTTTAATCAACTCTTCTTGAGAAGATCTACCTTTAATAATAGAGTTTTCAAACACAATTTATGTCTAAACAATTATGGTCTTATTAGTAAGACCAGCTAAGGAAATCTTTTTTTTAGATGGCTTCTAGATGTGCCATCAAGGTCGATGCCAGAATGTCGGTATGACCCGAAAAAAAATGATCGGCGCCCGGTATGATTTCAAATCGTGATGCCGGATTCCAGGCGGGCAGACATTCCCGAATCATTGGCACCGGCGCAATGCAAACATCCTTGCAATTGAAACCCATCGGATTGAAATGAAATTGTTTTTTCCATATTGGCCTGCGTTCTGATTGCGACAAGGACGCGTCTGATCAATTTGTGAAACGATTTTATTGCGGGTTCGTGTCCGCAGGATAGGTTCCGAGATTTTTCATGGAAATCGTCAGCTTCTTCATTTTATGCAAAACCTCAGCGGTTTTTTCATCAGGAGCGGCGCCTTCAAAATCGAGGAAAAAACTGTAATTGCTCGGTTCTGAGCGCAGCGGCATTGACGCGATTCTCGTCAGGTTGATATTGGCTTCGGCAAAAAGACGCAGGACACTGTAAAGGCTGCCGGCCTTGTGGGGCGTGGCAAAGATAATCGAGGTCTTGTTGCCACCACCGACATTGGTCTTTCTGGACAAGAGCAGGAAGCGGGTTGAATTGGACGGTCCGTCTTGAATGGCCTTTTTAATAATTTTTAGATTGTAGAGTTCCGCACTCAAGGCGCTGGCGATAACCGCCGCCGCTTTTGGATTATCGCGTGCCAGCATTTTTGCCGCACCAGCCGTGTCGTAGTACGGTCTCGGTTCAAGCTTGTTACGGGAGAGAAATTCACGGCACTGAGCCAGGGCCTGGGGATGTGAATAGACCATCCGTATTTCCCGGTAATCCGTATCTTCGGTGGCCAGGAGGCAATGATTCACAGGCACCTTGGCCTCCCCGATAACCTTCAGCTGGGTGGTGGTCAGCAGTTCATTGACTTGGGTTACCGTGCCTTCGAGAGAGTTTTCAACGGGCACCACACCCAGGTCGAGAGACCCGTCTTCAACGCCCCGAAAGACATCCACAAATTCCATACAGGGGATGGTGGCACCCTCTGGTACCAGCTGTCGGGATGCCACCTCACCATAGGCGCCATGTTCACCCTGAAAAGCCACCAGGAGACGATCTTGCTTCTGGAGGCGCTTACTTTCCGTGATGATGGTCTGCAGAAGTTTCTTTGAGAAGGTTTTTTCGATGAGGTCCAGTTTCATCCGCTCGATCTGGGCGAACATGCTTTTTTCTCTTTCAGGATCGCGGACGCTTTTTTTGAACTTCTTTGAGCGTAACGCCAGTCCCATTCTCTCCTGGAGCATGACAAGGAGTTGCTTGTCAATTTTATCGATCCGGCTGCGAATCTCTTCCAGTTTCATGTGTCACCTCGGTTGATTGTCGTTGGTAATAATAACATCCATATTCCGGCTGTTTTTTTTGGCGGTACTTTCCAGAAATGCCTGCAAAGAACGGAACCGATCCATTCACTAAGATATTGATTGAATGTGGTTTCTGACGATGTGCATCGGTTTTCTCCTGTGAACAAGGAGACTTATTTATCCGACCGCTATTTGTCAAGCGGAAATTATCCCTTGACCTGCACTGTTTTTTTTTGTATGAATTCCGGATGGTTAATGCATGTAGCAAAAGGAAACCATGTTTGAACCAAAACCCGGGAATGAGTGGCCTTTATGAAAACGGTAATGATTGTCGACAATGATCCCATCATGCTTGAAATTATTGCGAGCCTGTTGAGGGATCATGGTGTTTTTTTCAGGATCATAAAAGTTGAAAGCAGTGCCAAGGCCTTGAAGCTCATGGACAGGGTTGCCGTCGATTTGGTGATAACCGGCCTTCGGGTTCCGGAGACAGACAGCCTTGGTCTGATAGAAAAACTGAAAGAATCCTACCCGAATGTAAGACGAGTGGTTCTGACCAATGTGGTTTCTCCGACCTTGAAAACAACAATCGACCAGGTGGGTGTATCCGCCTATCTGGAAGAGCCCATCAATATGGATGCGCTTACCGAGCTCCTGCTGTCCGAACTTAAGATACAATATGGTGGTCGCCTTCGTGGCATCAGCCTTTCTTCTTTTACTCAAATGCTCGAATTGGAAGGAAATACCTGTGTTCTGCGCGTACGGGGCAATCATAAAGCCGGTGATCTGTTTTTCCAGAAAGGCGAGTTGATTGCCGCAACACTCGGCGAACTGAGCGGCAAAAAAGCCGCCATGGAGATTCTGGGATGGCACAACATCCTGATTGATGTCGATTTTTCACCTTATGAGAAAGAACGGGAATTCACCAGTCCCCTGATGAGCCTTCTGCTTGAAAGCCACAAAGCCGAGGATGATCGGCAGGTAAAAAATGCCGAAATGCGGCGGCACCCGCGATATGACTGCTATATCAAGGTGGAATTCGACATCAGTGACTGGTCTTACGAAGGGGTTATTAAAAATATCAGTCTCAGCGGTGTTTATATCGATACCCACCAACCCGTGACCGTCGGCAGTGACATCATGTTGGCCCTGACATCGTTGGATGACTGGAGACACTCTTCGATCAAGGGGAAAGTCGTTCGAAGGGATGCAAAGGGGATCGGGGTGGCTTTTCAGGAGCTGAGTCTTTACCAGCAACAGGTCGTCCAATCCTATCTCAAGTCGGACCTGCGCACTTGAGATAGCAAATTCTTACCCAAGAGCTTCATTCTGCTAAAACCGACGCTATCAATAGGGGACGGGTATTCATATATTACTAAAAACAAGCAGCTTGATCCGCTCCTCTCATGGGCGAGAGTTGTTCAGTCGCTGCCGGTCGCTGTCATTTGGGAGCGGGGCCTGCGTTTTCTATTTGCGACCCAGGATGACCATCAGGATGCCGCCCAGTGTCAACAGGGTCGAGAGTACCAGACGCAGTCTTATCTGTTCGGAAATGAACACAACCCCACCGAGTCCTGCGATGACCGGAACAGACAGCTGAACTACTGCCGCCCGTGTTGCCGAAAGATACCGGAGTGCGCTGTACCAGAGGGTGTAACCGAGACCGGAGGTGATAGCACCGGATATGACCGCCAAAAGTATTCCCTCGCGAGATAGGTACCCTTTATTAAAAAAGAGCAAACCCAGGACCATCACAAACGGAACTGAACGCAGAAAGTTATAGGCCGTATCGGACAGGGGATTTGTCGAGCCCCTGCCTTTGAGTGTGTAAATACCCCAGGCAATGCCGGCGACCGCCATCAGAAAAAAACCGATAAAGGAAGGTGCCGTGACACCGGGCAGGACAAGAATGACAAGACCGGAGAACGCCACGGCCATGCCCAGCCATTCGACAATGAACAGTCTGTGCCCGGAAAGGTGAGATCCTAATATCATGGTCACCTGAACGGAGCCGAACAGAATCAGTGCCCCGGCCCCCGTGTTGAGGGTCACATAGGCAAAGGAAAATGCAGCCGCATATAGAAACAGCATGAAGGCTGCGGACCAGCTGCCTCTGGTGGAAACCGTATTCTTTGGGTTGCCGAGTTTCAATATTCCCATGAGAACGATGGCTCCGGATAACAGACGGATGGATGTAAAACCGGCGGCATCGATGGCATGCCCCCCCAGCGCCAGCCGGCAAAGCACCGAATTGGCGGCAAAGGCGATCATGGCCATGGTTGTGAAGGCAATCGACTTGATCAAGCGCATTCCAGTTTCAGGCACAGAAAAAGCTCCTTGCATGACCGGCCGTCACGTTGAAGGTCGAATTATTTCCTGCGCCGGGGTTTGTAGAAGTGGGTAGCGGTATTGAAAAAGAGATCGGCCGCTTCCATGACGGTTTCCGTCAGCGTGGGATGGGGGTGTATGGACAGGCTGATGTCCGTTGCATTGGCTCCCATTTCGATGGCCAGGACACCTTCGGCGATCATTTCACTCGCCCCGTGGCCCACAATGCCCAGACCCAGGATGCGTTCCGTCCCGGTCTGAACGATCAACTTGGTCAGGCCGTCGGTACGGTCGATAGCGATGGCCCGGCCGGACGCTGCCCAGGGAAACCGGGTTACCTGGAAGTCGATCCCTTTTTCGCGGGCCTCTTTTTCGGTCAGACCGGCCCAGGCGATTTCCGGATCGGTAAACACCACCGCCGGTATCGCAGCCGGTTCAAAGGCGGTTTTCTTGCCGGAGATGACTTCCACGGCCACGCGGCCTTGATGGGAAGCCTTGTGGGCCAGCATGGGCTCGCCGGCCACATCACCGATGGCAAAAATGTGCGGGATCAGGGTGCGGCACTGGGCATCGACCTGGATGAAACCTTTGTCATCGGTTTCGATACCGGCATCGGCAAGACCGACGTTGGCGGAATTGGGCCGGCGCCCAACGGCCACGAGAACCTTGTTGAAAAGACGGGTGCCGGGTTCGCTGTCCGGTCCGGTCAAGGTCACACGGACACCGTTTTTCTTGACCTCAAAATCATGGGCCCGGGTATTGAGCGCGATGGTGTCGAACACAGACATCAGGCGCCGTTTCAATGGGGTCACCAGATCCTTGTCGACACCCGGTAGGAGGTTCGGGGTGATTTCAGCCACCGTCACCCGGGACCCCAGGGAGGCGTACACCGAGCCCAGCTCGAGACCGATATAGCCACCGCCGACCACCAGCAGTTGCTTCGGGATGTCGTCCAGTTCCAGGGCACCCTTGGAGTCGATAATGTTCGGGCTGTCCAGCCACAGACCGTCGGGTTTGACCGGAACGGATCCGGTGGCGACGATGGCGTGTTTGAAGGTGCACACCATCGCTTCACCGGTTTCGGTTCGGACAGCGAGTTCGTGCGCACTGATAAACCGTGCCAGGCCCTGGATGTAATGGATCTTGCGCTGAGATGACAAACGGCCCAGGCCGTCCGTCAGCCGCGTAACCACCGTATTTTTCCAGGACCGCAGTTTGTTGATGTCGACCCTCGGTTTTGAAAACTGTACGCCCCATTTCTCGGATTCGGCTGCTTCATGCATCACCCTGACAGCGTTCAGATAGGTTTTCGAAGGGATACATCCCCGGTAGAGGCAAACACCGCCCGGATTCTTATTGGGATCTATCAACACGACATCCATCCCCAGATCAGCAGCCAGAAAGGCAGCCGCGTAACCGCCGGGCCCGGCCCCGATCACCGCGATTTCCGTGTTTATGTTTTTTTCAGGCATGACAAGATCTCCTACGGTTTTATTAAAGGTGCATTGCCCATGGGTGTTCCAGTGCATCGCAGATCCATCGCAAGAAGCGCGCGGCATCTGCACCGTCATTGATGCGGTGGTCGTAAGAAAGCGCTAACGGTAGCATCGTGCCGGGTACCCATTTATCATCGACCCAGAGTGGTTCGGTAGCGGCCCGGCCGACTCCCAGAATGGCAGCCTGGGGCCAGTAAACGATGGGCGTGAAATGGGCACCGCCGATGCCGCCTTGATTGGAAAGGGTAAACGTGCCCCCTTCCATCTCATCGGGTTGGAGTCTTTTGCGACGCGCCCGTTCCGCCAAATCAACGATTTCAATAGAAATCTGGGTGATGGATTTGCGGCTGACATCTCGAATGACCGGGACCAGCAGACCGCGCTCGGTATCCACCGCAATCCCCACATGGACGTATTGTTTTAAAATAAGCTGCTGTTTGTGCATGTCGAGACTGGCATTGAAACCTGGGAATCGCTTCAGTCCCTCGCCGATGACCTTCAGAATGATGGCGGTAACAGTTAGTTTAGTCCCGGATTTTATCATTTTTAAGTTGACCGTTTTGATCCAATCTTCCAGCTGAGATATGTTGGCCCTGTCGAACTGGGTAACCTGAGGAATGGTCCGCCAAGAACGGGCCATGCTTTGGGCGGTGATGCGGCGAACGGTGGTGATGTCCCGGGTTTCAACCGGTCCCCAGCGGGTAAAATCGGGCATGTCTGGATCTGCGCCGGTATCTGAACCTGAACCTGACTGTGGTTTGGGGTCGCTTGCGCGAGTATTTTGGCGGTAACCCTTGACATCCTTTTCGGAGATTCGCCCACCCGGACCCGACCCTTCGACGGCGTTAATATCCACACCCAGCTCTCGGGCGAGGCGCCTCACCGAGGGTGCGGCCGGCACCGGTGCGGGTTTCCGGTCGGTCTGGCCGGACCCGTCTGTTGCCTCTTCGTTTATTTTGCCGTCTGCGGGTGTCTTGTCGGCCGGGGGGGGCGGCGGTCCGCTCTTTTCGGCGTCCGATCTTTCGGCCGTTGCCGGCTGCGCTCCTGTGTTCAAGTCCTTTTCGGCCGCTTCCGCCGGCCGCTCGTCATCATCATGACCGATCGATTTCTCTTCGAATGTGTCCGCAGCCTCACCTGCGGTCTCCAGGGTTGCGATGAGGTCGCCGATTTTGAGCTCATCGCCCTCCTTGACCTGTATTTCAACGATTTTACCCTTGGCCGGGGAGGGGATTTCCACGACCGCTTTTTCTGTTTCAAATTCGATGATGCCGTCGTCTTTTTCCACCAGATCGCCAACGGATACGAGGACGCCGACCACGCTGCCCGACACGACATTTTCACCGATATCTGGAACCGTTATCTTTTTGAGCATGTGCTACCTCTGCTTATGAAAAATAGGGGTTGATTTTATCAGGATCGATTTCGAGCTTCCGGCGCGCCTTTTTGACCACAGACAAGGGGATGTGTTTTTCACGGGTCATGGCGGAAAGTGCGGCAAAAACGATATGGCCGGCATCCACCTCAAAATAGCGCCGCAGGGCCACACGCGTGTCGCTGCGTCCGTAGCCATCCGTACCCAGGCTAACAAACGGCCCGGGTATCCAATTCGCGATCGATTCCGGTAGTACCTTGAGATAGTCCGAAGCCGCGATAAACACACCCTTTTCACTCTTTAACACCTGGGCAATGTAGGGCAGGTTGGGTTTCTTTTCTGGAAAGAGCATATTTCCCCGCGCGGTGTCCATGGCATCGATATATAGGTTCTTGTAGCTCGTCACGCTCCAGACGTCCGCGGCGAGACCGTAATCGTTTTCCAACATCGCCTGTGCCTTCAAGACCTCGTTGAGGATAGACCCGCTGCCCAGAAGATGCACCTTGGCCTCGGTCGTATCGATACCGGATTTGCGGAAGCGGTAAATACCTTTCAAAATACCCTCTTCCACGTGCTCGGGCATGGGCGGCATTCGATAGAATTCATTCATCATGGTCAGGTAGTAAATGATATTTTCGCCGACCTCGAGCATTCGTCGAAGCCCTTCACGCACAATCACGGCAATTTCAAAGGCAAAGGCGGGATCGTATGCCACTACCGAAGGATTGGCATAGGCGAGCATTTGACTGTGCCCGTCCTGGTGCTGCAAGCCTTCACCTGCCAGGGTGGTTCTGCCCGCGGTCCCGCCCAGCAGAAAACCTCGGGCCTGGCTGTCACCGGCCGCCCATATCAGGTCCCCGATGCGCTGGAAACCGAACATGGAATAGAACAGGAAAAAGGGTATCATGTTGACCCCAAAACTGGAGTAGGCGGTTCCGGCGGCGATGAAAGACGACATGGAACCGGCCTCGGTGATGCCTTCCTCCAATATCTGGCCGTCTTTGATCTCCTTGTAGTACAGCAGGCTTTCCTTGTCGACTGGCTCGTATAACTGGCCTACGCTGCTGTAAATACCGACCTTGCGAAAAAGCGCTTCCATGCCAAACGTGCGGGCCTCGTCAGGGACGATGGGGACAATATATTTGCCCAGTTTTTTGTCTGCCAGCAGTTTTCCCAAAAGGCGGACCATGACCATGGTCGTGGCGACCTCACGATCTCCGCTGCCCTGTAAAAACTCGGCATAAAGTGCGTCCCCGGGCGGCCGAAAAGCCGGTACGGATACGTAACGGGTCGGCATATACCCGCCGAGTTCCGTTCTGCGTTCCTTGAGGTAGGCCAGTTCCACACTGTCTTGCGCGGGCAGATAAAAAGGTGCCTCCATGATATCTGTATCCGCTATGGGGATGTCGAAGCGGCTTCGAAATTGGCGCAGTTCATGTTCGTTCAGTTTTTTCTGCTGATGGGTTACGTTGCGGCCTTCCCCGGCTTCGCCCAGGCCGTAGCCCTTGATGGTTTTGGCGAGGATGACGGTGGGAGAACCTGTATTTTCCACAGCTCGTTTGTAGGCGGAATAGACCTTGAGCGGGTCATGACCGCCCCGGCGCAGTTTTCTGATCTGCTCACCCGAGTAATGGGCAACCATGTGCTCGAGTTCAGGGTACTTGCCGAAAAAATCTTTGCGGATGAATTCGCCGTCTGAAACAGAGTAGAGCTGGTATTGGCCGTCGGGGACCTCCTGCATCCTTTTTGCCAGCAGTCCGTTGGTGTCCTTTGCCAGCAGAGGGTCCCAATCATCGCCCCATATCACCTTGATGGCGTTCCACCCGGCGCCGCGAAACGCGGCTTCAAGCTCCTGGATAATTTTGGCGTTGCCGCGCACCGGTCCGTCTAACCGCTGCAGGTTGCAGTTGACCACGAATATCAGGTTGTCGAGTCGTTCCCTTGACGCCAGCGTGATCGCTCCGAGCGATTCAGGTTCATCCAGCTCACCGTCCCCTAAAAAGGCCCATACCTTTTGATCGCTGGCCTTTTTGATGCCCCGGTTTTCGAGATAGCGGATAAACCGGGCCTGATAGATGGCCATGATGGGGCCAAGCCCCATGGATACGGTGGGAAACTGCCAGAAATCCGGCAATTGGTAAGGATGCGGATAGGAAGGCAGCCCACCCCCGGGCTGCAGTTCCTGTCTGAAATTCTGGATCTGTTTTTGGGTGAGGCGGCCTTCCAGAAAGGCACGCGCGTAAATGCCCGGTGCGGCGTGACCCTGAAAATAAGCGATGTCGCCTTCCTGTTGATAGGTTTTGGCACGATAAAAGTGGTTGAAGAAAATTTCATATAGCGTGGCGCTGGAAGCATAGGTTGAGATGTGGCCCCCCAGACCCTCGTGCCTGCGGTTGGCCCGTACCACCATCGCCATGGCGTTCCAACGGATAATACTCTTGATGCGTCGCTCTATGTCGCGGTTGCCGGGGAACACCGGCTGATCCTCCAGGGGGATGGTGTTGATGTAGGGTGTGTTAGCCGTAAACGGGAGCTGAATCCCCTTTGCCTGGGCGCTGAGTTGAAGGCGTCCCAACAGGGAGACAACCCGATCAGGGCCCTGATTGGCATAAACGTAATCAAGGGATTCCAGCCACTCCCGGTTTTCAATTTCCATGTCTTCGCTTGAAATCCGATCATCGTTCATTGTTCTAAGCTTCCTTCATGAGCGGGTATCGATAGTCTTTGGGCGGCGTAAGGTTTTCCTTGACTGTCTGCGCCGATGTCCAGCGGAGCAAGTTGAGATGGCTGCCGGCCTTGTCATTGGTGCCGGAGGCCCTGGCGCCGCCAAACGGCTGCTGCCCTACGACGGCCCCGGTTGGCTTGTCGTTGATGTAAAAATTACCTGCGCCATTGTATAGGATTTTTTCAGCCAAGGCAATTGCATTTCGGACTGATCGAAGGAACTGGCCTTTTCGATGTAACGCATGCTGGTGTCATAAGCTGTCCGGTCGATGACTGCGTTCCTGATACCCGGTCATGACGACCACATCGGCGCCCTTTTTTCCAGAAAGGCGCCGATCCCCTCGATACACTGGCCGCTCAGGATGGTGTCGGCTGCCTGTTGAGTCTCCAGTTCCAGGGCTTCGGCCTCCGTTGTATCCATAGCTGCAGCGACGACCTGCTTGACGCATTTGAGTGCCTGGGGTCCATTGGCTACCAGGCTTTCCACATATGTCTCAACCTCTTGCATGAAATTCTCTTTGGCAAAGACATGCTCGAGGAGACCCAGCTTCAGGGCTTCGTCCGGGTCGACCTTGCGGGCGGAAAAGATCAGCTCCTTGGCTCTTCCCGGACCCACCAATCGGGCCAGACGTACCGTTCCTCCCAGATCCGGAATCAGCCCCAGGCGTGTTTCCTGAAAGCAGAGCACGGCGTCATGAGAGGCGATTCGAATGTCACAAGCCAGGGCCAGCTCGAGTCCACCACTGTAGCAGAGCCCGTTGACAGCGGCGATAGTGGGAAAGGGAAGGCGGGCGAGCATGGAGAGAATATTCTGCATAAAGCTTATCCCTTCGAGCACCCTTGCCCGATTCTTTTCCTGGAGGGCCGAAAACAATCCGGATATGAGTGGGTTCGACGGGTGGACGTCAACACCCGCCGAAAAGATGTCCGGTGTGGCACCCGTAATGACGAGGGCCCGAATATGCGAACTTGATGACAGGATCGTAAAATGTTCTTCAAACAACTGCCAGCATTCGAAATTGATGGCATTTTTCATGTCAGGCCGGTTCAAGCGAATGAAGGCGATCGCATCTTTTTCAGCATATAATAATGACGTTCTGTTATTATTCATAAGGTCTCCTTATTGTATCTTCACTGCAATTCATGTAATAAAATCGTTATACGATTTTAAAGGTGCGTGCAATCACTAACAGGCGCCTTGCTGGTTTACCTTAACTCGTCAAGTTCTTGCCAGTGCCGGACAAAATCGATTTGCCACCATGAGGATATCAGGAGGATTCGCGTGCAGCGTTCGAAACCATCGAACCCAATGAACAGTCGTGAGCGCTTTCGGGAAGTTATGCACTTTGGACAACCGGATCGTGTACCCTATTTCGAGGAGGGTATTCGAGATGAGGTCATTCATGCTTGGCGGCTTCAGGGACTTTCCGAAAAGCGTGAATTGGCCAGAAGATTCCCTTCGGATGTGCGCGAATGCATCGAGCTGGATCTGGAACCCCGCCCCGCTTTGAAGCAATGGCCCACCACGCAAAAGGATCTGGATGTCTTCAAGCAGCATCTGGACCCGGCGGATCGCAAACGTTTTCCCGGTCAATGGAAAAAACGCGTCAAAGACTGGCAACCCCGCGAGCATGTGCTGATGCTGTACGTTCACGAGGGATTTTTCCTGAGCATGGGTGTGGGGAACTGGCAACGTTTTTACACGGTCATGACCCAGCTGGTGGAACAGCCGGACCTGGTGCGGGACATGATGATGGCCCAGGGCCGGTTTGCCGCAGTGCTCGCCGAAACGTTCCTCAAGGACGTCAGGGTCGATGCCGTCATTTTCAGCGAGCCCATCGGCGGCAACGAGGGCCCCCTGATGTCGCCCAACATGTATGAAAACGTGGTGCTGAAGAGCTACCAGCCGCTCCTGGATGTCCTGCATCGGCATCGGGTTTCGACCATTATATTCCAGACCTATGCCAACGCCCGGATTCTGATTCCCAGCATCATGAAATGGGGGTTCAACGGCCTGTGGGCCTGTGAGGTCAACATCGAGGCCATGGATTACCGCAGCCTCCGCAGGGAGTTCGGCCGCGACCTGAGGCTTATCGGCGGCATCGATCTGGATGCCCTGCGCCGCAGCAAGGCGGACATCAGAAAAGAGATCCACACCAAGGTGCCGCCCCTTCTGGACCAGGGAGGCTATATCCCCCTGGCAGACGGCCGGGTACGGGAGGATGTGCCTTTCGAGAATTATTGCTATTACAGGGAGCTATTGAGAAGTACTATCGAGAAAGGATAGCAGCTATCTAATTGGATTTTCATTATACCAGTTGTCATATACATGTTCCGCATAATGCTCAAGGATGAGAGGGTCCCCTATTTTTATAAAAAGACATATCATGATGAATCTGCCCCGCTAACGTAGTGCCCTGCCGGATGGATGATGTTTCCACGGTCTTATGGTGAAACCTGCAAGTTGTGTATCAAAGCTTCAAAATGAACGTCCAACATCGAATGAAAATAAAAATAAAAGCGGCGCAGCCGCGACTAATAGCATCGCAGCGCGATGCTATCAGGGCACCAAAATCGTCGACCCGATGGTCCTGCGCCCTTCCAGGTCCCGGTGCGCAACTGCCGCTTCTGACAAGGGGTATGTCTGGCCGATGACGATCTTCACGGCGCCCCTTTGAACCACGTCGAACAGATCCTGCGCGTGTGCCAGAAGGTCTTCACGTTTTTCCGTATAGGTCATGAGGCTCGGTCTCGTCAGGAACAGGGAGCCCTTGGCCGCCAGAAGTCCCAGTTCCAAAGGGGGCACAGAGCCGGAGGACTGCCCGAAGGTCACCATGGTGCCCAGGGGTTGCAGGCATTCCAGGGACTTCAGGAAGGTGGCCTGGCCCACGGAATCATAGACAACATTGACGCCCCTGCCGTCTGTAATTTCGCTGACTTTTTCGACAAAATCTTCCTGATTGTAAAGAATCGGGTGATCGCAGCCATTGGATCGTGCCTTGTGTGCTTTTTCGGCCGAACCCACCGTGCCGATCACGGTGGCGCCGATGTCGTGCGCCCATTGAGAGACAATGGACCCGACCCCTCCGGAGGCGGCATGGATGAGGATGACGTCCCCCGATGCAACCGGGTAGCAGCCCCGTAACAGGTAGCGTGCGGTCATGCCTTTGAGCATCATGGCGGCGGCGGTTTCAAATGATATGTTGTCGGGCAGCTTCACCAGTCGGTGTGCGGGAATGCAGCGAACCTGGGTGTAGGCACCCGGGGGCAGGCCGGCATAAGCCACACGGTCACCCACGACCACGTTGTCCACCTGCGCTCCCACAGCTTCCACCACACCGGAACCCTCCATGCCGGGTATGGCGGGCAATGCCGGGAGTGGATAGAGTCCGGTGCGGTGATAGACGTCGATGTAGTTGAGCCCAACAGCCTGGTGGCGAAGACGCACCTCACCGGTCCCCGGCTGTCCCGGATCGTAATCCTCCCATTTGAGAACCTCGGGTCCTCCATTGCTGTAGATTCTGATTGATTTTGGCATGGTGTCCTCCTTAACATAATGGAATTTCAATCACTTCAGTTAAAAGATAGCGCAGGAAACTCAATTTGCAAGACGCGGGGGAAGGGCAGGCGTTTTGGGGGGCTTTTGGCACGCTCGGCCGAATAGAATGTTCTTTTGACAAGAACGCTTCTCGTGATTATTTATTTGAAGGTAAGTCATGTTCGTTTGCAAACGTATGCCAATCGCTATAGTGTTTCAGCAAAGCGGAGAGAAAAATGAAAACCCAAACAGAATCCATGAGTCTTGCGACCTTTGCCGGCGGCTGTTTCTGGTGTCTAGAATCCGATTTTGAGAAGGTGGAAGGTGTTGTAAAGGTTACATCCGGCTATACCGGGGGCCGGGAAAAAAACCCCTAGCTACCAGGATGTTTCGGCCCACGCAACGGGACATGTGGAAGCGGTTCAGATTCAATACCATCCGAGCCAGGTGAGTTATGCGTCGCTCCTGGATGTTTTCTGGCGACATATTGATCCCACCGATTCGGGGGGCCAGTTTGCGGATCGGGGCCCACAATATCGAACAGCCATTTTCTATCACACGGAAGAACAGAAACGTGTGGCCGAAGCCGCCAAGACGGCCCTGGCGTCTTCCGGCGTCTTCGACAAACCGGTGGTTACGGAAATACGGCCGTTTTCCGTTTTTTATGAAGCAGAGGACCATCATCAGGGCTATCATAAAAAGAACCCCCAGCATTACAAAAATTATCGCCGGGGGTCTGGAAGGGATCAGTTTCTGATATCCACCTGGAAATCATCACCGGCGGCCGGCGATGATCCAATGGCCCAGACACCCTATGTAAAACCATCGGACGCTGACCTGCGAAAGCGGCTGTCGCCTCTGCAATACCGTGTGGCCAGGCAGGACGCGACAGAACCCCCTTTTGGAAACGAGTACTGGAACAACAAGAAAGCCGGTATCTATGTGGACATTGTCAGTGGGGAGCCTCTTTTCAGTTCCGCGGACAAGTTTGATTCAGGTACGGGCTGGCCCAGCTTCACGCGCCCCATCGCCCCTAAAAATATTCAAGAAAAAGAAGATCGCAAGCTTTTCGCGACCCGCACCGAGGTTCGCAGCAAGCACGGCGATTCCCACTTGGGACATGTGTTCCCGGATGGACCCGAGCCCACAGGTCTGCGTTACTGCATCAACTCGGCATCTCTCCGGTTTGTTCCCGAAGAAGATCTGGAAAAAGAAGGTTATGAAGCCTTTGCTTACCTTTTCCAGGAACCATCGGCGTGAGTTTCTATTCTACCCGGAAAGTTGTATTCGGATTTCTGCCTGCGCAGGAATGACGAAACGGTTTTTCTTGTCTAGACACTGAAATGATTCGCAAGGCCCAACTGGGATAACACCCTACAGCGCTTGGTCTATTTTCCGTAATGCCACCCGGGTTGAGTTGAACCTGGGGCCGTTCCCGATGGGCTGCGGTTGACTGCTGGTCAAGCTGTTCTGGGACACATCATCGAGGTCTGCGGATTCCTTGGGTGACCATACAACCCCTTCCGGCAGGGATTCTGAAATGACTGCCCGCATCCTGAGGCTGCCGAGCTGATTTTTCAGCACAACCACTTCTCCATTGCCAATTCCGGCCCTTGTAGCATCTTGCGGGTTGATATGCACCAGGGCGGGAATTTTCCCGTAAACCTCCTGGAACTGGGTATGGGTGTGGTTTGGCACGGAACTGGCCATGAATATGAAGGGTTCTGTTTCCGCTCCGCGTTCCTTTAGCGCCGGCAAGGGAGAATGCCCGCTCGCCAATGCCGATGTGGCATAGAACTCGATTTTGCCGGAAGGGGTTGGATAGTCATCCCTGGGTTTGCACCTCAGACTGAGCCGCCTGCCGGACATCAGATCCTGCGGCATCCCGTTTTCAAAGGCACCTGCCATGGCGGACACGATGGTCGTCAGGGCATCGTCATAGAGCCAGGATGTCTGAAGCCCCAGCCGCTCGGCAATGCCGGTCATCACCTGGATTTCATGGCGACTGTCGGTCACGGGCGGAATGACCTGGTGACTGTACTGGACACAATTGTGACTGTCGGGGATGACGATATCTGCTTTCTCCAGGAAGGTGGGTGCCGGCAAAACAATGTCGGCCCAGTTGGCCGTCTCGGTCCAGTGGGTTTCGTGAACGATCAAAAACAGATCGTCGCGGGCCAGTCCCGCTCGAAAAGCATTCTGGTTGGGGAGGGTCATGGCGGGGTTCATACAGCTGACATACACAACCGAAAAATCGCCCTGTTTGATGTGATCGGCCACGGCGACCTGGGGGATGATTTTCGGCTTTTGAGTGGTCAGCGATTTCCCGGTGATGCGGGCTCTGTCTATCGGGTAGGCGCTACCGTTCCCATAAAAAAAACCGCGGTGGATGCCAAGTAGCGACGGAACCATGGCCACGGCCCTGACCTGGTCTGCGCCGTTTGAACAGTGCTGGAGGCCATAGCCGATGAGCGTCATACTCGGTTTGTTGTCGGCATAAAGGTCGGCCAAGGATTGCAGCGTTTTCGGAGCAACAGCGGCAATTTTCTGAACCACGTCCGGGGACCACTTGGCTGCCTCGTCTGTTAATCGTTCAAATCCACTGCTCCATTTTTCTAAAAAGGCCGTGTCTGTCTTTGCGGAGCTGATGAGCCGGTTCATGAGGCCGTAGGCCAGTGCGACGTCCGTTTCCGGTTTTGTCCGGACCCACAGATCGGCCTTGTCGGCTGTGGTGGTTCTGATGGGGTCGATAACGACAATCCTGGCCTGCCCGGTCTTTCGGGCTGCGAGTGCCAAACGCCAGAGATGGGGCGCACTCACCGCTACGTTGAAGCCCCAGAAAACCAGGAGTTTCATGGCCGGTATCTCGAGGGGGTTGGCACCGTAACTGTCCCCGTAATGCATGGATATACCCATATGCCCAGATTTGCTGCACAGGGCGCCGTCGGTTTGAGCGGCACCGATGGCATACCACAGGCGCTTCGGAAATGCATTGGCCATCAGACCGGTGTTCCCGGCATAGTTCAAAAAAAGAATCCGGTGGGCACCCTGTTCGGCGATGGTGTGGGCGAGCTTGTGGGATATGAGATCGAGGCCCCGGTTCCAGCTGATTTTTTTGAACCCGCTGCCCTCTTTTATATAGGGGCTGTCGATGCGATTGGACACAAGCCTGTCCATGTCCCTGGCACTTCTGGGACAGACCATTCCTCTGGTCAACGGATGCTGGGTGTCTCCATGCACCGATGTGATGTTGCGATGGTCATCGACCTGGAAAACCAACGAACAGGCATCATAGCAATCACGGGCGCAGACGGTTTTTATTGGGCTTGTTGGGTTCACTGGGTTTGTTGGGTTTAGTTGGGTTTGTTGGGTTCATTGGGTTTGTTGGGTTCCCTCGAAGCCTATTTTTTATCGATACACCTGATAATCGCTTCCCCGAAGGCTTGAACCTGCCAGTCTTTGAGGCTGTCAATTCCCTCCAGGTCCTTTATGGCCGCAGGGGATATCCTGGCGATATCCATGGTCTGGGATTTATTCAATACCAGCGCAGGATCGATGGCCAGATCGGCCGCTTTTTTTTCTTTCCAGCGTTTTAGCTTTTTGGCGATTCGGATCTTCGATTCCGGCAACCTGGATGCACGCATCTTCGGGTATATGGGGCGTTTTTCTGGATCGATTTTCAGGCCCTTGCTGACAGCCGCCATCACCTGATTGCCGTACATGCGGACCTGCTTGGTACTCAGGGCATGGCTGGTTTCCAGGGTTTTCATTGTCTGAGGTTTTGTTTGAACCAGGGACAGGATGGCGTTGTTGCCGACAATTTTGAAAAGCGGGAGATCTTTTTTGCGGGCAGTCTGTCTGCGCCAGAACAGAAGTGCCTCAAGGACTGCCAGGTTTTCCGGGGCTAGCTTTCCCGCTCCTTTGAAACCGAGAAACAGCGGTTTGACGACTGTTTCGTTGGGTCGAACCTTGCTCAGCAGCTCACATTCTTCCTTGACCCAGGCCAAACGATTTTTCTCGGCAAGCTGTTTCTCGAGACGTTTTGCCAGGGGGAGAAGGTGCTGAACGTCCTTGGCCGCATAGGCTATCATGGCTTCGGGCAGCGGTCTCATGGACCAGTCTTTCTTCTGATATTTTTTCTCAAGTTTGACATTGAAAAAGGCCCGCAGCATGGCATCCAGGCCACTTTGCTGGAAACCCAGGAACCGGGAGGCCAGCTCTGTATCGAAGAGATGATGAATGACGATGCCGAAATCTCTGAAAAGGGAGCGAACATCATAGTCGGATCCATGGAAAACTTTCTTTATGCGAGGGTTCGCGAAAAGGGGTTTTAAGGCCGAGAGGTCTTTGATCGGAATGGGGTCCACGATAAACAAGCGCTGCTTCGAGGCTATCTGGATCAGACAGACCTTTTCCTGGAAGTGGAACATGGAGTCCGCCTCCAGATCCACAGCCAGGGCGTCGACGCCCCGCAGGGATTTCAACACGAGGTCCAAACCGGATGTTGTGTCCACGAATTCAAACTGGAATTCAGATTCACACTGCATGTCTCACCAAATTCTTCTTGACCCGATGCCGCAATTGACCTAAATAAAAGCGTTTACCGGTTATTTAATAGGCGTCCGGAAGGTTTCATCAACGCATTTTGTCGTTAACGGTTTGATGGAAAAACTTCCGACCCCCTGAACAAATAAAATCGTTTGACGATTTTATGACAAGGTGACGAACAATGATCAATATAACATTTCCAGATGGAAGCACAACGTCTTTTGACGATTTTCCCAGCGGTTTTGACATAGCCGGGAGTATATCGGAAGGTCTGGCCCGGGATAGCGTGGCCATGGAATTGGACGACAAGCTGGTTGACATGAGCACGATGGTGAAAAAAGATGCCGCTGTCCGGCTGATAACGACCCGGGACAAGCAAGCTCTGGAGGTCATGCGGCACAGCGCCGCGCATGTCATGGCGCAGGCGGTTCTGAGAGTTTACAAAGATGCCAAGCTGACCATCGGTCCGGTGATCGATGACGGCTTTTATTACGATATCGACATGGATCCGGTTTCAGAGGATGACTTTCCCAAAATAGAAGCCGAGATCAAGAAACTGGTCAAAGAAAAAATTCCGATCCGGCGTAAAGAGGTTTCCAAGGCCGAAGCCCTGGCGTTTTACAAGGATGAGCCCTACAAGCTGGAAATGATTTCAGCCCTGGAAGACGGCCAGATATCCCTCTACAAGCAGGAGGAGTTTACAGACCTTTGCCGGGGCCCCCATGTGCCCCATACCGGATTTGTAAAAGCCATCAAGCTGACCAAAGTGTCCGGTGCCTACTGGCGTGCCGATCAGACCAAGGCACAACTGCAACGAATATATGGGACAGCGTTTTTCGACAAAAAGGAGCTGAAAGCGCACCTCCGATACCTCGAAGAGGCCAAAAAACGGAATCACCGCAAGATCGGCGAGGCATTGGATCTGTTCAGCTTCCATGACGAGGCCCCGGGCATGCCGTTTTTTCATGCCAAGGGTATGGAAATTTGGAACAGTCTGCTGGAATACTGGCGCTTTGAGCACAAGGCTGCGGGTTACGTGGAGACCAAGACACCGATCATGCTAAATCGGTTCCTGTGGGAGCGAAGCGGTCATTGGGAAAACTATCGCGAAAATATGTACACCACCTTGGTGGATGAAAACGAATATGCCATCAAACCCATGAACTGCCCCGGCGGCATGCTGCTATATGGCAACCGGCCCCATTCCTACCGCGAGTTTCCGATCCGGGCGGCAGAGGTCGGTCTGGTTCATCGCCACGAACTGAGCGGTGTGCTGGCGGGCCTTTTCCGGGTCAGGGCCTTTCATCAGGACGATGCCCACATATTCATGACGCCGGATCAGATTCGATCGGAAATATTGGGCGTCCTGGAACTGGCGCAGAGGATTTATGGGACATTCGGTCTTGATTTTCGCCTGGAGCTTTCCACGCGGCCCGAGAAATCGATTGGTACCGATGAACAGTGGGCGGTGGCAACCAAAGGCTTGCGGGATGCACTGGATGCCTATGGACGTGAATACCGGCTCAATGAGGGTGATGGTGCGTTTTATGGACCCAAAATTGATCTGCACATCTTGGACGCCTTGAAACGAACCTGGCAATGCGGCACGATTCAGCTGGACATGTCTTTGCCGGAACGGTTTGATCTGGGCTATATCGGGCAGGACAACGAGAAGCATCGTCCGATCATGATTCACCGCACCATCTTGGGATCCATCGAGCGATTTCTGGGCATATTGATCGAACACTTTGCAGGCAAGTTTCCGTTGTGGATGGCGCCGGTTCAGGCCGTGGCGCTCCCCATCAACGACGAACTGGTTCCCTATGCTTTGGTGGTCAAGGGTATGATGGACCGGGTCGGTTTGCGCACGGAGGTCGACAGCAGAACCGAGAGTCTCAACAAAAAGATCCGTGCCGCACAGTTGGCCAATATTCCCTTGATTCTCACCATCGGTGGCAAGGAACAGGCTTCCAATACCCTGTCCGTGAGGACCCTGGACGGCCATGTCAAGATGGGCGTCCCGCAGGATGAATTTATGCGGGCGGTATCGGGGCATATCAAAAAGCGAGAGCTTGCGCTGAATCTGTTTCAATAAAAGCCTTAGACGATGTTATTGCGGTATCGACATGACAAACGTAAAAACAACCAAGACGGGCAATGCCGGTATCACGACCCACCGAATCCAATGGTGTGACAACCGCTGCCGGTATGCTGATTTTGCCAAGCTGGACGCCATGGATGGGAGCTGCCGCACGTTTCAATCCTTGTGGTGTGAGTTGCTGCAGAAACACGTGACCAAGAATGCTCCCTGTGAAAAGCGTTTTGGTAAAAGGCGCCCGACAACGGGGTTTTGAGTCATTCTATTATGACAATTTCTTCATGGTCCCATACCAAGATCTTGGTGGTCTATTGGCTGCCGGTGATTTTATACTGTCTTTTAATCTTTATCCAGTCATCCTATCCCGCAACCAATCGCCTGCCAGCACTTCCTTATGTGGATAAACTGGCCCATGCCGGCGGGTATGCCTTGCTCGGGTTTCTGTTTTACCGTGCCTACCAAACGACGCGCATTCGAAGTCAGGCCTTCATCCTGTTGATTTTAAGCGTGTTGTCGGCTGCGCTTTACGGCGTGAGCGATGAAATCCACCAGTACTTTGTGCCCTCACGCACAGCCGATATCGCCGATATGGCGGCCGACAGCGCGGGCAGTGTCATGGGCGTCATCGCGGCCCATTTTTTTTTGAACCGGCAATAGCGAGCGAATCTTCCATTGCAATCGTCGAAGAATTTCCTTTACATTATTGCTGACAAGCGTACAGGTAGTTGAAACGATGACAAACAAGGAATGAATGATGAACGTTATTTTTCTGTCGCCCCACTTTCCCCCCCATTTCTTTTATTTTTGCATGAACCTGAAAATGGCCGGGGCCAATGTTCTGGGCATCGGTGACGAACCCTACGACAAACTGTCTGAGGATGTCCGTGGCGCGCTGACCGAATATTATCAGGTCGATGATATGCACAACTATGACGCTCTGGTGCGGGCCTGCGGCTTTTTCATCCACCGCTACGGCAAGATCGACCGTCTCGACTCCCTCAACGAATACTGGCTGAGCACCGAAGCCCGTTTGCGGGATGATTTCAATATATTCGGTGTTCGCGGCAACGAAATTGATTATATTCGCCGCAAATCTTTTATGAAGGACAATTTTCGCAAGGCAGGTGTACCTGTCGCCCGGGGTCGTGTCGTCCAAACCATCGATGATGCGCGCTCCCTGATACATGAAACCGGATATCCGGTGATAGCCAAACCGGATGACGGGGTGGGCGCCATCGCCACCTATCGGCTCAACAATCAGCAGGACCTCGATGCCTTTTTTAAGACCAAGCCCGACCTGGAGTACATTATGGAAGAATTTATCGCCGGTACCATCTATTCCTTTGACGGATTGGCGAACCGTGAGGGCAGACCCGTGTTTTGCACGGCCCACACCTTCAGCCAGGGCATCATGGAAACCGTCAACGAGGCACGTCACCTATACTACTATTCGTTACGGGACATTCCTCCAGCTCTGGAAAAAATCGGCCGTGAATGCCTCAAAAGTTTCAAGGTGAAGGAACGATTTTTTCACATCGAATTTTTCAAAACAACCGCTGCCGACCCTTACGTGGCGCTGGAAGTCAATATTCGGCCCCCGGGCGGTTATACCACCGACATGTTTAACTACGCCTGTGATATCGACATCTACCGGACTTGGGCCGATTTGCTGGTTTACAATAAGACGGAGTTGACGTATAGGCGGGATTACCATTGCTGTTATGCCAGCCGCAAATACAACCAGCGCTATGCCAACAGTCATGAGGATATTTTGTCGCACTACGGATCATGTATGGTCCAGGTCGAAAGCGTTCCTGGCGTCTTCAGCAGCGCTCTGGGCGATATCGGCTACATTTTCAGATCAAAACATCTGCATGAAATTTTGGAAATCGTTCGCTATATTCATAAAATAGAAACAGGACAATCCCATGCATATTGAAGAACACCAATGGTCGAGCAATCACCTGAACCGCGATATGGCCCTTAAAATATACGGGCATTGGGGAAAACCGTATATTGTTTTTCCCTGTTCCCGGGGTCGATATTTTGATTATGAAGGCATGGGAATGATCGAAGCCATGGCCGGTTTTATCAATGCCGGCAAGGTCAAACTGTTTTGTGTGGACAGTGTCGATGAGGAGTCCTGGTACAATTACGCCGTTTCTGCGCACGATCGCAATGCCCGCCACGAGGCCTACGACCGTTATATCGTAGAGGAGGTCATTCCGTTTATCCGTCACCACTGCCGTTCAGCGCAAGAGCGGGTGATGACCAACGGCTGCAGCATGGGCGCTTACCATGCGCTAAATTTTTTCTTGAAGCATCCGGATATCTTTGAAGGAACCATCGCCTTGAGCGGCCTCTACCGTCTGGACCGGCCCGAATTTGAGCTGTCGGCCGCCGATTTGCCCGACGTCTATTTCAACTCTCCTTTGAGTTATCTGCCCGGCATGAACGATTCATGGTATCTGGATCTGTACCGACAGCGTAAGATTGTTGTGTGCGTAGGGCAGGGGGCCTGGGAGGATGAAGCCATCCAAGATACCCGTTACCTGGATTTTCTGCTCAAAGAAAAAGCCATCCCGGCAACGATCGACTACTGGGGCCATGATGTAAACCATGACTGGCCCTGGTGGTATCGACAGATGAATCATTTTCTAGGATCATTGTTATCCGGCGACACACAGCATTGACAAAACCATTGCTTTTGGTTACATAATCCGGATGGTATCAACCCGATTTCTATAACGATTGGATGCAGAGGATTTGCACATGAATGATCAGGAAAAAATCGTCATCAATGGCAATGCGTTTTCATTCGAACCCGGAGAAACCATACTGACGGTAGCCGGAAGGAACGACATCGATATCCCGACGCTGTGTCACCTGAAGGGGGCCTCCCCTACTGGCAATTGCAGAATTTGTGTGGTGGAAATAGAAAACGAGAAGGATCTTTTGCCTTCCTGTGCCACCCTGGCCGAGGCAGGCATGCTGGTCCATTCGGAATCTTTGAAGGTTGTGCAGGCCCGCCGAATGATCATTCAGCTCATGCTCTCCACGGGGAACCACAACTGTGCCATCAGGGGCACCGGCAGCGAGGACTGGGCTCAGTTTCAGATGAGCGTCCAGCAGTACGACGACAGTTCAGAGCTTTGCCCGGTCTGGGGGGACTGCCGTTTGCAGGATCTGGCCTATCGCTATCAGGTGGAGCCCAGACGATTTTCAGATGCGGGAACGCCCTATCCCATGGAAACGGTCAACCCGTTTATCGTCCGGGATTTTTCGCGTTGCATCAAGTGTGGCCGGTGTGTTCAGGCCTGTAACGATATACAGGTCAACAATGCCATTCGGTTCGGTTACACGGGCAGTCATTCCAAAATCATCGCCGCCGACGATAAACCCCTCAAAGATTCGGATTGTGTTTTCTGCGGTGAATGTGTTCAGGTGTGTCCGGTGGGTGCACTGGTGGAAAAGGACGTCCGCTATCGGGTACGGCATTGGGAAACCCAAAAGATTCGCACAACCTGCGCCTACTGCGGTGTGGGGTGTCAGCTCTATCTGCACGTCAAGGACAACCGGGTTGTCAAGGTTTCCGGTGTCGAAGGGGTACCCCCGAACTTCGGCAGCTTGTGTGTCAAGGGCCGATTCGGATATGACTTCATCCACTCGTCTGAACGCTTGACCACACCCATGATCAAAGAGAACGATACCTTCAGGGAAGCCACCTGGGACGAGGCGCTGGACCTGGTTGCCAAACGGTTCAACGACATAAAGAATACCCATGGGTCGGACAGTCTTGGTGTCTTGACCTCAGCCAGAATTACCAACGAGGAGAACTACATCGCCAATAAATTTGCACGGGCGGTGTTGAAGACCAACAACATCGACCACTGTGCCCGGCTCTGACATTCCTCGACCGTAGCCGGTCTGGCTGCAGCATTCGGAAGCGGTGCCATGACAAATACCATCAGCGACATCGAAACAGCGGACGTCATTCTCGTCACCGGGTCCAACACCACCGAGAACCACCCGGTCTTGTCCGCATTCATCAAGAGAGCGGTCACCTTCAGAGGCGCCAGACTCATCGTTGTCGATCCACGATTTATTAAGATCGCCAAGTTTGCCAATCACTGGTTGAGACAAAAACTGGGCACCGATGTGGCCTGGATCAACGGCATGATGAACGTCATCATCAATGAAAACCTTCATGACCAGGCGTTTGTTGAAAAGCGAACCGAGGGTTTCGAAGAACTCAAAAAGGTCGTGGCAAAATATACGCCGGCCTACGTGGAGGAGATCACCGGTATTCCCCAGGCAGCTCTGGCCGATGCCGCCAGGATGTACGCAGGCGCCAGGGTTGGTAGTATCTGCTATTGTATGGGGATTACCCAGCATACCTCGGGGACGGACAACGTAAAATCCCTGGCAAACCTTGCCATGCTCTGTGGTCATATGGGCGTCGAAGGCGGGGGGGTCAATCCGTTGCGGGGTCAGAACAACGTCCAGGGCGCCTGTGACATGGGCGGATTGCCGAACGTGTATTCAGGGTACCAGCCGGTGGCGGACCTGGCCGTCGCCAAGAAGATGGAGGACGCCTGGGGTGTCAGCAATTTACCCACCCAACCCGGCCTGACGGTTACGAAAATGATCCCCAAGGCGCATGCGGGGGAGCTCAAGGCCTTGTATATCATCGGTGAAAATCCTTTGGTGTCGGACCCCGATCTGAATCATGCCAAAAAGAGCCTAAGCAAGCTCGATTTTCTGGTGGTGCAGGATATCTTCATGACCGAGACGGCGCAGCTTGCGGACGTGGTTCTGCCGTCCAAGTGTTTTGCCGAGAAAGAGGGCACGTTTTCCAATACTGAGCGGCGCGTTCAGCGTATACGCAAAGCAGTGGAGGCACCGGGTCAGGCAATGGATGACTGGAAGATCATCGCAGAGATTGCGACGCGTATGGGAGTTGCCATGTCCTACGCCGGCAGCCGGGAGATCATGGAAGAACTGACCGCGGTGACGCCGTCCTATGCGGGGATCGATTATGATCGGATTGCCTACGAGGGCATTCACTGGCCCTGCCCCACCAAAGAGCACCCCGGGACACCGATACTTCATCGGGACCAGTTTACAAGGGGCAGGGGTCTTTTTCACGCCATCGACTACACCGAGCCGGCTGAAAAAGCCGACGCGGATTACCCCCTGTTCCTGACGACCGGTCGTGTCCTGTATCATTATCATACCGGGACCATGACCATGAAATCAGAGGGCCTGAACGAAAGGGCGCCGGCCTGTTTTGTGGAGATTTCACCCGCTGACGCAAAGACTTACGATCTTAAAGACGGTTCGATGGTCAAGGTTGAATCCCGGCGGGGGGATATCCGTGCAGCCATCAAAATTTCTGAAAAGGCCGTTGCCGGAACCGTTTTCATCCCGTTCCATTTTGCTCAGGCTGCTGCGAACAATCTAACCCATGCGGCCCTTGATCCGGTATCCGGTATTCCGGAGTATAAGGTGTGTGCGGTGAAGATCTCCAAGGCAGCTTAGCCCGAGCGGATGATAGGACCTCGAACCCTATCTTTACTCTATCTCGGCTTTCTTCTCGACCGCCTCTACCTCCTCCGGCTTTTTGACGGACGGTGACAGGAAGTCAAAGTAGTAATGGATTCCGGCGCCCACAAAGGAATCACCCATGGTTCCAAAGGACGTGTTGTCGTCAAAGTCCATCATGGTAACACCGACCTCGGTTGAAAAGCCGAGATTGGGCAGGCCGCTGAAAAAATATTCGATCCCCATGCCGACGCTGATCCATTTGGCCGTCTCGGTACTGCCTTCATCCGGATCGATACGGGCAATTCCCAAACCCGCAAAGGCATCCACGTGGAGATTCTCTTCATCGGCGAGTTTGAAGAATAACTTGCCGCCCACATCCAGCTCATCGGACTCGTCTGAAAAATTGAACCCGACAAGCGCCTGGACGGCGAGTTCGTTGTTGATCCAGTATTTGCCGGACAGGGAATCGAGTTCCTGGGGACTGAATTGAGAATTAAAACCGATGCCCAGTTTGCCCTTTAAATCTTTGGCGAGGCAGGGACTCGCAAGGATACCCAGTATTAGGATGAAAGCACACACAAATTTGATTTTTTTCATAATGCCCCCTTCATGATGTCAACAGATCAATAGGTTGACTTTTTTTTAGAACAGGTTTCAAGATTGACGGTCAATTGTTGCGGCGCGATGTCACCCCTATGGCAGGGCATCTTTTTTTAGACCTGCGGGCGCGGCAACACCTTTGCCTGCTCGGCAATTTCCGGGACTTTGTGCTCCCACTCGATGGCCATGAGATGCACACCGGCAACCCCTTTCATTTCTTTGAATTCCTCGATCTGCTCGCAGGCGGCCTTAATGCCTTCTGCGGCGACCTTTCCTTTTTCAGCCCCCTGGAGTCGTTTGATAACGTCGTCGGGAACATCCATGCCAGGCACTTTGCTTTTCATATACTTGGCCATACCGACACTCTTCATGGGTGTAACGCCCGCCAGGATGTAGACTTTTTCAGTCAAGCCCATGTCGTTGGCTTGCTTGATGAACGCTCTGAATTTGTCCATGTTGTAGATACACTGGGTCTGAATAAAATCGACACCGGCATTGATTTTTTTGGCCAGTCGGTGAACGCGCCATTCAAACGGGTCGGCAAAGGGGTTGGCAGCCGCCCCGATAAACATTTTCGGGGCGACTGCCAGGTCGGCACCGCCCTGAAATTTGCTTTCGTCGCGCATCTTTTTGACCATACCGATAAGCTGGATGGAATCGATATCGAAGACACCCTTTGCATTGGGGTGGTCGCCGAATTTTTGATGGTCTCCGGACAGGCACAGCATGTTCTTGATGCCGTGTGCAGCGGCCCCGAGGATGTCGGACTGCATGGCCAGGCGATTCCGGTCGCGACACACCATCTGAAAATTGGGTTCGAGACCCTCCTGCATGATGAGAAGGCTGGCCGCCCAACTGGACATCCGGACCATGGCCGTCTGGTTGTCGGTGATGTTGACCGCGTCCACCACCCCTTTCAGGTGTTTGGCCTTTTCCCTTACTTCCCCCGCATCGGAACCCCGTGGCGGACCAAGCTCACCCGTAAATGCAAAGTGACCGGCCCGCAAGATTTTCTCCAAATTGCTTCCTGATTTGAAACCGTTTTCCTCTGTGCTCATGTGCATCACCTTATGTCAGATATCAGATAAATGATGATTTTTCTTTATTGTAATCCAATATTATTTGGCCTTGGTTTTCTCAGGCTTTTTGTATCCCGGCTGAATCAATGTCCGCGGGACCTGGTCGTTCCACCCGACAGGCTCTTTGATGCTGAGGATACAGTCGAGGCGGTCCTGGGTTGCCAGGCGTTCGTAAATTTTGAACCAGGCACAGGGCTGGTCGTCACTGATCTCACAGTTGCCGTTGTTGGTGCCGCCGCACGGGCCGTTGTAAAGGCCCTTGGCGCACATGGTAACCGGACAGATACCACCCGTCATACCCAGAACACATTCGCCACAGGATCGGCAGCGCTCCTCGTACCATCCTACGGCCAGGTTGGCCGACATGCCGGTGGTATCGACCGCCGGGTACACGGGGATGCCGGGAAAGCGTTCCGCCAAAAACTGGATGCCGACGCCGCAGGCCATGGACAGAATGGCATCGTAATTCTTGACGAGGGGGTCGAAGGGCTCCAGGTATTCCACATCACACTGTCGTTCCACGGTGATGGTGCCGGTCTCGAGGGGCTTGTTTTCCAGCCTCCTGGCCATGTCGAGTTCTGTATTGAGCACATCGACTTCCTTTTCACCACCTGCCAGACAGACGGCCACGCAGGTTCCGCAACCGGCGATGAGGACTTTTTTATGCGCCTTGAGCATCTCTTTTATCTCGTCAAACGGTTTTCTTTTGGCGACTATCATGTTTCCTCCTACATCTCCGATTCGGGATGAAATACGTCGACGTCTTTTAGATCATCTCCCAGGTAGGCCCGTTCGTTGGGTCCCAGGATGCCCAGGGAGAGGCAGATCAAGGTCCACAGATGTACCGTTTCCCAGGCATGGTCCCGCTGATCCGCCAGGTCGTGAACCTGGGCATGGCAGTTGTGGCAGGGCGTGATACAGTAACTGGCCTTTGTTGCCAGGATCTGGTCGGCCTTGCATTTGCCATAGGTACGGCGCTCTTCCGGATAACCGGATTGGAGGAACCCGCCGCCCCCGCCGCAGCAGTAATTGTTCGAGCGGTTCGGGAACATCTCGACGAAATTTTCTTCACCCACCACCGCTTTGGTAATGTAGCGCAGATCCTCGGCCACCGGGTCTCCAAAGGATTTTCGTACCAATTGGCACGGGTCCTGTACGGTAAATTTGATTTGCCGCTCGCGGTTCCACTCGGAACTGACTTTGAGTTTGCCCTCGCGGATCCACTCGGCGTAGTATTGAATGATGCTCTTGATTTCAAAATTGTAGTCGATCTTGAATTTTTTCAGTCCGGCCCGGACTGCAAAGAGTTCGTGCCCTCACTCGGTATTGAGCCAGACCGCGCACTCGAGGTCCTGCACCGCTTTTGCCTTGACCTCGACGATGTGTTTCCAGTTTTCGTTGTCGGCCATGAACATGCAATAGTTTTCAGCCGCCCAGCCTTTGGTGCCATAAGTCCAGTCGGCCCCCACAAGATGCAGGATTTTCCACAGCGGCACCATTTCATCGGGCTCCGTGACCGGTTCACGGGAATTCTGGTTCAGGAAAAACTGGGCGCCCTTTTTATTGACGGGCGCCTGCATGTCCTTGAACTCCGGCTGGCTTTCCTGGTACTCTTCCAGCACATCCTCCACCACGAACTGGAAGTCTTCTTCCGTGGCGCCCATGGCACTGCAGGTATCGTTGCGAAGCGCCATATCGCAGGAACCCAGGATCCCCTTGGGGCGCTCTTCCCTGGGCCAGGAACCCCGCGCATTGAAAACGAGCTGCGGGATGTCTATTTTCATGGGGCAGACATAGATGCAGCGCTGACACATGCTGCACCACCATACCCATTCTGATTTCAGGATTTCTTCGTCCATCCCGAGTGCCGCCATACGCAAAAACTTGCGAGGGTCCATGCCCCCGATTCCCGTGGCAGGGCAACCGGAAGAGCAGGCACCACAGGTCAGACAAAGGTTCAAATTCCCCCCTTCGGGGAGAAGTTCCTTGACCTTGTCCAGGAAGATACTCTTCTTCTTCCCGCCTATTTTAATTGCTTCTTCAGCCATGTTCGTTCCTCCGTATTAGGCTGTCCCCGAATCCTTTAATGGATTGGGTCCCAATGCCTTGATAATTTCTGTCATTTCCTTGGCGTAGGCCGCAAAGGTAGGCCCTTCGCCGGAAGAGAGATTATACATTCTAACCCTGTCGGCTTCAAGGCCTATTTCTTCCAAGAGCATGCGTGCATGCTCGACCCGTTCACGGGCCCTGAAATTGCCTTCATTATAATGGCAGGTCCCTTCCAGACATCCCACCACATAGACGCCGTCCGCACCTTTCTGGATCGACCGGAGAAGGTACATGAGATCTACCTTTCCGGTACAGGGTACCCGAATAATCTTGATGTTTGCCGGATAATCGAGCCGCATGGAACCTGCCAGGTCCGCTGCCGAATATCCTCAATAATCACAACAAAATGCGATAATCGTCGGTTCAAAATCCGTCATTAAAAGCCTCCTGCCAGTAGCGCGTCTATTTTGCAGAGAATCTGGTCATCTTCATAAAAACTCAAGCTGATAGCCTCGCGTGGGCAAACCGAGGCACATATGCCGCAGCCATGGCACATGGCTTCGTCAATGACGATTTCTCCTTTTTCGATATCGAATTTGGGCACGTCAAAGGGACACGAGCGAACACAGGTCAGGCATTTGACGCAGTGCTCCACATCCACCTTGGCCGTGATGGCCGACAGCTTGATTTCGTCTTTCGCCAGAAAGGTCATGGCCCGGGAGGCAGCTGCCTGGGCCTGGGCAATGGTTTCAGATATCAATTTTGGTGCATGGGCGGTGCCACACAGGAAGGTGGCGTCACTTCCCATGTCCACAGGTCTGAGCTTTACGTGGGCCTCGAGGAAAAAACCTTCCGGGTTGCGGTTCAGCTTCATGATTTTACTCAGTGCTTCCGTGTCGGCAGCCGCGACCCCGGCGCTGAGAACCAGCAGATCCGAGCGGATCTGGATCGGTTGCTGGAGCACGTGGTCCTTGACGGTAACCAGCAAGCCCTCCTCGGTGGCTGTGACCTCCGGTGGATGCTGCTGGTCGAAGCGAACGAAGATGACGCCTTTTTGCCTGGCTTTGGTGTAATAGTCCTCCAGCAGTCCGTAAGTCCGCATGTCCCGATAGAGGACAAACACTTGGGTGTCGGGACTGGCCTCCTTGATGGCCAGCGCATTCTTGACCGCTGACTGGCAGCAGATTCTCGAACAATTGGGGTTCTCTTCGTTTCGTGATCCCACACACTGGATCATGGTGACGCAATCCAGTTTTTCGGCACCCTGGTCATGGAGGTAATCCGTCAATTCAACCTGGGTCTTGACGCGTTCGTCTGTGCCGTAGAGATATTCCTTGGGCTGATACTCATTGGCGCCGGTGGCCACCAGGATGACGCCATGTTCGATGACCATGGGTTCGCGCATCGGGCCAAGACCGATTTCGGTGGCGAAGTTGCCCTGGAAACCGTCAAAGGACATCACCACGGCATTGGTCAGGATGTCGATGTTTTCCCGGGCGCTCACATCTTCGATAAGATCATGCAAGTACTGCTGAATGTCGGCACCCTCGATGGTGTGATGAAGTTTGCGCGCCATACCTCCCAGTTCTGATCCCTTTTCCACCAGGGTTACGGGGAGACCCTGTTTGCTGATATTGAGAGCGGCATTCATGCCGGCGATACCCCCACCGATCACCAGGGCCCGCTTGTTGACGCCGATAATTTTTTCTTTCAGTGGTCGAAGGCTCCTGGAGCGAGCCACGGCCATTCTTACCAGATCCTTGGCCTTCTGGGTGGCGATGTCGGGATTGTTGGCATGCACCCATGAGTTCTGGTTGCGGATGTTGGCCATTTCAAAGAGATATTTGTTGAGACCACAGGCTTCCAGGGTTTCCATAAACATGGGCGCATGGGTTTTGGGGCTGCAGGAGGCCACCACCACCCGGTTCAGTTTTTGTTCCTTGATCTTTTTCTTGATGTCTTCCTGGGTGTCTTGACTGCAGGTGAAGAGGTTGTTGTCCGTGTATACGACGTCGGGCAGGGTGGCGGCATAGGCCTGCACGCCCGGGACGTCTACCACGCCGCCGATGTTGATGCCGCAATTGCAGACAAAGACGCCGACCCTGGGTTCTTCTTCGCTGACGTCGAGTTCTTCGGCCAGCGCAATTTTCTTGATATGTGTTCCTCTGGCTTCCGCAATGTCCATACCGGCAGCGCTGGCGGCGGCGCTGGCTTCCGTGACGGACGCGGGAATGTCTTTGGGACCCTGAAATATACCACAGGTGTAGACGCCGGGCCGCGACGTTGCCACCGGTGCAAAGGGATCGGTGCTGACAAAGTTGTAATGGTTGAGGTCGATCTCGAGTCGCCTGGCCAGCTCGACCGACGACTCACCGACCTGCAAGCCCACGGAGAGCACCAGCATATCGAAGACCTCTTCCTGCATCTGCCCGCTTTCGTCGGCAAACTGCACTTTCAGGTTGCGGGTTTCAGGGTCATCGGTGATGGTGTGCACCCGGGCTTTGACAAAACGGATCGCCTCTCTGTTCCTGGCCCGATCATAATATTTTTCATAATCTTTGCCAAAAGAGCGGATATCCATATTAAAAACAGCACAGTCCAGATCGCCCCCGGAATGTTCCTTGGCGATCATGGCGTCCTTGATGGCGTACATACAACAGACCGAGCTGCAGTATCCGTTGCCGCACCTGTTGGTATCCCGTGAACCCACACATTGCAGCCAGGCAATTTTTTGGGGCTCTTTTTCGTCCGAGGGTCTTACAAGATGCCCCATGGTGGGTCCGGAAGCGCTCAATATGCGTTCAAATTCCAGGCTGGTCATGACATTCGGGTTGACACCATAGTGGTAGAATTCTTTGAGGCCACTGGGGTCGTACAGTTCCGTTCCAGCGGAAAGAATGACCGACCCGACCTTGATTTCCTTATCGACCGCGGTCTGGCTGTGGTCGACCGCTTCCGCCAGACAGACCTTGACACACTGGTAGCATTCCGAGCAGATACCACATTCCAGGCAACGCTGGGCTTCGGTTTTAGCCTCGGCCTCGTTGTAACCGAACGAGACTTCCAGAAAATTACACGCCCGGGATTCAGGATCGAGACAGCGCACAGGGGTGCGGTCTTTCTTGGGCTCGTTTTCAATAGCGGGCTTTTCGAATTCCCAGTTCTTTTCCCGGTTCGCTGCCAGGTCCTGGCCGTTGATAAATCTGTGAATACTCTCGGCGGCTTCCTTGCCACAGGAGACGGCATCCACCACGGACTTGGGACCATAGAAAGCATCACCGCCCGCAAAAACCCAATCCAATCCGGTCTGCAGCGTGACGGGATCCGCTTCGAGTCCGCCACGCGCCGTGACGGGAATGCCCTGGGCTTTTATATGCTCGAGTTGCGCACTCTGACCAATGGCGACAATCACCGTGTCCCCAAAAAATGGCTGGCAGGCATTGTCGTCATACTGCGGATTGAACCGGCCCCCTTCATCAAAAACGGTGGTACAGGTTTTGAATTCGATTCCGGAAACCTTGTTGCTTTTATCAATATAGAAGGATTTGGGTCCAAAGCTGTTGACAATCTGGATATCGCCCTCCATGGCTTCTTCGATTTCGTGTTGCCAGGCCGGCATTTCCTCGCGTTTTTCAAGGCAGATCAGGGTCACGTTCTTGGCCCCCTTGCGTTTGGCGGTCAGGGCCACATCGATGGCCACATTTCCACCACCCACGACAACGACATCTTCGCCGATGGCAATGTCTTTGCCCATGGCGCAGTCCCTCAGATAATCAACCCCTTGCAGGACCCCTGCGGCATCTTCGTTTTCGACGCCCAATTTGCGGCCACCATGCAGTCCGATGGCCAGGAAAACAGCACAAAAGCCATCTTTTTTCAGGCTGTCGAGGGTGATGTCTTCTCCAAAGGTGACACCGGTCTGTATCGCAACACCCATTTTCTGGATGACCTGAATTTCATCGGCCAGCAGGTCCCTGGGAAGACGATATTCCGGAATTCCCACGGCCATCATACCGCCGGCCACGGGGAGTTTCTCGAAAATGGTGACCTGGTACCCCATGCGCGCCAAACAGTAGGCGGTGGTCAGGCCTGCCGGTCCGGATCCGATGATAGCCACTTTTTCTTCTCTGGATTCATCAAGTTCCGGTATATACCAGTCGCCCTGCTGCCGCTCGTAGTCTGCCAGAAAGCGATGCAGCTCGCGGATGGCCAGTGGCTGGTCCACGTCGTTGCGGGTGCAGATCTCCTCACACGGGTGATGGCAGACCCTGCCGCAGATGCCGGGGAAAGGATGCTCCTGCTTGAAGAGTTCCAGGGCTTCCCTGTATTGACCCTGGTTGATAAGGGCAATGTAGCCCTGGATGCTAACATGCGCAGGGCATGTGGCCTTGCATGGCGCGGTGCCGCGTTTGTCGATACCATAGGCGCCAGGAATGGCCTGGGGATATTTTTTAAATGCCGCTTTGCGCTTCGAGAGCCCTTCGTCATATTCGTTGGCACGGGTGATGGGGCAGACCTTGGCACACTCGCCGCAACTGGTGCATTTGTCCAGGTCGATGAATCGGGGCTCCTGGTGAATTTTTGCTGTAAAATTGCCGGGTTTCCCCTTCAGTTCCACCAATTCCGTGTTTGTGAGCAGTTCGATGTTGAGATGCCGGCCGACCTCGACCAGTTTGGGTGAAATGACTCACATGGCACAGTCATTGGTCGGGAAGGTCTTGTCCAACTGGGACATGAGCCCGCCAATGGCCGACGACTTTTCGACCAGGTATACATAATAGCCGGATTCAGCAAGATCCAGGGCAGATTGCATCCCCGCGATGCCGCCACCGACCACCATTGTCGCACCTATTATATCCTTAGGCATGGTTAGATTCTCCCGGTTGTTCTGATGGGTTTTTCGTTCAAATCACGGACAGAATTGGAATTGATTGATCGCAACGATTTGTTTTAATTACAAATATTACGATTACATCGTTTTTGTGTGTTTCACATTTAGCGCTACACATTGTAACACAAATGAAAATGTGTATATGGCGGAAGGCGGCTTGTCAATAGAAATTGAGCAATGGGATTGGACGCCCATTCTTTGCTTGCAAGATCCGGTCAATAGGATTATGTTCGGTGCGCAAAACAGCTTATCAGTCAGATGGGTTGTTATTAAAAGAGTGTTCCAAAATTAGCCCAGCATGAGAAAGCGAGATCATATGTCACCAGCCGACTACAAAGCCTGGCCTTTCAAAGAGGCCCTAAAACTCCAAAAACGGTATGCGGTGCCGCCGGCAAAGCCGGTCAGGTTCGAGACCGGTTTCGGGCCCAGCGGTTTGCCCCATATCGGGACGTTTGCGGAAGTGGCCCGTACCACGTGGGTGCGCCAGGCGTTTGAATATCTGACCCAGTGGCCCACGGAGCTCATTGCCTTCAGCGATGACATGGATGGTCTGCGGAAGGTGCCCTTGAACATGCCGCAGCAGGAAATGCTCAAGGAAAATATCGGGAAGCCCCTGTGTCAAATCCCCGATCCATTTGGCGAATGCGAGAGCTACAGTGCCTACATGAACCAGAAACTGAAGCAGTTCCTAGACAGCTATGACTTCGATTACAGGTTTCAGAGCTCACAGGAGGCCTATGTCAGGGGTGACTTCAACGACAGCTTGAGCCTCGTTTTGAAGAAAGTGGAGGCGGTCAAGGCGGTTATTCTACCCACCCTGAGCGAAGGAAAACGTCGCGACTGGTCGCCTTTTTTTCCCATCTGCGAAAAATGCGGCCGGATCAACAGCACACGCGTTACGGCTTACCATGCCGACAGCGATACCATCGACTATGTCTGCGACCAGGAAGACGGGCTGCTTCAGAGCTGTCGTCACCACGGTTCGACATCAATATTCGACGGCAAGGTCAAGGTGGGTTGGAAGGTCGACTGGGCTCTGCGCTGGTTTGCCTATGACATCGGGTATGAAATGTACGGCAAGGATTTGATTGAATCGGCACGACTGTCGGGCAAGATCACGCGTGCCATGGGAAAACAGCCCCCCAACGGCATCTTCTGTGAACTGTTTCTGGACGAGGAGGGCCGCAAGATTTCCAAGAGCGTGGGCAGGGGCCTGACCATCGACACCTGGACGACTTACGCGCCCCTGGGGTCGCTGCTCTATTATATATTTCAGAATCCCCAGCAGGCCAAACGACTCTACTGGGGGATCGTTCCCAAATCGGTGGACGACTATCTGTCGGGTTTGAAGCGCTACCCGGAACTTTCAAGAGAAAATCAGCCTGATACGCCCATCTGGCATCTTTTTCACAAGGGCGGGCAGGTTCCGGCCTACGCCTCATCGATCAATTTTTCGTTGATCAACAACCTGATTTCCGCGGTCGGGGCCGATGACAGGGCCTTGATCATGGAATATCTCAAACGCTATGATCCCGATCTGCAGGCCCATCAGGATGTTGTCACGGATCTGGTAAAAAAGGCCATGGCCTATTACCGGGATTTCGTTTTGCCCCACAAACAATACCGTCATCCCACAGAATCGGAAAAAGCGATGCTGGAACAGCTTCGCCAGGATCTTGCCGCCTGTGACATTACGGATGACAGCGCACTGCAGACCATGCCGTTTTCAGTGGCCCGCAAGTTCGAGACGGAACCCAAGGATTTCTTCAAGATGTTCTATGAGGTGCTTTTCGGTCAGGAGCGCGGGCCACGCTTTGGCACATTTGTGCAGTTGGTGGGAAAAGACAAGGCGCTGTCAATGCTCGATGAAACCATCGGCCGAAAAGACGGAAAGCGTTTGGAAGACACCCGTGCCAGGTAAGATACGGTTTCAAATCAGCAATGCTTGCTATCGTTGCCATTCAAGGCCGTGGTTTTTCCAAGGATCGCTAACGGCTTCAAACAGGTGACCGCTGTTCGTCACCACCCGTCGCAGCTTTGATCAAACCTCACACGAAACCCACAAATGATAATCGCTATAACTGTACGTAAACGTTGAGCTTATCACTTAACATCTGAAACTATAGCGCCGGCCATCTAGTTAGTGCCCATCCCTAAATGGATCATCTCCAAAAGAGTTGATCTAAATTCACATTAGAAACTCCGCAAAGCCAATGATGCTAAATGGATCAAAAGAACCTCGACCTGGTACAAATGCGTTGCAAGTTGAGGTCTGTTTCTAATGAATGAGTTTCGCTTCAGTTATATCTGGTGCTAAAATCCAGATTATTTCACGGGGCACGCTCAATGAGAAATGTATTTATCTGATTGATAATCTATGATAAAAAAACAACATACAAAATGAAAAAATTGGCTTGACAAGCATTTTTTTTGTCTATAAAATGAATGAATGTTCATTCATAATATCAAAGCCGATACTCGTGGAGGTGCAGCATTCTTAAAAAACGCAAAGAAAATGACAAATACCAGCGAATCCTCGAGGCGGCGATCAAGACATTTGCCGAGAACGGGTTCTTTCAGTCCACCATTGCTCAGATCGCCAAAGAAGCCGGCGTGGCGGATGGCACTATCTATCTGTATTTCAAGAATAAAGATGATATTTTGGTTCAGTTCTTCACTTACAAGACCAAGCAGGTCTTCGGGCGCTTCAGAGAAGAGGTGGACAAGGCTGACAACGCCATTGATAAGCTTCGCAACCTGATTCGGCGACATCTGCAGGAGTTTCAGGCAGACCGGAATATGGCCATTCTCTACCAGTCAGAGACCCATCAGCGCACACGCATGGTGGAAGATCAGATTCGGGAAATGTCAGACATGTACCTGGATATCGTCACGAAAATCGTGGAGCAGGGTCAGGCACAAGGGACGATCCGCAAAGACCTGTATATGAGCCTGGTCAAACGCTTTATTCTGGGAGCGGTGGATGAGGTCATCAATACCTGGCTTCATTCAGATGGGGAATATGACCTGGTATCCATGAGCGATCCGCTGGTGTCGCTGTTTATTCATGGTATCGGAAGCACCGACACCAATCTTTAAGCCTTAAGCTACAAGCGCTAAGCAGCTTAAAGCCTATCGCTTATCGTTTACAGCTGTAAATAAAAGAAAATCAAGGAGAGAAAAAAATGGCACAATTACTTGCAGATCGAAGGGATGTCGATTTTGTCCTTCATGAACAGCTGGATATCGCTCGTGTCAGCGAACATGAAGCCTATGCAGAATTTAACCGCAAAACCATCGACTTGATCGTTTCCGAAGCGCGGAATCTGGCCATCAAGGAGATTTTGCCCACACGGGAAATTGGCGACAGGGAAGGTACCCGATTCGAAAACGGTCACGTAATCGTCCCCAAGGAATTTCATAAAGCATACGATCTCTTCGTAGAGGGCGAATGGGTTGCCATGACCGAGGACCCCGAATGGGGTGGTCAGGGAATGCCGCGAACCGTGGCCCTTTCGGCCGGCGATTTTTTCAATGCAGCCAATTACGCCTTCATGATGTATCCGGGTCTGACCCACGGTGCAGGAAAACTGGTGGAGGCATTCGGAACCGACAAGCTCAAAAAGATCTTTCTCAAAAAGATGTATACGGGAAAATGGACCGGCACCATGCTGCTGACGGAGCCCGAGGCTGGATCGGACGTAGGGGCTTTGACCACCACGGCGACCAGAAATGAAGACGGCACTTACAGCATCACCGGCAGCAAGATTTTCATTTCTTCCGGCGAGCACGATCTGGCTGAGAATATCATTCATCCTGTGCTTGCGCGTATCGAAGGGTCACCGTCGGGAACCAAAGGCATTTCCCTGTTTCTGGTTCCCAAAATATGGGTCAATGATGACGGCAGTCTGGGTGATCCGAACGATGTTGTCTGCACCGGAACGGAAGAAAAGATGGGCATCCATGGCAATTCAACCTGCTCATTGACCTTGGGTGGTAAGGGCAACTGCCGCGGCATGCTGCTGGGTGAAGAAAACAAAGGCATGCGGGCCATGTTTCTCATGATGAACGAGGCCCGTCTCCTGGTAGGGCTCCAGGCATTGAGTTGTGCGAGCGCCTCCTATCTGAATGCCGTCAATTATGCCCGTGAGCGCATACAGGGCAAGAATCTTATGAGTTTCATGGACAACGAGGCACCTGCGGTGCCCATTATTCAGCACCCGGATGTCCGGCGTCAGCTGTTGACCATGAAAGCCTATGTAGAAGGGATGCGAAGCCTGTTATACTATGTGGCTTATTGTGACGACATGATCGAGATTTCAGTTGATGACGCCGAAAAAGCGAAATACAAGGGTCTCGTCGATATCCTGATCCCCATCGCCAAAGGATATGTCTCAGACCATGCCTACGATGTCTGTAATATCGGCATGCAGGTGTATGGTGGCTATGGGTATATCAGGGAGTACCCGCAGGAGCAATTTGTCCGGGACTGCAGGATTACCATGATATACGAGGGCACCAACGGTATCCAGGCCATGGACCTCCTGGGGAGAAAACTCGGCATGAACGAGGGCAAGCCGATTATGGATCTCCTGGGAGAAGTCCAGTCGGTTATCGCCGTGGCCAAGGCCATACCATCCTTGACGGATCTTGCGGAAAGGCTCACGGAGACCGTCAACAAGCTGGGCGAAGTCGCCATGTACATGGGCAAGACGGCCATGTCTGAAAAGGCTTTGGATGCCTTTGCCTTTGCGTATCCTTTCATGGAGGCCATGGGTGATGTCGTCATGGCATGGATGCTACTCTGGCGGGCGTCCATAGCAGCCAAGCGCCTGGAGGAGGGAGCCAAGAAAAAGATCAGGCCTTTTATGAGGGCCAAACCATGAGCGCTGAATATTTTATCCATTCCATATTGCCCATCAGCATGGGCAAAATGAATGCGATTCTGAACGGCAACGATGCCATTACCCGAATATCGGAAGATGCTTTTGGCGGGAAATAATACGTTTTCAATGGGCTTGCCCGGGTCACTGTTTTATGGTATCGAGTTTTGCGGTTACAGAAAAGATTGAAGATCAACCGCAACCGCGAATGTGAACCCAGCGGCTTCCCGCTGGGTCCACGAACGAATGTTAATGAAGCAGAATTCCTTACATAAGGATACGACGCAATGGAAACCGTGTTGATTTCGCCGGCAAATGCATCGTTTTTTGGCATACCGACCATCGTTTTTTCATTCGTGATCCCCATCGCGGGTGTCATCATATTTTCCTATCTAATGGCCATGCGGGCGATGCCGTTGTTGAAAGCGGCCCCGGACAACCGCTGGAACCGCTTTGGTGAACGCTTTAGGAACCTGGTCAAGATCTGGCTGCTTCAATACCGCCAACCACGCTATCTGCTGGCCGGTCTCCTGCACATCGTCATTTTTGCCGGTTTTCTCATTTTGAGCATTCGCTCCACGTCCCTGGTGATTATGGGTGTTGCGGAACATTTTGTTTTTCCCGGGCTGGGAGGCCCCTTAGGGATCGTTTACAGTCTGTTCAAGGACTACGCCGCCACCATGGTTCTGGTGGCGTGCGCCATTGCCATCGTTCGCAGGGGCATTTTTAAGCCTGAAAGGTATGCCGTGCCGGAACGTTATGGAAAAGATCATACCACGGAGGCCGTTTTCGTGCTCTTGCTCATATCGACGCTCATGATTTCAGAGAGCCTGTTTGAGGCCAGTGTTGCGGTGGCCCAATCCCAGAAGGGCTTGCATGCCGAGTTCATCGCACCGTTCAGCCTTGCCTGGTTCTTCAAGATTCTGATGGGTGATGCCGCCGTGGCAACATTACAGAATACACACCTGGTCACGTATTATGTTCATGATGTCACCTTTTTCTTTTTTCTGTGCTTTCTCCCTTTAGGAAAGCATTTTCATGTGATCACCTCGATATTCAACGTGTATTTCATGCGCATCGACAGGGGCAGTATCAAACCGGTGCGGCACGGCATCAGTGACGAACAACTGGATGACCTGGCATCTTTCGGTGTCAAGAAACTGGAGGATTTTACGTGGAAACATTTGCTGGATTTCTACTCCTGCGCCGATTGCGGCCGGTGTTCTGATCAATGTCCGGCCAATGCCGTCAAGCGGCCATTGTCGCCGAGGTTCATCTCCATCAAGGGCAGGGATGCTGTCTTCAAAAACTATCCCATCTATCCGGTCGGTGCCTTTGCTCCGGACAGGGAACCGCTCATGGGCAGCGTCTACCTGGAAGACGAAATATGGTCTTGTACAACCTGTGGCGCATGCGAGCAGGAGTGCCCGCTGGGGATCGAGTATATCGACAAGATCGTCGATCTTCGCCGGGGCATGGTAGATGAAGGCACCGTGCCACAGTCGCTGCAGAAGCCATTGAGTGCCCTGGAAAAAAGGGGTAACCCGTGGGGTAAGATGGAGAAAAAGAGAGCCGACTGGACCAAGGATCTGCCGCAGGACGTCCAGGTCAAGATCCTGGGAAAAAAAGAAACCGCCAAGACCCTTTATTTTGTAGACAGCATCACCAGCTACGATGACCGGATGCAGGATATCGGCAGAGCCAGCGCTATCATTTTACAGGCGGCCGAAGAGGATTTCGGTATTCTGGGCAAGGACGAAAAAGACAGCGGTCACGAGGTCCGGCGATTCGGTGAGGAAATGCTGTTTCAAGATTTGCGGGACAAGAATACGCAAGCCATTCTCGCTTCCGGCGTGGAAAGAATCGTCACGGCCGATCCGCATGCCTTCAACGCACTCAAGAACGATTACACGGATATTCCGCCGCTGGAGCATATCAGTCAGTATATTCTGCGGCAGCTCAACGCCGGAAACCTCAAACTCACGGCAAATGGCAGCAACGGCAAGGTATACACCTACCATGACCCCTGCTATCTGGGGCGGCACAACGGACTGTATGAAGAACCCCGGCAGGTTATCGATGCGATTCCCGGTATCAGGCGGGTTGACATGCAGAAATGCCGGGACCGCTCGTTCTGTTGTGGTGGCGGGGGGCTGATGTTGTTCTATGAACCCGAGGAGGAGCAGCGCATGGGTGTTTTAAGGGTTGAAATGGCAGCCCAAGCCGGTGCCGATGTCATCGTGACGGCATGTCCTTTCTGTCTCGTCAATATCGAAGACGCCATCAAGGTGGCCGGCATGGAGGGCAAAATGGAAGCCATCGACCTGACCGAACTGGTGCTGCAGCACCTGGTGAAAAAAGCGCTTCCACCGGCAGCAGAAATCTAGAGCTGTCGGGAAATGCAAGGTTGACACCGACCGACCACGGGCAATGATGTTATCATTGAACCGCAACATCAAGGGCATTCCGCGTGGGTTGTCGCGGGGTTAGCGAGCGAATATTTATTAGACAGAATTCATTACGGTCGATGCGAAGCACCGCCGCACGGCAGAACATTCCTCGCAGCTTGCTGCGAGATTCTTCAATACATTTGAAAGGGGGAGGACGGTTATGGAGATCTTGGTATGTGTCAAAAGAGTCCCGGATACAGCGGAAAATGAAATCGAGGTCAACAGAGACGGCACCGGCATCGAAACAGACGACCTGGTCTATTCGGTGAACGAGTGGGACAATTATGCCGTGGAAGAGGCGATTCAGATCCGCGACGACGTGGGTGGAAGTGTAACCATTGTATCGGTGGGCGACGAAGAATCCGAAGAGGTGGTGAGACGGGAAATGGCGATGGGGGCCGACAATGGTTTACTCTTGACGGATGATGCGTTTGAAGGGTCGGACGGAAAAGGTACTGCGACCTTATTGAAAGCCGCAGTCGAGAAGGGCAACTATGATCTAATTATGACCGGCGCTCAGGCAGATGACGGCGCTGCCCAGGTCGGCGGCATGCTGGCGGCCATGCTCGACCTGCCCTATGCGTCGCTGGTAAATACCATCGAGGTGTTGGATGACAAGAAACTGAAGATCGGCAGGGAAATCGAGGGCGGCAACCAGGAGATGAGCGAAATAACGCTGCCCTGTGTGCTTTCCATCCAGACCGGCATCAATGAGCCACGCTATGTCGGCATTCGGGGTATTCGCAAAGTGGCCTCCATCGATATACCCGTCTACGGTACAGGCGATCTGGGACTTTCGGCCGACTCCGTGGGCGCGGCCGGTGCCGGGGTCAAGCGCTTGGATTATTTCGTCCCCGAACTCGGTGAAGGCGCCGAGATGCTGGAAGGCAGTACCGAGGAGATAGTCACAAAACTGATCGAATTACTCAAGGCCAAAGGAGGGATCAAATAATGGCAAAGATGTTTACCTATATTACATTCAAGAACGGGGTCCCTGATGATTCAGCTCTCGAGCTGGTGACTGCCGCCAAACAGATAGCACCGGACGAATCACCGACTGCGGTGGTGGTCGGTTCAGACGTCGACGCCCTGTGTGGCGAGCTGGCGGCTTCCTATGCCGAGGTCTGGAAGGTCGATAACCAGGCACTTGCCTATCCCAATGCAGAGATCATCCGCAAAGTGCTTTCGAACATCCTGCCCCCGGACTGCATTCTCCTGGTACCGCACGACACCTTTGGAATGGACCTGTCACCGGGTCTTTCCATTAAATTGGATAAGGTGTTTGTACCGGACACGGTCGGATTTGAAGCCCTCGAAGGATCGATGTTGAAATGTATTCGTCAGGAATATGGCGGCGCCGTGAGTACCCATGTGGCATGCGATATCACCCGGGGGGCCATCATCAATGTCCGCGCCGGCGCATTCCAGCCGGATGAAAGCAAGGCTGCTTCCGGTCAGGTGGTCGATAAATCGGCCGATGCCGGGGATCTGTCAACCCGGCGCGTGTACCTTGAAACCGTGGCCGCCGAAGTGGGTGATGTGGACATCACCAAAGAGGATGTACTGGTTTCCATCGGACGCGGGATCGAAGACGAAGACAACATAGAAATCGCGCAAGACCTGGCAAAAGCGATGGGTGCCGTGGTCTCCTGTTCACGGCCGATAGTCGACGCCAAATGGCTTGAGAAATCTCGCCAGGTGGGAACATCCGGACAGACCGTCAAACCAAAGGTTTATCTTGCCTGTGGCATCAGCGGTTCGTTTCAGCACCTGGGCGGTCTCAAGGGCAAGCCCTTTGTAGTGGCTATCAACAAAAATCCCAAAGCACCTATATTCCAGGTGGCGGACGTGGGTATCGAAGCCGATATCCTCGAATTTTTACCGGAACTGACCGAGGCTATCGAAGCCCTTTAACATCTATCTGGGATGTTAAAGGTGGGCGACTTCGTCGCGAGAAAATAATAGAAAAAACCCCGATTCGGCTCTTTGAGCGAATCGGGGTTTTTCTTTAGCTTGCCATAAATTTTCATGCCCGTCCGCGCACAACGAAACATGAAACATAGATTTATATTGAAATGTCATAGCTACCCTATAAAAAAGTGGGCATGAAAATTTATCAAAAAAGGAGGATAGCTATGACACAGAAAAACAGTAGCAATATTATCGCTAAAGCCAATGATGCTGATTGGATCAAAAGAACCTCGACCTGGTACAAATGCGTTGCAAGTTGAGGCCTGTTTCTAATCTATAGGGTCCGTTTGACCTTGATCGTGATTGTCATTACATGGCAGTTGGGTCCGGTCCGTGAAGTCTCCGGTTCAGGTGCCGTTCCCCAGGCTTTTGCGTTTGCGAAAAGAAATTCCGCCCGATACCACCAGGCTCATGACATCGCTCGGATCGGCCTCAAGCGGCGTAATCTGACGGCTGGGTACGATCAACAGGTTCCCAGCAAAATTAAATGATTGCGGGAAATAGACCGCCACCCGGTCCTCGACGCCAAGCGCATCCAGGTTGGCGCGGGTCAAAAAACCGATGGCCTGGGTATTGCCGTCCGGCCACAGTGACACCAGCACGGGGCTGTCAAAGCTTTTTCTGTCGCCGGCAAAGGCATTGATCAAGTCCTTGAGCGCGTAATAGACCAATTTTATCAGCGGCAGACGCTCAAAAATCAGCTCAACCCATACGAGTAATTTTTTGATGAGGATGTTCGAGGCCAGTATGCCGAGACCCAGGATGATCAACAAGGTGAGGGCCAGACCAAGCCCGGGTATTTTAAAATTAAACAGGCTGTCGATTTTTACAAACACCGTGTAAACCACAAAAATCGTTACTGCCAATGGTAAAAAAACCAATAAGCCTTGAAAAAAATACTGCCGCAATTTTTTCATCATCTATCCCCGTATCTCCATAACTTGCCTATCACCAGTGGGTCGGTTTTTAAATCCATCTGGTTCATACGCTCGTTCGATTGTGGTTATAGCGGTTGTCATAAATTTTCATGTCCGTCCGCGCACAACGAAACATGAAACATAGATTTATATTGAAATGTCATAGTTACCCTATAAAAATAGGGCATGAAAATTTATCAAATATGTTCCGTTTGGTCTAATTTACAATCAGGCAACGATGTGTTCACTTATCGGTTGAAATTATTCAGATTGTGACAAACGCTCTAACCGTAGCTACACCCCTAAGCCAGTCGATCGATGAGATCGCAGAACAGACGGACACCGAAACCGGTGCCACCGGCATCGCAGTAGGCACTGCCTTTTTTCTGGTGCGCAGGGCCTGCGATATCGATGTGCGCCCAGCGGGTGCCTTCCACAAAACCCGACAGAAACAGGGCCGCCGTGATGGCACCACCCCAGCGGGTACTGCTCATGTTGTTGGTGTCGGCCAACTCGCTTTTCAAGAGCTCCTTGTAATCTTCCGGCAGGGGCAAGCGCCAGATACGTTCATGGGTCTTTTGGCCCGATTCGACGATGGCCTCGGCCAGGGCGTCATCGGGCGTAAAAAGACCGGCAATTTTTTCCCCCAGGGCCACGACACAGGCGCCGGTGAGGGTGGCGATGTCGATCATGATGTCCGGCTTGTATTTTTTCAAGGTATAGGACATGGCGTCCGCCAGGATCAAGCGGCCCTCTGCATCCGTGTTGCCGATTTCGATGGTTTTTCCGGCATGGCTCTTGATGATATCACCCGGTCGCGTGGCACTGCCGGAAATCATATTTTCCACCAGGGGCATGACGCCCACGAGCCTGACCCGGGGTTTCAGTTTTGCCGCGCTGATGAGCGTGGCGGCCACCGCTGCTGCACCTGACATGTCGATCTTCATGTCCTCCAATCCACCCGAGGGTTTCAGGTTGATGCCACCGGCATCGAAGGTCACCCCCTTGCCCACCAGGGCAATGGTTTGTTTTGAACCCTTGGGGGCATATTCCATGATTACCAGGCGTGGCGTGTTGCGGCTACCGGCGGCCACCGCCAGAAGGGCGCCGAATTTTTCCTGCAGGAGTTGTTTGGGGTTCAAAAGGGTCGTCTTGAGGTTTTCCTTCTTGGCCAGGGCGATGAAGGCCTTGCTCAACTGGGCCGGTGTCTTGTCATTGGAGGGCGTACTGACCCAGTCTCTGGCCAGAAGGGTTCCCCGGCAGATAAGTTCGACCCGTTTGGGAAGACCGCTCAGCTTTTTGACCGTGCCAGGCGCTGCCATCAGGGTGATGCTTTTGAGGGGTGTTAATTTCTTTTCCTTTTTGTAACGGTCAAACACGTGGTTTCCCAGACAGGCGCCCTCCAGCAGCGCCGTCAGCAGGTCTTTTTCAGATATGGACAGCCGATTCGAATACGGTGTGCCGATCACGATGTCCTTGAGACCGTTTTTGATGCTTGACTTGACTGCTTTGCCGGAAAAAGCGCGCAGTTTTTCAGGATCCAGTTCTGCGCGCTTGCCGAGGCCGATGAACAGCACCCGATCCGCTTGCGTGCCTGCAGGGTTGTAGAGGGTGAGCTCCTCGTCCTTCTTGCCATGAAACTCTTCAAATTTTTTAGCTTCTTCTGCCAAGCTAGAAAGTCGGTCTTCGTGGATGTCTTCATCTTCACAGACGGGCACGGCCAGTGTGGACATGCGCATTTTTTTCAGATCAATGGATTTCAATTTTAGCATGTGTCACCTCGTCAGAATTAAACGTAGCTATTGGCGAAAAGATGTTAGCACGTCTCAAATGCGGGCAGGCTGTCAGACGTTAGCTGGTGATCTTTCGCAAGCGAGCGACAATGTCGCGTATTAAAAAATCGTTTCTGCCATTTAGTTATAAGATTGATTCGCAAATGTGTCAACGCACAAGGGGTGTCATTCCCGCCGTCGAAACGCAACATTGACCGCACGCCGCCCAGCTTTTGGGGTGGGTGTGGCGCGTGCATTAAAAATGGGCCTAATTCTTGGGTTGGGTATTATTGGGTTGCATAGCAGATTCGATCTTTACCGGTTTTTTTAGCGGTGTACATATTGGCATCGGCGCGTTTTACAAAGCGGTCTATTTTTTCTCCGGAAATGAATTCCGTAATTCCCAGACTCAAGGTCAAGTGCTCTGTGCTGCTCGTTTGTGTTGTAAATGGGTGACCTTTGAAACCCTTTCTGATTCTTTCTGCAACTTTGCTGGCGCTACTGCCGTTTGTCTCGGGCATGATGACGACAAATTCTTCTCCCCCATACCGAAAAGCGATATCGGAGCTGCGAATATAGGAAGTGATGATATGGCCTATGGCGTGGAGAACCTTGTCTCCTTCCAAATGTCCATGGGTGTCATTAAAAATTTTAAAATCATCCACATCCATTAGGATGATCGACAGGGTTTTTGAATAACGTTCAGCGCGATCCAGTTCGGCCTTGAGACGATCAAAGAAGTGGCGTTGGTTAAACAGTCCTGTCAGTTCATCGGTGATACTGAGGTGGCGGTAGTTTTTTTCACTCTCGAGCAATGCTTTCTCAGCATCCTGGCGTCTCTTGACTTCCAGACCCAATTCGCGCACTTTTTTTGTGGAAAAAAGGATAAACCCCATGGCAATAAAGGCAGGGAAGAAAACAATAAATTCATCAAAAACAGTCAAATTGTTACTGAGAATAAACAGCTGTAGTCTTTCGTAGGCGTTCAAATAGTCCATGAGGATGGTGCATATCAAAGAAAAAAATACAATGACAATCACTTCCATCGTCGTCAGCTTTGTTTGCTTGGTATCCATTAGGGACGCTCTTACCTTTTAAAGTTTATCGGGATCAGTTAATGACAGGTCTAAGGCGTTTGCTATTTTTTCCCCCCGGACCACCGATTTGCTGATTGCCGTGATCGATAGATTCAGTGTTCGGGCGAGTGATGACATGGTTAGCCCCAGTTCTCTGACAGACCAGTAGCACATAAGGCTGCGGGCATCTACGGTCTGGCGATATTTGCCGGGTGCCCATACCTGTTCTGGTGTTATCTCCAATTTTTCGGCCACTCTTTTGGCTACATCACTTAAAGAGAAACCGCGTGATTGAAAAGAATATTTATGTTCGAGCGATTCATGCACAGAATTTAAGATAGATTCAACAAAAAAACCATCACCCAATATTCTTTCATCGCTTTTTTGGAAATTTTTTGCCTGTCGTAATGCTTTCAGCGCTGTCCAGCCACCGGCACTCCGCACAAGCCCACCGCCTGCAAGATCAGAGCGATGTCCTTGTGCGATGCCTTTTTCGACAAACCTGCTGTACATGCGTCGCGCTGATGATGTCTTTTCGCTGAACCTGATCAAGGTGCTGGACGTTGCTTGCCAATCGCATACCATATTGCCAAGCAGCGCGCTGTGCCCACAATACTTGTATCGGGACAATTGTTCAAAATCTTGAACCAAATTTGCCCTCAAAGGGTTTAGATGGATGTAGCGAACAAGTTCTAAGAAGTAGCTGTCTTCTTGGCACAATATGGATTTGAAGCGGTTTTGAAAAAGGTGACCCGATCTTTTATGCCGTTTGTTAAACCACAGGGCATGTCCGGTTTGGAGTCGTCGCATAAAAGTAGAAATAGGCGTCGGGCCTGTTTTCAGCAATAAATGAAAGTGATTGGGCAGCAATGACCAGGCAATACAGTTGGTGTACGTTTCGCGAACAAGTTCACCCAGGCGCTTTACGAAATTATTTCTATCAATATCATCATTGAAAATGGGACGCTTTTCGATTCCCCTTGCCATGATATGATGAAGCGCTCCCGGGAAGTCTAGGCGTGATTTTCTCGGCATGCATAAGAAATATCAGATCAATGCACACAAATCAAGCTTAAAGTTATAAGTTAAGGGCGTCCCTAATATTTCTATATTTTGTATATTACAGCTTGACAAATAGCCATATGTAGAGATACAAGATTAAAGTTATAATTTAAGTAACATATCTTATCTTCCGCTTAGCTGATTTTCATAAAATCTGCACCTGGTTATTTCCAGCATTCTTGTATAGGAACGAAAAAGACCATTGAAAAAGAAAATAATCAATATCCTTCTTCTGCTGGTAATTTTCACCGGTCTTGCGGTTGTGTTAGACTATCAGATTCGAATCGAAGAAAAGGAGCGGATTAAAGATATTTACAGCAAAGGGATGCATCTTGTCAGCCTGATTGCTTTGCAACCCATCTCAAGCTTTGACGGGGATCAAAACTTTTTTCTCAGAACGCTGATGGAATACTCGACAAAAGAAGGCTTGATCTATTGTTACATCGTTAAACGAGATGGAACCCCGCTTGTCTCTTTCCTTCTGCCACAAGCCGGCAACGTCATTGAACAGCATCTAAAAACCAGTACGGTCAGCTCAACAGGGTTGGTTTCTCACTCGTATGAACTTGAAGGTGAAGGTGGTCGAATTTATGAATTTTCCAAGACACTCTTCGAAGGCAGTGAGGTGGCCGGCACGATCAGAATCGGACTTATTCTGCACCCACTGTCCATATTCACAAGGGAAAGGGTCAGCCTCCTGGGTATGCTTTTCTTTTTCATTAGCGCCGCCATTTTGCTGGTATACTTTGGGATTCTACAGAGCATCAAGCCACTTACCAGCATGTTTGCAGGCCATGCCTCAAAATCCCAGGAGGGACGTTCCAAATCCGATCTCGGTAAGTTCTTTTTGGGCGACAGCATTCATGGCATGATGCAGGATTTTCAATTGACGTTGGGCCAATTTAAAAACCAGCTCAAGAAAATAGAATCAAACAACAAGGAACTGACGTCCAGAGTGGGTGTTGTTAAATACGAAAAAAATCAAATCTTTAATATTATCAACACCATCAACTATGGTATCGTGATTCTTGATATTCAAGGCGACATTCTCCATATCAACGACTTCATGCTAAACTATATCGGTAAGGCGCGCCAAGATGTTATTGACAAGCCCTTTGAGGATATTTTCCCTGATCCGGCATTGATAAAATTCATCTCCCAACAGGAAAAAATGGAACATTTACGATCAGACAATCATATAGAACTCTCTCTCTCTCAGCTTCCGGAGAGGGATGTTTTTTCCATTACCTGTTCACCGCTTTCCAGTGAAACCAAACAACTTACCGGCAAGTTGGTTACCTTTAACAACATTACATCTCAAAAGGAAGCTGAAAAAAACACCATTACCTTTGTGGCCCACCTGTCGCACGAATTGATGACGCCTCTGACGACGATTCAGTCCTACAGTGAAATGTTGATGGAAGGTGAAATCGATGACACGGAAACACAAAAAGAATTCTACAATACCATTAACAAAGAAACAGAGCGTTTGGCGCGCCTCATCAAGGATTTGCTCAGTCTGTCCAGAATTGAAATGGGCAGCCTCACCCTGAACAAGGACATCGTAAAGACGGATTCGCTTTTTCGGGATTGCCTTGTTTCGGTTGAAGGCAGCGCCAAGAAAAAAGAGATCACCATTGAAAAGCATGAGCCCGACAATTTTCCTTCTATCATGGGCGACAAGGAGTTGCTGAAAGGCGCTATTATAAACATTTTAGGGAATGCCGTGAAATATACCCCTGAAAAAGGCATGATCGATTTTGGTCTCAGAACTGCCAATGACATGATCATGTTTGATATCGGAGATACCGGTTATGGAATGTCCGAGGCGGACCTCGGCCATATATTCGAAAAATTCTATCGCTCGTCCAACCCTTTGGTGGCCGAGAAACAGGGGTCAGGGTTAGGGCTGTGTATCGCTTCTGAAATCATTGCCCTGCATGGTGGCAAGATAGAGGTGCAAAGTGAATTAGGCAAGGGTACTTATTTTATTGTCAGCCTTCCCTTAGAGGAGTACTACATTGACCAGTAAATCGATTTTGATCGTCGACGACGACGCCCACATTCGACGTGTGTTGGAAGTGAAGCTGAAAAAAAGCGGTTATGAGATTATTATGGCCCAAAACGGGCAGATGGCCCTGGAAATGATTCAAGAGAAAAGACCGGATGTGCTTATTACGGACATCAATATGCCCGTAATGGATGGCAAAACCCTTTGTATCAAATCCAATCCCTTGAAAAAAGAGCGAACATTTCTCACGATTATCGTGACCGCCAGAATCAACCCTGAGGAGAAGGGCTGGGTCGGTAATATGCAGGATACGATTTTAATGGAAAAACCATTCAGCCCTGCGGCGATACTGAATGCTATCCAAGCCTATCTTGGAGACGCTGTGTAATGGAGATTCCCGAGCTGAAAAAATTTCTAACGAGCCTGACGCCCATCAGCCAGATGCAATATCAACTGTGGGATCTCAACGGAAAGATGATATTTCCTGAAGCCAAGGAGATGCCCCACGAACCCCATTTTATCCGCGAACTTCAGAAATTTCGCTGGTATGGTAACGAAACAAAATCAATATCGACATGTTATGTTGGCGACCGACATTTTGTGTATGGCTATCCGCTTGCCAACGGACATGGCCTGATGGGGGCTCTCATCGCAATTGAATCAGTGCCCAGTAGCGAAAAAAGGGATGTTTCCGACCATGCCGTTAGCCTGCAAGGCGTATCTAAAATGGAATCTTTTCTCGCTAACCTGGCCGAAATGGTCCAGGCAAACTGGGTGGCGCAAGACGAGATAAACGAATTGGCCGAGGAACTGGAACATACCTTTGAAGATCTTTACCTTTTCGGGAAAATTGCCTCCCAGATAAAGTCATTGAAATTTTCCAACGAAATGCTGAAAGGATTGATCACAAACCTGTTCAACAATTTAAGGGCCGACGCAGCCTTTGCCTTCCTGCCCGAAAAGAAGCGAGTACAATACCTTGGTGACCAAACCGCACCTTGAAGACCAGCTGAAAAACGATCTGCTGCTTTATCAGCACCTCATCGACCGGATACCTGTCGATGACACCTTCTTTGAAGGAAAAATACTTTGTCTTGAACGACTCCGTCGACGACCCCGCCTACAGGAACGTTGTTCCCGATGCCGTATCGTTTCCTGGGGGTAAAGATCGAGCATGAAGAGGGTTTTTTTGGCTGGTTGGGACTTGTTTCATTCAACATGAATGAGATTTTTCGCCAGGGCGAGTTGCGGCTCATGGTGTCCCTGGCTGAGCAACTGAGTGTGGTGATCGCCAATACCGGGCTGTACCAGGATCTGGAACACTTTATCATCAATATGGTAAAGTCTCTGGTTTTTGCCATCGAAGCAAAAGACCAGTATACCCGGGGGCATTCGGAGCGGGTTTCAAAGCTGAGCATGCGCCTGGGAGAAAGTCTCGGTTTGAAGGGAAAACAATACGACGAGCTCCGCTGGGCATCCATTCTTGCACGATATCGGCAAGATCGGTATTCCGGAAAGCATATTGAACAAACCCGACCGGTTAAGCGATGAGGAATTTGCCGTCATTCGAGAGCATCCTGCCAAGGGGTATGAAATTTTAAAGCCGGTCAGTCAGTTGGAAGGCTCCTTGCCGGGGGTTCTCCATCATCATGAACGATTCGACGGCAACGGATATCCCAGTGGCTTGAAGGGCGAGGAAATTCCCCTGATCGCCCGGATCATTGCCGTTGCCGACACCTTCGACGCCATCAGCTCCACACGGGCCTATCGACATGCAAAATCATGCCATCAAGCCATGTCAATCATTCACCAGGTGTCCGGCACCCAGCTCGACCCGCAACTTGTGGGGGTATTCAAGACAATCGCCGCCGAGCAAGGGTATCTATTGGAGAATGATCAGCCATGCCGAATAAGCTGCAGCATACCGATCCGAAACAACCGAAAGCATGCAGGCCGGTGGCCGGATATCCCTGGTCCTCAAACGTTCCCTCACCTGGGAGAATTGCCCGGAATTAAGAAAAAAACTGGAAAAAAAGATTCAGGAAGGCCATCGCGAAATCATTCTGGAGTTTCAACAAGGTGGACCTTCTGGACAGTGCGGCCCTGGAGCTGATGATCGACATACATGATACACTCATGAGCCAGGGCGGGGCCTTAAAGATTGTCGGGTTAAACGAGGTCTGCAGGGATATCCTCCTGGCCACCCGCATCATCAACGTCCTGTTTGTCTATAAGGACATCAACGAGGCCATATCTCACAAAAGGGCATGACACGGTTGATTAAAAAGAGAAGAAAACTGGGTGAAATTCTGGTTCAAAAAGGAAAGATGGAGCCGGATCATCTCACCAACTTTCTGCGTCTCCAGAAAGAAACCGGCAAACCTCTGGGTCAGATGATGCTCGATGAAGGCATCTCTGACCAAAGAGGAATTGTCCAAAGCCCTGGGTGAGCAGCTGGGAATCCCGCATGTGTGGTTGCGAAAGGGCCTGGTGGATCCCAAGATCGTGCATGTGCTGCCAAAGGAAAAAGCGCTTCATTTTCAGGTGCTGCCCATGTTTGTTGTCAATGGGGTTGTCACGCTGGCAACGTCGGACCCCTACGGATTTTATATTTTCGATGAGGTCCGCAAGATCACCAACCTGGAAGTGCAGCCGGTCATCTGCCGCGCAGAAGATATTCTGGATGCCATCCCCCAGGCCTACCAGGCAGATGCCAGTATCGACGACATGATGTCGAGCGCGGATGAATCGGCCATCGATGTCGTAGAGGGGCGATCAGAGGCAGAGGTCAGCGAGCTGGCTGAAATGGCCGAAGGCAGCCCGGTCATCAATCTGGCCAACCTGATACTACTGCGGGCCATACGGGACGGGGCCAGCGACATTCACATCGAGCCCCAGGAAGACCGCATGCGGATTCGGGTCAGAATCGACGGCATCCTGTATGAGCAACGTCCGCAAAAAATCGAACTGCACCCGGCGGTCGTTTCGCGGCTCAAGGTCATGGCCAAGCTCAATATCGCTGAAAGACGCATGCCCCAGGACGGCCGTATTCAGGTGGTTGCCGACGGCAAGGTGGTGGATCTGCGGTTTTCATCCATGCCGGGTGTTTACGGCGAAACAGTGGTGTTGCGGATTCTCGATCGTGCCAAGGCGATTCTGGATTTCAACAGCCTGGGATTTGAAACCGATATCCTGCAGAAAGTGAAGCGTATCGTCAGGAGCTCACACGGTCTTATTCTCGCCTGCGGGCCCACCGGCAGCGGCAAGACCACCACCCTCTATTCTGCCATTGCCCTGCTGAACACGCCGGAACGAAATATCATCACGGTGGAAGATCCGGTGGAGTACCAGATCGCCAATATCAACCAGAACCAGGTCAATTCGGCCATCGGTCTCAAGTTCGCCACATTTATCCGGCATGCCCTCAGGCAGGATCCGGACATCATCATGGTGGGCGAAATCCGGGATCGGGAGACGGCCGAAATCGCCATTCAGGCCTCACTCACCGGTCATCTGGTGCTGTCCACCCTGCACACCAACGACAGCCCCAGCTCCATCACACGGCTGCTGGAAATGGGTATCGAGCCCTATCTCCTGTCGTCATCCCTGCTGGCTTCTCTGTCCCAACGCCTGGTGAGAACCATCTGCCCGGATTGCAAGGCGGCCTACTATGCATCGGAATCGGAAATAAAGGCCATGGGTCGTCGAGGCGGGCAAGCCGCTGCGACTGTATCGAGGGGAAGGCTGTTCGTCCTGTTACGATTCCGGGTATAAAGGCAGGACCGGCATCAACGAGTTGTTGACCATGGAGAGCGAACCTTCAAGCACTGATCTTGGAAAATCCCACCATCGATGCCATCCGTCGGCATTGTCAGGAGAAGGGATATCACGGTCTGAAAGAAGCAGGCTATCGAAAGGTGCTGAATCACGAAACCACCATCGAGGAGGTTCATCGCGTTTCCTCTTTGGACATATAACCAGCAACCCATGCGGGTGACGGTATTTTATGGCAATTACTTTCAATCATCTCAGTGAAAAAAGCACGACTTGCGCCGCAACCGGTATCCGTTCGGCAAAACAGGGCATCGGGTCACTGGCAGGCGTATCCAGGATCGATTTGGCGGGCAGGTCAAACCCAAGGAAGTCATGTTTTTCACCTCCCAGCTTTCCCTGATGCTGGAAATCGACACCCCCCTGTCCCTGGCCCTGGGGCTGTTGCCGCAGAGATTCAGAACCCGGCTTTCAAGGTCATCATCCTGGAAATGCAAACCAAAATCGAGGAAGGCCGCCAGTTGTCGGAAGCCATGAGCTACCACCCCAGGATTTTCAACCAGCAGACCGTGAGCATGATCAAGGCCGGCGAGACGGGTGGGTTCTTGAAACGAATTTTAGACCGTGTGGTGGAAATGCAGGAAAAACGACAGGTGGTCATGACTCAGCTTCGATCGGCCCTGACCTATCCTGCGGTCCTGATGCTTTTCGGACTCCTGGTGGTGGTGTTTGTCCTGGTGGGGGTGTTGCCCAAGTTCACCGCCTTCTTTGAGGGCAAAGAGCACATCCTGCCCTTGACCACCCGCTTTCTCATGCTCACCAGCTATTCGTTACGGCACTTCTGGTGGGTTTACATCCTGGGTCTTGCGGGCCTGGTGGTTCTGGTCACGGTCTTTAAGAACAGTCGCCAGGGAAAGCGGATGATGGACAAATTCCTTATCGGCGGCCCGCTCGTATCCGGTCTGGCCAACAAGATCTATACCTGCGAGATGCTGCGAACCCTCGGGTATCTGATGGAGAGTCATGTGCCCTTGCTGGAGGCCATGGAGGTGACGGGCCCCACCATCTGGAATCAGTACTATCAGCGGTTTGTGGAACGGATCCGGGAGAGCATCGACCAGGGGGGGCGTTTTTCGCAGCCCTTTGCCACCTACCCCTATATCCCGGAAACCGTCAAGCAGATGGTGGCCATCGGTGAGGAGGCCGGGCGCTTGCCGGATGTGCTGATGCGGCTGGTGCGGCACTACGACATGGAAATCGAGCAGGATCTGAAGCGGGTGGCCTCCCTGATCGAACCGGTGGCCTTGATCGTGATGGGCGGGATGGTGGGGGTCATCGTGTCTTCCATTATTCTGCCGCTGTTCAGGCTGTCCAGGGGTTGCGATAGGTGGCAACGCGGGTAGAATTTGATCGGCCAAATGGAGCATGCCAAGTGCGAGCCGGGATCCAGGAGAGACCGGTTCCGGTGAGATCTGGATTCCTGTGCAGAAAATAGGCGGCAGGTGCTAGAAGAAAATATTCGCTGCATCCCGTGAGGCGGGACAGGAATCGGGGTAATGTCTGGATGCGCTAACGCTTCACTTCGTGCCCGGATCTCATCACGCTGAAATCGCCGGACTGACGGGTAAGGGAGGATTTATCGATGAAGACAACGAGGGAAAATTGGGTTCCCAGAACACAGGGGCCAGGCCGGCTTTACACTGATCGAAATGCTGATCGTTGTCATCGTCCTGGGCATTCTGGCCATGATCATCATTCCGCAGATCTCGGTTTCCACCGAGGATGCCAAGCTCAATACCCTGACCACCAACCTGGGCTCGCTGCGAAATGCCGTGGAGCTCTACTATCATCAGCACGACAGCAGGTACCCCGGCTCGACCAAGCAGACCGACGGAACGGCTATTGCGTCGGATGCCGAGGCCATCGCGGCCATCGTTCCGCAGCTGACCCAGTACACCGACGTCGATGGCCAGACATCGACCACCAAGGCCGGCAACTTTATCTACGGGCCGTATCTGAAGGGGACGACGATGCCCACCAATCCCTTCAACAACAAAACGGATGTCACCTGTGACTTTGATGAAGCCGATATAACGGTCAGAAGCTCGGCCGGGCAGGACTTTGGCTGGAAATTCTACCCCGTGACCGGCGTGCTGATTGCCGGTGACAATGGCGCCCACGACACCCTGTAAAGAAGCCAGTGGACAGACCTATGGCGTCAGGAGAATAGCGCCAGACGCCCGCCCCCCCACAGGCGTTGGCATCATTCGACGCTGACAAACGGCTCGCTGTGGCGGCACCTGTCATCTTTGCCGCCGGGCCCAAGGCCGAAGACCCCATTCTGATATCAGATTCCTGATGCCTGTCCCCAGACGCCTGGATTCTGACTCCTGAATTCTGACTCCTATATAGCGACATCAACCCTGTTGAAACAAGACCGCCGTTTATTCCCACCAACCCAGAAGCAGAAATCGGTGGCTGTCGGAGACGTCCTGATGGGCCCACTGGATGGTCGAATTCTGGTCGGTATTGACGTGGAAGGTGGCGAACTCTCCTCCCCCGCCCTCGGCTTCGTGAAGGTTGACAAGCCTCGTCCGCGTAGAGCCCTTCTCCCTGAGACCCATGCGGTTCTCTCCATTTTGAAGATTGTTCGCCATGGCGATCTGCGCGATGGCGTACGGGGAAACACCGAACCCCGAGAGGTCCTTGTCTTCCCAGGTGGCGTCAGCCCCCGGACTGCCGAGATCGGTAGCGGATTCAGTGTAGGTTCCCGGCGGTGCGCTCCAGTAACCCGTGAGAAAAAAATCGATGTTCGGATCGCTGTCGGCCCAGACCTCGATCGTGGCGTTGGCGTCACTGCCGGCCCGAACGAACATGCTATTGACATCCACCCCGCCGGCCTCGGCTTCGTGAAGCACCGAGGTCCTGGCCAGGCTCGATCCGGCGCTGCGAAGGCCGGCAGCCCGCTCTGCCGAAACGTTGCTGTTCGCAAGCACGATTTCCGCCACCTGGCCGGGTCCCACGCCGTATGCAACCAGCGGATGACTCTGCCAGGAACCGCTGGCCCCTGATTTGAAGCTGTCGAAGGTTTCCACATAGCTTCCCTCGGTCCAGTAGCCCAACAGGTTGAACTCAACCAGCGCATTTTCGGCAGCGTACTCGATCTGCGAGCTGCCGTCGGCCGGTACGTGCATCACAAGCACATCCACCCCGCCCCCTTCGGCCTCGTGGAGCTGAAACCGCCGCTCGAGCGTAGAGCCGACCGCTCTCACACCGCCCCACCTTTCAGCGGCGGCATCGGCATTGGCAATGCCCACCTCGAGCACGGCATCGGGGGGCACGTTGAACGGGGTGGCGCTCAAATCGATGACGGCCCAGGCAGCGGTGACGGCGGGGGACCACGGCGCGTTTTTCTCGACGTATTTGGGTTTGAAGATCGTGACCGTCACTTCGTCAAAAGCGCTCAGCTCCCCGTCATCGGCCGTCAACCGCAGCACATAGATGCCGGGTTTCGAAAAACGGACAATGGTGTCGATCAGCGAGGCATCGTCGAACAGGGCCACGTCCGGGCCGCTCGTTTGACTCCAGGTGGTCGTGATCGTTCCCGGCGCGGGCTGTCCATCATCGCTGACCGTCCCGGCAAGGCTGGCTTGAACGGTGGGCAACAGGAGGGCCTGGTCGGGTCCGGCCGCCACCGTCGGCGGCTGGTTGCCAACCGAACCCCCCACACATCCACCCTCCCAGTGCGCCGCCCATTCGATGGCGTGTTTCATGATGGTTCGGCCGTCATCGTTCAGGGCGTTGACATCGAAGCCACTGTCTCCCCAGGGCAGCTGTACCCGTCTTTCCGCGGCCGTACCGCCCCCGGCGAGGTCCCCCCCGGTTTCCACAACCCCCAGGGCCGGTTTCCAGATGGAGCCGACATTGTGTATTTCCGCCAGGGTGTTCAAACCGGGCGCGGTGCCACTGTTGAGCATGGTTGCCGGTTGTAGGCTGGTCAGGTAGGTAAGCAGACCGACACTGAACGGGGACGTGATGTAATGCGTGTTGTCGATGATATCGATCTCGTCGCGACTCTTTGATTGCCAGTCCGTTGCCATGCCAAAGTCATCCATCATTTTTTCGATGACGATGCCGATGGGGGTCTCGCGCAGCTTCGTTGCCAGTGTTGCGCCGTCGATCTCCTTGGAAATGTAGGCAACTTTGGCCAGGGTCGCGGCGGTATCGAATTCGCCCTGCGACGCATCGTCCGAAATGACCGCAATGGTATAGCCCCAGCTCTCCATCAGTGCTTTGGTGGCGCTTTCCTGACCGCTCAGGCTGGCGGCATCGGACACGACGAAAAGCAGACGACAGGCGGCCGGGTCGCAGCCCGTCAGGATATCCACGTCATCCACATAGAGAGCGGTCATGAAGAGGCTGTCATCGGTGCTGAAACGTATCTGGGTGTCGGGGGCCAGGTAAGGGGTGATGTCGAAGGTGTCCACGGTGTGAACGGGATCCGCTGCATCGAGAAGGAAAATCTTGAGGGGCGTGAAACTGGCCCCCCCGTCATCCGAGATGTCTAGGGTCACGGTGCCGCCCACGGGGCTCGCCACGACCCGTCGCCGGTAACTGATGGACAGGGTCGCTGAACGAGCACCGGTCAGATCGACCTCCCGACGCAATCGGCGGGAACTCGCCCGGTCTTCCCGGATCTGCAGGCAGCTACCTGTGGCACAGTAAGAAGAGTTCAGCACCCTGAAATCACCGGCACCTGGCCCGCCATCGTTGTCGACCTCCGTCCAATCGCCGGTCCAGTCCAGGGTGCCGTCGCTGCCGTCATAGGCGAGGGCATTGAACGCGTCGCGAAAGTTGCCGGGCGTGCACGCGTCTCTTATGTAGAGCACATAGCCCTGTTTGACCACGCTTTCGCCGGCGGCACCCACCGTGGCGATGGTGGCGAAGGTGGTGTCCGTGTGCCGGCGAACCTTGTAGCCGTAGCGGCCGCCGGCCAGGGAGTGCATGTAATAGGTTGATTCCGAGGCCGGGAAAGCGGGTTCGTTTTGCAGCCGCCACAGGGCATGGTTGGCCGCAGCCTCAGCCAGATATTCGGCCCTCAGCCCGTTGCTGCGGCTCATGGTGGCCGACGTGAGGGTGGCGGTCTTGAATAGGAAGGCAAAGGCCATGGTGGACAAAAAAGCCAAAAGGATCAGGATGGCGAGGTAGGCCATGCCGAATTCTTGCCTTATAGCTTTATGATTTAGGGATAATGACACGTAACAATCCTATTGACGAGATTAACTAAAACAGCAAATAGGAGTCAGAAGTCAGAAGTCAGGAGTCAGAATTGATTTAGCATAAGCGTTAAGCAGTTTACTCACCTCTTCAAGCTGCTTCATCGGCTCACCGATATCCAAATATCCGAGATCTCTTGATAGTATTAAGTAATAGCGGCATTCTTCCAAAGATCCCTGAGCGATATTCATAAAACGGTATTTGTCAGGCCTGGTCTTCTTCTTGAACCCTTCGGCTATGTTGGCTGGGATCGAAACAGCAGCGCGCCTGAATTGGGACGTCAATCCATACAATTCTTTTTTGGGAAAATGCTCAGTAGCTTTATATATCGAAATGACAAACACATGCGCTTTTTGCCATACAACCAAGTCCTGAAACGTCTTTGCCGGTTCCCGCATCATCCCTTATTTTCGTCTCCTGCTGTAATCTCCCATTCCCTATCTCCTGACCCCTATCTCCCGACCCCTATCTCCCGACTCCTGACTCCCGACTCCCGACTCCTGACTCCCGACTCCTGACTCCTGACTCCCGACTCCTGACTCCCGACTCCCGACTCCCGACTCCTGACTCCCGACTCCCGACTCCGTCTCCCGACTCCTGACTCCTGACTCCTGTATTACCGCACCCTTTTCCCGGTCTTCTGCAGAACGTTCCGGGGATAGGCGTATTCGACAAAGGCCACGCTCTTGCCGTCGTCGCCGGTGAGGGTCAGGGCAATCTGAACCCTCGGGGCGCGGGTGGCGTCCGGGGGTTGGTACGTCACCCGGAACAGGCTGACACGGGTCGAGAGATCCACAACCGCTCCGCTGGCGGCATTCGATTCACTGAGAGTGTGGGTGCCACTGTCAAAGGTGTAGATGAGAGGATTGAGCGGATCCTCATTTTTTTCACCATCTTCATCGTCATCTTCGTCATCTTCGTCATCGAGCGTGCCATCACCATTGTCGTCCATCCCCTCGATACCCGATTCTCCGTCTCGATTGGCATCCGCACTTAGATCCTCGTCGACGTTCCCGTCTGCGTCCTGATCGATTCCATCCAGAAGTTCCTCATTTTTTTCACCATCTTCATCGTCATCTTCATTGTTTTCTTCGTCCGCTGTTCCATCGCCATCGTCGTCGATCGTGGCGATGCCCGACTCGCCGTCGTCGTCCATGTCTTTGTCGGGGTCTTCGTCGATGCGCGGAAACAGCGGGTCACCAAAATAGGCATCCCCATCGTCGTTGATGGACCCGGAAAAGACCAGCGTGTCCCGAACAGGGGCATGGGCGTTGGGGATGAGGAGAAAGGTGCAGCGCCTGACACCAGCGGTCATGCGCTGCATGGCCAGGATGCCCTCCTGGTGGAGTGCGGACCTGGCCATGCCCTGCTTGTGGGCATCGAGGGAAACCGAGAGCAGGGGCATGACCGCCATTGCGATGATGCCCATGATGGTCAGGGCAATCAGCAGCTCGATGAGAGTGAGGCCTTTTTGGGTTGAACGGGTCATGGTTTTTCCGCAATAATAGAAGACAGGAGCCAGGAGTCAGAATTCAGAAAGCACAATATCGATTGCCCAAGATTCAGCCACAACACGCTAAATGAATCACCCTTTTTCTCCTATCTCCTGTCTTCAGACTCCTGAGGCCTGTGCGACTATGAAATTTTACCGATCGAGCCATGGTTATCCACCAGAATCGTGCTCAGGGAGCGCTCGGGCAGCTGGGTGATGTACACGGTGACCTGTTTGGCATCGCCTTCCGGTGCTGTGTCCCCGTCCAGATCCACCGGCACGACGGTCCAGGCCAGGGTGTAGTTTTTCCCCCGGACCGTTAAGGTTTCCGATCCGTTGCTCAACGAACCAAACGTCGTGCTCACCAGCAGCTCCATGCGGCTGCGCAGATGGCTGTCTAGCAGCATGCGGTCGGCCTGCACATCCAGGGCCTGCAGCCCGGACAAATACGAAGTTGAAATCCCGACCGCCACCAGTGCCAAAAGGGCAACCGAAAGAATGGCTTCCACCAGGGTAAAGCCTTTTTGGGGATTTGGAATATTTAGTATTCTATTTGGATTTTTTTGGCACATGTCATATGCAATACAATTTGTTGTAATAGGAATCAGGAGCCAGGAGCCAGGAGTCAGAATTCAGAAGTCAGAATTGATTTTGCATAAGCGTTAAACCGTTTACTCGCCTCTTCAATCTGCTTCATCGGCCCACCGATATTGAAGAACCCCGCAGCAAGCTACGGGGAATGCGCTCGCTTTTGCGGTTCAACTATCCAAGATCTTTTGATATCGGTAGATTGATACATCGAAACGACAAACACATGCGCTTTATGCCATACAATCAAGTCCTGAAAAGTCTTTGCCGGTTCCCCTATCTCCAATCTCCAATCTCCTATCTTCTGACTCCTGTCTCCTGACTCCTGTTTCCTGACTCCTGTCTTCTGACTCCTGACTTCTGACTCCTGTCTCCTGACTCCTGTTTCCTGACTCCTGTCTTCTGACTCCTAAGGGCCCACCGTGACCTTTCCGCTCAGGGCGTTCAGGGTGACAAGCACCTGCTGACTGCCAAAGACCAGCGTGACCGTGCCCCCTTTGGATGGGGCGCCCAGGGCGTCGAAAAAGACCGGGGCAGGCACATTGAAGTCTGACGCGGTGATGTCCACCCCCTTGAACCGACGTTCATTGGGAAGGACGATTTCATAATCCAACCCCCTGTTCATGGGGTTCCCCAGGAGTTTATAGGTCCCGCTTTCCAAAGCGCCAGCCGCCAGCGTGGTTCCGCCGTTAAACAGGTCGGCATTGGTTCGGTACTGACTTACGGCGATCTTGTCCTGGGGTGCCGCGATCACCACCTGGGTTGCAAGGCCTGATGTGGCACGGATCTGGGCGAATTCCAGGGCACTGACCACCTCCTGGGCAGCCCCCGAGAGCCGTGCGTCACCCATGGAGGCATTCATGGCCGGCAGTCCGATCATGGCCACAATGCTCAACAACACCAGGACGATCAGTAATTCGAGAAGGCTAAAACCTGCCAGAGAAGGGCGAGCTATTTTCTTGTTCAAGGATTCGATTTTTCCCATGTGACGGATAACGTACCCTCGCTTGGCGTACCCGGTGATGCGCTGGCAGGAGAAGACAAAAAACCGACGCTGAACGTTTGTTTTCATTTTGAACCCCTGACAACATCCGGTTTGTTTCGAGTCGCTCTATTATTGTCTGCCGGCCCCGCCAGCCCCTGTCTTCTGTCCCAAGGTTGTTTATCATACCCAAGCGCAATATATGGTGTCAAGTATTCTATCGATATACCTTTTATAGTGTTTTTTACTTTACAGCTTTCAACAGACCTGCTATGTGTTTTTCGATACACTCGGACCATAGCGCCATAAGGATGGAAGAACCTCACCGCAGACGGCGACGTTCTTCGACCGTAGAAAATGCTGTCATTCCGGCGCCGGTGGGATCCATGCCGTTTCACGGCTATCCTCATGATTCGCAGGCCACATGTTTAATACAAAAGAAATCTACCCCATCGGCATCGATATTACCGACCACATGATATACGCGGCCCAGTTTCACGACAGCACCCAGGGTCCGGTGGTGGGGCATCTTGCCAACCATTGTTTGGATGCGGGCCTCGCGGGTGACAATCTTCCCGGAGAAGACGTGATTTCATCATTGAAATCAATTGCCAAAACCAGACGGTTCAAAGGCAAGGTCGTGAACGTACACCTGCCGGAAAAACACCTCAACTGTTTTATGATTGACTTCGATCTTGGGGCGGATGAAACCCTGGAGACCGCCATCGCCAGGGAATGCCGGAGATCCCTTTCCTTCCCCCTGGAAGAAGCGGTGGTGGACTATGCCTCTTTGATCGAGAGCAAGACCCGCAAAAGAAGATACAAGGCCGCCATCGTCGCAGCCCGCAAGGAAATAATCGACATTTATCTGTCCATGACCCGCAGGGCCGGCCTTTCAGTGGCTATCATCGACCTGCACCTGGCTTCCCTCTTGCGACTGCACCGTTATCTGTTCGTTCTGGAGGATTCACCCGTCATCTTGTGCAATGTGGATGACAAAAACAGCCTGCTCAGCGTGGTGGCCAAAGACCGTATTCTGGCCCAGCGCGCTGTACCGTGGGGTATGCAGCCGATTATAGAGACCCTGGTGTCGAGTCTCGAACTGGGTGATGACGATGGGCAGGCAGCCGGCATGCTGGCACGCTATGGCCTCCTGCATGAGAATCTTAGCGGTGCAACGGGCAAGCCGCCCGCTGTTGTCAAGGGCAGGGATCCGGACAGCGACATGGCGATCTGCCGAACCCTGTTTCAACTTCTGACACCCTATGTCGAGGAATTGATCCATGAGCTCTATCAGATCACCGGCTATGTTCGTTCTGAAATCGATGCAGGCGGATTTGGAGGTATTGCCATGTATGGCCGGGCAAGTGTTATCAATAACCTGGATCAATACATTGAAAACAGACTCAATATCACGACAAAGGTTATCAATCCCATGGAGAAGCTCGTCTGGCACGACGATACAGGGGATATGGATAGCGGGTCGGGAGCACCCTTTGCCCCGGCCCTGGGTCTTGCGTTGAGAAAGGTGTCATGGCTTTAAGAGAAATCAATCTCGTTCCATCCGGTTTTCTTCATCGCCGCTTGATGTCTCGTCACTTATTGCGGTGGACCGGCTGGCTGATTCTTTTTTTGTCAATCATCTATGGATACTATCTCTATCAGGTTCTGGTCATCTTGCCCCGGGAAAGACCGCTGACCACGGTTGCGGACATGCAGAAGCATCTGGGCGCCACGATTGAGGAAATCCAGAAAACGGAACAGGAGATCGAGCGTCTAAACAGGCAGGAATCCTTTTTGAAACGGTTTACTAGAAATCAGCCTTTTTCACTGCTGTTGCTGGGCTTGTCGCAAACGATCAATCCCCAAGCCTGGCTGACAAAACTGGATATCGATACGGCCAGGGAAGAGAACGATCAGATTGTTCGCAGTATCCGGCTGTATGGGTATTCATTGTCGAACGACGATCTGGGCGACCTGCTGACCCGGCTTTCCGCTAGTGCGGTATTTCAACAGGTCATATTGAAATATGCCAAGGAAACACAAATAAGCGTGTCTGATCAAATAGGAAAGAACCGGGTTAAAGTTATCCAGTTTCAAATAGACAGCGCGATAATTGGGTCCTGAATCGCCATGCGTCAAATAAACTTGACTATCAAGCAGCTGGATCGCCTGTGTATCATAGCGATTGCTTTGATTTCAATCGTTTGTGGGTATCTGGTCGTCGACCATCGCAACAGGAAAATTCAGCAGTTCGGCATTGAGAGAGAGATCCTTTCCAAAAGAATGAATGAAGCCAGCCTGGCGACAGCCAATTTAAAGGACCTCAAGATGGCCTTGGCTGAGACGCAATCCGAGTTGGCGTATCTCAATGAAAAGATACCCTCATCCGGGGAAATCGGTACCTTCTTAAAGCAGCTCAACACATTGATGGTGCAGCGAAGTATCGGCATGATCAGTTTACAGCCCCAGACAGCCATCAAGGAAAAGGATTATCTGAAGATTCCGATCCATCTGGTGTTTAGCGGCGGTTTTAACAATATATATTATTTAGTAGACGAACTGGAGCACATGAACCGCATGGTTATCATGGACAACGTGGTCATCAGCAAGCTGGACGACAAGGGCCAATGCCAGGTGGAATTGACGATCAATGTCTTTGAACGGTCAGAATCAAGCGTACCGGCGTCAGACAGCGGGGCCTAATCACCCGGGTTTGGGGTGCTGAACGTTTTTATGGGGCTTCAGGGGGCTTGCCCCGTGGATTTTTTGAAAATGCGCAGGCATTTTTCGAGCGTGAATCTGCCACGAGCATAAGCGCGGGGAGACTCACGTCAAGGTCCAATCGATGGAAGTGATATAATAGGGTATGAAGGACAACAACGAGAAAATAAAACGCTACCTGGTCGTTGGGCTGGTGTGTGTCGCCCTGCTCGTGGCTTACTTTCGTTTTTTTCGTTCAAATACCGAGCCAACGGCAGTTATCAGTCAACCCACTGAAAATGTTGCGATATACCCAATTCATACCGACAAGAACATGAACCGCAGAACCCAGTCAAAATCCACACGCGATGTTCGTCCGATTGCGGCCGGCAACATCAGAGATATATTTGAGCGACCCCGAATACCCCTTGCGTCGCAATTAACGGTCCCGGCCGCTGTGCGGGGCGTGAATGCCCCTATAACCACATCACCCCAGGATATTGTCCTTGAACTAAAGGGTACGATCACCGGTGGTGACAGCCCCATGGCTATTATCAACGATAAATTTGTCCGGCTGGGTGAGGAAATAGAAAATTTTCGCGTCATTCGTATTTCATCAAACGAGGTGGTGCTCAAAGCGGGTGAGTTCCAACGGATCATCAAGATCATGATACCCGAACACCACCTGGAGCAATCGCCCTTGTTACACGGGAAATGAACTTATGGATTGTAATAATCAGCCAATAGCCGTTATTGCAAGGCGCATTAAGCAGATGGCATGGGTCCTTTTGGTGTTCAGTGTGGTACAACTGGCAGGTGGCTCGTCCCAATCAGCAGCGGTCGACGGTGATCTAACAAGTGTTCTGGAAACCGTGCGCGCGGGGCGCCATGACAGGTATACCTCCGTGGTCTTTCAGTTCAATGGACCATTTGCGTTCGATGCACCACGGCGGATCGGTGATGAGATTCGATTCAACATACCCAACATGCAAACCCAACTGGTTCCCTACCGGGCGTACCGTATCTCAGGGGCATGGATTCAGCTGGCGCCATTGGGTAACGATATCGGGGTGCGCGTGGGTCTTTTGGATACATTTAACATGCACCGATTTTATACCCTGGAGAATCCGGATCGCCTGGTCATCAATCTTTTCCGGCCTGAGAAGACCATTGATGCGGCCGGTACCTACCAAAACGGGATTGCCGAATTGATCGAAAGTGCAGAAACAGCTGACCCGACGGGCGCGCCTTTGAAAACGGCACCGCAAAGCCTGCCTTCGGATGTTACAGCAGCGTCCGTGGCGCCGGTGAAAGAAGAACCCTTGCTATCGCTCAATTTTTTCCAGAGCGATATTCAAGAAGTGTTGACGGCGCTGGCCATACAGCAGCATGTCAATGTGGTCACGGCAAAGGAGGTGCAAGGCGAGGTGACCGTGCACCTCAACAAAGTCTCTTTCAACAAGGCCCTGGGAGCGATTTGCCAAGCGGGTGGATTTGGTTTTTATAAAAGAAATGATGTTTACTTTGTTTATCAACCCAAGGAAGAAACCGAAGCGCAATATGAAGATTTAAAGATGGAAATCTTCAAGCTTGAATATGCGGAGATAGATAAAATCCAGGAGGTTCTGGATGCCATACCGCACCTTCGCTTGATTAAGATTCATGAGCCGACCAAGACGATCATTGTTGAAGACACGCCCGAAAACATCGAAAAAGTAAAGAAGTTGATCCGGTTTTGGGATGCGAAGCCCAAGCAGGTGATGATCGAGGCAAAGATTCTGGAAGTCACCTTGACGGATGACATGTCCTGGGGTGTTAACTGGGAGCAGCTGCTGGGCGGGGATGCAGCCATCGGGACCGGTGGGTTCAGTTCCGCCACCCTGCCGGACGGTTCCGGCATTTCGCCTGTATCACCTAGTGGCGTAGGCGTCTTTGCCAATATCATCACCGGAGCCGGAACAGATTGGCAATTCGCCGCGGCCCTGGATGCCCTGGAATCAAAAACCAATATCGACACCCTTTCCACGCCCAAGATACTGGCCATCCACGGCAAGGCAGCCAAGGTGCAGGTGGGTGGAAAGCAGGGCTATACGGTTACGAGCGTATCCGACGGTATTGCCACCACCTCGATCGAATTTATCGACACCGGCACCATCCTTGACATCACGCCGTATATTGACGACGATGACAACGTGTTGTTGAAAGTGGAGCCCACCATCAATTCGGCCCGCATAGAGGAGGACGTACCCGTGGTGAATTCAACCAGTGTTACCACCTGGTTGATGGCTGAAAATGGTGAGACCGTCTTCATCGGCGGACTGATTCAAAACACGCAAAACACCACCCGGACAGGCATCCCCTGTTTGGGGGATATTCCCGTGCTGGGATTTCTTTTTGGTCGATCCGTCCAGGGGGGAGGGAAGTCGGAGTTGATCGTTCTCATCACACCCCGGGTGGTGACGAATGGCGCCGCGTCCAGTGTCGAAGCGATAGAAAAAACACAGGCAGCCCAGGAACGGCTGCAGTAGCTGCCCCGCCCGTTCTGCGAAGACCCTGCGGTTTCCGATATTCCCTGAGATAGCAGTCGTTGGCGCCATTGCTTATACCCCAATTACAACATCGGGTGTTTCTATTGTATCATTGCGTCCTATGTGTCCCTTGCAAAGCGGACGCTGAAGAACAGGTGTCAAATGTCATTGGCAAAAAATGACCTGCAGTTGCCGTGGCCCGGGCAGAGGGTACCTGATAGGCCCAGGCGCTTAATCTTTTCAAGTGACGCCTGCTGATCCTCTGAACTCGACACAAAGCTGTTGGGTACGATTTTTCCATTCAGAACGACGATAAAATCCCCGCAAATAAACGTCCTGGATTCAGGGTCCCAAAACGAGGTTTCATCGGGCCGGTGGCCGGGTGTGTGCAGGGTCGTAAAACCGGGCAGGGCTTCTTGGGGCTCGGCGAAATATCGAACACGATCGACTGGAAAACCTTTTTTGAATGGCGATCCCAACAACGCACCTTGAAATGCATCCCGCAGGTTGGGACGGTATCCGTAAGCCTGCATGCAGGGGATCAGAATCTCCTTGAAGGCCCGGGGCCCGGGAAAGGGGATCGTTGTTTGGCCGGACACCAGAGGCCTGGCTTTTTCATGAAACCAGATCTCGGTCTTTTGGTAGGTTTTTTTCAGCTCGATCCAGCCCGAGATATGGTCCACGTGAAAGTGCGTGCAGACGACCCGTTTCAACGGCGGCAAATCTTTTAAGACCTTCGAAAGAGACGGGATGTCGGACGGCATGCCGCAATCGACAAGACAGGTGGCATCGCCGCGGGGATCCACCAGCAGGTAGCAGTTGCTCGTCTTGCCCCAAAACTGGCGCAGTGTTCTGCCACCGGTTAGCTGTTTGGTATATCGGACCATGCGCTTATCATGCCGGAAATCAATGGCCTTGTCAAAATGGAAAAACCGGTGCTGAGGCGGGCAGGCGGCGGACTGGATTTTCATCCTGATTTGATGGTCATAATTTGCAGCAATTGGTTTCAATATGATTTATGGATCATCTCCAAAAGAGTTGATCTAAATAAAGGATTCGAGGGGTCCAGGGGTCCAGGATTCGAGTGATAGTCTTAAAAATTATAAAGAGTTAAACGTTTGGCAAAAATCGTATACACTTTGTTTGCATATCTATAAGCGTTGATAAAACCTCTGGAAAGCAAACACTCGTATCCTTGAATCCTTGGATCCTGGAACCCTTTCTCCCAAACGATTGGGAGAAGATCAATGTTTATAAATTAAGGGCGTCCCTTAAAAACACAAACCCCTTGCACCGGCGGCGATACTGTGGCATTTTCCGACCGTGATGAGCGATCTTGGCAGCGTTTATTTTTCAGGAATGACAACAGGGGTGCCCCAGCAAGGAGTGGGAGGAAAATCACGTGCAAGGTAGCGGAAAAACCATCGGGCTGCAGGAGGCCCTAAAAAAGACCCTGGCGCACACACAGCCCTTGCCGGCCCTTCAGGTTCTGCTGGGGGAAGGGCTTGACCGGGTTATCGCTGCGGATATTCAGGCCAGGGTCGATTCGCCCTCCGTAGACGCATCCCTGATGGATGGCTACGCCGTAAGATCGTTGGACCTTTCAGGGGCGACCAAGCAAAGACCGGCGGCCCTCACCCTCTCGGGAATGGCGGCAGCCGGCACGCGACCGGACCTGGTGGTCGAACCACGGCATACCTTACGGGTCATGACCGGCGCGCCCATACCGTTGGGTGCCGACGTGGTGGTACCGCAAGAGTTTACAACACGGCAAGCGGGTCTTATATTGTTCAGCCGGGCTGAGAAATCCGGCGCCAACATTCTGCCGCGGGGAAGCGATGTGGTTTTGGGACAGGTCGTCGCCAGGGCAGGACAACGGGTCTCGCCTGGCCTGGCGGGTCTGCTGGCCGCCGCAGGTCACGATCAGATCGAGGTGATTCGGCCGCCCCGGATTGCCCTTCTGGCGACGGGAGACGAAGTAGTGGCTCCTGGCAACCCGCTGGCCGAGGGGAAACTCTATGCCAGCAATATCACGACCTTGGATGGTTGGTGCCGACGCTATGCTTTTAAAACGCAACTTTGGGTGGTCGGGGATGCGCTTAAAGAGATTCGCCGGACGCTGGAACAAACCATCGCCCAGGTGGATGTCGTTGTAACCAGCGGTGGTGCTTGGACCGGTGACAAGGATTTGGTGGTTCAGGCACTCGAAGACCTGGGCTGGCAGGAAATATATCATGGCATTCACATGACCCCGGGCAAGGGGACCGGGTTCGGTTTACTGCATGAAAAGCCCGTGTTTATGCTGCCGGGGGGGCCGTCGGCCAGCTTGATGGGCTTTTTGCAGCTTGTCTTGCCGGGGCTGCTGACCATGGCAGGCTATGGTTTTTCAGAACTGCCGGAGATAAACGTCCAGCTGGGTTCGGAATTGCACGGCAGGCATAGGGAATGGACGCAATGCATTTTCGGAACCCTTGAAAGGCGGAAAAGCGGGTATCTGTTCCAGCCCTTGTTGACGCGCAGCAGACTGCTGTCCATGGCCGAAGCCGAGGCTATTGTGCGTATACCCGAGGGGCAGACGCGTCTGGCGGCGGGAACTGTCGTCAAGGCACAGATAATAGATAACTTCAATTTTTAGGATGAACGTCCAACATCGAACATCGAATGAAAATGGAACCCAAAAATCCCATCCCCATTCTGTCCATCGTCAGCAAAAAGAACTGCGGCAAGACCACCTTGCTCGAAAAACTGATTCCGGAGCTGAAGCGGCGGGGGTATCGCGTGGGCACCCTCAAGCACGACATCCATGGTTTCGACATCGATCACGAAGGAAAGGACACCTTTCGTCACAAGGCGGCCGGAGCGGATATCGTCGCCATTTCGTGCCCCTGGAAACTGTCCGTCATCAAGGATGTTTCAAAAGAAATGACACCGGAACGGATCGTGAAGCAATTTTTCGAGGATGTGGATATCGTCTTGACCGAAGGGTACAAAAGCGCCCGCTTGCCACAGATTGAAGTCTTTCGAAAAGAGGCCCAGCATCAACCCATCCATAGCAAAGAGCGGCCTGGCACCCTGGTGGCCCTGGTTTCGGACGTGCCCCTGGACCTGGGGGTGCCGCACATCGATCTCAATGATTTCAAATCCCTGGCAGACCTGATCGAAAATAAATTCCTATAAAATTGCGGGAGCAGTTTTATAGGAATTTATTGGTAGTATTCCTGCAGACAGTGGTATGTCATGGGCTGCTGGCGCATCATTTTAAGGCCCCGTACAATGGCTTCGGCCGCGGACAGGGTGGTGATGACCGGAACCCGGTATTTGGTGGCGGCCCACCCGATGGCAAATTCATCGGAACGGGCCCGCTGGCCCAAAGGCGTATTGATGATCAGATCGATGTTGCGATTCTTGATGTCGTCGACCACATTGGGGCGGCCTTCGCTGGCTTTCAAGACTTCCGTTACGGCAATACCCCTGTCGGCGATGTAGGTGGCCGTTCCCTGGGTGGCCACCAGCTTGTAATGCAATTTCTGCAGAGCGGCTGCGATGGGCACAATCCGCGCTTTGTCATTGTCATTGACACTCAGAAATACGGTGCCGGATTCGGGGAGGTTTATGCCGCTGGACAGAAAGGCCTTCATGACAGCCTCGCTGAAGGTGGGTGCAATTCCCATGACCTCACCGGTGGATCGCATTTCCGGTCGCAGGTATATGTCGGCCTTGTCAAAGCGTTCAAAAGGGAAAACGGATTCCTTGACAGCCACGTACGCGGGTCGTTCACGAAAGGTGACCTTGAACCGATCCAGGTTTTGACCGGCCATGACCTTGACGGCAACTTTGGCAATGGGATTCCCCGTCGCTTTGCTGACAAACGGAATGGTCCTGGATGCCCGGGGATTGACCTCGAGGACGTAGAGGGTGTCGAACAGGATGGCAAATTGAATATTGATCAAGCCCTTGACTTTCAAGGCCTTAGCCAGCAGACGGGTATATTCCTTGATATCTTCCATCTGATCCATGCTCAACAAATAGGGTGGCAGAACAGCCATGCTGTCACCGGAATGCACCCCGGCCTCTTCGATATGCTGCATAATGCCGCAGATTTCGGTGTGTTTCCCGTCGGACACGGCGTCGACATCAAACTCGTAGGCGTCCTCCAGGAACCGGTCCAGCAGAACCGGGTGTTTGGCTGAAGCGCTGACGGCATTTTGCATGTATCGTTCCAGGGATTCGGTGTTGTAGACAATTTCCATGGCCCGCCCTCCCAGAACGTACGAAGGCCTGACAATCAGGGGAAATCCGATTTTGTGGCCCACATGCATGGCCTCGTCAATGGATGTTGCGGTTCCATATTGGGGGTGCGGAATGTCCATGGAATCCAGGAGCGCCCCAAAGCGATCACGGTCTTCGGCCAGGTCGATGGAGTCCGGTGAGGTCCCCCAGATGGGCACGCCTGCCTCTTCCAGCGCCAGGGCCAGCTTCAGGGGTGTCTGCCCCCCGAACTGAACGATGACGCCCATGGGTTTTTCGAGTTCGATCACATCCAGAACATCCTCATAGGTCAAGGGCTCGAAATAGAGCTTGTCGGCCACGTCGTAGTCCGTGCTCACGGTCTCCGGGTTGCAGTTGATCATAATGGCCTCGATACCCAGTTCTTTCAAGGCCAGGATGCCGTGCACGCAGCAATAGTCGAATTCAATCCCCTGGCCGATTCGATTGGGGCCGCCCCCCAGGATGATGACCTTTCTATTTTGCGTGGGAATGGACTCGTTCTCGGGGTCGTAGGTGGAGTAATAGTAGGGCGTAAAGGATTCGAATTCCGCAGCACAGGTGTCAACGATTTTATAGGAGGGCAGCACGCCAGATTTTTTACGCAGGCTGCGGATGTCGTGCTCGGTCTGGCCGGTCAACAGGGATAGGTGCTGGTCGGAAAAGCCGAGACGCTTGGCCATTCTGAGGGTCTCGGGTGTGAAGGTCCCAAGCTGATCGTATTCCTGGGACAGCTGATCTTCAAAATCGATCAGCTGTTGAAGGTTCTCGAGAAACCAGATGTCGATTGCGGTGACCTCTGATATTTCCCTGGGGCTGAGGCCGCTGGTGAGGGCCTGCCAGATTTTCAGGATACGGTCCGGCGTTCCCCATCTCAGGTCGTCCATCAACGCCTCCCGCGAGAGCTGGCCGTAGGGGAAGTTTCCATGCGCATGAAAACCGGACCAGCCGTTTTCAAGAGACCGCAGGGTCTTGTTGAGGGCCTCCTTGAAGGTACGACCAATTCCCATGGCCTCGCCCACCGACTTCATCTGCGACGTCAGACGGTTGTCGTTTCCAGGGAATTTTTCAAAGTCCCAGCGCGGAATCTTGACCACAACATAATCGATGGCGGGTTCAAAACAGGCCGGTGTTTTTCGGGTAATGTCGTTGGGGATCTCGTCCAGGCGATACCCGATGGCCAGCTTGGCAGCAATTTTGGCAATCGGAAATCCGGTGGCTTTGGATGCCAGGGCAGAGCTTCGGGATACCCGTGGGTTCATTTCGATGACCACCATTTCACCGCTTTTCGGGTCGAGCCCGAACTGGATGTTGGCACCGCCGGTTTCAACACCGATTCTGGCCACGATTAATTTAGCCGCATCCCGCATGGCCTGGTATTCAGCATCGGTCAGGGTTTGGGCCGGGGCTACGGTAATGCTGTCTCCCGTATGGATGCCCATGGGGTCGAAATTTTCGATGGAGCACACAATGACGAAATTGTTGGCAGCGTCCCGCATGACCTCCAGTTCGTATTCCTTCCACCCCAGGACGGACTCTTCGATCAGGATTTCACTGACCGGGCTGGCGTTCAGTCCCCACTGGGCCGCCTGGGGGAATTCTTCTTTGTTGTAGACAACACTGCCACCGATGCCTCCGAGGGTAAACGCGGGTCTGATGATGAGCGGAAAGCCGATGGTTTGAGCCAGCTTTTCCGCCGCCTCCATGGTGCGTACGCAGCCCCCCTCGGGAACGTTTAGACCGATCTCTTGCATGGCATTGCGAAAAAGGTCCCTGTCTTCGGCTAGCTGGATGGTTTCCAGACTGGCGCCGATCAATTCGACGCCGTATTGGTCCAGGACCCCGCTTTGGGCCAGTTCAACGGCCAGGTTTAGACTGGTTTGACCACCGATGGTCGGCAGCAGCGCATCCGGGCGTTCTTTTGCGATAATTTTGGCAATGACGTCGGCCTGCAGCGGTTCAATATAGGTTCGATCCGAGAATTCGGGGTCCGTCATGATGGTGGCGGGATTGTTGTTGATCAGGATGACGATAAACCCCTCTTCCCGAAGGGCTTTGCAGGCCTGGGTACCGGAATAGTCAAACTCACAGGCTTGCCCGATGACAATGGGGCCCGATCCGATGACCAAGATGCGTTTTAAATCTTTGCGTTTAGGCATGGAATTGTTTCATTTCCTTTACAAATTGTTTGAAAAGATAGCGGCTGTCGTTGGGTCCGGGCGAAGCCTCGGGGTGATATTGTACCGAGAAGACCGGCAAATGTCTGTGCCTGATGCCTTCGAGGGTGTTGTCGTTTAAATTGATATGGGTGATGTCAACCTCATCCGGGGGCAAGCTTTCGATATCGACATTGAAGCCATGGTTTTGCGAGGTGATCTCCACTGCGCCTGTGAGCAGATTTTTTACCGGGTGATTGGCACCGTGGTGACCGAACTTGAGCTTGGTGGTCTTGCCCCCCATGGCCAAGGCAAGGATTTGGTGGCCCAGACAGATGCCGAAAATGGGTATCCTTTCCAGAAGATAGCGTGCTGAAGCAACCGCGTATGCCACCGGTTCTGGATCGCCGGGCCCGTTGGAAAAGAAGATACCATCCGGTTTCCAGGCCAGGATTTCTTGCGGGGGGGTGTGGGCCGGAAAGATACGCAGTTTGCATTCGTGCGCATGGAGTGCCCGCAGGATCGAAAACTTGACGCCGAAGTCATAGACCGCAACGCGATAAGGGTTCGCGGCGGAATGGTTGCCGTCATCGTCCATGGGCCAGGCATAACTTTCGGTGGTGGTAATTTCCTGAACGATATCTCTGCCGACCAGCTGCTTGCCGCCGGCCAGTTGTTGGGTCAATGCCGGTAAAGACTCGTCAGACGTGGTAATCATGGCCATCTGTGCCCCATGATCTCTCAGGTGCCGGGTGAGCGCCCGAGTATCCACATCACTGATTCCCACCACACCGTGGTGGGTCAAGTATTCATCCAAGGACCTGTCGGCTTGCCAGTGACTGACAATCGGGCTGTACTCGCGGATGATAAAACCGGAAGCATAGATGCGCCGGGATTCAAAATCGATTGGATTGACACCGTAATTGCCTATCTGGGGGTAGGTCATGACCACCAGCTGAAAATGGTAAGAGGGATCCGTCAGGATTTCCTGATATCCCATCATGGCCGTGTTGAAAACCACCTCTCCGATGGCGGTTCCTTCGGCCCCCAGAGAAAGACCCTCGAAGTAGGTGCCGTCTGATAGTAGTAAGCGTGCGTTCGTCATATTGTACTCTCGACTTTGCGAATCTGCCCTTTTAGGTGTTTAGACTGTCAGGCTGTTAGACTATTAGCTGCTAACAGCCTAACAGCCTGACCTCCTGGTGTTTCGACATTAATCTCTCTTGAACTTGCTGTAGTCCGGCTGACGATACCGGCTCTCACCACTGCCCTCGATGTCCAGAAGCGCCTCCACTTTCAGCGGCAGCCCGAACAGTTGAATAAAGCCGTGGGCGTCCTGCTGATTGTAGACATTGTCCTCGCCAAAGGAGGCATAGTCCTCGCGATACAGGCTGAAGGGGCTCTTGCGACCGGCGATGATAACATTGCCCTTATAGAGTTTTATTCGGACCGTTCCGCTTATCTTGTGCTGGGTCGTCTTCACAAAGGCATCCAGCGCTTCCCGAAGCTGCATGAACCACATGCCGTTGTAGACCAGTTCTGCATATTTGACGGACACGAAGTCCTTGTAGTGCATGGTGTACTTGTCCAGGCAGATGCTTTCGAGGGCTTGGTGTGCGCGGTAAATAACGGTGCCCGCCGGGGTTTCGTAAATGCCCCGGCTTTTCATTCCCACCAGGCGGTTTTCGACGATATCCACCCGCCCGACAGCGTGTTGTCCGGCAATCCTATTCAAGCGGGTGAAAAGTTCCAGAGCGTTCAGCGCTTCACCATCAAGGGAAACCGGGTTTCCTTTGTCAAATCCGATTTCGACGTAGACCGGTTCATCGGGCGCATCTTCGGGGCTGACCGTCAATTGAAACATCTCCTTGGCGGGTTCGTTCCAGGGATCTTCGAGAAGACCACCCTCATGAGAGAGATGAAAAATATTACGATCGCGGCTGTAGATGTCCTTTTCCGTCTGCTGGATGGGGATGTTGCACTTGATGGCGTATTGGATAGCGTCTTCACGGCTTCGGATTTCCCACTCACGCCAGGGGGCAATGACCTTCAATTTTGGATTCAGGGCCATGATGGTCAGCTCAAATCTTACCTGGTCGTTCCCCTTACCGGTACAACCGTGTGAAACGGCATCAGCGCCTTCGGCCTCTGCAATTTCGACAAGTTTTTTGGCTATCAGCGGCCGTGCAATGGAGGTGCCCAGCAGGTATTCGCGTTCGTATACCGCACCCGCCTGCATGGTCGGAAACACGTAGTCCACCAGAAATTCTTCACGCAGGTCCATTACGATCAGTTTGCTCGCACCTGAAGCAATGGCTTTGCCCTCCAGGCCATGCAACTCTTCATTTTGCCCCAGGTCGGCGGCAAAGCAGATGACTTCGCAATTATCGTAGTTGTTCTTGAGCCAGGGAACGATCACCGAGGTATCCAGACCGCCGCTGTAGGCAAGAACGACTTTCTTGATGGTTGTCATGCTTATTGCTCCTTTCCGCTAAAAAAAAACCCCGGCGATTGCCGGGGTTTTTGTACGTTATGGATCTGTATCATTATTTGTATTTCCACAAAAAACACCCGGACGGCAAACAGACGCGACGGCGTCGGCGGGTGCGATTTCGAATCGTTTCAAGTGTCATGCTAGGTTCCTGTCTAAGATAAAATCTGGCGCAATATGACAAAAAATAAAAACCCTGTCAACCATGAAAAAGAAAATCGTTTGACGATTTTCTTTTTGTGAATCCATTTGCTGAAAAATGAATGCCACCCGTTTCAAGGGCGGTTATTAAATTGGGATCTTCTCCCAATCAGTTGGGAGAAAGGGTTCAAGGAGTCCAGGATTCAAGGATTCAAGTGTTTGTTTTCCAGTGATTTGATCATCGCTTTTAGCATTCTCTCTACATCACCGAGTTCATCTCTTAATTCCTGAAGCTTTTCCTTCTTCATATAATCCAGATCACCGGATATCATCGTCTGCGTTTCCAATAACTCTTTATAATTCTTAAGCATTCAGCTGATGCCTCACGTCATCTCACTCGAACCCTGGACCCCTGGAATCCTTGAATCCTTAATTTGGATCAACTCTTTTGGAGATGATCCTTAAATTGGGGTCCCGGTCTTGTAAGAATGGTCCCCGATCGGCATTCACCCGCAGCGATGCCCTGCAGTGTAGGTATTCCTTCCCATTGGGTAATGTAAACGGCAGGTACATGGTTGGCCAGCGCTTCAAATGCCGCCGTCATTTTGGCAAGCATGCCGCCCTTGATGGTACCGTCGGCGATGCGTTTGCGTGCCCCCTGTTCTGACAGGCTACGACAGACGCCCTTGCTGTCTATAACACCCGGCACGTCGGTCATGAACACCAGCCCCGTGCAAGCGATTTCCGCAGCCAGGGCTGCGGCTGCGCTGTCTGCATTGACATTGAAACTGTGCTGATTCTCATCCGCAGAGATGGGAGAGATAACCGGTACACGACCCGCTTTGAGCGCACGCAGGACAACCCCGCCATTGACCTGTTTGATATGGCCCACAAATCCATAGTGCCTGCCTTCGCGGGTTAGCGGCTCGACCACGAAGAGCTGTTCGGTTTTGCCGGACATGCGTTCACAGGGGACACCGTTATCCGTCAGCCAGGACGCGATACGCCGGTTGATGGTCTCGGAAAGAACGTCTTCTATTATGACCATATCCTGGGCCTGGGTGACCCGAATGCCATCGACAAACCGGGTGTCACGGCCATGATCTTGCAGGGATTTCGATATCTCGGCGCCTCCCCCGTGCACGATGATGATGTCGACATTGGGGAGGGTTTTGATGGCTTGTGCCAGCTCACTGAAACCCGTTTCTGTTTCAAATGCGCGGCCACCGATTTTAATCAGGAGTCTGGGTGACATATTGTAATTTGCCTTATGATGATATGTCTCATTAACAAACTGGTATAAACAAACTGGCCAAAGATGTCAAAGCAGGCTTTCTTTCGAAAGGCATTTCTGATAATGACCACCATGGCACGCGACACCTTGCAATCGAGGAGAACAGATGAAAAAATTTGCCGAGACCACCCAACAAACCTATGAGGGATGGAAAGAGTTTTACGAAAAACCTGCCGATGAAAAAAGCCGTTTTTTCGAATCGAAGGGGAGATTGATCGACATTATTTTTGCCCAGCAGTTTGACCGGTCTTTTTTGGACCGTATGAGCCGGCTGGGGGACATGATCCGACTGCTGGCGAAAACCAAGCTGGGGCAGAATCATCTCAGGCATCTCCTACCGCATAAACGGGCCATGCTCTATTTTTCACAACCCTCGACCCGAACATTCCTTTCATTCCAAAATGCCTGTTACATGCTGGGACTGAGCGTGTCCGAAATCCGCGGCACCACCACCAGCTCTGAGGTCAAGGGCGAATCACAGGAAGATACCATACGGACCTTTGCCAGTTATGTGGATTTGATTATTTCGCGGCATCCGGAAGCGGGTTTTGCGGAAAAAACAGCCTGGGTTCTGAATCAAACGGACCGGGCGGTGCCCGTCATCAATGGGGGATCGGGGCCCGATCAACACCCCACCCAGGCGCTGCTGGATATTTACACCCTCGAACGGGAGTTCAACAAGAAGGGCGGGCTGGACGGCAAAAAAATTGCCATGGTGGGCGACCTGAAAAGGGGGCGGACCGTTCGTTCCTTGAGCTATCTGATGAAAAATTACCGCGATGTCGAACTGTATTTCGTTGCCCCGGAAATCTATAAGATGAAAGACGATATCACGTCTTTTTTGACGCGTCACCGTATTCCGTACCACGAGACCGAAAACCTAGAAAGCGTTCTGCCGCTGGTGGATGCCATTTATATGACCCGCATTCAGAATGAATATTCGGAGGACCCAACCCATGAAGCGGAAACCTATCCTGCCTTTCACTTCAAGACGGAGCACCTGGACCGCATTCAAGCGCACTGTGTCCTTCTGCACCCGCTTCCCAGGCGTTATGAGATCGATGTGGCGGTGGACAAGGACCCCCGGGCGGCCTATTGGCGGCAGGAACGCAACGGCATGTGGATCCGGGCGGCCTTGATTGCCTATCTTTTCAAGGTGGAAGAGGAAATTGTGGAGATGTTTTCTTAAAAAGGTCGCTTTTAGGAAAGCCAACCGAAAAGAGGTCTTGTCACGAAAACAATTCGTGGATCTTCTTCAAAATTATTTGGGAGAAAGGGTCCAAGGGGTCCAGAATTCCAGGATTGACGTGTTTGTTTTCCAGACTATAAGCAGACTCACCATTGCCTTTACCGCCTCTTTGGTGCGCGAGGCCGTGTCGTAGGGCGATATGCCCGCCAGATCTGCCTCGATCAGTGCATCGTCGTAGGGCAGGGATCCCAGGTATTCGAAATCAGCCAGGTGACGCTTTAAAAAATCCTCATCCTCTTGACGCCTGATTTTATTTCCGACGACCGCAATGTTCTTGAGACCGATTTCTGCAGCCAGGGTTTTGATATGCCCAGCCGTGTCGATACTTCTCCGGCCAGGCTCCACAACCACCAAAAGCTTGTCCACCGCCTGAGCCGTGCCCCTGCCCAAATGTTCGATGCCGGCCTCCATGTCCATCACCACCACCTCGTCTCTAACCAGGACGATGTGGGTCACCAGTGCCTTCAGGAGAGTGCTTTCCGGGCAGATACAGCCGGCGCCGCCTTTTTTGACCCCCCCCAGGCGCATGAGCTTGATATTTTCAAACCTGGCGGACAGGGTGTCAGGCAGGTCGTCGACCTTCGGGTTCAACTTGAAAAAGCCACCGATGGTCCCGGGTTTGGCTTCGGTTCTTTCAAAAATGAGGTCCTTCATTTCAGCTATGGGGGTAATGGATTCGGCCTTGTCGATGCCGATGGCTGAGGCCAGATTGGCATCCGGGTCCGCATCGATGGCCAGAACATGCCTGCCATCGTCATTGAGCGTTCGTATGAGGAGGGAGGAAAATGTGGTTTTACCAACGCCGCCTTTTCCGCTGACTGCTATTTTCATGAGCCTTCCTTTTTCTTGTGGTTGCTTAGGTTGTTAGGTGTCGGGCGTCTTTCGGGGTCACGGGCGAACTTTCTCTTTTTCCTGCGGGCTGTCTCCCAGCATCTGCAACCTAGCAACCTAAGCGTCTAATGTAACGTATCCAAACCCCTGCCTGTGTGACTAGTACAATGATAATACAGGATCAAAAAATAACAACGCATCTTTTACAAGCCTGAAGCGCAACAGCGACTGCAACCCTCTAACAATCGCCATCAGCATTGGATAGACAAAAGGTCTCTGTAACTACTATATCTTGTTATGGTTTTTTCTTGACACACAAGGCCTGGTTGGTTATACATACAACACCTTATTCAAAAGTGATCCAGGTTCGCTGACCCAATTGTTTAGAAACGGTTTACAGATCCAAGCGGGTAACAGGTGGCGTGCGCGCTTTAGCGCCATTTTGGGCGAGTGTCCTTCAGAGAAAACAGGACCCCAACGATGTTCAGACAAAAAATCAGAGGGATGACCGTCGTGCACGGAGACACACTCTTTTTTGTCTCGTATGCCGGCGATGCCATACAGGTGGACCACGCGGTTAAACTGGATGCCTTTTTGGAAGACGATTTTACCTTATCGTCCATCCCGGCTGTTGTGCGGGCTAGAAAAAATGGACTGCTGGTGATTCCGGATTACTGGATCGGCCAGACAAGACTGATGTTGCCGTCAAAAAAACGCTCTGTCGTGGAAGCGTTTGTAGAAAGAAAGCTGGCAACCGAGCACCCGGAACTGCCGGACATCGGTCTGTTTTATCATTACACCCTTTCAAAAAAGCCGTCGGAAAGCGGCAATATTTATGCCTTCTTTTTTCAGGAGCCCTTATCCTACCAGCTCTATCAAAGACTCACACTGTTTGATATGGCCCCTTTCGACATCACCATACCTGCCTATGTGTGGGCCAGGAAACTCGAAAAAATGCACCCGGAACTGGTCAACGCCGGGGGGGGGCTGATCCAGAAACTTTCTTCGGCATCTTATTTATACTTTTATCACAAGGGACAATTCCTGTTCTCGCGCAATATTAAATTTTCGGATTCCCCGGGCGAGGGTACAGAGGCGCTCGATGCCCTGACCTATGAAATCAACCAGTCGTTCTATCTTTTTTCACAAAAGGAAAAAGCCGAGCTGGAGCATATTTTCATCCATTCATCCCGCAAGGAAGATGCTGCCGAACTGGCTGAAAGCCTTGGAAGAGAGGTTCATTTCCTGGATGCGGATGACGCATCGATTCAGGAATTGAGCGACGCGCTGGGACCTTGCAGTGTTTTTACACCCAGTGATCTTTCGCCATCCAGCAACTATCTGGCCATCGTGCAAAAGGATCATGCCAGGGCCAGGGAGTGGCGTCCGGTTCAGATGGCAGGGGCCATTGTCGGGATCCTCCTTTTTCTGCTCTTGGGCGGGGAATATTTATTTTTGCTCAAACTGTCGAAGCATGATCCAGGGGTGCAACATACGGGTATCATGGCTGGCCAATCTTCCAGAGAGATTATCGCGCAATACGACGAAACGCTGGATCTCATTCTAGAAGAGACGCGTCGACCGTCCTCCAGAAAAACGATGATCGATCTGGCCAGATGTTTGCCGGAAAATGTCAGGATCAAAGACTTGAAACTGTCGGTGGTGGGAACTCCCAACCTATCCTTGACCTGTGTCGTGCGGGCAAAAGACATGGCGGATTTTAGAAGCGCTTTGTCCAGCCTGCTGGAAAATTTGGGTAATACCTTTACCACCAGCCCCCGGTTGGAGAAGCGCGATATCGAATTGGGAGAGGTAATGTCGAAGCAGGACTATACCGAATACCCAATTCAGTTTGAACTCAGGCTGTGATGAAAAATCGATTAAACAGAACCTGGATCTCTGTCGGTATTATATGGGTTGGGGCCCTGGTGATGACCTACATGAATCTGCACACGATTCAGCAGATCAGGGCCAAACAGGAGGCCATTGAATTCATGCATATGGATGATGCGTTTTTAAAGAATAACTTTGAAAAAATTACCCAGGTGCTTCAACAACGGGCGTCCCTGCACAAACCCATCGATTCCATGCAGATAGAGCTGCTGACACTTGAAAACAGTCTCAAAACGCTTGTTTTGAAACAGGGCTTGTCAGAATTTCGCCTGGCCAGTGATCAATCGACCATGCACGGAGACCGGATCTTCCTGGAAATTTACGTAACCGGCAGCTACCGGGATCTCGTTTTCTGGCTCCAGACAATGGAAACCGATGCACCCTATCTGATGGTGACCAGCGTCAACATGTCTGAAAACCGGGATGGAGAAGGGTTTCGCTTCCAGGTCGGGATCGACTTCCGATACACCCTAACCGAAGCTGAAAAGGGTTCCGCATAATGTGGTTTCAAAGCGTATTATTGGGGGAAATTTAAACAGGAATATGCTTGTCAAAGGAAATCCCAAAAGGCTCATCATTGGATTGTGGGTGCTGGCGGCCCTGCTGATTCTCTGGTATAACGCCGCTGCGATGACGTCTCTACTGGACAAACCCCTTCCGGGACTGTCGCGTGAAGCGCGGGCAACGATCGCAAAGTGGCAGCGCCTGGAAAACGATATCGCCTTGCGGATGAAACAGGTGCTGGATCCGCAGGAGATCGAAAAAATTATCGCCGGCATCGACCTTAAAGAAGGGACAGCTGTCCTTGCGGCCAAAAAGATTGTGCCGATGCCAACGGCAGTCAAAAAGCCGGAACCGGTCAAAAAGAAAGACGTCAAACTGCCTAATCTGAGCGGCATTGTAGCCGTCTACGGCACGGATCGGGACGTGACTTTTCTGGCAGTGATCGATGGAAAGACATGCGAGGAAAAAAGCAGCATCGGCAGATTTGTGCTTGAAAGAATCGATGCCCAAGGAATTCTGCTGGCACAAGGCCAGCAAAGCTGGTTTGTACCTGCACCCACGGTGACATTTTCGGTGGATACGAGTATGGAGGAATAATGCGCTGCATTTCGAGACAAAGCGTTTGGTTTGCGATCATCTTGTTCAGCGTGGGCGCGGTCACGGGGTGTTCAGTTCATGAGCCACGACCCGTCAATCTGAAAGGTCTGGATGACATCCAACCGGAAAAGGTGATTCAGGGGCAAAAACCGGATGCAACGCCCGGTTCAGTGGTTATCAAGGAAAAACTCGAGCCCATCGTCCAGGACATGCAAACAGATGCAACGATATATTCGGGGGTCTTCGGCGATGTGGCGCTGGCCGAAGTTTTGAAGGTGATTACCCACGATACCCGCCTGAACGTGTCGGTGGCGTCGGACGTGGATTTGAACCGCCGCCTCACGGTTAACCTCCAACAGGCAACCCTCCCGGAAGCGCTCGACATGGTGGTTGTCAATGGTGCCGGTTATGCCTGGAAAATTGAAGGGGACAACCTCTTTGTCAAGGTATTTGAAGAGCGGATTTACCAGTTCGATTACCTGGATCTTGCCGGTGAGACCGATATTGAAATCGGTGGTGACATGCTTGCGTCCGGGGTAGAGGATTCAGGTGTGAGTGGTAAATTCCAGATCAAGGCCAAACGTGAAACCAAGGAGACGGATGTGTGGGCCAACATCCAGGAAGCCTTGGAAATGTTTAAATCTGAAAACGGCATCGTGCGCATCAACCGAAATGCCGGTATTGTTTATATGGCAGACAAACCCGGGATAGTTGCTTCCATGGTTCGATTTCTGGATTCCCTTATGGAGGCATTGCACCGCCAGGTGTTTATCGAGGCCAAGATCATGGAGGTGACCCTCAGTGAGGACAACAACTACGGCATCGACTGGTCCAACCTGAGCATTAATTTCATCGACTCCGGCAGCAACCTAACCGACGCCTTCAGCCTTAGCATCAACGGCGGCACCTCCATCGTCAAGGCGGGCCAAAGCGGTTTTTCCGCCATCCTGGATTATCTGAAGACCCAAGGGGATGTGTCCGTGGTGTCTAACCCGCATCTTTCGGTGATGAACGGCCAATCAGCGGTTTTAACGGTGGGATATCAGTTTCCGTATGGCGATGTGTCCGGAGTCGACCGGGATGCCGAGACCGGCGTCATCACTTTCGGCACGTCCATCAAACGGGCCATTTTGGGGTTGCAGCTGGGCATCACACCGCACATTTCCAGTGACGGCATTGTCACGTTGAATATCATACCCACCATCACCCGTATTCAGGGGCAGGAGCGGGTGGAGCTTCCGACCGGTTCCAACACCTCCCAGGCCATCAACAACCCTATTATCGACCTCCAGGAGCTATCAACCACGGTGCGTGTGCGGGAAGGCAACTCGATCGTTCTGGCAGGACTTATCAGTCAGATCCGGCAGGCCAACCACGAGGGGCTGCCGCTGCTCAGCAGCATTCCGGGTCTGAAATATTTTTTCAAACACGTGGAGGAAGTCATGGAGAACAAGGAACTCGTGATTTATATCACCCCTTATGTGCGCAAGGTCGAGTGATGACATGTGCCAAAATACGCGCCCAGAGTGTCAAAATTGAGCGTTTTTCAACGTGATATCGCTGGATTTTCTTATGGACCGGGAGCCATTTTCATTCGACATAAGTGAATTATTTGTATGCTATTAAATGGGTTAGAAAGAATCTGTCCATCAGGCACAAACAGAAAAATCATGTTGGCATGAAACGTGCTTTAATATAACGGTGGAAGGTTTGAGCGCCACCTGTTTTCGGAGTGTCGGCTGCCGGGCATATCGGCAGGGACCAAAACGCCAAATGCAAAATGCCAAACACAAGCCACAATACACCAGTTCCTATGTCCATAAGCAAAAGGAGTCTACTGATGAATCGATTTAGAAACAAAATGAAAGACAATTCCGGTTTTACCCTCGTTGAGATCGCCATTGTGATGGTGATTATCGGTCTTTTGATCGGCGGCGTTCTGAAAGGTCAGGAGATGATCAAGAATGCCAAGATCAAACGCGTGGTCAAGACCTCGGACGAGGTGCGGGCGGCCATTTTCACCTACCAGGACCGCTTTGGCTACTATCCGGGGGATGATCCCCTGGCCACCACGCATACCGGCGATGCCGGGGTCACCAACGGCAACGGCAACGGCCAGGTCGCAGCGGCCGAGGACGAGCATGTTTTCGAGCACCTGGCCACCGTGGGTCTCATTTCCGGTTCTGCTGCCGGTTATGCCGGAGGAACCTTTCCGAGTCATCCGTTCGGGGGGACCTACTACCTGCTTTGGCAGAACCGAAACGGCAAGACCTCCAACTGGATTACCTACACGCTGGTGCCGGTGGACGCTGCCATCGCCATGGACACGAGCCTCGACGACGGTGTTTATACCACGGGGTCCATCCGTGCCAGCGGCCCTTATACCGGTACGGCCGCATTGACGGTCTACGTGGATCTCTAAAATCGGTCGATGATTGTCGCGTGCTTAATATTTCAAGGCTGTGTCATCCGCTGACATTTCAATTTATGGACAAAAAAGGCTTTACGATTATAGAAGTGGCCATCGTCATGGTCATTATCGGGTTGCTGGTGGGGTTTGGTGCGACCCTGGTGGGACCGTTGACGGAACGGTCCAAACGTATGGCCACCAGCGAAATCATCATGGGGGCGGTGGAATCGATCGTGGGATTTGCATCGGCTGAAAAACGCCTGCCCCAATGGGGAGATAACACGGTCGACAGCACGCTGGACGAGTTCTGTGAGGTCGTAACCAAACGAAAAGACAGCGCTACAAAACCCTTGTATTATTTTCTCGATACCCGCTTGAGCTTGCCGGCGAGTCTGTGTGGGCGTAAAACCACCAACCTGACGGTTTGCCGGGACAGTGCCTGTACCGATCGTATCCCCAACATCGCCTTTGTCGTTGTGAGCGGGGCCATGGACTACAACCCCCAGACCGGAATCGTGACAGCCGGCTGCCCGGCCGGCCAGACATGTATCGGGGTCTATGAACCGGGTACGGTCAACATCGACAACTGTACCAATGGGACCAATTGCCCCAACTTTGATGGCACCTTTGACCGAATCAACAGAGCCGAAGCCTATGACGATATCGTCGCCTATATGACCCTTGGAGAGTTGCGGACCAAAAGCGGATGTCAGGGTTCGCCGTTGAAAATTCTAAACAATGAAATACCGGCGGGCAGCATGAGCAGCCCCTATTCCGCGGCGATCTACGCCGAGGGGGGTGTCCCCTTCGGCAGTGGCGGAAGCTACAAATGGTGCGTAGAGATCGGCAACCGCAGTGCAGCCGCGGGTGTCCCGGGCGGATTGACCATCACACCGGGTTTTGTACGCTACCCGGACGACGCCTCTCCAACCCGCTGCTTGGATCAGGTCGAGACCGCCTGGTCGGCATATCAGGCCGACGATCTAAGTCTTTCAAGGGGCTCCGGTCTGACGGAATCGGGCTCGTTTCTATTCACCGTCAGTGTCAGGGACGACAGCCAGGCCGGCAATGATCCGGCCTGTAACAACGCTGGAAACGAAGACAACTGTATCAGAAAGTCGTTTGTATTGACCATTGATCCTTAATGTCCCACTCGGGGAATGGGAGAAAATCCTTCGCCCTCAGACGAAAATTTTCGTCTTAATGTTTTATACCGCTATCCCCTTCGGGCAACTTAATCATGCTTGTTTACAACAATAGGGGTGTCACCCTTCTTCCCTTGATCCTCATGGTGGTGGTTTTCGGCGCCCTCATCGGGGTCGGCACGGGCGTCATCAAACAGCGTGTCCAGAAAATCCAGCAGCAGAAGACTACCGAAACCATGACGGCGGTGATGCAATCCATTTACAGCTGGTCCATGGAAAACCGTGCCCTGCCCATATGGGGGGACAACACGCCCGACGGCACCATCGACGAGTTCTGTGAAATTGCCCAAGAGACCCAGGACGTCTGGCATCAGGATTTTGTCTACCTATACGACGGTGGGCTGACCGCGGGTACCGGCGGCGGTATCTGCGGGAAGACAGGCAGTGGCATTTCCATCGCTGGCAGCGCTAATATCGCCTTTGTTATCCTGAGTCCCGGGCAGGATCGCACCTTGACATCCACACCGGGCCTTTCCGGCGCCTACGCCGGGACCGTAACCCTTTCACCGGCCGATATCAGTGCCGTCGTTACCCTGGAGCAGCTTCGTAATGCCATGGGGTGCTTCAGCAGCACCCGCGGCCGCTTGACCCTATTGAACAAGGATCTACCGGATGCGTGTGCCGGACAGGCTTATGCCGCCGTACTGTTTGCAGAGGGCGGTGCCCCCTCGACAACAAGCCCCTTTTATGCCTGGACCCATACCATATCCGCTCCCTGGATTACCAGTATCGTACCATCGGACGGATTTCTTAGCTTGCAGGGAACACCGTCGGCCATTGGCGTGGAGACCTTCGATGTGACCGTAACCGATAGCGATGGCAATGCCTTTGTCCGGCGCTTTTCCCTCGACGTGATTTCTTGCGGAACCGGACCGGGCCCGGTGTCCGAGTGGGACTTTGATGAGGGGGGTGGGCCTGTGGTGAGTGACGCCGCCGGCCCGAACGTTGGCACCTTGAGCGGGGACGTTGCCTGGAGCGGGGACACTCCGGACGGCACCGGAACTGCCCTCAGCTTTGACGGGAACGGTGACTGGGTCAATGTGCCGGACGACGTTAGCCTGCAGCTGACCGATGAATTGACACTGTCCGCCTGGGTCAAGGAAAGCGCATCGCATACCTATGCCAAGGTTATTTCCAGACGTTCCGGCAGCTACTTTTATTTTCTGGGTGTGGACAACGGCCAGCCATACGGCGGCATCGGAGACGGCACGCTGTTTGAGGTCACGGGGAAATCGCTGCTCATGTCCCTGGATCAGTGGCATCACCTGGCCTTTGCCTACAACGATAGTCTGGACATCATGTACATGCACTTTGCCGGCACAGAGCGCGCCTCGACCGTACCACAAAACTTGCCGCTCACTGCCGGCATCGACGTGTCCATGGGCGGGGATTCGGCGGGTACCAGCAATTTTTTCATAGGGGCTATTGACGACGTGGCCGTGTACGATGCCGCCCTGAGTAGCGCGGCCATCCGGCAGCTGTACGAGACGCACACCCATCCGGACCTGACGGCCTCCTACTATTTCAACGGCGATGCCGCCGATGCCAGCGGGAACGGGCATGATGGGACCATTCATGGGGCCATCTTTACAGCGGATCGGTTCGGCAGCCCCAACAGGGCCTTGAACTTTGATGGCAACGATTATGTGCTGGTGAGCGATCACGCTGACCTGCGGTTTGATCAACGACTCACCGTCACCGCCTGGATCAAGGAAACAACCCGTCGTTCCTATGCCAAGATTTTGTCACGCCGTTCGGGCAACTATTTTTATTTTCTGGGGGTCGACAACGGAAACCCTTACGGCGGTATCGGTGACGGATCGGGTCTCACGGTCACGAGAAAATCCATCGACATGCCCCTGGACCAATGGCACTTTATCGCCTTTGTCTACGACAGCCCGGCCGACAGCATGCACATCTACTACGACGGCATCCTGGACCAGACGACCGTTCATTACAAGCCTGCCGGCATTGGCCGGGGTGGACCTGGCTATCGGGGCTGATTTTCAGGGGACCGCCAACTTCTTCGAAGGCCTCATCGACGGTGTGGCCATCTACGATCAGGCCTTGACAGCCGAGGAGATACGGGGCACTTATTAAAGCAGGGCTCCAGGACTCAAGGGTTCAAGGATTCGAGGGAAAGACCAAATCGTTAAAATGAAAGCAGCCTTCTATCTCTCCCGAATTTATACCAGTTGCCATTTATATATTCCGGTTGGGCTTTGAGAGGGTCCCATATTTTTTCAAAAAGACATATCATGATGAATCTGCCCAGCTAACGTAGTGCCCTGCCGGATGGATGATGTTTCCCCGGTCTTATGGTTCACCAAACGATCCTGTTTCATCATCCACCCGGTGGGCACAAGGTAAAGCATGGGTTGATATGTCTTTTTAACTGGAAATTTTTCATGTTTCTCCCCACAACCAAAGACGAGTTGAATGCCCTTGGATGGTCCTCTCCGGATGTCGTCCTGGTAACCGGAGACACCTATGTGGATTCGCCATTTATCGGTGTGGCAGTGATTGGAAAAGTCCTGGTGGATGCCGGTTTCAGCGTGGGTATCATCGCACAACCCGATATTACCGATGGAAAAGATATCACCCGGCTGGGGGAGCCCAATCTTTTCTGGGGGATTACCTCGGGATGCATGGATTCCATGATATCCAATTATACACCAACGAACAAGCGTCGAAAGCGCGACGATCTGACCGGGGGGGGTCTTAATACCCGGCGGCCGGACTTGGCGGTCATTGTCTATGCCAACCTGGTTCGACGATATTTCAAAAAAACAAAACCGATTGTCATCGGTGGAATTGAAGCCAGCCTCAGGCGTATCTCCCATTATCATTACCAATCCGACAGTATCCGGCGATCCATTCTTTTTGACGCCAAGGCCGATATCCTGGTCTATGGCATGGGGGAAAAAACAACCCTCGAACTGGCGGAAAACATCCGCCGCCATAAACCAACACAGAATGTCCGCGGGATCTGCTATATTGCCGCAGAAAAAAAAGAGGGTTACCTGGAACTGCCGGCCCATGCCGAGGTCGTGGCGGACAAAGATGCTTTCAGCCGAATGTTCAAAGTATTTTATAAAAACAATGACCCCATAAACGGCAAGGGCCTATGCCAGAAGCAGGACAGCCGCTATTTGATTCAGAATCCAGCTCAATTTTCACTCACCAGCGAGGAACTGGACCACGTTCATGGGCTGGTGTACGAACGGGACGTTCATCCGTACTACACGGCCTGGGGGCCGGTGCGGGCCCTCGAAACCATCCGCTTTTCGATCACGACCCACCGGGGCTGTTATGGGGACTGTCACTTCTGCGCTATTTCCGCACACCAGGGGCGAAGGGTTGTGGGCCGCAGCCAAGCGTCCATTCTGAAAGAAGTGTCGATATTAACCGAGCATTCTGAATTCAAAGGAAATATTCACGATGTCGGCGGTCCCACCGCCAATATGTACGGCATCGAGTGCGCCAGGAAAAAAACCCAAGGCGCCTGCCGCAACAAGCGTTGCCTGACGCCGGTGATCTGCGAGGAATTAAACATCAGTCATCTCCCCCAAATGACCCTGTTGAAAAACATCAGGCAGATACCGAAAGTCAAAAAGGTTTTCATCGCGTCCGGAATACGCCATGACCTGATGCTGAAAGATGATACACATGGTCTGCAATATTTTGAAGCGATTATCCGGCATCATGTTTCGGGACAACTGAAGGTCGCACCCGAGCATTCCCAAGACCATATCCTGGCCCTCATGGGAAAACCTGCTTTAGAAAGTTTTGTGGAATTCTTGCGCTATTTTGAAAAAATCAACCGCAGGCTGGGGAAAAAGCAGTTTTTAAGCTGTTATTTTATCGCGGCCTACCCGGGGTGCACCGCCCAGGACATGCTGCAGCTGAGCCGTTTCACCCGCAGGGTCCTCAGATTCAAACCCCGACAGGTTCAGATTTTTACCCCCTCTCCCTCGACGCCGGCAACCCTGATGTATTGTACGGGAAAAGACTATGACAGCGGGAAACCGCTTTTTGTCGAGAAGGACAAACAGAAAAAGGAAAAACAAAAAAACCTGGTCGTCAAAGGGTTTACCCAATGACGAATCCTATCATCTTTGCTTGGGTTTTCGTACCAGCCGCATATCTTTTGACATTTCCGTCAATGCATGTTAGCGTTATACAACGCTTGGCACCATCTAAAGATGAATTGCAACCGCGAGCGTGTTCCTCGTGGCGACTCGATTGAACTCGACGAAGTCGTGCAGCGCGGATTTTCAATCACCGTTTTTTTTCGGAGGAAACCATGGCAATAGCCGGAAGTCAGCGAAGCTATGAACGGAAAGCGTACAATGCCGATGTTGAGTTCGCCATCAACATCCATACCTATTTTGCCGAGGTCGAAAATATCAGCCTTGGCGGGGCCTTTATCGCCATGAACACCATTCCCCGAATAGAAGACGGCGATGATGTTTCCGTCACCATTCCATTTGCCTTTCAGGACAAAAAGGTTCGACTCAAGGCACAGGTCATGCGTTATGATGAAAAAGGGCTTGGCATCAGTTTTTTCTAGCCCGACGATTTCATCTTGATAAAATGAAACCAAGTGCCTAATGAATCCGAGCCCTTTGTCGGCCACTTGCTCTTCAAACCCTCACATTACTGTATCTCCGCAATCATATCGTACAAGGGCAGCATGATCGAAAGTGCGATCAAGCCGAAAATGCCACCCAGAATGATGATCGACAGGGGTTCCAGGGCGTTGATCATGGTTTCGACGTTTCGTTTGACCTCTTTGTCGTAGTAACCCCCCAGGCGCCGGAAGGCATCATCGATGGTGCCGGTGGTTTCACCGTTGCGGACCGCCCCGATGAGGAGGGTTGGAAATCCACCGCTGGCTTGCATGGCATCCGAGATCGACTCTCCCCGCTGAATATCTTCAAAGGCAATGGTCAGCCGCCACTCCAGGTAGCGGTTTCCAAGAATCTTGTCGGAAAGGATTTCGAAAATATTGTTGATGGTCATCCCGGCCGTATACATGGTCGCGAAATTATGACTCAAGCGCGCGATGGCGATGTTGTTTAGAATGCCACCGAACAGGGGAATCTTCAGTATGTACTTGTGGAACTGGAGCTTTCCCTTGGGTGTTTTCGTGTAGAGATATAACAGGAATCCGGTGATCAGTGCACCCCCTAGAATCCAGAGCCAATAATTCTGCATGAAGTGACTTACGTTCAATACCACTTGAGTGATAGCGGGCAGTTCCACGCCCATTTCCGTGAGCAGGTTGGCCATCTGCGGGAGAACGTAACCGACCCAGACGCTGATGACGGCAACGATGGCCAGGACGATAAAGGTTGGATAGATCGCCGCCCGCATGAGGGTCGAGCGGATGTCCTCCTTCCATTCGATAAATTCGGCCAATTCCTTGAGACTTCCGGGCAAGACCCCTGTTTCCTCTCCCAGTCTCACGATAGCCAGGTCCAGGGGCTCGAAGATCCGGGGATAATGGAGCATGGATTCATAGAGAGAGCTGCCAGCCTCGATGGACATGCGAATCTCTTCGATAATTTTTCGAAAAAAGGGTGTTGGAATGATTTTTTCGTTTTCTTCCAGGGCAGACAGCATGGGCAGGCCCAGTTCCAGGGTCTGGGAGAGACGGTAATAAAATTCCACCAGCTCCCTGGGTTTCACACGCCGGCTGATAAAGAAGTTGGCCAGCGGATTCTCTCTGGCCGGTTCCGAGTGAATGACGGTCAGACCCTTTTGCTGAAGTTTTTGCTCTGCATTGGTGTCCGAGAAGGCAGGGATTGTGCCGCGACTCATTTTTCCCGCCGCATCGATGGCCTTGTAACGGTATTTAGGCATCGGCTACCACCCGGTAGACTTCGTCCATACACGTGACATGGCTGATGACTTTTCGCAGGGCCTGTCTGAACATGAGACTGGTTCCGGCTTTGATGGCCGCGGCTTCGATGGTGCTCTTGAGAGCGCCTGAGAAGATCAACTGCTCGATCTCCTTGTCGATTTTGATGACTTCATAGATACCCGTGCGGCCGGAGTATCCCGAGTTGTAGCAACGGTCGCAGCCCACGGCTTTGCGCATGTTTTCGGGGGGTTCCAGCTCGTTCTTGACAAAAGGCTCTTTCATGTCGGAGGGCGTGTCGATCAGCTCGGAACAATGGGCGCAGACCTTGCGCATTAGCCGCTGCGCTACGATCAACGTCAGGGAGGAAGCTAAAATGCTGGTGTTGACACCCAGATCGAGAAGACGGTTGATGGCCGAGGCAGCATCATTGGTGTGCAGGGTCGACAGTACCAGGTGCCCTGTCATGGAAGCACGAAGGGCCAAATCAGCGGTTTCCCGGTCTCTGATCTCACCCACCAGGACGATGTCCGGGTCCTGGCGCATGGTGGAACGCAGGGCATTGCTGAAGGTCAGACCTGCTTTGGGATTGACGGCCGTCTGCCGAACGGTGGGGATGACATATTCGATGGGATCTTCGACGGTCATGACATTGACTTCCGGACTGTTGATGGCCATAAGAGCCGAATAAAGCGTGGTGGTCTTGCCGGAGCCTGTCGGTCCGGTTGAAACGATCAAACCATAGGGGCGATGGATGTATTTCATAAACCGCGCGAGGTCTTCGGTTTCGAATCCGAGGACCTGGATATCTCCCACCACCTTGCTGTAGGACAAGAGACGCATGACAACGGTTTCTCCCAGGTGGGTCGGGAATGTCGAGACCCGGATGTCGATCTCGCCGACTGCGCCCCGGTATTTGATGCGTCCATCGTGGGGGATGTTCGGGTTGGAGATGTCCATATCACCCATGATCTTAAAGCGGGTCACCAGGCTTTTGCTAAAGGCTTTGGGAAAGAGGTAGTTCTGGTGCAGAACACCGTCGATGCGGTAGTAAACACGAACCAGGTTGACGTCGGGTACCACATGGATGTCGCTGGCGCCGAGTACATGCCCCTTTTCGATCAGCCGGTCGGCGAGGGTGATGATCTGGGAGTCTTCGAATTCTCCTTCAAGGAGGCCGGTGGTTCGGGTGGATTTTTCGATGTCCTCGTCAATGGCCTTGGCGGTCTGGTAGTAGAGCTCGATATTTTTTGCGATCCATTCTTTGGGGGCGATGTAGGTGGTGACCTGATGGCCGGTCAACCTGGCAAGTTCGTCTCTGGCAACCACATCAAAGGGGTTGTTGGTGGCTGCCTTGATGACATTGCCCTCTCTGGCAAACGGGAAAATGCCATGCCTCGACACGAACTTCAGTGGAATTTCAGAAAGCAATTGCTGGTCAACCTGGACCGTTGTTCGGTCGAGCAGCTTGGCGCCACTTTGGACAGCAATGGCCAATTGCAGCTGCTCTTCGGTGAGCCAGTCCAGTCGCAAGAGCACATCGCCCATCATCTTGCCGGTTTCCCTTGACTCGGCCAGTGCCATTTCAAGCTGATCCTGGCCGATAAATCCCATTTCCAGAAGGATGTCCCCCAATCGTTTCTTCATTCGATGCACCTCATGCTAGATTTCCCCCCAAATGGGGGCAAGACAAAGGAGACGGCATGTCTCCGCAAGTTCAGGTGTTAAACCGCGTGCCGAGCACGCGGTTTGTAGAACAATCAAGACCGGGTCCTTTGGGCCCGGGTATCTACTCCGCCTGCCCGAATCCTGTTTGCGAGTTAGCCGAGGATTGTGAAGCCCTCTGCGCCAGGTAGGTCTTCAATTCTCTCACGCGCGTCTCGATCTCACGCCGCTCCGTGCTTGTCAGGGACGTGTTCCTCTCCAGAAAAATCTGGTAGTGTTCGACGGCCTGGCCGTATCGTTCCAGGCTGTCATAGACGATGGCCTTGTTGAGCCAGAGTCTGGGGTTTTCGGGCGCCAGTTTTTCTGCCTTCTGGTACAAGGCAAGGGCGGTTTCAAAATCTCCCATGCGACTATGGGCGGTCCCTTGGTGAAACAGAATCTCAAATGTGGGTGCCCCAAATCCTTTTTCGGCGCTCTTCAGAAAGATGAGGGCTTGTTGGGGTCTGTCCAAACCGATCTCCACGAGGGCCAAATTCAGTAGTATTTCCGGGTTTTCGGGCTCCTGCCGGTTTAATGCCACCAGGATGGTGCGTGCTTTCGTAAAAGCGGCTACTTGGATATAGGCAGATGCCAGGTTAAAGCGGGTCGAGCGGTGCTGGGGGTTTATTTTCAAGACCGCCTGATACATCTGGATTGCCATTTCAAGTTTATCTTGGCGGTGGTAACTCAATCCTTTGCGATAAAAGCGTTCTTCAACCGGGTCTGTTCCTGTGTTGACGGCAGCCGCAACCGTTTCAGTCGGATTGGGACGTGTGTCCGCGGACGATTCAGCTTGGGGGCTGGTCTCATCCGGTTCGACAACGGGCGGGGGGCCAACTGTTTCCGGGCCTGTCAACGATTGCATTTTAGCGGGCGCCGGTTTCGCGGTTGCCTTCTGAGGTGTCGCTGCAGTAGGTTTTTTCGTAACCTGAGGCTCCGCTGGCGGGGGCGGTGAATCCGTGGGTCTTGTTTTTGCCGAGGCGAGCGCTGTTTCCGGCAGACGGTCGACGGGCAGTGTCGTTTCTGAAGCTGCCGGTAATTCACTTCCTCGCTCCGAAGGCAATGTATTGTTGAGATCGTTCACACGCGTTTCAGCCACCAGAGGTGATTGTAGGGCAGGTGTCATGGGCCGTGAAAGAGAAACAATCTGATAAAGATAATAACCAGCACCGGCACAGACCAGTAGAACAATCGCTGCGATGCCGTAGATCCTGACCCTGTTTTTGGGTGAGCCTTCGGAAGTGTCTTGAAAAATTTCCTTGCCGGCAGGATGCTTGATATTTTTTGCTTTTTTGCGCAAAGCATCATTCAGTACGCTCATACATTCCACCTGTGTGTAAGGTCAGATTATGTCTTTATACCAGCCATGCAAGCCCACAAGCAAGCCCGTGCTCTTCTGCCAAAGCGCATAAACGCCGGGTATTCTGACCCGGAATTTATTTTTTTTCGACAGTGCGGCGTTCAATGATCGCGTCAAAAAGATCGTTGTCGGTTCTGAACTGTTTGGCTTCCTCCAGGGTGTCGAATCTTCCGGTGTAAAGAGCATACCATTGGCCTCTTTGCCCGAGATCAACAAATTTCGAGTAGGATTGAATCCCATTTCTGAGTAGCTGGGCCATGGCTTTTTCTAAACGTTCCAGGGTCCTGAAAGAGGCTACACGTATGATAAAAACGTCTGTTCGTTCAGCCGTCGATACCTCCGCTGCCTGCACCTGCGGCGGTGTTTCGATGGGTAAGGTCCGGACCATATTTGATTCCAAAGTTGCACCGAGTTGGGATGCCTGTTGCATGGCCATGGCGACTGGATACGACTTGGGCTCGGAATTGGCGGGCGACAGGGCCACCGGGGTCGAGGGAAGAATTCTGGGGGATAGATTCCAGACAGCGACCACAATGCCGGAATAGACCAGGGTCAGCAGGGCCAGCATGAGCAGCCACTTGCGCTTGCTTGAAACAGAGGTCATGGCAGGGCTAGCCCCTTCCCCGACTTCATTGAGCTCCTTGACGGCTTTTTTAACATGTCCCTGGCTGATATCATATGAGTCGGCCACATATCCTGCCGTGAGAGCATAATCGCATATTCGGTTGATCAGTCTGGGAATCCCCCTGGATATGGCAAAGATACGGCGGATGGCATCCGGTTTGAAGCGGATCCGTCCCTTGTCTCCGGATATGAACAGCCGCCGGGAGATGTATCCTTCAATCTCGGCCCTGGGCAGTAAATCGAGTCGGCAGGTCAGTGTGATTCGTTGTTTGAGCTGTCTGATTTCTGGACGGGAAAGCTGTGTCAAGAGTTCCGGCTGACCCACCAGAAGAATCTGAAGCAGCTTTTTTTTGTCTGTTTCAAGGTTGGACAGCAGCCGCATATCCTCCAGGGAATCGATATGCATGGTCTGGGCATCGTCGATTATGACGACGATGGGTTTGCTGTCATCGGCGGACAGAAGAAAGTTGTTGAGCGTATCGATCAAGGTTTTTTTGGAGGCATCTTTTGGATAACGAATGCCCAGATCGTCCAGAATGCTGGAAATGAGTTCGGTGACGGATAGGGACGGATTGATGATATAGACGGTAAAAGCCTTGCCTTCCAGACTGTCCAGCAGGGCCCTGCAGATGGTGGTCTTGCCGGTGCCGACTTCTCCCACCAGAAGCATAAAACCCATGCGGCTCTTGATGCCGTAGAGCAGCTTGTTGATGGCATTCTGGTGCGTTGCCGAATAAAACAAGTATTCGGGATCGGGCGTAATGGAAAAGGGTGCTTCCGCTAGGTTGTAGAAATCGAGATACACCCTTTCTCTGGCGGTGTCAGGCGTCGAAGGCTCTCTGGTGCTCATATCTCTTGTTACCCGGACTCGAATGGTGTAGGTTTGCCACGTACCTCAACCATAGAAGCGAACCATATATGAATTAGGCGGAACGTATTACGGTCGTAGATTCCCCGCGGCCACTCAGACTTGATCTCGCCCACAAGCCATGCTGCGATCGTCTTCGATTTTGGATGATTATGGTGTTGAACTTTCTCTGATTGTGAGCGTAAACTATATTAGAAACGGTTTCAAGTCAACCAATTAACCCGCAAGTTTCACGTGCCTGAATGGTACTGCTGCAAGGCCTTTCAGCCTGAAGCCGTCGGGTAATCTCACCTCATTTCAACGGTTTCAATGGCAAAACCGGCAGGTGAAATATAATGTTTCAAAATACTTGTTTGGCGTGAAAAACCGCTCTTTTCATTTTGGAAGGCCTGATGAATTCTCAGAAAACCAAGCCTACGACAAGACCCGAAATTCTGGCACCGGCAGGAAACAAGACCTCTTTTCTGTCAGCCATCGCTGCCGGTGCGGACGCTGTTTATTGCGGATTGAAACAATTTTCCGCCCGTATGGCGGCAACCAATTTTACGTTTGAAGAACTGGCAGCCTTGACACGTCTTGCCCATAGCAGGGGAATCAAGGTGTATGTGGCCTTTAACACGCTGGTAAAGCCCGAAGAACTGGACAGGGCGCAAGCGTTCCTGCGTCGATTGAAAGACGATGTCAACCCGGATGCGCTGATCGTTCAAGATCTGGCATTGCTGGTTCTGGCGCGCAAGACCGGGTTTAAAAAAGAGCTGCATCTTTCCACCCTCGCAAACGTGAGTTTCCCCGAGGCCCTCAGCCTGGTGCGGCAGAATCTTTCTGCTCACCGGGTGGTGCTGCCCCGAGAACTGAACATCGACGAGATCAAAATGATGGCGGAAGCATGTCCGGATGGTCTGGGACTGGAGGTGTTTATTCATGGGGCACTGTGTTACGGCGTTTCAGGGAGGTGTTACTGGAGCAGCTTTTTGGGTGGCAAGAGCGGTCTCAGGGGAAGATGTGTTCAGCCTTGCCGGCGGCGCTATCACGGGGCAGATGGGGATGAAAGATATTTTTCATGTCAGGATCTGAGTCTGGATGTTTTGGTCAAGGTACTGCGCTCGATTCCGCAGATACGCGCCTGGAAAATCGAGGGAAGGAAAAAGGGTCCCCACTATGTTTACTATACCGTAAGCGCTTATAAGATGCTCAGGGACGAAGGGGGTGACCCTAAAAAGAAGCGTGCGGCGCTGGGACTTCTTGCCATGGCTTTGGGACGGGTGTCCACCCATTACGGGTTTTTGCCACAGCGGCCGCAGAACCCCGTCGATTTGTCCGCCCAAACCGGATCCGGGTTGTTGCTGGGTTATGTGCAGGGTTCCAAACACCAACCCTATCTGGTTCCCCGGGAAGCCATCCTGACAGGTGATGTTCTCAGAATCGGTTACGAAGACGACGCCTGGCACGTGGTCAAACGAATGAACCAAAGTGTGCCTGCCAGGGGGCGTTACCACCTGAAGACCTTTTTAAGGGATCACCGGGCAGCGGGTGCGCCTGTTTTTCTGGTGGATCGCCAAGAAGACACGCTTCGCGACATGATATCCCAACTCGAGCAGGAATTGGTTGTCGGGGAGCCGTTGAAACGCCCGCCAGAAAAGACCTTGGTACACCCGCCAAGAACAAGCCGCGCGGCAGTGACAAAAAACGCAACCACAATCGACCTGCGGGTAGCTAGAATGCCGGTTCCCGGTGAAACGAATAGCGATACCGGTCTCTGGCTCTCATCTGAATCCATTGCAGCATGCCAAAAGAAAATGGTGCAAAAGATCTGGTGGTGGCTGCCGCCCGTGGTCTGGCCCGCTCAGGCGGTCAGGCTAAAGGAATGGGTTGATCTTGTCGGACGCCAGGGTGCCAGGCGTTTTGTATTGAATATGCCCTGGCAGTCCGTATTGTTCGAAAGCCACAAGCGCTGGGACCTCTGGGCCGGTCCCTTTTGCAACCTAGCCAATGGTCTGGCTGTGGCGTCTTTGAAGCGACTGGGCTTTTCGGGTGCCATCGTCAGCCCTGAACTGGGGAAAAAGGATTATCTGGATCTACCCGGGCAGAGTGTTCTGCCCCTGGGAATTGTCCTGTCCGGCAACTGGCCGTTGTGTATTTCCAGAACATTGTCGGACCAGGTCAAGGAGGGGACACCCTTTAGCAGTCCAAAAGGCGAAACAGCGTGGGCAGCAGCATACGGAGAAGATTTCTGGTTGTTTCCCAACTGGATCATCGATTTTCAGAACAAAAGGGACCTGCTGGCCGAGGCGGGCTACGCTGTTTTTGTCCACCTGACGGAACCGGTTCCGAAAACGGTTGGCATCAAGACGCGGCCCGGACTCTGGAACTGGAATGTGGGGCTTAAGTAGGGTTTGCTGGGTTCATTGCGTTTGTTGTGTATTGGGTGCCCAAATTCGAACCAGCAACCGCCAAACCATAACCTGCGAAATTACTTATTTTTCAGGTCGGATTTCAGTTTTTTTTCGAGATCGGCAAAGAGGTTCTTGCGTTTTTCTTTTTGGCCTGCCTGGATGGAGGCCACTTTTTCTTCGTAGCCCTTGCGGCCGGCTTTGAACTGCTTCAGCGCTTCGTCAAGCTTGCTTTCCTGATCTGACATGGGGATTTCTTCGAGAAGGGTATGGTTTTTTACAAAGAGACGCATGCCATAGGCGCCTTCAACGATTTCAACGATACCCATTTCCACAAGCTTATTGCAGATGAAATGGCCTTGCTCCAGGGAAAAATTCAGCAGGCTGCAAACCGCCTCGATGGAAGGCGGGGCGGATTTTTGATGATCTAAAATCCGGATTGCCGAAACAAACAGATGGGAATGTTGATAGGTTTTTATGGTTTTCATTGCACGCCTTTTCTTGACATAGAGGAGTATTGAGCGTAACATTTATTCCTAAATAGTCAAGCGTGTATCATGTTAGGCCGACCGTTTAAAGCAGGTCGACAGCGGTCCCTGTCAGTGAAGTTAGAAATTAGATAAACCAACAAAATAACAGACGCTTATCAATAGTTTGCTGCGTTGTTTCACGATGTTGTTTCAAACCAATCATTCAAACGGAAAGAGAGGCCTCATGACTGAAATCATCGATGTAATTGCCAGAGAGATATTGGATTCAAGGGGTAATCCTACGGTTGAAGTGGATGTTGCCCTGGCTTGTGGTGCCATCGGGCGAGCAGCCGTTCCATCCGGTGCATCCACGGGCAAGCGAGAAGCGCTGGAGTTGCGAAACAAGCGCTCGAAACGCTACGGTGGAAAAGGGGTGACCAGTGCCGTGAAGAACGTCATGGAAACCATCGCGCCGGCGATCAACGGTATGGATGCCGCGGACCAGCTGGCACTCGATTTTACCATGATCGCATTGGATGGCACGACCAACAAATCAAAATTGGGGGCCAATGCCATTCTGGGCGTATCCATGGCAGCGACGAGGGCGGCAGCCATGGCATACGGGCTTCCCCTCTACCGTTATCTGGGTGGTATCAATGCCCGGTATCTGCCCATGCCCATGATGAATATTGTCAATGGGGGGGCTCATGCCGCCAACAACCTGGACATACAGGAATTCATGATCGTTCCCATTGGTGCCGGAAACATTACCCAGGCCGTCCAGATGGGAGCCGAGACCTTTCATGCACTCAAAAAGATTTTGAAAGACAAAGGCTTGAACACCGCCGTCGGCGATGAGGGTGGCTTTGCCCCGGATCTCGCTTCAAATGAGGAGGCACTGCAATACATCGTCGATGCCATCAATGCTGCTGGATATCGTCCGGGAAAAGACATCGGCTTGGCGTTGGATGCGGCCGCCAGCGAGTTTTATGTCAAGAAAAAATATGTGTTGGCATCCGAGAACAAAAAGCTGTCTGCCGATGAAATGATCACTTACTACGAGCAATTGATTGACACGTATCCCATTCTATCCATCGAAGACGGCCTGGCAGAGCAGGACTGGGCTGGTTGGGAAGTGATGACGGACCGGCTGGAAGGCATGATCCAGATCGTTGGTGACGATATATTTGTGACCAATCCAAAAATTTTTAACCAGGGCATTCAAAAGGGCATCGCCAACGCCATATTGATCAAGCTGAACCAGATCGGTACGGTTACAGAAACACTCGATGCCATAGAAATGGCTAAACAGGCCGGGTACACGACGGTCATATCCCATCGCTCTGGTGAAACAGAAGACACGTTCATATCCGACCTGGTGGTTGGTGTAAACGGCGGCCAGATCAAAACCGGTTCCCTCTCTCGAAGCGATCGGGTTGCCAAATACAATCAGCTCATCAGGATTGAAGAAGAGCTCGGCAGTGCTGCACTGTTCTCAGACGAGATATTTATTGCCCAGTAAATCTACCCTGCGCTTGTTCGCCGGGTAAGCGAGCGAATCTAAATTAGACAGAATTCCTTTATGAAGATGTTTTCAACCTTGCGGTACACTGTTGATGTGGCGAATAAACGACCCCATCGTCGATGGGTTGTCGCAACCCTGATCTGCATTTTGGTCATGATATGCCCGGGACAGCGGTCGCACGCCTATATCCTGAGGGGGCCGCACCTGCTCGAGTTGATGACCCGGCAGTATGGCGAATCAAAAAGCCTGATGGTGGTTCAGAAAGTTCTGTTTTACGAAGCCGTCTCCGGCGAAATGATTGCGGAGGCCGATGAAACCCTGCGCTATCTTTTCCCGAATGTGTTCCGTTCCGATTCCATTTCCCGGCATGCTGCCAGAATTCATCTGCTATCCAATGGAAAAACACTAACGGTCGTCGACGAAAAAATTGTGGCCAATGATGAAACTCTATTTGACTTGTACAAGGACCTTCTTTTATACCGGTCCAGGGAATCCTTGGGGAGAAGACTGGCTGCCGCAGGCATCGATACCTCACTGACCTGTCTGGGTCGATTCGAAGGCAGAGTCGCCGTGGTGCTGGGTTCCGAAAAACCAAACGAGCGTGTTTCCCAAGTGTGGGTGGACAAGGAGACATTTCAACCCATGCGTTGGGTATTGGTAGAAGGGACGGGGGAAGCACCGGGGACAGCCACGGAGATTCGTTACGATGACTGGCGGCAGGTCAAAAAGACCTGGTATCCCATGCACGTCGCCATATATAAAGACGGTGGGGTGGTGCGGGAAATCAGGGTCGAGGCGCTGCGCGTGAACCCTTCTTTTTCAAAAGAACTGCTCGATGCCGAAAGCCTGGAAATCAAATATATTCAATCCCTGTCCGATGAGCCGAATACATCTGTGGAAGGTGAGTTGAGCGAAATCGAGAGAACGATTGACGAATTCAGAAAACGAATAGAAGAATGAGGTAGCTGTATGGGTTATGATACGAAGTATATCTTTGTTACGGGTGGTGTTCTATCGTCTTTAGGAAAAGGTCTTGCCTCGGCGGCCATCGGTTCTCTTCTGGAAAGCCGGGGCCTTACGGTGACCATACAGAAGCTGGATCCCTATCTCAATGTGGACCCGGGCACCATGAATCCGTTTCAGCACGGAGAGGTGTTTGTAACCGACGACGGTGCGGAAACAGACCTCGATCTGGGTCACTATGAAAGATTTACCAGGGCCAAACTGGGCAAGGACAATAATTTTACCACCGGTAAAATATATGACGCAGTTATCACCAAAGAAAGAAGAGGCGACTACCTGGGAGGAACCGTTCAGGTGATTCCCCACATCACCGACGAGATCAAGAACAGCATCAAGCTGGCGGCAAAGGGTGTGGATGTTGTCATTGTTGAAATCGGCGGCACCATCGGCGACATTGAAAGCCTTCCGTTTCTGGAGGCCATCCGGCAGTTCAAGACGGATGCCGGTAAGGAGAACGCGATCTATATCCATCTGACGCTGGTTCCCTATATCGGAACAGCCGGTGAACTGAAGACGAAACCGACGCAGCACAGTGTCAAGGAGTTGCGCAGCATTGGTATACAGCCCGACATTTTACTCTGCCGAACCGACCGCTATCTTTCCAAGGAAATCAAAGCCAAGATCGCTCTTTTCTGCAATGTGAGCCAGGACGCGGTAATAACAGCCAAGGATGTGGATTGTATCTATGAAGTCCCGCTGGTTTTTCACAAGGAAGGACTCGACGATAAAATTGTGGAACTGCTCAAGATATGGACCCGGGCACCCATCCTGGATTCTTGGGAGGCATTTGTCGAGAAATTCAAGTCGCCCAGGTATTCGGTGAACATTGCGATCGTGGGTAAGTATGTCGACCTGACCGAGTCTTATAAGAGTCTCAACGAAGCGCTTTATCACGGCGGTGTGGCCAACAATTGCCGCTCAAATCTGATCTTCGTCGATTCGGAAACCATCGATCCGGACACCTGTAGCGGTATTCTCAGTGAAGCCGACGGCATTCTGGTGCCCGGGGGCTTCGGGTCCCGGGGTATCGAAGGCAAGATATGTGCGGCAAGGTATGCCAGGGAGAATAACATCCCCTACTTTGGTATTTGTTTAGGCTTGCATATTGCGGTCATTGAATTTGCGCGCAATGTGCTGAAACTGGAAGGCGCCAACAGCCAGGAGTTCGACAAACTGACACCCCACCCCGTGATTTATCTGATGTTGGAATGGTTCGACGAACAACAGGGTACCATCCAAAAACGGGACGAGCATTCGGAAAAGGGGGGCACCATGCGTCTGGGGGCCTATTCGTGTAATCTCAAGGAGAACACACTGGCCTCTGCCGCTTACGGGGTCAGGGAAATATCTGAAAGACACCGGCATCGGTACGAGTTCAACAACAAGTACAAGGATCAGTTCATCGAAAATGGAATGATCGTCAGCGGGATATCCCCGAGTGGTGAACTGGTGGAAATCATAGAATTAAAAGACCACCCATGGCTTCTCGGATGCCAGTTCCACCCTGAGTTCAAATCACGTCCCATGGACCCGCATCCACTTTTCAGGGATTTTATCAAAGCCTCCCTCGAGCTGAAGAACCGACGAAGCTGATTCACTTATTCTGAACCGCAACAGCGATCGCATTCCCCGTGGGTTCTGTCGTACGGCAGAACATATCTCATAGCTTGCTGCGAGGTTCTTCAATTCGCAGATAAACCGCTGATATTATATAGCGCTGACATATGGACAAGACAAAACAAAAAAAAACCAAGCGTATCGGAGCCTACCTAGCACCGGATCCAGCGACGCTGGCGAAAGTCGTTGCGCAACAGGCGCAGATGTTTGCATCAGGTAAAAAGCCGCTGCTTGGAAAACTGCTGGTGGATGAGGGCTGTGTTTCGCCTTCTGCGCTGGAAAAGGCCGTGTCGAAGCAGCGTCTGGATCGGCTCCGTTTTTCTTCTGTTTTTAAAGGGATCAGCATCGAAGAACTGATGGTGATTGCTGATTTCGCTGCCGATGTCAGGGTATCGGCTGATGACATATTCATCGCCCAGGATGAATTGGGGGATTGTTTCTATCTCATCGTCGAAGGTGAGGTGGTGGTGTATCGGACCGGTGACTATGAGGAGGAAATTCAACTTTTTACACTCAGTAACGGAGAGAGCATCGGTGAGATGGGTTATTTCAGCGACGGTGTGCGGCTGGCCTCTGTGCGCGCCCTGGTAGATACCCAGCTGCTCAAGATTAAATACGCCGATTTAGAAGCTATTTTTGTGGCCGTTCCGTCCCTGACACGGCGTTTCTTGAAGCTCATCACCGAAAGATTGCGCCAGACCAATTTCAGGTTTGAAAAATCGGTCCTCAAAGAACGTAAAACAGAGCTTTCCATGGAAAGCATTTATGAAATGCTGGACATGACGGAAATTTTTTCTCTGCGGTCGGGGATCGAGACACAGATCGAACGAATCGTTACCACCGCCAGCAAGGTTATGGAGGCTGAAAGGGCAACCCTTTTCCTGCTGGACCGATTTTCGGGTGAATTGTGGTCCCTGGTTGCAGAAGGGATGGAAAACCGGGAAATTCGGACCCAGATGGGCCAGGGCATTGCTGGTTGGGTGGCTCAAAATGAACAGATCGTCAACAGTGTGGATGCATACTCGGATCCGCGTTTCGATGACTCCCATGACCGAGCCTTGGGATTCAAGACCCGCAACCTGCTCTGCGGTCCCTTGAAAAATCTTCAAGGGGAACTCGTCGGCGTTGTTCAGGTTATCAATAAAAAAGAGGGTTCTTTCGATGAAAAAGATGAGGTCCTGTTTAAGGCGTTTGCCTATCAGACCGCCATTGCTGTCGAAAACCTGGAGTTGTATCGGCGGCTTTTGTCCGAGCATGAAAAGATAGCCATTCTCTTTGATGTGTCGAGCACTGTCGCGCGGACCCTGGACCTGGATACCCTGTTCGTCGAAATCGTCGACAGGATTTCAAAAGCCCTCAACGCGGAAAGGAGTACGCTCTTTCTGATCGATGAAACAAAAGGGGAGCTTTGGTCCAAGGTGGCCCAGCAATCCGAATTGACTGAAATTCGAATACCGCTGGAAAAGGGACTGGCCGGGCATGTGGCCAAGACAGGCGAGGTTCTCAATATCGGTCATGTCTATCAGGACAACCGATTTTTGTCGCTGGTGGACGAGCAAACCGGTTTTGAAACACGGATGGTTCTGTGTGCCCCGATAGTCAACCGCCAGGGCAATACCATCGGCGTAACCGAAGTCATGAACAAGAAGGAGGGCACCTTTGACAAGGCGGATGAAAACTTGTTAAAGGCCTTGTCAGCTCAAATTTCAGTTGCGCTTGAGAATGCGCAGCTTTACGGACGAACGGTGGACATGCGCAATTATCTTGGAAGTGTCCAGGACAGCATTACCAACAGCATCGTGACGCTGGACAACCACCACCGCGTCAAGACCCTCAACAAGGCCGCGGAAGTCTGGTTACGGAAGACGATGGCCGCTATGGCGTCCGATGACATCCGCAACATTGTCGGGCAAAAGAACCGTAAGCTACTGGATTTGATCGATCGGGTATATGCATCCAGCCGGGCGATCGTGGACGATGACGTCAGGATCGTCATGCCCTGGGGTAAGGAACTTTTCATGAACGTCAACGTTGTGCCCTTGGTCGGCCATCAATTGGATCATCAGGGCCTGGTTCTGGTGTTTGAAGACATTACCAGCCGCAAACGGATGAAGGGTACCCTGGTACGTTACATGGAAAAAGATATCGTCGATCGGCTTCTCAACGATCCCAGTCAGCAATTGCTGGGTGGTACGCGCAGTCGGGCCACCGTCATGTTTGCAGACGTTCGTGGATACACCGGCATAACGGAAAACCTGACCGCCGAAAAAACGGTCTCCTTTTTGAACGAATATTTCAGTCTCATGGTGGATATTATTTTTAAGAACAAGGGGGTGTTGGATAAATATATCGGGGATGCCATCATGTCTGTTTTTGGTGTTCCTTACGTCCGGGAGGACGATGCCTTGCGCGCCGTCCTTACGGCAATCCAGATGCGGGAACAATTGCCTGAATTCAACGACCGACGCATTCGGAAGGGAGAACTGCCCATACGAATCGGTATTGGTATCTGCACCGGTGACGTGATCTCCGGCAATATCGGATCGGAGCGGCGGATGGATTTTACGGTGATCGGGGACAGCGTCAATGTGGCCTCACGTATCGAGAAGCTGAACAAGCTGTATGGCACGGAAATATTGATCGGCGAATCCACCCAACAGGAACTCAAAGATCGATTAACGACCCGGCAGATAGATGTCGTCAGGGCCAAGGGCAAGAAAAAATCGGTCCGAATCTATGAGGTGTTGGGGAAAAAAGGACTTGCGCCCGACAAATCCCAAGAGGCTTTCAACAAGGGGCTTTCACTTTATCAGCAGCTGGCATTTGAAAAGGCCGCCGGTGTTTTCGCAGCTGCAGCGGATACAGATCATCTGTGCCGGATTTTTCTGGAACGGTGCAATTACTTTAAAACATCGCCGCCGCCACAAGGCTGGGACGGTGCGTGGGAGCTGCGATGAACCCATCAGATAAAAAATATGGATCATCTCCAAAAGAGTTGATCCAAATTAAGGATTCAAGGATTCCAGGGGTCCAGGGTTCGAGTGAGATGAAGTGAGGCATCAGCTGAATGCTTAAGAATTATAAAGAGTTATTGGAAACGCAGACGATGATATCCGGTGATCTGGATTATATGAAGAAGGAAAAGCTTCAGGAATTAAGAGAGGAACTCGGTGATGTAGAGAGAATGCTAAAAGCGATGATCAAATCACTGGAAAACAAACACTTGAATCCTGGAATCCTGGACTCCTTGAATCCTTTCTCCCAATTGGGAGAAGATCCAAAAATCTAGATCATTATGGACAATTGATAGGGGAAAAAATGGAAAGTAGAATGTCTGGATCACTGGGATTTGATGCTGGTCGATGGCCGCTCGATGTGAACAAACCCACCCTGGTGTTTATCCACGGTTCCTCCCAAAATCGTCTTTTCTGGCGGTCACAGGTTCAGGCCCTGGTAGATGTTGCCAATACCGTTGCCATCGATCTTCCCGGGCATGGGACCAGCCCTGGCCCTGGGAATGACCATGTAAGCGATAATGTCCGGGCCGTGGTGGAATTTCTGGATCAGGCAAACGTCCCCCGTCCCATACCATGTGGCCTCAGTCTGGGGGGTGCCATCACCCTGGAGCTGCTCCTCGATCATGGCGATCGTTTCCAGGCCGCTATTCTCATGAACACCGGTGCCAGGCTCAAGGTCAATCCCCTCGTACTTGAGACCATTCAAAAAGATTTTGACAAATATGTGGCATCGCTCCTTGACATTGGAATTTCAAAGAAGAGCCATGCCGAGGCACTTTGGCCGTTGATCCAGGAAACGTCAGAATGTACGCCCGCAGTGGCCTTGGGCGATTACCAGGCTTGCAACCGCTTCGATGTCATGGACAGGCTGCACCTCATTAAGACACCGGTTCTGGTGCTGACCGCCGCCGATGACGTCCTGACACCCGTCAAATACGGCAACTACATGGCGCAAAAGATCGCCGGGGCAACCGTGCATTGCATATCAGATGCCGGGCATTTGTCGCCCCTTGAAAAACCGCATCAAGTGAACCAGGCCTTACGGCATTTTCTGCAACGAATTACGATTTTGCCTAACCCTGGTTGACAAGAAAGACCGCCACGCTTGCCAAGACCAGGAAAGCGACGTTGGCCGGACGCAATTTCTCACGCCAAATCAGCAGGCTTGCCAGCGTCGTTATACCTATCACGCCCAGACCCAAGGTGGGATAAGCCACCGAGCCGGGCAGATGGGTCAGGGTGCGGATCCAGAAATAGGTGGCCAAAACATTGCTTGTTCCCAGAAAAACACCCCAGAAAAGACAAGCCTTGCTGGGCCGGTTTCCTTTGAAGAGCCGTGAAAAGGTGAGTAGCAAAGCCGTTCCGAAAATGATGGCCATGAAGCCGCTGGGATTGGCCAAGGGTTCCAGCTCTGCCTGAATTTTGAAAGTGAAATCCGTCAACCCGTAGACCGCAAAGAGCAGCATTCCCCAGAACATGCCCTTCCAGGCCTCCTTGCCGGTCCGGGAGAAACGCATGGGTTCTTTGCTTGCCAGAGGCAAACAGGCAAAGGCCAGAATGAGTCCCAGCATCTGATATAAATTCGTATGTTCGGCAAAGAAGACCAAGGAGCCCAGGGTGGGGAGTGCCGACGACAAACGCATCAAGGTGGTGGAAAGGGCCAGTCCCGAAGCCGAAATGGACCGGTTGAAGAGCCACAGCGAGATTACATACATAACCCCGATAAAGATACCCAGAGACCAGATGAAGATCGAACTCTGACCGGGGGGCTGCCACGCGCCCCAGGTCAATAGGGCCAGAAGGCATACGATGTAGTTGACGGCCAGAAACTGTCCCAGCCTCAGCTTTTTGGCATTGGCGATCTTCATGGTAATAGCCACGCCGCTGGAAAAAATGACAGCCAGGACCAAAAATGTGATGCTTCTCATGACATCCTTATTTGCTATTGAAAATCATTATCATCTTCTTGTTGAAACCCCTGAGCCGAACCTTAGCAGATCCATTCAGTGGATCAATGTCAGTTATGCAGCATATTTCAACCGAAAACGAAATCGTCACGGCCATCTTTTTCAGGGTCGCTTCAAGGCCATTTTGGTCGAAGCGGATGAATATTTAAAGCACCTGTCAAGATATATCCATCTGAATCCAGTTTGTGTCAAGCTGGTTGATAAACTATGTGATTATGCGTGGAGCAGCTATTACACGGCGTTATAATTTTGTAGAAAACCATAAGGCGCGTACAAAAAAGACCAGAAGGAAGCTCGACCTAATTCGGCGTAGCATCATGAATAGTAAATAATTCAGATGTGACCCCAAAAGACAAAGGAGTTGATTATTGAAATCGTTAAAAGGACATCTGGAAATTATGGACCGCGGCTTCGGCTTTTTGCGGTCTCTTGAAAACAATTTCTCACCAGACACGAATGACACCTTTGTGCCAGCGTCTCTGATAAAGAGCCACAATCTTCCAGAAGGGGGCTTTATTGAAGGCAAGGGCAAGAAACAAGATGCCGGGAGCCAGAACGCACAGCTGTATTCTGTGGAAGCGATCAATCAGATTTCGTTTGACACCTTTTCCGAATTTAAATCGCTTCAGGATCAAACCAGCATCAATCCCACCCAACAGTTGATCATGACTCAGGCGGCCGACGATTTTACCGGCAGGATTTTGGACATGTTTACCCCGTTGGGCAGAGGGCAGCGGGGATTGATCATATCAGCGCCCAAATCGGGAAAAACCACTATCTTGAAGCACATCGCCTCGTCCATCATCACCAATTACCCGAAGGTGGACGTATTTATTCTCCTGGTTGACGAACGCCCCGAAGAGGTGACGGATTTCAAAAGAAGTCTTAAAGGGGCCAAGGTACTCTATTCTTCTGCAGATCAAGACATTGCGATGCACATGCGTATGACACGTCTGGCCCTGCACACCGCCATCCTGTGTGCTGAAACAGGCCGGGACAGCGTCGTACTGATCGATTCGTTGACGCGCATGTCACGGGCATTCAATGTGGAAACCCAAAGCTACGGACGGACCATGACCGGTGGTTTAGGAGCCGGCGCGTTGGCCATACCGAGAAAGATTTTCGGTGCCGCCCGCAACGTCGAAGGCGGTGGATCGCTGACGATCATTGCGACGATCCTGGTGGATACCGGATCGAGAATGGACGATATCATCTACCAGGAATTCAAGGGCACCGGCAACGCCGATATCGTGCTCAGTCGAAAATGTGCAGAACAACGGATCTGGCCGGCCATCAACCTCAATGCATCAGGCACGCGCAGGGAAGAGCTACTGCTGGACGACGAGACATACCAGGAAGTAACCAAGATCCGAGGGATTATTTCTTCCCTGGATGAGACCGCCGCCATGTCGACGATGTTGGAATATTTTCAGCAGCGTATGGTATCCGGCCAATCAAAGCGATAGACCGGGCTAACGCCGCCGAAGAAGGCTTTCCGGAAAATGTGCAGGCATTTTCCGACCGTGCCACGTGTGCAAGCGCATGAAGAGTCTCTTTGCACCGCAACAGCGAGCGCATTCCCCGTGGGTTCTGCCGTTCGGCAGAACATTCCTCGCAGCTTGCGGCGCGGTTCTTCAGTTGTCCTAAGTTGTATGCGATGACTTGACTTCAACTAGTTTATTTTATAGAATCAAGCACGCTTTAATTCAACAAAGACAACGTATTGTCCAGACGATCCACCGTTTACGAATCCATTTCCCACCGGCAGTACAACATCTGACTTTGAAATACCTGTGGAAAACGGACATACCATTGACCAAGAAATTGATGCCGGCGCCATCATTACCCATATTATTTACGTGCTTAGCGTCCCAGGCTAGTCCATAAAAAAACACATGCGTGCTCGATACTAGTGACAATATTTACAAGCACTTGTAACTTTTACTCTCTCACCCAAATCATGTTTCAGATAGGAGAATAGATGGATAAAATTCAAGTGAAAGAGATAATGATCCCGATTTTGAATTACGTGACAGTTCAAAAAGAAAATAGCCTGGTTGAGGTTTTACAGTCTTTGGAGCTGAATCGGAAATCAGAAAACGAACATGCCCATCGCGACGCAATTGTGGTCGATGCAAACGGTGTTTTTATAGGCAAATTAACCATGATCGATGTTTTTCGGGCCTTGGAGCCAAATTATAGAAAGGTCGAACAACAACAGGAAAAGGGTGCCCTTACGGCCGAGTTTGTCATGAAGGCTGTCAAAGATTTCAATTTATGGATTGAACCCACGCAAACCATTTGCGAGCGGGGCGGCCGCTTAAAGGTTTCCGATGTCATGCATACCCCAGATAAAATGGAATATATCAACGAAACAGCCACGCTTGAAAAAGCATTGAATTTATATGTTATGGGCGTCCATCAGCCACTCATCGTGAAAAATGAGGATGGTAAAGTTACAGGTGTTTTGCGGTTTGGTGATGTTTTTGAAGCCGTCAGAAAACGATTGTTGAGCTGCAGTAGAACTTAAATTTTCGATTTTAACTGGTGATGACTGCTGAAGTGTCTGATCATTTGCTGACGCCGTTTCACACAACAAAGGAGTTACACGCTTGACCCTTCCCCCGCCACCCAATGCCCATGCCCTGGCCGTGCTGATCCTTACCGTTATTTCCCTGATCCTGTTCACCCGTGAAAAGATACCCCTCGAGTCTTCCAGCTTCCTGGTGCTCATCGCTCTGGCTGTTGGATTTGAAGTCTTTCCGTTCCAGGTGGACGGGGGCGTTTTACACGCCGTGGATTTTTTCCGTGGTTTCGGACATGAGGCGCTGGTTGCCGTCTGCGCCCTGATGATCGCCGGGCAGGGCATCGTCCGCACGGGGGCACTGGAACCTGTGGGAAGGGTGCTGACGCGGCTCTGGAAGGTGAGCCCGAGCCTCTCCCTGCTGCTGACCCTTGTGGTCGGAGCCTTTATCAGCGCGTTCATTAACAATGTTCCCGTTGTCGTATTGTTTCTTCCCATATTGATCAATGTTTCCCTGCGCACGGGGATGAAGGCCTCTTCCGTGTTGATGCCCATGGGATTCAGCACCCTGCTGGGGGGCACCTGCACCACCATCGGGACTTCCACAAATCTGCTGGTGGTCTCCGTGGCAGCAGAGATGGGTTTGAAACGGATGGATATGTTCGATTTTCTGGTACCCGCAGCCATTGCCGGAAGCATCGGTATCGCATATCTATGGCTCGTGGTTCCTCGGATCATACCGGAGCGTGAACCCACCTTGGCAGACACGTCTCCCAGGGTTTTCTCTGCCCATCTTGCCATTCTTGAAGGAAGCCCGGTTGAAGGAAAGACGCTGGCCGAAGCTAGAAAAAAAGTCGATGGGGCCATGAAAGTCACGAGCGTGGAGCGTGGGCTTGACAATTTCATGATACCCTTTCCCTCTCTGGTGCTGAAAGCCGGGGACCATCTGATTATCCGTGACACGCCCGATCGCCTGAAGGAGTTTGAAAAGATACTGGAGGGAACGCTCTATGCGGATGATGCCATGACCGCCCCTGTTGACGAGGAGCACCCGTTAATGGATGAAGATCAGCAGATCGCGGAGATTGTCCTTATAGAAGGCTCCCGGCTTGTGGGAAGAACTGTCAAGGGAATCGGATTCGCTGATCGTTACGGGACCATTACACTGGCCATACACAGGGCGGGCAGGCACCCGGCAAAGTTAAAAGATGAAATCGGTGATATCCGTCTGATGGCCGGGGATATCCTCCTGGTTCAGGGACCCCGAGAAAAGATCGCCGATCTTAAAAAAGAAAAAGATTTCCTCGTGATCGATGCCACGGCGGATCTGCCTTTTGCGCGCAAGGCACCAGTGGCCCTGCTCATTATGCTGGGCATCATTGTTGCGGCCGCCACGGGGTTTCTGCCCATCGCCATCAGCGCGCCGCTCGGAGCGCTGTTGATGATCTTGACCGGATGCCTGGGATGGCGTGATGCCACGAGTGCACTGAATGCGCAGGTTATCCTTATCGTGGCTGCAAGCCTCGCCATCGGGGTTGCCCTGCTCAACACGGGCGGTGCGGACTACCTGGCACAACTTTTTGTTGCGCTGGCAGGGAATACTTCGCCGGCCTTCGTGATCAGCGGGCTGATGCTTCTGATGGGCATCCTCACCAACATTGTTTCCAACAACGCAGCAGCGGTCATCGGCACTCCCATCGCGGTTTCAATTGCCGCCCAGATGGGACAACCGGCCGAACCGTTTGTCTTGGCCGTACTCTTCGGGGCCAATATGAGTTATGCCACACCAATGGCCTATAAGACCAACCTGCTCGTCATGAACGCGGGGAATTACACCTTCAACGATTTTCTCCGGATCGGGGTGCCGCTGCTGCTAATCATGTGGGTCACGCTTTCCTGGTTGCTTCCGACCCTTTACGGTATATAAGAATACCCGCAATGGGATCAATTGCCATCTAAATTTCAACCGTATGAACTTCAGCCCAAGAACATTTCCGCATCCTGGCTCTTTCAATAACACCTTTCCTATATTGTCGGCAATGGTACTAGCATATGACATCAGATCGTCGAATGTCCCAATGAAATATCCGGTAAACATAAAGCTTGAGATAACTTTCTGGCAAATTATGCCGAGGAATATTTTCGATATTCCTCTCAAACTTTCCAAGTTCACGGTGTCCTGTACATTGTAGGCGAGCAAGGTGTCGAGTACTTCAGTCTCTCGTCAGGGGTTGATACCACACCGCTGTTTCAGGGCCTTCTATGACATCCCTCCCTTTTGCCTTGAAATCCATTTGCGACTTCACTTTCTCGATAAATGACCTTCTTCCAACGGCGACACTATCCGTCCACTCATCCGTGAGCATTATGCGGAACATATATATGACAACTGGTCTAATCCATTTATCATTGAAAACAGACAAAAAACCAACATCTATAGTTTTGATCAGATAACAATTCAAAAATATTACCAATTCCGTCTTATGACCCAGCATGCTACAACACGAAAGGGTTGACAAATCTATTTCATCTGTATATATTTTCAATTGAAAACATTTGATGATGAAAATTTTAGTATTATAGGTTTTGTGGGTTGTACTTAAAGACGGGTAAGCATCAGGCGGGCGTCAATTGCATGTCCATTATCCGAAGCAATAGGAGATAATAAGATGAACGAGCAACACATCATGGGTCAAATACATGACCGTATTATCAACGGTCGGTTTAAGACAACCTGCTGGCAAACAGAATCCGGCCAAAAGTGTCAACCCGGTGTTTCGGAGTTGATCGAACAATCCATCCAGAATAAGATGTCGATTCCGCTGATTTCGTCAGATGCGTTGGATCGCGCCATGGATGATTCCCTAGAAAAATTTATCAGCGGCGCGTATAACATACCGGACCTGGTGATGCGTGCCAAATACACGGCCGAAGCGCGAGATATGCTAGCAGAACATGCCGGGGCTTCGGAATCGTTGAATAAAGGCAAGTTCATTCTGGTCTCTATTGAAGGCGAATACCATCGCCATGGAAAGGATATCGTTTCAAGTCTTTTGAGAGGAATCGGGTTCAACACGATCGATTTAGGATTGGGAGTGCCCGTGACGGATATTGTTGGCTCCGTGAAAGATCATCAACCCGATTACTTGGGCATCTCAAGTTCCACATTTTCCACGATCCCATTAATTCAAGACCTGACCGATCAACTTGTAGAGGAGCGTTGCCGTGAAAATGTTACCGTCATCGTGGGGGGATATCTGGCATTGACCGAATCGCCGGAATCGCTTGGTGTGGATCAATGTTGCCACAACATCACAGAGACCATCGATTTGCTGAAAGAATTTGCCGGTTCAGCCAACTAGGTGGCTCTGATACAGACCTAGTCTTTATGTTTGACCGACTGCTTTTGCCTCCCGTTCTTCGGCAGCGTTGAGGATAGCTTCTATGTTACTGACGTCTACGCCGGTTTGCTGTAGACAGTCTAGCGCAGCCTGAAATACCCGATTGACTTCTCCCCCTGGGTCAGTATCTTGAATTGAGGCGATTCAAAGGAACTGCATAAAACCTGCTTCATTGTCACATCCTCCTAATTGGCGGGCTTACCCGCTTGCGGCTATTATCGTGTCGATCCGTTTGGGCATATTAGAAGCCTATATTTCATCTTCAACAGTATCCAGGCCATCCTGCTGAGTAATATGGGTAGGGGGTGTGGGCAGCTCTACCTTTGATTCCTTGTTGCCAAGCATATCCACCAGCATTTCCAGTGACCACAGGATCAATGTGGTTTTCTCTTCGTCTAGTGTATTTAATCGCTCAATAAACCGATCTTGCAATGGTTTGGGTGCTTTTTTTATAAAGTTTACGCCTTGCTCAGTAATTTCTAGATGGACTTGTCTACGGTCTTTGCTGATTCTGACGCGTTTGACAAATTCTCTGGTTTCTAGTCGATCGATAATACCGGTGACCGTGCTGTTATTAAGAAAAACAATTTTTGTTAGCGCACCGATGGAAATGGGACCGTGTTGGTAAACTTCATGGAGACAGATAAGCTGGGGTACTGTAATTTGATAGTTTTCCAAAATGTATTTAGAATATTTTGACATTTGTTGAATGATCTGTCGAATTCGCATGATGATCTGCATGCTGAGCTGCTCTGCCATGATCGTCTTTTCAATTTTTTTCGCCATTTGAACCTCACTGATCCTGATTATAGGATGTATGAAAATCTAACACTTCGTAAAATTTTATATAACTTTTTGAATTTAAGGCTAAATTTGTAATGGAGGTGCTTATAATCTAAGTTGTCGAGGGTTGACAATAAAACATCTGTATTTTAGTTTCAATATAAACAGGTTAGGTTCGTCACGTTGCAGGGAATTATAACATAAAGAGAGGTGAAATAGTAGTATGATAACGATCCTCCCCGTAGGCTCCTTTTCGATTTTTTCTCTTAATTTATTCCACCTCTTAGTCTGATACAGTCACTGCAAATAGCGATAGCGATCCTTAGTCCTTGATTTCTAATGGTACGGCCGGCAGGATTCGAACCTGCGGCCCTGGATTCGAAGTCCGGCGCTCCATCCCTTTTCCATCCAAGAGGCCCTTTTTCAGCAATCTCTGCGTCAATCTGCAAAATTGTTTGTGCGGCGACCAGCCGGTCGCCTCCGCGCAATTTCTCGATTTCCTTGATCTATCTGAAAAATAGCCTCCTGGATTGGAAAAGCCGCTGAGCAACGCTCAACTGGAAAAAAAAAGGACTTGGTGGTTTCACCCAAGTCCTTGATTTCTAATGGTACGCCCGGCAGGATTCGAACCTGCGGCCTACGGATTCGAAGTCCGGCGCTCTATCCAGCTGAGCTACGGGCGCTTATTCCGGCAGATCGATTGATCATGGTTTCCTATAACAAATCGAACGCCTGCGCAAGAAGAAACGGGCACGGAAATCTATTCCTTTACTACGGTTGTGATCAAACGAAGACCCAAGCTTCCAAGCGCGAGGCGATGCATGCCGGTGATTTATTTCGATGCGTCAATCAAAGGGCGTACATCGGTAATCTTGAACCGGATGGCCGCAACGATGGCATTGGCGGATGCGTCTCCCGCAGCATCGCGTATTTTTTTTCTGAAAGAATCCAGCAACTCACCGTATCGTTCATACCCCTGCACCTCTAGATACAGTCGGACCCCTTTCCATTCCCGGGGGGATTCACCGGGCTCGATAACGATAAAACTGGCCTTGGGGTTTTCCTGCAGGTTTTTAAAGGATCGATTGTCGCCGATAGCCATGATCACCGTGTCTTCGTCGATCATGCGGGGCGACCCAAAAACAGCTGCGTTTACATCACCGTTTTTGTCGGCCGTCGCCAATGCGCCGATGCGTGTTTTTCGATTGAACATCGCCATGACCTGTTTTCTATCCATGTTGCCTCCTTTCTCCATCGCGACGGGCTTTCCCTTGGTATCGGTCCGGCTCCCGCCTGCTAATGCTGTTGCGTATGCCTTTTTGTGTACATCCTAATCCACTACAAACCAACATAATGGGCATTGTTGAACTGTCAAGGCAGTGCTAAAACGAAAAAAAAGGCTGCGGTCATTTGAACGCAGCCTTTTTAATTTCAGAATGGGGTGAGTGATGGGACTTGAACCCACGACAACCGAGGCCACAACCCGGCGCTCTACCAACTGAGCTACACCCACCATACCTTTGGCAAACGGTTTTCTCTTCGCCATCGGAAAAAAGATAAATATCAGAGAGGTTTCCGCTTTTCAAGCACAAAAAGCAGATTGTCGTGTTTTGCCGAAAAAAAATAAGCCAAGGCGTTTATCTGGCTATTGACCCCATATCCCTACTACTATACAATTTCTTAAAATGAACCTTTCGGATTATACGAAAGCGCCATTTAGGATGTTGTGTCAATGAATCGATTCAATATATTTATCATGCGCGCCATTCTGGCGGCCTTCTTTGCCGTTGTCATCACCCGTTTTTTTTACGGTCGCGTGGCTCCGTTCTATGTCGCCGGACTGGCCATCTTTCTGACCGGAATGTCTTATGTCACCGAGTACTACAGGCGCAAGAAACGTAAGCAATAACAGGAAGGGGAATGTGTTGGGTGTTACCTTTCAGGTGTCAGGTATGGCAAATTGGGACTAATTTACTAATAGTTAAACAACTTAAAACGTTTTTTAATAACGATGAAACAGATTATTCTCGGGACAGCCGGGCATATCGATCATGGTAAGACCAGCCTCATCAAGGCGGTAACCGGCACCAACACGGATCGGCTCAAAGAGGAGCAACTGCGGGGCATTACCATTGAGCTCGGATTTGCATCTCTGGATCTGCCCAGTGGCAGACACCTGGGGATCGTCGATGTCCCGGGCCATGAGAAATTCGTCAAAAATATGGTGGCCGGAGCCACAGGTATCGATATGGTGGCCATGGTCATCGCAGCGGACGAAGGGGTCATGCCTCAAACTCGGGAACACATGGAAATATGCTCGCTTCTGGGGATCGAGCACGGTCTGGTTGCACTCACCAAGATCGACATGATCGACGCGGAGTGGCTGGAACTGGTTGAAGAGGATATTCGTGAGTTTGTGGCGGGAACCTTCCTGGAGGGCAAGGCCATCGTACCGGTGTCGTCCGCCAGCGGGGAAGGCCTCGAGGCGTTTGTTGAAGCCCTGGATGACCTGAGCGGCCGAATTCCAGAGCGATCATCGTCGAATTTGTTTCGTCTGCCGGTGGACCGGGTATTTACCATGAAAGGGTTCGGCACGGTTATTACCGGCTCACTGATGTCCGGTAAGATCAAGATCGGAGACAACGTCATGATCTACCCTTCCGGGATTTCTTCCAAGGTCAGGGGGATCCAGGTTCATGGAGAATCGGTGGAAACAGCACATTCCGGTATGCGGACCGCTATCAATTTTCAGGGTCTTGAAAAGGCCGCCATCGAGCGGGGACAGGTTCTCTCAACAGCCAATGCCCTGCTGCCAAGTTACATGGTGGATGTCTCCCTGCATTATCTCGAGAGCAATAAAAAGAAGATCAAGAACCGCAGTCTTGTCAGGTTTCACACGGGCACCAGCGAAATCATGGGAAACTTGATTCTACTGGAGCAGGAGGAACTGCGACCCGGGGAAGACACGGTGGCCCAGATACGTCTGGATGCACCCGTGGCCGTGGTGAGGGACGATCGCTTTGTCTTGCGGAGCTATTCGCCCGTCAGAACTATCGGCGGGGGTCAGGTGCTCAATCCGGCCCCGGAAAAGCACAAACGCTTCCGACCGGAGGTCATCGAGGGGCTGAAAAGTCTCATTACCCTGGACCCGGAAGGTGTCATTGCCTACCATGTCATGGCCGCGGGGGTCGGGGGCGTCTCTTATTCAGCGCTCATGATCATGACCAACTTGTCTGAAAAGCCATTGGAAAAATATCTCCAGGCCATGCTCTCAAGAAAAGATGTTCTTCAGATCGACAAAGATCAACGCCTTTATGTGCATAAGGCGAGGTTTGAGAGCCTTAAGAAAGACATGACGGCCCGCCTTCTGGCATATCATAAAAAAAACCCTTTAAAAACCGGCATGCCCAGAGAAGAACTGAAGTCAAAACTGCCACTAAATGTCGGCACCAAAGCATTCACCATGGCCCTGAATCAGATGACGGCAGACATGGGCATTGTTCAGGAGGGGGAATCCGTCAAGCTGACAACGCACAAGGTCTCCTTGGGAGAAGACCAGGCCGGTATGAAGAAAAAAATATCCAACATCTACCTGGAAAATGGCCTGCAGCCTCCCTATTTCAAGGAAGTGCTGAACATCCTTGGTTTTGATTCGTCCCATGCAAAGGATGTCCTGATGCTTCTGGTGGCGGAAGGGGTTCTTATCAAGGCCAAGGAAGACCTCTATTTCCATGCTGAACCCATGAGCGGACTGAAACAGAAATTGATCGCCTACCTTCAGACACATGGTGAAATCAGCACACCCCAGTTCAAGGAAATGACCCAGGCATCACGGAAATTCGTCATCCCGCTGTTGGAATATTTTGATGCCAGCCATGTGACCCTTCGGGTGGGGGACAGCCGAAAATTACGACAAAAACACTAGGCAGAAACGCAAAAAAAGGCGTATTGGGGCTAAAAGGAGACAAGCTATCATGGGAGAAAACCATAACACCACGGGTGATCATGGTAGACGCAAGGGTAGTATCACCAGGCACATGCTTATCGGTATCGTCCTGGCCGGTGTTGTCCTCATCGCACCGAAAATTGTTTTTGGGCTCTTTGATTCTTCTAATCAGGTTTTAACAGAGGTGTCCGAAGGTGAGGGGCACGAACGCGTCGGGAGAACCGTATTCGATCTGGGGGCATCCATGCTGCCCGGCGACCCGGCGCTGCAGGCGGGGCGCGATACCCATTTGCAGGCCGGCTCGGGTTTGTTGTTGTCGCGGGGCACCGAAACGGACCCACAGGATAGTTCGACGCCTGTGAGCGACACGAGCCAAACCCACGGCGCATCTGAAAAAACGAATATTGATCCGGCAGCGCAAAATCCTAAACCCACAGCGATGCCGCAAGTGACAGATGCCGCACATCCAGTTAGGCAGGAAACAGCCCCGGCACCGGATGACTCAGCAGAACATGCCACACAAGCGCATCAAGCAAGTGAACCCAAGGCAACCTCATTTCCAGTGCAAGGCATGGCCTTTGTGGATGCGGTGATCCAGCCCCTCGATCATGAACTGAATCGAAGGTTTTACGGGTGGCGGCCCAATGATATCCTCAACTTTACCGACAACGTGAACAATTTTCAATTGGGGGTTCTGGAGGTGACCCGCCGGACCACCGTGATTCTGGCCGAACGTATATCCAGAACCGGCAGCACCGCCTCCTTTGATAGTAATCTCCAAAACGCCATGAACTGGTTTATGATCAAGTCGGATCGGTACTGGTTTCCCTCTGCCGAGTCAAAATACAAGGCCGGTCTCAAGGAAATCCGGGCCTATTTTTACAAACTCGAAAGGGGGGAGGCGCAGTTCTATACGCGAACGGACAACCTGATACCCCTGTTGATGGCCTACCAGGATCTTTTGGGCAGCTGTGACGAGAATCTGGTCAAATCTCATGAAGACGATGGGACCCCCGTCAGCCATTTCAAAAGTGACGATTATTTCTTTTACGCCAAAGGGATCACCAGTGCCATGGCCACTATTTTAGAAAGCATTGCCAAGGACTTTAATGTCTTGGTGAGCCGTGAAGGGGGAATGGATGTGCTGCACCACGCCATCGAGTCGTGCCATCGTGCCATGGAGATCGACCCCTGGCTCATTCTCAACAGTGATTTGAGCAGTATTTTTGCCAATCATCGTCTCAACATGGCAGCCCCCATCAGTCATGCGCGGTTTTATTTGGGGGTCTTAATCACGGCCTTATCCACATAATAAATGTGCGGCCACAGGCCACCATTTATTATTGTTCGCGGCTGCGCCGCTCTTTTTTGACGTTTCCTGCCGTACCGGGATCGCGCCTGGGAATTCGCGCACCGATTGCGTCACAGCAGTCTATTGACAACACTGTCATGAAACAGCATGCCCTCGGGTGTCGGGAGGCAGCGGCCATTCTTCAGCATTATCAATTTCTCTTCACAAAGCGCCTGCAGGACATTCCCGCACTGCTGCTGGAACCTAACTTGAAATGTTTTTTCGAAACGGGCCATGTCAATGCCGTCGGCGGTTCGCAGGCCCAGGAATATCATCTCGGTCATCTGTTGTTCGGGCGTGGTCCTTTCACTTCCTTCCACGGGAAGTTGCCCTTTTTCGAGTGCCTGCAGGTACTGTTTTACATCACGGACATTCCAGTACCGGACAGGCGGCGCATAGGAGTGGGCCGAAGGCCCCAGACCGGTGTAGGGAACCAGTGACCAGTATTTCCGGTTGTGCCGGGATTGCCAGGACCGTCCGCCGGTATTGATTTTGGCATAATTGGATATCTCGTAGTGCTCATATCCGCTGTCGATTAAAACCTGACGGGTGTACCGGAAAAGGTCGGCCACGCGTTGGTCGGGCAGAACCTTGAGTAGGTTCTTATTTCTTTGCAGATCCAGGGGTGTCCCCGGCTCGATGGAGAGCATGTAACAGGAGAGATGTTCGGGCGACCAGTCCAGAGCAGTTTTCAGGTCGTTTTGCCACGATGGTATGTCTTGCCCGGGGATACCGAAGATCAAATCGAGGCCGATGTTGTCAAAACCGGCTTTGCGCGCATGTTCAATGGCCTGGATGGCATCTTCCGGGGTATGGATCCGTCCCAGGAATACAAGAATCTCACGTGAAAAGGACTGGACTCCGATATTGATGCGGTTGATCCCAATCCGCCGGAGGAATTGCAAATAATCCCGGGTAACGGTTCCCGGGTTCACCTCCAGAGTAATTTCAGCGTCGGGTGTGAGGGTGAACAGGCTGCGAGCCTGCTGCATGAGGGCCTCGATTTGTTGCAGAGTAAGGACGGAGGGGGTCCCGCCACCGAAATACAGGCTATCGTTGAGCGCTTTCCGGGAATTGACCAGGGCCATCTCCTGCAGGAGAGACGCGACAAAGGGCTTTCTCAGGCTTAGGTCTGTCAGGGAATAGAAGTCGCAGTAGGCGCATTTTTTCAAACAAAAGGGTACATGAATATATATGCCGCAACGCTGATTGGAAATTTTGGCCTGTCTCCTGGAATACATCTGGATGAAACGCAAGGGGTGATGCAAAGAGGGGCCTTGGTGTCTGCCCTAGGATGCCTTGCCGAGTTCGAGACCGATGTCCAACGCTTTCTTGTTGAGCTCAAGGAAGCCTTTTGGAATACGGGTTTTAATTACCTGCATGACGGATTCCGGCTTGACGATGTCTGTCAGTCCCACCAACGTGCCGAGCATGCAAATGTTAAATACGATCGGTTTCCCAATTTCGGACATCACCGTATCGTACATGGGAATCTCCCGCTGCATGGCGTCCACTTTTCTTTGGATAGTGACGTAATGGGCATCTGTCAGCAGCAGGCCGCCCGGACGGATAATACCGGAGAATTTGTTGTATGCGGCCTGGGTTAAACAGACCAGGACATTCGGTTCTATCACTTTTGGATAGTTGATGGGGGCGTCTGATATAATGACATCACTGCGGGTTGCCCCACCCCTGGCCTCAGGCCCGTACGTCTGAGATTGAACAGCATTCAAGCCATCATGAAGCACGGCCGCTTCGGCCAGAATGATGGCCGCGGTAATAACCCCCTGTCCGCCGGATCCGGAGAAAACCAGCCTGATTCTTTCCATGTTTATTTCCTCCCCCCGGCCCGTTGGATCAATTTTTCATATTCACTGCAATATTCGGGTAGTTCTTTTTGAAGAAAAATACCCCGTTCGATCAAATCCGGATTTTCCTGTTTGGCTTTTGAACCAACAGGTGTGGTCATATCTTTCATCCGTTTCATCATTTCTGCAGCGCTGCCTTCTTTGTTCTTGCGGCCGAAGTAGGTTGGACACTGGGTCAATACTTCCACAACCGAGAACCCTTCGTGCAGGATGGCATCAGACAAGACATTGACCATCTGCTGCGCGTGATAGGTGGTGGTGCGTGCCACAAAGGTAGCGCCCGCTGCTTTGGAAAGCTCCACGACATCAAATCCTTGATCGATGTTTGTGTAAGGCGCCGTGGTTGCCAGGATTCCGCACCCGGACAACGGTGAAAACTGCCCACCGGTCATGCCGTAGATACGGTTGTTCATGACAATGGCGGTCAAGTCGATGTTTCGTCGTGCAGCATGGATGAAGTGATTTCCTCCGATGGCAAGGGCGTCCCCGTCTCCCATGGGAACGATGACATTCAGATCCGGAAGCCCCAGTTTCAGCCCCGTGGCAAACGCCAGAGCCCTTCCGTGCAGGGTGTGCAGGGTATGAAAGTCGAAATACCCTGTAATTCTCGAGGAGCAACCGATTCCGGATACCATGGCGATTTCGTTTTTGCTCCATCCCAGTTTTTCAATGGCACGTATCAGGCAGTTGAGGACAATACCATGCCCGCAGCCCGGACACCACATATGTGGAAAGAATCTTTCGCGGATATAATCTTTTAATGCCATGGATCAGACCCCCTTCCCCATGATGATTCGTAAAATATTACGAATGTCCCGATCTGTGATCAGCTGACCGTCGACGCGGTTGGCCAAATAAACCTTTCCCGGATCGTCCACGGCCGTTTTGACAGACCGGAGTACCTGACCCATGTTCATTTCGACCACCAGCACAAATCTGGTTTTCTTGCACTTGGCGCGAACCATATCATAGGGAAACGGCCACAGCGTTTGAAGTTCGAGCAGCCCCAGTTTCTCCCCGCGCTGTCTGCGGCTTTCTACAACATGCAGAGCAGATCGCGCTGAAGAACCGTAGGATACCAATACGCACTCGGCATCCTCCAGATAATACTCACGATGATGTTCGATCTGATTCACATTGTTGCCGATCTTGTCAACCAGATGGCGAAGCAGACCTTGTACCACATCTGGATTGGTGGACGGGAACCCCCACATGTCATGAAACAGGCCGGTTACATTGTATCGATGCACCCCACCGAAATCGGACATGGGCAGCCGTCCGTCTTCACGCGGCAGATATGGGTGATAATCGACACCCCCCTTGACCGTGGTTCGCAGACGGTTTACCAGCGGCAGATCGCCTTCCTTGGGGATGACGACTTTTTCCCGCATGTGACCCACGACTTCATCGATCAACAGAATCACCGGCGTGCGGTAGGTTTCCGCCACATTAAATGATTCAACCGTGAGGGCAAATAGATCCTGGTGATTGGAAGCGGTGTATACAACGATGGCATGATCGCCATGGGTGCCCCATCGTGCCTGCATGACATCGCCTTGACTGACGTGTGTTGGATTGCCGGTTGAGGGGCCACCCCGCTGAACATCGACAATCACACATGGGATTTCCGCCATGATGGCATACCCCAGCGCTTCCTGCATCAAAGAAAACCCAGGACCGCTGGTGGCGGTCATGACTTTATTACCGGTTAACGAAGCGCCGATAATAGCGCACATGGAGGCGATTTCATCTTCCATTTGAATGAATTTGCCGCTCTTTTTCGGCAGACGCGCAGATAATTGTTCGGCAATTTCGGTGGACGGCGTGATGGGGTATCCGGCGAAAAAATCGAGTCCCGCATAGAGTGCGCCTTCCACGACGACTTCGTTGCCTTGAATAAATTTAATTTGTTCTGTCATCATTATCCTTGTCAGGTTCCTCAGTTATTATTTCGATGGCGAGATCGGGGCATCTCAATTCACAGAGCTTGCAGCAAATACAGTCCTCCGGATGGGCGGCTACGGCTTTCTCCTTGCTATCAAGTACAAGAACCGACTTTGGACAGAATTCGATACAGATGCCGCACCCTTTGCACCACTCTCGGTTGATGCGGTGTTCTTTCAATTTAGGTTTTGCCATGTGGGTTCCCTTGAAATCTCGACTTAACCGGTCATGACCTGGCGTCGCGGATCGATTTCATTTTTTATGCATACGTTAATCGGCGAATCGGCGCCAGATAGAAGCTTGGACCCTGATTCCCTACGATTCAGAACCCAAGCTTCTATTTGAATATTGATTTTAGCGGGGTTTGTCAATATGATAGAAATTAAAAGAAAATGGAGACAAGACCCCCGTTGACAGTCGCAGCCGCTTCCTCAACCATGAAAAAGACCGTCCTAATCATAGGTATTCTCGTCATCGGCGCCGCAGCTGTGGTGTGTTTCCTGGCATGGAACGTCTTTGACTATGCCGGCCGACCTTTCAGGAACGATATTTCCGAAAAAGCAATCACTGTATTTCCGGGACAGCATTTCAAGATGATTGCACGTCAGCTGGAGAAGGCCGGTATCACCCGAGATTCTCTCAGATTCAAACTGTTTGCCCGTTTCAAGGGATATGACAAGCGTATCAAAGCCGGCGAATACAGGCTATCGGCCGCCCTGTCCCCGAAACAGATCCTGGAGATCATGGTCAGTGGAAAGGTAGCCCTATACAGGATTACCATTCCGGAAGGGTACAACCTGATCCAGATTGCCGGCATTGTCTCGGAAATGGGTTTGACGGACACTCAGGCGTTCGTGCAGGCCGCCGTTGATCCCGCCATTGTACACGCACTGGGGGTGGAAGCCGACTCGTTGGAAGGATACCTGTTTCCGGATACGTATCATTTTCCCAAAGGGTTGCCCTTGGACGAGATTATGGGCGTCATGGTGAATCGCTTTCAAGAGGTATTTTCGGCAGAGTGGCAGACGCGGGCCCGCCAAATGGGCATGCAATTGCATCAGGTCGTCACCCTGGCATCTATTATCGAAAAAGAGACCGGTGCGGCATTTGAACGCCCGCTGATAGCCTCGGTTTTTCACAATCGGATGGCCAAGGGGATGCGTCTGTCGAGTGACCCGACGGTTATTTACGGCATCAAAGATTTCGATGGGAACCTGACCAGAAAGCATTTAACAACGGCAACACCTTATAATACTTACCTGAATAAGGGCTTGCCGCCGGGACCCATCGCAAATCCAGGCCTATCGTCTCTGGAGGCGGCATTGTATCCTGCCGAAACCGATTATTTGTATTTTGTCTCAAAAAAAGACGGTACCCACCACTTTTCCACCACCTTGAAGGAACACAACCGCGCGGTGAGGAAATATCAGTTGAAAAAATAAAATCGCCTCGGCGATTTTATTTTAGAGCGACGTTGCCGCTTTTTAAAACCTTGGACAACAACGATAAAACCGAATCTCTTGGATGATCTCAATGAAATTAAGCGGTGAACAGATGGCCGGGCAGCGGCTGATGGTCGGATTTGACGGTACCGACCTGAGTGCGGATGTAAAGTTCCTCATCAAAGACCTGCATGTGGGGGGCCTGATCCTCTTTACACGAAACATTGCATCACCGGATCAGGTTCGGCAATTGTGCCTTTCCGCCCAACAATATGCCAGATCCTGCAGTGAGCCGGCACTGTTCATTGCGGTCGATCAGGAGGGGGGAACGGTTGCCAGGCTGAAGCGCCCCTTCACCGAATTTTCCGGCAATGCACTCATGAAGGGGTCCCGGGATGCGGTCGCGTTTGCCAGGATATCGGCCAAGGAGCTACTGGATGTGGGCATCAACATGAACATGGCCCCGGTCTTGGATGTGGCCATCGATCCAAAGGCGAGTATCATGAAAGATCGAGCATTCGGGTCTGACCCGCAATGGGTCTCACGGCTTGGGATGGCTGTGATTCACCACCTTCAGGATGGGGGTGTCATGTCGGTTGCCAAACACTTTCCCGGGATCGGCAGGACCACGCTCGATTCGCACCTGGATCTTCCCTTTCTGGAAACCAAAGCCGAAGACTTGGCCGCCGTCGATCTTGGCCCGTTTCAGGATGCCATTAAAGAAGGTGTGGCCGGCATGATGCTTTCGCACATCTGTTACCGTTCCCTGGACGACCAAGTGCCGGCCAGCCTTTCCAAGAAGATTGCCCGGGATCTCTTGAGACGTCAACTGGGGTATGATGGCGTTGTCATGACCGACGATCTGGACATGGGTGCCGTTAAAAAACACCATGACATGCAAACATCGATGCAGCGAATCCTGGCTGCTGACATCGATATCGCCCTGATCTGCCATCGCAGCGCGGATATGGAAGCGGCTTTTGATATCATCAGGCGCTTTCAGAACAGGTCCGCCCGTAACCGCAAGATGTGCCAGAGATCCATGGACAGGATCCTGCGCTTAAAGTCTAAATATTTAGGACTCTAACCCGAAAATTTCTTATTCACCTGTGAATACACATCGCTGCCTAATTGAGATGTCTGCCCCTGGATTAAATGGTGATAACCGACCGCGGCGATCATGGCGGCATTGTCACCGCAGAGGCTCAAAGGGGGGATATGAACGGTTATCCCTTTTTGTTTTGCCGTTGTTTCGATTTGTTCTCTCAGGCTTGTGTTTGCGGCGACACCCCCCACAACGGCGACATGCCGACAATTCATTTTTTCAGCTGCCGTAAAAAGTTTAAAGGAGAGGACATCCACCACCGAAGCCTGGAAACCGGCCGCGATGTCCGGAATATTCTGATCCAGGTGTTGGGGGTTCTTTTCGATATACCGACGCACACCCGTCTTCAGACCACTGAAGCTGAAGTCGAACTCGTTTTTGTTGAGGTAGGCTCGCTTGAAGAATATTTTCTTAGGATCCCCCTTCTGGGCCACGTCGCTGATCATTCTTCCCCCCGGGTAGCCGAGGGTGAGCATTTTGGATACCTTGTCAAAGGCTTCGCCGGCGGCATCATCCCTTGTCTGACCCATTAAGGTCGATGTCGTGTGCGAGGTGACATGGTAAATAGCCGTGTGCCCGCCGGACGCCAGGAGGGCCACAAAAGGAAACGGGGGCGGCGATGGGGTGAGAAAAACTGAGTTGATGTGGCCATCCAAATGGTTGACGCCGATCCAGGGTATGCCCAAGGCATAGGCAAATGCTTTGGCAAACGAGAAACCCACAAGGAGAGAGCCCACCAGACCGGGTCCCTGGGTGACGGCCACGCCATCCAGCGCCAGAGTTTTGATTCCGGCCGATTGAAGGGCTTCGTCGACGACCGGTGCGATGGCCTCGATGTGTTTGCGGGAAGCTAACTCGGGTACAACACCGCCGTATGGGCTGTGGATTTCGATCTGGGACGCCACAATGGAGGACAAAACCCGGTTGCCATTTTCAAGAATTGCTGCCGCGGTTTCATCACAGGATGATTCAATGCCGAGTGTGATCATGTTTTTTTGGGTCGGTCACCCGCCGGGTGCCGGGTTTGGCCGCTGTTCAGCTGCGGCAAACACCCCTCCGGTCTTGGCCGTTTGCGAGCCAGGCTAATAATCGCCGGCATGGGGATTCAATGGCGTGGCGCCACAGCCACCCCATGCGGAAAAATCGATCAATGGAATTAGGCCCATGCGATTCGGTCTTTACCGGCTTTTCGATCGACAATTTCTCCAATGAAATAGGCCTTTTCGTTCATGGCGTTGATGCGTTCGAAAACATCCTGGGCTACGTTTTCCGGTACAATCGCGATCATACCCAGACCATTGTTGAAGGTGCGTTTCATTTCCATGTCCTCAACGCCGCCGGCCTCTTTTAGGAAGGTAAAGATGGGGGGAATTTCCCAGCTGTTTTCCTTGATGACGATACCGCAGGCTTCAGGAATGATTCGCACCAGGTTGTCTTGAAAACCGCCACCCGTGATATGGCAGAGTCCATTAACCGGCAAATCCCGTGCGATGCTCAGGAGCGTTTCCGAATATATTTTGGTGGGCGTCAACAATTCTTCGGCGAGGGTTTTGCCCAACTCGGGCAGATGCTCATTTAGATCCATCTTAAGTACATCAAAACAGATTTTGCGTACGAGGGAATACCCATTGCTGTGAAGGCCACTCGAAGCAATGCCGATGAGCTGGTCGCCGACCCGAATAACAGAACCGTCGATGATTTTGTCGTTGTCGACAACGCCGACGGCAAAGCCGGCCAGATCGTATTCATCTTCCCGATACATGCCGGGCATTTCTGCGGTTTCTCCCCCAATAAGGGCGCAGTTTGCTATTTTGCAGCCGTCACCGATACCGGAAATGATCGCTATGGCCGTGGTGTTGTCGAGTTTGCCCATGGAGATGTAATCGAGAAAGAACAATGGCTTGGCACCCTGTACAGCAATGTCGTTAACACACATGGCCACCAGGTCGATACCAATGGTATCGTGCTTTCCCGTGAGAAAGGCGATTTTGAGTTTGGTCCCCACCCCATCGGTGGAGCTTACCAGCACAGGTCTTTTTAAATTTTCCGTGTTCAGTGAGTACAAGCTGCCAAATCCGCCGATGTCACTGAGGACGCTCGATTTATAGGTGCTTTTGGCAATTTTTTTTATCTGGCCTACCAGTGCGTTGGCCTTGTCGATATTGACACCAGCGTCGGCATATGTCAGGGGTTTTTTCATAATGATAGTTGCTCTCTCCTCGTCTCACCGGTCAGGGTGCGGGTGTTCTCTCAGCTGTAAGATCGTCGTGTTAGCGCGGTTGTTTTCGGGCCGCTCTCTGGCAATGAGCCGTTTCATGAATGGGATGCTGGCCGCCTTTTTCATGCTGACAAGCCTAAAATTTATTCCTCACTCGTCAAAAAGTCAAAACAAATTTTTGACATCGTCCTAAAGCGCCTGCCAAGATTTTAATCTTGACTTGTGGCCGGAAAGCTAAGAAAGTAACTATTTCAAAACCATACCTTCGTAGTTTTTGGGGTTGGATCATCTCCAAAAGAGTTGATCCAAATTTTCAATTCGAACCGCGACAGTAGGCGCTAACCCCTAGCTCGCTGCGGGGTTCTTCAAATCCTTGTTTCCGGTTAACCCGGGTAGGGTGTTGCCAATGAAAAAATCGATTCAAATAGGGCTGCTAGGGTTGGGAACGGTGGGCACCGGCGTTGTCAAAATGTTGATGGAAAACAGGGATGTTCTGGATGCGCGTGTGGGTGTGCCCTTGACGATAAAAGCGATCGCCGATATCGATCTTGAAAGGGACCGGGGGCTTCAATTGGACAAGGCTTTGCTGACGTCGGATGCCTTTCAGGTGGTCAATGACCCGGAAGTGGACATTGTTGTCGAGATGATCGGTGGGGAAGGTATTGCCAGGGCTTTGATTTTAAAGGCGATGGAAAACGAGAAACCAGTTGTCACCGCAAACAAAGCCCTTTTGGCCAAGCATGGCAATCAGCTGTTTAAAAAAGCCAGGGACAGCGGTGTGGACCTGGCCTATGAAGCGAGCGTCGGTGGCTGCATGCCCATCATCAAGACCTTGCGTGAATCCTTGGTGGGAAACCGTATCCAGTCCATGACCGGTATTCTCAACGGTACCTGCAATTACATCTTGTCCAAGATTACCGATGAGGGCATCGAATTTGATGCTGCGCTGGCCAAGGCCAAGGCCAACGGCTATGCCGAAGCCGATCCAACATTGGATGTGGAAGGGCTTGACACAGCCCATAAGCTGGCGATCTTGACATCCCTGGGCTACGGTATGGAAATCAATTTCAATGATATCTACATCGAGGGTATTTCCAAGGTTACGCCGCTGGATATTGCATTTGCCGGACAGTTCGGGTACCGCATCAAGCTGTTGGCCATTACCAAGGCCGGTGATAACACGGTGGAGGCGCGCGTACACCCAGCCATGATTCCATTCAACAATCTTTTGTCGAATGTCAACGGTACCTTGAATGCCATCACGGTCACGGCAGATGCCGTGGGCGACATCCTTCTGTACGGGCGCGGTGCGGGTATGATGCCGACAGCCAGCGCCGTTATCAGCGATATCGTGGATCTTGCCCGAAACCTCCTGATGAACACCAGCGGTCGTGTGCCCTTGATGTCTTATCAAATGGATCAGGTGAAACAGGTGCCTGTGACCCCCATCCGGGACATCACGACCCATTACTATTTTCGCTTTTCCGCTCAGGACAAACCCGGGGTGCTGTCCACCATCTCCGGGATTCTTGGAAAGCACGGCATCAGTCTCAAGTCGGTTAACCAAAAGGGGCGTAAGACAGAAGGATCTGTCCCTGTGGTAATGTTGTCGCATTTGGCACGCGAAGACGATGTCCAGAATGCCCTGGCAGAGATACGGGTTCTCGACGTTGTGAGCCGGGCACCCATGCTTATTCGTATCGAGGATGACAACTACGAAGAATAACATCGTTGTTGGCTTTTTTTTTGCTAGGACAGAAAGGGATTCAATTGCATGATGAAAATCATTTGCGCAGACATGGAAGGGATTTTTACACCCGAAATCTGGATTGAGGTTGCAAAGAAAACAGGCATCGGGGATCTGAAACTGACCACGCGGGATATTTCCGATTACGATGTTCTGATGAAAAAACGTTTGGGAATTTTGGCTGAAAACAGTCTCAAACTGAAGGACATTACGGATGTCATTGAGACCATGGATCCGCTAGAGGGCGCTCTGGATTTTCTTGACTGGGTGCGGGAGCGGACCCAGGTTATTGTTGTGTCAGACACCTATGTCGAATTCGCACGGCCCCTGTTGCGGAAATTGGGTTGGCCAACGCTGTTTTGCAACACCCTGACCATTGCCCCGGACGGGTCTATTGCCGATTACAACCTGCGTCAGCAGGACGGCAAGCGTAAGACGGTGCTGAGCCTGAAGCGTCTCAACTACCACATTATAGCCGTGGGCGACTCTTACAATGATATCAGCATGCTCAAAGAAGCGCATGCAGGCGTGCTCTTCAAACCACCCGAAAATGTCCGGAGCGAATATCCGGAACTGCCCGCAACCTACGATTATGACGAACTGAAAAGCGCCCTAGAATCGCTCCTGGATGACAATGCCAATGCATGACGCTAAAGGGAATAGGAATCCTGTCGTGAAAACCCATCGAACGGAATATCGTGTCATCTACGGCGACACAGACAACATGGGCGTGGCGTACCACGCCAATTATTTGCGCTGGTTCGAGATTGGCAGGTCCGAACTGTTCAGATCCCTGGGCATGACCTATAAGTCCATCGAGGAGAAAGGGTATTTCCTGCCGGTGTCAGAGGTTTACTGCAAGTTTATCGACTCGGCCCGCTATGACGACCTGATCATCGTCGAAACCGCCGTGGACAGCAGCCTGAGGGCGGGCATGAAGTTCGATTACCGGATCCTGCGTAAGGAAAACGAGACCGAACTGGTTCAGGGTTTCACCAAACATGCCTATGTGGATAACAGCGGCCGCGTGATCCGCCCACCGCGCTTCATCACCGATGTCTTGAAGCAGCACAGTTTTCTTTAAGCTGCAAGCGGTAACTCTCAGGCCTGCTATATGCGTACGGATGAGCCCTTGCCGCTTGAAGAGGAATCCATACTGAAGATCGATGTGCAAAAAGCCGGCCTGAGGTTCAACGTCTACGTGCAGCCCCGATCCAGCCGCAACCAGGTTGTGGGACGGCACGGTGATGCCCTGAAGGTGAAAATCAAGGCACCGCCTGTGGAAGGGGCTGCCAACAAGATGTGTATTGCCGTCCTGGCCAAGGCTTTGAACATTCCTAAATCTGCCATCGAAATTGTATCCGGACATAGCGCCAGGACCAAGCGCCTGCATATTCAAACGGCAGGGGGCGATGATGCAGACAAGGAGATAGAACGCCTTAAAATGGCTATCCGGATTTTAGAATCTGTTTAAAACGAATCTTGCATATCAAAATCCATAAAATGGATCCATTCTTCGATCCATATTATTCATGGATTTACCTTGACAGCCACCGAATTCGGTAATACATTACCGTCTTACAAATGATGCGGGGTGGAGCAGTCTGGTAGCTCGTCGGGCTCATAACCCGAAGGTCGTTGGTTCAAATCCAGCCCCCGCTACCAAAATAAAATAAAGGGGTTACGGCTAAAAAGTCGTAACCTCTTTTTCATTGGGGTGTGTCGTAGTTGTGTCGTTTTTGGGAAACAACGCAATCACCTTAGCAGGTGAACCTGCTTTTACCATCTCTTTTTTGTTTTCCTGCTTCAGGCCTACCGATGCCATAAATGCAGACCCATCATTACGGGTTTTTTTCGGAATCCAAGCATAATACCGGGTAAAGATCATTTGAAGCGATGAATGCCCCAACATCGTCTGAACCCACTTATTTTATTTGATTATTCCGACTCAGCAAGGATTCAGTGGTCTGCTGAAAATACGATTTTACCATCGAACAAGGTGAGAACGACGCGGGTATCCAGAATTTTATCAGGCTCGACAAGATAAATATCTTTATCCAATACAATTAGATCGGCATGCTTGCCCGGAGAGATGCTCCCCAGACGATGGTACGCACCGCTTGCAACAGCCGGTGTGCGGGTATAAGCCCGGACCGCTTCGTCTACTTTGACACATTGGTCTGGATACCAACCGCCTTTGGGTGAACCGTCTCTCCTCTGGCGGGTGACGGCAGCATGAATACCGGCTAGCGGGCTAGGATCCGCAACAGGGCAATCTGAACTGAACATGAGTTGTATCCCGGATTCAAGTATATCTCGAAACGCGTACGCATACCTGCCTTTTTCTCCCACACTCTGATCGATCATATTGATGTCCAAGATCATATTGTGCGGCTGAACACACCCGGCAACATGCAAGTCGGCCAATTTTTTAATGTCTTTTTTGCGGCTCATTTGGAGGTGCTCGATGCGATGGGGAATATGCGAATACCCAGAGATATTATTATCCACAGGGTTTTTTCTCTGCTTATCAAGTCTTTCAAACAGCTGAGCCAATTCCCGGTTTGTACGGTCACCAACTGCGTGAATCATGACAGATAGTCCTGCATTGTCGGCTTTGTCCACTGCCAGCTGCAATTCGTCTATAGGTGTCAATGGCATACCCGAGCCGCCATCAAGGTAGGGATCGATCATCCAGGCGGTTCTGGCTCCCATGCCCCCATCTGCAAAATATTTGAGGTGGCCCAGGCGCAGCCGATCATCACCCATTCCTGTTCGCAACCCGAGCGCAATGGCTTCGTCGATCCGTTCCCCAGGAATGCTTACCCATGTTCTTAAGTCGAGCGCCGAGGCTTCATTCAGTTTCTGCCAGGCACCAAGAGCACTAGCGCCCTCAGTGCCGCCCATGATGCGAACGTCGTGTAAACCGGTAAGCCCCAGTGAATGCAATTCCAGCATGCCATCTTTCATGGCATCCACAATCTGTTTTTCGGTCAAAGGAGGAATTGTCTCCTTGACGAGATTGATCGCCAGTTCCCGCAATATACCGGTGGGTTCGCCGTTGGCATCCCTTTCAATTAGGCCCTCCGGTGGATTGGGTGTGTTTTTATCAACTTTAGCCAGTGCGAGCGCTGGTGAATTGGCAACGGCCAAGTGTAAATCACACCGCCAGATAATGGCGGGGTGCTTCGGTGCAGCTTGATCCAAATCGTTTCGGGTCGGTATTCGGTTTTCCGGCCAGTCCGATTCATTGAAACCGTGTCCAATGATCCACTGCCCTGGATTTTTTTTCTGTGCAGCAGCCTGGATGCTTTGCATACATGCCGAAAAGGACCTGATATCCGCCAAATTCAGATTTTTTCGCATTTGGGCCCATTCATAATAGTGAAAATGGGCATCGATCATGCCGGGAAGTACCAGCTGTCCTTCCAGGCTGATTTGCCTGGTTGAAGGTCCCCCCATAGCGACAATCGCATCGTTGTCGCCCACCGCCATGATACTTCCGCTGCTAATGGCAATGGCCTGGGCTTGGGGATGGTCGTCATCCATGGTCCGAACATGGCCGTTACACAGTATGAGGTCGGGGTTGATTGAAGGCTGGGTCATATCAGGTATCCTTCTTGAAAAGGATCTCTTGGGTCGATGATGAATTCATGAACACCTGTCACGTAGGCGCTGCCTCTTATTTCCGCCACGACCGCCGCTGTGTCTCCCAGGTGGAGTTCTTCGACGATCCGCCCCTGGAAGGTTGTCCCCAAAGGGCTCGTGTTCGTAAAGGTGTCGCCGGGATTGATTTTCCCCTGGTGGTGAAGCAGTGTCATCTTGGCGGCTGTGCCTGTCCCGCATGGGGAGCGATCCATATGCTGCTCGCCATAAACCACCACGCTTTTCCCCATCCATTGCGCATCCGTGGTGGGATCATAGAACTCGGTTACATCAACGGTGTTGACTTCTGCACGGGTCGGGTGGCGTACCATTAGTTGCTGATTGGCGGCATCGATGAGATTCATACCCAGTTCAATCAGCCGGGAGCTGTTGGCGGGGTTCAGGTCGATTCCAAGCTGTTCCGAAGACACCATGACAAAGAAACCGCCCACACATACCGTGGCGGCCTGAATAACACCAAAACCCGGAAGCTTCAGTTTGGCCTGGTCTTGGTATACAAAAGAGGGCACCATCCTGATGGCGACCGATTCAACCCGATTATTTTTCATGTATGCCACGGTTTCCATGGGCCCGGACGGTGTGTCGACCACGACCGGCAATTCATCACTTGTAATGGGAATAACGCCAGCCTCGATCAGGGTCATCACCGCCCCCATGGTTCCGTGACCACATAAATAGGGGTACCGGCGAGGATCCATGTAAATAAGGCCGAAATGGGCACCTGCTGTTACCGGCTCCGTCAACATTGCAGCGAACATGCCGCGATGCCCCCTGGTTTCCCTGGTGAGCTGCAGTCGAATCTGATCGTAATGGGCCATGAAATACAAACGCTTATCGTGCATGGTGTTGCCCGGAACCGGGTCCACACCGCCGACAATCAGACGTGTCGGTTCCCCGGCGGTGTGGGAATCTATGCTAACAATACGCGATGAGAACTTCTCTTTGATCGCTTGAACCATACGCTTGCAGTTCATTGGGTCTTCCTCGAAGAATTTGATGAGGTGCTGGTCTATGGTGGTGTATCGAGGCAGTTTGAGAGAAATTCAGGTCTCTTTGGCGACCTTTAGCAAACCGCAGTGCCGGGGAGCCACATGAACCCGAACGGATGTGCCCTTGCCTATAGGTCTCAACTTGGCAATACCAATGGCGTGCACCATCGTACCGTTCTCCAATTCAACAAAATAGCTGACTTCACCCCCCATATAACTGCGGTCCTTTATGACACCGGCGAGCGTATTCATATCCGTCTCCGGTGGTGGTGCATCCTCGGAGGTTACCTTGAAGCTCTGGGCCCTAATAACCATTTCAACAGGGTCGCCATGACGCCATTCACCAGGGTGCTGTACCCTAAACGCAGTACCGTCGCCCAATTCGAGGTTGACCATGTCACCCTCTTGAGTCGAAACAACCCCTTTAAAAAAATTCGAATGCCCGAGAAAATCGGCTACAAAATGGTTGCTTGGTAAATTATACACCTCTTCGGGGCTACCTTCCTGTTGTTTGAGACCGTCATTCATGACGACGATTTTGTCGGACATGGAAAGGGCTTCCCGCTGATCATGGGTCACAAAGACGGTGGTCACGCCAAGCATCTGCTGAAGATTGTCGATTTCCCTACGCATCTCTTCACGCAGATTTTCATCCAGCGCCGATAAGGGTTCGTCCATTAGAAGTACGTCAGGCTCGATCACAATGGCCCGTGCCATGGCAATCCGTTGTTGCTGCCCACCGGATAGCTGAGAGGGCATACGGTTTTCCACCCCGGGCAGCCGGACCATTTCGAGGGCCTTCTTGACTTTGCCTGCCACCTCGTTTTTTGCGACATCCCGGTACTTGAGACCAAAGGCGACATTGTCAAAAATGGTCTTATGGGGGAAAAGGGCATAGTTCTGGAATATCATTCCCAGGTTGCGTTTGTGGATGGGTATATCGTTGACCCGTTTGCCTTTGATATAGATGTCCCCTTGCGTGGGTGTTTCGAGCCCGGCAATCATTCTTAAAATGGTCGTTTTGCCGCAGCCCGAAGGCCCGAGAAGGGTTACCAACGAGCCCTCCTCGAATACAAGATCCATCTTCTGAACCGCCTCCACGTTACCAAATCGTTTGATGATGCCCTTCAACTGAACAGCCGCCGAACGATGATTTTTTTCCACAGGACTTTCCTCAATTAAAATTTGCGTTGAGTGAATCGGCTTTGGTCGGCCGGCCGCCTCTAGATGGCGGCCGGCTGAACTTTTCTTTAGCTTCCGGCCTTGATGCGGTCCCATTTTTCGGCAAACTCAATTTGTTTGCTATTCCAGTAGGACGGCTTGGCAAAAAGATACCCGTCCAATTTTCCGGTTGGATCAAAAGCAGGAAGCTTTTTAACTTCATCCGGCATGGAAACTTTTGTGGGATCGAGACTCGAAGGATATTTCTGGCCTACGGCTACGGCAATGGCAGCCTTCGGTTCCAGCATGTAATTCAAAAGCTTATGGGCCACATTCAGATCGGTGCCTTTTATCACGAAAATGCATTCCTGCCAGGAATAGCAGTTGTGTGGTGAAAGAAACCCGATGGGGTGTCCCTGCGCCTGGAGCGCTGCCACACGCCCCGACCAGGCGACTGTAGCGTAAATTTCCTCATTGGCCAAGAGGCTCATGAGTTCAGCACCCGAGCTCCAGTATTTCTTTACCATTTTTACCTGAGCTCTCAACGCGTCCCAGACCGCATCAAGGTCCGTAATGTCGTTGGGATTCTGGCCGGTGTGGAGCGCGGCATACCAGATATTGGTGCGCCAGTCACCCCAGCTTCCCAACTTTTTGTTGAGATCCTGGTCCCAAAGAAGCGAAGCACCCAGTTTTTCAGCCTTTTCTTTGGAAATATATTTGGTGTTGTAGGCAATACCCGTCTGGCCGTAATCATAGGGTACCGCGGACAAGTTCCCATTGGTTACCTTTCGGTAGGGCTCCATCATGGCTGACATGACATTTTTCAAGTTGGGGATCTTACTTTCATCGAGGACCAGGTCGTAGCCGAGACCCACATATCGGGCATAGTCGAACACACCGCTCAAATGGGCCAGGTTAAATTCACCACCCGGGGGAAAGGATGCTTTGACTCTCGTCAAGTAGGTATCCATGTCTCCGAATTCAGCATCGATGACCTTGACGCCTGTGGCTTCTGTAAAGGGATTGAAAGCGTGCTCCCGAAAAGCTTCGGATACAACACCACCCCAACCGTCAAATCGAATGGATTGGGCTGCAAAAGCTTTTGGGATAAATGGGCCGCCAAACAAACCTGCAGCCGCGCCGGCAATCCCGATATTTTTGATAAAATTCCTCCGGCTCATATCCCCATTCATGAATCTCTCAAATAGACTATCCACGTGATTGTCCAATTGTTGTTTCATCTTACTCCTCCTTTCGTGTTTAGGTTAAAAGCTCAGGTCCCTTTAGAAAATTTTCGGGACAAATAGCCGGCCAACAATGGCGTGGCAATGGTTAAAACGATCATGACCGTTCCCAAGGCATTGATTTCAGGACTGATGGAATTGCGCAGCATGCCGAATATTTTGACCGGAACGGTTTGGTTCTGGGCTGTTGCCCAGAACAGGGTGGCGGTAATGTCATCGAATGATATCGTAAAGGAAAACAACATTCCGGCCAATATAGCCGGCGTAAGCAGCGGCAGGGTAACTTCCTTGAAGGCCTGAAAGGGATTGGCGCCCAGCGACTGTGCTGCCTCTTCATACTCCTTCTTGATGCCGCCTAGCCTGGCCTGCACGATCAGTAGGACGTAGGGGAGCGTGAGCACCACATGACCGATTACAAGCAGGGCAAAACTCTTGGGCTGCTGAAGCCATCTTATAAAGAGCAGAAGGGCCACCCCCAGGATGACTTCAGGGATCATAATAGGAGCCAGGAGCAGCGTGTTGAGCGTATTCTTTCCGGGAAAATTGTAGCGAACAAAAGCCAGAGATGCCAGAATTCCAAAAGCAGTTGAAACGACAGCTGTGAACGATCCCAAAATGATTGAGTTTTTAAAGGCGATTAAAATGGTTTGATTTTGAGCCAGTTTGACAAACCACCTCAGGCTGAAACCCTTCATCGGAAATGAACCGAACTGTTCCGGGTTAAACGAAAGAACCACCACGACGACAATCGGTGCGAACATAAACACATAGATCAATATAGTATACAGCCGAATAAGTGACCAGCCGGAAATTTTCCACATCAGCTTATTCTCCCTGAAGACTTTTAAACACCTGGTTGATACCCAGATATCGGTTGTAGGTCCATACAATGATCAGCAACAGACCAAGCAGTATAACGCTGATGGCTGAGCCAAAGGGCCAGTCCAAGGTGCCGATAACGCGTTTGAATATCAGGTTGGCGATCATTTCATTTCGAGGTCCCCCCAGAATCATGGGCGGCAAATAAGTGCCGGCCGTCAAAACAAAGACCAGCAGGCAGCCTGCACTTACTCCCGGAAGACTGAGCGGCAGAGTGACTTCCTTGAAAGCCTGCCATTCGGTACAGCCCATGCTTCTGGCCGCTTCCAGTAGATTTTTATCGATTCCATCCAGGCTGACATAGATATTGAGAATCATGAAAGGCAGCAGGTACTGAATCAGGCCCATTAAGACCGATCCTTCATTATAAAGCATACTCACGGGTTGCGACAGAAGGCCGAACTTGATCAGATAGTGGTTGATCAACCCGGTATCACCCAGGATGTTGATCCAGCTCATGGTCCTGATGATAAAGCTGATCCAGAAGGGCAGCATGATCAGCAGGAGCAGAATCGATTTGAAGCGGGTTGTACTTCTGTAGAAAAAATATGCCGGGATGTACCCCATGATCAGACACACAACCACGGTTTCCAGAGAAACACGAATGGTGCGCAGCATGATGGTAGGATAAAACATGTCTTCAAAAAACTTGGCATAGTTTCCGAACTGAAAGGCGGCGATGTCAGCCCCTGTGGGTGATCTCAACCAGAAACTGTAAACGACGATAAAGCAGACCGGAATGACGAGCAGCAGGAATACGGAAGTAATTGCCGGGGCTAGTAGGGCCCAAGGTTTCCATGCATCTTTCGACATAGGTTTTTATCCTTTTGCATATATTATTATTCGTCGGCCAATCCGCACCAGCGAGCTAAAAACAAGGCATAGGTTTTGGCCGTTTGGATCACACTTTGAATATCCACCCACTCGTTGGCCCCGTGATAATTTCCGCCCGAAGGACCAAAGCAGGTGCATTGGCTTTTTCCGAAAAACTGAAATGCCCTCAAATCGGTGGTGCAGGTGGCGATGTATTCTTCCGCATCCTTGCCAACAAGGGTTTTGTGGCAAGCGTTCAGGGTGTTGAAGGCCGGTAAATCCCGAGAAAGGGTGTGCCCGTCGGAACGAAACCCGTAAAATTCTACTATGGGCGGGTTTTCCGACAGCCAGGGATCGTCTGCTTGGGCAGCATGGATTGCTTCTTTTATTTTGTGGCAGATTTCCTTGTAGGTGGTGCCGGGAAAGTAGGAGAGACGGCAGTGGATTTCGGATGTCGCTGGAACTGTCGAAGGCCAGTTACCGCCGTTCAGAATGCCGATATTCAGATTGATAGGATGGGGAATATTCTGATAAGCTTCGGGAATCCGTAAATGGTTCAATTCATCTTCCAATCTTCGTAGGATTTGGATGATCAGAAAGCTCTTCTCGATGGAATTGGTACCGGCCGGCGCTTCCAGCACATGCACGGGTCTGCCTTTAACCGTCACCTTGAACCAGAGCACACCGAGCTGGCTGGTGAGAATCGTGGGGCCAAAGGGTTCGGGAATCAATACGGCATCGGCATCGTAGCCTGCAGCCATGCATGCCAATGCACCGTTGCCGCTGCATTCCTCTTCGATAACGGCTTCGAGCGTTACCGGTGCCTGGAGTCCGAAACCGGCCTTTTCCACGGCATGCACCGCGTAGGTCATGGCGGCTACACCGGACTTCATGTCACCTGCGCCACGCCCGAATAGTTGACCGTCTTTAATGACCGGATCGAACGGATCCGTGTCCCAGAAACTGACCGGTTCCGGATCAACGACATCCAAATGGCCATTGAAAAGGGCGCTTTTCCCCCCTTCGCCATCCGGGGGCCGCACCGCCACGACGTTGTTTTTATTTTCATATGTCCAGGGCACGTTGGCAAACCCGGGATGATCGGATAGCAGGGATTGATCGATCGGGATCAAGACAGGGGCAAAGGATAGCTTTTCAAGTTCATTTTTCATTAGGTCGACAGCTGAGGCTTCGTTGCCAAGCGTGCTGGGCTCTTTAACGAGTCGGCTGGTAAAATCGATGATGTCGTCCGCCAGGCTTTCGACGGTTTGAATAATTTTATCTTCTTTTTTGTTCAATTCGACCTCTCAAAGCCCGCGCATTTTATTAAAACCGGGGCAACTCGCCATCAGGGACTATTAGTGGCGCATTTGTTTTTTCGACAATTTCTTCCAGCGTTGCATCCTCGGCAATTTCTATAAGCTGCAGTTGATCGTCCACCACATCGATAACGGCAAGTTCGGTAATAATCCTGTCTATGCATGCCTTGGCCGTCAATGGCAGGTTGCATGACTCTAAAATTTTAGGTTGACCCTTGCGGTTGGTGTGCAGGGTCGTGATGATTAGTCTTCTGGCCTTTTGGGCCAGTTCCATGCCGCCACCGATTCCAGGCGTGTACTTTCCCGGTATCATCCAGTTGGCCAGATCTCCCCGGGCTGAGATCTCCAGAGCGCCCAAGAAAGCGATGTCAAGCCGTCCGCCTCTCACAAGGGCAAAGGAAAGTGAGCTGTCGAAAAATGATGCCCCTTTGACGAGGTCAATGTAGCCGCCGCCGGCATCGATCAGGTTTCTGTCCGCAGTTTCCCGGCTGCAATGGGACTTCATACCGAGGATGCCGTTTTCGGAGTGGATCTGTATACGTTTTTCACTGTTTAGATACTTTAATATTAATGTGGGTATGCCGATGCCGAGATTGACAACTTGACCAGCGATGATTTCCTGTTCAGCCCGTCGGGCAATTTTATCTCTACTAGGCAAAGACATGATGCTCCAATATTCCGTACGCGTCTTGAAGTTTCCCGATTTCAACAACACGGTCTACAAATGCACTTGGTGTGTGGATCGCGTCAGGATCCAAAGAGCCCGTGTTGACGATGGATTCCACTTCGGCGATTACGATATCGGCAGCGGTTGCCATGGCCGGATTGAAATTCCTGGCGCTCTTTTCATAGACCAGGTTCCCAAGATCGTCCCCCACAGCAGCATGAATTATGGCCACATCGGCGCGCAGGGCCGATTCCACAATCCCTTTTTGACCATTCAGTGTGATGATCTGCTTGTTCTGGCTCAAAACCGTGTCTAAACCGATATCGGAAATGAATCCCATCAGTCCTGCACCGCCGCAGCGAATTCTTTCGACTAGAATGCCTTGAGGATTGAACTCCACTGCGATCTTTTTGTCGTTCATCATTTCCAGTACCGTGGTATTCAAGCCAAGGTGCGAGGTGATCAACCGGTCCACCCTTCCAGCCTCGATGAGTTTGGATACGCCCATATGGGGTTCATTGGCTTCGTTTTTTATCAACGTCAAGTGTCTGGTCCCCTGTTGTAGCAAGGCTTCTATTAGCATAAAGGGTGTACCTGGCACGCCAAACCCACCGACCATGATGGTCTGACCATCTTTAATAGTGGATATTGCATCGTTTATGCTGGTGACTTTATTCATTGTTCCGTCAAAAGGCGGTTAAACTCTTTATTTTACAGTGTTTCGATTCGTTTAACGGTTTGTTCTAGTGCATTTTCAAACATGGCCAGAATTTCGTCAACTTCCGACTCAGAAATAATCAGCGGTGGCGCAACCAAAACGTGATCACCGGACATCCCATTAATCGACCTGCGAGGGTAAATAATCAATCCGTTTTCAAATGCGATGTCGGTCAGAAGCTGCCCTGCATTGACGTCGTTGGGGTATGGTTCTTTTGTGTCCGGATCTCTGACCAGTTCTAGCGCTAAAAGTAGTCCTTTGCCGCGTACCTGCCCAATGATCGGGAGCCGCCGTGCAATTGTCTCAAGGCCATTTTTGAGACGTGTTCCCATGCGGCGTGCATTGGTGCACAGATCTTGTTCTAAAATGTAATTTAGTACCTCCAGCCCCACGGCACATGCCATGGGATTTCCCGCGTAAGTGTGGCCGTGCTTGAACCCGCCACTATCTAAAACGGTATCGACAATAGATTGTCTGGCAAGAATAGCTCCCAACGGGAAATAGCCGGAGGCCATGCCTTTTGACAGGGCCAAAATATCTGCTTCTACGTTCCAGTGTTCATAGCCGAACAAACTTCCGGTTCGACCAAAACCGGTCATGACTTCGTCAAGAATCAGCATGACGCCGTACTTACGACAGGTGGATTGAATCACCTCAAAGTAGCCCTCCGGTGGGACCAGGGCTCCGGTGCTGGCACCGCCGACAGGCTCGGCGATAAAGCCGGCTACATTTTTCGGACCTTGCGCCAAGATGGTTCTTTCCAACTCTCGGGCACATTCCAAATCGCACTCAGGGTACGAAAGATTGTAGGCACAACGATAACAATACGGTGCGGGGATCTTGGGGTAGCTTTTCATCAGAGGGCGATACGGGGCTTCCAGGGGTGCATAGGCTGTCAATGCCAGGGCTCCGAGCGTACAGCCATGATATGATGGCACACGACTAATGAAAATGTGCCTGGATCCCTGATTGCTGTCGTAAAAATATTGACGACAGAGTTTTATGGCTGATTCTACTGCTTCGGATCCTCCGGATACGAAAAATACCCTATCCAGATGTTGGGCGGAGTGCTCCACCAGGGCTTTGGAGTAATCCAGGGCCGGCTTGTTTTCAAAGTGAAGGCGGTAGGCAAAGAAGGTTTTTTGGGCTTGTTTTTGAATGACCTCATTTATGTTGACCTGACCATAGCCTATATTGGTAATGACGGCTCCTGAACACGCGTCGATGTATTCTTTCCCTCCTGTATCCCAGATCCTAATTCCTTCAGCGCGATCTACAACCGGCAATCGACCTCTGGCAAGATAAAAATTGTAATTTGGTTCCGTCTTCGAGGTCATATAAGTCACTTTTTTGTGTATTTTATTCCTCTGCAATACCTACAGATTGCTGCAACAGTCTATATTGATCCATCAGTGCTGAATGCATTCAGAGATTGCGGCAGCTGTTTCAATAATAAGGCCGGCGTATTTTTCCTCTATTTCATCGGCACTATTCTGGAGAATCGAAAAATCAAAGGATACCGCCCCGATGCCTTCTCCACTGACCGGACTGATTAACGGAGCTCCGATGGTGATCAAGCCGGCAAGATATTCTTCCACATTCATTGCATAACCACGGTTTCGTGTCTTTTCAATTTCAGCAAGAAGTTGTTTCTTATCGGACATTGTTTTTTTTGTCCTGGCATGAAGGTAAATCCTGTCTATCGTCTGCTCGAGTTCCGATTCTGAAAGGGTAGACAAAAAAGCTTTTCCAACCGAAGTGCTATGCAGGCAGTTTTTAGCAACATCCGGCAGTTGATAGGTCAGGGTTTCCTCAGCTTCGCGGTGGAAGACTCTTGTCAGAGTATCATCAACGGCAAAAACGACATCGATCGTAATGTTGTGCCGGCGGAATATTTTATCGACCAGCCGCTTAATCAGGTACAAATAGTCAGTTGCTCTGATGAGGTTAGAGCAGAACGTAAGACAACGAAATCCAGGCGTGAGTTCTTTGGTTTTCTCATCTTTGTCGAGATACCCAAGGTTCACAAATGTGTTGATATAGCGATAGGTTGAGGTCATATTTAACCCCAAGGCCTTGGATATATCGGTTTGGGTTAACCGGGGAATCTCTTTGTTGAAAAGAGATAGTATATTCAGGCCCCTTTCGAGCGAGGTGGAAAAATATTGTTTGTTAGACGTCATTTCAAAAGGTGAGCATTTACTATTATAGTAAATTAAGTACTATTTTGAATAAATATAGGCTGTCTTCCTTTTGTTTGTCAACTAAATATTTTGGCTCTTCTCCCAATTGGTTGGGAGAAAGGGTTCCAGGAGTCGAGGATTCAAGGATCCAAGTGTTTGTTTTCCAGGGATTTGATCATTGCTTTCAGCATTCTCTCGACATCCCCGATTTCCTCTCTTAATTCCTGAAATTTTTCTTTTTGCACATAACCCAAGTCACCAGATATCATCGTTTGGGTTTCCAGTTCACAGACTGATCAATAAGCAATATAGAGAAATCTAACATACTCTAGGGTCCTTTTTCTCCCATATCCCTCGGCGATATTCGATGGTATGGAAACAAGGTGTATACGATTTCTGCCAAACGTTTAACTCTTTATAATTTTTAAGCATATCACTCGAATCCTGGACCCCTGGAATCCTGGAATCCTTCTTTTAGATCAACTCTTTTGGAGATGATCCAAAATTTTTTATGCATAGATTACTTTTCGCGCTAGAGATTGCCCGGGTTGAAGTAGAATCCAATGCATTGCGATCTTTTTGCCTTCTGGAGATATCTGGCGCCTGGATTGCCTTTGCCAGGTGTCTGCTGGGGCATCACCTTTTCATGTTCAGCAGAAGGGTAAATTCCATTCCGGGGGTGTTGCCCTTTTTTGCATTTTCGTAAGAAATTTGATATCCGTAATGCGATGTCATAGATCCCCAATCCAGATATGCTCAGAAAACACAGATATCTGGACAAAGTGATATTTGCAGGATCTATCCTTTTTGGCGAGAGAATCAGAACCGCAAGATATTTTGGTTGATCGTTATCTAACGGTAAGGTAAAGATCAAAAAAAAGAAAAAGAAATCACTATATCACAAAGAAAAGGCGATGTTTTCGGAGAAATGAGATATGTTGACGCATCGCCTCGTTCGGCCTTTGTTTACGCCGAAAATGACGTTGTATGATTGGCGATTGATACTGAGTATGTGAGGAAACTTACTGGCGATGTTATTCTTTAACTATGAAGGATGGCTTTATACAGTGATAAATTTAATAAAGTGAAGTTTGACCTAAATTTTCAGACTACTTCTAAAAGAACCAATAGTAAGGATGGAAATTATGCACAAGTATAGTAAAGAGGAAATTATCAGCGAAGTAAAATTTGCAGATAATAAGTCGGATGAACCACTTACTTTAAAGGATTTTGTGAGGATGTCTGGAATTAAAGAGTGGCAAATCAAGATTTTATTCCCAAAAGGTGGTTGGTCTGAATTGAAACGTCTTGCAAATATTAAAGATGAACCAAGGCCATCTATAAAACTGTCAAGAAAGAAATTTGCTTTCAAAGGGAAAGCTATCAACAAAAAAAAGCCTAATCTTACAAAAGAGTATGTCATTGCCGAAGAGGATATTATAGTTGAAGAAGATATTGTCGCCGAAGAGGTTGCTGAAGAAAAGGTCGATGCCAAAAAAGCGACTACAAAAGATGCTGATGCTATAAAGGCGACCGCTGAAAAAGCGGCTAAAAAAGATGCTGATGCTATAAAGGCGGCCGCTGAAAAGGCGGCTAAAGAAGATGCTGATGCTATAAAGGCGGCCGCTGAAAAGGCGGCTAAAAAAGATGCTGATGCTATAAAGGCAACCGCTGAAAAGGCGGCTAAAAAAGATGCTGATGCTATAAAGGCGACCGCTGAAAAGGCGGCTAAAAAAGATGCTGATGCTATAAAGGCAGCCGCTGAAAAGGCGGCTAAAAAAGATGCTGATGCTATAAAGGCAGCCGCTGAAAAGGCGGCTAAAGAAGATGCTGATGCTATAAAGGCAGCCGCAGAAAAAGCAGCTAAAAAAAAGATTGTGGAGCCGCCAATTAGCCCCTCTAAACAATCTCAAAAAGGGATCACGGATACGATTAAGGACGATATTGCTGAGTTTGGGGAACTAATCGACTTTAGAGGACTTAGGCATGCTCCGATAAATCAAAACGGTGTTATATTTCTATTTGGGATGGTGAGTAATGAACTTGGGTTTATGGTCGAAGCGATTCATGCTGTTTTTCCTGAATGTGAAGCCAAAAGACATGTTGGTGAGAATCGATACCAGCGTGTTAGAATCAAATTTGAATACAAAAGTAGCAATTATATGTCCCATGGCTATGATCCTGCCGACGCCGATATGATAGTCTGCTGGGTACATGATTGGCATGACTGCCCTTTGGAGGTATTAGAGTTACAAATTGCAATAGATAAACTCGAAAGCTAATCAAAGAGAAGGCAGAGCCAAATCGTTCACACTACAATATGTAGTAGTTGATCACCATGGACTTGAATTGGAGATTTCTGGCAAAAGTCAATGGTTTTAAGCTTCATTATTGATGATATCTGTAATCTGTGTAAACTTGTACTCGTCTCCATGTATCAGTAGTGCGATGAATTAGTGCATAATGAATTGTTAAACGGAAACGGTCAGACCACATATCAACTATGACCCACCTATTAATTCATATATTTGAAATGGCAATTTCCCGACCTTCTTGACAAATTTTAATCTCTCCTTAGTCTATAAATACCACTTTGTGGTATTTTAACATTATTTTTAAAATTAATCAGTTTAGGAGAGTCAAATGATTATACATCAGAGGGAAATCAATTACAGAGAGAATTATGCAGAGTTTTTCGAGGCACTTGTCAAGGCCAAAGCACATATGGAAAAAAAATATCCTGAAATCTCAGTGGAGCTCATGTACAATTTAGCAGGACAGAGAGGCCGAGCAACGATTCAGACCCGCTATGCTTCGCTGGCCGACTACGAGCGAATCGATGCCGAAGCGGACAACGACGAGGAGTATAGTAAGCTGCTCGAGTCTATCGTAGACACTGGGAATCTGCCCGTAGATCAGTTCTATCGTGTAATTCAAAGCTCATAGCCATATTCGCTGCTGGTTAATAACTACTGCGAGCTATCTACCCGCTTCGTTTCTTCAGGTTCTGTGCTACTGTGGAAAACTTGAATACTACGGTTAGGATATTTTTGGCTTATAAACAAGCAATATCCTAAACCGACTTTCCCATAAAGAAAGGGAGGAAAAAATCATGACAAGATACTATATTGATTGCCGAGACTACCCAAGTGATGTGAAGTGTTCTGTTGCTCTTTCTGCAAACTCAAAAGAGGAACTATTAGAAGCCGTTGTTCAACACGGATCAAAAGTTCATAACTATGAAGATACCCCTGAGTTTAGGGAAAATATTGTGAAGGAATTTAAAGAAGAATCTCCTTCTGCTTAGTGTCTTCCAAAAAAAATCCTGAAGACATCCTTATATATTTTGAAAACACATTCTGAAATTAAGTAAGGATTCCTTCGGGATCTCCAGGACTCTACCACTTTATAAAAATATCGAAATTTTGTATTACTCCAACAAAAACAAGGTTATCAGACTCCTAAAATGTTACCGGTGTGTGAAAATAATCACAATCGCCCGAATCATGTATTCATAGGCCCTTCCGTGATACCGTGGGAATAACCAGATGATATCTGACAAATTCCGAAATTGTCGGATAGTTGGACTTGTCTCCATCTATCACATTTTCTACGCCACCTATCAAAATCATAATCTCTTATCTGTTTTTAACGTTTCCAATTCATTTTGTAATACCGAATTGACAGTGCCACGATGTGGTTATATTATTTGTTATTTTGATATCGGTTTTTTCATACCATATAGCACTAATCTGAATAACGCATTCTCAACTTAATGAGTAAAAACTGAGTCGATAGTTTCTTATATGTTTCACTGTAGTTATGATCAACCACAAGATATTTTGGTATCTCCAAAAGCAAAATTTAAGGGGGTAATGTAAAATGAAAATTGAACATAATGTAGTAGGCTGGTTTGAAATACCTGTAAGTGATATGCAAAGAGCAGTAGAATTCTATAACGAGCTATTTGGATTTGATCTTGAAGCAAAACCATTTTGGGAGAATGATGAGATGGCAATTTTCCCAACAGATTTTGATAATTTTCTTCCAGGTGCAGCAGGAGCTTTGTACAAAGGGAAAGATGCAAAGCCCGGAGATACCGGTCCAATTTTATTTTTCACTTCACCAAGCGGAGATTGTCAAAATGAACTTAATAAAGCAAAGGAAATAGGAGCTAATATTCTGACTGAGAAAACAAAGATTCCAGAAGATCATGGCTTTTTTATAATATTGAATGATAGTGAAGGAAACAAAATCGCTGTTCATTCCCTTGAATAGGAAGAGCTTTAGAAATTAGATTTCATATATCTCCAACGAAAACAAGGTTATCAAGCACCTGAAAAATTACCGGTGTGCGAAAATAATCACAACAGGCGAAATCTTGCGTCGGTAGGGTCTCCCGTGGTACCGTGGGGATGACCAGATGGTATCTTATATTTTTCTAATTTATCGGATAGTTGAGATCGTCTCCATGAATCACAATAGTAACAAATTCAGAATCAGGTGCTCAATAAAGGGAAATTTGGTTTATGTTAGGTGCAGTAATAATCTCCATAATATGCATAGCGTGTGCATTTTTGCTTTGGTATATTGCTGACAAAAGAGTGGCAAACACATGGTATTGGGCTTTTATGGGGGCTCTTTTCGGACCGTTTGCCATTCCGCTCATTTTCCTGACAAAAAACAATTCATCCAAATCTAAGAAATCCAAACAGCCGTAAAATCGATGATATCTGCAATTAAGCCGGAGCGGTAGTGGTCTCCCACCACTTCAGGCCATAAAGCACAGAGTTTCTAACCTTACTAGCTCAGCTTTCGAGATTCAGGAAACGCGAAATGGCTCCCCACGGGTAAACCCGTGATCCCATAAAAATACCCGTCTTCGCTTTGCGAGCTACGCCGAGACAAGACGCTGCGGTTATCCGCCTTTTACATGGGGTGACATCGCGCCGTAGCAATTAACTTCTTTTTAAGCATTCATCCACGGGCATGCCCTTGGTATTCTGCGAAGGCGGATAAATAATCCCCTGGCGCTTTGCGAACTCGCCGCAAGGGCTCCTAACATCAGCGCCGACCATATGGTAAACAGGTTCATCTATTATTTTTGATATGCCTCCTGTTTGATGAAACAGAAGGGGTCTTTTTCTTTGAACACATCCAAACCGTAGCTGCCGGCAACGGCCAGGCAGCCCCGGCAGACGATGTTCAAACTGCAGTCCCGGCAAGAATGGGCTCCGATTCGGTATTTTCGGGCCAATTCAGAATGATAGATCTCCGTCAGCCGGTTTTGCAGCATATTGCCGATGGGGGAGGGAAATTTTCGGCAGGCATGCACTTCACCATCAGGCAGAAGTGCCACGAAATTGAAGGCTGCACCACAGCCGTAACCGGTACAACCTCCGAATAGCTGCTTTTTCTTTTCGTCGAAAATGATGTTGATGAAATTATCTTTTAGCCCCAGCATGGAATTGTCGCAGGCTGCGGCTTCATATTCTCTCAAAAAAGCCTCGAAATCTTTTGGGTCGGCCATGGCGAGGCGGGCAGCTTCTCCAACGGTGGATAGCCGGTTGAAAGTGAAATAATCTGTTCGTTCCCGGAGGAATTGCGCCAGCGGTATTACCTGATTCATATTGTCCCGGGAAAGCGTTAACATCACCATGGTATATATGCCCCACTCACGAAGCTGGTCCAAAAATTTAAGCGATCGCTTGAAATGACCTTCCCCACGGATGTCGTCATTGTGTTCCTGCAGCCCTTCGAGGCTGATCTGGAAAAACAGGGGTTTGGCAATGTCCATTAGTCTTTCAATTTGCTTGATGGGGGATGGGTTGCCCAAAATAGCGGTTCCAAAACCGCGCTCCGACGCTGCCTTGTAGACATCCGTGAAGCGTGGGTAAAGCAGGGGGTTTCCGCCCGTAAAAGAGATCTGGCCCTGCACATGCATTTCCCCGCAGAAATCGAAAAAATCGTCCAGGAAGGCCAGGGCCGTGTCGTAGGGCACGTTTACACGGTCGCTACGATCGTAGCAGTGTTTGCAGTGCAGATTGCAGGTCTGGGTGATGTGCCACTGAAGCGTAAACACATCCGCCGACAGGAAAGGCTCCAGTGCAGCGGGCACGCCGGCTTTCGGCAGTGCATGACGTCGAATCCCCGATGCGGGCGACAGCAGGATACCCTGGGAAATGGCCTGCTGGATGGCAGACCCGATGACACCGACGGTCACACCGCCTTGAGCGGCCGCCTTTTCGTATTTGATTTTTTCGACGATGATTTTCAATGCTAGAAGATCGGCGTCACCGGCCTCCCGCACGTGAAGCTTTCCGGTTTTCAGGTGACGCCAGACAAGGATGTGGACTCCGGAGGCTTTTTCAATACAGGAATCCGCTTCGGTTTCTGAATGTATGATCGCCACGAGATTTGTCCAGGAAACCGGTACCAGGGCAAGGGTGGGGTTGACTGATATGCTCTCAATTTTAGGAAGGGCGGGGGCAGCTTCTGACCCGGCTTTGTGCAATGCCCATTCTAACCGGGCCAGATCGACGATGAAATCGGGCAAGGCCAGCGGATGTTTCAATAAAAGCAGCTTGTCCGCAAAGAAGCCTGGTTGTGAATCTTCATCCAATTCCTGCAGGATCCTTCCCCAGGTTTGATTTTCAAGGATCCTGCGACAATTGGTATAGACCTTCCGATATGTATCTTCAAATATGGAATACACACGCTTACAGCAAAATTGTTATGGTGATGTAAATTGAAACTGAATTTGTGCACGCAGACTGCGCGCAGGTCATCAGCTTCAGCCACTATTGGCGGGTTTCTGTTCTTCTTCTTCGGTGCCACCGGCACCGGAGCTACCGCCGGTTCAACCACTCTGGGAACTACCTGCTCCCCCCTTTTTTTCACCACTTCAGGCGCTTTTAGCGGCACAGCCGCTCAAAGAGAGTGTTGATCCTGTTATCAAACCGGCGATGGCAAGGCCTGCAAGGATTTTTTTCAGTTCATCTGCATCCATAATTGCCTCCTGCCTGGGTAAAAGTAAGCACCAGAATCCCCCCGGGGTAGGATTTGACCAAAGTGAAATACTGTATTGAAGCCTTAATTCAAAGCATTACCTGATCTCACTTCTGGTATCGGGAATAGTTATCATTGTATATTAATCGTGTCAATCAAATCAAAAGCATCTTTGGTTCCGATCAATATTGCAGGTATCTCCAACACCTCAACATATAGGAACACTGCTAAAAGATTGTGATATATGTATGTTGGGCGAAGATTTGGAATTCTAAATGGATCAAAAGCGAATATTTCCTTAATTCAGTGTTTTTTTGTAACCTTTTTTGAGTTCATCCGTTATAGAGCAAAAAACATCTGAAAGAAAAATGTCTACAGATGGAAAGCAGAGCTATAAATAGGCCGTTAACTTAAATCGTTACAAACTTAAAAAGGAAAAATTATGAAAAAAGTATTTACAATCCTGATTTCTTTGGCCATTCTTATCAGTGTCGCGATCGCTCCAGTATACGCCGGTGGTGGCAAGGTTCAAGGTGACGATGGGCAAGGGTCAGTCGAGCAAGGGGACGCCGGCGATGGCGCATCTCCTGGTTCCGACGCTATGGGTAATCAAGTAGACTAATTAGTAATGACTGCGTAGCTTACCGGCTCAACGATCTTAAATTTATTGCTGATTGCGGTATGTCTATGGTCAGAGAACAGGTTTATTCAATAAACTTCACAATGCAAAAATTAAATGAAGGGCGTCGCAAGGCGCCCTTTTCTGTTTGACGTGCATGGCGTGGGGTATAAAATAGGACCAGCAATATCTCCAACAAAACGGTAGATATCAGGCACCCGAAAAGCTACCGGTGCGCGATTATTATCACCACCGACCACAAGACCCGGCTTGAAAATAGCACTAATTCGAGAAACCGGATAAGATTTTCTTGACCACCACCCCTTCAGTGATGCTAATTGTGATTTGGTATAAGGATGCCCCTTCAACCGATATCCATAACCTTCATAAAGGATAACCCCAATGGATGAAAATCAAGTTGTTTGGAATGAGAAGGTCGCTGAAAAATTGATTAAAAACCTTGAAAAAAGGCGTATGGAAGGCAGTTATGCTGTCACTGTTTCCCAAGCCAAAGACGAAGTCATCGCAATGATTACACCTAATTCATCGGTATTTCGATGTGGTTCTATGACAGCAACAGGCTCAGAACTTTGGGAAGGCATCGCCGAACTCCCTGAGGTAAATTTAATCGATCCTTATGAACCAGGAATATCACCTGAGGAGGGTTTACAGCGCCGACGAAAAGGGCTGTCAGCCGACTTTATGATAGCCAGTTCCAATGCGATCACCCTGGATGGAAAACTAGTGAACCTTGATGGTATGGGCAACCGGGTAGCAGCAATGAGTTTCGGGCCTAAAAAGGTCATTTTGATGGTGGGTATGAATAAGGTCGTGCCTGATCTTGAATCAGCTATGGCCAGAGTTAAACATTATGCTGCCCCAATCAACAATATCCGTTATGGGATGAAAAACCCTTGTGTTGAAACTGGGCTATGTAGTGACTGTAAATCCCCAACTCGTATCTGTAATATGTGGAGCATCATTGAGGGCCACATGATCAATAAACGCATCCACGTGAAGCTGATCGGTGAGGCTGTCGGGTATTAGGCGGCAACGAATTTGTAAATTTATGTGCTTTTTCTTGCGTTGATATGTACAAGTCCGAACCGATATGTGATCTTTCATTTGCCCAACTCCCAAAAGAGGATATTCTCATGGTCGAAAGATTGAAGAACTTCGCAGCAAGCTACGGGGAATGCGCTCGCTTTTGCGGTTCAAAAAGATGACATTCACATCGACCGATCCAAATAATCATGCAGTTTTAAAAGCCGATGATAGCTTGAAAGGTTATGTTGTGCGCCTATTCGCATTGAAAACACGGAATGCGGATCTGCCCTGGCAATGGGTGGTGCCCGGGGCATCATTCGAAATATCGTTATTCATAATGCAGGGGATCACACCCATGCAGCAGGCTGCGATCAAATAGACGACGAAGATGGCATTGGGGATTGGTCAGACGGAATAACGTTTACCGGGCCTGCCCATCTGATCACCGGAAACATCATCACCAATCCATCCGATGTCGGAATCGTTTTTTTTGGCGGCCGAGATACAGTTATTTCCTACAATACCGTCAATAGTACCAATGGCAATCACGGCATGTTTGCCGGCATCGCCATCCACCCGTGGATTTTTGGTGACATATCCGGTGTCCAGGTGATTTACAATCAGATGACAAATGATTCCGATTCTTTTTGCGGCGGGATTCACAGCGGTATCAACACAAGCCAGACACTCCGAAATACAGATTGGCAAGCGGCGACTGAGGGCTGCAATGGCATCCAGTGGATTCCCACGGATCGTATCGCCCATCACCCCAGTCTTATCGGCTGGACCGATCTGCAGATCCACTGCGAGCGATAACAGCCTTTTTTATACCAATCGATATGCAAAAAACGCCTAAAGTGTTTGTTATCTCCATGCACCAAATCTTGCATTGATAACTGTTCCCATGGTGCCTTGGGGATGACCAAAACCTATCGGTATAATTTTCATAAATTCCAATTATGAAGATTTATCCTTATTGTAACACGTTTCCTGTTTTAACTTGATAAGACATCCAGATCCGTATAATTGATTATTAGGTGAATGACCTGCTGCGTAGCACGTCGCTGGTGAGGGAAACATGACCAAATCTGAATATCTAGGGAAAACCATTGGTTCTGACGTAGATCGGGCTCGAATGGTCGTCCGTATAGCCGAAGCGGCCCAAGCTCATACCATCATCTGTGTAACCGAAAGTGGCGTTTTTGCGCAACACCTTCTGGGTTCCCCAGGTCAATGCCGTATCATTGCAGCCACGGCGATCCCCGAGACATACGATGTCCTAACAGAAGCCGGTCTGTTGACACTACATTTGCCACTTCACGCGATCGATAAACACAGACAGATCCGCCATGTCCTCTCTGTCGCGCTCAAATCGAACAGCGTTTCGGCCGGGGATCTTGTCGTCTGTGCAGTGGGCCAAGACGTCTACCCCGGTGAGGCAAGCCTGGTTGTTGTAACCGAGGTGGAACCGGACCTCGAAGAACTGGTCATTACGGATCTCGTGAAGCTCACGGACGGGATTCGGCCCAAGGCCCTCGACTACGCTATCGCCATTGCCTGCAAGGTCGGCCGCGCGGCCCGACGTGGGAAGCGGATCGGTGCCATGTTTATGCTTGGCGATTCCCTGAAGGTGCTTGAAGGCTCCAATCAACTCATCCCCAACCCATTCCAGGGACACGACAAGGCCAACCGGACAATCACGAATCCGGACATTCACGACGCTATAGTCGAGCTGTCCAAGCTCGATGGCGCCTTTGTCATCCGCGGCGATGGCTTCATTCAAACCGCTGGGGTGTTCCTGGCAGCCTTCAAGGTGGACGTGGAGTTGCCTATCGGTTTGGGTGCTCGACATGCGGCGGCCGCTGCTGTCACAGCCCGCACCGCTGCTACAGGTGTCGTCGTCTCAGCGACCGACGGCAACGTGCGAGTGTTTTCCGGCGGCCGGATGGTGCTGAGAATGGATCCTGACATAGAGCATGGTCCGGTTTACATAGGCTATTGAAGCCGCGCGGACAAAGAATCACTTTTCAATGTCATGCAAACGAACATTTGCACCTCACACCGCTGATGGTTCCGTTACAGATATCCCCAATCCGGTAAAACTGCAGAATGGTGAAGTGGTATATGACCAAAGTGGGGAGTGGGATCTGTTTTCGACAGAGGCGGTTGGGAAATTGACGAAGATGCTGTAAAAATTACACAATATGTAGAGGAGTTGCTCATGTACCACGCACCAAAGGGTCAGAGAGCTCCTGAAGTAGCCGTTTATCCCAATGACAAGCGGGTGCAGTCGGCATTGCGACTCGTGAAAAAGAAAAAGTGGCCACTTGTTGTGCACATTGAATTCGCATCACTTTCAGAGGGCGAGAAGATCAAATACATAGGACAGCTCGAAGCGATGCTCAGCCAAAGCGCGGACCATCCATTCATGATGATCCACATGGGGCAATTACGCTCGGGCGAAGTGCAGCGACTAATTGAGGCTCACAAGAATGTGTATTTCATGACCTCCCATGCCAATCCGGTGGTCATCAGTGGATCGAGTCAGCCATGGACACAAATGTTCCAGGGCGATGTTCTGGCTCCCGACTGGAAGGAGCTTCTAATAAAATATCCAGACAGATTCGTCTTTGCCTTGGATAACGTGTGGCCCGAGCACTGGGGGGAATACTATCTGCAGCAGGCCGAATACTGGCGGAAGGCATTCGACGATCTTCCACGTGAGGTCGCCCATGCGATTGCGCACGAAAATGCCGAGCGCCTATGGAAGCTTCCCAAGAAGTAAAAGGTGGTATCCCCCATGTATCGGCAGTGCATATAAGGACTTCAAGAATTAAGAGAAAAGATCGGGGATAGAGAGAGAATACTAAAAGCGATGATCAAATCGCTGGAAAGCAAACACTCGAACCCTTGAATCCTAAACTCCTTGAACCCTTTCTCCTAATTGAGAGAAGAATCTTAAATGTTTACAACTGATCGTGTCTAAATATTAACGGCTTTATTAATATATTGACAACACTTGATCGAATGTATATACATAATTGTATATACGAAAATAGAAATGTTGTTTATGATCCCTTAAGGGGAATCAGTTCTTGACCAAAGAGAAGGAGGCTGTTGTGGCAACAACCCGAGTATTTAAATCAGGAAATAGTCAGGCTGTAAGATTGCCAAAAGAATTCTCAGTCAGCAGTAAAGTACTTGAGATTTTCCGGCGTGGAGACGAAATTGTGCTTCGGGAAACATCTAAGGGATTGGCTCGGGCGTTTGAATTATTGACCGAACTTCCCGATGATTTTCTTGCCGAAGGCCGTCTGGATTTACCCCCACAACATCGCGAGGGATTGTGATGACTGCGCACTATATGTTGGATACCAATATTTGTATCTACATTCAACGTCAAAGACCTGAAAAAGTATTGGCACGTTTCCAAAAGCTCAAATCTGGTGATGCTGCTATATCAGTTATCACCTGGGGGGAACTGGTTTATGGTGCCGAAAAAAGCAAGCAACGCAAAAAGGCTTTGCAGTTGCTTGGGGAATTCAAGTCCTTTGTTCCTGTTTTGCCAATTCCTGAGAGCACCGGGAATACATATGGGGCCATCCGGACATTACTGGAGTCCAAAGGAACGCCTATTGATAACAACGATTTGTGGATCGCAGCGCACGCAAAAGCGGCAGCTCTTACGCTCGTTACCAACAATGAAAGAGAGTTTCAACGCGTGCCTGGTTTGAAAATACAGAATTGGGTTGGTTGATTTTCCTGTTCCCAAGAAACAGTACTGGATTTTAAATGGTATAGCAAAATGGTAATGGCAGAGAAATGAATTAAACTCAAAAAAAGCTATTCAAGCGCCTCAATTCTGATAAGAAAATAAAAAGACCTCCATTATTGACTATCAAAGCAAGCCTCATGAAATTGACCCATATTGAGGATTGGAGATTTGATCATCGCTTTTAGCATTCTCTCTACATCACCGAGTTCCTCTCTTAATTCCTGAAGCTTTTCCTTCTTCATATAATCCAGATCACCGGATATCATCGTCTGCGTTTCCAATTCACAGACTGATCCATAAGCATTCAGCTGATGCCTCACTTCATCTCACTCGAACCCTGGACCCCTGGAATCCTTGAACCGCAACAGCGAGCGCATTCCCCGTAGCTTGCTGCGGGGTTAGCGAGCGAATCTAAATTAGACAGAATTCCTTACGGTCGAAGATTCCTCGCAGCTTGCTGCGAGGGTCTTCAATCCTTAATTTGGATCAACTCTTTTGGAGATGATCCCTAATTTAAACCGGTCGCGCTACATAGAAACAACACTGTCAAACGCCGGACAATTTATCGAACCAGATCTCGGCCTGACTGGACGCATTGTCGTAAATTGACTCCATTTCATTAACAAAATTCTTATCGGAGCGCCACAAAGAGAGAGGTCCCAGCCGTTTCGGCAGTGCGGCATGCAGGTTGGGGCTGGGAGGCATGGCCATTGGTGACTGAGCAATGGATTGTCCCCAGAAATCGTCATGTTTTAGAGGGAGGGGCTCCGGCTCCAATTTGGGCGGCTCTTCCGCTAATTCTTTTGTCGCGCCGCCTTCTTGCAAGGCCGCCAGCAAGTCTTCCCGTTCCATACCTCGCAATTTAAAAAGCAGAAACGGGTCATTATCGAAAGACTCGGCCATTAAATAAAAAACTGCGGCAATATGTTTACAGGGGTTGGACCAGTCCGGGCAAGAGCAATCGGTTTCCGTGTCCTTTTGCCTTTTAGGAAATAAGGGCAGCTTCGCCTCTTCGAATACTGATTCAATCTCTTCGGGCATCTCATTGCCCAACAGTCTGGCCGCGAAAATGGGTTGTTCGATTAAAAGTTCGACCACTTGTTCCCATTGCTTTTTGGAATAAGTGTTAAATTTGATAGTGACCTTATAAGGCTTGGCACGCGAGCCTTGGACGTCGGCCAGAACTTTTCCCTTTTCTATATTCAAACTGGCCACTTGTCCTTTGCGGGCATAGGAACGGCCACGGGAAAGCCGGGCGCCGATATGGAAACCCTCCAAGACTTGGGTCCAGCGCTTGCCCCACCATTTGCTGGCAAAAGCGCCGCGTTTGCTTTGAGCCTTAATCCCGCCCTTGACTTCCTTGGCCTGGGTCGGCTTGTACCAGCCATAGTAATCAAAATATCTGGTCATGATTATTCCCCCACCGCTTCCGCGCCCAATTTAATCAAATCCCGCAGTTCGTTATTGGATAATTCACTGAGCCATTTCTCGCCGGTCCCGACCACCTGATTGGCGATGCCGGTCTTGTTTTCGATCATCTCGTCGATGCGCTCCTCCAGGGTCCCGGCCACGATGAATTTATGAACCAAGACGTTTTTTTGCTGGCCGATACGAAAAGCCCGGTCAGTGGCTTGATTCTCCACCGCCGGATTCCACCAGCGGTCGAAGTGAACCACATGATTGGCTCGGGTCAAGGTCAAGCCCGTGCCGCCGGCTTTGAGAGACAGGATAAACAGCGGCGGAGCAGAAGCGCTGTTCTGGAAACGGTCCACCATCTCATCACGCTTTTTCTTACTGACACCACCGTGAATCAGAAATACTTCCCGGCCGAAGTAATCCTGGAAATAGTTTTTTAGCATTTTGCCCATTTCCGCAAACTGTGTAAAAACAAGGGTTCGCTCTTTTAATTCCACGGTCTCGGTCAACATTTCTTCCAGTCTTTGAAGCTTGCCGGACCGGCCTTTGACCGATGAATTGTCTGCCGCGAACTGGGCCGGATGATTGCAGACCTGTTTCAATTTCATCAAGGTCGCCAGCACCAGGCCCCGGCGCTTTATGCCCTCTGTTTCCTCGATCTGCTTCTGCATATCGTCCACCACAGCCTTGTAAAGCGAAGCCTGTTCTTTGGTCAGGGTGCAGTATTCTTTCATTTCCAACTTGTCAGGCAAATCCGAGATGATAGCTTTGTCGGTTTTCAGACGGCGCAGAATAAAGGGACCGGTCAGAGTCTTCAATCTGTCGGCGGCGTCCTCGCTTCCATACACTTGGATGGGGCGATGGAAATTTCTTTTGAACGCGACCTGAGCGCCCAACAATCCTGGATTTAGGAAGTCCATCAAGGCCCATAAGTCGCCCACATGGTTTTCCACCGGTGTGCCGGTCAGAGCGAAACGATAGTCCGAACAAAGCGTCCGAACCGCTTTGGATTGTTTTGTCTCCGGATTTTTTATATTTTGCGCTTCATCTAGAATGACTCCGGCCCAATCGACTTGTTTAAGAAATTCGATGTCCCGCTGCAAAAGCCCGTAACTGGAAACCACCAAAGCGGTTTGGCCCACGTTTTGGATGAAAGCCTTCTGTTTACGGCGCTTAAGACCATGATGAACCATGACGCTCAATTCCGGTGTAAACTGCTGTGCTTCTTTGCGCCAATTATTCAAGACCGAAGTCGGACAAAGCAGCAAGACCGGTCTTTTCTCTCCATTTCCCCGCTCCTGCTGGATCAGAGCCAGGGTCTGCACGGTCTTGCCTAAGCCCATGTCATCGGCCAGACAGGCGCCCAGACCCCACTGTCTTAAGAAAGCCAGCCAGCTAAAGCCCCGTTCCTGATACTTGCGAAGCGTCCCGGAAAAGCCTGGCGGCTGTGGTAAAGATTCGAATTCAGTGTGGCCGGTCAGTTTTTCCATTAAATCGTTCAACCAACCGTCGGTCTCGATGCTATCCATCGTCAGACCGTTGACTTGCTTTTCCGCCCCCAGGGCCAAAGTCAAAAGTTCCTGGCCGGTCATGTTTCCGCTTTTTTGTTTTTCCAAGAATTGAATGGCGGACTTGATCTGCTCCTGATCGATCTGGGTCCACTGGCCCCGCACCTGAACCAAATGGGCTTTTAACTTAGCCAGGGACTTGAGCTCCTCCATGCTCAATTCTTCGCCGCCGAGAGATACGGCGTAGTCGAACTCGATCATGGTATTTAAGCTCAGGCCATGGCCGCCGCCCTGCATTTTAGGACTGTTGGCTTTGGCTTTGAGGCCGATGCGCTTGACCGGTCCCCGGCCCACCCACCAGGAAGGCAATACGACCATAAATCCGGCCGCCCGCAGCGCTTCGGCATATTCCTTTAAAAATTGAAGGGCCTGGTGGGCGTCGAGATTGAAGCCGCCCGGATTTTTCTTCTTCAAACTGGCGGCGATATCCGGGCACAACCCGGACGCCTGGCCTAAAGCAGTGAGTATGAATTCAGTGGGAACGCCGCCAAGTTTCTTGAGATGATTGACCGCCTGACCAGTCTTTTTCCACAACTGCCCCACCGGCAAATGCAGACTCTGGTCGGTTTTGGGCTGCAACAGATATTCCACTTGCCAATTTTCCGGCTTTTCATCGACGCTTGGTTCAGTCAACCGAAAACAGAACCGGAATTGTGACTTGGTATTGATATCGACCGACCGCCGCCAAGTTGAAAGCTGTTGAGCAAAGCTTTGTAGTTCGGATTGGTTACTCCATTTAATAGTCGCGTCTTTACTGCTTAAAGCATTCAGCCAGGCATCGTGAACGCTATGGGCCGTTTTCTTCTTTCTTTCCGTGACAATGGAGTTTCTCACTATAAAAATGACTCTTCCCCAGCCAACTTCAGGGCAATCTCCAGCAGTTGCCTGATCCAAGGTACTGAGTTTCCATATAAAACGCCACTGCCAGGAATGTTTCCTCGTCCGGCTATGGCCATAAATTCAAAAAGCTCTTCAACGGTCAATGGCCGCGCTGCAATTGAAAAGGGTCGAAGCTGGACCTTTCGCCGTTTGTCCGGTTCTTCACCCAGCAAGGGCGTGGAAGGTATGGGGAGATCGCCGCGACTCGGCAGCCAGGTGAATTGGTTTTCAGTATTGTTCTTTAGAATCTTGAGGTCGAAAGAGACAGCCTTGACCGCTTGCCGCAGCTCTTTTATATCGCCGGGAGAAACGCCTTCACTCCACAGAAAGGCCGCTCCATTAAAAATGGAAATATGTAGTGCTGTTATCATAATTTATCCAAATATTCTTTTAATTTTAAATAGTTGCCATAATCATCCAACTGCTCAAGCATTATTAGAAGCATATTATCATATCTACCCAGACTCGCATATAATGTTTCCCTTATCAGCGAGCCTATTAACATAACATAAGAAATTTTCAATTCGTGGAAACAAACACTTTTAGGTGATTTGAACCGCAACAGCGAGCGCATTCCCCGTAGCTTGCTGCGGGGTTAGCGAGCGAATCAAAATTAGACAGAATTCCTTACGGTCGAAGATTCCTCGTAGCTTGCTGCGAGGTTCTTCAATCGTAGAGGGCAATTCCAAAATCGCTCAGTTCAGCTTAAAGCAAAGGAGGTGCGACCTAAAAAGGGCCATGGTTTTTCAGTTGTTGTTTTTGAACGCTCTGGACTTGTTCTTGTATTTGAATTATATGATATCGACATAAAGAAGGGCTGGGTTGAAAAAAGCGGAGGATTCGAGTGAATCGGAAATACCCCTATCTGGCATCGATATGTATCTGGGTTTACCTGTTGATAGCCGGCCATGCGGCGGCCTCGGAATTTGATCTCGATTTTACCAGTGAAACCTTGTTGAGAACCTTTCAACGGGAAGATGTGAATGGAGAGAGCCATCACGTCATACCCTTATATGAATATCTTAGCATCGATTTGAGTGCACCTGAAGAAAGCGCATTTTCGATACATCTTTACGGCTGGGGCCGCCACGATCTTGGAACATCAGATTTTTACGAAGACCCATCCACCGGTGAGCTTCTTTACGGGTACGTTGAATACCATCCTCTGTATACGGGCTTTGTGGTGACGTTAGGCCGCAAACATTTCTATTCCGGTGTCGTCAACGACAGCCTGGACGGTATTGCCGCTGAATATGTCAGCCCCTATATTGAGTTGTCGACATTTGCCGGATATCCGGCGGCATTTGAAGAAGACGGACGAACCGGTGACACATACGTGGGTGGCAGGGTTGCCGTTCGCGTGCCATCGGCCTTCGAGCTTGGCGCTTCCTACAAGAAAATCACCAATCAAGATGAAATAGAAGAAAACGTGGTCGGCATCGATCTGTTCTTGGATCTTGGCACGGCCCTGAATCTGAACGGGCTGTCCGTGTGGAATATAGAAACCGACCACTGGCGAGAGCATATGTATGAGGCCGACTGGATGTTGGCGGCTATCCGTTTGAACCCTTTTTATCACCTCTTTTATTACGAGGATTATTTTACCTCGGATAAAAACGATCTGAATCCATTCCGATACCTCAAGGACAGGGGCGAGAAACTGACCGTGACCGGTGGGGACTTTGTCTGGCAGGAATTCAGGAGCATTGATTTGGGTTTGCGGTACAAACATTATGCCTATGATCTGCGCTCGGAGACCAGTCAGTATAAAGCCGTTCTGATCAATCTTTATGATAGCGGAAATTCAGTTTGCGGCGCCGAGATCGGTATCATGGAAGGGGCCTCCAGTGAAAACAAGTATCTTTTGGGTCGGGCTTACTTTTACTGGGACAATCCCTTCACAACCGACGCGGGATTTTTTCTGAGCGGAGACGGGATGTATGTGAGTTATGAAGAAAAAATTTACGGCATCGACCGGTCGTTATTTCTTTCCCTTGGCGTCGGCAAGGAAGTGCTGCCGGATGAATTGATGATAAAGGCGGCGGCGGACTACAGTTCAGATCCCTATTACGATGCAGACATCGCCATTTCCGTGGTGATTCAATATGCATTTTAAAAGTGAGGTGGCCCATTAAACGATCCATTCTGCAAATAGGACCATGGTTGACGATCGCCTTGTTCATACTGGCATGTGCAGCGACCCAGGAGACATGGAGATTGCCGAGTCGACATCCCGACGTAGACCAGGAAGACCTCAGATTCTGTATGGAATGCCACGAAGAGAGTGACGAAAATATCCGCTACAGCCGCTACAGCCATTCACCGTTTTTTTCTGAAAATCACCGGCCCATGGCACAGCAAAACCCGGCGGTCTGCAGCATGTGCCACGAGCCCAGTTTCTGCAGCACATGTCACGGTGTGGGCATTGAATTGAAACCCTCGATCAAAGATCCTACGGGTACTTTCAAGCGGATGCCGCACAGGGGTGATTACCTGGCCCGTCACCGGTTCGACGGGCGTATCGATCCGGTTTCCTGCCGTCGATGTCACGGCAACCCCAAATCAACCGCTTCCTGCAAACCTTGTCACGGGTAGGGCTTACCCATGGAAAAAACTATGTTATCAACATGTAAAATGTTATGGTGTGTGGCCTTCATGATGATGATTCTGATGGTTTGCGGGTGTTCCGACAAAAACCCCGCTGCACCGGGACTTCGTGAGCCACATCCAGAAAAATACATACTGGAGCATGGTGTTGCGGCGACAGCAAAGCTCACCGGTTGCCAGGTGTGCCATGGAATTGACTTTCAAGGTACCGCAAAGACATCCCCCAGTTGCCTGGGCTGCCACGCATCCGGGCCTCCTTTCACCAGGCACCCCGTACCGTACACAGACCCCCATTTGCACGGCGCTGCTGCCAGAGTATCCCAGGTGACTTGTCTGGCCTGTCATGGTGAGCCCCCCAACCGTTACGACGGCGGTATTGTTGCAGATCCAGAACTGTTCAACGCACCTGCCGGCACCTGCAGCAGCACAGACTGTCATCCCGCAGCCAGGGCTCACCCCACGAACTGGCAGGGCACCAATGAAGACCGGGACTTGTCCTATACCTCTTCTCATCGCGTCATTTCCAGAACGACGGTGGATGAGAGTTGCGCCGGCTGTCATAACACTTCCGAACCGGGCAACGGAAAGCTACCAGGGGCGCCCAGTTGTTTCAGTGCCAGTTTTACCAATGCAGACGGCTCAACAACCGGATGCCATGAAGGTGGTTTCAATCAAAGTCCCCATGAACTGCCGTTTATCGCGGAATCGCTTCACGGGCCGGCAGCCAACAGCAATGTTGCCTATTGTCAGGAATGTCATGGGCAGCCCGGAACCATCCAATTCAGCGGCGGTATTTCGCTGATTGGTTGTGCGGCGGCCGGATGCCATCCCGAAGCCGGGGCGCACCCGGTCAACTGGCAGGGAACCAATGATTCGACACCCGCTTATTTTTCCAGCCACCTTAAAGCCGACAATACGGAAATTGCCTGTGCTGTTTGCCACAATATCAACGCGGAGGCACCAGGCCCGGATCCCAGGGCGCCCAGTTGCTTCAGCGCAGACTTTGTCAATTCGAATGGCTCGGCCACCGGGTGTCACGTCGGGGGGCCTGGCACCCCTCACCCCATTCCCTACATGGATGCCGCCAGCCACGGGCCGGCTGCTAAGGCAGATCTAGCTTATTGCCAGGAATGCCACGGTGAGACCGGGACTATACGATTCGACGGCGGCACCGCCGCCACCGGTTGTTCGGCGGCTGGATGCCATCCTGATGCCGGAGCCCATCCCGTGCGATGGCAGGGAAGCACGGACATCACCCCAGACTACGTGTCGGCTCATCGCAGCGCTGGCAGGCAAAATACAGCCTGCAGCATCTGCCACGATTTTACAGAGGGGCGTACAGCGCCCAATTCTGGTGCACCCAGTTGTTTCAGTGCCGAATTCAGGAACGCCGACGACATTCTATCCGGGTGTCATGCGGATGGCTTTGGTGCGCCGCATGCCATTCCGTTCACAGATGCGGCGCTGCATGGGCCGGAGGCCAAGGCCGATCTAACCTACTGCCAGGAATGCCATGCAACGCCCTTTAACGGCGGCCCGGGGAGCAACCCACGCTTCAACGTTCCCATCGGAAATCTCACCAACGGGTGCGAAGACTGTCACTCAGCACTGACAGCCCATCCTTATCCATCCTGGATGGGGGTAGCCGGCAACACCCATAAAACAGCCGGCAACTTCCAGAATGCATGTACCCTGTGCCACGGTGTCAACCTTTTGGGTGCTGCCGAAGGGGGTGTTGGAAAGGCGTGTGGGGAATGCCACCAGGCCGGAGACCCTTTGGTGGACCAGAACTGCGTCTCCTGTCACAACAACCCGCCCGACGACGCACTTCCGGCCGGAAATCAGCGGCCCAATCGTTCGGGATCACATGCGCTTCACAACGGACTCGTTCGAGTTACCGGGCAGTGTATGGCCTGTCACAATGGGTCCGGGACCGATACAGAGTCCCATTTTGACGAAAATACACCGGCCAATGTCGCTGTCTTAGCTTCCTACCGCGCGGAAACCGGGGGGTTTATCTACAATCCCGGCAATGCATCCTGCAGTGGTGTGAGTTGTCACGGCGGCCAGACAACCGAGAGCTGGGCCAGCGGCTCCATGAATGTGGATACAGATTGTCTGCAATGCCATGCCAGGGGCACGGCACAGTACAACAGTTTCAATTCCGGCAGGCACCGCAAGCACGTGGAGGAAGAGCGACTATTCTGCACGGAATGTCATGACACGCAAAAACTGAGCACCGGCCATTTTATAGGGCTGGACACGATAGGGTTTGAACAACCCGGTAATCAGACCCTCCAGGATCGACTTGCATACAATCCGGTTACCAAGAGGGGTTGCAGCGTCACCGGGTGTCACGGGACAGAAAACTGGGAGGGCGGTGATTAAATTCAGTCCAGTCGCTTTGCCTGTGGGTGAAGGGCACCGGATGCAAGGGGAATTTTATCCGCCTTCGCAGAATACCACGGGCATGCCCGTGGATGAATGCAAAAAACATAAGTTAATTGCTACGGTGCGATGTCACCCCATTGATGCTGTCATCTGGATGGTCAGCCCAAAAGGCGGAAAATAAAAATTCAAGGAGGAATCCCGATGAATGCAGTGACAGAAATGTTGGGTTGTCAGCACCCTATTATTCTGGGTGCCATGGGCGTTATCTGTAACCCTAAGTTGGTGGCAGCTGTTTCTGAAGCTGGCGGCTACGGTTTGCTAGCCACGGCTTTTGTGCAGAATGTTGACGTGTTGCGTGAGCAGATTCGGGAAACGAAAAAACTGACTGGTAATCCTTTCAGGCGGTCGAAGCGTCCTGGCTTAAAGGGGACATTGGGGCGGGTGTGTTACCTGCAGGAGAAGTTTCAGGCTTGATTTCAAGCGTACCTACTGTAAGGGAATTGATAGATGAAATGGTAAGCGGGTAGGACTTAGCCTATCGTCCGATGGTTCAAGGACAAAGCCATGGATCGGGGGACCCTCAACCGTTGATCGATACAGCCAGCTATGCCCCCACGGCCAGCGATGCCCAGAACCTTCATTGGGCCGTAATTGAAGGACGAGACAATTTGGATTTGCTAGCGCGTGAAACCATCAACGGGAGTGTGGTGTTAGATCAACGCATAATTATTTCATGGATAATGTCTGGTCAACCGCCAATTGAGTCATAGCCTGGGTGCTAGCTAAAATATGTCAATATAGTGCAGCCATGGCTTTTCGAAGCTCTTCTATCGCTATTTGCCCCGGGGATGATGCATCTTTTCCTATGGCGAATGTGATATCTGACCCAAAAAGCCCACCAACAATGCGGGTTACAATACCCAATTTCCCCATGGACATTGTAATAATGGGGATTTGAAGTGCTTCAACCCTTGCCTTTAAGGTGGCATTTAAAAGCACCAAAATGTCATTGTGATTATTTGGCATAACTGCCGCTTTGGCTATATGGGCACCCATCTTCTGAGCTCGAACCAGCCGATTTATTATGACGGTTTCCTCGGGGGTTTTTTTAAAGTCATGAAAGGATAGGATGACCTTTATATCATGTTGCTTAGCAAGTTCAAGAATCGCTGTGATAAAGGGGGTATCGTTACACAACTCAATGTCCACAATGTCCGGAAGACCTGTTCGTATGGATTCAGAAATAAGCTCTAATCTCGTCTCCTGAGCGATCTTTTGGATACCGCCTTCCTTATCTATACGACAAGTGAAGATCAAAGGGACAGATTCTATTGTGGTCCGTAGGTCAGCAAGGGTTTGAATGCTAAAATCAATAGCTTCTGCCTTAACGAAAGCGTCGATCCGCCATTCTATGATATCTGGAGAAAAAAGAAGTAGTTCCTCAGCTTGGTGCAAAAGGTTTGTCTTGTTTTTTGCCACCAGAGGTAGGCAAATCAGTGGTCTGACTGCGCCGATTGTTTTGCCCATCACATCTATTTTGCATTTGCACTGCGGTCGCATTTATTTCACCTACCCAGTTTACTAATTGCCAGTCATAACAGAAGTGTGTGTTGTTGGCTATAAAAATTCAGGTTCCAATGCCTTATCGCCGCCAACGCTGGCAGACACCTTCAGGTGAATATGTTTTAGGGCAATTGCCCAAGCATGTTTCCGGAAGCCATTTCGGTTCGACCCTGACAGCTTTTGTTCTCTACCAGTATTATGGCTGTCATGTTACACATGATAATTTATTTCATCGGTACCATGGCTCACAGCGGTCAATTTTAGCCATGTCGTGTTATCATGAGGGAGAATTGTTTCGACGATTTTCAGCTGTATTTACTATTGCGCTCTGATCGTTATGCTATTCCCCGATAATTTTAACCAGTACTCTCTTTCGCCGCCGTCCGTCGAACTCACCGTAAAAAATACGCTCCCAGGTGCCGAAATCGAGCCGGCCCTCGGTCACCGCAACCACCACCTCACGACCCATGATTTGCCGCTTCATATGGGCATCGGCATTGTCCTCTCCCACGTTGTGCCGGTATTGCTCGACGGGTGCATGCGGTGCCAGTTTTTCCAACCACACATCGTAGTCGTGGTGCAAGCCGGATTCATCGTCATTGATGAACACCGAAGCGGTGATGTGCATCGCATTGACCAGCACCAGACCTTCACGGATGCCACTTTTGTCAATACAGGATTGAACCTCGGCCGTGATATTGATGAAGGCCCGACGCTTGGGTACCTCGAACCACAGTTCCTTGCGATAACTTTTCATGAAATTGCTCCCTTTTGAGGTTCCAGGACGATTTCAGACAATTATTTGAAATTCCATAAGAAATAAGCAAACAAACCCATCATATGACTTTCAGTCAATCATAGTCGTTATTAACATCCTTGACAACTGTGAGTTGGATAAACAACCCGGCTAATAGGTTTCAGAGTTCATATCCTACTTTCCTGCTCTGACAATAATATTTTAAAAGGTAACACAATCTCCGAACATCGAGGAAATATGGATGAAACCGGTGGAGGAATCGTGCTTTACCGGTCCAGCAATAATTGGGTTGTGTCCAACGACATTTCATCTGTTAGTGATAACAACGGAACTGGGGGTTGCTACATCACAACAATAAAGCTATGAATATATGAAATTATCAGATTTCAATTTGAAAATGCAATCTTTGATAATGAACGTTAGATTCTTGTCGTGTGGCGTGTCAGATTTATGCTTTCTTGGGGATTGGATTCCAGACAATCTCCATACCCCGCCGTGGAACGGTTCGTCTGAATTGGTATTTGGGGTATCCAAGTACCAAGGCAACTTCTACGCGGCGGCTGTCCGGCAACCCCAAATGCCTTCTCAGTTGAGCACTATTTTCGAGAGCGTTTATAAAATAACCAATTAAGCAGCTGCCCAATCCCATCCGCTGTGCCGCCAGTATGAGATTGTATGCCGCATAGGTGGCATCATCTCGACCAAAGGAATCCTCTACGGGCACGTGAGCCATCAATTATATATACGCGTTGAGCGGCGTTCTCGAAAGACCTCAACGATACTTTCAAGAGATGGCAAAACGGCTGAAGCGATGAGGGGGCAATCATCCAAAATAAAGTGACTGTGTTCTATCGCATCGGTGGGGCATACAGCAACACAGTGTCCACAAAACCAGCAGTTTTCACTATTGGCAACCTGCACAGAGTCATTCGTTTGTATGTATACGTTCCCAGAATTGCAAAGCGCAACACATGAACCGCAGAGGTTACATCTTTGCTGGTCAATATTTATTTTGGGCATAATTCAGTACCTCGTTTTGATTGTGAGTGGAAGAGTATGTTATTGTGGAATATCACTCCCGATGCAAGCTTTAAATTTTATGGCTCCTCTCCCAATTGGTTGGGAGAAAGGGTTCCAGGAGTCGAGGATTCAAGGATCCAAGTGTTTGTTTTCCAGGGATTTGATCATTGCTTTCAGCATTCTCTCGACATCCCCGATTTCCTCTCTTAATTCCTGAAATTTTTCTTTTTGCACATAACCCAAGTCACCAGATATCATCGTTTGGGTTTCCAGTTCACAGACTGATCCATAAGCAATATAGAGAAATCTAACATACTATAGGGTCGTTTTTCTCCCATATCCCTCGGCGATATTCGATGGTATGGAAACAAAGTGTATACGATTTCTGCCAAACGTTTAACTCTTTATAATTTTTAAGCATATCACTCGAATCCTGGACCCCTGGACCCCTGGAATCCTTCTTTTAGATCAACTCTTTTGGAGATGATCCAATCGAGTTTACTATAGTGGCATCGTATTCGCCTTGTATCTGTGGCGACCTCGACAATCGCTCAAATTAGGTATAATATAACTAACAATAACTATTGTTAATTATACATTTTTATGTTATATCGTTATACTATTAGAAGTTCAACGCCCTGTCTTTGGTTGTTGAAAGGCAACAGCGAGCGCATTCCCAGTGGCTTGCTGTGAGGTTCTACAATCGTGGCTGTGAATGAACCATTAAGGAATGCATTGGGAAGGTTCTAATGAAACAAATTTCAAATATTGCTTTTTGGTCTATCGTTTTTGCCTTGATCATGGTGTCTTCTCTTGCTGGGAGATATGTGTCCATTCCTCCCGGATCGATCATGGATAAACTCATTGCCGGTATGGAACCATCCAAAGGGTTTATGTATTTTGTATTATTTGGAATTTTTTTCTTTCTGATTGGCTCGTTTATTAGACCACGCTAACAATCAGGTTTGAAATACACACTGCGTTTCAATGGCAGACTTGATCTTTTGTTTAGGATTGCGAGGATTCAATGACAATTCAAGAAGGCAAGCCAGCACCGGCATTCACGTTGCCTGATGCAGAAGGCCACAAGGTCTCGCTGAAGGATTTTAAAGACAAACATGTGATTCTTTATTTTTACCCTAAAGACAACACTTCCGGGTGAACCAAGGAAGCCGAAGGCTTCCGTGACCTGTATGGTCAATTTCAAGCATTGGATACGGTCATTATTGGGGTTTCTCCTGACACCCAGGCGTCTCATCAGGCGTTTATCGCTGCCCACAACATACCCTTTCCCCTGTTGTGTGACCCGCATAAGAAGATTATGGAAACATACGGAGCGTTCGGCGAAAAGAAGATGGACGGCAAGGTGGTTATGAGGGTGATCCGCTCAAGCGTGTGGATTGGTCCCGACGGCATGATTCGCAAGCACTGGCGACAGGTTGCCGATGCAGCTGAGCATCCGGCAAAGGTGCTGGCGGCCTTAAAACGATCGGTAACATAACCTGCCCAACATACTATTTCAATATCCCCGATATATTGGACAAAACAATCAGCCGGTGAATTACATTATTCAGGCGGATTAAATTAGTTCAATTAGTCAAGGACGTCCCCAAGCCTGCCAATCTTTATCAAATCTTTACACAACCATCCCAAATCGTGCTTATTATTGCTTATGCCTTGAAATCCAGTCGGCTGATCAATAGGGTCGGCGTCGAAAGAAAGGATGTGTGTGATGAAAAAAAGAGACCGCAAAACCATTGGCTGGTTTGGTTTGCTCGTGGGGTTTTTATGCTTCGTTTGGGCCTGTTCACAAACCCTAGAACCTGCAGTCAGCCACGAATCAGAGAAAAGGGAGTCTTCCATGAGCATTGTAAACGGAATACCAGCTATCGATACGAAAGCGTCGCCTATATATAATACCGCATCTTTCGGGCTGGGGTGATTCTGGGGCATCGAATCCCAGTTCGGGATTATCGAGGGTGTTATCCGCACGCGTGTGGGTTATGCCGGCGGTGAAATGGAGGGACCCAGTTATGTAAACATGGGTGATCACACCGAAACCGTGCAAATTGATTATGACCCCGGACGCATCACCTATGCCCAGTTACTGGAAATTTTCTGGGCTAGTCACCGGCCGACCAGTCGAAACTGGTCGCGGCAATACATGAAGGCGATATTTTACCACGACGAGGAGCAGCGCCGGATGGCCATGGATTCCAAAGCCGTTGTAGAACAGAAAAACGGCGGTACCATTCGGTCTGAGGTACTACCGCTGCGATCTTTTACCATGGCCGAGAACTATCATCAGAAATATATCCTGAAACAACATACGAAACTCAGTGGCGAATTGTCGCGCATTTATCCGCAGCATCAAGATTATGTGGCTTCCACGGCGGTGGCGCGTTTGAATGGATATGCCGGCGGGAATGGCACCCGCGATCAATTGTTACGGGAAATAGACATGCTGGGTCTGAGTGAAAATGGAAAGGAGACACTGTCGGCGATGACACGAAAATAGCCGACAGCAGGGTTCAAGGGGCTTGCCCGCGCGGTTTTATCCGCCAATTGGCTTTATTTTTTCCTGCCGCCAAACGTCCAATACAGCAGCCAACCCAGTAACACCGGTGCCACGCCGGCATATAGAAAAAGGATCAGATCTTTTCGCCAGGGCTGAAAAAAAGCAGCCATGGCGGCCGGGTAAATCACCGAAGCGGCTATCGCCACCCGCAACTTGCGCGGAATTATCACCGCCAGCCGCCTCGGCGTTTGCGAGGCCTTTTTGGGCATTATGCGGGGCACAAATAAAATACCCAAAAGAATGACCGCAACCAGTAATATTTCCTGAATACCCGACATAGTTCCTCCTTCATTCGTATCCGTCCAGCGCTGAAGATTTTTGCGTGAGATCAAGGCGGACATCGCGGAAAAAGACCATTTGTGGATGGGTACTGATTAGCGCACCGAATCGGTATCATAAAAGAAAGCTATAATCAACAAGCCAGGCTTTCAGATTATGCGCCTGAGGCTGCAAGCGACGCTTGTCATGACACGGCAACGTACTTTGGCTTCGTGTATCACCCACCCGAACCGCAACAGCGAGCGTATTCCCGTGGGTTCTGCCGTTCGGCAGTGCTTCGCATGCCGAGGGGTTGGCTCGCGTGCTTGTTTTCTGTGAATTCGGGATTACATTACAGCGGAGTGACATCGTTGCTCTACAATCATCGATAACGAATGCAGGAGGGACCGCATGTCAAATCTTAATCAAAAGGTCGTGATAATTACGGGAGCCAGCTCCGGAATCGGTCGGGCAACCGCCATCAAACTGGCACAAAGTGGTGCTCAGGTGATGCTGACGGCCAGGCGCGAGGATCGGCTCAAGCAGCTGCAGCAGGAGATTACATCGGCAGGTGGCAGCGCCGCATACCACCGGGCTGACATTACGAAGGCAGATGAGGTTGTGGAAGTGGCCCACCAGACCCTGTCATCGTTCGGCAGGATCGATGCCCTTTTTAACAATGCCGGTATCATGCCTCTATCCATGATCGACAAACTGCACGTGTCCGAGTGGGAACAGATGGTGGATGTCAATATCAAGGGCGTTCTCTACGGCATCGCCGCGGTTCTGCCGCACATGCTGGAACGTGGTCAGGGCCACATCATCAATGTGTCCTCTGTGGCCGGTCACGTCATATTCCCGGGTGCCGCTGTTTACTGCGGCACAAAATATGCTGTGAGGGCCATTACCGAAGGCTTGCGCACCGATCTTCGGGGGAAGGCCGGCATCCGTGTTTCCTTGATCTCGCCGGGAGCCGTGTCCACGGAGTTGAGCCACACGATTACCGATCCCGACATCATCGCCGCGTTCAAGGCATCCGATGTGACGCCGCTGCCCGCGGAAAGCATTGCCGGAGCGGTCAAATACGCCCTGGAACAGCCAGCCGAAGTGGATGTGAATGAAATCATACTGCGACCTGTCAGCCAGGCGCTTTAAGCCATATGCCTTCCTGCGATGTTCTTGTGATAGGCCTGGGCACGGCCGGATCAGCGACCTGCATGACGCTGGCCGAAAGGGGTATCTCGGTTCTTGGATTATCCGGGTTAGACTACCTGGACGTTCACGGCATGATCAAACACAGCATTGTTGCCATAGCCAAGAACATTCCAGGATGCGTTATCGGGCTGCCGCTCGCCATGGATGTCGGTTGCCCGGGCTAAAATGCTATAGCGCCCTTTTTTTTTGACGTCCCACAGATATTCCCAGTGCCGCCAGGCGAAGGGCACATCCAACCCGATCAGATTGGCCGATTGCCATGTATTGCCGTTATCCAAAGAGATGTCAACGCACTTGATCCTGGATTCCCCGGCATACGCAGCACCCCTAATCGGGATGACACCGGGCGATTGTTGTGCACCATCTATCGGTTGGGTAATGATGGATTTGAGTCCTATTTTGGTGATGATTTTACCGGTCTTGGCCTCTTCTCCTTTCTGAAAGACCCGATACACCTTGTCCATGAAGAAGCCTTCGAAAGGCGCGTCAAGAAGGGTAATCTTGTGCAACCACTTGACACAGTTAGCCCCGGTCCAACCCAGCGCCAGGGCGCGTAGAGGATAACCATGTTCGATGGGCAAGGGCTCTCCGTTCATTTCATATGCCAGCAGGGTGGAATCGAGAGCCTTTTCTAAGGGGATGCTGCGAATGAACTTGATCTGAGCTTTGCCCTTGGGAATGTCGAAACCCTCAAAGCAGACATGCCCGGCATTCTTTTCGAGACCGGCTTTTTCTAGAATTTCCTTGAGCCAAATGCCCCCCCAAATCGCATTGCCAACCCCGCCGATGGTCCACGGGTTTCCGGAGGCCTTTTTTTTGAGCAACGAGCGGCTGTTCCCGGAACATTCAAGGGTATCGGCTATTTCGACCTTCGGCATGCCCAGGATATGGTCGAAGGTCAGGCGCAACGCATTGTCAACCAGCCCATCGACAATCAATCGCCATGAACCCAAGTCGACCTTGGCATTTGGGATCTGACCCTGGTTGCGTTTGAAAAATACGTCATTGTCCGTAATCCAGGTGCGCAAGCGTTCAAGCGGTGTTTCAGCGTTGAGAGGGTTCTCGGTCATGACGCGCATTTCCTTATCCATAACAAGCACCTCCTTTGTATGACTGGTATCGATTTGACGGTGATTTTTTACAATAATAATTAGCATACCAAGCGGGGGAAAGCAAATTTTGAAACCGAAACGCCCTATTGGTATTTGACATCGGCAAAGTCCTGCATAACTTTCAACGTAGGTTTAGATGGCGCGTTTCAAATTTAAAAAAAAGTATCTGCGGCAACCGCGACCATCGCTTGAGGTTTTTTGAGGGCAACCGACAACCATGAAAGGAATCGCCATTGCTGGATCCAAATCCTGCCTATGTTCAAGAACTCATTCATATCGTCAATACGAGCCCTTTTCCCGGGCACATGTCCATGAAACTCGTATCCATAGAATTCGACCGTGCGACCCTGGAACTCCAGACAGCCCGTTGTCACCTGCAACCATACGGCCACGTGCACGGGGGCGTGTTGGCCACCTTGATCGACACGGCAACTTTCTGGTCCGTCTTTATGCGCATTCCGGAAGATGCGGGACTGGTCAATGTCGATCTGAAGCTGAATTATTTGAAACCGGTGGAAAAAGGACTCCTACGGGCCGAAGGCTTTGCCATCCGGTCCGGAAAATCCATCAGCTACGCCGAGTCAAAGGTAAGGGATATTGATGGCGCACTCGTTGCCCATGGCACCTCGACCCTGATGATCCTCCCAGGCAAGGGCTTGGGCGGTAACATCAAGAAGTTTCTTTAACTGCGGGTAGGCCAGGAACAGCACCCGGTGAAATGAGATCTGCAAGACCCCATGCCAGACCCTGTTGCCGGGGCTTTTTTGCCTTCTTGTTCCAATACAACCCTAGCACCTGTTATGGGTTACAAACACACAGGCCAAGATCGACCCAAGCCATGAACATTTTATTTTGTACACAATGTGGTTCCAGGGTGGCGCTTCGGACCCCCGAAGGAGACGACCGGCCCAGGCATACCTGTACTGCCTGCGGATATGTCCACTACCAAAACCCCAAGCTGGTCGTGGGGTGTATTCCCGAGTACGAAAACCGCATCCTCATTTGCCGGCGCAACATCGAACCCCGCAAGGGCAAGTGGACCCTGCCTGCGGGTTTCCTGGAAAATAGCGAAACCGCTCGCGAAGGGGCCCTGAGGGAAACCTTTGAAGAGGCCTTGGTGCGGGTGGAAATCCTGGCGCCCTACCGGCTTTTTGACCTGGCGTTTGTAAACCAGTTGTATCTCATGTTCCGGGCCCTGATCCTGGTGCCCGATTTCGGACCGACCCATGAGAGCTCGGAGGTGCGACTGGTAAACGAGAATGGCATTCCCTGGGACGATATCGCTTTTCCCGTTATTAAGAAGACCCTGGGGCATTATTTCAGGGATCGGGAGGTCGGAACGTATGCATTTCAAAGCCTCGAATTGTCGGAACAACTGGACAGTATCCGCTGAGCATGCCGAAGCCCCCTATACGCCACACCCGAGGACCCCGCCCGTCAGGGCGCCAAGATTCTGTGCGGGCTCTTTTTAAGAACAGGCCGCCCAGGCCTTCCAAAGCGTAACGCCTTGATTTGCCAATCGTGCAGGGTTTAAGACTTATCGCTTTCAGCGTTCTGCAGCAGCACCAGTCCCAGAACGAGCCCCGCAGAGGCCAGCAAACAAAATCCCATGGCGTAGAATACGATCTGCAGGCCATATATATCGGCAAGGTAGCCGGAAACTGCGGCGGCCGTCGATCCGACCCCGAAGGTGAGAATAAAAAGCATGCCATATCCCAGACCCTGCCGATGCTGGGGCAGGTATTTTGATACGATGTAGTTTTGAGCAGGTTGAACCGCGAAGTAAAAAAAGGCATATAAGATGGATGCCAGCAGCAGCATGAATCCCTTGGAAAAAGACATGATGAAGACGAAAAGGGTCCCCATACACACCGCAGTTAGGTATATCTTTTCCACCGGGAATTTATCGGTAAGTCGGCCGGACACATACTGACCGAATGCCCCGGATATCAGGGCAATGGTCGCGAAGACACCTCCCAGGGCCACCACATCCAACGCCAGGAAGTTTAGCTGGATATTTTGCCCCATGTAGGTGGGAAGAAAGGTCATGATCCCCTTGTAGGACAGACCCAGGGCCGTGGCCGACAGAAAGAACAACGTCAGCGAGAGGCCGGACACTTTCTGATCGGCAACGGTCCTGGGTCCGGCTTGCTGCGTGCTCCCATTCTGGAGGGTCGGGCGCTTGGGCAGGGTCAGGGAAAAGAAACCGAGGCCAATACCGATCAGGCCGAAAAATACATGCGGTGCACGCCATCCCAGGCGCGTGCCGATCCATGCCGACAATACCGGTACCACGGCTATTCCAATGCTACCGGCAATACCGTGGAGACCGAAGGCATTGCCCTTTGTCTTGATGCCCAGGGAGATCAAGGTATTGGCCGCTGGATGATAGGTGCTGCAGAAAGCACCCATCAGACCCATGGCGACGGCGTAGAACAACAGGGAGCTGGCAGACAGCACCAGGACACCGGCTGCGCCGGCTCCGAACAGATACAGGCTTATCAGTCGGCGGGGCCCTATTTTGTCAGCCAGGATACCGGCCGGCAGTGATCCGAGTCCAAAGGCATATGAGAACACCGAAACGATGATACCCATGGTAAAATAATCGGTATCAAACGCCGACATGACCAGCGGCAGCAGCGGTGGCAGGACGCCTTCATACAAATGAATCAGACCATGCGAAGTGGTGGTCAGACCCATAATCTTTTTTTCTTCTTGGTTCACGACAGATCCTTTCCGGCATTGGTGCCAAAACCGAATACCGGGTTATCGGGCGATTCGACGCACGAGCTTATAGGGGCATGCCCGGAGAATCAACCCCAAAAGGTGACAATTGAAAAATATCACCCTACGATTCTAAATTTCGATCGTTTCATTGAGATTTGGGATACAAAGCGTTGTATCCGGGTGAGATCTTTCGATCCGTTTCACAAAGGGATCCGTTTTCACACGACGGATATGCTTTGCGGTCAATCCTTTGTTAATCAGCGTTTGATCCACACCCCGTCCGCAATAGACCGTCGCGTTTGTATTGGAAGCAATTTCCGGAACATCGTAAATGTGATCGAAATGTCCATGGGTGAGCAAAATCAGGTCTGCGGTACGGATATCAGATGCTTTCAGGGTCTGTCTTGGAATAGCCCTGGTGTTGCGAGTAAAATAAGGATCGATCAGCAGGGTGTGTTCGCCGCTTTCGATTCTGAATCCGGCCGTGCCGAACCACGTCAGTTTCATAGCACCCCTATCCGCAGGCAATCCAGCGCATCGAGCCCGATGTGGATGAGCAGACCTACCCCCAGGATACGCAGCTTGGGCACCAGCAACAACAAGGGGTAAAGGATGATGGCAGTCGTTGAATGGAGTGGATGAAACCCGATACCACAGCGGTTGGGATCAAAGACGGGATCGGCCAGCAGATGATCCAGGTCGATGATCATGGCGGACATCATGACCAGCCAGGGCCTCAGCCACTTGTCCCTGAAGGCCAGGCCGGCAGCAGCCCCGGGGACTACAAAATGAAGAAGAATGTGCAGGATCGCCATGGGTCAGGTGCCCCTGTTCGATCGTTCATAAGGGTCTCCTCTTTCAGGGATTTTCTGTGCAGGTAAAATGCACCATATATGAATAGAAGTCAATAGACGAGGTGATAATCGAGGCGGAGCCCCCTAACATGCCCTGCATGTCACGGTTGTGAAGATGCCACGTAGGTAAGCGCGTGGCATCTTCACTTTTAGGTTGACAATGAGCGCTATTTTTCGGTATTGTTCCTGTCATGATGCAAACATCTCTCATCGATAATCGTGAACGACGCTCCGAAAACGATCGGCGCCAGTTCTCCTATGCATTTCATATCCCGGAACGGAGAGCCGGCGAGGAACGTCGCAATAGCGCCGACCATCGGGAATCCAGATAGCGGCTTCACGCCCAGTCTTCAGCTAGGTCTGCGATCGACACTAGCGCTTTTTTTGTTATTCGCACAAACTTTCCGCAGCACTTTTTTCAAAGGCATACCAGGTTCCCCAAGGAAAAACCATTGAAATAGTTTACAGTTCTGTGCTAAATTACACCATTCACACCCCAAAATTCTCAAATGGCCCTATCAGTCTATTCAAAATGCTGACAATAAAATCGATTGATGCGAAGACGTATTACGGGATGGACATCGGGACCGGCACGATCTTGAAGGAGCTTGGCCGGGGGAGCATGGCTGTGGTATTTGAAGGATATCAGCGAACCTTGAAGCGAAAGATCGCCGTAAAAATATTACCCAAGGCTCTCATGACGCAGCCTGCCGCCGAAAGGTTTCAGCAGGAGGCCGAAGCGGCGGCCATTTTATCGCACCCGAACATTATCCCGATCTACGAAGTGGGGGAAACCGACGAGTTTCTCTTCATGAGCATGCAGCTGGTTCAGGGAAAAGACCTGCAAGCGTATCTCACCAAGGCCAAGAAAAACATCATCCCGTCCCGAAGAGTTTTACCCATGGTGCCGACATTCAATGTGGTTATTCAGGTCCTGGAAGGACTTGGCTATGCGCATGAGCAGGGGGTCATCCATCGTGACATCAAACCACCCAACATCTTGATCGAAGAACATACACGACGACCATTGATATCAGATTTTGGAACAGCCCGGTTTATCAGGGGAGATGAACTGGGAAAGGAGCTTATTCTGGGGACCCCGCTCTACATGGCACCCGAACAGGTCACAACGACAGAGGTCGACGGACGCGCGGATATCTATGCCGTGGGGGTGATGCTGTTTCAAATGGTCGTGGAGAATTTGCCCTTCATGCGCTTTCCCTCGATGATGGCTCTCTTGTCTCACAAGCAGAAAGACCCCCAAGGCATTTTCCTGAAAAAACCGTCCGAACTCAATGGCCAGTTGCATGAAAGCCTGGACCGGATTATCGCCAAGGCCTTGGCATATGATCCGGAGAAGCGTTTTGCAACCTGTTCCGAGTTTATTCGTGTTCTGAAGTGGTACCGTAAGAACCACCTGAAAGTTTAGCCCGGGATTATGATGACACATCCGACTTCCCAAACCAGATTGTAAAGGAATTTAAGGATGGATAAAACAGATCGCCAAAAACAGGTCCTGGAAACCATCGGCAGGAATTTCAACTTGGTGTTCAATCAGATTACCATGTACAATGTTTATCACAAGTCGGTTCTTGGCTCGTTGGAACGAGCATACGAATCGTTCCAGGAAGGCTTCAAGGACCTGCCTACCATTGCCGTGTCACTTCACCAGAATCAGTTGGTCATTGAAGACGAAGTGCTTGATTCCCACATCAATGCCAACCGGTTGAACGCCCATTTCAAGAAAGCGGATATCAAGTCACTGGCCTTCGAGACCGGTATGACCCTGGCGGATTTGACCCAGTTCCTGGAGATTTTCACCGATCTGAATCGTTATCCCAACGTGGCGGACATGAAAACAGCCATGCAGGAAATGGGTTTGAAAAATATTTTGATCAACTATTTTGTTTACCAGAAAATTAAAACGGACGAGCAGGTGGTTAAAAGCGACCAGGTTGTAGATGGGACGTCGGAAGCCTCGACCACGGAAGAGCTTCTGGCCATAATGGCTGCCGATATCCTTTCGGAAGAGGTCCGCGAGAGTATTTCGGTTCAAAGCCTGATGCAGGACCCGGACGAATTTTCCCAGATGCTTATCGAACAAGATCTGGCAGCGGCAAGCAACGCCGAAGATGGGAGTGTCCCGCCGGGAGCAGCCCTGGTTCAAAGCCTTAACCGTTTTCAGGAAGACGTCGATGCGGTTATCGCAAGCAAGACCGACGTCAACATTACCGAACTCGCAGAAGATATTTATAAACTGAAACGTAAACTGATTCAGGGTATCGAGGAACAGAAGGCCAAGGGTGTGGTCTATCTCGACCAGCAGGTGATCGAACGTGAGGTGGACGAGGTCGCGGACGGTGTTTTGATCCGGCTGATTACCGAGGAGTATAACCAGGGAGCGGTCTCCATCAAGCGTCTGGCACAGATAGTCCTGCGGGTGACGTCGGAGACGGCGGAGCTGCAGCGGATCCTACCCAAACTCAAGCGGGCACTCCTAGATGCCGGAATGCCCATGACGGACTACCTGCAATTCGTTCAGGAACTAAAAAATGAACTCCAGAGCGACGAACTGACGCGGGTTCTGGATCAGGGCGCCGAGGCCATCGGTCTGGAAGGGGAGGACCTGATTCAGGAAATCATAAAAAATCCTGAGGGAACCGCAGAACTCATCTATCTGGCATCCGAGATACGGAAGAGTGGTCAGGATGATCGCATTTTGTCCGATCTGCTGGTGGACTACGTCGAACGGGCCGGTACCGAACTTGCGCTGGAAGCAACGAAAGACAGCGCTGATGTCGCCGGGGAAAAGATTGAAGGTGTTTTTTCCCGGATCCGCACAGAACTCGTCGACAAACTCAAGCACAAGGATATCGACGCCGATGTTCTGAAAAAAATGGAGCAGCGCCTGACCGAGCGGCTGGAAGATAGCATCCGTCACTTCAAGTCCAGTTTTGTTTTCAATCAAATGCGCTCGGAAAACACCAGGCCGCCGACCAAAGCGGACATGTTGAAGCTGCTCAAGACCCAAACAAATAACGACGACGAACTCCAGGCGGTCGTCCTGCAGGTCAAGGAGACGCTGGCCGAAAAAGGTGTGACGGAGAACATGTTTGAGGAGATTTATGACGACATCATGGCCGATCAGGCCCAAAGAGAGAAAGAAAAATCGAAGCTTGCCCCGCCCGGAAGTCTAAACCGGGCTAGCACTCTCTTTGTGCTCGAAAAGGAGATCTTGAGAGCCAAACGTTACGAAACTCCTTTTTCGATGCTTTCCTTCAGCGTGCTGAAGGCTGTCCCGAAAGAGGCTGTCAAACCTGGCAGCGTTACACCGCAGGACATTATTGCAGCGTTTATCGTTTCCCTGACCGAGATCGTCCGGGAAACCGATCTCGTGGGGATGTTGGGTTCGAAAATGGTGGTGGTGATTCTACCCATGACCATGGGGGACAATGCCAAAATTGCCCTGGAGAGAATTTCGAAATTACTGAAGGCCCGCGAGATGGAGGTAAATAAAATTCCGTTCGTTATCGACTTTGCCACCTTCGTGACCCTATTCGATGCGGAAGAGACGGATGATTTGAAAACCTTCGTGAAGGTGGCCCAGGCCAATCATAAACGGTTGACCGCTCGGGTGCCCCATCATTAGAGCAAGGAACACCCTTCGAATCGTTAGGATGACAAGCCCCATGAGCGACGAAGCCGCACCATATAAGATCGCCCGGCGATGTTATTCCTGGTTTTTCTTGACATTACCTATGAATACCCATAATTACAGAAGCTAGAATTTTACCCGCAGTACTGACTTGATCAATTTATTTCAATCGAAAATGGAAACGAAACCGGATCTTCAATAAGCGGATTTTCTTTTTCTACACCAATGTTCGCGAATCGGTTCACATGCGAAAATAACCAAAAAGGAGGCAACCGATGGACAAAATTTTAAGGGTAAAAATGGGCCAGGAAGGTGGTCCCCAGATCGTTGTCGAAGCACTGGGTGACTATGCAGGATTGGGCGGCAGGGCCATGACATCGTCTGTTGTGGCCAAGGAGGTGCCACCCTTGTGCCATCCTCTGGGAGCCGACAACAAACTCGTGATCGCACCCGGTATGCTCAGCGGATCTGCAGCGGCCATGTCCGGTCGTATCTCCGTTGGATGTAAAAGTCCGCTGACCGGGGGCATCAAAGAGGCCAATTCGGGTGGTCAACCCTCACAGATGCTGGCTAGACTCGGGTATGCTGCCATTATTGTGGAAGGACGCCCCAAGGACGACAGCCTCTATAAAATTGTTATCAACAAGGATGGCGCAACGATAGCAAAAGATAACAGTTTGAAAATGCTTGGCAATTACGATCTGGTTGAAAAAATGAAAGCAGCATACGGTGACAAGGTGGCCTGTATCAGCATCGGACCCGCTGGGGAGATGAAAATGTCGGCTGCATCCATCGCCTTTACGGATATGGAACAGCGTCCCACCCGGCATGCCGGTCGGGGCGGCGTCGGCGCGGTGATGGGTTCCAAAGGTCTCAAGGCCATCATCGTGGACGACGAAGGCATGCCAAGACGTTCACCCGCTGACCCTGAAAAATTCAAGGAAGCCAACAAGGCATTCGTTGCCGGTTTGAGAAAGCACCCGGTTACAGGGGAAGGGCTGCCCGCGTATGGCACCAACGTCCTGACCAATGTCGTCAACGAAGCCGGCGGATATCCCACCCATAATTTTTCCACCGGCCAGTTTGCAGGTGCATCCAAGATCAGCGGTGAGGCACAGGCGGAATTGGAAAACACCCGAGGTGGCGAAGGATCTGCCACACACGGATGTCACCGGGGATGTGTCATTCGCTGTTCAGGTACCTTTTACGGGAAAAACGGAAATTTCCTGACCAAGCAGCCCGAGTATGAAACCGTCTGGGCCCATGGTGGCAATTGTGGTATCGATGATCTGGATGCCATTGCCGAGATGGACCGCATGGATGATGACTTTGGCCTGGACACCATCGAGATGGGTGCTACCATCGGCGTTGCCATGGAAGGGGGCGTTGCCAAATTCGGTGATGCTGCGGCCGCCATCAATCTCATCAAGGAAGTCGGCCAGGGCACGCCTCTGGGGAGGATCCTGGGCAACGGGGCTTCCGTGACCGGTCAGGTTTTCGGGGTGGAGCGGGTACCGGTGGTCAAGCGGCAGTCCATGCCTGCCTATGATCCCAGAGCGGTCCAGGGAATCGGTGTTACTTATGCCACCACCCCCATGGGCGCAGACCATACAGCAGGCTATTCGGTCACGGCAAACCTTCTGGGTGTGGGCGGAAATGTAGACGCAACCAAGCCTGAAGGCCAGGTGGAGCTTTCCCGGAACCTGCAGATCGCCACGGCAGCCATCGATGCCACGGGCATGTGCCTGTTCATTGCGTTTGCTATTCTGGACCAGCCTGAAACGTTTCAGGCACTCCTGGATGTGATCAGCGGTTTCAGTGGGCAGCCGCTGACAGCGGACGATGTGTCCAATCTGGGCAAATCGATCCTCAAGCAAGAACGAGAATTCAATACGGCCGCCGGGTTTACATCCAAGGATGATCGGCTGCCCGCCTTCTTCAAAACAGAACCCATCGCACCGCACAATGTGACCTTCGGCGTAAGCGATGAAGAGCTGGACAGTGTGTTTAACTTCTAATACCCGCTGATGAAGCGTGTGTGAAAATACGAAAAGGGGAGACGCAGATCGTCTCCCCTTTTAACTGTGGTTTTGTGGATCAAAAATCGGATCCCTGCAAAAAGGATGTTTCCCATGAAATCAAATCAGGAGAATGCTTCCAGTGACATGCCCCAACCTGGTCTGGTCCTGATCCTTAACGTCGATGACGATTCTAAATTTGTAAGCCTGCTCAACGGGGGTTTCATGATCAAGGCCCGGATGGGGGAATCGGTGCAAGCACTCCTTTGTGATCGACTCGGTCTGGACAAATCTTATTTCGATGAACGGATTCAAACACTTTTTCTGAACAGCAAGCCTGTGGATGACCCAGCAACGGCAGCTGTCAAAAACAACGCCGTTCTGGCGCTTTCAGCTGCCATGCCGGGCTTGGTGGGAGCGACGTTCAGAAAAGGGGGCCGGTACAGATGGATGCGCGGCAGCATTTCTCACCCCGATGACAGCGACATGACCAGCGCAAAGACCGGCTGGGTGACGATCAAGCTATTCAACCTGATCCTGAAGGAACTGGGGCCCTTTTTTCTGGAAGCAGGCATCTGGTTAAAGGGAGATACGATACAGGCCTTCTTCGCGGAGCGGACCAGCAGCCTGGCTGAGGTGATCCAATCCATTTTCTGGAACGGCCGAGAAATTTCCCCGGGTGGCATTTTGGAAATCGAATGGCCTGATGAGCCTGTATACTTCAAGATTGTTAATGACCTGTCCTCCAAATAAATCTCAAGCAGAATAACAGTAAGTTGCCATAAAAAAAGGCTGTCGCCACCGACAGCCTTTTTTTATTTCAGTACGAAATTTTATTCGCACAATTCGAACAACGCCGCAGCACCCATTCCCCCGCCGATACACATGGATTCCACGCCATAGCGGACACCTTTTTTACGCATGTTGGTCAAAAGGGTCGCACACAGCTTGGCACCGGTACATCCCAGCGGGTGACCCAGGGCTATGGCTCCCCCGTGAAGATTGACCTTGTCCATGTCGATGCCGAGTTCCCGGGTGCAGTAGATGGCCTGGGAGGCGAAGGCCTCGTTGATCTCAAAAATTCCGATGTCGCTTATTTTCATTCCAGCCAGTTTGAGCAGTTTGGGAATGGCCACCAGGGGACCGACGCCCATCTCGTCCGGGTGACAGCCTGCGGTCGTATAGCAGAGAAATTTGGCCACCGGCGTCAGACCCAGCGCCTGGACCTTTTCCTGGCTTGCCAGAATGGTGGCGGCAGCCCCGTCCGTCATCTGCGACGAGTTACCGGCCGTTACAGAGCCGCTGGCGGAAAAAGCCGGTCTCAATTTTGCAAGGCCTTCGGCCGTTGTGGAATCCCGAATGCCATCATCATGATCCTGGATAAAGGTTTCCTTGCGAAAGGTGCCATTTTTTTCTTGGACGAAGCGAGCGGCCGGGGTCGGCACGATTTCGGTAAACCACTTGTTTGCACGCGCCGCGGCAGCTTTCTGCTGGGACAGGGCGGCAAATTCATCCTGCTGTTCCCTGGTGACCTTGTACCGGTTGGCCACATTCTCGGCCGTCAGTCCCATGGATATGTAAAGTTCTGACTGTGTTTTTGCATACGTCGGGTGTGGTCTGGGGATGGATCCGCCCATGGGAACATATGTCATGGATTCGACCCCCCCGCCAATGGTCACATCCGCCCATCCCGCTTGTATTTTCAAGGCGGCCAGTGCGATGGCCTCCAGACCGGATGAACAGAAGCGGTTCACTGTCGCACCGGTCACTTCAACGGGAAAGCCCGCCATCTGCGATGCAATGCGCCCGATGTTGAGCCCCTGTTCCGCTTCCGGAAAAGAGCACCCGATCATGATGTCGTCAACATCCTTTTTCTCGAGGTTGTCCGTCTTGTCAACAGCGGCATCCAGGATAAAGGAGAGAAGATCGTCGGGTCTCGTGTCTTTGAAGGCGCCTTTGTTCCGTTTGCACCCGGGTGTTCTCACGGATGTCACAATATAGGAATCTTTCATTTTTTTCCTCCTTGAATAAAATCGATCTTACGATTTTATGTGAAACGGCGTTGCCGCCGGTATGATCCTTTAAAGAATCGTTATGTATCTGCCGCAGGGTTTCAGTTCCTGAGGGGTTTGCCCGTTTTGAGCATGTGATCGATCCTGTCCAGGGTCTTTTCTTCTTTCAGCAAGTCGATGAAGGCCTCTCTTTCCAGTGTCAGAATGACGTCTTCTTCGATGGTGCTGTTTGCACGGACACTGCCGCCGCTCATGACATAGGCAATCCGTTTGAGAACAAAGGCATCGTATTCACTGATATACCCGGCTCGCTGCATGTCCGCGATCTGCGTGCTGGCCATTCCCTGGGCGGCTTCGCCCAAAACCTTTATTTTCCGTTTGACCGGGGGTGCATAGCCCGCGTCAACCATCCTCAGCACTTCTTTTTTCGCTTCTCCCACCAGGTAATCACGGTTGAAAATAATTCTGTCCGTGGGATCCAGAAAGCCGTTGGCCCTGGCCTCTGCGGCGGACATGGAGACCTTGGCCATGGCAACGGCCATAAAGGCCGGAATAAAGAAGTGTGTCAGGTCGACGTCGCCTGCGGCTGCTTCGGGAATCGAATCCACAAAGTTTCGCCACAAGGCCAGACATCCCCCGCCGGCCGGCAGAAGACCGACACCGAATTCGACCTGACCCATGTAGAGTTCTGTATGGGCCACGACCCGGTCCGAAGCCAGGCAGACCTCACACCCGCCACCCAGGGCCAGGCCATAGGGTGCCGCCACAACGGGAAAGGGCGCATAGCGGGCCTTCATGAGACCGTACTGGAGGTCTTTGATCATCTGTTCGACTTCCGCGAGACGGTTTTCCGTCACTGCCTGCCGAACGGCAGCCAAATCGGCACCGGCTGAAAACGCACCCGGCATGCCACCGCCCTGGTTGCCGATCACGAGCCCGACCCCATGGGTGTCGACATAATCGATGCCTGTGTGGATGGCTTGAATAATATCCTGGTTCAGGGAATTCATCTTGGAGTGAAATTCGAGACAGAAGACGCCCTGGCCAAGATCCACGAGGGATGCATACGCATTGGATTGAACCATTTTGCCATCTGCTTTCAAGCCTGCCAGGGAGATGATATTGGCACTCATTTGAACGGGTTTGTATGCGTCGGAAGTAAAATCGTAGAAAAGGCGCTTGCCGTTCTCTAATTTATAGAAGGCGGTGTGGCCGGCGGCCAGCATTTTGCTGATATTTTCGGGAATCAGGAATCCATCTGCCTTCATCTTGTCCACTGATTTGACAAGGTCGATGGCATCCCAGGTCTCGAATGGGCCCATTTCAAAATTGAACCCCCATTTCATGGCATTGTCTATTTCAACGATGGTATTCGAAATTTCGGGGATCCGGTTGGCCGAGTAAATCAGGTTGCTGGCAACGGCTTTCCAGGCAAAGCGTGCCCCCTTGTCGCTGCCGTACATAACGGCATTGACCTTGTCGGACAGCGTCTTGGCTTTTCGCGCTTCTGCCAGGCAGGGGAAATCAGGGGCTTCATAAGCCGCATATTCCAGTGTCGCAGGGTCAATGACTTTACGAACCTTCTGCCATTCCGGCGTCAAGTCCGTTTTATAAAACCCGCTCTGGGTTTTTTTCCCCAGCAGATTATTCTTGATCATGCGGGTCGCGAATTCAGGAATCTGGAAACTGTCTCTGTCCTCGTCGTCCGTCACCAGTTCATAGGTGTTTCCGGCCACGTGGCTCAGGATGTCAAGCCCCACCAGGTCGGCCGTTTTGAACATGGCGGTCTTGGGGCGTCCCATGACCGGGCCGAAGAGTGCATCCACCTCCGGGATACTCAGCCCATCATCCAACATCAATTTCATGGCCTTGACCATCCCGTGAATACCGATCCGGTTGCCGACGAAGTTGGGTGTGTCTTTGGCCCATACAATCCCTTTGCCGAGAATTCGTTCACCAAAGTCCGCCATAAAATCGAGAACATCTGTGCCGGTTTCTTCACCGGCAATTATTTCGAGCAATTTCATGTAGCGCACGGGGTTGAAAAAATGGGTCCCGAGAAAGTGCTGTTTGAATTCCTGGGAGCGCCCTTTGGACATGGATTTCAAAGGAATACCGGATGTGTTGGAGGAAACGATGGTTCCCGGTTTCCGGACCCCCTCGAGACGTTCGAAGAGCTGGTGTTTGACGGCTAAATTTTCGACCACGACTTCGACAATCCAGTCACAGTCCGATATGCGCTTGAAATCGTCTTCGAGGTTGCCGATGGTGATTAGGTCCAGATCCTTTGGCTGCATGAGAAGGGCCGGCCTGGCCGTGGCAAGGGCGTCAAGACCTGACTGGACAATTCTATTGCGGGCTTCGCGGTTCTTTTTTTCCTTGTCATTCAGATTGGGCGGAACGATATCCAGCAACAGCGTTTTGATGCCCGCACTGGCCAGCAGTGCCGCAATGCCCCCCCCCATGACGCCTGAACCGATAACAGTGGCTTGCCTGATTTTTCTAAACATGGTCTCCTCCTGGTTATGATGGTCTGTAGAGGCTTCCGATGGTGGGTATCGGTTTCAAAGGCCTGCAAACTGATTGGATCGGCCGAAATCCCCGTACCCGTATCGGAAATGAATGAATATTCATTCTATTTAACAGACACCCATAAGCCATGTCAAGCGTTATTTGTCAACGAACAAAACAATTAATTATTAGGTATTATAATATATTAAGCTGAAAGGTTAAATAATACTGATCATGATTTGCTTGGGAAAAGATGAAAAAAAAGAATGAATACATATTCATCCATGGTATCGTTGTTGTCAGAATTACGTTCCGAAATCGCTCCGGTAATGACGTCAAACAAGCGCTCGAACTTGCGACCAAGCGTTGGCAAGGAACACGCGTGCCAAACATTTAAGCTAGAGTACGGAGCGGCTTTTAAACGTTATTGCGGGTGGTAGGGCAGGGGTACCGGATCCGGCACAGGGATTTCACGGGGGTCGGTGTATCGGTCCCCAAGCTCGAACCAGTGGTCGGCCTGATAGGTCAGGCGTAGAAGACGGTTGTCCAGTTCTTTTCGACAGGCATCCAGCGCTATTTTGCCGGCGTCTGAGGGAAGGTTCAGGGCCTCGCGGTCGAAAATCATTACCAGTTTTGAAAAGGGTTTGGGGATAATGCTGCGGTCCCAACTGTTGATGCGGTAGTTGGGTTTTGCATACCAGACACATGGCAGCAACGGCGCCCCGGTTCGGGCGGCGGCGACGACGATGCCCTTCTTGGAAACATAGGGCGGCCCTTTGGGCGCATCCACCAGTAGTCCACCGAAATGTCCCTGGTTGATATAGTCGATAAACTGCCTGAGGGCTGCGCTGCCGCCCTTGCCCTTGCCGCTGCTCCCTCTGGGGGCGTGGTAACCAAAACGTTTCATTATTTCCGTGACAAACTCGCCGTCACCACTGCGGCTCGATATGGCCGACGCACCCCGGCCTCTGAAATAGTAGATGCCGTAGAATATCGAGCGGTGCCAGGTGGCACTCAGGAGCTTTCCCTTGCCCTCACGTAAGAGCGTTTGGAAGGCGTCTTCACCGAATACCTGTTTTCGGCAGGTAAAAAAGAGGGCGTGCATGATGCACCAGACCAGCAGGCTGGAAAAAAAAGCCACGATCCGTGATTGGCGAAGGCGCTTTAGACTTCTTTTGTATAAGCTCTTTTTTGCCATAGGAGCTGTTTTTGTTTAGCGCGAGCATTTCATAAAAAAAACAGCCGGTCTACTCGGTGAAAGCAGATCCGGCTGCTCGAACAGTCATGACTAGGTGTTGCCTTTGCTGATGGTTTTTAGACAGCTTCGCTCAGCTTTTTCCCGGCAGTGAATTTAACGACATTTTTACCCTTGATCTTGATGACCTCGCCTGTCTGGGGATTGCGACCTTTACGGGTTTTGCGGTACATTTTCTTGAAGGTTCCAAAACCAACGAGCGTGACTTTGCCGTTTTTCTTTTTGAGTGCCTTGGTGACGTTGTCTACAAATGAATTGAGCGCTGCCCCGGCTGCAGCTTTAGAAATGCCAGCATCCTTTGCAATACCTTCGATGAGTTCTGCTTTTGTCATATTTCTCCCCCTTTAGTTGACGTTAAAAGATAAGTCCGTGATCCTCAGGATGTATAGCAATCATGGGTGAAAGTCAATAGCCAAGTAAGCCTAAACCCCTTAATCGAACGGTTTTGTTTCCGTCAGACCGGCCAGAATTGTTTCGGCACTTTTTTCGGCAGACTTTCCGAACAACTCGTCCATCTCCAGTTCTTGCAGATACCTGTCCGCCCAGGGCACGCTGTTTTCCACGACGATGTTTTTGATATGCTCATACTTACCGCCGAGTGCTTTAATGATGAGGCCCAGGGGCACATTGTCACGAAAGGAGATATTCAGCAGCAGGAGGTTTTCGATGATGTTGGGCCTGTCGGAAGATGTCGAAATCACAGGGATCACGAGGATGCTCCGACTGTCCTTACGTCCTTTCCCGATATAGACATTTCCTTTTTGAACAATAATGCGCTTGGTGCCTTTGAGTTTCGTATCGGTTTCAACACGCGAAGGGATCGGTTTCAATACGCCCTTTTTCTGTAACACTTCAATGGTCGTTTTATCCGTGAGTTCACCCAACAGGTTCAATTTGCTGATTCGGTAGAGGATGGAACCCTCGATTTTCGCGACGACCTCCTGAAGATTTCTGAGGACCAGAATATTGTTGGGAATGATCTGGGGAACGATGATACCGTGCTCGGTCAGGGAGTCGAACAGGAGCCCCTTGATCTTTTCACTGATGCGGCTGGTTCCTACGGTTACCGTTTTTGCCTGGTGTTTGATGGCATCGATGGGCCGGGACATGCTGTTGATGGAATCACTGATAAACGTAAAAAATGTGTTGAGCATGTTCAATGCCGTACCCTTGACACCGAAGTCGAGTTCAAAATCAGGCATGGGAAGTTTACCGGAAAGGTATTTCAACAGGAGCGTCAGGTCAGAGGCCATCGCTATGGACACGGGGTAACGATGTTTTCGTTTTTTATCCCGAAAGGTCTGGTAAAATTTCACGATATTTTCACGGAATGATTTTTCGAGAACGACTTCATAAACATCCATTCCCTGTGCTGCCTTTTGTTCGATGTCTTTCTTGATCTCTTCACGAAATGTGTTCAAAAACTTGGACCCTTCGTTAATGGCCAGGGCGGCATAATAACCCCACAGATGGCCCACGAGGGTGTTCAAGATAGGTGCCAGGTGTTCGCTGGTGACCGGGACGTGAAAAACGTCTTCCGCGTAGGGATCAAATCGTTTTTCCCCTTCATCGGCTATGACGATGGGTGTTGCTTTGTGGGCCTTGAATATGGCGGTATCTTTGATGATGTCACCGATAACCGTGCTCTTGGCGCCGGCGGCACACACGATAATCAGGGGTTCTGATGAGAGGTCGATATGCTTTTTGTCCTCGACAAAGTCCGATGAGATGGTCTTGTAGCAGAGTTCACTCAGCTTGATCCTTATTTCGTCGGCCGAAGCCTTGTTGGGTCCACTTCCCACTGCCGCCCAGTAGGTTTTTGTGGCTGCAAGCCTGCGGGCGGAAGCCTTCGATGACCTCCGCTTGTCCGAGGACTTTCTTCATGTGGGCCGGAAGCTCGAGCAATTTTTTGATCTCTTCGGTCACGAAGGCGATATTCCGTCTACCGGTTGCGGCAGCCATGTGGAGTCCCAGGACCGCTCCGGCCACAATTTGTGAGTAAAAGGCCTTTGTAGAGGCTACCGACATCTCGATATCGCGGCCGCTGCTGGTGTACATGACGCCCTCGACCTTAAACGTGATATCGGAGTCCCGACGGTTGACGATGGCCAGGGTCCTGGCACCGCGCTCCCGGACCATGTCGACGGTGCGGTTGGTATCGGTGGTCGTCCCCGACTGGCTGATGGCAATCACCAGCGTGTCCGACATGCTGTCCGAGCCGTCGTGTTCACTCATTTTAAACCCGCTCAGTTCCGATGCTTTCAGTGCATCGATAAAGAGTTTCGAATCATTCATATAGTAACTCAGGATGTCGGCGCAGGCTTGTGCAGCAATGCCTGCCGTGCCCTGGCCGACAAAATAGATTCTTCGTATCTGGCCACCACGCAGGGCTTTGATGATCGATGCGTTCAGCACGCTGCTGTCCAGTACGGTGGTGTATTGCTCGTTGCCGGTTACCTTCCATCGGTTCTGGAGTGTCTTTTCAATGGAGGCGGGAGATTCCGATATTTCCTTCAAAAAATAATGCGGGAAATGCTGCCGGTCGATATCTCGAGGTGTGATGGCGGTTCGCTTGACATCGGATTCCCCGAGCTCGAGGGGTGAGCCGTCGTAGGCCATGGCATCGATACCGTCGACGCCGCCGGAAGTGTTCTGGTCCAGGATGAAAATCTGACCCTGCACGTCCCCGTGCTCGCCCTTGACTATTTTTTCACCGTCCAGTTTCAGGTAATAGGGTGTTTCTTCGACAAATCCGTAGACCTCCGATGCCGGAATATAGCGGTCTTTTGAAAGACCGACAAAAATAGCCTGGCCGCTGCCCCGCTGGCCCAAGAAACAGCTTGCCCGGGGCCAGGTTGGTATGCATGGAAATGGCATGCGAGCCATCAAAGTCATTCAAGGCCAGCCGAAACGCCTCAGCCACTGGGGCACCTTGCTGAAGGTACTTCTGGATCTGGAGGGGGATGACCTTGGTGTCGGTTGAGATGTCTTCCTGGATGACGGTACCCGATTTTAAAAGGTCCTTCTTGATTTCCAGATAATTGTCGATATCGCCATTGAGGCAGGCATGGATAATCCCCTTGGCCCGGCCGTTGTCTCCCTCCGTAATATTGTCAACGGGATGGCAGTTTGATTCGGTGATGGCGCCTACGGATGCCCAGCGCGTATGGGATGATATGGTATAGTTGACGGGTGTAAACGTTACTGCACGCTGGAAAATGGGATCTTTTTTGATCTGGCGGCGCAGATAAGAAACATTGTCTCCAAGGCTTCCGATTTCAGCGGCGATTTTGTAAGTGAAGGCTAGGGTGAAGCGATCACTCTGGGATGATTCCTGGGCCGGATCAACTTGTATGCTGCCGTTGGACAGGACGTTGCGTGCCGATCTTTCAGAAAAGGCATCCAACAAGCCGTCGTCATCGATCAATTTTTGCAGATCGCTCCGGCCTTTGCCATCGAATACGAGCATGACGGAGATGCCGGCCGAATCCCTGCCACGAACCTCCAGTCGGTCGATACTGTTCAGGGTAGCGTTGATTTCCTGAAAAATTTTGATAAAAAAGGGTGATGGCATGTCCGCATGATAGGAGGCGAGACCCTCGACCTTTTGGACATTGCCGGCAATCTCGGTTTTGAGAGACCAGTGAATATCCTTCAGGATCTCGAGGGACTCCGTGATCGTTTCGACTTCAGCCGGTGAAAGATGACCCATCTGTCGAGACAGTAAAAGGGATTCGGCCTCGATGATGGCCTGAATGTTTTCGGCAGTGTTGAGAAGTTTTTCCAGGATGTCTCTGTGAGTAAAGACATGCAGGAATGCGTCCGTTCGCTTGAACTGCTGAACCTGGTCGTATAGGGATGTCAGAAAAGTCAATCCACATAAGTAGTGGTTTTTTCCGGCGAGCTCCGCTCGGGTACACCGATCGATGGTTTTCAGCCCAAGTGACCGGACCTGATCATCCAGGCCGGGTATATCGATTCGGGTGTCCGATCCCGGCTTTGATTTAACGGAAACGATTCCCGTCATTCCGCAAGACAGTCTGTTGGGGTGATAGGGAAAGAAGACTAGGGAACCCCGGGGGACCCTGCTGAGATCCCGACCCCAATAGACCTGTCGATGTAACAGTGCATCGAGGGCGTCCTGCCATTGCCTGCGTCTGCTTTTTGTTCGCGCGCGAACATCATGTTTCATGCTTGCCATCCTTTGAGAGTATTTCCAAAACCTTTTTTAGATCGTCAGGCCGATCGACACATTGGCTGTCGTAGGCTGTCATGACAACCTGAATCGGAATTCCGTTTTCGAGCAGGCGCAGTTGCTCGAGGGATTCGATGGTCTCGAGGTCTGACGGGCCGAGGTGTTGAAAATGCTTGAGGGTTTTCATTCTGAAGGCATAGATGCCGATGTGCCCCAGACAGGCACAGCCTGTATTCTGGCGGTCGAAGGGGATGGGGCTTCGCGAAAAATAGAGCGCGCGTCCTGTCCTGTCGATTACCACTTTGACACGATCGGGATTTTTGGCTGCCCGGGCGTCTATCTGTTTTGCCGGCGTGGTCACCTGAACATGCGAGATCACGAAAGGGTTGGATCAGCGTTTCGAGCATGTCCGGTTCCAGCAGGGGTTCGTCTCCCTGAATATTTACGACCACATCTTCATCCTGGACGTCCAGTTTTTCTGCCGTTTCCAGGACCCTGTCCGTGCCGCTGGGATGATTCGGATCGGTCATGAAGACGGGGATCGATAGAGGCTGCAGCTGCAGCATAAATCCGGTCGTCATCCGTTGCCAGTACGATGCGTGAAAATGGATTTGCATTGAACGGCGCGCTGATATACATGCCAGAACATGGGTTTTCCCTGAATGTCCGCGAGCGCTTTTCCTGGAAAGCGGGACGATTGGTAGCGCGCCGGTATGATGCCGTATATGTTAGGTAGTTTGTTCATGAATGTATGGTAATCAAAAATAAAAAAAAGGGTTCAAGAGTTCCAGGAATCGAGGGGTCAAGGGAAAATCCTACGCTTCAGGTATTTGGACCGTCGGCTGTCAGGTGCCGCTGGCTCACCTCTGTCAGCCCCCCTCGACCCTTGAGACCTTGGCCCCTTCATTCAAATACTCCCCGATCAGCCGGCAGGCAACATCGGCGCCCCCCTGGCGGGCCTTGATGTAGCTTCGGGCCTTTTTTTTGACGGCTTCTCTGTCAGGAGGATTGTATTATACCTGCAACCAGGAAATCTGCAACCTCTTTCCAGGATCTTGGCCTGGTGAAGGATGCCCTGGTTCAGTATTTCCTCACCGACCCATCTGAAGTTATCCCAGAAGGGTCCGATAACCGTAGGCACACCCTTGACAAGGGGTTCCAGGAAGTTCTGACCGCCCAGACGGGCCAGACTGCCACCCACGAAGGCAGCGGTTGCCAGCGGATAGGCAAGGTTCAATTCACCAAAAACATCCCAGAGAATGACCCCACGATTGCCTGCTTGCGTGCCCGAGCGGAGCGTCCACGCAATACCGAGGCGCTGCAGCGTTTTCCGCCAGTGGTCTAGTCGATGCATGTGTCTCGGGAAAAGGCCGATGACGGTGTTCGGCTGTCTTTCCAAAATATGCTGAATGATTTTTTCGACATCCGCTTCTTCAGCTTCACGTACAGACCCGAGAATGAGAAAATGATTTTTTGGGGGGCAGCCAATTCGTGATATTCTCGAGGGATGCGGATGACGGGTCAGCAGCCCGTGAAACGGTCGAATTTGATGTTGGGCATGGTCGCCACACCTTGTCTGCCGAACAAGGCGACAAAACGGTCTCTGTCCTGCTTGGATATGGCGCGGATTTTATCGGGTCTTCGCCGGCGCCAGAATGAAGGCCAGATCATGTAGCGGTCAAGGCTCTGCTGGGTCATTCTACCGTTGATGAGCAAAACCCGGCATGCGACCTGTTTCAGGCCGGACAGCAACCCGGGCCAAAGTTCCGTTTCCAGCAGTACCATGAGACGGGGCCGCACCAGACGAAGTGCCCGTTTCATGATGACCGGGCTGTCAAAGGGAAAATAGGCGGTTTGGATTTCCATGTTGCTGCCGGCCCCGGACAGGTTCATCACGGCCTGTTGAAGTATTCCCACGCCCTGGCTGGTGTTGGCGGTTGCAAGGATTTTAAGGGGCGGGTCACCCGAGAAGTCTTTTCAGAATTTCCCAGGTCAGATAAGCCTCTCCCGCCGAAGCGGACTGGATCCACAGGTCCGCACGGGAGAGATATGGACGGGCAAGGCAGCGCTGGACATATCCTTCAGCCAGGCGATGGTTATGGCGCAGATAGGGGATCGATACCCACCAGGCCAGCTGGTAAATAAACGCAGCCGCTGTTTCCAGCGCAACACGTGTCATGATAACGGTTCAACCTGTTTTGAAAAAGTTTTCAAAGTATTTCTTGATAGCCATGCGGGCGTAGGCGGCCGCCCGAATGCCGATATATTCCTCGTGGGCCACGACAACGGCAATGGCCATTTTCTTGTCACCGTTTTTCAGGTCGGCAAAGCCCACGAACCAGTCGTAACGCAAATCATGCTTCTTGTTGAAGATTGACCCGGTTTTCCCGCCCAGGTTGCACTTGGAGAGAACAGGATCTGATTGGAAACCCTTGAAGGCTTTTTTTGCTGTGCCGTATCGGATGGTGGCTTCCATGAGGTCGTAGACCACCCGCGCTGTCTTGGGTGTTATGATCTGTCGCATGGGGCCAGGCTGGTTTTCGTAGAGCAGTTGTCCGGTTTCATCGGTGATCCGGTGGACGATCGTCGGTTCCACCAGTTGGCCTTGATTGAGAATGACGGCCGACAGCAATGCGGCATGAATAGCCGAAAGCGTTGTTTGCCTATTGAACCCACTGGCGATTTCAGCCCGGTGATAGGGGGTGTCGGTGATGCTGAAACGACTCGCCGGAAGGGGCAGTTCGAAATCGAATTTCGAGTTGAAGCCGAAGGCCTTCGCATAGGCCGACAGTTGGTCTGTTTCAAGACGCAAAGCCCCGAGTTTGCCAAAAACGGGGTTGATGGATTTGGCAAAGGCTTCCTGGAATGTCGTGTAGTTGGTATAGCGGTTTTTGCGGTCTTTGAGTTGGGTTTTGTAAAGTGTGTGTTGGCTTCCGTTGTACCTGAGCTTCGAGTTTGATTCGAGATCTTGTTCTTCGACGGCTGCGGCCGCGGTGACAATTTTAAAAATACTCGCAGCAGGGTAGCTGCTGTCGAGGCAGGTATTGCTGTCAGGATTGGTTTTGTCAAATCCGGCCATCATGATGATCTCACCACCGGCAGGTTCCAGGGCAACCAATGCAATGTGACGTGAATTCTTGCGATCCAGTTTTCCCAGCATGTAGTCCTGCAGTGAGGGGTCGATGCTGGTGTCGAGATTCAGGGTCGTGTCCTGGTGAGTTACCTGAAAAGTGGTATCCTTTAGATTGAGAAAAGATGTTTCCTTTAAAAGCTGTCGGGCCGACTGTTTGTCGCTTTGCCGGCGATCTTCGTTGGGCGAAGCGCTGGCGGCTGTTTTGGAGCTGGTTTGGCCGCTGGCGACAATCCAGTTGAAACACTGAAGGAGACCGTAGATTGCGCTTATGACGACCACCGTCACAATAAGCAGGTGTAATCCTTTATGGAACAGGCTTTTTCGGGCACGGGACCGCTGAAACAGACTCTGGTGAGACTGCCAGCTGGGCAGGGACCTGTTGTGGTTGTGAATCTTGGGGGTTTCCATATCAGTTAACGGAGGACCCGGGTACGGCGTGACGGTCCAGGACAACCAGGCTGTCTCCTGATTCGGCATCGGCCGCCAGCAGCATCCCTTGGGAGGTGATGCCCATGAGTTTGGCAGGTTTTAGATTGGCCACCACCACAACCTGCAGTCCGATAAGGTCTGCCGGACGATAGCTTTCCGAAATACCGGAAACAATCATCCGGCGTACGCCCATGTCGATCTCGATCTTGAGCAGCTTTTTCGACTTGGGAACGGCCTCGGCATGCACGATGGTGGCAACCCGCAAATCCAACTTACTAAAATCATCAAATGAAATCAAAGGTTTTGTACTGGATTGCGGCGAAGAAACTGTCGCGGTCTCAGAATCGGCGCCAGGTTTCGTCGCCGACGCTATGCGTGGAAACAGGGCTTCAAATGCCGGCAGATCCGCTCCCGGACGGCTGTCACCCCAGCGTTCGAGGTTCTCTAAATCGTAGAACCTTGATTCAGGGTCCAGGCCCAGCTGGCGCTGCATTTTCCGAGCGGTGTCCGGCATGATGGGATATATCAATCCGGAAACGATTCGTAGCCCCTCCAGAAGGTTGTAGATAACCGTTCTCAATTCTGGCTGCTGATCGTTGCTCTTGGCCAGATTCCAGGGGGCGGCGGTATCGATGGTCTTGTTCATCTGGCTGATGAATTCCCATATGGCCTGGATGCCTTTATGGAAGGCAAAGACCTCCATCTGGTCGTCAAATTCGGTAACGGCAAGCATGGCAGCAGATTTCAATTCCATCCAGCCGGTGTCGACCAGGCCGACATCGGGTTCAGGGACGACACCCTTGAAATATTTTCGCACCATGGAGAGTACACGGCTAAAGAGGTTTCCCAGATCGTTTGCCAGGTCTGAATTGATGCGTTGCACCAGGGCTTCCTCGTTGAAGCTGGAATCGAGTCCGAAGACCATGTCCCGCATCAGAAAGAATCTGAAGGCGTCCAGGCCGTAAACATTTTTCAGCTGCAGTGGTTCGACCACATTGCCGAGACTCTTGGACATTTTACTCTGATCGATGTTCCAATATCCATGGACGTTTAGGTGTTGATAGATGGGAATTCCGGCCGCTTTCAGCATGATGGGCCAATAAATCCCATGGGGCTTGAGGATGTCCTTGGCGACGATATGCTGGGCAACGGGCCAGAACGTCTTGAACAGCTTACCATCCGGGTACCCGAGGCCGGATATATAATTGAGCAGGGCATCGAACCAGACATAGGTGACATAATCCTTGTCAAAGGGCAGGGTGATGCCCCAGGAAATTCTGGATTTGGGTCTGGATATACATAGGTCCTCCAAGGGTTCCTTGAGAAAGGCCAGTACCTCGTTGCAGTAGCGCTCCGGGCGGATAAAATCGGGATGACGATGGATATGTTCGATCAGCCAGTCCTGATAGCGGCTCATTTTAAAAAAATAATTCGATTCCTTGATGACTTTCGGTTCAACCTCGTGGTCCGGGCACTTGCCGTCGATGAGCTCGCGTTCCGTGTAGAAACGTTCACAGCCGAAACAGTAGAGACCTTTGTATTCCGAAAAATAGATATCCCCGGAAGCGTGTATCTTGCTGAGGACCTGCTGCACAACGGCCATGTGGGAAGGATCCGTGGTACGGATAAAGTGGTTGTTACCAATATTGAGTTCCGGCCAAAGATTCCTGAACAAGGCACTGATCTTGTCGACATATTGTTTTGGGTTGAGGCCTTCTTTTTCGGCCGCCTGTAAGATCTTGTCCCCGTGTTCATCGGTTCCCGTCATGAAAAAGGTTTCGGCCTTTCGCATGCTATGGAACCGGGCCGCGACATCGGCGATGATTGTGGTATAAGCATGCCCCAAATGCGGCCTTGCATTGACGTAGTAGATGGGTGTGGTGATGTAGAAAGGGGTGGTCATGGATGCTCCTGACGATTTGTCGATGCTGTATATTGCGTTTTGGCGATACGCTTCAAGCGCTAAGCGGTTTTTATAAGCTTGGCCTTTGGCGGCCGATTGCTTATCGCTTACCCTTTATGGCTTAAAAGCTTGCCCCTAAAGCCTTTTTCCTAGTTCACGATGTCGTCGACGCCGATTTCCATCTCGGAGCCATCTTCCAATCGGATGAGAATACGCCTGCCGATGACATTGTGTCGGATCACCTTGCCAGTTTTGTCTTTGGTCTGGATGGTTTTGCCCACTTTGGGAAAACTGGATTTCAATTGTTGGTATGTCTTGTTTTCATAGGTCAGGCAACACATCAGTCGGCCGCATTGACCGGAAATCTTGGTTGGATTCAACGACAGACCCTGCTGTTTGGCCATTTTGATGGAAACGGGCTCAAATTTTTCGATGAATGCGGAGCAGCATATCTCACGGCCACAGCGTCCGACACCACCGCACATCTTGGCTTGATTTCGAATACCGACCTGACGCATCTCGATCCTGGTCCGGAACTCCTTGACCAGGCGTTTCACCAGTTTACGAAAATCCACGCGACCGTCCGCGGTAAAAAAAAACGTGAAACGGCTCGCGTCGAAGGCACTTTCAACGGAGAAGAGGTTCATTTTGAGTTTGTCTTCTCTGATGCAGTCCATGCAGAAGCTATAGGCGCGTTGTTCGAGGCCCAGATTGGTGTTTCTCTGTTGGTGATCTTTTTCATTGGCAAGGCGATAGACCTTTTTCAACTGCCGGCCGTTCGAAGGTGAATCTTGCAGCACCGGTGGTATTGCAACAAAGCCGAAGCCGAGACCCTTTTCCGTTTCTACGATCACGTTATCGCCTTCGTTCAAGACAAAGGCCCCACAGTCAAAATGATATATTTTACCAGCCGATTTAAATCGGATGCCTACGATTTTTTTCATGATCGAACCCCGTGAGTTTCAGCATCATGACATCGAGTGTCAATCTTGGATTTGCATTGCCCTTGATCTTTTCTTGTGCAGATTGAATGGCGTCATATGCCGAGAGAAGATCGTCCTTTGCCATCTTTTCCGAAAGCCGTTGCAAGGTCTGGGAAAAATCCCTGTTGATGACCCTGTCGGGTGACAACTGACAGATCAATAAATCCCTGAACCACAATTTAAGAATTTCCAGCGCATTTTCAACCCGATCTTTGTTTTGAGCCAGTTTCTCGGAAAAGGCCAGGAGGGTTGTCATCTGACCCAGCGCTGATTGACCGGCCAGCTCCTCTCCCATCATCCGCAAGATCCATTGCCGCTGTTCGATCCACCCTGAAGTCACAAGCGAGAGCGCTTCAGTGAGGCTGCCGTTTGCCAGTGTTGCCAGCAGGTCTGCTTCCCGAGCAGATATCGCCTCCTGGTTCACAAGAAAGTCCTTGAGGACGTCATGTGAAATCGGGTTGAATCGGATGTGCTGGCACCGCGAAGCGATCGTGGGAAGAAGATCATGCAAATGATAAGCGGTGAGGACCAGAATCGTCCTGTCGGGTGGCTCCTCGAGTACTTTGAGCAGGGAGTTGCCGGCCTCCACATTCAATGCGTGTGCATCGGATATGATGACGACCCGGTATCGCGCCTCATAGGGTTTCATGGCCAGCATATGGCAGAGATCACGAATCTGCCCTATGCGGATATGGGCCCTGTCTGGCACTATCGAGATGATGTCCGGGTGGTTCCCGGAGATAATTTTTTTGCACGATTTACAGCCGCCACACGGCGATAATGGCCTGGCTTTCGTTTCCTTGTCGGCGAGCGGCTGGTTCGGGGAGTCAGCTGCCTGGCAGTTGCAGGCCATGGCAAATAGGCTTGCGGCTTTCCTTTTCCCGACACCTTGGATACCTGTAAAGAGCAAGGCGTGGGGAATGTTGCCTTTACGAAGAATACTAGTTAGAAGCCTGACAGGTTTTTCCTGATCGACTATGGATTCGAATCCTGGCACAAATCTAATAATCAACCCGCTCTTTAAGCTCTTTACCGGATTTGAAAAAAGGGAGCTTCTTGGGGTTGATTAGCACCTTTTCGCCGGTCTTGGGATTTCTGCCCATGTAGCTTTTGTAGTTTTTTACATAGAAGCTGCACAACCCACGAATTTCTACCCGCTCTCCACGGGCCAAGGCTTCCGCCATATGATCAAAAAACATCTGAACGACCTTGGCAGCTTCAGATTTGGATATATCTGCCTCTTTCTTCAAAGCAGAGATCAGTTCTAATTTGTTCATGTGTCCTCCTTCCCGCATTTCCATGACATCACAATGTGGAGAGTTTAAACGATGAATTGATAAAAAGTCAAGTAGTTATGCCAATATTTTAGGAAGCAACTCGATGTCCTCCTCAAGGACATCCACACCGGCGGTCTGTCCGAGGGCATCCACATTGATGACAACCCGGCCCTTGCCCCGATAGTTTGAAAAGGTTCCGATGACGCCGGCAAAGGGACCGTTAACGACCATGACCCTGTCCCCTTTGGTCAGACGGTTTCCCGTGATGATGGGGCCGTCGCTGTTGACCATGATTTTCAGCGAGTCAATGGTTTCATCCGGAACCGATACCGGTCCGCTCTTGGTGCCGACAAGGCGGACGGTCCCAATGGTTTTGACGATGTTCAGGTGCTCGTGGACGCTCATGTCCGTTCTGACAAAAAGATATCCCGGAAACACGGGAACCTTAATCATCCGTTTCCTGTCCCGGCGTTTGCTGGGAACTTGCACCTTGGGCAAAAACACCTCGAACGACTTTTTTAGCAGCCCGTCGCAGACCACGTTTTCAAAACGGCTGCGGGTATGGAGAACATACCATTCTTTTATTAATGTATCATGCGTCATGGTGATAACTTTCTATAAAAACCGCGCCAGAGGGCCCCGCCCGTCAGGGCGGGGGTGAATGGTGATCAAGGTTTTTATGGGGGCGCAGGGGGCTTGCCCCGCGGTTTTTCATTCGCGAAATGGGTAAATCCCATGCTGCAAATTAAAAATCACTTTCAATTTCCCCGAGGCCCCGCAGCCCGATCATAAAATCATAGCTTTCGTCTTTCTCTTCGCGGGTGAAGGTGAGTTGAAACGACCAACACTGCGCAGTGAAGCGTGCCCCGATGCTGGCAAGGATCTCCTCGTCCTCATACAGATCCTTTTCATACTCGGCGGTAAGTGACCACGCCGCGGTCATGGTGATCAGCAGCCTGGCAAAAACCGAGTCCAGACCTTCCTGGTCGATATTGGGGATATCCCGCTTGTAGCGTTTTTCCAAGGACAGCCGATCTCCTCGTCGATCCCACAAGGTTGTCGAAAAGCTGTGAGATGTCAAGTTGTTTTCGTAAGTTGACCACTCAGCATCCGCCTTGAGGGTGATATATTTTTGCGGTGTGAACTCCAGGAGTCCATAGACCGGTGAAAAAGGCTCCTGGCTTTCTCCATTTTGCCATTCTGAAGGGTCGTCTTCGCCCGCTTCGTTGAAATCGTAACTCTGTTCGAGGTACAGCCGCATAAATTGCCGATAAGAAAATTCCGGATTGTCTGCCTCTGCCGCGGCTGAACGGGTATGGTCGATCCTGGCGCGGTAGGTGAACAGATTTGTCAGCGAATAGGTCAGCTGGTTCTTTTTCAGGATTCTGTCCTTGGCATCGAAATAAGGATAATCCGACTGGTCTTCTTCCGGAATATAGGTATAGACAATCTGCGGTCTGACCGTATGCTTGAAGCGGTCGATCCGATCGCCGCCCGTGCTCAGGATGTTATAGACCTCCGTGGACAAATCGATCCGATAGTCGGGGATCTCCCGGTGAAAGGTCTGGTTGTCTTCCATATCATCGGGCTGGTCCTCGTAGTCCACGACCTGCCAGTAGGTTCCCCTGAGCCCCATGGATGGTTCCAGGGTAAAGTAGTGCTCCCAACTCAGGGGCAGGTATACCCTGGGATGGACATCCAGGCGATGGTCCCGGGTGACGGAATTGGTGGTGTCGGTATTTTCCCGGTAGAAATAGGTGTATTCATTGGCCATGGTTCCGTAGAAGGGGGATGCCCCCAGCCGCTGCTTGGGTGCAATGAGCTGGATGAAGGGCAGCCGCTGCACCGTGGTGTCCCGGTCGTCCTGTTGCCTGCTGATGACGTTGTCATACCATCTGAATTCGGCATTGAGGTTGAAGACGGACCAGTTACGGTTGATGTTCAAGCGGTTGAGACGAATGGGATCGTTGTAGTCATCCAGGTCCCGGTTGAATTCATTGTTGTAGTAATCGTCGGTAAAATTGTAGCCGGCGTATCCGCCTTTGAATTCTTTGAGGTAATCCTGGTCGCTGACGACATCGAGGTCTAACCGGGCTGAAAACTGCCACGGCAGCGCTTGGTCATGTTTCATGCGGAACCAGTAGCGTTCGCTGTTGGGGCGCAGGACGTCTGTAGCGAGGCCGCTAGCATCGTCCCGGGTGTCATCATATCCCCAGTCAACACTGTTGTCGCCAAGGCCGTCATCCACTTTGTCGTCTTCGAGGTAGTCGAACATCAGGGTGCCTTTGGTCAGAGGACTCGTGACATAGCGAAATTCAGCGCCCAGTTTGTTGCCCCGCAGGGCCATGAAGTGATCGTAAAAAGTTGCATCCGCACTGTCATTTATGGCCCAGAAAAAAGGCTGGTTGTATTGAAAACCCTTGCGGGAGGATGAGCCGATTTGGGGTGCCAGGAGACCGGTCTGGCGTTTTGATTTTACCGGAAAGGCGATAAACGGTGTGTAGAATACCGGGATGTTCTTTACCCAGAATATAGCGTGATTGGCATACCCGTAACCTTCGATGGTTACATTCAGGTTCCTGCCGGTTATTTTCCAGGCCGGTTTTTCCCCGTCACAGGTGGTTAGACTGGCTTTGTCCACCTGATAGGAATCCAGGCCGGTTTTGAGGATCTCGTTCCCTTTTAGATGGAAATTTTGCTGCTGCAGGAACAAGGAACCGTTGTAGAGGGTTCCTTGTTCTGTCGTCAGGTCGATTTGAAGGCTGTCGGCGGTGATCAGGTCCTGGTCTACGGACATGATCACATGCCCTGTTGCCAGCGCCTGCATGTTTTGGTGGTCGAAATGGACAATATCGGCGCTGATTTGTTTGTCCAGCTTGGAAATGACCACGTTCCCGGTGGCGATGTAGACCTGCTTTGTTTCATCGAAGCTGAGCTCGTCGGCGGTGATATGCCAAGGAATCTGAGCATCTCCCAGATCCCGGGCAAGGTCTTGCGCCCCGACCGTTCCATAAAACAGCAGCAGGATGCAGAGAACACAGACGCTGCAGCCCAAAACGTTTAGGACAGGTGGCACGAGCACAGATGCATTACACTTTCTATGTTGACCACTTCGACGTTTGACTTGCTGCATGAGCTTTCGCATGGGGGTCTTTTCAGGGATACAAACCTGTTGCACCTGTCAAAATGATTCAATATAAGGCCAACGCATTGAAAAAATCAAGAATAAGATCCATGCCAAGCCTTTTCAAATCAATGCAATTGATGTATGAAGGTTCATTCTCGGGCTGCGTTGTCTCAAGAGAACCGAAGGCGATGAGGCGTGACGTTGGTGCACTTTTCAAATCTTTAGGAACGAATGAAACTATTATTGTCGAACGATGACGGGATTTATGCCGAGGGCCTCAGGGCGCTCCACAGACGATTTTCAGACACCTGCTCTGTGACCGTGGTGGCACCCGACCAGGAGCGCAGCGCCATCAGCCACGCCATTACCCTCGACATGCCCATCAGGTCTCGTAAAATATCACTGTTTAACGGCGACCAGGCCTTTGCGGTGAACGGAACACCGGCGGATTGTATCAAACTGGCCATGATCGAACTTTTAGAGGAACGGCCGGACCTCGTAATTTCGGGAATCAACCCGGGTGCCAATGCCGGCGTCCACATCAATTACTCAGGAACATTCGCGGCTGCAAGGGAAGCCGCCCTTTATGGTATACCGGCCATGGCTGTTTCCATCAGGGGCAAAACCCCGGGATATTATGATCAGGCGGCTGAATTTACCGAGCGCCTGGCGACCAGGGTGCTGGCCCAGGGGCTGCCTCAGGGCACCCTTTTGAATGTCAACATTCCCGATCTTCCCCTGCAGGCTATTAAGGGAATCCGGATCAGCAATCAAAACCTCGAAATGTTTCGTGAACAAATGGAAAAGCGCCTCGATCCAAGAGCGCGTCCCTACTACTGGCACGGCATCGCGGCCCAGGGGTCGATCGAAGATGCGGACTCCGATGTGGCGGCCATTGAAAAAGATTATATATCGATCACGCCCATCCAGTGTGATATGACGGATTATCAATCGATTCGAACGCTTAAATCATGGGATATTTGAAACTTGGCCCAGGGGTTTACCGATGGGAACCATGGGAAAAGAAGGCCCCTAAGGAAAAAGGGACATCGTTTCGGCAGGTTCTGGCAAGGCGCTTTTAGCGAGGGAAACCAGCATCGTAATGTTTATTTCATTTGAAGGTATCGAGGGATCCGGCAAAACAACCCAGATTGGGAGTGTTTATGACTATCTTTGTCGAACAGGTCACGATGTTGTCATGACCAGGGAGCCGGGCGGTTCGAACATCGGCAGGCAGATACGGACAATACTCCTCGATTCAAGAAACAAGGGCTTGACGCCCCTTGCCGAGTTACTTCTCTACATGGCTGATCGGGCGCAGCACCTGGACGAAATTGTCAAGCCGGGTCTGTCCTCAGGGAAAGTCATTCTCTGCGACCGTTATTATGATGCAACCGTTGCCTATCAGGGGTATGCCAGAGGGTTGGATGTGCAGCTGATAACGCAACTCCACGGGCTCGCCTTTGGTGAATATAAACCCGATATGACGCTTTTACTGGATCTTGCCCCTGAAATAGGGCTTCAGCGTGCTTGGCGACAGATCGAAAACGGACAGAGAACAGGAACGGAAACGCGTTTCGAGGAGGAAGCCCTGGACTTCCATCGGCGGGTTCGTGAAGGCTATCTTGCGTTGGCCCATCTCGAATCCCGGCGCTTTAAGATCATCGATGCTTCCAGACCGCAGGATCTCGTGCAAAAGGAGATTCTTGCTGTATTGGCGGGTGCCCTTCATAACCCATTAGAGACATGATGAACAAATCGATATTAGACAGCATCGGCAATACACCGTTGGTGGAAATACGGGTCCTGAACCCCAACCCCAGGGTCAAGATCCTGGCCAAACTGGAATATCTAAATCCCGGCGGGTCCATCAAGGACCGGGCCGCCTTGCGGATGATCGAAAATGGGGAAGCGTCCGGAGAACTGACACGCGAAAAGACCGTCATCGAAGCCACCAGCGGCAATACGGGTATCGGCCTCGCACTCGTCTGTTCGGTCAAAGGATACCGGCTGCTCCTGACCATGTCGGAATCTGTCAGCGGGGAACGACGGAAAATATTAATGGCAAGGGGTTCGGAAATTTTACTGACACCCGGGCATTTGGGGACCGATGGTGCCATCGAAGAAGCCTATCGTCTGGTACGCGAAAATCCCGCGCGCTATTTTATGACGGACCAGTTTAACAACGACGCCAACTGGCAGGCCCATTATGATGGAACAGCGCCTGAAATATGGTCCCAGACAGGCGGCCATGTCAATAAGGTGATAGTGACGCTGGGAACGAGCGGTACCGCCATGGGTGTCTCCCGCAGGATGAAAACCTATGATCCGAGCATCGAGATTGTTGGTGTCGAACCGTATCTCGGTCATAAAATCCAAGGCCTGAAGAACATGAAAGAGGCCTATCGACCCGAGATATTCGATAAAAATCGCCTGGACAGAAAGATCAACATCGAAGACGAAGTTGCTTTTGAGATGACAAGGCGCCTTGCATTGGAAGAAGGCCTTTTTGTCGGCATGAGCAGTGGTGCCGCCATGGCCATCGCCCTGGAGGAAGCCAGAAACATGACCGAAGGGACGCTGGTGGTCATTTTGCCGGACGGTGGCGAGCGTTATCTGAGTACAGCGCTTTTCACCGTCAGGGACAAGGTGGAGTTGAAGCTCTTCAATACCATGAGCCGTAAAAAAGAACTGTTTGAACCACTGGTGCCGGGCAAGGTTAGCATGTATTCCTGTGGCTTGACGGCCCATGCCCGAATGCATCTTGCAGAGTGCCGACGGTTTGTCTTTTCCGATCTGCTGAGACGGTATCTTGACTATCGCGGTTATGATGTGACGCACATTATGAATATCACCGACCTCGACGACAAGACCATCGACGGGTCGGAAAAAGCGGGCATGGAGATAGCCGATTTTACCCGCCGTCATATCGATGCTTTTAAAAACGACCTGAAATTGCTGGGCATCAAAGCGGCTGAAAAATACCCCAGGGCCAGCGATCACACCGGTGACATGGTGTCGCTGGCCGAGAAACTCGTCAGAATGGGCGTTGCCTATGAAAAACTGCGCTCAATCTATTTCGATATCTCACAATTCAAAGAATACGGCCGTTTATCGGGGGTCGATATCAACAAAATTCGGCTTGGGGCCACGGTCGACCTCGATGAATACGAAAAGGACAATCCTAGGGACTTCACGCTCCTGAAACGATCCAAATTGTCGGAGCTCAAAAGAGGGATCTATGTCAAGACCGACTGGGGAAACGTGAGGCCTTCCTGGCACCTCCAATGTGCCACCATGTCCATGAAATACTTGGGTGACAGCTACGACATACACACCGCCAGCCGTGAACTGACCTTCCCGCATCACGAAAACGAAATCGCCATCGCCGGGGCCCTGACCGGAAAACCCCTGGCGCGTTTCTGGATCCATTGCGACCGGGTGCTCGTGGATGGAAAGAAAATGGATGAAACAGGGGAGGGGATGACAATTCAATCTCTCATGGCAATGGGATTCAGCGGCAGGGAAATTCGATACTGGCTCATTTCGAGTCACTATCGCCGAACGATCCAGTTTGCCAGGACCAAACTCGAAAGCGCCGCAAGCTCGCTTCAACGGATGGATTCCTTCATCGCTAGGCTTCAAGAATTAGGCCAAGGACCTTCCTATCCGGAACTGGATCAGCTATTATACGATATCCGGCACGGTTTTAGCGATGCCATGGACGACGACCTCAATATTTCCGCTGCACTGGCAGCTATTTTTATGATGATCAAGCGGATGAACCGGCTGATCTCGGAACGGGCCCTCAATCAGTCGGATGCAAACAAGATCATGGATGTCTTTAAAAAAATCAACACGGTTCTCAACCTGTTCGAATTTGAAAAGGAGGTTCAGGACAATGACACCCAGCGTCTCATTGAGAAACGTGACCAGGCCAGACAACAGCGTAATTGGGATCTTGCCGATCAAATACGGGAGGAACTCATCGCGCGGGGTGTTCGGGTCAGGGACCGGGAAAAGATCCGATGAAACCCTTACTCTTTCCTTTTACCTATGTAACAGAGCCGGCCATCGACGCATTTCGTTCTTTTTTCAGCGGCATATCGGTGTTTCAACCCTCGATGAAACGTTTCCCGGAACCCATGAGGCAATGGCTTGACAGTGGTTTTCTGGATGTCATATTGCCTGACCCGGACGTTTCCCAGATGTTGGATAAGATTGTATTCGAAACTGAAAACTGGGCCCAGAGCCAAAGCTCCCGCGTGGCCCCCTTTTTAAAAGGCTACCGGGGCAAGGTACCGTTTTTCGAACCCACGTCGGTTTCGCAGATAGCACAGGATATCAGGGCCGCAGGACGTCCGGTTTCCAAAACTGCGCCCCAACAGGATGCCGACCTGCAGGCAGGCCTGTTTCTTCAGCTGGCTCAGGAATTTGACGCTCACAACCAGTGGCTTTGCCATCAGATGCTGCAGCACGAAGCGAGGGAGCGAGACTTGTACCGGGAGCTCAGCGGCGATGCGCATTCAACGGACGGACTGACCGAACAAGGACAAGCATGCGAGCAAGAGGATCCGTTTCAGTATATGTTACTGGATCGATTGAAGGCCTGGTCTCGGGTCATGCTTTCCCATGGCCATGTGAAAGGACCCTTGGTGACGACCGCTGCTGCTGTTCCAAGCCTGATCCAGGAGCATGTGCCGGATAACGAAACCTTGATCCTGGCGGCGACGATTCCGAGTATCTCCAAGGGTGTACCGACTGCCGAGAAAAAGCTGCAGGCACTGGCGGACTATTGTCGAGACCTGATGCGTTCTCCCATGTCCCTCATCAGCGATTCCGGGCTCCTGGATACCTATCCTGCTGAAACCTCGGACACCCTTTGCATGCAACTCTACCTGCTGCCGGGTCTTGCCCCCCATTCTTTTTTTTCCCGATTTGTCGAAGGGGCGTTGCCCGTCAACAGGGCTCCGGATGTCGAGGCAAAAAACACGCTGATCGGTTGTATCCATAAAACCTCAGGTTGAAAGGCCGATTAGGGCGGCTTTCCGTAACCTGCTCTGCTTGTTTTACGGTTGTGAAAATGCCACGTGCCTGAGCGCGTGGGGTTCACGCCGGCATCGGGTTATTCTAACGGGCACTAACTCGCTTCAAACAGGCGAACGTTTGTTTGCCGTCACCCACCGGCGCTTTTATCAAGGGTATCGGAACATACGTATGACAACCGGTATTTTTCCAGGAATTGTCAGAAGAAGACTTGACTCGAAAAATGAAATGGTATATTGGCATTTCCGTTGATAAACAAAAGGTGTCAGTACCCTGACCAAACATTACCAAAGGAGGCATGAAAAATGGCTTTTGTACCGACTGTTGATGAAGCAAAATGTGTGGGTTGTGAAGAATGTGTCGATGTCTGTCCAACTGAAGTTTTTGAAATGGTTGATGAAAAATCGTCACCCGTGAATGCGGATGAATGTCTGGGATGTGAAAGTTGTGTAGAAGTATGCGAAGAAGACGCCATTACCATTGAAGAGACGTAATCGCCTCATATTCTGAAATTCCCCTGGCTGAGGATCGCCAATGGCCAGGGGAATTCGGATATCCATCTTTCCTCCGCTGAGAACTTCCCCTGTATACGGCCTGCCGGTTACTCCAATACCTAACGTTCGGGTTTTCACCTATCTATTGTCTGTCCAGAAATGAAGATTTATGCGTGAGATCAAGGCGCACGACAGATTTAATCCGCAGGAATAGCGTGCTATTTTGAGACGTTAAATCATGGCGCCCAACGCCGATATCGCGGAAAAAGACCATTTCTGGATGGGCACTAACTAGAGCGAGATGGGTGACCCAATGGTGACTTGCGCTGTTTGAGCCGCCTATGGACCTTACATCAGGGCATGTTATCGTTGTTGTCAGAATAAGGTTCCGAAAGCGCTCCGGAAGTTGATAAGCGCTAGAACGCCTAAACCATGAAGTACTGTTTTTCCATGGGGGTGATACAGCGGGTCGATGAGTTCAAGGCCTTCAGTTGGGCCTGGGCCTGGGCATCTTTTACATCGATGGCGGCGTCCGACTGCCCAGGGTCATGGTGGAACATATAGAGGGTTCTCACCTTGGCATGATGTGCCAGATGGATGGTTTCCGTGATCGACGAATGCCCCCAGCGAACTTTTTGGGTGTACTCATCCTCGCTATAGGTGCAATCGGCGATCAACGCATCGGTATTGTGGATAAAAGTCGTCAACTTTTTAATGTAGTCACGGTTATAAAATCGGTTCGATTTGGGAAAAAGTTCATTGTCGGTGATATAGCAGATGGAGCGGTCCTTGTAATCGATCCGGTATCCCAAACAATGTCCCGGGTGATTGAGCAGAATCGTATGAACATCGATACCATCGATGGAAACAAACCCTTCCTTCAGATCTTGAAAGCTCACGGTCGCCCCGAATTCCTTGATTTCGATGGGGAAATAGACCCCGTCCATCTGCCCGGAAATCAGTTCCCGTATGGAAATGTCTCCATGGGCGGGTCCCATGATCTCGAATTCATTGCCCTGTTTGTAAAGGGGGGTGAAAAATGGGAGCGCATTGATGTGGTCCCAATGGGGATGAGAGATGAAAATCTTGGCTTTGATCTGTGAGCGGTTCTGGGTTTCAAGGTGATCCGATAAAGATTTGATACCTGTCCCGGCATCGAAAATAAAGAGACCGCCTTTTGGGAATTCGAGGCTTACGCAGCTTGTATTACCCCCGTAGCGAATGGTTTCTTGTCCCGGGACGGGCAAGGTGCCCCTGATGCCCCAGAAGGTCATCTCGACGCGATCTTCCACGATGCGCTGGATCTGTCCCGCGATCTTGTCGGGAGCCACCGGTTTGACGATATAGCCATCGGCACCCACATCAAAGGCCCGCTTCCTGTCAATTTCGTAGGTTTTTCCGGATACCACCACTATTTTGGTATTCTCCAAGCCGGGTTCGGCTCTCACCTGCTTGCACAGCTCAAGACCGTCAATGTCCGGCATCATGATATCGAGGATGAGACAATCCGGTTTGAGGCGTTTGATTTCCTGGAGCGCACCGGAACTGGTGCTGCAAGATGTGATGGTCAATACATCCGAAGCCAGGTACTTGGTCAGGAATTTGATAAAGACCCGATCATCGTCGACGATGAAGACTGTTTTTTTTTTCATACCTGGCCTTATGGGTTTTCGCGGGCGATTTGCTGGAATGCCGGCTGGGATTCCACAAAAAGGTTATAATAATTGGGGTCGAAGTGATTCCCCTTGGCTTTATTCATTTTTCTGAGGACCTCGTCTATTGCGTCGGCCTTACGATACACCCTATCCTGGCTGAGAGCGTCGTAGACATCTACCAGTGCAACGATTCGTGCCGCCTCGGGAATTTCTTCACCTGAACGGTTTTCAGGGTAACCATTGCCTTCCCATTTCTCATGGTGAAAGAGCGCTATATCATGGGCCAGCTGCAGCATGGGAAACTCCGAGTCCCCCAGTATTTGTCCACCGATGGTTGTGTGTGACTTGATCACCTCAAACTCTTCTGTGGTGAGCGGTCCCTCCTTTTGCAAAATGGCGTCTGGAACGCCGATTTTACCAATGTCATGCATGGGAGCCGCCAGACGGATATCGTCCACTTGTTGCTTGGTCCACCCCGCGGCCTCGGCCAGATAGGCGCTGTAGAGGCCGATTCTCCTGACATGTCCGCCGGTTTCCTCACTCCTCGATTCAAGTGCTGTCAGGAGCCGGATGATGGTCTCCTCCTGGGTCTGGCGGATCATTCGGGTCTGTTTCTGGACGATCTTTTCGAGTCCTTCTCCATACTCTCTGAGTGTTCTTTCCAGCCTGACGGTTCTTTCCCCAACGGTGAGACGGGCGCGCAGTTCATCGGGTTCAAAGGGCTTAACCACATAATCGTCCACACCGACCTCCGACAATCCTTTGACCACATCCTCCTTGTCGCCCCTGGATGTCAGCAGAATCGTGTAAACATAAGGTTTTTCTCTTCCCCGGCTGCGAATATGACCCACCAGTTCCAGGCCGTCCATTTCCGGCATCATCCAGTCCGTGATGACGATGTCAATATCCTTGGAAAGAAAATGCTCCAGGGCAGTCAGTCCATTTTCCGAAGTGATCACTTGGTGATCCCACTTTTCAAGGAAATGCTGCAGCCTGCGCCGGGTAACCCCATCGTCTTCAGCTATCAGTATCTTCAATTCATCGTCTCCTTGGACAAGTCTGCAAACAGTTTTTCGAGTTTGTCAAGTTCGCTGGAAAGCTGTGCGTAGATGTCTGTGGCCTGTTCAAGATTTCCCTCGCTGCCCATCTTTTCAAGATTGTAAGCCTTCTGTGTTGCCGTTTCAACTTGAAAGTTACCCAGCATACCCTTGAGTGCATGTGCCGTACGCTGGAGTGCTGCGGCATCCTTGGTTTGGATGGCATCATGGATATTTTTAAGCATTTGCGGATAATCTGCGATAAACATGTCAAGGACCTCTTTTAAAAAATCCCAGTCGTTGTCAAATGCTTTCAAGAGAGCATCTTTATCGAATACAGGCTGAGCGTTCTCGATCACGGCAGATTCCTCCTTGCGGGTTGCTGATTCAGGCACGAGCATTCTGATGGCATTCAAGAGGGCTTCGGATGAAATGGGTTTGGGAACGTAATCATCCATTCCAGCCTCGAGACAGCGTTCACGATCGCCTTTCATGGCATGTGCGGTCATGGCGATGATGGGGGTGTGGTCTCCTTTTTTTTCTTCGAGCTCACGTATTTTTCTGGTTGCCTCGAACCCGTCCATTTCCGGCATTTGAACATCCATGAGAATCAGGTCATAGCGATTCTCGTCAACAGCTGTGACGGCTTTGCGTCCATTCTCCACGATCTTTGCTGTGTGGCCCCATCTGCTGAGCAGGCGCGTAATGAATTTCTGGTTAAAGGGTGTGTCCTCTGCCACAAGGATCTTGAGGGGTTGCACCTGCGGGTCCTTTGCGGCTTTTGATGTTGGCAGGTCTCTTTCTTGGCTGATTTCCACATGCATAACGGCAGAGATGATGGCGTCCAGCAAGTCCGATGGCCGCACCGGTTTGGTGATCGACGAAGATATGTTCAAATCTTCGAAATCGGCTTGCCGCCGGTCTCGCAGAGAGGTGTTCATCAGGATGATGTTACAATCCAGATTGTTTTGGGTTTTGATCCATCTGGCCAATGAAAGCCCATCGGCTTCGGGCATGTCGGAGTCGATCAGTACCAGGCCAAAGGGATTTCCGGACCCTTGGGCTTCAGAGAGGATATGCTGGGCTTTTCCGGGGGTTGTCGTGCCGATGGGAGATAAATGCCAGCTCTCCATCATTTCCATGACAATTTCGAGGTTGCTCAGGTTGTCATCGACCACAAGGGCCTTGGTTTTGCTGATATCGATGCTGGGTTTGTGGGTTTTGGGTTCACCGGCCAACACGGCCTGCTTAAAAAGGGCGCTGAAGTGAAAAGCACTCCCGGGTCCCACGGCATCACCGCCGGAGGTGACCTGTCCGGCCGACACGGGACTTTCAATCCAAATATGCCCGTTCATCAGCGTCACAAGTTGCTTGGATACCGCCAGTCCTAAGCCCGTGCCGCCATATTTGCGCGTGGTGCTTCCATCTGCCTGGGCAAAGGCACCAAAAATCGATTCTTGTTTTTCCTCGGGAATCCCGATACCGGTGTCTCTCACAGAAAAAAGCAGGTGGTACGGATCCTGACCAGCGGTCTTGAGGCCAACCTCCAGGACAATCTCGCCTTTATCTGTAAATTTGACAGCGTTGCCGATGAGGTTGAGAACGATCTGGCGAACTCTCGACGGGTCTCCGACAATCATTTCTGGCACGCCAGGCTCGACTCGATAGGCCAGTTCCAGATTTTTTTCATGGGCCTTGGCTGCCACAATCCGAAGGGATTCGCCTAAAAACTCCCTGATGTTGAAGGGAATGGCTTCGAGCTCGAGTTTGCCGGCCTCGATTTTTGAAAAATCGAGAATATCATTGATAAGCGCCAGGAGGGCATGGGCTGCGGATATGACCACGTTCAGATCTTCTCGCTGATCAGCCGTCAGGTTTGAATCCAGGCTGAGCTCGACGAGTCCGATAATCGAATTGAGGGGTGTCCGGATCTCATGGCTCATGTTGGCCAGAAACTCGCTTTTCGACCTGCTGGCAGCCTCGGCGGCCAATTTTTCCTGGTACATTGCTTCGGCCAGTTTCCGGCGCGTAATATCCCGTAGAAAGCCCCGGAATCCAATGATCTTGCCGTTGGGGGCTTTGATCAGGGAGAGGGTGGCTTCCAAATAACCTTGGGAACCGTCGATCTTATTAAAGGACCAGGTCAGTTCATCTGACGGGGCCGTCTCCTCGTGCGAAATAGCCTTGAAGGTCTGCATCATCAGTTGGCCGTTTTCTGGTGCCAGAATGGAAAGGATATCCTTGTCGATGATGTCATGCTTTGAATGTCCGAGGATTTCGCCCAGGGAACTGTTGCAGAACGTCAAGACGCCCAGCGCGTTGAATTCGTAATAGCCGTCCTCGATACTCTCGATAATGGTTCTGTATTTTTCTTCGCTTTCACGCATGGCGGCTTCGGCGATTTTGCGCTGATTGATGGTAAACTGGGCGTGGGATCCAAAAATAGCGAAGAAGGAAAGGGCCAGAAATCGGGTGAGCAAATCATTGAATTGGGGTCCGATCAGTCGCTGGAAGAAACCGATGTCATTGGGGAGCAGGGCATATACCAAAGCCTCGATGAACCAGTAAAAAATGGCTACGCCGAACCCGATCAGGGCCATGTGATCCAGGAATCGTTTTCTGCTTCTGTTTTTCATCGTCGATATTCTATGATAAAATGATGAAAACTTCAACAGTATTTTTCCACTCCGACCCCCACCAGTTGTTGTAGCCTATTCGTTTTAAACATATATATTGCGGTACAGGCAAAATTGTGGTAGCTTTGCTCATCATGAAACAGTACGTTATCGATGAGATAAGACCTGAAGATTATATGAAAATCAAAGCCTTTCTCGACAAGAAGTATGCGGAAGCAGAACTGGGTGGGCTCTATTGGATTCCGGTGGATGAGGCCTTGCTGACATCGCTCCAGGCGGCCCACCGGTCATGTCAACCCTTCTATATGGCCCTGGACCTTGAACCCGGCAAGTTGTCCTGTGAACTGTTGATACGAACCCAACAGCGGGTGCGCTGTGATTGTATGGAGTATGCCACCCAAGAACAGCGTAACTGGTTTATCGGCAGCATTGACCAGATGTTCCAACAACTCGAGATCATGACATGATCACATGATACGTCATTTTTTACATTCAGTCTTCATTGTATTCTATGTTGTCTTGGCAACGATGATTATGGCCACCGTTGTCATCATCGTCGCTATTTTCAGCAGGGATGGAAACCTACCTCATTTGGTCGCCAGGGCCTGGGCGCGTTCCATTCTGTTTGTCAGTGGAATTCAGGTGCATGTGAATGGTCTTGAAAACTTGAACGTCGGCGGCTCCTGTATTTTGATGCCCAACCATCAGAGCAATTTTGACATACCGGTTCTGCTGGGGTGTCTTCCGGTTCAGTTCAGGTGGCTGGCAAAGGCCGAGTTGTTCAAAATACCGATATTTGGTCGTGGCATGCGTGGATGCGGATATATCAGCATCGACAGATCCAACCGCAAGTCAGCATTTCAGAGCCTGACCGAGGCCGCGGCCAAAATCCGGAATGGGGTATCGGTACTGATTTTCCCGGAAGGAACCCGCAGCTGGGATGGAAATATCCTGCCGTTTAAAAAGGGTGGTTTTGTTTTGTCCGTGGATGCGGGTGTTCCCATCGTGCCGATCATTATTTTCAATACCGGATCCATCATGCCCAAAGGCAAACTGTTTATCCGGACCCAATCGGTTCGAATGGACATTCTGACACCCATACCCACGTCCGGCTACACGCGCAAGACAAAGGACGACCTCATGGAATTCGTGAGAAACACCATCTGTAACGCATATGAAGAGAACGTCAGTCACTAGACCATGCCATTGAAAATCATACCCCTGGGAGGTTTGGGCGAAATCGGCCTCAACATGATGGTTTATGAATATGACGATATCATTTTTATCGTCGATAGCGGACTGATGTTTCCGGAAGACTACATGCTGGGTATCGATTACGTGATTCCGGACATGGCGTATATACGCACCCACAAGTCCAAGGTGCATGCCATCGTCCTGACCCATGCTCACGAGGATCACATCGGCGCGCTCCCATTCCTGCTCAAGGAGGTCCAGGTTCCTGTCTATGCCACGGCCTTCACACTCGGGATCGTTCGTAACAAGCTGGAAGAGCATGATATTCTTGCGACCACAAATCTCTACGAGATTGCCCCCCGGGACACACTCAGAATCGGTCCTTTCGAACTAGAATTCATCAGGGTCTGCCACAGCGTCGTGGACGGTGTTGGCCTGGCGATCAAGACACCCGTGGGAACCATCATCCACACCGGCGATTTCAAGATCGACCACACCTCCCCGGACGGCCTTAGGACGGATGTGGGCCGCTTTGCCCAGTGGGGTGAAAGCGGCATTTTGGCATTGCTCTCGGATTCTACCAACGTGGAGAAGGAAGGTTATACGATCTCGACAAACCAGATCGGGGAGACCCTTTCGCGCCTGGCGGTCAAGTGTTCCGGACGCATCATTGTGGCCCTGTTTGCATCGAACATTACGCGTATTCAGCAAGTGGTGGATATTGCGGTCAACCAGGGCCGAAAAGTGGTTTTCAATGGCAGGAGCATCGAGTTAAGTGTCCGCATTGCCAAGGAATTGGGTTTTCTGAAAATTCCGGCCGACATGGAGATCGATATCGCTGACATCGCTGACCTTCCGGATAACGAGATCACTATGATCATGACCGGAAGCCAGGGGGAACCCATGTCGGCGCTGGCCAGGATGGCTGCCGGTACACATAAACATATTACCATCAAACCAGAAGACACGATTCTGCTGTCTTCGAAATTCATCCCGGGCAACGAAAAGGCCATTACCAACATTATCAACAATCTCTATCGCAGGGGCGCGGATGTCGTTTATGAAAAAATCTCAGCGATTCATGTGTCAGGTCATGCATTTCAGGAAGAGCTAAAGCTCATGATCAACCTGGTCAAGCCCAAGTACTTTATTCCCATTCACGGTGAATTCAGACACCTGATCCTACATAGTCGCCTGGCGCAACAGGTCGGTATCCCCAAAAAACGCGTGCTGGTAGCCCAGAATGGCGATGCTATCGAATTTGCGAAATATGGTGTTGCCGTCAGTGAGATTGTCCCGACCGGAAAAGTGCTTGTGGATGGCAAGGGAATCGGGGATGTGGGCCGAAGCGTTCTCAAGGAAAGGCATTCCCTATCCAAGGAAGGTCTGGTGGTGGTGAATATGGCTTTTGATGAGGAAACGGGTATCATCGTGTATGGACCGGAAATCGTATCACGCGGGTTTGTTTTCGAAACAGAGACCGGGCATCTTCTGCGCGATGCCCAATGCGTGGTGCTGGAAATCGTGGAAGAGATGGGTCCGGAAGTGAGCAACCGGATCGACAAGATCCGGCACGAGGTTCGAAGGGCATTGCGGCAGTATTTTTTTTATGCCATTGGGCGTCGCCCGGTCATTCTACCCTTTTTCACGGAAATTTAGTCCAGCGTAGAAACCCTGGTTCTTTGGGCCAGAGGGTACTGCGTTGATAGCGTTGGTCTGGACTCGAAAATGGTTCAGAAATACATCAAGCACCGAGAACAAAAAGAACGCAGGTCTGAGACCTCAGAGTACTACCAATTTTCGGGGCAATCTAACCCCTTTCAGGGGTTCCATAAATACCGGCCCCTCTGGGGTCGGATATTTATTCTGGGTTGAAAATTATGCGCAAGGAAATTATTGGTATCATTTTGTTTTTTCTGGTCATTTTTACGCTGATCAGCCTATTGAGCTACAGCCCGAATGACCCCTCCATCAACAATGCCCGGGCCGGCGGCAACATCCACAACCTGTTCGGTGTATTCGGCGCGCATACAGCCGGGATCCTCATCGGTTTGTTCGGTATTGGCTCATTCTGGCTGCCGGTGCTGCTGCTTCTCATGAGTATCCATTTTTTTGGCAAGCAGCCGGACAGGACTGCGGTCTATAAGACGCTGGGGGGGCTGTTTCTCATTATCACCACCGGCAGCCTGCTGGCCTTCCACAGCGATTATGTCGTGATGTTAGGTGGGCGGTTTTCCAGCGGCGGGGTTGTCGGTATCCCTTTGAAATCATTTCTGGTCAAATATACCAACCAGACCGGCGGTATCATTATTCTGTTTTTGCTTTGGTTGATCGGATTCATTCTGACCACCGGTTTTTCGATTATTCGCTTCGCCCAATTTATTCACCGGAAATGGGAGGGATTGTTTGAGAGGCTGAAAACCTTGCTGATCAAATGGAAGGAACGCAGGGAAAAGGCCAAGAAACGTAAAACGGTTGCCAAGGAAAAGAAAAAACAAAAAGTGCCCGAAGTCACCATCAAGGCACCCACGCCCAAACCTATCAAAAAGGTGGCGACGCCAAAACAGGAAGTATTTGAATTCATGCGCGGAGACAAGGGGTTTCAATTGCCTTCGGTTAATTTCCTGGATGATCCGGATACGGTACCGGTTTCAGCGGACAATGAAAACCTCAGAATGCAGTCCAAGCTGCTCACCAAGAAACTGGAAGATTTTGGTGTGCATGGGAGCGTGGTAACGGTCACGCCGGGCCCAGTCATCACGACCTTCGAATATGCGCCAGCCCCGGGTGTTAAAATCAACAAGATCGTCAACCTGTCTGATGACTTGGCCCTGACGCTAAGGGCAACGAGCATCCGGATTGTCGCGCCAATTCCCGGCAAAGCCGTCATCGGCATCGAAATTCCCAATGCAGAGCGGGAAACGGTCCGGTTCAAGGAGATCGTCGTATCCAGTGTGTTCGAAAAATCCAAGTCACCCCTGACACTTTGCCTGGGCAAAGATATTGTGGGGAATCCGGTGGTAACCCAGATGAACAAGATGCCCCATCTGTTGATTGCCGGCGCCACCGGAGCAGGCAAAAGCGTTGCGTTGAACACGATGATCAGCGGTTTTCTTTACAAGTCGTCGCCGGATGACCTGAAGTTGATTATGGTGGACCCGAAGCGTATTGAACTCTCCATGTACGACGGCATCCCGCACCTGATTACGCCGGTGGTGACCAGTGCCAAGAAAGCGACCAATGCCCTGTTCTGGGCTGTGAAGGAAATGGAGCGGCGCTATGAGGTCCTGTCTGAACACCGGGCTCGCAATGTGGATCAGTACAATCAGAAAATAGCCAAGCAGGGGCCCGACAAGGACGGCAACGCACTGGAAAAACTTCCCTACATCGTCATCATCATCGATGAGTTGGCGGATCTCATGATGGTGGCATCCCGGGACGTGGAAGTTGCCCTAACGCGTCTTGCCCAGATGGCAAGGGCCGCCGGCATTCACTTGATCCTGGCGACGCAGCGGCCTTCCGTGGATGTTCTGACAGGCATCATCAAGGCCAATTTCCCCACCCGGCTCACCTTCCAGGTCTCTTCGAAAACGGATTCGCGGACCATCATCGATACCAATGGTGCCGAGAGCCTCCTGGGAAACGGGGACATGCTGTTTTTACCGCCCGGTGCGGCAAAACTTCAACGGATTCATGGCGCCTATATCTCCGAAGCCGAAGTCGTCAGGATCACGGAGTTTCTGAAGTCGCAACGGCCGCCCGAGTATCGGGAAGATGTGATCCAGGCTCCGACGGCGGAAGGGGCTGAAAATGGCGAGCGGGAATACGACGAAAAATATGACGAAGCAGTGGCGCTCATCACCAAGACGCGTCAGGCATCCATCTCCATGATTCAGCGCCATCTCCGGATCGGTTACAACCGCGCAGCCCGAATCATCGAAACCATGGAGTTGGAAGGTTTGGTGGGTCCTTCGGACGGGGCAAAGCCGAGGGAGGTGTTGATGAGAGGATACGAGGACGTTGATTGATGCACAGCGCGAATTGTTGAAACAGGTCAAGGGTTTCCTGGATACAGTTGAAGGGGAGGCGCTCTATGCCATCGCCAGGGAAGCCGGCAAGATCGGTCCCTGCCTGGAAATCGGAAGTTACTGCGGTAAATCGACGATCTGTATCGGGGCTGCCTGCAAGGAGACCAAGCGCACCCTGTTCAGCATCGATCATCACACGGGTTCGGAAGAGCAGCAACCCGGCGAAGAATACTTCGATCCGGATCTGTTCGATTATCGAGCCTTCCAGGTCGACACTTTCACGGCATTTAGAGAGACCCTGCGCATTGCCGATCTTTTGGAAACGGTCGTGCCTTTGGTCTGCCGGTCCCATGTGGCAGCCCGTTGCTGGGAGACCGAGCTCGCTATGGTTTTCATCGATGGCGGTCACGCCATGAAAACCGTCCGTCTTGACTACGAATCGTGGGCACACCACGTCATGCCCGGCGGCTATTTGGTGTTTCACGACATCTTCGAGAACCCGGAAGCAGGTGGCCAGGCACCTTTTGATATGTATCGTAGGGCGCTTTCCTCGGGCCGATTCATTGCAGAACCCATGATCAAGACCCTCGGTATCCTACGCAGAAAAGATGAATTGGATACCTGTTTTCCTCCCGCTAACGAATTTTAATTGATCGAGTTTCTCCTCTCTCACATAGCCCAAATCACCAATTTATATATATACAAACAAGTCATATACGATGCCTGCTAGACTTTTGACGCTTTATAATTTTAAAGCATATCACTCGAATCCTTGACCCCTTGACCCCTCGAATCCTTCATTTAGATCAACTCTTTTGGAGATGATCCTGATTGGCTCTTCTCCCAATCAGTTGGGAGAAAGGGTTCCAGGATCCAAGGATTCAAGGGTCCAAGTGTTTGCTTTCCAGAGATTTTATCAACGCTTTCAGCATTCTCTCGACATCACCGAGTTCCTCTCTTGATTCCTGAAGCTTTTCCTTCTTCATATAATCCAGATCACCGGATATCATCGTCCGCGTTTCCAATAACTCTTTATAATTCTTAAGCATTCAGCCGATGCCTCACTTCATCTCACTCGAACCCTAGACCCCTGGACCCCTCGAATCCTTTTTTTAGATCAGCTTTTTTGGAGATGATCCTAAAAATTATACCTGACATGGAAGAACGGGTCAAGAATTTGATCTTCGCATCGTGGCATTCATAACCCGTTGCGCGATCGTATTGTCGCTGTTCATGAAATGCCCGGTTCAGGCGTTTTTTTTGAAGTATAGCACAAGGCTTTTGCCCAAGAGCGGATTGAGAAGCCGATCGATAAGACGGGTCAAGCGCGGTTTTTTCATGATATCCCAGGTCAGAAAACGGTGGTACGTCCTGACCAGGGGATGATGATCACGGGTGGGTCCTACGATGCATTTGAGCCACCAGTAAGGCGTGTGAAGGCTGTGAGCATGGTGAAAACCCCGATGGGTAAACCCGGCCGATTCCAGCAGATTGACAATTCGTTTTTTGCGATAGATCCGGATATGCCCCTGGTTGGCCTTGTGGTATTCAGGGGACAACAACCAGCAGAGACGTTCCGGCAGATAGCGCGGGACGGAGAGGGCCAAGTGTTTTCCGGGCTTGAGGATTCTTGCCAGTTCTTGGACGGCCTGTTTTTCGTCCGGGACATGCTCCATCACCTCCGAGCAGATAACCAAATCGAATACATGCGGCTTGTAGGGTAGATGGTGAATGTCGGCGATATTCAACTGCCAGGCGCCCCCACCGTGCTCACCCAGTTGGTCGTGAAACCCCAGGCGATTGCGGGCTTCCATGACATCGTCAATGGCCAGATCTGCTCCGATAACAAAGACGTCTTTGCAGCGGTAGGCCTCGCAGGTGTGTCTACCGCTTCCGCAACCGATATCGAGGATGCGGGAGCCCGGGTCCACGGGTATGCGGTTAAAGTCGATGGTGATCAAGGATAGCCTCGCGGTAGCACGCCACAGTCTTTTGGGCAGCTTTTTCCCAGGTAAACTGTTTCTGAATGCGTTCGAAACCTTTCCTCCCCAGCCGTAACGCATGCTCCGGGTTGTCCATCAGTTCCTGAATGGCCTTGCTGAGAGCCCGTGAGTCAGCGGGCGCCACCAGGAGGCCGGCATTTCCCACCACCTCCGGGAGGGCTCCTCCGGTGGTGCTGATCACCGGGACAGCGCAAGCCATGGCCTCACCGGCCGGGATTCCGAATCCTTCGTAGATGGAAGGTATAACGGCGATGGATGCTTTGGCATACTGCCGGACGAATTCAGTATGCGCGATGCGGCCTGTGAATTGAACCAGGTGGCCGATATTGAGTTCCTGAATTTTTTTTTCAATGCCGCCGTTTTTTTTGGGGGATCCAATCACCACCAGCTTGAGGCTGTATTTGCGTGAAAGATCGGCTACCGCCTGAAGAAGGTAATAGAGACCTTTCAAGGGAATGTCGGCACTGTTGGTGACGATCAGGCGATTTTTTTCGCGTTGGATTCCCGGGAGCGGGTAAAACTGGTCAGTGTTGATGCCGTTGGGTATGACACGAAAGCGCTTCAAAGGAATATTAAAATCATGTCCAATGTCGTTTCTGGCTGATTTCGATACCGTAATGATGTGCGAAAAGGTTCTAGAAACGATCCGCTGCATTCTTAAAAATGAATGCCAACGCAGGTATTGCAGTTTTTTCCAGAATGCCCGAACACTTCGAATGGCAAGGTCACGGTCTACCGTGATGGGATGATGGATGGTGGCAACTGTCGGGATACGACGTCTGATGGCCCAGATGCCGTAAGAGAGACTCTGATTGTCATGCACGATGTCATACCGATGAAACCGCTTTCTCAAATATTGATATGCACGGATACCGAAGGTGAACATCTCCGGAAATCCCATGGTGGAGACGGAGAACCATTCCAGGAGATTGATGGGGCTGCAGAGTTCTTTCAGAGACGGAACACGAAATGGATTCTCAGGGTTGTACAGATCGAGGCAAGGAAGTCTGATCAAGGGAATATCAGGGTCGATCAACGGATCCGGCGGCCCTGAAAGGATCTCAACCCCATGTCCCAGCTCCTTGAGAGCCCTTGAAAGGTTCTTTAAATAGACACCCTGGCCTCCGCTGTGCGGGTTGCTCCTGTAACTGATAAGGCAGATATTTAATGGGTTGTCGTCTGTCTGGGGTTTTGGGTTTATCGTGCTCATTTTGTTCATTGTGTCGCTTGTGTTTGTTGGATTGCCTCCGGCAGACGAGGCTTTTCAATTACCGCCACAACCGCTATCACGTCAAGCGATTTTTCACTGCAGCCGACATTTGTCTTGACCCTTTTCAAGTCGTTCCCTATGGTAAAAATCGTTTATACGATTTTAGGGAAGGCGACGGGTTTAGCGCATTGGCAAGCCGGGATCTTCCATTGCACGTATCGAAAATTAAAACGGACCTGACAAACATGGGCCATTCTGATCAACAGCAAGGGCAAAGACCGGTCAACGGGCCGCAAGCGCCCGCAGACGTCAAGCTCATGGAGGTGGGGCCCAGGGATGGATTGCAGTTCGAGACAAAAATCCTTCCCACCCCCCTGAAGGTCGAACTCATCACAGATCTCGTTGACGCGGGGTTGCAAGAAATACAGGTGGCCTCTTTCGTGAATCCCGGCCTCGTGCCACAGATGGCGGACGCCGATTCGCTGGTGGCACAACTGCCCCAGCAAGCAGGGGTTGTATACAACGGTCTGACACTGAATATCAAAGGCGTCCAGCGTGCTGCTGCTGCCGGCCTGAAATCCGTTGAGATTTCCATATCGGCCAGCGAGACCCATAGCCGCAGAAACGTCAACATGACCGTGAAGGAAGCCGCGACGCAGGCAGGGCATATGATTCGACTTTCCAAACAACTGGGCCTCAGCATCCGTGCAGGGATTCAGTGCACTTTTGGCTTTCCTGATGAAGAGACCATACCGTTCGACCGGGTTCGGCGCATTGTGGAAGGTTTCATGGAGCAGGACATCGAAAGCCTGTGCCTGTCCGATACCACCGGCATGGCAGATCCGGGAAAAATCGAGGCCATGGTGGAGAAAATACGCCCCCTGGTGGGTGATCTGGATATGGCACTTCACCTTCACGACACAAGGGGGCTGGGTCTGGTGAATGTTCAGACGGCACTGGCATACGGGATTCGGCACTTCGATGCTTCCCTGGGAGGCATGGGGGGCTGTCCGTTTGTGCCTGGCGCCGCCGGAAACATCGCAACGGAAGACCTGGTCAATTTTCTGCACACCCGCGACTTCGAAACCGGTATCGACATTGAAAAGCTGAGCCGCTGTTCCCGAAGACTGGAAGCATTTTTCGAGAAACGATTTTCTGGCAGGATGCATCGATTGACGGCATAAGCCAAGTTGAACGTCCTAACTGGAAGGCTACGCGATGAAAGGAAGGCTCTTGACACACGGCAGACTGTCTTACATATCCTGGATATTCCGTGAACCTGGAACGTTCAGGCTAGGCTGCCTGCTGATTTTTTTATGGGCGCTGACGATGCAGCCGGCGACGGCGGAGCCCACGCCACCGATTCAATTTCTTATGCAAGAGTCCGTGTCCATGATGGATTGGGGCATGAAAAACATCGAAGATCACCTCTACCGGCATCGAACCCTCTTAATTGAGAGCGGGAAGTCCCTGTTTGAACCGGAGCCGACCATCGCGGTGGTCTATGGCTGGGAGGAAAACCAGATCCAGATATCCATCGGTCTTCGAACATGTGAGCAGCTTCAAAAGACATCACAGGGTCTTTCCGATATCCGTTCGCATGTGGAATGGGTCATTAAATACCTGCGCGGATCGTTGACCATGAAACCCTACGATGCGTTTTTCAGACACAGGGGATTTCGAAGCAAGGAAAGCCCGCAGGATCTTGAATCCGAGTTGGCCAGTTTGACGGAACTGATCGTGAGCGTCCGGGACGGAGAATCCAATATTCTGAGTCGTTGCAGAGCACAGTTGACCGGGGGTGACGTGGTGTGGCTGACCATCGGGGAGCCATGATGGCGATCTGGTGGTGCCGGTTGTTTGTTCTGGATCCTCTCCAAACCTAAAACTCAAAACCGAAAACGTAAGCCTATTTTCATCATGTTTCTTGAATGCAGCGATATTAATTTTCGCTATCCCAACGGTTCCATGGACGTGTTTCATGGTCTATCCTTCCAGATGAAGACCCCGGGATTCCATGCTCTGTTTGGGCCTTCCGGTGTCGGTAAAACATCTCTGGCGCGAATCATTGTCGGTGATATTACAGACTATTCGGGTGTCGTCAGATCGGAAGGCATGCAGAACCTTCTCTACTCCTATAACCTGGAAAGACTTCCGGATTGGTCGAGTGTCGGGAAACATCTCGAAAAGATAACCCCAGCATCTCTCACAGACAGGAAAAATGAACTGATCGCTTCTTTTGATATGACCCAAAACATGAAACTCAGGTTTTCTCAACTTTCCCTGGGGCAGCAGAACCGGGTCAACCTGATACGTTACCTGCTGCAGGATTTTCACCTGCTCATCATGGACGAAAGCCTGGCCAATGTGGATGAACGAACACGGGAGAAAATCATATTGAAGATCAAGGACATGTTCCCGGAGGCCTACTTTTTGTACATCTCTCACAATGTGATAGAGGTTTCCAAATTCTGTAGGGAGATCCTGGTTTTTCGAAATTCCCTGAAATCGCCCCAGGTCGTAACGATTAACGGCCGGGATCACAAACGTGGGCAAACCGTGTCCAAAGATCAGCTGGAACAGACCATGCTGGAGATCATGCATGCTTCATAGGCGCATCTATCAGTTTTTTATTATCTATCTGCTCGGACTGCTCATCCTGTTCAGCGTGAAATATCTCCTGGGTCTTTCCGATTATGTCATTCCGGGACTCGAAGACCTGGTCCTGACATTTCGAACCGTTTTTTCAAGATACCTATCGGATGTGGTGGATACCATATCCGTTGCCGTCATCGGGCAGGTCATTTCCATTCTCATGGCGACCATGGTGGGAATTTTGGGTCGTCAGACAACCTGGTTCGGATCCTTTATCAAGGTGGCGGCCTACAATGTCCAGGCTTACCCTATCGTGGCCATTGCACCGATTATTTTTATTCTCTTCGGTGACGGATTTTTATCCAGACTGATGATTGCAGCCATGATCTGCTATTTCCCCATTTTGCTTTCCGTTCTCGGCATCATGTCGGAACCGGTTCAGGATATCGAGCATTTTTACCGTGTTACCGGGAGAATGCGCTGGCAGCTGGAAGTTAAGATACGGGCATTTGAAAATCTGAGCAAATTGACAACCGTCATATCCGGGAGTGCGACCCTCGCCATGGCAGGAACCATTGTTGCCGAATTTATTGCAGCAAACGCCGGAATAGGCTATAGTATCCGCGTTGCACTGTACCAAAGCGATCTGGCAAAAATCCTTACGGCCCTTTTTTTAATCGGCATTACCCTGTCCGTTTACCAGGGCTTGCTGGAGATTGTCGGGTTTCTCGTAAAAAAGGGCTGGGCCAGTCATTGACCGCAAATCGTAAAACGAATTTATGGGAGAAAGGAAATGAGCAGACCCATTAGAAACATTACCCTATTTCTTTTCCGGTGTTGCCTCTGTTTTGCGCTGCTGTTGCCGTTACCTGGTGTAAAGGGCGCACAGGCCTCGGAGACAGTCACCTACCGGTTGAAATGGCTTTTCAATGCCAGCGTGATCGGTGATATCTATGCCGATGTTCATGGGCACTTCAAAGCCCAGGGCCTGGATGTAACTGTCAAGGAGGGTGGCCCCGAAAGAGACGCCATTCGGGAACTTGAGCTGGGCTATGCGCAGTTTGGGGTGGCGTCGGCAGACCAGGTGATTCGGGCCTTGCAAAAGGGTTCGCCCGTGGTTGTCATCGCCCAGCTTTTTCAAGTCAACCCGTTACAGTGGATATACCGTACGGAACATCTTGATATCACACGTATTGAAGACCTAAAGGGCAAGGTTGTGGGCATTACCTTCGGCGGTAACGATGAAACCATTATGCGTACGCTCATGGCAAAAGCCGGGATTACAGAAAAAGACATCCAAATTTTCAGCGTCCGGTATGATTATACGCCTTTCTATCAAAAAAGAGTGGATGTATGGCCCGTGTATCGAAATTCACAAGCCCCAATTCTGGAAAAAAAGCTTGGCGAATTCGGTGAATCGGTGGGCTATTTCAACCCGGCTGCCCATGGGGTCAAGTTTGTTGCTAACTCTGTGGTGACATCGAGGCAGATGATGGAATCGCGCCCAGACGTGGTTGAGAAATTTACCCGAGCGCTGCTTCAGGGGTGGGAGGAATCCCTGGATCCGGCGAATGAAGAGCAGGTCCTGAAAACACTGAGACAATTCGACAAAGATACGGCACCCGATATCATGCGCGAGCAACTGGTGCTTACCCGAAGCCTTATCAAACCTTTCAAGGACACCCGTATCGGGACGGTCGATCTGGAAGCATGGCAGCAGACAGAGAAAATCATGCTGGAACAGAAGCAAATTCCGAGTCCGGTTGCGGTGGAAAAGTCTATCAGTCCACCTTCCCATTGATGGTTACTATTGACAAATCAAGCCCCCTTTTGGAAAAGAAAAACCCTGCAGGAATTGACCCGTCAAGAGTGGGAATCGCTGTGTGATGGCTGCGGTCTTTGCTGTCTGCAGAAACTGAAAGATCGTAAAACCGGCCGGATCGATTATACCAGTGTGTCGTGCTACCTGCTGGATATCCAAAGCTGCCGCTGCCGCTCCTACGAAAACCGGATGCTGCTAGTCAAAGATTGTCTGGAGTTGACGCCCGCCAACGTGCTGAAATTTCGCTGGCTTCCCAAAACATGTGCCTATCGGCTGTTGGCTGCTGGAAAAAAGCTTTGTTGGTGGCATCCTCTTGTTTCCGGGAACGTCGACACCGTTCATCTGGCCGGCATCTCCGTCACGGATCGGGCTATTTCCGAAGAATACGTCCATCCGGATGACATCGAGAGCTATATTGTTTCCGGGTTAGAGCGTTTGTCATAATAACGTTCCGATATCGCAGGGGACAATAACGTCAGCCGCCGGCCCTTCAATCAACGCTCAAACCCAACAAACCCAATGAACCCAACAAACCCAACAAACCCAATGAACCCAACAAACCCAACGAACCCAACATGAACCCAACAAACCCAACAAACCCAATAACCCAACAACCCAACAAACCCAACCAGACCCGACAAGGGAACGTTTCAGACCGGACGTGTTTTTGTGCTGTCGGCATGTCATTTTATTCACGATGCCTATTCCAGTTTCCTGGCTCCCCTGCTGCCACTTCTGATTGAAAAGCTTTCCCTGACATTGACCCAGGCCGGTTTTCTTTCCACCGTCATGCAGATTCCAGCCCTGTTCAATCCGTATATCGGTTCACTGGCGGACCGCATCAGTGTCCGCTATTTTATCATTCTAGCCCCGGCAGCCACCGCGATCCCCATGAGTCTCCTCGGGCTTGCGCCCAGTTACGGGGTTTTGCTGATGCTCCTCTTTTGTGCGGGGATCAGCGTTGCCATGTTTCATGTCCCTGCGCCTGTAATGGTGTCACGTTTGTCCGGAACACGGGTCGGGAGGGGAATGAGTTTTTTCATGACCGGGGGAGAATTTGCCAGAACGGTGGGTCCCATGGTGGCCATAGGCGCGGTTTCGCTTCTGGGGTTGGAGGGATTTTACCCGGTCATGAGCGTCGGTATTCTGGCTTCGGTATGGCTTTATCTGCGATTCAGGGAGCTGCCGGTCGGCAATCCAGGAAAGCGACGCATGTCACTGTTCGAAACCTGGGGTGACATGCGCCATATTCTCTTGCCTTTGATCGCAATTCTGGTGGCGCGCGGATTTATGCATGCATCCACGACCACCTTTCTGCCGACGTTTATCAAAGCCGAAACGGGCAATCTCTGGTTGGCTGGTTTCAGCTTGACCCTGTTCGAAGCCAGCGGTGTTGTCGGTGTCTTGACCACGGGGTCCCTGAGTGATTATTTTGGGCGGCGGCAGATGCTTTTCATCTCCCTCATAGGAGCGCCCATCGGTTTCTTTTTGTTTACCTGGTTTTCTGGATGGTATCGATTTATTGCGCTTTTATTCACGGGGGTCACCCTTTTGTCCACAACGCCCGTTATGCTGGCCCTTGTGCAGGAAAATGCAGGCCGAAGCCCTGCCGCTGCCAACGGGTTTTTCATGATGGCCTCATTTTTGGCACGATCGGCCATCGTGGTGGTTGTCGGATTTATGGGCGACCACATCGGGCTGCATGCAACGTTCCTGATCAGTGCTGTACTGGGACTTGCCGGGATACCCTTTATTCTGATGCTGCCAAGATTAAATCGTCCCGCTATTTAATTTTATTGATTCTAAAGACCCGCTTTTGTTATGCTGCCAACAACAGGCGAATAAAGGTTCGGCAAGATCGCCATCAATCGAACGCAAGCGGTCATTGCAAGGCCAATTGAAAATTACAAAGACCAAAAGGAGAGCAGATGAAAGAGATCAAGACAGTCGGTATCATTGGGTTTGGTGTTATGGGAGCGGCGATCGGTATTAATGCGGCCATGTCCGGATACCGGGTGGTGTTCAAGGAACTCGACGATGAACTGGTTCAGACCATGTTTGACAAGTGGGTCGTCAAATCGCTGGAAAAACGGGTGGCAAAGGGAAAAATAACCCAGGCCGAGATGGATGCCATAACGGGATTGATTAGCGGCACCAGCCGCTACGAAGCCCTCGCGGATTGCGATCTCATCATAGAGGCTGCTATTGAGAAGATGGACCTCAAAATCCAAATATTCGAGGATCTGTCTTCCACCTGCAGTAAGGATGCTATCCTGGTCAGCAATACCTCGACCTTTTTGATTGAGACACTCATGGCGAAAGTGGCCAAACAGGAGCGAACCGCAGGGTTGCATTATTTCTTTCCTGCCAATATCAATCGTTTGGTGGAAGTGATTCGCCAGAAAAATACCAGCGATGATACCTATCAATCCCTGATGGCATTTGCTGAAAAATGTCGCAAAACAGCCATCTCGGTTAAAGATTTTCCCGGTTTTGCCATTAACCCGCTCTTCATCTCCAGCTATATGGTGCTGGATTCCTTTCTAAACGACACCTACAACGTCGCTACACTTGAAAGCATCTCCCAAGAAGCCCTGAATGTGCGCTACGGCATCATGTGGGTTCAGAACGGATCAGGATTGGGGACGTGCTATCATGCGGGCGTTTCCATGTTTGATTACCTGAACGGGTCGGATGTCGGATATCCGAAAGTGCCGGATCAGCTCAGGGCACAGTTTGAAAGCGGTGTCCCATGGAACCTGACCGATGGCGAGATTGTTGCGGATCCAACCACCAGGGGTATTGTGAGCGACCGTCTATTGGGGAATGTTTTTACCATCGCGGCCCACCTTGTGGAAAAGGATGTGGTTTCGGTCAAGGATCTGGAGCTGGGTGTATGTACGGCCCTGGCATGGCCCAAAGGACCTTTCGGCATGATGAACGAGCTGGGAATGGAACAGACAGCACGGCTGGTTCAGCAGACCGTGAATGCCGGCGATTACAAGATGCCGAAAAGATTTCAGGCCGGCGTGCCGAAGGCATGGAAGCTATAAGCGATAATCTATAGGCTGCAGGCTATAGACTGTTAGGATTTTAGCCGCTTACAGTCTACAACCTGCAGCCGAAAAGTCTACAGACTACAGTCTAACAGCCTAATATGACAGACTATTATCAGACGCTGGGCGTCTCGACCGATACCGAGCCAAAGAAAATCAAGCAAGCATACCGCGATCTTGCCTTCAAATACCATCCAGACCGCAACAGAAACACCCCAGAAGCTGCAGAAAAGATGAAGCGTATCAACGAGGCCTACGCGGTCCTCTCCAATGCACAAAAACGACATGAGTATGACACCCTTCGGCAACAGTTCGGATCGGCCGCCCGGCATCGGTTCCGCCAGTCCTACACGGAACAGGATATTTTCAGTGGATCGGATATTCACCGGATTCTGGAGGAGATGGCAAAATCCTTCGGCTTTCGAGGATACCATGATATTTTCAAAGAAGTTTACGGCAAGGGGTATCGGACCTTCGAGATTAAGCGACCCGGTTTTTTCATGCGGGGATTTATTTTTTCCGGCTCCATGGGTCGGCGGCCCGACCACAAAGGCCGGCTTCCATTTGCAAAAAACCCACTGATCAGTCTGGCGCAGCGGGCTTTTGGAAAAATAGCCGGCTCGTCCCAGCCGGGAAGGGGGCGGGATTTTTCAGAGGTGATCCATGTCGATGCTGATTTTGCACAAAAGGGCGGCCCGTATGCATATTATCATCAGAAGCGATCCAAAAAGCTTGTTGTCACCATTCCCGAAGGGGTCCGGGATGGCCAGAAAATTCGACTGGCCGGCATGGGGGAAATAGGAACGGCCGGTGGCATGTCGGGTGACTTGTTGCTTGAAGTACGTCTGAAGAAATCGCTGCTGGAGCGCCTTAAAAAACTGATTTCATGAAATGTTCGGACTAGCCCTGGCCGGTGACGGTCAACAAGATTGCATTTTGGACATGCATTCTGTTTTCAGCCTCGTCAAATACCACGGATGCCGTTGATTCAATGACCGAGTCCGTGACCTCTCTGCCCCTCTCTGCCGGCAGACAGTGTAGAAACAACGTTTGCCTGCCGGTGGCGGCCATCAGGGCATCGTTCACCTGATAGGCCTGAAATTGTTTCTCCCGTTCTTTGGCTTCGTGCTTCTGACCCATGGAAGCCCAGACATCCGTGTACACCACATCGGCATCCTTTACAGCCGTTATTGGATCGTGGACAATCTCGATTTCAGACAGACCCGCGTCAACGGCGGCTCTGACCGTTTCAGCATCGGGCGCATAATTTTCAGGACAGGCACAAACAAAGTGGAAGGGCAGTCTCATTGCTAGACGCAGCCAGGAATTTACCACGTTGTTTCCGTCCCCGAGGTAGACAATTTTCAAGTCATCGAGGTGCCCACGCTGTTCTTTTATGGTGAAGATGTCAGCCATGATCTGGCAGGGGTGATTGTAATCGGTCAGGCCATTGATAACCGGTACGGTTGCATATGCGGCCATTTCGATGATATGGGCGTGCTCAAAGAGCCGCGCCATGATCAAATGATTGTAGCGGCTGACAACCCGGGCGATGTCTTTTACGGCCTCCCGCTTGCCTATGTCGATGTCCGAAGGCCCCAGATAGATGGCGTGTCCCCCCATGAGATAAAAACCCGTTTCAAACGACAGACGCGTCCTGGCGGAAGGTTTTGCAAAGATCATCGCCATGCTTTGCCCTTTGAAGGGTTGATAATTCTTATCTGTTCTTATCCTGGCTTTGACGTCTGTTGCCAGATTCAGCACATGATGAATCTCGTCGGTTGTTAAATCGGTAATGTGCAGAAAATCGCGTTTCACAGGCATACCTCCCTTGAAATTTGAACCATTTCATTTATGACAAGCGCTATATATGCTAGATTGTGCACATTCGCAAGTCATGCAATAAATGCCATTGTCGAATGGTCGCATTTGATATATGAACACTTCAGATATAACGGCGTTTGAAAAACCCCGCGGCAAGCACAGGGGAATGCGTTTCCTGTTGCCGCAGGATCAGGCGGGTTTGCTCCCCAAAGACATGCTTGAGATAGTTTCTCGTATCACGGAGAGAACATCGGATGAATAGGCAATGAAAGGAAAAAAGAAACATCTGGTTGACGTGATCATGGTGAACATGCTTCTAATGATCAGCCTTCCTTTGATCCTGCTGGGTAGTCTCGCCATTTTCGGTGAGTATTATTTTTTCCGACAGGAACGCCAGTCGATTACAAAAGCCTATATCCAGGAACAGGAAGCGATCTTCAGGCACGAGGTGGAAAAGGCCATCGACTATATTCGATGGACGCGCAAACAGCATCGGACCCCTGGCCATGACCAGGAATCGGAGATGTTGAGCTGGATTTCCCGCATACGGTTTCACAACAAAGGACGGATTCCCGGATTCCTCTTTGTGCGAACCTTCGATGGTATCCAGCTCATGAGCATCAGCCGTCCCGATCTTGTCGGCAAGGACGTTTCTCTTCTCACGGACCCCGAAGGCATTAATTCGCATCAGCTTTTTTTGGAAGCCACCAAGACGCCCATGGGAGGGTATGCCGATTATTCGTGGTTCAATCCCAGTACACGGAAAGTGGAACTGCAACGGGCTTTTGTCAAAGGGGTACCGGAGTTGGGGTGGTATGTTGGCGCAGGTTTTTGGTTTGGCGACATCAAACGGGTCATATTCAACAGGCAACTGGATTTCAGGAGCAGGATCTTGAAGCAGGTTTCGACCGTGGCACTGCTTCTTTCGGCAATGTTCCTGCTCCAGTACCTGGTATACCGCGTGATGATGCGCAAAATTCGGGGCAACTTCCATCAGTTTGTCACGTTTTTCAACACATCGACCTCGACTGCCGTTTTGATGGACCCAACGACCCTCAGTTATTCAGAGTTTGTCAATATGGCCACGTCCGCCAACCAGATGATCCAGGATCGCAATCTAGCCGAAGAGGCCCTGCGTGACAGCGAGAACCGCTACCGGTCAATTATCGAAAACATCGACGAAGGCTATTGTGAGGTCGACCCGAACGGAAACATCACTTTTTTCAACGACCGTATGCGAGACATTCTAGGCTATTCCAGAGAAGAATTGACCGGTATGAACACCGCAAATATGCTGGAGGAGAAGGATGTCGAAAAAGTGTTCAAGCATTTCGCAGACGTTTACGAAACCGACGTGCCGCAGCCGGAATTCACCTGCCTGATCAAACGCAAGGACGGAACCCATAAATTCGTGGGTCTTACACCGACGGTCATCAAGGACAGTCAGGGAAACAAAACGGGCTTGCGTAGCATCGTCAGAGATGTGGACCGGCAGAAGAAGTATGAAGAAAACCTGATCTACCTGGCATATCATGACGCGCTGACGGGATTGAAAAACAGAAAGGCCTTCTATGAGCAGTTGCAGGACGCTCTCTATCACGCCAAACGGTATGGCACCGAACTGGCCTTGATTTATATCGATATCGACAAATTTAAAAAGGTCAACGACACCCTGGGACATGAGATCGGTGATGTGCTCTTACTGGAGATCAGGGACCGGCTGCAGAACACCTTGCGTAAAACCGATTTTGTATCACGAATCGGTGGCGATGAATTTGTTGTCCTGGTGGACAATCCGCATCATATCCATCCGGCGGCCATTGCGGAAAAAATTGTCAAAAACCTCTCCGAACCGTATGATCTCAAAGGGAATGTGGTCGATTACATCTCTTCGAGTGTCGGTATCAGCTCCTTCCCCACCGATGCCATCGACATGGACAACCTGGTCAAGAAGGCGGATCAGGCCATGTACTTGGCCAAGGAAAAGCGCAATGCTTATGTCAGCTTTTCGGATGCCATGAAATGACGCAAGCAAAAACACCCCTTCCATGGCAGTTAACCCGTTAATTTCCAAGTAAAAGAAAGTGAGAAAACACATGTGTCTGGATATTTTTGATTTAGATAAAATTCGGTCCGGGTTTCCCGCACTGCAGGAGACGGATGAACAGGGACGGTCTTATGTTTATTTCGATGGCCCCGGGGGTACCCAGGTCCCGGCAAGTGTGCCCCTTGCCATGACCGATTACTTTCGAACGGCCAATGCCAACCATGCCGGTCGATTTACGACCAGCCGACGCAATGACGAAACGATCCAAAAAGCCCGGCAAGGCATGGCGGATTTTTTGAATGCGCCCTCGGCCGAAGAGATTGTCTTCGGTCAGAACATGACCTCCCTTACCTTCCAATTGAGTCGAGCCATCGGTCGCCATCTTCAGCCGGGGGACGAGATTGTGGTGACGCGTCTGGATCACGATGCCAACATCGCGCCATGGCTTGCCCTCGAAGAACGAGGCATCGTCATCAAATGGATCGATTTTGACCCGCAGGATTGTCGTCTGAACCTGGAAAGGTTTTCGGAGCTGATCACCCGTAAGACAAAACTCGTGGCGTTGGGGTATGCTTCCAATGCCGTCGGAACCATAAACCCCATTCGAGAGGTTGCCTCCCTGGCCCATGCGGTCGGGGCTTGGCTGTGGGTCGATGCGGTACACTACGCGCCGCATGGCCCGATCGATGTGCAGGCCTTGGACTGTGATTTTCTGGTCATATCCGCCTACAAGTTCTTTGGGCCCCATCTGGGAGTATTATTCGGTAAATTTGAATTGCTGGAGCGACTGGCCGCTTACAAGGTTCGTCCGGCCAGTCCGCAACCGCCTTTCAAATTTGAAACAGGCACCCAAAATCATGAAGGTCTTGCAGGCCTCATTGCCACCATTGATTATCTAGCCGGCTTGGGAGATGGATACGCTGCCCTGCAAGACAGGCTTGCGCTGCCTATTCTCGACGAATTCTCGGGAACAAGAAAAGCGTTGAAGCAGGCCATGACACTTGTGGCGGCATACGAGCGCTCCCTGTTTGCGCATCTGATGGCAGGGATACAAACAATCAATGCGCTGAAGGTCTATGGCATTACGGATCCAGAGAGAGCCGCCGAAAGGTGTCCGACGCTTGCCTTTACGCAGTCGGGTTCGACTCCCGGACAAATTGCAGAATATCTGGGGAATCAGGGTATTTTCGTGTGGGATGGCAACTACTACGCCATCAATGTTACGGAGCAACTGGGTCTTGAGGACTCCGGCGGCATGGTACGCGTCGGCTTGGCGCACTACAATACCGTGCAAGAGGTGGATCGATTCCTGGCTGTCCTTTCGGGCTAGAAGCTCCAGCGGATGCGGCCGTAGAGTACGAATTTGTCACCGATATTCAGATTGAAATATTGGGCCAGTTTTCCTCCGACGACAACGGACTTTTCATCCGGACTCAGCATCTTGTATCGTTATCCTACTCAAGCATTGTCATACATACGAATTATCTCTCCGGTTCCTTTCCCCTCAACACTTTTTACATACCCGTTGATCACTTTTTTCATTGGTATTGGATTATGACCAGGGAAATAGGTCTCATATTTGTCAATTGCATCTTCAACCAATCCAGATGACACCACATTGATTCTATGTTCATTTTTTAATTCCAGGGCGGCTGCTTTGACAAAACTGTGAATTCCTCCATTGACCATGGCAGCACTTGTCGTCATTACCACGGGGTAATCTGCTAACATCCCGGTAGTAAGCGTAAAAGAGCCTCCGGTTTCCAAATAATCCTGTCCAATTCTCACAAGATTTACTTGCCCCATGAGCTTGCTCTTTAGCCCGATAAAGAAGTCGTCCTCGGTCATTGAATCAAATGTGGCCCATTTAGCTTCTCCTGCAATACAAACAATGGCGTCTATTTTTCCAATGCCAAGGAACAAAGACGCAATCGATTTAGCATCCGCAATATCTACGTTGACATCGCCGGAACTTCTTCCGGCAACAATAACTTCATGCTTTTTTGAGAAATGGGCACTCACTTTTTTACCGATGGTACCGTTGCCACCAACAATTAAAATCCTCACTATTTTTCCTTTAGTTTCCGCTAACTCACTGATGGATAATTTTTATATAGGGCGTTCCACTGTTGTTCAAAAGAACGCTGCCATGGATATCGATTGTTTTTCCGATATCTTTTGAATTGGGTGTCCTATCTATTCCCAAAGGCGTTGGTCCGGAAACGTAAATACATTTGTCGTTGTATTCAATCATCCAGTCACTACGTGTCTCAGGGGGTGGGACGCTACAACTGCCTTTCCACCCCATGAAAACACCTCTTATGGTAAGCAATTGATTTTCGTATTGGGTTGCATTGTTTACCAATTCATCGACAGTTATCGCTTCACCCATGGCTGCAGAACCCGTATGATGTTTTATTGAATCGTTTTGTTGCCCTTTGCTTTGCACCACCCGATCTGATCCACAGCCCCATGCGACACCTATGACCAGAAATAGCACACCCAATGTTATTGCACACTTACTTGATTGATTCATATTTTTATCCTGTTTTATCTCGCCTGGTTATGAAAACGCTGTTTAATGATTTCAGCGGCCTCCCTATCCATTTGGGGTCGTTTTTTCAGTTTGCTTTTTTCGGGGACCGGAACGAAATGCACATTTACTTTCCCCAGCTCGATTGTTTGATTCAAACCGGACAGAGACACGTCTCTTGTGGTTGAACGCTCCAAGTAACCTGGCCACCACCAATCGGAATAAAGATCATTCCATACATTGTCCCACTCACTTTCATAGGCAGACCAGTCAAGCGGCGCTGGATTGCTCAAACCCATCGATCTTTGGCTTTGAAGCTCGAACTCATTGATTCCGTTCGGAAGGTCCAAAAGATAGATGTAAGCCGTCGTGTCCGGTATGGATCCATCTTGGTAATAATTTACAAAAATATCGTAAACCCCCTTTTCAACTGTTTCAGCTGCCGCATAAAATTCGGCCGATATTCCCGAAGACAATGAATCTTCAGATAAAAATCCATTGGCTGACGAACTGCCAATGAAAGGTGCCGCCCAGGTCCCGTCAGCTTCCCAAATGAGCAAATCTAAATCGGCATCCGTATCCCATTCCAACCAGACAACAAAGTTTCCCTCGCCTGTTTCCAGTGAAGGCATGCCACTTGTGGTATCGCCGGTTAACAAAAGATTGACAAAATTTACCCAGGCGTTGGTATCGACATCGCGCTGCTGATTGATGGCCAAGAGCGAATATTTGGCCAGATCGGCGTCGGTAACCTGATCTCGTCTGGGCAGAAAAATGGCCAGACCGGTCGAATCGAGAATGGCATCGCCCGCATTCGGGCTATAGATATCATTGCTGATCACCATCGTCGTCAAGGTCGCTCTTATTTCTCCTGCCTTGGCAATGATATCAGTGTTTGAGGATTCATTGGCCAGCGCTTCTAAAAAGTTCCCCAGATCATGGTTTTCGGGATATTCATATGCTACTGAGTTATCTCTTGCCGATTGAATGTTGGGCCGCTCTGTGTCCACATTCGTGTTCATAAGTTGAACAAGCTCACCGATCTTGGCATGCAAAGCGCCTGTTTGCGCCATGTCGACCCCTGATTTTGTTACGGCAGCGCGGCCTTGGGCCTGGTAGAACTGCTTGAATTTTAGCGTAATGGTCTTTGCCAAATCCGCTGCCGTCATATTGGGGTTATCGGCCAGTTCCTGCAATATCGTGTCATAAGGATCCCCTGCGCCCGGTTCAACCTCTTCGGCGAAAACCATGTAATCCGTCAGTCCATAGAATTCATACGCAACCTCGTACATTGCCATCAAGCAGGCGTCGAAGTTGATCAAATCAAAAGAGATACCACTGCTATTGACGGCGTCGGCAATATCGGGCAGCGACATAAAGCTTTCAGCGCTTGCATCTTCAAGTGCGCCTCTGGTGACCCCACCGGTGCTGCGGGATATCTTCCATCCCGCGCCATGATCCCAAAGAACGAGTGCATAATGATTTGCAGGATAATTTTCTGCGGCCCATTCAATAAAATCTGTCAGGGTTTCCTTCTTTCCCATATCCTGGTTGCCGATGTCTGTGAATTGACTGTTTATTTCCGATGGATCGCTATCTTTTGCAACCAAACTCCTCAAGGTATTGTGATTGGATAAATCCGGTGAGTACTGGGGACTGAATTCTACTTGAATCACGACATTGATCTCGTTGGTCGAACCAACTTGTTCCATCTCGTTAATATCCCCGATAGCGGCAGACGATAAATTGTTGTCACCCGCTATATAGACCATATAGGTCCAGTTGGCTGTACCCGTCGTATTACCATTGTCAGTGCTTCCACCACCCCCACCGCCACCCCCACCGCCACTGCTGCAGGAGAGAAGCATTAAGATGCTGATAACGCATCCAAAAATGATCCAATTAAGTTCTCTTGTCTTTTTTGATCTCATGTTCATGTGTCCCCCCTTCAATTGGATATTAGCTTTACGTTATACGGTGTCGATGTAATGGATCAAGAAAATATGGGCCAGGGTTCTTTTTTATGACCTAATTGAACAGGTATAGCGTTGTTGTCAGAATAACGTTTCGAACCTAAACGTGCCGATATGTCTTCTCTTACCAGCATCAAAGACTTATTTCCAGGTTAATAATGCTTTTGGCGGGACTAAATTGGTTTGTGCTAAAAAAATGTATTAGTTTGGAATCATTCCTGTCGACCAAGGTGTTTATTTTTTTTACGCCGAGATCTTTCAAATGATCAATAAATTCATCAATCAACTGCGCCCCGATTCCCTTCTGCCGGTAATCGGGATCAACGCCGATGGTATCCAAGGTCGCTCCATCCTGGGAAATACCATATTCCCCCCGATACAGTTCCCCCATTACAAATCCCACCACCGTTCCATCTTGTAACGTCGCCACCAGCGATGTGGGCAGAAATTCTCTGGATTTAAACAGCTTGTCAAACTTCATTTCATAATACGCCAGCCGGGAAATCTTGAGTACCTTCTCGTCAATACCAACCACGGCATCGAAATCGTCAGCGGTCATGAGTCTAATGTTTATGGCGCTTTTGTTCATGGGGTCTCCTTTCTCTTGGTGCCCTGGGTTGAGATCCAGTGAGGGAACACGAAAGGGTAATGGCGACGGCAGCCTGTTACCCCGATCGCGCAGACGGGCATGTTCGGGTGACCCGAGGTTGGCCCGCGGGGTTCTTGGTTGACCTTGATCCACTGTCACTTGCGTTTCGAAGTGGCAGGGAATGGGTTTTGATTTCTAGTCTGCTTTTCGGAAAATGGCCCGGCGTATCCCGACGGTGAAGAGATCAGGTGTGCCGGCGCCTAAAGATTCACCGATAGTTTACCTTCTGAAACGACCAGGTAAGCTGCGCCCTGGATATGGGCAGCACCGGCGTAATGTTTTCTCCCACTGCAAAGCTTAACATTTCGATCCCGCGGATGATTGTTAGGCCGTCGACGACCGAGTGCTCACCCATGTTGAGCATCTCTTCGATCGTCGGCGGCTGGGGCGCCCCCAGGAAACCGTGAATCAATTGCGAGTAGTAATCGGCAAACTTCCATCTCTGTTCATTTTCGTAGACCTGGCATTCGTCTCCAGAATATTCGTGAATATGGGTCTTGAAGTTCATGACAATCGGTTTGTTCTCGATGAATTGGGTCGCCAGAATGCCCACAGGCCCGATAGAAAAAATGCCGTTGGCGTAGGTGCCTTCAAAATCGAGCACGCACTGTCCATTGCTGGGGAAAGTCTCTACGACCAGGTCGGTATAGGCCATACCACAGTCGGTGCTTCGTTCCTTGCGGTAGCGGGTGGTCGGCATCGTATTTTTGACAAAACTCTCGCCGTCCACAAGGCCGTTCTCATGCACGGCAATGGTCACTGTGTGAATTTCATGCCATCCCTTTGCGCCGCTTTCATATCCCCATTCATCATAATCCGGCCAAGGGTAAGGGTCATCCATGAAAAACCAATAATGAATATCTCCCTTCCATACACCACAGGTATTCAGCAGGTCCTTTATCTTCTGTTCGAGCTGCGCCAGCAGCGATTCGAGACCGCCAAGCATCTGTGCCTGGGTCGCGAGGGCTAAAAGTTCCCCGATTTTTCCACAACCAGGGTCATTGAGCAGTTTTTCGCCCAGTTCCTGGGTCAAGGTCTGGGCCTCTGCCGTCAAATCCGCAACAACATCCCAGTTGCCAGTAAACGCAGCTTTATCTATGGTCTGCATCAGTACATTTTTTCCGCTTTCATTGCGATGGGTTTTGGCATATTCTTTTGCCGCTTTGGCCAGGTCTTGCATGGCCTTTTTAACGACTTCCACATCCGGCGAGGTGCCGTTCTTTTCCGCTGCGATAAAAATGTAGTTCAGCCTGGCCCAGGCTTCGAACCATGAATCGGGGGTTTCCGGATCCGTGTCGAGATATATCGGCTGCCGGTCGTCAAAAAACCCAAAGGTGGAAAAGTGGGGCAGCAGGCATTGAATGTGCTCGGCATCCAAGCGGCTTAGACCGTTTGGAATCACGTGCCATAAACCGGACGCCACGTCAAAATAAGCGACCTGCGCTGCATCGGTAAAGCTGCCGGCATCTTTGAAGGTTACGCTTACGGTCTTGCCATCGTTGAAGGTGGCTTCATTGTCCATTAAATCGTGGGCATGCAAGGCGAAGGCCGCCTGCAAGTACAAATCAGCACCACTATCGAGGGGTGCGAAAAGCGGCCCTGTGGTTAGGGGGTCTATCACTGCCAGATGGACCGCGATATCGTCGGTGGTAAAAAGATCTGCATCCAGCATCACCCTAATGTCCGGCTGCTCAGGATCCCCGCTTTTCAACTGCAGATCGGCGGACCCATCGAGCAGAACACTCGTCTGAAAGGGTGAAAGGGTTGTCACGGCAAGCTTTGTACCCAAGTACGTGCCCTGGGGCATGGCAAATCCCTGGGCATAGCCGACAGCCGTGATAGACATCCATCCGGAATCGAGGCTGGGCGGATCCCCGAGTACAACGCCATTGCGGTCCGAAAGATACACGTCGTCGACCCGTGCATTTCCTACCGGATTGCCGTCGCTGTCCAGTACGAGAATCATTGTTTCGGCCGCCGACGGTAGATTGTCTGGGTCCGGCGTATTCGTGCCATCCGTGTCGCCGCCACCGTCACTGCCACCACCACCACCGCCGCTGCATCCCATTATCAAAAAACAGAGAAGGCCGAACATCATGATGATAAAAAATGCCTGACAGTGTCTTCGTCCGTTGGGTCTCATAACATCCTCCTCATGCATACGTCATTTAGACCGGAAAAACGCAAAAACCTGAAATAATTCTCGTCAAGTTTCATAAAATGTTCGGGCTAAACCCGCGGGGTGTGAGACACTTCCGAACGACAGAACCCACGGGGAAATGTGTTCGCTGTTGCGGTTTCAAACAAGGTTAGAGACAGGCGTCGAAAAGGAGGTCAGATCAAATGGACATATCCCGAAACAGCCTCATGGGAGCTATGATTTAAGCGTATCATAAGAATAATATCTACTTTGCAGAGATGGGTCAAGGTATTATATCGTCTGCCGCAAAAAAACATTGTGATCAGAAGGCATTATGATCCTTTTCAACTTCCATCATTTTTATGGGGAAGTGCGCTTCAATCTTTCCAATGCGACAAAAATGGCTTGTTATGCTTGAGAACCTTCTTTCCCAACATGGCATGCTGAGACAAATCAGGTGAATAACGGCTGGCGGGAACTGTTCGGCCCAATGCCTCAGCCATTGCGCGAACGTGATGCGGCCCGGCTCCGCAGCAGACGCCGATGTAATTGACGCCGATCTCAAGGCATCGCCCGGCGAAAAGCGCCATTTCGGACCGGGTATGCTCAAACGGATCGAGCTCAATTGGAAAGGCGCGTGCTTTACCGGGTTCCTTGAGAGCCTGAAAGACCGGCTGTTTTGGCGTGGTGCGGTATGTCACTGGCACGGCAGCAACGTAACCTTGAACCGAATCACGAATGTGTTCGATGATCGGAAGCATTGTGTCCGGTCCCCGGGTACAATTCAGGCCAACGACATCGGCACCCTCCTTTTCAAGCCGTCGGCAGGCCTCGGCGTAGGTGTAGCCGTCTCGAGTGCGCTCGGCTATTGATGACAGCATCACCACGGCGGGCAAGTCAAATTTCTTGATTGCCTTGAGTGCTTCACGGGCTTCCCCTAATGAATCGATGGTTTCTGCAATAACAAAATCGACTCCGTGATCGGATGCCCAACGCACCTGCTCCTCGAATATGCTATATGACAACGGGGCGGTTTCATCATGACGATCCGGATCGTATACCCAGGTGTTGCTAATATTTCCGGCAACCAGGGCATTCCCTTCAGTGGCGATTTCTTGCGCGATAAGGACAGCCTGATGATTGAGCTTTTCCAGGTCTTTTTCCCGACCGATCGTTTTCATTTTTTCGCGATGCCCATAATAGGTAAATGCAAGCATAATATCAGAGCCGGCGCGCAAAAACTCTCGGTGCAGTTGCCTCAAAGCGTCGGGATGGTCGAGTACGACTTCCGGGACATAAGCGCCTGCCTTGAGATAGCCTCGACGTTCCATTTCAAACAAATAACCTTCTGCGCCAATAACGGTGCCTGATTGTAATCGTTCAAGCAGTGATGGTTTCATTTTCATAAGACGATATTCCTTTCATTCTTGGTCGCATAGGCTGATGCTACAAAATCCTTGCCAACAGAATACAGCAGGCAGATGGCAATGATTGTCAAAATGGTTTTGGTATACAGGTCCGTTTTCATGAGGCATCTCCTGAAAATAGATTTAAAGGAATGTGAGCAGGTGTGTCAGGTTGGGAATATGTCAATAAAGCAGCCACGCCCACTGCTGCCGTCGCTGTGCCCATTAAATCCATCCACCTCTCCAGATTGAGTCTTATGTGATAGCAATCTGGGTATCTATAGGTATATTTTCAACATTGCGTTTTGGATTAATAAAAACGATAGCAAACCCTTGTGGTAAAGCCAATAGGTAATTGTCTGTAGCATCCAATTGAAGAACCTCGCAGCAAACTGTGAGGAATGTTCTGCCGAACGGCAGAACCCACGGGAAATGCGCTCGCTGTTGCGGTTCAGAAACATACCTTGTGTGGTGCTTTGTGACCTTGGTATCGGCATGGCCTAACACTGTAGGATCTCCAAGAAAAAACATCGCGTCGAAGAGATGGAAAAGAAAGGGAAATAATAGATTCCATTATTTCTCCGGAAATAGGTTCGCACTTGCAATCTTTAAAATGTCAGAGCAAAAAAGATTTGATTTTCCCAATATAGCTTTTTACAATTTAATAAGAAAAATGTTATCAGTAAGAGAGTGTTCGTGGTAGCCGGTGGTAATAACATACATCGGAACCAGTTATTTTCGTGCGCGAAAAGGCACGATGTTCTCCATGTATCAGTAATCGGCTGATATTTGGTTTTCTGCCATGGTATCCCCAATCAACAACCTTGAAACAGCAATGCCTTGACCCATCCTTCCAAATCAGGTACTAATTTTATAGTCGCTTAAATCACACCTGATCTGATGCTGAGTTCTATAAAGTACACTTGACCTGAATCTCGACCTGTCCGTATATTTCCAAGACGTATCATCTTCTTCAAACCCCAACCAGAAGGTGATCTAATGCCCACAGACCAGAATAAAACAATTCGCAAACTCAGAGCGATCCTCAGTGCTGATGTAAAGGGTTACAGCCTCTTAATGGCAAACGATGAAGCTTTCACGATAAAGACACTCAAAGCTTACCGAAACATCATGTCCGACCATATCCAAAAATATACCGGGCGTGTGGTAGATGCCCCCGGTGACAACATGTTGGCTGAGTTTGCCAGTGCAGTGGAGGCGGTGCAGTGTGCGGTTGATATACAAAAAGCACTCAAGATGAAGAATGAAGACCTTCCTGAGAATAAAAGACTGCAATTCCGCATCGGGGTCAACATCGGTGATATAGTACAAGATGGAGATAGTATATTTGGAGCTGGTGTAAACGTGGCTGCAAGAATTGAGGGTTTAGCTGATCCTGGTGGAATATGTATTTCACGAAATACATATGACCACATCCAGGATAAGTTGGATTTAGGTTATGAATACCTTGGAGATCATAGCGTAAAGAACATAAAACGCCCGGTAAGGGTGTACAAGGTTCTAATGAATCCCGAAGACGCTGGAAAATTAATACCTCGATCTTGCATCAAATAGTTCTTGAAAAATAAAAAACCATTTGGGATTCCTGTTATAGCAAAGGTTTCCGCAAACCAAAACAGCTATAACAGGAGGTACCCAAATGGTTAAAAGACAAAAAAAGAATACCAGGAAAAACCGCATTCGTAAAGGGTTTTGTAAAAATCGCGCTAAGGCCAGAAAAATCAATGCTTCCACGCCTTATGAGACCTGTACCGAACAATTGAGTCCATTTGGCGGGCTTTTGGCGCTGATCAAATTTTTCGATTTGGTCAATTTTCATAAAATCTTTCACTTTGCTTATCAACCCACGTCCCGCGAACCCAAGCTGGGACACTATTCAATGATGGTGGGTGTTTTGATGCTACTGTTTATTGGGTTCAATCGAATCTGGCATTTTGTCTACATCCGCCTGGATGCCATGCTCTGCGGCTTTTTTAACGTCACCCGACTTCCGGCGGCCAGTACCTTCTGGCGGTATGTGGACAACCTTGGGATCAATCAGGCCAAGTCCCTATTAACCGTCATGAGCATCCTTCGAGAACGCGTCTGGCAATTGTGCGAATTTCAGTTTTATCAGATTCGCATCAACATCGATACCACCGTCAAAACCGTTTATGGCAACCAGCAAGGTGCCCGTAAAGGCCACAATACAAAGCATCGCGGCAAAGAAGGACTTCGTCCTATCTTGTGCTTTATCGAAGAAACCCGAGAATATTTACTGGGCAAACTTCGTAAAGGCACGACCGTTGACGGGAAAGAAGCTGCTGCCTTTATTGCCGGCATTAGAAACCACCTGCCAGGCTGTGTG